>NZ_MJGO01000001.1:0-78603 GCF_001864895.1 Curtobacterium sp. MCBA15_009
CAGGTGATTCGGCACCACCCGCGAAGTCGATTGGGTCGATTCCACGTCGTTACCTCTCCGTGACCTCCGGGGTCGACGGAGCCGTCACGTCCGCTGGACGCGGCGACCGTGTTCTCTGCCAGGCACGGCCGAGGACCGTGAGGCCCACGGCGGATCCGCCGTCGACAGCAAGGAGGCTCCATGTACTTCCACGCACAGACCTGGATCAACGAGATCGCCGACGGCGAGCCCGACCCCGCAGCGGCCAACGCCCTCCAGGAGGGACTCGGCGGCCAGTTCGGCGAGATGCGCACGATGATGCAGTACCTCTTCCAGGCGATGAACTTCCGTGGTCCCGCCGCGAAGCCGTACCGCGACCTCATCCAGGGAGTCGGGACCGAGGAGATCAGCCACGTCGAGCTCATCGGCACCACGATCTCCCGTCTGCTCGACGGGTCGCCCGAGTACTCGGGCAAGCTCACCGACCCGCTCGACACCCCCGGGGCGAAGGGCGCGACGCCGCTCTCCATCGCGCTCGACACGAGCAACATCCACCACTACCTGGTCGGAGCGCAGGGCGCCCTGCCCGTCGACTCGGCGGGCAACCCCTGGAGCGGCAGCTACGTCTACAACTCCGGCAACCTGCCGCTCGACCTGCTCTACAACCTGATGCTCGAGTCCACCGGTCGGCTGCAGAAGTGCCGCATCTACGAGATGACGGACAACCCGACCGCCCGCGGCACCATCGCGTACCTCATCGTCCGCGACCAGGCGCACGAGAACGCCTACGCGAAGGCGCTCGAGACCCTCGGGGTGGACTGGAAGACACTCCTGCCGATCCCGAAGACGAACGCCGAGCAGTTCCCGGAGGTCAAGCAGCTCGTCGACCTCGGACTGCAGAGCAAGCAGTACAGCTTCGACCTCGACGGCGCGTCCGAGGCCGGCAAGATCTTCCGCGGGGCGTCGCCGTCGAAGGACGGCACCGACCTGTCGGCCACCGAGCAGGCCCCCACCGGTTCGCCCTCGTTCATCGCGCCCGAGCGGCTCGAGGAGTTCTCGCCGGGTCTCGACGCCGACCTGCTGGCGCTCATCCAGCAGACCGCCGAACTCGAGCTCGACGAGGCGGAGGACCCGCTGTACGGACCCGTCGCCTGACGGCTCCGGTCGCCGACGTCGTCACCGCACCACGTGCGGTGGACGCGCCAGGGACCGGACGGGAGGCCCGTGGCGACCCCGCCACGGGCCTCCCGTCCGTCAGTCGAGGCAGAACTCGTTGCCCTCGACGTCCTGCATGACGATGCAGGACTCGTCGACGCCGTCGGCGAGCATGCGACGCACCTGCGTCGCGCCGAGCGCGACGAGGCGGTCGCGCTCCGCGTCGAGCGCCGCGAGGCGCTCCGCACCGACCAGGCCGGGCCCCACCCGCACGTCGAGGTGCACCCGGTTCTTCACCACCTTGCCCTCGGGGACGCGCTGGAAGAAGAGGCGCGGTCCGACGCCCTGCGGGTCGACGCAGGCGAACGCCCGACCGCGGTGCTCCGGCGGCAGCTGGTCGTCGAACGCCTGCCACGACTCGGAGCCCGGTGGGGGCGGCGGCACCACGTAGCCGAGGACCTCGCACCAGAAGCGGGCGAGGCGCTCGGGTTCCGCGCAGTCGAACGTGACCTGGACCTGTCGCACCGTGGACATGGCGCCAGCGTACGACGCGGTCAGGCCGGTGTCGCGGACAGCCGCTGGGTGCCGGTGACGCGCAGCAGGTCGAGCCGCTGCTCGTCCTCCGACCCCGGCACGGCCGTGTAGACCACGATCCGCAGGTCGCTCCCGGGGGCGGTGAGCACGTCGCAGTCGACCGTGATCGGGCCGACCGGCGTGTCCGTGAGGGTCTTGCGACTCGACCGGTGCTCGGCGACCTTCGCCTCGGCCCAGCGTCGCTCGAACTCCGGCGCGCTGGTGCGGAGCCGCTGCACCAGGTGGGCGAGCGCGGCGTCGCGCGGGTAGCGGCCGACGGCGGTCCGGAGGTCGGCGGCGAGGTCGCTGGCGAAGTCCTCCTCGTGCTGGGCGTCGAACTCGACACCCGCGTGGCCCGCGGTGAAGTGCCGCCACACCAGGTTGCGGTCGAGGCCGGTGTGCGCCGCGGGGTCGCCGCCGATCGCGGCCCACAGCGGGTTCCACAGCAGGATGTCGTGGCTGGCGGAGAAGACCGCGAGCGGGACGTCGCCGAGCCGGTCCACGATGCGCTGTACGCCGGGGCCGATGTGCCGGGGGACGGTGCCGGCGGACGGGGGAGCCGCGCCGGCGACCCGGTACAGGTGGTCGCGCTCTTCGTCGGTCAGGCGGAGTGCGACGGACAGCGCACGGAGCATCTGCGGGGACGGGTTCGACGCCCGGCCCTGCTCGAGGCGGACGACGTAGTCGACGCTGACCCCGGCGAGGGCGGCGAGCTCCTCGCGGCGCAGACCGGACGTGCGGCGGCCGGCCCCGGACGGCAGCCCCACCTCGGCGGGGGTGACGCGGTCGCGCCAGGCCCGCAGCACGCTCGCGAACTCGCTCATGCGTCCATCCTGCCCGCGGGACGGCTGCGCTCGGTGGTACCGGCAGTCCCACCGTCGTGCGGGACCTGGGAGTCCGTCAGCAGCCGGCGCACGATGGACCCATGACCACCACACTCATCACCGGGGCGAACAAGAGCCTCGGACTCGAGACCGCCCGACGACTCGTCGACGCCGGCCACACCGTCTACGCCGGCATGCGCGACCTCGACAGCGGCGACGCCGCCCGGGAGCTCGGGGCCACGGCCGTGCAGCTCGACGTCACCGACCAGGCGAGCGTCGACGCCGCGATCGCCTCGCTGCCCGGGCTCGACGTGCTCGTGAACAACGCCGGCGTGCTCGGTGCGTCGTTCGGGGTCGACGACCTGACGCCCGAGCGCCTGCAGGACGTGTTCGACGTCAACGTCGTCGGCGTGGTCCGGGTGACGCAGGCCGCGCTGCCGCTGCTCCGGCGCTCCGAGCAGCCCGTCATCGTGAACGTGGCGTCGGGGGTCGGCTGGCCGCGCTGGCTGACCACCGAGGGCCGCGACGAGTACCCGGTGCCGGCGGTGCCCTACGCCGCCTCGAAGGCCGCCCTCATCGCGCTCACCGTGCAGTACGCGAAGAACCTGCCGGACTTCCGGATCAACGTCAGCGACCCCGGGTACACGGCCACGGACTTCAACGGGCACGGCGGCCACCAGACCGTCACCGAGGGGACGGACGCGACCGTCGCGCTCGCACTCCTCGGCGCCGACGGGCCGACCGGTGAGTTCCACGACCGGCGCGGGCGCATCGAGTACTGAGCGCACCGCGGGGCGCCGGTCGTCCGGCGCCCCGCACCGTCGACCCGTCCGTGCTGCGTCAGTGCTTACCGCGCAGGCGGCCGATGCCCAGGACGACCGCCACGACGACCATGCCGAGGACGACACCGGCGACCGCGGACACCGCGGTGTCGACGATCCAGACCACGACGGGGCCGGCGGCCTCGACGGCGTGCGTGACGGCGTGCAGCACGTCGTACGGACCGTGCCAGAAGGTCTCGGCGAGGTTCGCGATCACCAGGTGCCCGCCGACCCAGAGCATCGCGACGGTGCCGATCACGCTGATCACCCGGAAGACGGTCGGCATCGCCCGCACGATCCGGGCACCGGTCCGCCGGGTCCCTCGGGTGGGCTGCTTCATCATCTGCAGGCCGACGTCGTCGACCTTCACGAGCAGGGCGACCGCGCCGTAGACGACGGCCGTCATGACGAGGCCGATCACGACGAGTGCGCCGAGCGTCGGCCAGAGCCCGAGGTCCGGGTCGAGGCCGTCGAGGGCGATGAGCATGATCTCGGTGCTGAGGATCAGGTCGGTGCGGATCGCGCCGAACACGAGCTTGCCCTCGGACACCGCCTCGGTCGCGCCGCCCTCGTGGTGGACGCCGAACCACTCGGTGACCTTCTCCGCGCCCTCGAAGCACAGGTACGTGCCCCCGAGCAGCAGGAGCCACGGCAGCACCCCGGGTGCGAACGCCGTGAGCAGCAGCGCGAGCGGGATGATGATGACGAACTTGTTGAACAGGCTGCCGAGCGCGATCCGCCCGACGACGGGCAGCTCCCGCGCGGGGGCGAGGCCCTGCACGTACTGCGGCGTGACGGCGGCGTCGTCGATGACGACGCCGGCGGTCTTCGCGCTGGCCTTCAGCGCCGCGGACAGGATGTCGTCCACCACGGCGAGCAATCCGACTGACATGGTGACGCACTCCGATCGATCCGCCCCTGTGGCGATGCTCAGCGTACTGGCCGGCACCGAGCCTGAACGCCACCGGTCGGCCGTCCGTATGCTCGCGGCATGGCTGACTTCACCGCTGCCCAGGCCGCCGTCGTCCGGATCGAGCGCGCAGAGGAGGGCCGCTGGGACCTCTCGCTCATCAGCGACTCCGGTGTGGCGATGGGCCACGGCGTGTACCTCTTCGACGCCGACCACGACGACGCCGAGGACGAGCAGACCGCCGCGCTCGACTTCGTCCGCGAGTACGGCTTCCGGTTCGAGCGCGACGCGGTGCAGACCGAGGCGCTCGGCGTCTTCTGGGCGCCGCTGCTGCCGGCCGACCAGCAGTAGGGCGCCGCTACAGCGACGCGACCAGCGCTTCCACGCGGGCGCGGATGTCGTCGCGGATCGGGCGGACGCGCTCGATCGGCTGCCCGGCCGGGTCCTCGAGCGCCCAGTCCTCGTACCGCTTGCCGGGGAAGACCGGGCAGGCGTCCCCGCACCCCATCGTGACGACGACGTCCGACTCGCGCACGGTGTCGGTCGCGAGCACGGCGGGCTGCGCACCGGCGATGTCGATGCCGGCCTCGGCCATGGCCCGGACGGCCACGGCGTTCACCCGGTCGGCCGGTTCGCTGCCGGCCGAGAACACGCGGACGCGGTCACCGGCGAGGTGGCGCAGCCAGCCGGCGGCCATCTGCGAGCGGCCCGCGTTGTGGACGCACACGAACAGGACGGTGGGGCGGTCGGTCATGCCGCCATCATCCCAGCGGTGACCGTCCTCGGCGTGCCGGACCGGGTCAGCGCAGGGCGGACGCCTCGAAGCCGATCAGCCACGTGACGCCGAACGCGTCCCGCACGGTGCCGTCCCAGTCGCCCCACGGGCGTTCCTGCAGGGCGTCGAGGACGGTGCCGCCCGTGGCGAGCCCGTCGAACCACCGGCGCAGGACGTCGGGCGTGGCCGTCCCGAGCAGCGCGAAGAGCAGACCGGACGCCGCGAACGGTTCCTCGTGCCCGCTCGTGTCGGTGGCGAACAGGTCGACCGCGCCGGTCAACTGCCCGTGTGCCACCGCGTCGGCGGGGCCGTCCGTGCGGGCGAGGTCGGCGAAGGTGGCGATCCGGACCTCGCCGCCGAACACGCCCTGCCAGTGCTCGAGGGCCTGCCGGGCCGTGCCGGCGAAGCGGAGGTACGGCGTCGGTGCGGTGGCGTCCATGGCGTGACCGTACCGCCGCCGGTCGCCGGGTGTGCCGTCGTCGTCAGCGGGTCGGTCCGACCGACCATGCAGCAGCGCACCCTCGGCCGACAGGGCCTGACCGTCCGCGGGGAGCGCGCGATGGGCTGAGCCCGGCCGAGCGACGGACGTGAGGCCCGTGGCGCGCCCGCCACGGGCCTCCCGTCCACCGGACGGTCGTGTCCGGAGCGTGTCTCGGGGGCCGGGGGCGGTGCCCCGCGCCTGCGGCCCCGTCAGGACGCGAGCGCCACCATCTCGCCCACGACGGCACGCAGGCGCTCGGCGAGCTCGTCGTTGCTCCGCACCGTGTCCCGGTGGGCGACCTCGCTCAGGGCCGACATGACGAGCGTCACGGCGGTCCGGGCGGTCTGCTCGTCGGTCCGGGTGCCCACGACACTGAGCAGGGACTGCCGCGACTCGGCCATCCACTGCATGACCGTCGAGGACATCTCCGGGCGCAGCACGAGCAGTTCCTTCATGCGGCGGCGGTCCTGTGACAGCGGCACGGTGGCGGCGATGAGCACGCACAGGTCGTCGACGAGTGCGCCGTCGGCCTGCTCGAACCAGGCGGCGCTGCGCTCCGGGACCTCGACCGAGTCGAGGCCGAGCGCTGCGTGCGCCTTCGACGTGAAGTAGTTGAAGAAGGTGCGCGGGGAGACGTCGGCGTCCGCGCAGATCTGTTCGATGGTGACGCCGTCGAGACCGTGCGCCGACACGAGCGTGAGCGCCGCGTTGTGGAGCGCCTGACGGGTCTGCTGCTTCTTGCGCTCCCGCAGGGTGCACGGTGCTGCGGCGTCCGGCGGTGCTGCGGTGGTGGGCACGGGCACTCCTGGGGTTCGGGGGGTGGTGGGCCGCCCGTGCCGGGATGTCGGCACGGCACGGGCGGCCCGGTCGGTCACCGGCGCTGCGTCGGCGTGGAGCCGGTCATCGGACCGGTGAAGCTGCCGGCCTCGGCCGCGGCGAGCCCAGCGTCGGACTCGAGCTGTGCCTCGGCGGACATGTCGGCACGCTCCTGGAGCGCGGACCGCTGGCGCAGCGGCGGCACCCGGAAGAACCAGGTGAGCACGAACGCGAGCAGGATCACGCCGAGGCCGACCCAGTAGATCGTGACCGACGAGGCGTTGAACCCGGCCATGAACGGGCGGGTCAGGGCGCTGTCGGCACCGGTCAGGAACGACGTGTCGTTCGTGCTCGTGCTGCTCGAGCTGCTGCTGTCACCGGCGTCGATCTGCTTCGCCAGGTCGGGCGTGACCTGGTCGACCCAGTAGGTGCGCTGGGCGGCGTCCGACCAGTCGACGACGACCTTGCCGTCCTGCACCGAGGCGTGCGCCCGCTCGGCGACGGCCTGCAGGACCACGGACTCGGGAGCCGAGGGGCCGGCGGCGGTGATCGCCTGCGCCGAGGCCTGGTCGAGCTGGCGCTGGATGCCCTGCTCGAGCGGGGTGACGATCGGCGTCCAGATCTTCTCCATCGCACCCTGGTTCCGCGGGGCGGTGGCGACCGTCGGGTTCGTCGCCGCGTCGAGGGCGGCGTTCAGGTCCTTCTGGTTCGAGGTGGCGTGCAGGATGTTCGCCGGCATGACCGAGAACAGGATGGAGAGCAGGACGGCGGTGCCGAGCGTCCCGCCGATCTGGCGGAAGAACGTGGCCGACGACGTCGCGACGCCCATGTCCCGGGCCTCGACGGACCCCTGCGAGGCGAGCGTCAGCGACTGCATGACGGAGCCGAGCCCGAGGCCGATGAGGAACATGCCGATCATGAGGAACCAGAGCGGCTTGTCGATGGACATGAAGGTCAGCACGACGTAGCCGGCGGACACGAGCGCCGTGCCGATGACCGGGAAGATCCGGTAGCGGCCGACGCGGGCCACGATCTGCCCGCTGGTGATCGACGCGATCATGAGGCCGCCGACGAGGGGCAGGGTCGCGAAGCCCGACTCGGTCGGGGTCAGGCCGACGACGATCTGCAGGTAGAGCGGGATGGTGAGCATCGCGCCGAACATCGCGAAGCCGACGAGGAACCCGATGACGGTCGCCATCGAGAACGTGCCGGAACGGAAGAGCTTGAGCGGGATGATCGCCGCGTCGCCCATCTTCGACTCGATGAGCAGCAGGCCGACGAGCCCGACGACGCCGATGACGTAGCAGGCGAGCGCGGCGGGGGAGCCCCAGCCCCAGGTGCGTCCCTGTTCGGCCACGAGCAGGAGCGGCACGAGGGTGACGATGACGGCGGTCGCGCCCCACCAGTCGACCTTCGGCTTGTCGGTCTTGTCGTGCACCTTCGGCAGGTGCAGGAAGACGATGACCATGACGAGCGCCGCGATGCCGATCGGGACGTTGATCAGGAGGACCCAGCGCCAGCCGGTGATCCAGAGGATCTCGGACGAGCCGGCGAGCAGGCCGCCGATGAGCGGGCCGATGACCGACGAGATGCCGAAGACCGCGAGGAAGTAGCCCTGGTACTTGGCGCGTTCGCGCGGGGCGAGGATGTCGCCCATGATCGCGAGCGGGAGCGACATGAGCGCGCCGGCGCCGATGCCCTGCACGGCGCGGAAGGCCGCGAGCATGAGCATCGAGGTCGCCATCGACGACAGCACGGCGCCGACGATGAACACGACGATGCCGAAGATGTAGAGCGGGCGGCGGCCGAAGATGTCGGAGAGCTTGCCGTAGATCGGCGTCGCGATCGTCGAGGTGATGAGGTACGCCGTCGTCACCCACGCCTGCTGGTCGAGGCCGTGCAGGTCGTCACCGATGGTGCGGATCGCCGTGCCGAACACCGTCTGTCCGAGGGAGGACAGGAACATGCCCGCCATCAGCCCGTAGATCACGAGGAGGATCTGGCGGTGGGTCATCAGCGGCTGCTGGCCGGGGCCGCCGGAGGCCGGAGCGGCCTCGGACGAGCTCCGACCGGGCTGCACCGGGACGGGTGCGGTGGCGGTCATCGAACTCCTTTTTCGGACTGTGAAACTTTGCAGACCGCGCAACGATACATCCACTAGTTCCGCAATGCAACTAAAGACGGGCGTCCGATGGTGCACAGGGGGTGCTCGTCCGTCACTGCTGCAGGCGTATTCGAGATACCGTTTCAGCATGAGCACGGACACCGCCACCACCACTGAGACCCTCGACGACGGGCCAGTGGTGACCTTCGCCGACCTCGGCCTGAGCGATGCTGTGCTCAAGGCCGTCAAGGACATCGGCTACGAGACCCCCTCCGCCATCCAGGAGGCCACGATCCCCACGCTGCTCGACGGCCGCGACGTCGTCGGCCTGGCGCAGACCGGTACCGGCAAGACCGCGGCCTTCGCGCTGCCGATCCTGTCCCGCATGGAGTCCGGCAGCAAGAAGCCGCAGGCCCTCGTGCTGTCCCCGACCCGCGAGCTCGCACTGCAGGTGTGCGAGGCGTTCGAGCAGTTCGCGTCGCACATGAAGAACGTGCACGTCCTGCCGGTCTACGGCGGTCAGGCCTACGGCGTGCAGCTCTCCGCGCTGCGCCGCGGCGTCGACGTCGTCGTCGGCACCCCGGGTCGCATCATGGACCACCTGGCGAAGGGCACGCTCGACCTGTCCGAGCTGAAGTACCTGGTGCTCGACGAGGCCGACGAGATGCTCAAGATGGGCTTCGCCGAGGACGTCGAGACGATCCTGGCGGACACCCCGGACGACAAGCAGGTCGCCCTGTTCTCCGCGACGATGCCCGCGCAGATCCGCCGCATCTCGCAGCAGTACCTGACCGACCCGGCCGAGATCACCGTCAAGACGAAGACGAAGACCGCCGCGAACATCACGCAGCGCTACCTCATGGTCTCGTACCCGCAGAAGGTCGACGCGCTCACCCGCATCCTCGAGGTCGAGGACTTCGAGGGCATGATCATCTTCGTCCGCACGAAGAGCGAGACCGAGACCCTCGCCGAGAAGCTCCGTGCCCGTGGGTACGCGGCCGCTGCGATCAGCGGTGACGTCGCCCAGGCCCAGCGCGAGCGCACGGTCAACCAGCTGAAGTCCGGCAAGCTCGACATCCTGGTCGCCACCGACGTCGCCGCCCGTGGCCTCGACGTCGACCGCATCACGCACGTCGTGAACTACGACATCCCCGTCGACATCGAGTCCTACGTGCACCGCATCGGCCGCACCGGTCGTGCCGGCCGCTCGGGTGACTCGATCAGCTTCGTCACCCCGCGCGAGCGTCGTCTGCTGTCGGCGATCGAGCGCCACACGAAGCAGCCGCTCACGCAGATGCAGCTGCCGACGATCGACGACGTCAACGAGACGCGTCTGACGCGCTTCGACGACGCCATCACCGCCGCGCTCGAGCAGCAGGACCGCATCACCGCGTTCCGTGACGTCATCGCGCACTACGTCCGGAACCACGACGTGCCCGCGGACGACGTCGCCGCGGCCCTGGCGGTCGTGGCGCAGGGCGACGACCCGTTGCTCCTGAGCGCCTCCGACGACGCGCTCCGCAGCCAGATGGACCGCGACGCCCGCCGTGGCGAGCGCGACGACCGCGGCGGACGCGACGACCGCGGCCCGCGCAGCGACCGTGGCGGCGACCGCGACCGCGGCCCCCGTCGGTCGCAGCCGATGACCGCCTACCGCATCGAGGTCGGTCGTCGGCACCGCGTCGAGCCGCGCCAGATCGTGGGCGCCCTCGCGAACGAGGGCGGGCTGCGCCGCGACGACTTCGGCGCGATCCGCATCCAGCCGGACTTCTCCATCGTCGAGCTGCCCGCCGACATGGACGGCGGTGTGCTCGACCGCCTGACCGACACCCGGATCAGCGGCAAGCTCATCGAGATCAAGCCCGACCGTCGCGGTGGCGGTCGCCGCTACGACCGCGACGGTGACCGCGACGACCGTCCGGCGCGCCGCCCGCGCTCCTGACGCGACCCCCTGACAGACGGGAGGCCCGATGCCAGCTGGCACCGGGCCTCCCGTCCGTCTGCGCCCCCGCGCGCGTGGTGGGCGGATCCGCGCGTGGTGAGCGGAACCGCGCGTGGTGCGCGGAACTGCGCGTGGTACGCGGAACTGCGCGTGGTGAGCGGATCCGCGCGTGGTGCGGCGGAAGGTCTGACCTCCGACGCGCGGAACTGCTTCCCATCGCAGGGGTGATGGGACCTCCCGGATGCCGCGCGCGCTTGCGGGGAACCGCAGATCGGCCGCGCAGGCGTTCCCATCGCACCGGCGCGGTGCTGTGATGCCCGCAGCCGTGACGCAGGGAGCCGCGGAGGAGTCAGGGGAATCGTCATGTACCGAGCACTGCTCATGGCCGCGACAGCGGCGGCGCTCGTCATCGGAGGTGCGGCGCCCGCGACGGCATCCCCGCCGTCCTCGGTGCCGGGCGCGCCGACGTCCGTGCAGGTGACCGGGACCGCCGACCACGCGGTCGTGTCCTGGCACCGTCCGCGGTCCGGCGCACGCGTCACCGGCTGGAAGGTCGTGCTGACACCGGTGCACCGCGCGCACAGCGCCCACCGAGCCCACCGCGGCGGCACGCAGACCGACCGGCTGCCGGCCCGGGCACGCTCCGCCCGGTTCGACGGTCTCCGTGCGGAGCGGACCTACCGGCTGTCGGTCCGCGCACTCGGGCACCGCGGCGCCGGTCGTGTCGTGTCCGTGCGCTGGACGGCGCCGGAGGCGCAGCCCGTGGCGCAGTCGTTGTACGCACTCGACGCCTCGGGTGCCGTGGTGCGGTTCCCGACGTCCGGTGCGGGCGCGGCGACCACCGTCGCCGCCGACGGTGCGGGCTACGCCGCCGACCCGAACGGCGACGTCTACACCCCGTCGGCCGACCTGACCACGATCGTCGAGCACCCGGCGGGCGGGGGAGCGGCGCGGACCCGCGCGAGCGGCCTGCACCTCACCGCCGACCTGCGGTCGGACGGGGCCGGCAACCTGTACTGGGCCGACGCGGTGTCCGGCGCGATCGAGCAGCTCCCGGTGGGCGCCACCACGGCCCGGACCGTCCTGGACCTCGGCGGGCCGGCGGTGGGTCCCGACCAGCGGTTCTGGACGGTGACGCCGGGCGGCCGGGTCGTCGTGCTCGGCGGGTCCACGACGTCCCCGTACGTCAAGGGCACGGGTGTCGCCGCGCGGTCGACCACACTGCCGGGCAGCAACGGTGTCGGCTACCCCGCCGCGGTGCTCGCCGACGACCACGGCGACGTCTTCGTCGACATCCGCTCGCCGGGTGCCGCGGGGTCGTGGGCCTGGTACGAACTGCGGCCGGGGGAGTCGGCCCTGACCAAGGTCGAGCCGCGGCTCGCGTTCGAGTACGCCGCCGCGAACGCCGACGGGTTCTCGCTGCTGCAGTCGGCCGGGTGGTGTGCCGCGCCCGCCGAGTACCCGATCAGCCACACCGGCTGCAACGTCGACCGCTCGGTGCCGGAGAAGCTCGTCGTCGGACCCGGTGGGACGTCCACGACGCCCGTGTCGGGGCTGACCGCGGGGTCGCGCGGGCCGAACACCGGGGCGGCCGACGCGCACGGCGACGTGTTCGTCGACGTCGACAGCGGCCCGACGCCGGGCCTCTGGCGGGTGCCGGCCGAGGGCGGGGCGGCGCAGCAGCTGTCCGCGGCGCAGTACTCGCGGCTCTCGGTGAGCTGAAGCCGCGACCAGGACCGGACGGGGTGGGGCGCAACGGCGCGTCCCACCCCGTCCCGCTGCCCGGCGTCGGTGCGCCGCCCGCGGCGCCGGCGCCACGGCGTCCCGGGGCCGCCGTCAGGCGTCGACCCCGTCGGCCGTCCGGCGGCACACCTCGTCCCACGGGGTGGGCTCGATGCCGAAGTGGCGCCGGGTCTCGTCGTCGTCGACGACGTAGGGCGCGGTCCACTGGTACCCCATCTCGGCGACCTCGCGCATCATCGGGGACACCAGCCCGACGGCGCGCACGGCCGGGACCGGCAGGCGGCGCACCGGCACGGGCGGACGTCCCGCGGCCGCGAGCACCTCGGTGAGCGCCTGCCGCTGCGACCGTGGCGGGTTGCTCGGCACGATCCAGGTGCGGCCGTGCGCGGTCTCGTCGGCCGCCGCCGCGACGATCGTCCTGGCGACGTCGAGCACGTCGGTGAAGCTGTGCGGCAGGTCGGTCCGGCCGATCATCGTCACGGCCTTCCCCCGCAGGGCGGCGGGCAGGACCCGGGTGACGTGTCCGTTCTCGCCGGTGCCGGGGCCGACGTAGTCCGAGCCGCGCACCTCGACGGCTCGGAGTCGGCCGGCGCGGTGGGCGGCGAGCGCGTCCGCCCAGAGCCGAGCGCGCAGGACGCCCTTGTGGTCGGTCGCGGCATCCGGCAGCCCGGCGTGCATCGGTCCGTCGACGGGGCCGTACGGGTACAGGTTCCCGGTGATCGCGTACACGGCGCCGGTGCGTTCGGCGGCCGTCAGCAGCGCGGCCGCGAGCGGCGGCCACGTCCGCTCCCACTGCGTGTAGTCGCCCGGGTTGGCGCAGTTGTACAGCGCGGTGGCGTCCGTGGCGGCACGGGTGAGGGCGTCGGCGTCGGAGGCGTCGAGCGCGACGTGCCGGACGCCCGGCAGCCCGGTGTCGCGGCCCGAGCGGGTGCCGATCGTGACCTGCTCGCCGCGGTCGGCGAGCAGGGCGGCGACGTGGCGGCCCACGGGCCCGGCGCCGATGACGAGGTGGTGCTGCGACATGGGGTCTCCTTCGGATCCAGCTCTGCGAGAGCGGTGCTCTCGGAAAGAGCATGCACGAGCGGCGGGCGAATTGCAAGAGCACCGCTCTCGTTTGTGTGCACTGCTCTCGCGTGGCATCCTCGGAGCATGCCCCCGACCGCACGAGCCCTCGCCCGCGAGACGGTGACGGCGTCGATCCTCGCCGCCGCCCGAGCGCGCCTGACGGACGAGGGTCCGGCCCAGCTCAGCCTGCGCGCCGTGGCCCGTGACGTCGGGATGGTCTCGTCCGCCGTCTACCGGTACTTCCCGAGCCGCGACGACCTGCTCACCGCGCTCCTCGTCGCCGACTACGACGAACTCGGCGCAGCGGTCGAGGACGCCGACCGCGCCGCCGGACCCGACCCGGGGACCCGGTGGGTCGCCACCTGCCGAGCGATCCGGCAGTGGTCGGTGACGCACCCGGGTGACTTCGCCCTGCTGTACGGCTCGCCCGTGCCCGGCTACGTGGCGCCGCGCGAGACGATCGAGCCCGCCTCGCGCACCACCTTCGTGCTGGTGCGCGTCGTCGCCGACGCGGTCGCGTCCGGCGCGGCGGCACCGGAGACGAGAGACGGGACGGACGGGAGGCCCGGGTCGCCCACCGCCCCGACGGCAGCCCCCGGGGTGGCCGGCCCCGCCGTCGCGGACGCCGTCGCGTCCCTGCGGGCCGCCGACCTCGCGCTGCCGGACGAGGTCCTGGTGCGCACGCTGATGGCCTGGTCGACGGTGTTCGGATCGATCTCGTTCGAGCTCTTCGGCCACTTCGTGGGGTCGGTCTCCGACGGCGCCGCATACTTCGACCAGGTGGTCGCCCGGCTCGCCGACGACCTCGGGTTCGCGGCGCGGTTCTGACCGGACACCGCAGTCCCGGCCCCCGATCGGGGCGGGGGACTGACAGGACGCCGTCGGCTGCGGTAGACAGGTCCCTACGCCGAGGTCGGCCCGACGACCGGAGCGGACGACCGACGCACCGATCACCACGGTGCCCGGCCGTGACCACGCCCGGGCGCGCTGCGTCCCGGGGGATGCGCGGATCAGGAGGCAGGGCTTGCGACGGAGCACGTGCGTCGGCACCACCCAGGGAGCGGACCGGTGACGGCGCTCGACGTCAGCCGACAGGACCGCCGCCGGCTCACCACCGGCACCGCCCGCCGTCGGCTCCTGTCCGTGCGGGTGGTCGCGCTCCTCGCCTCGGTCGCCGGGCTGAACTACGTCGTGTGGCGGTGGGCCGCCTCGGTCAACTGGCACTCGTGGTGGATCGCGGTCCCGCTCATCCTCGCCGAGACCTACAGCGTCATCGACTCGCTGCTCTTCGCCTTCGGCGCCTGGCGGCTCCGCGAGCGCGGCGAACCGCCGACGAAGCCCTCCACCGACGTCACCGTCGACGTGTTCATCACGACGTACAACGAGCCCGTCGACCTGGTGGTCCGCACCGCACGGGCGGCGAAGGCGATCACGCACCCGCACGCGACGTGGATCCTCGACGACGGCGACCGCCCGGAGATGCGCGCAGCCGCCGAGGCGCTCGGCATCGGCGTCATCACCCGCGGGGCCGACTGGGTCGACCGCCCGCGGCACGCCAAGGCCGGCAACCTCAACAACGCCCTGCTCGCCACCCAGGGCGAGTTCCTGCTCATCCTCGACGCCGACCAGGTCCCCGACCCGGCGATCCTCGACCGCACCCTCGGCTACTTCAAGGACCCGCGGATGGCCCTGGTGCAGACCCCGCAGTGGTTCGAGAACGTCCCCGACGCCGACCTGCTCGGCAGCCAGGCCCCGCTCTTCTACGGCCCCATCCAGCAGTCGAAGGACGGCTGGAACGCCGCGTTCTTCTGCGGCTCCAACGCCATCCTGCGGCGCGAGGCCCTCATGCAGCTCGGCATCACCCGCTACGTGGCCGAGGTCGAGGCGTCGGTGCAGCGCACCCTGACCACCTCGCGCAAGCTGCTCGCCCGGGCCCGCGAGACCGAGACCGACCCCCGCGTGCTCGACGCGCTCGCCGAGGCCGAGCGGGTCGTCGACCGGGCACGCGACCAGGTGCGCTCGGGCGAACCGCTCGGTGACGTCACCTACGCCTTCCAGCGCGGCATCGACGCCATCGCCTTCCGGTTCGCCGCCGCCGACCTCGAGGCGGTCCGGAACGACCTGCAGGAGCTCGCGGCCATGTCCACCGACGCGAACACCTTCGCCGGCCTCGACGACGCCGCCCTCGACGTGCTCGGCCGGCGCGACGCGTCCCCGGTCGCCGCGATCGAGTCCATCGCGGTGCTCGCCCGCGCGCTCGACGTCAACCGCGACGACGAGGCGCAGCCCGTCATGCCGCTCGCCACGATCTCGGTGACCGAGGACATGGCGACCGCGATGCGCCTGCACGGCCTCGGGTGGAAGTCCGCGTACCACGACGAGATCCTGGCGAAGGGCCTGGCCCCCGAGGACCTGCCGACCATGCTCGTGCAGCGGCTCCGCTGGGCGCAGGGCACCATGCAGGTCTTCTTCCGCGAGAACCCCCTCGTGCAGAAGGGCCTGTCCTGGGGGCAGCGCCTCATGTACTTCTCGACGATGTGGAGCTACCTGTCCGGCTTCGCCGCCGTCGTCTACATCGCCGCGCCCGTGCTCTGCCTGTCCTTCGGGGTGGTGCCGGTGCAGGCCTACAGCGTCGACTTCTTCGCGCGCCTCATCCCGTTCCTCGTGCTCAACCAGCTGCTCTTCTGGGTGGTGGCCGCCGGCCGGCCGACGTGGCGCGGGCAGCAGTACTCGCTCGCGCTCTTCCCGGTCTGGATCGAGTCGGTGACGAGCGCGTTCGAGAACGTCTTCCGCGGCAAGCCGCTCGGCTTCCGCGTCACGCCCAAGGTGCGCGACGAGTCCGAGCAGAAGCCGCGGTGGGACCTCGTCAAGCCGCAGCTCATCGCGATGGGCGCCCTGGTCGGCGCCCTGGTGCTCATCGGCGTCCGCTACCTCACCGGTCAGGCGTCCGGCATCGCCCCGCTCGTCAACACGGCGTGGGTCGTCTTCGACCTCTTCATCTTCAGCATCGTCATCCGCGCCGTCCTGTACCGGGGCCCGGGCGAGGGTGTCCAGTCCGAACACGAGTCGAGCACCGTCGGAGGTCCCCTGTGAGCACCGAGACCACCTTCGAGGTCCCCGCCACCCCCGACTCGCTCGACGAGGTCCAGGACCGCTTCGGCGCCTGGTGGGACGGGCTCGGCGTCGACGACCTGCGGCTCCGCTTCGCGCTCGAGACGGCGCTCGCCGAGGTCGCCGCGAACATCGTCGAGCACACCAAGCGCGCGGACCGCGAGGCCGGCCGGCGGTACACCGTGCACCTCGGCGCGACCGACCGCACCGTCACCGCCGTGCTCACCGACAACGGGCTGCCGGTGGACATCGACCTCAGCGCGGTGACGATGGCCGACGTCGACGAGGAGAGCGGGCGTGGGCTGGCACTGGCCATCGCAGCGCTCGACCGCCTCGAGCACCGGCACGAGCACGGGCACAACGTCTGGACCCTGGCGTGCGACCGGTGAGGCGCTCGGCCGCCCGCGCGGTCGCGTTCCTCGTCGTCGTCGCCACCCTCCTGCTCGGCGGTGCGCTGCCCGCGTCCGCCGTGCCGGTGCAGCGTGCGGCGGCCGTGACGCCGGCGGCCGGGACGACCTGGTTCGGTCCCGACCTCGACTGGGGCGACGACGCCCCCGACGGGTACGAGGGCCGTCTCGGCGCCACCCCGTCGATGTACGGCGTCGAGATCGCGTACCCGCTCGACCGCTCGGCGCGACGCGAGTTCCAGCGGGCGACCCGCGCCGCTGCGACGCAGGGCGCGGTGCTCGTGGTGAGCCTGCTGCCCGGGTCGTCGCTCGGCTCGCTCGACGCCGCCGACGCCCGTGCCGCGAACGCCCTGTTCCAGGACGCCCACGACCAGTACGGCACGCAGGTGCTCGTCCGCTTCGCGCCGCAGATGAACGGCACGTGGGTGCGGTGGGGACAGCAGCCCACGGACTTCGTGTCCGCGTTCCGGTCGCTCGCCGCGGCCGTGCACGGCGGCGACTCCGACGCCCGCATGGTGTGGTCGCCCTCCTACGGCGCCGGGTACCCGTTCGGCGAGTCCGCCGGGCGCCTGCGCGACCTGTCCACCGCGGACGTCACGAAGCTCGACACGGACGGCGACGGTCGCCTCACCGCGGCCGACGACCCCTACGAGCCCTACTGGCCCGGCGCCGAGGCGGTCGACTGGGTCGGGCTGTCGATGTACTCCTTCGGCAAGGGCAAGTCGACCGAGGCGGCCGGCCGCGACGTGCCGCTCACCCGCAACGACGTGCCGGACGCCGGCGAGGTCGCCGCACGCTTCGACGAGACGTGGGGGTACGAGGACCCGCAGCCCGAGTCGTTCTACGACCGCTTCGCCGTCGCCGGCGACCGACCGATGCTGCTCGACACCGGAGCGCTGTACGTGCACTCGCTGCCCGGCGCCGCCGAGCTCGCGGTGAAGCAGGGCTGGTGGCGGCAGGTGATCGCGGCCGTCCGGGACCGCCCGCTCGTGCGCGGCGTGACGTTCGTCGAGACGAACCGGCGCGAGCCCGAGGCCGGCAACCGCGTGGCCGACTGGCGGGACACCGCGGCGCGCGGGATCGCCGGGTCGTTCCGGACCGACCTCGAGCGGTCCGACCACTTCGCGTTCGGCCCGGTCACCGAGCGGGTCACCACCCGCGAGGGCAACGCCGCCACGAGCCAGCAGTACGAGACCGGCGGCGACCAGATGGCGTGGATCGTCTGGCTCGCGGTCGGGCTGGCGGTCGTGTTCCTGCTGAGCGGCCTCGTCGGCCGGTTGCTGCCGAGCTGGCGCTACCCCGACGACGGCAAGCCGGGGCGCGACCTGCGACTCGACCTGTTCCGTGGCTTCATCATCCTCGCGGTGGTGATCACGCACATCGAGATCGGCGGCCCGTACTCGTACCTCACGCTGCACGCGGTCGGCGCGATCACCGGCGCCGAGATGTTCGTGTTCCTGTCCGGCATGGTGCTCGGCATGACCTACCCGTTCGCCATCAAGAAGGCGGGCGAGTGGGTCGCGGCGGTCGGGGCGTGGAAGCGCGCCCGCAAGCAGTACCTCGTCACGCTCGCGGTCATCGCCGTCGTCTTCGTGCTGTCCTTCGTGCCGTTCCTGAACACGGACGCGATCACGACGTTCACCGACCGCGGCACCGGGACCGGCGGCGTCGATGCCGAGGGACGGGTCTACGACCTGTACCCGAACGCGATGCAGCTGCTCGGTTACCCGCCGCCCTGGTACGCGATCCGGCAGTTCCTGCTGCTCGAGATGGGACCGTGGCCGTTCAACATCATGGGCCTGTTCGTGGTGCTCAGCCTGTTCATCCCGGTGTTCCTCTGGGTGATCCGGCGCGGGTTCTGGTGGGCGCTGCTCGTCGTGAGCTGGGCGCTCTACGTGTTCCAGGCCCTGCACCCGGACTTCCGGCCGTTGAACTCGCAGTTCGACGCGGTGTTCCCCCTGCTCACCTGGCAGGTCGTCTTCACGCACGGACTCGTGCTCGGGTACTACCGGCGGCAGGTCGTCGGTGCCCTGACGGGGCGGATCGGCAAGGTGCTGGTCGGTGTCGTCGTCGCCCTGTACGCCGCCTTCCTGGTGTACGTGTGGGCCGGCGACCACTTCGGGTTCGTGCCGGCCCCGTTCCCGGCGTCGATGTACGAGAGCCTCTACAACACGGCCTACCAGCGGGTCGACCTGCAGTGGGGACGCCTGGTCGACATCGCGTTCTTCGCGATCGTGTCGTACGCGATCCTCACGGTGTTCTGGAAGCCGATCAACGCGGTCATCGGCTGGCTGTGGATCCCGCTCGGGCAGGCGTCGCTCTACGTCTTCGTGTGGCAGGTGTTCTTCGCGCTCGCGGTGGCGTCGATCCCCGGGGTGCCGTGGGGCGACTTCTGGATCGGCTTCGTCGTGCACTCGGCGCTCATCCTGCTCGCCTGGTACATGGTGCGGAAGCGGTTCCTGTTCTCGGTCATCCCGCGCTGAGCGCAGCGGGCGACCCGCGGCCCGCGGCCAACGGACCGGGCCGGTGTCGCGCCTCCGGTCCGCGCAGCACGACGGCCCGTCGGCCGGTGAGATCGCACTCCGGACCGGATCGCGGCCGGCGAAGCGGGCCGAAGTGCGACCTCACCACCGGCCGGCGCCGCCGTCGGTCACCAGTCGCGGGCGGCGAGCTCCCGGCGCAGCACCTTGCCGCTCGGCCCGAGGGGCAGGCTGTCGACGACGTGGTACACCCGCGGGTACTTGAAGGCAGCGACCCGGTCCTGCACGAACGCGTCGACGGCCTCGGTGCCGGCGGCGCCGTCGCGCAGCACGACCGCCGCGTGCACCTCTTGTCCGTGCACCGGGTGGTCGACGCCGAACACCGCCGCCGAGGCGACGTCCTCGTGCCGGTGCAGCACCGACTCGAGCTCGGACGGGTACACGTTGTAGCCGTTCCGCAGGATGAGGTCCTTCTTGCGGTCGACGATCGTCACGTAGCCGTCCTCGGACAGCAGGCCGACGTCGCCGGTGCGCAGGAACCCGTCAGCCATCGCCTCGGCGGTCGCCTCCGGGTCGTCGAGGTACCCGGCGAACAGGTTGTGCCCCCGCACGACGATCTCGCCGACCTCGCCGACGGGCAGCGGTTCGATGCGGCCCTCGACCTCGGCGTCCGCGATGACGACGTCGACGCCCCAGATGGCCGGTCCGACGCTGCCGGCTCGGCTCGGCACCCCGCGCGGGTTCACCGAGATGACGGGCGAGGTCTCGGTCATGCCGTAGCCCTCCTGGACGGGCGAGCGGAACGTCGTCTCGAAGCGTTCCAGCACTGCGGACGGCAGGGCGGCCCCGCCGGAGACCGCCCAGCGGAACGGCGGCCGCTCGGCTGAGGTCCGCGACGCCTCGAGCAGCGCGATGAACATCGTCGGCACCCCGAGGAACGCGGTGACCCGCTGCTCGACGCACAGGGCCAGCGCGGTGGCGGCGTCGAACCGGGGGAGCAGCACGATCGTGGCACCGCGGCGCAGCGTCGTGTTCATCACGACGGTCTGCCCGAAGGTGTGGAACAGCGGCAGGCCGCCGAAGACGACGTCGTCCTCGCGCAGGTCGAACAGGTCGATGATGCACACGTTCGCCTGCTCGACGAGCGCGAAGTGCGTGCCGACCGCGCCCTTCGGCGCTCCGGTCGTGCCGCTCGTGAACAGCACGGTGGCCGGGTCGAGCGGGTTCGTGCCGACGACGGCGTCGAGCGGGGTCCCCTCGGTGGCGAGGTCGTCGAGCGACACCGCGGGCACCGGCACCCCGTCCGGCACCGGGCCGACCCCGACGACGGTCGTCCCGGTGTCGACGGCGGCCGGCCCCGCCTCGGCCAGCGCCGTGCCGGAGGCGATGAGCACCCCGGCCCCGGAGCGCGAGAGCACGTGCGTGATCTCCTCGCGCTTGAACAGCAGGTGGATCGGCACGACCACGGCACCGAGGGACAGCACCGCGAAGTACGCGACGATGAACTGCGGGACGTTCGGCAGCATCACCGCGACCCGGTCACCCCGCTCCACTCCGCGGGCACGCAGCCCGCCGGCGGCCGCGCGCACCTGCTCCCAGAGCTCGCCGTAGCTCGTCTCGTGCAGCCCGTCGGGCAGCGCGGTGAGGACGGCGGTCTTGTTGCGGTGACGCCGTGCCCCCTCGACCACGATCGTCGCGACGTTGAGGGTCCCCAGTCCGAGTCCGTCCATGGCGCAGACGCTACCCACGCGCGTGTCCGAGCGCCCACCTCGCGGGCGCGCGGTGCGGCTTCCGACGTGACCGGGACGACAGACAGGAGGCGCGGTGCCAGCCGGCACCGCGCCTTCCGTCCGCAGACCGGTCGCGTCAGCGGACCGCGACCACCAGCGGGGTCGGGTCCACCGGGTCCGGCGGGACCGGCAGCGAGCCGCGGATCTGGTTCTGGGCCTGGCAGTCGCTCGTGCAGTTCGTGGCGCCCTGCGAGAGCTCGACGGCGTCCTCGCCGAGCACACCGCCCAGGCGACCGCCGGGCTGGACGGTCCACGTGGTGGTCGTCGCGGTCTGCGAGGTCTTCGTGGCGACCTGCGGGCTGTCCTTGCCGAGGAGCATCTGGTGCGCGCCGCTGCCCGACGCCACGGCGGCGACACCGTCGCCGAAGTTGATCTTCCCGGTGTACGGGTTCGTGAAGTAGAACAGCCCGGCACCGAGGGTGTGGGTGAAGGTCACGGGCGCGGCGAACTCGGTCTCCATCTGGAAGACGCCGCCCTGAGCGCCGTCCTTCGCCTGGATCTTGTACTTGCCCGCGCCGGTGCCGAAGATCGCGACCAGGGTGTCGTCGCGGACCTCGAGCGACGACAGCTTCGTGCCGGCGAGCTGCGCGGGCGTGAGCGACGGCACCTTCGACGCGAAGACGACGGTCGGCTTCGTGACCATGCGCTGCGTGTCCGCGGCGCCGGTGAGCGTGTAGTCGTACACGCCGAGGTCGGCGATGCGGATGTCGAAGCCGTTGTGCTTGCCGCGGACCGCGATGGTGCCGGACACGGCCAGGTCCTTCACCTTGTAGTCCTTGCCCTGGGCGGGGTTCGTCGTGGTGCCGTTGACGGTCACCGCGTAGTCGCCACCGGTGGAGGTCTTGCCGGACGCGTTCGCGGGGGAGACCCCGACGAGGGCGGCGGCGGCGACGGTGCCGAGGGTCATCACGGCGGCGATGCCGGCGAAGCGGCGGCGCGAGCGCCGGGCGGTGGTGGGTGCCGTGTGCATGGGTGCCTCCTGGGGCGAAGGGGCCTGGATGGCCCGTACACGTCGATCGTCGCCCGAGCCGCGCGCGCCCACCATCGGACCTTGGTACTAGTACCTCGTCACCAGCCGTGGTCGCGTGCCCACAGAGCGGCGCTCGTGCGGTCCGCGACGCCGATCCGGCGGAACAGCGAGCCGACGTGCACCTTCACCGTCCGCTCCGCGATGCCGAGCTCGGTGGCGATCTGCCGGTTCGACAGCCCGCGGGCGATGCGGACCAGCACGTCACGCTCCCGCGGCGGCAGGTCGGGGCCTCGGTCGGTCGCGGCGGCGCCGGGGAGCAGCGCTCGGGCGACCCGCGGGTCGATCGGGGTCTCGTCGCGGGCGGCCGCCCGGACCGCGGCGACGACGTCGTCCGGCGCGGCGTCCTTCAGCAGGTACCCGGTGGCGCCCGCGGCCAGGGCGGCGCGGACCCGGTGGTCATCGGAGAACGTCGTCAGGACGAGCACCCGGACCGCGGGCATCGCCGCCCGCAGCCGGGCGGTGGCGTCGACGCCCCCGGCGCCCGGCATCGACAGGTCCATGACGACGACGTCCGGGCGCAGGTCCGCCGCACGGTCGACGGCCTCCTCGCCGGTCGCGGCCTCACCGACCACCTCGCAGTCGTCGGTGGTCGCGAGCACCGCACGGAGGCCGCCGCGCACGAGCGCGTGGTCGTCGACCAGCAGCACCCTCACCGCAGGGTCTCCACGTCGGTCGGGACCGTGAGGTCCCAGGTGGTCCCGCGCCCCGGGGCGGTGCGGAGCAGCAGCGAGCCGCCGGTGTCCTCGGCGACCTCGCGCAGCAGCGTCGTGCCGAGGTGACCGGCACGGGTCGGTCCGGCGACGACCGCCGGGTCGAAGCCGGAGCCGTCGTCGGCCACCGTCACCGCCAGGTGGTCGCCGTCGTGGGCCACCTGGACGTCGACCGTGGTGGCTCCGGCGTGCTTCACCGTGTTCCAGACGGCCTCGCGCACGAACCGCACGACCGCCAGCAGTGCGGCGGGCGAGGCCTCGACGGTGTCCGGCACGTGCACCGTCGTCGTCACGCCGGCCGCGCGGGCGCGGGCACAGGCGTCGTCGAGCGCGGCGCCGAGGCCGTCGCGGTCCGGGGCCGCCGGTCGGATCGCCGCCATCGAGGTCCGGAGCGACGACACCGCCCGGCGCAGCGTCGTCGCGGCGTCGCGGGTCTCCGGGGCGGCGCCGAGCGACAGGGCCAGCCCGGCGACGTCCTGCACCGGACCGTCGTGCAGCTCGCCGGCCATCCGGCGCCGCTCGGCGGCCTCGGCGTCGAGCGCACGGCCGAGCAGGCGTTCCCGGAGCCGCTGGCCGGACCGGATGCGCACCAGCAGCCAGAGCAGGAGCGGCACGAGCAGGCCGAGCACGACCGCGACCGTGCCGAACGCCAGCACCGCGAACGCGTGGCGCAGGTCGGCGGCCCGCTCGAGGACCTCGTCGTACGGCAGGTACGCCTCGAACAGCAGGGCCTCGCCGGAGGGGGTGTGCACCGCCTGGTACGCCTCGAGCAGGGGGCCGCTCCCGCGTTCGAACCGGTTCTCCGGCTCGTCGAGGTCGGACACCTCGGCGTCCGAGCGGTCGGTGCGGAGCGCCTCGAGGTCCTCGTCGGAGAGCGGGAACCGGTCGCCCACGAGCCGCGGCTCGTCCGACCAGATCACGGTGCCGTCGGCCCGCCAGAGCTTCATCCGCACCGCCGAACCGGCGCGCAGCTCGCCCGCGACGGCGTCGCCGAGCCGGGCACGGGCCGCAGCGCGTTCGGCGACGGTGGCGTCCGGGTCGGCGATCGCGTCGACGAGTGCGGGTTCGACGACGACCCGGGCGAGCGCGGCGGTGTCGGCGGTCGCGTCGCGCACGGCGAAGGCCTCCGCC
The DNA here is from genome assembly GCF_001864895.1 of Curtobacterium sp. MCBA15_009. Classification (GTDB taxonomy): domain Bacteria; phylum Actinomycetota; class Actinomycetes; order Actinomycetales; family Microbacteriaceae; genus Curtobacterium. The sequence goes on from NZ_MJGO01000001.1 coordinate 23,848, forward strand.
GTGCGCTGGGAGACGAGCGCGCCGGCGGTGGCGACCGCCGCGCCGCCGACGAGGGCGGCGAGCACCACCCCGACGAGCACGCGGCGCCACGGGGTGCGGCCGGCCCGGCGGCGGGGGTCGGCGACCACGAGCACGACGGGGGCGACGGCCCCCGCGTCCGACGACCGTTGTCCACGCACCAGGCAACCGTAACCGCCGGGGCCGCGCCGCGCCTCCTGTCCGGCCCCTGCTCAGCCGGGTGCGACGACCGACGTGCCGAGCGCGTGGCGGACCGAGCTCCACGACGCGAGGCGCTCGCGCACCTCGTCGTCCCGCTCGGCGGCGAGGGCGTCGGCGTGCGCCTGCTCGAGCACCTCGTCGATGACGACGCGGCGCCCGCTCCGCGCCGACGCGATCGCGGCGTCGACCATGGTGAGGCTCATGACGTTGCCGTGGACCTCGCCGTCCGGCGCGGTGCCGGAGCGGACCGCGCGGACGAACGAGGTGAGCGCCCCCGCGATCTCGTGCCCGACGCTCGGCGCGGACCCGGGGGTGCCGGGCACGCCGTCGAGGTCGCTGGAGGGGTCGTGGTCGCCGTCCCACAGCGCGGTGCCGGCCGCGCCGGAGGCCCGCCAGTCGCCGTTCCACGACGTCTCCGCGCCCGGGGCGCACCACGAGCCGTCGTAGACGTAACGGACGTCGTCCTCGAAGGTGAAGACGGCCGCGGCGGCCGCGTCGCCCCGGTACCAGGACCACGACGGGTTCCACGACTCGCAGTACACCGACACCGGGTCGCGTTCGAGCACGTACCGGGCGGAGTCGAAGGCGTGGATCGCCATGTCGAGCAGCAGGACGTCGTCCATCTCCTCGCGGAAGCCCCCGAAGTGCGGGGCCTTCGCGAAGCGGGTGCTCAGCCCGCCGACGCCGCCGAGGCCGCGGACGTGCTGGCGGAAGGCGACGAGCTGGTCGTTGTGGCGGCGCGACTGCGACACCATGAACAGCTTGCCCGTGACCTCGGCGGCGGCCGCGAGCGACAGCGCCTCGGCGACCGTCTGCGCCGCCGGCTTCTCTCCGAGCACCGGCAGACCGGCGCGCAACGCCTGCATCGTCACTGGGTGGTGCGCGACCGGGACGGTGATGTCGAGGACGGCCTCGGCACCGGTCTCGGCGGCCAGCGCGGTCAGGTCCGTCCCGACCGGCAGGGTCGGGTCGCCGGCGTGCGCGGCCCCGGCGCGGGCCGCGTCGAGGTCGAGGTCGACGACGCCGACGAGCTCGACCTCCGGGTCGGCGGCGACGGTGGCGAGCCAGGCGCGCCCCATCCCGCCGGCACCGACCTGGACGACGCGGAGCGCGCTCACGCGCGGGCCTCGGCCGTTGCCGGGTCCTCGACGGGAGCGTCGTCGAACGGGCCGCGGTAGTGCTGGCCGTCGAAGTACTCGCCGAGGTCGTAGCGGCGGAGCGTCGGGATCTCCCGCTCGCGTTCCGGTCGGGCCCACTCGGCGCCGTTCGCGACGACACGGCGGACGTCCGGGTGGTGGTAGACGGGGAAGTCCTGGTCACCGGGGGAGAAGTAGAAGATCTTCCCGAGGCCCCGGCGGTAGGTCATCCCGCTCCGGAACACCTCGCCGCCGGTGAAGCCCGAGATGAACACGAGCTCGTCGGGCGTCGGGACGTCGAAGTACTCGCCGTACATCTCCTGCTCGGGGATGACGATCGGGTTCGGCACCCCGCGGGTGATCGGGTGCTGCGGGTTCACCGTCCAGACGAGCTCCTGGTCGTGCTCGCTCCGCCAGCGCAGCGTGCAGGTGGTGCCCATGAGCTTGCCGAAGATCTTCGACCAGTGGCCGGAGTGCAGCACGACCAGGCCCATGCCGGACAGCACGTGCTTGTGCACCCGGTCGACGACGGCGTCGTCGACGTCCTGGTGGGCGGCGTGCCCCCACCAGGTGAGGACGTCGGTGTCCGCGAGGACCTCGTCGGTGAGGCCGTGCTCGGGTTCCTGCATGGTGGCGGTGCGGACGACGGCCTCGGGCAGGTGCTCGCGGATCCCGTCCGCGATCGCGCCGTGCATGCCGTCGGGGTAGCGCTCGGCGACGTGCTGCTCGACCTGTTCGTGGACGTTCTCGCCCCAGACGGTGACGCGCAACGGTGTGGTGGTCATGGTGGATGCCTTTCGGGGGTGGGGAGAGCCGGTGCGGGTCGCTCGGCCGCGGGTCACTTGACCGCGCCGCCGGTCGCGCCGGCCGCGATGAACTTCTGCGCCACGAGCAGCAGCACGATGGCGGGGATCGACGCCATCACCGCCGCGGCCATGACGGTCGACCAGTCGGCGGTGAACGTGCCGATGTAGTTGTAGATGCCGAGCGTGATCGGTCGGACGTCCTCGGTGGTGGTGAGGGTCAGGGCGAACAGGAAGTCGCTCCAGGTGAACAGGAACGTGAAGAGCCCGGCGGTGATGAGGGCGTTCGCGCTGATCGGGACGACGACGGAGCGGAAGGCCCGGAAGTTGCCGGCGCCGTCGACCTTCGCGGCCTCGATGATCGACGGCGGGATGTTCTGCATGAACGCCCGCATGATGAGGATCGCGAACGGCACGCCGGCCGTGCTGTCGGCCAGGATCAGCCCCGGTACGGTGTTGAGCAGTCCGAGGTCGTTGTACGCCGCGTACAGGGCGTTCGCGACGACGATGCCCGGGATCATCTGCGAGATGAGGATGCCGAACAGGACCGGTCCGACGCCCTTCACCTTGAACTGGGCGAGCGCGTAGGCCGCCGGCGTCGCGATGAGCAGGCTCACCACGACGCTGCCGAGCGCGATGAGCAGGCTCGTCACCAGGGCGCCGCCCTGGTCGGCGATGGCCTGGGCGTACCCGCCGAGCTGCGCGTTGATCGGGAACCAGGCGGCCTCGATCGCGGAGCCGGTCGGCTGCAGCGAGATGTTGACCATCCAGTAGACCGGGAACAGCATGACGGCGAGGATCAGGATCCCGATGCCGGAGAGCACCCACTGCTTCGGGGTGGTCGGCCGGGTGGGGCGACGGGTGCCGCGGGTCACCACGGCGCGCGTCGCGGTTGCGTCAGTCATCGACGGCCTTCCTGTTGAGGCGGAGGTAGACGATCGCGAACAGGGCGGAGATGACGATGAGGATGTTGCTCAGCGCGGCGCCCTGCCCGAAGTCGAACTGCTTGAACGACAGGTCGTACGACTGCGTGGCGATGGTCTGCGTGGCGTTCGCCGGCCCGCCGTTCGTCAACCCGAGGATGATGTCGAGCACCTTGATCGTGTAGACGACACCGAGCACGAGCGTGACGCTCACGACGGGGCGCAGCATCGGCCAGGTGATCGCCCAGAACGCCTTCCAGCCGGTGGCGCCGTCGAGGGCCGCGGCCTCGTAGAGCTCGGTCGGGATGTCCTGCAGCCCGCCGTACAGGATCGTGGTGTTGAAGGGGATCCCGATCCAGATGTTCACCGCGATGACGGTGATGAGCGCGACCGCGGGGCTCGTCAGCCACGGGACCGACGGGACGCCGAACGAGCCGAGGAACTGGTTCACGACGCCCGAGTCCTGGTCGAGCATCCACTTCCACACCGCGCTCGACACGATGAGCGGCAGCAGCCAGGGCAGCAGGAGCAGGGACCGGAGCAGCCCGGAGAGCGGGAAGTTGCGCCGGAAGAACAGCGCGAGCAGCAGCCCGATCACGAACTGGCCGACGATCGACCCGACCGTGAACAGCGCGGTGTTGAGCAGCGCCGTGTCGAAGAGCTGCGACGAGACGACGGAGGCGTAGTTCGCGAAGCCGACCCAGGGGGCCTCGCCCGTGTAGAACGTCGACGTCGTGTACGCCTGGAAGCTCATGACGACGTTCTTGACGACCGGGAAGCCGAAGAACAGCAGCAGGAACAGGACGGCCGGCAGCAGGAACAGCAGCTGCGCGATCCGTTCGAAGCGCAGCGAGCGGCCCGGGCGGGGCCGCCGGGACGGAGCGGGTGCTCCGTCCCCGGCGGCCCGCCGTGGGGCGACGGGGGTCGCGGTGCTCGTCATGCTCAGTTGCTCGACTGGGCGTTCTGCAGGGCGTCGGCCGGCGAGTCCTGGCCGGTGAGCGCAGCCTGCACGGCCGTGTAGATCTTCGTCGCGGCCTTCGGCCAGTCGGCGCCGAGCTCGCCCGTGCGGGCCCGGGCGTCGGCGACCAGGTCGACGAAGACCTGCTCCTCGGGGACGTCCTTCCCGAACTGCTGGGCGACGGCCGTCTTCGAGGGGATCGTGTACCGCAGCTTCGCCATCGCGAGCTGGTTCGCGTCGCTGTTCATGCAGTCGACGATCTTCGCGGCGACGGCCTGCTTCGCCTTGTCGCCGGTGTTCGGGACGGTCCAGACCTCGCCCCCGAGCGGTGCGACGGCCGTGTCGCTGGCGGACTGCACGGGGATCTGGGCGATGCCGTAGTCGACCCCCGACTCCTTGAGCCCGGGGATCTGCCACGGACCGTTGATCATCATCGCGGCCTTGCCGGCCATGAACTGGTCGTTCACGTCCGCCTGGGTCCAGTTCAGGACGCTCTTCGACATCGAGCCGTCGTCGATCAGGTCCTTCCACAGCGTCAGGGCCTCGGCGGTCTCGGGCGTGGCGATGTCCTTCTCGTCACCACCGTTCGACCACATGAACGGCAGGAACTGCCAGGTGCCCTCGTACGTGGCGTTCGCGTCGACCGCGAAGCCGTACTGGCTGCCCTTCGTGAGCTTCGCCGCGGCGGACTGCAGCTCGTCCCAGGTCTTCGGCGGGGTGACCCCGGCCTCGGACAGCACCTTCTTGTTGTAGACGAGCGCGATCGTGTTCACGGTCGGCGCGAGCCCGTAGACCTTGCCCTCGTAGGTGCCGGCCTGCAGCACGCCCTCCGCGTAGCCGTCGGTCGAGATGTCGTAGTCGGACAGCGGCGACAGCGCACCGGTCTCGGCGATCTGCTGCATGTCCGGGTTGTCGAGCATGAGGACGTCCGGCAGGGTCCGCGACGACGCCTGCTGCAGCACCTTCTGGATGAGGGACGAGCCCGGCACCTGGGTGCGCTTGATGGTGACGTCGTTCTCGGCGCCGCACTTGTCGAGGTACTCGCCGATGACCTTCTTGTCGTTGCCCTGGTTGTAGTAGTCGAGCACGGTGATGGAGTCCACCTTGCCGCCGGGGTTCGCCGACGAACCGCCGGAACAGCCGGCGAGGACGAGGGGGACGGTCGCCAGCATGGCGACCGTGCTGAGGACCGGTGCGATCCTGCGGTGTCGAGGCTTCATTGCTTCGCTCTTCTCTGGATGGTTGCCGGACACGAACGCGACGTGCTGCTCGTGGATCGGGGGCGAACCGGACCAGAACCGCTCCGTCGCGTCCCGAGTGGGGTCGAAGCTAGCATCGAAGCGGTTAGATGGTAAAGCGCTTAAACGAACTTTCTCATGGGTCACCCCCGCTACAGTGAGCGGAACAGGGTGAGGGGGCGGCATGGCGACGATGCAGCAGGTCGCCGACCGGGCGGGCGTCTCGATCGCGACCGTGTCCTTCGTGGTGAACGGGAACAAGCGGGTGTCCGCGGCCACCCGAGCGCGCGTCACCGCCGCGATGCGCGAACTCGGCTACCGCAACAACGTGGTCGCGCGGGCACTCGCGTCGCGTCGCAGCCGCATCCTCGCGCTGGTCTTCCCGGTCCTCGAGCACCGGCTCGGGCAGACGGCGCTGCAGTTCTTCACGAGCGCCGCCGGCCGCGCCTCGGAGCTCGGGTACCACCTGGTCCTCTGGCCCGCCGCGGCCACCGGCGACGACGTGCAGGAGCTCATCTCCGGGGGACTCGCCGACGGCGTCGTCGTCATGGAGGTCACCATGCGCGACCCCCGCATCGAGCGCCTCGTCGAGCTCGACGTCCCCTTCGTCGCCATCGGCCGGACCGCGGACCCGTCGGGCATCTCCTTCGTCGACATCGACTTCGAGCGCACCGTCGAGGACGCCCTCGACCACCTGACCGGCCTCGGGCACCGCCGCATCGGCCTCGTCGTCGAGGACCTCGACGGCACCGCGATGGCCGACTACGGCCCGAAGGTCCGGTCCGAGGCCGCGTTCCGCGCCTCCGTCGAACGCCGCGGTCTCAGCGGCACCGTCGTCGCGGCGGGGGCCTCCGCCGAGGGCGGCCGTCGCGCGGCGGCGGACCTGCTGGCGCGCGACCCCGACCTCACGGCCGCGATCATCATGAAGGACGACTCGAACTTCGGGCTCGTGAGCGGTCTCCGCGCCGGTGGTCGACGCGTCCCCGAGGACGTCTCGGTCGTCGCGATCGTCTCGTCGGACGGCGCCGGCGCCGCCACCGAACCCGTCCTCACGACGCTGAACGCGCCCGGCCCGGCACTCGGCCGCCTTGCCGTCGAGTCCCTGGTCGACCGCCTCGAGGGCGGCACGACGGACCGCACGCACACCCTCATCCCGTGCGCCCTGCACCTCGCCGACTCGACCGCCCCCGCTCCCGCCTGAGCTTGAGCCTCGCGGCCTCGCGGCCCGCGCCCCGTGGCCCGCCTCGCGAAAGCGACAGTCCTCCGCGAACAGTTCGCCGCACATTGTCGCTTCCGCAGCGCTGACGGGGCCGCCGGTACGGGATCTGTCGCTTTCGCGCCCACCTGTCGGCCGGGAGGCGCGGGCCGGCCCCGCCACGAGCCTCCCGGCCGCCGCCTCCGCGGCCTGCCGTTCCGCGGTCACGATGTCCGCCGCCCCGCCTCGCGAAAGCGACAGTTCTCCGCGAACAGTTCGCCGCACACTGTCGCCTTCGCAGCACGGACGGGGCCGCCAGTGCGGGATCTGTCGCTTTCGCGCTCACCTGTCGGCCGGGAGGCGCGGGCCGGCCCCGCCACGAGCCTCCTGGCCGCCGCCTCGCGGTCCGCCACCTCGCGGTGACCAGGTCCGCCGCCCCGCCTCGCGAGAGCGACAGTCCTCCGCGAACAGTTCGTCGCACACTGTCGCTTCCGCAGTGCTGACGGGGCCGCCGGTGGGGGATCTGTCGCTCTCGCGCCCACGCGCCGCCCGACACGCGTCGCCCGCCACGCACCCCGCTGCCCGCCAGCGCCACCTGCGGACAGACCAGGCGCCGCCTGGTTGTGTGGACGCACAGGTTCGCAGCACCACACGTCGAGGAGGACGGATGGCCATCGACCGGAGGATGTTCCTGCTCGGGGGAGCGGGGGTGCTGCTGCTCGCCGGCTGCTCCACCCGACCCGAGCGCACGAGGGTCGAGGACTGGCCCACCGAGCCGCCCGAGGGCGAGGCGACGATCAGCTGGTGGGCCGGCCAGGTCGCGTCGAAGGACGGCGGGGACCTGCGGCGGCGGCTCATCACGGAGTTCCAGAAGGAGCACCCGAACATCCGGGTGCGGATCGTCAGCGCCCCGAGCGACACCGACACGAACCGCACGAGCCTGACGACCCAGATCGCGGCCGGCAGCAGCACGCCGGACGTGTACCTCGGCGACGTGGCGTGGCCCGGCCAGTTCGCGAAGAACAAGCTCGCGACCCCCGTGAACCAGCTCGTCGGCGAGGACTTCTTCGACCAGTTCCCGGAGGGGCTGCGGCAGGCGGCGAGCGTCGACGGGACGTACTACATGTTCCCGCTCTACATCGACGAGTCGTTCTTCCTGTACCGGAAGGACCTGCTCGCGAAGCACTCCCTGCAGGTGCCGGGCTCGTGGGAAGAGGTGCGCGAGACCGCAGCGAAGCTCGTGGACACCGGCGACGTGTCCTACGGGTTCGCGTTCCAGGGCGACGTGTACGAGGGTCTGACCTGCAACGTCACCGAGTTCGTCGCCGACGCGGGCGGGTCGCTGCTCAACGACGACCTGACGAGACCCGAGACCACGAGCTCGGAGACGAAGCGCGCGTTCGAGTTCATGCGCTCGCTGGTCACCGAGGGGGCGTCCCCGCGGGCCACCCTGACCTACCAGGAGCAGGACACGAACGACGCGTTCTCGGGCGGCCGGGCCGCGTTCCTGCGGAACTGGTCGTACGCGTGGGGGATCGCGAACGGACCGGACAGCCAGGTCGCCGGCAAGGTCGGGCTGGCGGCGCGGCCGACGTTCGACGGCATGGACGACCACCACTCGACGATCGGCGGGTGGGGGAACTACATCAACCCGCACACCCAGCAGCCCGCGGCGGCGCTCACCTTCGCGAGCTGGATGTCGAGCGAGACCGCCCAGCAGTTCCTGACCCGCGAGGGCGGTGTCCTGCCCGCGCGCAGCGCCTCGCTCGTCAGCGAGGACGCGAAGCGGCAGCAGCGGCCCACCTACGACACCGCGGCCGGCATCACGCTCGTGCCCCGGCCGACCTCGACGGCGTACTACCCGAAGGTCTCGCAGGGCGTCTACCAGAACGGCAACAGCATCCTCGGGGGCCAGGCGTCGGTGGACGGCGGCACGAGCGCGATGGCCTCCGCCATCTCGCTCGCGCTGTCGGGTGAAGCGCTGTGAGCGCCGGCACCGCGACGCGGACGACGGTCGGGTCGGGAGGCCCGGGTCGGCTCGACCCGCCGCCCCGGCCGACGGGGCGGTCGCGTCTCGACCGCATCCGGGCACGGGGCGCGTGGGGCTTCGCGGCCCCGGCGCTCCTGGTCGTCGCCGCGGTGACGATCTTCCCGGTGGTGTACTCGATCGTCCTGAGCTTCGCGGACGTCGAGGTCGGCTACGAGGGGTTCACGATCCAGTCCTTCGGGTTCGGCAACTACGCGGCCCTGCTGCAGAGCGCCGACTGGTACCGGGCGCTCGGGTTCACCGTCCTGTACACGGTCGTGACGGTCTCGGTCGAGCTCGTGCTCGGCATGCTCGTGGCCCTGGTGCTCGAGCGGCTCGGGGCCACCCGCGGCTGGATGCTCGCGCTCATGCTCGTGCCGTGGTCGCTCGTCACGATCGTCAACGCGCAGCTCTGGAAGTACGTCTACGACAGCACCTACGGCGTCGCGACCTGGTTCTTCGGCCTGTTCGGGGACGCGCCGGTGATCCTCGGCGAGCCGGTGCCGGCGATCACCGGCCTGATGGTCGCGGACATCTGGAAGACGACGCCGTTCGTGGCGATCATCCTGCTCGCCGGGCTCGTGCAGATCTCCGAGGACCACTACGAGGCCGCCGAGCTCGACGGCGCGAGCACGTGGCAGACGTTCTGGCGCGTGGTGCTCCCGCAGCTCACCCCGACGCTGACGATCGCGGTGCTGTTCCGCATCCTGCAGGCGTTCGGTGTCTTCGACCTGCCGTTCGTGCTGACGAACGGGGGGCCGGGCACCACGACCCAGTCGCTCGCGATCATGGGCTACAAGGTGCTCTTCCAGGACATCAACATCGGTCCGGGAGCGGCGATCGCGACGTCCACGGCGGTCATCGTCGCGGTCGGGTGCCTGCTGTTCCTCCGGGCGTTCCGGAACCAGGCGAAGGGAGGGGACGACTGATGCCCCGTCAACGTGTCCGCAAGGGCTGGCGCAAGTGGGTCAACACCGTCAACGTCAGCGGTGTCGTCATCGCGGTGCTCACCGCGCTGCCGCTGTACTGGCTCGTCACGACGTCGCTCAAGCCGTCCGGCGAGATCGCCCAGTCGCCGCCGACGGCGTTCCCGCAGCGGATCACCTTCGACAACTTCGTGGTGGCGTTCCGCGACAACGCGCTCGGCCAGTACATGCTCAACAGCGTCATCGTGTCGGTGTCGACGACCGTCGTCGTGCTCGCGCTGGCGTTCCTGGCCGGCTACGCACTCGCCGGGCGGTTCATCCGCGGCCGCACCGCCATCATGACCTCGCTGCTCATGCTGTCGGTCTTCCCCGCGATCGCGGTGCTGACGCCGCTGTACCTGCTCGAGCGCAACCTCGGGCTGCTCAACTCGTACCCGGGTCTCATCGTGCCGTACGTCGCGTTCAACCTGCCGTTCGCCATCTGGATCATGCGGAACTACCTGCAGGGGATCCCGTCGACGATCGAGGAGGCGTCCGAGATCGACGGCGCCGGGGCGTGGCGCACGGTGCTGTCCGTCATCCTGCCGATGGCGAAACCCGGCCTGTTCACGGTCGGGGTCTTCACGTTCACGGCGTCGTGGAGCGAGTTCCTCATGGCGCTGACGTTCAACAGCGAGAACTCGTTCCGCACCATCCCGGTCGGGATCGCCCTGTTCGGCACGCAGTTCACGGTGCCGTTCGCGCAGATCTTCGCCGCGAGCGTCGCGGCGACGGTCCCGATCGTCATCCTCGTCCTGGTGTTCCGCCGCTCCATCGTGTCCGGCCTGACCTCGGGGGCGGTGAAGGGATGAGGTCGTCCGCGCAGCAGAACGAGCGGTCCAGATAGGTAGGAAAGTGACGTAATTGCGCTTGGCGGACAATCGTCCGGTCCGAGCCGTGCTCGCCCGTACTCTGCCGTCAGTGGCTCGGTGCGCCGACGTCGACGGCCGCGACGATGCGGTCGACGATCCTGACGAACCTGGCCCTGTCCCGTTCCGAGAAGGAGGCCATCAGCTCGTGCAGGTGCTCGTTCGTGCCGTCCATCGCGCGCGCGTAGTCACGCCTGGCCGTCGTGGTCAGTTCGATGTGCCGGCTGCGGCCGTCGTCGGGGTTCGGGACACGGCAGAGGTGCCCGCTCTGCTCGAGGCGGTCGACCATGCCCGTCACGGCCGGGCCGGTGAGCCCCAGGTACTTCGCCAGGTCGGTCACGCGCACGGTCCGGCCGGCGTCCTGGGACCGCGAGACGTACTGCAGCACGCTGACGTCGCCACCGGACACCCCGAGCTGGTCGCGCAGCCGCGCCCGGAGGTCCGACACCGCGGCTTCGAGGCGGGTCAGCGCGGCGATGAGGTCGAGATCGCTCACGGACACGCCCCCTCGGTGCGGATCGGGTCGGTGCGGATCGGGTCGGTGCCACGATGCGCTGCGCTCACCGGGTCAGCGTATCCGCGGAACGCGCCCCGTGTCATGTCCCGGGGAGTTCCGGCATGAGCCTGTCCGGCGGGCGCACGGCGTCCGCGGTGCGACCGGTCGAGGGCGTGCGCTTCGAGGTCGCCGGTTCCGGCGCGGAATCGGCCGGGCGGGACCTCGCACGGGTGCACGGCGCCGACCGGTGGTCCGTCCGGTCGACCGACGGCGAGCCCGCGTACCGGTACACCGCGGTCGGCGACTCCGACGTGACGATCCGGCGGTCGCAGGTGCGCGGAGCGCTCTGGGGTCCGGTGCCGGTCGGCGGCGACTACGTCGTCACCTGGATCACCGAGGGCAGCGCGCACGTCGACACGAGCGGCTCCCGGATCGCGCTGCGCCGGGACGTCCCGGTGCTCCTGCCGTGCGACGGCGAGTTCGTGTTCTCCGCCGCCGACCACGACCAGCGCCTCGTGCACCTGGACCGCGAGTTCGTGCGCCGGGTCGCCGTGGGGACGCTCGGCCAGGACGACCGGCCGCTGCGGTTCGACCACGCCCGTGAACCGGAGCCCGGCACCGCCGACCGCTGGCACCAGGCCCTGTCCGCGCTGTCCCGCTCGCTCCGGCTCGGCGGGCACGGCACCGACGACTGGCACGAGGCGAAGCTGCAGACCGTGGCGGCGTTCCTCGAGACGTTCCCGCCGCGTCGCGACGACCTGCCCGACGAGCTGTCGCTGCCGCGGAACGCGCGGTTGCGTGCGGCCGTCGAGTACATCCACGCGCACGCGGCCGAGACGGTCACCATCGCCGAGCTGTCGGCCGTCGCCGGCCTGAGCGTGCGGTCGGTGCAGGAGTCGTTCCGCCGCGTGTTCGACGTCACGCCGCTCGCGTACCTGCGCGACGTCCGACTCGACCGGGTCCGTGCGGAGCTGCTCGAGCTCGACCCGCAGGCGGGCGTCATCGGCGACGTCGCACGCCGGTGGGGGTTCGCGCACCTCGGCCGCTTCTCGGCGTCCTACGCGGCACGGTTCGGCGAGTACCCGAAGCAGACGCTGCGGCGCTGACCGGCGCTGACCGGCGCTGACCGGCGCTGCGGCGCTGGCCGGGGTGTGGTCAGGCGGCGGCGGTCGGGGTACGGTCAGGCGGCAGTCGGGGCCGGTCCGCTGCTCCGACGCGTGCGCAGGGTGGTCGGCAGCCGGACGTGGTCCGACGCGTCCTCGCCGCGGAGCATGGTCAGGAGCATCTCGACCGCCCGGGTGCCGAGCTCGGCCAGGGGCTGCGACACCGTGGTGAGCGGCGGCGTCGTGACCGAGGCCTGCGGCACGTCGTCGAAGCCGACGACGGACAGGTCCTCGGGCACGCGCAGCCCGAGGTCGGCGGCGGCGCGCAGCACACCGACGGCCGAGGAGTCGTTCGCGGCGAACACGGCGGTCGGCCGGTCCTCGAGGGTCAGCAGCTGTCGGGCGACGACCGCGGACTGGTCCTCCTGGTACCCGCCGTCGCGGAGCAGCCGCTCGTCGACCGCGATGCCGGCGGCCGCCAGGGCCGAGCGGTACCCGGCCTCGCGGAGCTGGGCCGAGGCGAGGTCGGCGCGGCCCTGCACGTGCGCGATGCGGGTGTGCCCGAGCGCGAGCAGGTGCTCCACCGCGAGCACGGCGCCGCCCTCGTTGTCGGCGTCCACCGTGGCGTGCCCCTCGGGCCCGGTGTGCGGGTCGATGGCCACGACGGGGATGGTCGAGCTGGACAGCGCCGTCGTGGGGGTGACCACGATGGCACCGTCGATGAGCGTGCCGGACAGCCGGGACAGCGAGCGGCGTTCCCAGCCGGGCCGGTCGGCGCCGGTCATGAGTCCCGCGTAGGCGAGCAGCTCGTAGCCGGTGCCGGTGGCCGCGCTCGAGATGCCGCGGAGCAGCTCGGTCGAGAACGGCTCGAACTCGGGCACGAGGATGCCGATCACCCCGGTCCGGGAGCTGCGCAGGCTCCTCGCCACGAGCGACGTCTCGTACCCGAGGTCGTCGACGACCTGCTGCACGCGGACCATCGTCGCGGGGGCGACCCCGTCGCGTCGGTTGATCACCTTCGACACGGTGGGGATCGAGACCCCGGCCGCCCGTGCCACGTCGCCGATCGTCACCCGGCCGGCACCGGGATGCGCGCCGACGGCTGGATCCATTGGCACACCGTACCGCGCCTCCGGGACCGGAACGGTAAAGAAAACGTTATCGATATCGATTGACAAGCCCGAGGAGTGCCTGGCACGCTCTCCGCAGCGGCAGTCGATGTCGCTGCATGTCAACGACGACACACAGGAGATCCACGATGACGAGGAAGATCCGTGCCGCGGCAGCCATCGCGCTGATCGGGGCGACAGCGCTGGTTGCCAGCGGCTGCTCGGCGGGCAGCGATGCCTCCGCAGACGGCGGGAAGGTCACGATGACCTTCTGGCACAACTCGACGACCGGACCGGGCAAGGCCTACTGGGCCTCGACCGTCAAGGCGTTCGAGGACAAGTACCCGAACGTCACCATCAAGATCCAGGCGATCCAGAACGAGGACCTGGACGGCAAGCTGCAGACCGCGCTCAACTCCGGTGACGCTCCCGACGTCTTCCTGCAGCGCGGCGGCGGCAAGATGGACGCGATGATCGCCGCCGGGCAGCTCATGGACATCTCCGACTCCATCAGCGCCGACGCGAAGCAGTCGATCAGCGCCGGCACGTTCGCCGGCTACGAGAAGGACGGCAAGACCTACGCCATGCCCGGCGCGGTGCTCCCCGAGGGCATCTGGTACTCGAAGGACCTGTTCGAGAAGGCCGGCATCGACGGCACGCCCACCACGATGGACGAGCTGAACGACGACATCGCGAAGCTCAAGTCCGCCGGGGTCGACCCGGTCGCCGTCGGCGCGAAGGACGCCTGGCCCGCCGCGCACTGGTACTACAACTTCGCCCTGCGCGAGTGCAGCCAGAAGACGCTCGAGGACACCGCCAAGTCGCTCAAGTTCGACGACGCCTGCTGGACCAAGGCCGGCGACCAGCTCGAGGACTTCAACGCGACGAAGCCCTTCAACAACGGCTTCCTCACCACCGCGGCGCAGCAGGGCGCCGGCAGCTCGGCGGGCCTGCTCGCCAACCACAAGGCGGCCATGGAGCTCATGGGTGCCTGGGACCCGGGCGTGATCGCCTCGCTCACCCCGGACGGCAAGCCGCTGTCCGACCTCGGCTGGTTCCCGTTCCCGACCATCGACGGCGGCAAGGGTGACCCGAAGTCGATGATGGGCGGCGTCGACGGCAACTCCTGCTCGGCCCAGGCCCCGAAGAAGGCCTGCACCGACTTCCTCAACTTCATCGTGCAGAAGGACAACCAGGAGGGCTACTACAAGGCCTTCAACGCCATCCCCGTCAACAAGGAGGCGCAGTCCGTCGTCGACTCCGACTACCTGAAGTCGGCGCTCGCCGCCTACCAGGAGGCGCCGTTCGTCTCGCAGTACCTCGACACCCTGTACGGCCAGAACGTCGGCAACGCGCTGAACACCAGCGTCGTGGACGTGCTCGCCGGCAAGGGCGACGCGAAGGACATCGTCTCGGCGACCAACCAGGCTGCGGCCAAGGGCTGACCATGACCCTCGACACCTCGCTCGGCACGACCCCGACCACCGGGTCGGACAGCGCCGCGGGGACGTCCCCGGCGGGGAGCGGTACGCCGCTCCCCGCCGGACGGCGGTCCACGCGCCGCATCGCGGACTGGCGGAAGCGGGTCGAGATCGCGGTCCTCGCCGGGCCCGCGGTCATCGTCTTCGTGACGTTCGTGATCCTGCCCGTGGGCCTCGCCGCCTACTACGGGTTCTTCAAGTGGCAGGGCTACGGGCCGCCCACCGACTTCGTCGGCCTGCAGAACTACCTCATCATCTTCCAGGACAAGGCGTTCCACGCGGTCCTCATGCACAACGGCTTCATCGTCGTGCTGTCGCTCGTCCTGCAGGGGCCGATCGCCATCGTGCTCGCCCTGCTGCTCAACCAGAAGATGCACGGCCGCGGGCTCATCCGCGTGCTCGTGTTCGTGCCCTACGTGATCTCCGAGGTCATCGTGGGCACCGGTTGGAGCCTCATGCTCCAGTCGAACGGCGCCGTCAACGACATGTTCCAGAGCATCGGCCTCGGCGGTCTCCGGGCCGACTGGCTGTCGAACCCGGACATCGCGATCTGGACCCTGCTCGTGATCATCTCGTGGAAGTACATCGGCTTCGCGGTGATCCTGTTCCTCGCCGGGCTGCAGAGCATCCCGGAGGAGCTGTTCGAGGCGGCCGCCATCGACGGCGCCGGCTACTGGCAGATCCAGCGGCGGATCACCCTGCCGCTGCTCGGCCCGACCATCCGGATCTGGGCGTTCCTGTCGATCATCGGCTCGCTGCAGCTGTTCGACCTCGTCTACATCATCTGGGGCCAGTACATCTCGTCGACCGCCGGCACCTCGACGATGGCGACGTACATGGTCGCCAACGGCCGCACCTCGGGCAACTTCGGGTTCGGCAGCGCGGTCGCGGTCGTGATGTTCCTGATCTCGCTCGCCGTCGCCCTCGTCTACCAGCGTTTCGTGCTCCGCCGGGACACCGCCGGTGCACTCACGGAGAGGAAGAACTGATGGCCACCACGACCATCGTCGCCCCCGGGCGCCGGGCCACGCGGGAGCGCCGGTCCAGCGCGGCGATCGGCCGCGCGAACCCGCTCACCTACCTGGTGGCGATCCTGTTCGTCGCCGCGAACCTCGCGCCGGTGGCGTACATCGTGCTCGGCGGGTTCCGCACGAACTCGCAGATCACCACGAGCCCCGCGGGCCTGCCGGCACCGTTCGAGTTCGGCAACTACGGCTCGGTGCTGTCGAGCGGCATCTTCTGGCAGCAGCTCGGCAACTCGACGATCAGCGCCGTGTCCACCACGGTCGGCGTCGTCGTGCTCGGGCTGATGGTGAGCTTCGTGCTCGCCCGCTACCAGTTCGTCGGCCGCGGCGGCCTGTACGCGTTGTTCGCCGCCGGGCTGATGTTCCCCATCACGGTCGCCATCACCCCGCTGTACCTGCTCGTCAAGGACCTGCACATGACGAACAGCCTGGTCGGGGTGATCCTGCCGCAGATCGCGTTCGCCCTGCCGACCACCGTCATCATCCTCGTGCCGTTCCTGCGGGCGATCCCGGACGAGCTCGAGGAGGCCGCCTCGATCGACGGCGCCAGCCGGCTCGGGTTCTTCTTCCGGATGGTCGTGCCGCTGTCGCTGCCGGGTGTCGTGACGGTCGGCATCCTCGCCTTCATCGCGAGCTGGAACAGCTACATCCTGCCGCTCTTCATCCTGAACAACGAGGGCAGCTACACCCTGCCGCTCGGCGTGCAGGCGTTCTCGTCGCAGTACTCGGTCGACACGGCGAAGGTCCTGGCGTTCACGTCGATGTCGATGATCCCGGCCCTCGTGTTCTTCACGATCTTCCAGCGTCGCATCGTCGGCGGCCTGACCGGGGCGGTGAAGGGGTGACCGCGACCGACGCGACCCGCACCGCGGGACGCACGCCGCGCCTCCCGGCCGCCCCCGCGGCAGCGACGGACGCCGACACCGTGACGGACACCGACACCGCGACCCGCGCCGACCGCGCGACCGCCCTGCTCGCCGAGATGACGCTCGAGGAGAAGACCGCGCAGCTCGTCGGCTACTGGCTCGACCAGGACGGCGTCGTCGCGCCGATGCAGGGCGAGATGACGGCGGCGGCGGACGGCCGCACCCTGGCCGACATCACGCGGCACGGGATCGGCCAGTTCACCCGCGTCTACGGCACCCGGCCGGTCGAAGCGGACGAGCGGGCGGCGTGGCTCTGGGCGGAGCAGCGCCGGTTGCGTCGGGAGACCCGTCTCGGCATCCCGGCGCTCGTGCACGAGGAGTGCCTCACCGGGCTCGCCGCGTGGAAGGCCGCGACCTTCCCGACCCCGCTCGCGTGGGGTGCCGCCTTCGACCCGGACCTGGTCGAGCAGGTGGGCGCCGCGATCGGTGCCTCGATGCGCGAGCTCGGTGTGCACCAGGGGCTGGCCCCGGTGCTCGACGTCGTCCGCGACCCGCGGTGGGGGCGGGTCGACGAGTGCATCGGCGAGGACCCGTACCTGGTCGGCACCGTGGGCACCGCGTACGTCCGCGGTCTGCAGAGCGCGGGCGTCGACGCGACCCTCAAGCACTTCCTCGGGTACTCGGCGTCGCAGGCGGGCCGCAACCACGCACCGGTGCACGCCGGACCGCGCGAGGTCGCCGACGTCTTCCTGCCGCCGTTCGAGATGGCGCTCCACGACGGCGGTGCGCGCAGCGTCATGAACTCGTACGCCGAGATCGACGGCGTGCCCGTCGCGGCGAACGGGGCGCTGTTGACCGACCTGCTCCGCGACCGCCTCGGCTTCACCGGGACGGTCGTCGCCGACTACTTCTCGGTGGCGTTCCTCGAGGTCATGCACGGCATCGCCGCCGACCGTGGTGCGGCCGCGGCGCTCGCGCTCGAGGCCGGCATCGACGTCGAACTGCCCACCGGGGACGCCTACCTCGGCCCGCTGGTCGAGCGCGTGCGGTCGGGGCAGGTCGACGAGACGCTCGTCGACCGGGCGGTGCTCCGGGTCCTGCGGCAGAAGGAGCGGCTCGGGCTGCTCGACGACGACGCGTTCCGGGACGAGCCGCCCACCGGGGTCGACCTCGACACCCCGCTGCACCGGGACCTCGCACGCCGGCTGGCCGCACGGTCGCTCGTGCTGCTCGCCAACGAGCCGGTCACGGGGGACACGCCCGTCCTGCCGCTCGCGCCGGGCACCTCGCTCGCGGTCATCGGCCCGAACGCCGACCGCGCCGAGGCGCTGCAGGGCTGCTACTCGTTCGCCAACCACGTGCTCGCCGCGCACCCGGACCTGCCGCTCGGCTTCGCGATCCCGACCGTGCGCGAGGCCCTGGAGGGCGTCAGCGCTCCGGGCACGGTGCGCTTCGCCGTCGGCTGCGACGTCACCGGCACCGACCGCTCGGGCTTCGACGAGGCGGTCGCCGCCGCGTCCGCCTCGGACGTCGCGGTGGTCGTGGTGGGGGACCAGGCCGGACTGTTCGGCCGCGGCACGGTCGGCGAGGGCAACGACACCGAGTCGCTCGACCTGCCCGGCGTGCAGCGCGAGCTCGTCGAGGCCGTCGTCGCAACCGGGACGCCGACGGTCGTGGTGCTCCTGACCGGGCGGCCCTACGCCGTCGGCTGGGCGCTCGACGACGAGCCGGACGGCCACGGCGACGGCGCGCACCCGCGACGGCCGGCGGCCGTCGTGCAGGCGTTCTTCCCCGGAGAAGAGGGGGGACCGGCCATCGCGGACCTGCTCACCGGGGCCACGTCGCCGTCCGGCCGGCTGCCGGTGTCGCTGCCGCGGTCCGCGGGCGCGCAGCCGTACACCTACCTGCACCCGCGCCTCGGCGGTCCGTCCGACGTCACCGCGGCGGACTCGACGCCGGTGCGGCCGTTCGGGTTCGGGCTCGGCTACACGTCGTTCGTCGTCGAGGACCTGGTCGTCGACCCGGAGGTCCGCTCGGACGGTGTCCTCGAGGCGACGGTCACGGTCGGCAACACCGGTGGCCGCGACGGCGAGGAGGTCGTGCAGCTCTACGGGCACGACCTGCACGCGACCGTCACGCGGCCCGAGGTGCAGCTGCTCGGCTACGCGCGGGTCGCGCTCGCCGCGGGTGAGTCCGCCCGGGTGCGCTTCCGCGTCCCCGCCGGGCGCTTCGCCCACACCGACCTGCGGATGCGCCGGGTGGTCGAGCCCGGGGACGTGCAGGTGTGGGTCGCGTCGCACGCCGCGGCGTCCCGGCCGGGAGGCCCGGTGCCGACGGGTGGGATCGTCGCGTCCGGCGGCGGACCGGCCCGACGGCCCGTCCCCGGCTCCGCCACGGAGCGCGCGACGGTCGCGGTGACCGGGCCGCTGCACGAGGTGACGGTGCGGGACGCCCGCATCGTGACGTGGTCGGTCGTCGCCCAGGACTGATCTCGCCCGCGACGGGCGACGGCGCTCCGCACGCGGTGCGGAGCGCCGTCGCCGTCCGGTGCCGGGCGGCACCGGACCGGGGTTGTGGTGGTGATGCGGGACGGACCGGGAGCTGCGGGGCGGAGGGGGCCGGGCCTCCCGGACGTCAGCGACCGAGCCGCACCGTGACGGCGAGCCCGCCGTCCGCCGGAGCCGCGAGCTCGAGCTCGCCGTCATGGGCACGGACGACCGCCGCGACGATCGCCAGGCCCAGCCCGGTCCCGGTCCCGCTGCGCGTGCGGGCTGCGCCCCGCTGGAACGGTTCGGTGAGCGTCGGCACGACGTCCTGCGGCACGGTCGCCCCGGAGTTCCGGACCTCGAGGACCGCGCGGCCGTCCTCCGTGCCGGTCCGCACGCCGATCCAGCGCGCGCCCTGCGCGTCGGGACCGTTGTGCACGATCCCGTTGTGCACGAGGTTCGTGACGAGTTGCAGGAGCAGCGCCGGGGACCCGGCCGTCGGTGCCGGCCCGGTGTCGACCCGCAGGTCGACGGCGTCGGCCTCGGCGAGCGGGAGCAGCGTCTCCACGGCCTCCTCGGCGAGCAGCGACAGGTCGAGCGGTTCGTGCGCGACCGCGTGCTGCTCCGACCGACTGAGCAGGAGCAGCGCCTCGGTGAGGTCGACGGCACGCGTGTTGACCGACCGCAGCCGTGCGACGAGCGTGGCCGGGTCGCGCCCGGGATCCCGTTCGGCGACCTCGAGCAGCGACTGCGTGATCGCGAGCGGTGTGCGGAGTTCGTGCGACGCGTTCGCGGCGAACCGCTGCTGCGCGCCGACGTCGGACTCGAGGCGGGTGAGCATGCCGTCGAAGGCGTCGGCGAGTTCACGGAACTCGTCGTCGCGGCCGGCCATCGCGACGCGGTGCGACAGGGAGCCGGACGCGACGAGCCGGGTCGCCTCGGCGATGCGGTCGAGCGGAGCGAGGACACGGCGCGCGAGGAACCAGCCGCCGACGGTGCCGAGCGCGAGGAGCGCGACGAGCACCACCGCTGCCGCCGGGGCGAAGGCGCGGACCAGGTCCCGCCGGTTCGGCACGAAGTCCCTGGCCGTGTCGATCGACCCGCTCGGGACGTAGCGGAGCAGGAACAGCCAGACCACGGCGAGCAGGAGCGTGCCGGTGACCACGACGACGGCCGCGAACGTCAGGGTGAGGCGGAGCCGGACGCTCGGTCCCGGCCGTCGACGCGTCACGACGTCGGGCCCGCGTCGGGGTCGATGCGGTAGCCGACGCCGGGGACCGTGGCGATCACCCACGGTTCGCCGAGCCGCTTGCGCAGCGACGAGACGGTGATCCGGACCGCGTTCGTGAACGGGTCCGCGTTCTCGTCCCACGCCCGCTCGAGCAGCTGTTCCGCGCTCACCACCCCGCCCTGCGCCTCCACCAGGACCGCGAGGACCGCGAACTGCTTGCGGGTGAGCGCGACGTGCCGCCCGTCCCGCGCGACCTCGCGGCGGAACGGGTCGACCCGGACCCCCGCCGCCTCGAGCACGGGTGGTCGGTGCGACACCCGCCGGCGGGCGAGCGCACGCAGTCGCAGGACGAGCTCCCGCATCTCGAACGGCTTCGTCAGGTAGTCGTCGGCACCGGCCCGGAAGCCGGACGCCTTGTCCTCGATGCGGTCGGCCGCGGTCAGCATGAGCACCGGCGTGCCGCTGCCCGAGGCGAGCACGGCCGCGGCGATCTCGTCGCCCGACGGGCCCGGCACGTCCCGGTCGAGGACGGCGACGTCGTACGGGTTGCGGGCGAGCAGCTCGAGGGCGGTGTCCCCGTCGCCGGCCACGTCGGCGGCGATCGCCTCGAGGCGCAGACCGTCACGGACGGCCTCGGCCAACAGGGGTTCGTCCTCGACGATCAGCACGCGCACACGACGATGCTAGGCGGACGGGTGTGTCGTGAGCGTATGCGGAAACGCATACGCTCCGGCAACGGCCGGCACGGTGGAGTGGTCCGCATGCCGAACACCACCCCTCCGTCCGTCCGCTCCGGGACCCGCCACCGCCGCGTGGTCGCCGTCCTCGTCACCGCGATCGTGGTGGTCCTCGCCGCGATCGCGCTCGTCGCCGTGCGCACCGTCGTGACCGACCCGACGGCCTCGAGGTCGCTGGGCGCCGTGGTCTCGTCGATGGAACGGGGTCCGGTGTCGTCGACGGGTCGGGCCGGCGGCGAGGTCCCCTCCGGCGCGTCCGTCTTCGACGACGGCCTGCCGGCGGTCACGCGCCTGGACCCGGACCTGCTCCGGGCCGTGCGCCAGGCCGCGCGGGACGCCGAGGGCGAGGACGTGCACTTCGTCCTCAACAGCGGGTGGCGGTCGCCGGCCCTGCAGGAGCGGCTGCTCGACGACGCGGTCGCGGAGTACGGCTCGCGCGAGGAGGCGGCCCGGTGGGTCTCGACCCCGCAGACGTCGCTGCACGTGCGCGGCGAGGCCGTCGACATCGGCGACTGGGACGCGGCGGCCTGGCTGCAGGAGCACGGTGCCGCGTACGGACTGTGCCAGATCTACACGAACGAGGCCTGGCACTTCGAACTCCGCCCGGCAGCCCCGTCCGAGGGCTGCCCGCAGATGTACGTCGACCCAACCTCGGACCCCCGGATGCAGCGGTGAACCGACCGGTCTCCGAGCTCGTCGTCCACGACGACGCGATCCGCGCGAACACCGCGTTCTTCGCCGCGCTGACCGGAGGGCGCCTGATGGGCGTGGTGAAGGCGGACGGCTTCGGGCACGGCGCGGTCGCACGGACCGTGCTCGCGGCCGGGGCCTCGTCGATCGGCGTGACGAGCATCGACGAGGCGCTCGCCGTGCGGGCGGCCGGCGTCACGGCACCGGTGCTCAGCTGGCTCAACGGGCCGGACGCGGACCTCGAGGGGGCCCTGCGCGCCGACGTCGGGCTCGCCGTGTCCGACACCGGGATGCTCGGCGCGGTCTCGGCCGCCGCGCACCGGGCCGGACGCGTCGCCCGCCTGCACCTGCACGTCGACGTGGGGATGGCGCGTGACGGGTGCCCGGTCCCCGCCTGGCCGGCGCTCTGCCGGACCGCCCGCCTGCTCGAGCACGCCGGCACCGTCGCGGTGGTCGGCGTGATGGGCCACATGTCGAGCGCCGACCGTCCGACCGATCCCTGGAACGCCCGGGAGCGGCTGGTCTTCGCGAACGCCGTGCGCACCGCGCGCCATGCCGGGCTCGCACCGCGGGTGACGCACCTCGCGGCCACCGCGGCAACGGTCACGGGTGTGGGTGGCGCCTTCGGACCGCACCGTGTCGGTGCGGGCCTCTTCGGCATCGACCCGTCCGGCACGACCGACCGGCTCCGCCCGGCGCTCGCCCTGCGGACCCGGGTGGTCGGCACGCGGACGGCGGCGGCCGGCACCGGCGTCGGGTACGGCCGCGAACACGTCACCACCCGGTCGACCAACCTGGCGCTGCTGCCGATCGGCTACGGCGACGGCGTACCGCGCGCGGCGTCGCACCGGGCCGAGGTGCTCGTGCGCGGGCGCCGGCGGCCCGTCGTCGGGCGCGTCTCGATGGACAGCGTCGTCGTCGACACCGGCGACGACGCCCTGGCGCCCGGCGAGGACGTGACCGTCTTCGGCCCCGGCGACGGGGGCGAACCCACCGTCGCCGAGTGGGCCACGTGGTCGGACACCATCCCGCACGAGATCGTCACCCGCATCGGCAGCCGCGTCGCCAGGGTCCACCGGACGACGACCGACACCACGAGCACCCAGGAGCACGACCATGTCTGACCGGACCCCTCGACGGATCGCCGTCATCGGCGGCGGCGCGAACGACGAGCACGACGTCTCGCTGGCCTCGGCAGCGGCGGTCGCCGACGCCCTCCGCGCACAGGGCGAGGACGTCGTGGCGCTCACCGTCGACACGGACGGGCGGTGGCGCACGACGGCCGGCGACCCCCTGTCGGCCGTCGACGCGGTGGCCGTCCTGGTGACCTGCGACGTCGCTTTCCCGCTGCTGCACGGCGAGCACGGCGAGGACGGCACGGTGGCGGGCCTGCTCGACCTGGTCGGCGTGCCGATCGTCGGGTCACCGGTCCGCGCCGGCGCGGTCGCGATGGACAAATGGGTGACGAAGCTCGTCGCCGGGGCCGTCGGGATCGCCACCGCCCCCGGGGTCGTCGTCGCCGACGGGGAGCCGGTCGCGCTCGAGCCGCCGCTCGTGGTGAAGCCGACGACGGGCGGGTCCAGCAACGGCGTCGGCATCGTGCGCGAGCGTTCCGGACTCGACGACGCGGTCCGGCTCGCGCGGGCGGCGGGCAGCGTGGTCCTCGTCGAGTCGTTCGTGTCCGGTCGCGAGGTCGACGTGGCGGTGTTCCGCGACCGGAGCGGGGCGCTGCGGATCGGCTCGACGCTCGAGGTCGACCTGGCGGAGCGCACGGTGTTCGACCGCGACCAGAAGTACGACGGCACCGCCCGGTTCGTCGTGCCCGCGCGGGTCACGACCGCCGAGCACGCCGCGGTCGTCGGCGCCGCGGTGCGGCTCTACGAGGTCCTGGGGTGCGCCGGGGTGGCTCGGTTCGACTTCTTCGTCACCGGCACGGGCGTCGTGCTGAACGAGGTGAACACCACCCCGGGCTTCACCGAGCGCTCGCAGGTGCCCCGCATGTACGCCGCGGTCGGTCTCGGGTACGGCGACCTGGTCACGGCGCTCGTCGACGCCGCACTCGCGGTGCCGCGGCCGGCCGGGTGCGCGGCCGTCAGCTGATCGGCGCGATCCGGTCCGACAGGTCGAGCGACCAGACGGCCACGCCGGTCAGGCCGAGCCGCTGCGCGAGCGCGACCCGCACCTCGAGCGACCGGGCGTCGGACCACCAGAGCACCTCGCCGTTCCGCAGCGTCGCGGTCCACTCGCCGGCGGCGTCGTCCCACCGCGGGGTCGCGTCCGCCGCACGGACGCGACGTCGTGCCTGGGCGTCGGACACCTGCGCCGAGGGCCGCGGGCCCTTCCACGTGTAGCCGTAGCCGGCGACGCCGAGCACGATCTGGTCGGCCGGCGCCAGGCGGGCGAGCGCGCGGACTGCCTTCGTGGCCCACGGCAACGAGCCGACCGGCCCCGGCGCGTCCGGTTCCCACGGCCCGTGCTGGTCGTACGCCATCAGGGTCAGGTGGTCGAGCGGCGCACGCAGGGCCCGGACGTCGTAGCCGAGCCGGGCGTAGCCCGCGACCGTCGTCGACGCGGAGAGCGCGATGTCGAGGCGGACGTCGTCACCGACCCGTGCCCGGAGCTCGCGGGCGAAGGCGGTGAGTCCGGGGCGGTCCGCCGCCGAGAGGGCCTCGAGGTCGATCATCACGGAGTCCCAGCCGCCGTGCTCGAGGTGGGTGGCGAGCGAACGGACCACCCGGGCACGGTTCGCCGGCGACCGCAGCAGCCTGCGGGCGATCGGTTCGCTGAAGTCGCCGTCCGCGAAGTTGCTCACGAGGAGCTGCGCGTCGAGCCCTCGGGCGTGCGCCCGGTTGCGCTGCGCCTTGGCGGCCCGGCTCGGCGCGGAGACCCGCGTGCCCGCCCGGTTCAGCAGGAGCCCGTCGACGCCGACGACGGTCATCGCCGCCGCGTCGGCGTCGATGAGGGCGGGGTCGGCGTTCTCCGGCTGGAAGCCGGTGACGTCGAAACGGTCCGAGCCGATGGCCGCCGCGTCGGTCGAGGGCGCGGCCGGGACCGTGCACGCGGTGAGGACGAGCCCCGCGGTGACGACGACGGCGGCGACCGCTGCGGATCGGCGACGACGGGAGACGGAGGTCCGGGGTGAGGTGCGCATCGACGCCATCATGGCAGGAGTCCGGTCAGGCCTGGCCCGCGATCTCGCGGAGCGCCGCCAGGTGTGCCTGCCAGGCGGCGCGCCCGGACCGCGTCAAGGTCAGCGCGGTGCGCGGGACCTTGCCGACGAAGGACTTCCGGACCGACACCCACCCGGCTGCCTCGAGCAGGGCGACCTGCTTGCTCAGGGCGGAGTCGGTGACCTCGACGGCGTCGCGCACCTCGCGGAACCCGAGCGTGCCGGCGCGGTCGAGCGCCGCGACGATCGAGAACCGGACCGGGTTCTGCAGCCGGTCGTCGAGCCGGTGGCGCGGGTGCGACTGCTCGGTCACGGTCACCGCCGAGCCTCGTACGCCGCGCAGGCCATGGTCACGGCGAGGACCGCTCCGGACGTGACCCCGGACCACAGGACCGATCCGTGCACCCAGGCGACGACGACGATCGCCGCCGCGTAGGTGACGAACCAGGCTGCGATGTAGACCGTCCACCGACGGCTGCGCGCGAAGGCGGACCGGCCGCGGATCGACACCGCGAAGAAGACGATCAGGGCGAAGAAGGCGGCCAGCGTGGCGACGTAGGTCAGCCCGAACGCGGAGCCGGTGGTCAGGCCCATCGCGAGGGTGCCGAACGAGGTCACCATGCCGAGCGCGAGGATGAAGGTGACGTAGGGCCACCGCGTCTGTTCGTGTGCCTGCCGGCTGATCCGACCGGCGTCGTCGAGCAGGCGGCGGGCTTCGGTGGGTGTGACGTCCGTGTGGTGCTGCATGGTGGTTCCCCTCTGTTGCCACCATGTTGGCATGCACTTGCCATAATGGCAAGTGGTTTCTACTCGTGCTCCGCGTCAGTCCGCCGACAGCCGCCGCTCCAGGAACACGAGGCTGCCACGCCGCCCCGTCTCGGTGAACCCGTTCTTCTCGAGCACCCGGCGTGACGCGGTGTTGTCGGCCTCGGTGTCGGCAGCCGCCGTGCGGGCGCCGCGGCGGGCGGCGTGTGCGAGCGCGAGCGCCACCGCGGCGGTCGCGATCCCCGCGCCCCGCGCCGCGGCCACCAGCCCGTAGCCGAACTCCACGCGCCCGTCGGCGTCGGGCGGACCGAAGAAGCCGAGTCCGCCGACGGCGACCCCGTCGACCGCCCGACGCACGACGTACATCGTGAAGTCCGGGTCGGGCGAGGATGAACCGGCCAGGGTCCGGAGCGGGTCGAGTTCGTCGGCCAGCGGGTACTCCGCGTGCCACGCGTCGTCCGGCCGTTCGTCGCGGACGAGGATCCGCCGTGCGAGCGCGGGCGTGATCCGTTCGAGGGCGACGGTGTCGTTCTGCAGGGTCATCCGCCGATCCTCGCAGACCGTCGGTGGCGGCTCAGGAGCCGGCGGCGGCGTGTGCGGTCACCTGGGCCTGGGTCAGCACCGTGCTGTACACGGCCGCGTACCGCATCGACCCGGTGAACGAGTAGTTGGCGGGTGCTCCCGGCCAGCCGCTGATCGTGTCGTAGCCGATGCGCCAGTAGCCCGTGTAGTTCTCGGGGGCGGTGAAGGCCGCGTTCGAGGCGACGAGGGTGCCGTCGGCGTACAACCGCATGCCGGTGCTCGCGGACATCGTCGCGACGACGTGGTGCCAGGCGCCGTCGTTGTAGGCCTTCGGCGAGGTGACGACCTGCGTCGTCCCGCTGTACGTCCCGAACACCAGCTGCCCGCTCGTGTTGAGGTACACCTGCCGGTCGTGCTGGCCGGAGGTGGCGACCTGGTTGCTGCCGAAGCCGATGAGCAGGCCCCCGGCGACCGTCGTGCGGAACCAGACCTCCTCGCTGAACGTCGTCGGGTTCCGCACCGAGGCCGGCGTCGAGACGAAGCTCGTCGAACCGTTCAGCTGGTAGGAGCTGCCGGGGTCGCGCGGGCAGGCGTTGGGGGACGGGGTGGTCGCGGTCATGGCGCCCTGGTACGTGCCGTTCGCGCCCTTGCCGGACCAGTCCACCGCGGTCGTGGCGTTCGATGCCTCGGTCAGCCGGTAGGCGAAGACGGCGTTGGCGGTGTCCGCGCCGACCGCGCCGGTGCAGGTGAAGTAGGTCGCGGTCGCCGCGGTGTTGCCGGAGTTCGTGACCTTGGCGGAGAACGCGGACCGCGTCGGGGCGGAGCCGATCGCGAACACGAGGGCGACGAGTGCGAGGACGAGGACGAGGGCGATGAGCCGGCCGTCGCGCAGACGCAGGGGCCTCATGCGGACTGCACCGTCTGGACGCGCCCGATCGACAGGCAGAGCACGAGCGGGACCAGGCAGGCGGCGATGAGCAGCGCCCACCCGGCGGGGCCGAGGTCGATCGTCGAGTGCAGCTGGTAGTGCCCGTTCGCGGTGAGCTGGTCGATGTGCACGCGTCCGACCTGGCCGTCCACCAGGTGCACGCTCGTGCCGCCGTGCGCGTCGACGCGGACGGGGAAGATGCCGGACGAGACCACCGTGGCCGTGACCGAGTGCGGGGTGGCGGTGTTCGTGATGGTCGTGACGTTCACGAAGGGCTTGAGGACGAACGCCGCGTAGGCGACGGTCAGCGCGCTGCCGGCGATCCGGAGGGAGCCGCGCGTGACGCGGTCGGTGAAGGGGCTCGTCAGCAGCCAGATGAGCAGGGTGCCGATCACCAGGATCGGTGCGGCGCGGAAGAGCCAGCCGAGGTGCGGGACGAGGAGCATCGGCGCACCGACGAGGTTGTCCTGCGTGAGCGTCCACGGGTCGGTCGCGCCGTTCACGTCACCGCGGGTGTGCAGACCGCCGTCCGGGTCGATCGAGACGACGCGGTGCGTGTAGGTCACGTCGGGGTTCGAGGGGACCTGGAACGACACGACGTCGCCGACCCGCAGGGTGGAGGCGTCCACCGGCAGGTCGAGGACGAGGGTCCCGACGGGGGCGGCCTCGCCCATCGAGGGGGTCTCGACGACGAACCAGCGGCCACCGCTCATCAGGAAGAGCGCGGCGCCGGCGAGCAGGAGCGCGGCGACGAGGGCGACCAGCCAGGCGATCCCGGACTCGAAGCGCGTGGCCGACGGTTCGCCGAGGAGCGGGCGGGTGAGCGTTCCGCTCAGCGGCACGACCGTTGCCTGGCTCATCTGCTGCTCCTGCTGCTGGGGTGACGTGTTGGGGTGACGTGGGGGTGGGTGGTGCTCGGCCGTCGGGTCCGGCCGGGCACCACCCGGTGTGGGGGTGGGGTGGTGGTGCTCGTGGACTAGGCGGTGAAGGTCCAGGTCATCGGGACCGAGGCCGCCAGGCCCTGGTAGGCGTTGCCGGCGCTCGGGTCGAGCGTCACGGCGAAGTTGAACGGGGTGCTCCCACCGGCGGCGGGGGCGGCGGGCATCGTGAAGGCCGAGGCGGCGGCGCCCTTGAAGCTGGCGAGCGTGCCGGAGAAGACCGTGGTCGAGCCCGACGTGATGACGAGGTTCATCTTCGCGCAGAGGTCGGTCGCGGAGCCGTTCGAGGGGCCGTTGTTCGTCTGGGTGCAGGTGGCGCCCGGGGTGAGCGTGAAGGTGCTCGCAGCGGCGGTGCCGGTGTTCTTGATCGTGATCGCGGTGTTGACCGTGTTGCCCGGCGTCATCGTGGTGCTGCCGCCGAACTTGTTGATGGTCGAGCAGGACGCCGAGTTCGTCGAGACGGAGCCGCTGTCCGTGCTGAGGCAGGTGACGGTCGCGCCGGCGTTCTGCTCCTGCATGATCAGGGTGCCGCTGCCGGCGGTGTTGCTGGTGTTCGTGATGCTCGCCGCGAACCCGGACAGGGTGCCGGTGAGCGAGAGGGAGAGCAGGAGTGCTGCGAAGACGCCGGCGATGAGCGCCACGGGGGCGAAGCGGAGGCGCTTCAGCGGGGAGATGCGGTGCGGGTTCGACACGGGGTACCTCGATGTTCGTGGGTTGATGGTTCACCATTTCGCGGTGGTGATTGCTTAGTCATTAAGATAACGAACCGATGGCCTAGTTGGTACCCCGCGGTTGTCCCCAATGAGGGGGACCAGGGGGGACACGGCCCGTTGCCGGTACTCTCGTGCGGACGAACGCGACCGGAGGGACGCAGCGATGACGGGTGCCGGGGACGACGAACTGGTCGCTGCCTTCGACGCGGTCGTCCGCGCGCAGGCGACCCTCGCGGCCGAGCTCAGCGCCCGCACCGGCGTGCACGAGCGGGCACTGCAGGCCCTCACGCTCATCAGCGACACCGGGTACTCGACGCCCACCGAGGTCGCCGGCTACCTGCGCCTGACGTCGGGCGCGGTCACGAACATGGTCGACCGGCTCACCGCAGCCGGGCTCATCGAGCGCCTGCCGAACCCGGCGGACCGACGTGGCTCGCTGCTCCGGCTGACGGACGCCGGCACCGAGGTCGTGGCGGACCTCCGGCGCCGGTACACCGACGCACTGCGGTCGGTCGCCGGCGAGGACCCCGGGGCGCTGCAGGCGACGCTCGCCGGTCTCGCGAACGCGCTGCTCGAGAGCGCCGTCGCGTCCCACTCGACCGCGCAGGACGGGGCCGAGGACCGGTAGCGTGCCGGCATGACGACGCCCGGTCCCGGAACCCCCTCGCCCCCTGCCGCCGTGCACGACGCCCTGCTGGCGCTGCACCGGTCGACGGAGCACCCGTTCGACGTGTCGGTCGACGCCGAGGGGCGCTACGTCGCCACCTACGTGCTGCAGGCGGACTCGCAGCGGACGACGTACCGGTACGTCGTCCGACTGCTCCCCGAGACCGCCGAGTACACGCGGATCATGAAGTCGACGAGCGTGACGTCCGTCGTCCCCGGTGCGACGAGCTGGCGCTTCAGCACCGGGTACATCACCCGTCCGGTGAACGAGACGCTCGCCGCCCACGGGTGGCGGCCGCGGCGGACCGCGTTCGGCAAGCTCCTCCGGAGGGTGCTCGGCCGCCCCGCCTGAGCGCAGGTCAGCCGCGCGCGCGGAGGAACGCCACCTGCCGCTCCCAGTGCCGGAAGCCGCCGCCCTCGTGGCCGTTGTACGGGTACACCGCGATCTCGCGGTCGTCGGAGCCGAGGGCGTTGTACGCGGCGAACGTCGTGCGCGGCGGGACGACGTCGTCCATCAGCGCCACCGAGAACAGCGCGGGAGCGGTGATCCCCGGGGCGTGGTTCACGCCGTCCAGGTACGCGGCGGTCTCCCACACGGTGTCGGCGGCGTCGCGGTGCACGGCGAGGTACTGCGCGAGCTCCAGGTACGGACCACCGACCGCGACGTCGGTGCCGTTCCGCCAGTCGGCCAGGAACGCGACGTCCGGCATGACCGCGGTGAGCGGGCCGACGTGCGCCTCGACCAGTGCCGCCGCCGCGATCGTGATGCCGCCGCCCTGGCTGCCACCGGTCAGGGCGATGCGCTCCGGGTCCACGCCGGGCAGCGTCCGCACCGCATCGACGAGCCGCACGGCGTCGGTGTAGACGCGGCGGTAGTAGTGGTCGGCGGGCGAACCGATGCCGTTCGTCATCCACCCGCTGGCGTGCGGGCCCGACCCGTGCGGGTCCGGGGTGTCGCCGCCGGCCCAGCCGCTGCCCTGGCCACGGGTGTCCATCACGACGTGCACGGAGCCGGCCAGCGCCCAGGCGACGCGCTCGCCGGGTCGACCGCGTCCGCCGCCGTAGCCGAGGAACTCGACGACGACGGGCAGCCGTGCGTCCGCGGATGCCAGCGGGCGCGTGACCCAGGCGCGGACCGGGTCGCCGGCGAACCCGGGGAACGTCAGGTCCTCGACGACGAGCCCGGTCACCGGGGTCACCGCCGGCACGAGGGTCGTCTCGACCCCCTCGCCCGCGGTCCGGGCGGCGGCGATCGTGTCCGCCCAGAAGGCGTCGAAGTCGGCGGGGCGACGGACGTCCGAGCGGTGGGCGCGGAGCGCGTCGAGGGGCAGGTCGGTCAGTGGCACGGGTCCTCCTGGGACGGTGATGCCCCCGGCACCCTCGTCGAGGGCGCCGGGGGCGGGTGTCGGTCCGGTGCGTCGGTCAGCGCGCCGCGGCGCGGTACTGCTCGAGCACCTCGGGGTGCGGGTCGGACGGCACGGTGGTCGTCGCGGTGTCCCACGTCGGCAGGGCACCGGTGAGCGCCCACGCGGCCTGCTTCGCGGCACCGGCGGCGACGTACTCGCCGGGCTCCGGCACCAGGACGTCACGGCCGAACACCTGTGCGGCGACGGTCCGGACCGCCGGGTTCCGCGCGGCGCCGCCGATGAGCAGCAGCCGCTCGACGGTCACGCCGGTGTCCTGCACCGCGGCCAGTCCGTCGGCGAGGGCGCAGAGCATCCCCTCGACGGCCGCCCGGGCCAGGTGCGCCCGGTCGGTGGTCGCCGGCGTCATGCCGAGCAGCGATGCGGTCGCGTCCGGCCGGTTCGGTGTGCGCTCGCCGACGAAGTACGGCACCAGGACGAGGCCGTCGGCCCCGGCCGGCGCCTGCAGCGCCAGCTCGCCGAGCGCGTCGTGGTCCACGCCGAGCAGGCCGCCGACCACCTCGAGCACGCGGGCCGCGTTGAGCGTCGTGACGATCGGGAGGCGCGACCCGGTCCCGTCGGCGAAGCCCGCCACGGTCCCGCTCGGGTCGCGCACCTCGGCGTCGCTGACCCCGAAGACCGTGCCGCTCGTGCCGAGGGACACCGCGACGTCGCCCGGGCCGAGACCCAGGCCGAGCGCTGCCCCGGCGTTGTCGCCGAGTCCGGCGCCGACGACGAGGCCGGCCCGAGCGACCGCGCCTCCGGGCAGCTCGACGTCGGTGGACAGGGTGCCCATCGCCTCGTCGGGAGCGACCACGCGGGGCACGACCACGGCGTCCGACGAGCCCACGGAACCAGGTTCCGGGCTCTGCACCGCGCTCTTCCGCGGTTCTCCGTCCGGAACCTGGTTCCGGACGGACGACCGGGCGGACGACACGCCCGACGCACCGTCGCCGGCGGCCCGCATCGGCCGCCCGAGCGCGAGCTCGAACAGCTCCGGGTCGTACTCGCGGCGCACCGGGTCCCAGTACGCCGTGCCGCTGGCGTCGGACGCGTCCGTCGCCAGGGCGTCGAGGTCGGGGCCGAGCGGGCTCTCGTCCGCCGGGCCGTGGCCGCGGAGCCGCCACGACAGCCAGTCGTGGGGGAGCGCCACGGCCGCGACGCGGGCGGCGTTCTCGGGCTCCGCGTCGCGGAGCCACCGCAGCTTGGTCCCGGTGAACGACGCCACCGGGACCAGCCCCGTCCGGGCGACCCACGCCTCCTGACCGAGCTCGTCGACCATCTGCGCGGCCGCGGCCGCACTGCGGACGTCGTTCCACAGCAGGGCGTCGCGGACCACGCGGCCGTCGGCGTCGAGCGCGACCATGCCGTGCTGCTGCCCGGCGATCGCGACGGCACCGACGTCGTCGAGGCCGCCGGCGTCGGCGACGGCGGCACCGAGGGCGTCCCACCAGTGGCGGGGGTCGACCGAGGTGCCGTCCGGGTGGGAGGCGCGTCCCTCGCGGACGACCGCACCGGTCGCGGCGTCACGGATGGTGACCTTGCAGGACTGGGTCGACGAGTCGACGCCGGCGACGAGCTGGCGCTCGCCCGTGTTCTCAGCCACGAGCACCCATCAAGTGCTCGATGGCGAGCTGCTGCAGGCGGACGAAGCCGAAGCCCTTGCCGCCGAAGTAGGCATCGGCGTCGAAGTCCTCGTAGGCCGAGCGGTCGGCGAGGAACGTGTCGTACGACTCGCCGTCGTCCAGCGTCGGCGTCGACAGCTCGCCGACCTTCGAGGCCTCGAGCGCTGCCTGCACCT
Organism: Curtobacterium sp. MCBA15_009; assembly: GCF_001864895.1. Lineage (GTDB taxonomy): Bacteria > Actinomycetota > Actinomycetes > Actinomycetales > Microbacteriaceae > Curtobacterium. The sequence goes on from NZ_MJGO01000001.1 coordinate 56,309, forward strand.
CGGGGTCGGCGCGGAACGCCTGCGCGCGCTCCTTGAGGAGCAGGTACATGCGCATGTTGGCGGACGCGGAGTCCCAGACGCCGGTGATGTCCTCGGTGCGGCTCGGCTTGTAGTCGAAGTGGCGGGGGCCGTCGTAGGCCGGGCCGCCCTGCGGTGCGCCGTGCTCGAGCAGGTCGACGAGCGAGAACGCGTTCTGCAGGTCGCCGTGACCGAACACCAGGTCCTGGTCGTACTTGATGCCGCGCTGGCCGTTCAGGTCGATGTGGAAGAGCTTGCCCTGGTAGAGCGCCTGGGCGATGCCCGCCGTGAAGTTCAGGCCCGCCATCTGCTCGTGGCCGACCTCGGGGTTGATGCCGAACATCTCCGGACGCTCGAGCGTCTCGGTGAAGGCGATCGCGTGGCCGAGGGTCGGCAGCAGGATGTCGCCGCGGGGCTCGTTCGGCTTCGGCTCGATGGCGAACCGGATGCCGTAGCCCTTGTCGGTGACGTACTGGGCGAGCAGGTTGACGGCCTCGCGGTAGCGCTCGAGCGCGGCCTGCACGTCCTTCGCGCTGTCGTACTCGGCGCCCTCGCGGCCGCCCCACATCACGAAGGTCGACGCGCCGAGCTCGGCGGCGAGGTCGATGTTGCGCAGGACCTTGCGGAGCGCGAACCGGCGGACCTGCCGGTCGTTCGAGGTGAAGCCGCCGTCCTTGAACACGGGGGCGGAGAACAGGTTCGTCGTGACCATCGGCACGACGATGCCGGTCGACTCGAGCGCGCCCTTGAGGCGGTCGATCTGGGTCTGGCGCTCGGCGTCGGTCGAACCGAACGCGAACAGGTCGTCGTCGTGGAAGGTCAGGCCGTAGGCCCCGAGCTCGTCGAGCTTCTCGACCGCCTCGACCACGTCGAGGGCGGGGCGGGTCGGCCCGCCGAAGGGGTCCGAGCCGTTGTATCCGATGGTCCAGAGACCGAAGGAGAACTTGTCTGCACGGGTGGGCGTCGTTGCCATGGTGGTCACCGTTCGTCGTCGAAACAAAATGTTGCCGCGCCCAACATAAGCGGTAGTGTTGGCTGTGGCAAGGACGTGATCGCAAAGGAGCGAGCGGATGGCAAGTGTGTCGACGGCACAGCAACGACTGCGGGTCGCCATGGTCGGGCACGGCTTCATGGGAGCCGCGCACTCACAGGCGTGGCGGACCGCCCCCAGGTTCTTCGACCTCGGAGCCGAGCCGGAGATGGCGGTGATCGTCGGGCGCGATGCCGGACGCACCGAGGCCGCCCGGCAGCAGTACGGCTGGCAGGCGGCGTCCACCGACTGGCGTGCCGTCGTCGCCGACCCGGAGATCGACGTGGTCGACGTGGTGTCCCCGGGGTCGTCGCACGTCGAGATCGCGATCGCCGCGCTCGAGGCCGGCAAGCACGTCCTGTGCGAGAAGCCCCTCGCCAACACCGTCGCCGAGGCCGAGGCGATGACCGCAGCCGCCGACGCAGCACGTGCGCGGGGCGTCCGCGCCATGGTCGGGTTCAGCTACCGACGCGTGCCGGCCATCGCGTTCGCCCGGCAGCTCGTGCAGGACGGCCGGATCGGCTCCGTGCGCCAGGTCCGCGCGCTCTACCTGCAGGACTGGCTCGCCGACGCCGACGGCCCGATGACCTGGCGCCTCGACAAGTCGCTCGCCGGGTCCGGTGCACTCGGCGACATCGGTGCGCACGCGATCGACCTCGTCGAGCACGTCACCGGCGGTTCGCTCGCCACGGTGTCCGGCACGCTCGAGACCTTCGTCACCGAGCGGCCGCTCATGGCCGAGGGCGTCGGGCTGTCCGGCACCGCCTCCGAGGAGCGTGGCCAGGTCACGGTCGACGACGCCGCGTTCTTCACCGCCAGGCTGTCCGGCGGCGCGGCGGACGGTGCGATCGGCACGTTCGAGGCGACGCGCTACGCGACCGGCCGGAAGAACGGCCTGACGCTCGAGATCAGCGGGTCCGAGGGGGCGATCCAGTTCGACCTCGAGGCGATGAACGAGCTCCGCCTGTACGAGTCGAACGCCCCGGCGGGGGAGCAGGGCTTCCGCCGGATCCTGGTCACCGAACCCGAGCACCCGTACATGGCCGCGTGGTGGCCGACCGGGCACCTCATCGGCTACGAGCACACCTTCAGTCACCAGGTGAAGGACTTCGTCGACGCCATCGTCGCCGGCACCGACCCGTCGCCGTCGTTCGCCGACGGCCTGCACGTGCAGCGGGTCCTCGACGCGGTCGAACGCAGCGCCGCCGCCGGCAGCAGCTGGACGGCGACCTCGTGAGCGCCGCCGACGGCACACGCCAGGCCCTGGTGGTCCGCGGCGGGTGGGACGGCCACCAGCCCGTCGAGACCACCGACCTGTTCGTCCCGTTCCTGCGCGACAACGGGTTCACTGTCCGGGTGTCCGACTCGACGGCCGTCTACGCCGACGAGTCCGTCATGGACGAGGTCGACCTGATCGTCCAGGTCGTCACGATGTCGACCATCGCCGACGACGAGTTCGCCGGCCTGCAGCGCGCCGTGCTGCACGGCGCCGGGCTCGCCGGCTGGCACGGCGGCATCGCCGACGCGTTCCGGAACACCGCCGACTACCTGCACATGATCGGCGGCCAGTTCGCGCACCACGCGGGCAAGCACCCCGACGAACGGGTCGGCGAGCAGTCCGACAACTACATCCCGTACACGGTGCACGTCACCGACCTCGGGCACGAGCACCCGATCACGCAGGGCATCGAGGACTTCGACCTCGTCACCGAGCAGTACTGGGTGCTGTCCGACGAGTACAACGACGTGCTGGCGACCACCACGCAGGAGGCCCGGGACTTCGACGCGTGGAACCGGCCGGTGACCGCGCCGGCGATCTGGACCCGACAGTGGGGCGAGGGCCGCGTGTTCGTGTCGGCTCCCGGGCACCGACTCGAGGTCGTCGAGTCGCAGCCCCTGCGCACCATCATCGAACGGGGGCTCCTGTGGGCAGCACGGTGAACGAAGGGGTGCTGCGGGTCGGCGTGGTCGGCGTGGGCGTGATCAGCCAGCAGTACTTCGAGCACTTCCCGGCACTGCCCGGCCTCGAGCTCGCCGCGGTCGCCGACCTCGACGTCGCCCGGGCCGAGGCCGTCGGTACGGCACAGGGCGTGCGGGGCACGAGCGTCGACGACCTGCTCGCCGCCGACGACGTCGACGTGGTGCTCAACCTGACGATCCCGGCCGCGCACGCCGACGTCGCCACCCGGGCGCTCGCCGCCGGCAAGCACGTCTACGGCGAGAAGCCGCTCGCGATGTCGACGGCCGAGGCCGCCCCGGTGCTCGAGGCCGCCCGCGCCGCCGGCCTGCGCGTCGGCAGCGCCCCGGACACGGTCCTCGGCACCGGCATCCAGACCGCGCGGGCCGCCCTCGACGACGGCCTGGTCGGCACCCCGGTCGGGGCCGCCGTCTCGTGGAGTGCTCCCGGTCACGAGCTCTGGCACCCGGCGCCGGCGTTCTACTACCAGCCCGGCGGCGGACCGCTCCTCGACATGGGGCCGTACTACCTGACGAGCCTCGTCACGTTCTTCGGGCCGGTCGTCCGGGTCAGCGGCAGCGCCACCCGCTCCACCCGCGAACGCACGATCGCCACCGGGCCGAACGCCGGCACGCCGATCCCGGTCGACATCGACACGCACGTCGTCGCGATCCTCGAGCACGAGAACGGCGTGGTCTCCACCGTCACCGTCTCGTTCGAGGTCTGGGCCACCCGCGCACCGCTCTTCGAGGTGTACGGCACCGCCGGCACCCTGGGCGTGCCCGACCCGAACCGGTTCTCGGACACCGTGTCGATCGCCACCGCGGACGACCGCACCTGGCGCGACCTGCCGGTCGCCGCCGGGTACGCCGACGCCGGCCGCGGCTACGGGCTCGCCGACATGGCGCACGCGCTCGCGACGGAGCGGCCGCACCGGGCCTCCGGCGACCTCGCGTTCCACGTGCTCGAGGTCATGGAGGCGGTCTCCGCCGCCGCCCGCGACCACGCGGTCGTCGACGTGCACTCGCGCGTCGAGCGACCCGCCACCGTCCCCGCCGGGTCCGCACCCGGATCCTGGTGACGGCACCCCACCACCGCGAGGAAGGACGACGACGATGACGACGACGGACGCGAGCGACACGACGGAGACGACCCGGGCCTCCCGGCCGGTCACCCTGTTCACCGGCCAGTGGGCCGACCTGCCCTTCGAGGAGGTCGCCCGGCTCGCCGGCGAGTGGGGCTACGACGGACTCGAGATCGCCTGCTGGGGCGACCACCTGGACGTCCGGCGCGCCGCGACGGACCCGGCGTACGTGGCCGACCGGCTGGCGATCCTGGAACGCAACGGCCTGCGGGTGTGGACCATCGCGAACCACCTGACCGGCCAGGCCGTGTGCGACGACCCCATCGACCAGCGGCACGAGGACATCCTCGCCCCGCACGTGTGGGGCGACGGCGACCCCGAGGGCGTGCGGCAGCGTGCGGCCGAGGAACTGCAGTGGACCGCCCGAGCCGCCGCCGCCCTCGGCGTCGACACCGTCACCGGCTTCTCCGGCTCGTCGATCTGGAAGGCCGTCGCCGGCTTCCCGCCCGTACCGCCGTCGATGATCGACGCCGGGTACCAGGACTTCCACGACCGTTGGTCGCCGATCCTCGACGTCTTCGAGGAGGTCGGGGTCCGCTTCGCGCTCGAGGTGCACCCGTCCGAGATCGCGTACGACTACTGGACCGCTCGTCGGGCGTTGGACGTCTTCGCGGACCGGCCGGCGTTCGGGTTCAACTTCGACCCGTCGCACTTCGTCTGGCAGGACCTCGACCCCGCCGCGTTCCTGCTCGACTTCGCCGACCGGGTGTACCACGTGCACTGCAAGGAGTCGGTGAAGCAGCTCGACGGCCGCAACGGGCGACTGTCCTCGCACCTGCCGTGGGGCGACCCCCGGCGCGGGTGGGACTTCGTCACCGCCGGCCACGGGGACGTGCCGTGGGAGCGGGTCTTCCGCGTGCTCAACCACATCGGCTACGCCGGCCCGACCAGCGTCGAGTGGGAGGACGCCGGCATGGACCGGCTCGTCGGCGGGCCCGAGGCGCTGGCGTTCGTGCGGCGGCTCGGCACCATCGCACCGCCCGAGGCCGCGTTCGACGCCGCGTTCAGCCGCTCACGCTGAGCGGGGCTGAGCGGGGCAGGGCCGCGCGTCCGCGGGGCCGGGCGGGGTCACCGCCGCGGGACGGGCCCCGGGACACCGGACACGGGACCCCGGGCCCCGGACCCCGGACCCCGGGCGCAGACCGTGGGCTCCGGGTGCAAGCTCCGGGCCGCCACCATCCACCATCCACCACCGACCACGACGAGGGACCGATGACGAGCACGACCGCCGCGACACCGGGCGCCGCACCCGTGCCCGCCCCTTCGCCTTCGCCCGCGCCCTCGCCCGCGCCGAGCAACGCCGCGCGGGTGCTCCGGCTCGTGCACGAGGAAGGTCCGATCACCCGCGCCGAGGTCACCCGACGGACCGGCCTGAACCGCTCCACCACCCTCGCGCTCGTCGGTGAACTGGTCGACCGCGGGCTCCTGCACGAGGACCTGCCCACCGCCGGTGCGCCGGGCACCGGCGTGGGGCGGCCGAGTCCCGTCGTCCGGGCCGCCCCGGACGTCGTCGCGGCCGCGGTCACGGTCGAGGTCGACGCCGTGTCGGTCGCCCTCGTCGGGCTCGACGGCACCGTGCGGAGCCGCTCGGTCGAACCGCAACACCGCCCGCCCACGCCGGACGAGGCGGTCGAGACCGTCGCCGCGCTGCTCGACCGACTCCGCCCCACCGGTTCCGGAGCACCCGGAGCGTCCGCTCCGGCAGGCCTCCGGCTCGTCGGCGTCGGCGTCGCCGTGCCCGGCACCGTCCGGGTCGAGGACGGCACCGTGCAGGACGCCCCGCACCTCGGCTGGACCGACGCGCCGCTCGCCGGACCCCTCGCCGAACGGACCGGGCTGCCGGTCCGGGCCGCGAACGACGCCAACCTCGGGGCGTGGGCGGAACGGCTGGCCGGCAGCGGCCGGGGCGTCGACGACCTCGTGTACCTCAACGGCGGCGCGAGCGGCATCGGCGGCGGGGTGATCACCGCCGGCCGACCGCTCAGCGGCGCCGACGGCTACGCGGGCGAACTCGGGCACACCTTCGTCGCGGCCAACGGCATCCGGTGCCACTGCGGCGCGGTCGGCTGCCTGGAGACCGAGGCGTCCCGGGACGACCTGGCGACCGCGGCCGGGACCGCTCCGGACGACCTCGTCGCCCTCGCCGCCGCGCTCGCCGAGGGCCGGCCCGACGTCGAACGGGTCGTCGACCGGCAGGTGGCCGCCCTCGCCACGGCGCTCCGCAACGCGATCCACACCGTGAACCCCACGATGGTCGTGCTCGGCGGGTTCCTCGGCGTGCTGCTCGACCACGTCGGGGACCGCATCCTCGACGACGTGCGCGCCCAGTCGATGACCGGGACCGCCGACCGGCTCCGCATCGTGCCGGCCGCGCTCGGGCCCGACGTGCTCGTGCACGGAGCCGCCGAGATCGCGTTCGGCGACCTGCTGCGCGACCCGGACCGGATCGCCCTCGCGGTACCGGCCACCCCCACCACCCGAACGTCCGACCGCGTCGACGCGGTCGGGGAAACGAGGACCGCATGACCTCCATCCAGCGTCAGCGCGTGAGCGTGCTGCTCGGCACCCAGGACCTGACCGTCGAGGACCGCCCCGTCCCCGAGGTCGCCCCGGGCGACGTGCTCGTCCGCGTCGCCGCCGTCGGCGTGTGCGGTTCCGACGTGCACTACTACCGGCACGGGAAGATCGGCGACTTCGTCGTCGAGGAACCCCTCGTGCTCGGCCACGAGCTCTCCGGCACGATCACCGCGGTCGGTGACGGCGTCGACCCGGCACGTGTGGGGGAGCGCGTCGCCATCGAGCCGCAGCGTCCCTGCCACCGCTGCGCGCAGTGCCTGGCCGGTCGGTACAACCTCTGCCCGCACATGCGCTTCTACGCGACGCCGCCGGTCGACGGCGCCTTCACCGAGTTCGTCACCATCGAGGCCGAGTTCGCGCACGTCCTGCCCGACACCGTCTCGTTCGAGGCCGGCGCGCTCCTGGAACCCCTGTCCGTCGGCATCGCCGCCGTCCGCAAGGCCGGCATCGTCCCCGGGTCGTCGGTGCTCATCGCCGGTGCCGGTCCGATCGGCATCATCTGCGCGCAGGTCGCGAAGGCCTTCGGCGCGTCGCGCATCGTCGTCAGCGACCTCGTGCCGGAGCGTCGTGAGCGGGCGCTGTCGTACGGCGCGACCGAGGTCGTCGACCCGACCGCCGTGTCCGTCGCGTCCGACATCGTCCCCGTGGACGCGTTCATCGACGCCAGCGGTGCACCCCGCGCGGTGTCGGACGGCATCAAGGCGGTCGGCCCGGCGGGTGCCGCGGTGCTGGTCGGGCTCGGCAACTCCGAGATGACGCTGCCGGTCGAGCACATCCAGAACCTCGAGGTCACGGTCACCGGGATCTTCCGGTACACGAACACCTGGCCGGTCGCGATCGAGCTGGTCGCGTCCGGGCAGGTCGACCTCGACTCGCTCGTCACCGGCCGCTTCGGGCTCGACGACGTCCGCGACGCCCTCGAGAGCGACACCGACCCGGAGTCGCTCAAGTCCGTCGTCTACCCCGGCGGCGTCCCCGACTGAGCGGGCGGCACCCGACGCGCCCACGAGACGGACGGGAGGCCCGTGGCCAGGCCGCCACGGGCCTCCCGTTCCGACACGTGACCCGGAACGGGGCCACCGGTGCGTCACGAGGACGCGCTACGGTTCGCGCATGACCGCTTCACCGGCCGCCGTCGCACCGTCGCGCACCGACCGCCGCGCACTCGTGTCCTGGGCGCTCTGGGACTGGGGCTCGGCGGCGTTCAACGCGGTCGTCACCACCTTCGTCTTCAGCACGTACCTGGCGAGCCGGGCGTTCGTCGACCCGGCGCTCGTCGGGGACACGTCCGCAGCGGGCAAGGCGGTCGTGGAGCGGGAGCTCGCGCACAACGCCGCCGTCGTCTCGACCGCGCTGACCGTCGCCGGCATCGTCGTCGCGCTCGTCGCGCCCGCGGTCGGACGCCTCGCGGACTCGTCCGGTCACCGCCGACGGTCGGTCCTCATCGCGACGATCGGCATCGCGCTGTCCATCGGCGGCATGGTCTTCGTCGCACCGAGCCAGCCGTACCTGCTGCTCGGCGCGGCCCTGCTCGGCATCGGCACCGTGGCGTTCGAGATCGCGAGCGTGGGCTACAACGCCATGCTCGGGCAGATCGCATCCGGCGGGCGTACGGGACGGGTCTCCGCCATCGGGTGGGCCGCCGGGTACTTCGGCGGCATCGTCCTGCTCGTGCTGCTGCTCGTGCTGTGCATCCAGGACTTCCGCGGCGACGGGGTCGTCGGCGGGCTGCTGCAGCTCCCCGCCACCGTCGCGACCGGCCAGTGGGACGTCCGCGTCGCGATCGGCATCGCCGCGGTGTGGCTGGCCGTCAGCTCGATCCCGCTCTTCGTGGTCGTGCCGGAGGCCGCACCCGGCCCCGCACGGTCCGGCGGGCTGTTCGGCGCCTACGCGGACCTCGGCCGTGACGTCGCCCGGCTCTGGCGGGAGCGGCGGAACGTGCTGGCGTTCCTGCTCGCGAGCGCCGTCTTCCGCGACGGCGTCGGTGCGGTCTTCACCTTCGGCGGGATCGTCGCCGCGCAGGTCTTCGGGTTCAGCGCGTCGCAGGTCATCCTCTTCGCCATCGCGGCGAACGTCGTCGCCGGCGTCGCCACCTTCGTCTCGGGGCGCCTCGACGACCGGTTCGGCTCGCGGGCGATCATCACGGTCTCCCTCGTCGGGCTCGCGGCCTGCGGCATCGGGGTCTTCGCGGCCGGCGACCGCACCGAGCTCTTCTGGGTGCTCGGCCTGACGCTCGCGCTCTTCGTCGGGCCGGTGCAGGCGTCGTCGCGGGCGTACCTGGCACGGCTGACGACGCCCGGCCGTGAGGGCGAGCTCTTCGGCCTCTACGCCACCACCGGTCGCGCGGCCTCGTTCCTGGCACCGGCCCTGTTCGGCGTCGCGGTGACGATCGGCGGCTCGACGCGCTTCGGCATCCTCGGCATCGTCGTGGTCCTGCTCGCCGGACTCGTGCTCATGGCGGTCGTGCGCCGCGAGCGGGCGTAGGGGGGTGTTGCGCGTGGGTGCTGTTTCGCGCGTGGTGAGTCGTTCCGCGCATGGTGAGTCGTTCCGCGCGTAGGAGGCCGTTCCTTCCGACCACCCACGCGCGATCCTGCCTCCGATTCCACGTGCAATGGGACGGAACGTCGGTGGAGATCAGTCACGGGGACTCCTCCACAGGTGCCCGATCGCCGAGCACTGTCCACGGGTGACCGTGCCCGTCAGGCGTCGCGGCCCGTGGTGCGCCAGGATGGACCCATGACCGACCAGCGCATCGCCGTCGTCGTCCTCGCCGCCGGGCAGGGCACGCGCATGAAGTCGTCCACGCCCAAGGTGCTGCACCGGCTCGCCGGGCTGCCCCTCATCGGGCACGTGCTGCGGACGGCGTCCTCGCTCAGCCCTGAGCACGTCGCCGTCGTCGTGCGGCACGAGCGTGACCGCGTGGCCGCCGAGGTCGTCGAGCGTGCACCCGACGCGATCGTGGTCGACCAGGACGACGTCCCCGGTACCGGCCGTGCGGTCGAGGTGGCGCTGGGAGCCCTGCCGGCCGACTTCGACGGAGCCGTCGTGGTGCTGTCCGGCGACGTCCCGCTGCTCGACGCGGCGTCGCTCCGTCTGCTCGTCGACGCCCACGTCGGTGCCGCGAACGCCGTGACCCTCGTCAGCGCGATCGCTCCCGACCCGACAGGCCTCGGCCGTGTCGTGCGTGACGACTCCGGCGCCTTCGTCGGGGTGGTCGAGCACAAGGACGCCTCGGCCGAACAGCTCACGATCACCGAGACGAACGCCGGCATCTACGCCTTCGACGCCGCGCACCTGCGGGCCGTGCTGCCCGCACTCACCACCGCCAACGCCCAGGGCGAGAAGTACATCACCGACGCGCCGACGCTCATCGCCGGTCGGGGCGGCATCATCGACGTCGTCACGCTCACCGACCAGTGGCTCGTCGCCGGCATCAACGACCGCGCGCAGCTCTCCGACGCCGCGCGCGAACTCAACGCCCGCATCGTCCGCCGGCATCAGCTCGCCGGTGTCAGCGTGCAGGACCCCGCGACGACGTGGATCGACCTCGACGTCACCATCGAGCCCGACGCCGAGGTCCTGCCGGGTACCCAGCTCATCGGTGCCACCGCGATCGCCGCCGGTGCCGTCGTCGGACCCGACACCACGCTCCGCGACACCGAGGTCGGCGCCCGCGCCACCGTGAACCGCGTCGACGCCACCCTCGCGGTGATCGGGGACGGCGCCTCGGTCGGCCCGTTCGCCTACCTGCGCCCGGGCACGATCCTCGGCGACGACGGCAAGATCGGCACGTTCGTCGAGACGAAGAACGCGACGATCGGCCGGGGCAGCAAGGTCCCGCACCTGTCCTACATCGGCGACGCCGAGGTGGGCGAGGACTCGAACATCGGCGCGAACACGATCACCGCGAACTACGACGGCGTGCACAAGCACCGCACCGAGGTGGGCTCGAACGTCCGCACCGGCTCGCACAACGTGTTCGTCGCCCCGGTTAGGATTGGTGACGGCGCGTACACGGGTGCCGGAACGACCGTTCGCAAGGACGTCCCGGCCGGATCGCTCGCGATCAGCTACGCCCCGCAGCGCAACACCGACGGATGGGTCGCGGAACACCGGCCCTGCACACCGGCGGCCGAGGCAGCTCGGCTCGCGAACGGCGAATAGATCCTGGCGACCACCGGTCGTCGACATCGACCCCACGCGGGTCAGGGAGTGAGCACCGCACTTGTCCGGAATCAAGACAACCGGCCAGAAACGACTCGTCCTCGTCTCAGGGCGAGCACACCCGGCGCTCTCTGCCGAGATCGCGGACGAGCTCGGCGTCGAGCTCGTCCCGACGGACGCCCGCACCTTCGCGAACGGCGAGCTGTACGCGCGCTTCGACGAGTCGGTGCGCGGCTGTGACGCCTTCGTCATCCAGTCGCACACGGCGCCCATCAACGAGTGGCTCATGGAGCAGCTCATCATGGTCGACGCCCTGAAGCGTGCCTCGGCGAAGCGCATCACGGTCGTCGCGCCGTTCTACCCGTACGCCCGACAGGACAAGAAGGGCCGCGGCCGCGAGCCGATCTCGGCCCGACTCGTCGCCGACCTGTTCAAGGCGGCCGGTGCCCACCGGATCATGAGCGTCGACCTGCACGCCGCACAGATCCAGGGCTTCTTCGACGGCCCGGTCGACCATCTCTTCGCCATGCCGGTGCTGCTCGAGCGCTTCCGCGAGACGCTCGACCCGGAGACCCTGACCGTCGTCTCGCCGGACATGGGTCGTGTCCGCGTCGCCGACATCTGGTCGGAGAAGCTCGGCGCACCGCTCGCCATCATCCACAAGCGTCGCGACCCGCTCGTGCCGAACCAGGTGTCGGTGCACGAGATCGTCGGTGACGTCAGCGGGCGCGTCTGCCTGCTCGTCGACGACCTCATCGACACCGGTCGCACGATCGCCAAGGCCGCCGAGGCCCTCAAGGCCGCCGGTGCCACGGGCGTCGTCGTCGCGGCGACCCACGCGGTCTTCTCCGACCCGGCCACCGAGCTGCTGCAGAGCGAGTTCATCGACCGGGTGGTCGTGACCGACACCCTGCCCCTGCCGGAGGAGAAGCGCTGGGACCGCCTCGAGGTCCTGCCGATCGCCCCGCTCATCGCCCGGGCCATCCACGAGGTCTTCGACGACGGTTCGGTCACGTCGATGTTCGACGGCGCCGCTTGACCTCACCGGCGCGCGACGCCCTCGCGACCCGGCTCCGGGCTGCGGGGAGCGTCTTCGCCGAGGACGAGGCCGACCTGCTGCTCGAGGCCGGCGACGGCGAGCCGACGCGACTCCGTGCCCTCGTGCAACGCCGGCTCGCCGGTGAGCCGCTCGAGTACGTGCTCGGATGGGCCGCCTTCGACGGCCACCGCATCCGCGTGACGCCCGGTGTGTTCGTCCCGCGGGCGCGCACGGCCGTCGTGGTCGAGCAAGCCGCTCGTCGTCTGCAGCGCTACGACCGCGTGGTCGACCTGTGCTGCGGCGCGGGTGCGATCGCCGTGGCGCTGTTCGGCCGGGTCGGAGCGCTCGACCTCGTCGCGACGGACATCGACCCGGACGCCGTCGACGTGGCGGCCGAGAACGTCGGCGACCGGGGCATCGTCGTCCGGGGCGACCTGTTCGCTCCGCTGCCCGACCGGTTCCGCGGCGCGGTCGACGTGATCGCGGTCAACGCACCCTACGTGCCCTCGGCGTCGATCGCCACGATGCCCGTCGAGGCGCGCGACCACGAGCACCGCGTCGCGCTGGACGGCGGCGAGGACGGGCTCGACCTGCACCGCCGCATCGCCGCGGGCGCGGGGGAGTGGCTCCGCCCCGGGGGCACGGTCGTCATCGAGGTCTCGGAGGCGCAGTCGTCGGCGTCCGCGGCGGTGTTCGCCGACGCCGGGTTCGCCGCCACGATCGAGCACGACGACGAGGTCGACGGCACCTGCGTCGTCGCGACCCTGCCCGCCTGACGTCCTGACGGAGCCCGACGCCCGGCGGAGCCTGACGGCTGGCGGAGCCCGGTTGCTCATCGGTCGGTCGCGGCGACGCGCACCGAGGTCGCCGACCCGCCGCTCGCGTCCGTCGAGGTCGCACGAACGGCCGCTCCGACGCGCTCGGAAGCGCACATCCCGCGACCTCGACCGCACCGCACGCACCACGGGCCGCGCCCGCGCCGTCGCCCCCGCGCGCCCCTACCGCGCCGAGACCTCCACCGTGTGCCACCCCGTCGCGCCGTTCGGCGCGGGCGGCCGCTCCACGCTCGTCTGCACCTCGCCGTCGGCGCTCGTCGCCCGCACCTCGATGCGGTGCGACCCGGAGTCGGGCGTCCAGCGCAGCACCCACTGCCGCCAGGTGTCTGCCGAGGCCGAGTCGGCGAGCGTCGCCTGCTGCCAGTCGCCGCCGTCGACCCGCACCTGCACGCCCTTCACGCCGGTGTGCGGCTGCCACGCCACACCCGCGATGGCGACGGCCTTGCCTGCCGTGACCGTCGAGCCGGCGCGCGGGGTGTCGATCCGGCTCTCGAGCTTGACCGGCCCGCGCTCGGACCAGCCGCGCGGCGTCCAGTACCCCTGGGCGTCGGCGAAGCGGGTGACCTCGAGCTCGGTCACCCACTTCGTCGCCGACACGTAGCCGTAGAGCCCGGGGACGACCATCCGCACCGGGAACCCGTGTTCGGTCGGCAGCGGTTCGCCGTTCATGCCGACGGCGAGCAGCGCCGCGGTGCCGTCGTCCTGCAGCACGTCGAGCGGGGTGCCGGCCGAGAAGCCGTCGATGCTGCGGGAGAGCACCATGTCGGCGTCGCCCGTCGGGCGGGCCCGGGCCAGCAGCTCCCGGATCGGGTAACCGAGCCACCGTGCGGTGCCGATGAGGTCGCCGCCGACCTCGTTCGACACGCAGCTCAGCGTGGCCACGTGCTCCTCGAGCGGGAGTGCGAGCAGCTCGTCCCAGGTGAGCGTGACCTCGCGTTCCACCGCGCCGTGGATGCGCAGCGACCAGTCGGCGGGGTCGACGTTCGGCACCCGCAGCGCGGTGTCGATGCGGTAGAAGTCCGCGTTCGGCGTGATGTACGGCGAGATGCCGTCGACGTCGAGGGAGGCGCCCGCCGGTACAGCCGGTGCGGCGGTGGCCGCGGCGGGCAGCCGGATGGCCCGTCGGGCAGCGGCGGCCGCCTGCATGGCTGAGGACCCCAGCCGGGAGGCACCGCCCACCACCACCGCGACCGCTGCGGTCGCGACGCCCCAGACCAGGAACGCGCGTCGCTCGGTCGACGCCGGTCGCGGTGCCGCGGAGGGGACCTGTGCAGCGGCCTCCCACCGACGGAGGCGCTGGAGCAGCAGCCGGAGCACGATGATCGCCGCGGCCACGCCGACGACCGTCGGGGCGCCGTCGAGGGTGCCGCTGCCGGAGCGCGTGGTCACCGCGAGGAGCGCCAGGACCCCGCCGGCTGCGAACACGAGCGCGCCGAACGGCGGTCGGGCGCGCTCGAGGACTCCGGCGCCGGCGCTCACCGCGGCGACGATCACGGTCATCAGGGCGAACAGCGCGACCTTGTCGCCGGTGCCGAACAGCGCGACCATCAGGTCCTTCGCCCCGGCCGGTGCCAGGTCGATCACGGCTGAACCGACCGCGACGAGCGGGCTGCCCGCACCACCGAGGAGCAGCGCGCCGAACTCGGCGATGCCCAGGAAGGCCGCGGCGGACACGAGCCCGACCCCGGCTGCGGACAGGGTGGGGTGACGCGTCGTGCTGGCGGTCGTCGGTTGCGAGCTCACCGGAGGAGCGTAGGTCGCCAGGCCGCTGGTGCGCTGTGCGTCCGGTTCCCCGGTCGTTCACCGGCCCCGGCCAGCGGCCCCGAGTCGGGTCGTGCGAGGATCGACCTGTGCCGAGGTCTCCCGAACGTGTCCCGCGCTTCGGTCCTGCCCGCCGCCGTGACCGCACGCCGATGTCGGCCGCGCGTCGGCTGATGACCCTGCGGTGGACGATCGTCGGGGTGTGGGCGGCACTGCTCGTCACGCGGGTCGTCGTCATCTCGACCGCGCCCCACGCCGACCTGTCGTGGTTCGGTTTCGTCGAGCTCGCGGCGATCGCGCTCGGCGTCACGGTCATCGTGGTCGCGGTGATCCGGGCTGCGGCCCTGCGACGGCGGCAGGCGGACGACTCGCTCGCGCTCGCCGTGCGCCGCATCGACCCGACGGTGTGGCTCGTCCCGGCGGCGCCGACGGCGGAACTCCGCGATGCCGTCGCCGAGGTGCGCCCCGAGGTCACCCTGAGCGAGCACGTGACCTGGGCCTTCGGTGCGACCGAGGCGTCGATGTGGGAACTCGAGGGACGCCGGGCGACCCGACTGCTGGTGGTGCGGTGGAGCCGCGTGGTGCACATCGCGCTCGAGGACGTGCACGGAACCCGGGGTCGCGGCGCCTGCGCGGTCGCGATCCACTACGTCCGGCCGGACGACGCCCCGGCGGTGGCGACGTTCCTGGTCCGATCGGCTCCGGGGTCCCGCCGGTTCCTCGGCCGCGGGCCCCGTCTGGACCGGCTCGTCGCGGACTTGGCGCGCGAGCGCATCGTCGCCTGAGCCTCGCCCACCCCACACGTTCCCGACCTGACCGGCCGGACGACCAGACGACGCGGCCCTGCCAGGCGACCCGGCCCTGCCAGATGATCCGGCCCGGCCGGACGACCCGGCCCGGCCGGACGAGCAGGAGACGCCGGGTCAGGCGACCCGACGCCTCCTGCTCACGAGTCGCCCTCGCCGAGCGCCCGCCCCGTGTACAGCCCGCTCAGTGCGTCGACGGCTCCTGCTCGACCTCGCGCCGGTCGTCGTCGGACCAGAGCGTGTGGAACGTGCCGTCCTTGTCGACGCGCTGGTAGGTGTGCGCGCCGAAGAAGTCGCGGAGTCCCTGGATCAGCGCGGCGGGCAGCCGCTCGGACGCGAGCGAGTCGAAGTACGCCAGCGCCGACGAGAACCCGGGCGCCGGGATGCCCGATGCGGCCGCGATGCCGACGATGCGACGCCACGCGGCCTCGCCCTCCTTCACGGCGTCGGCGAAGTACGGGTCGACGAGCAGGCTCTCGAGCTCCGGGTTCTTGTCGTAGGCCTCGACGATGCGGTTGAGGAACTGCGCGCGGATGATGCAGCCGCCACGCCAGATCTTCGCCATGTCACCGAGGTCGATGTCCCAGTCGTACTCCTTCGCACCGGCGATGATGAGGTCGAACCCCTGCGCGTACGCGACGACCTTCGACGCGTACAGGGCGGCGCGGACGTCGTCCTCGAACCCGTCGGGGACGACTGCGATCTCGGGGCGGTCGGGGAACGCGCGCTGCACGGCCGAACGCTGCGTGGGCTTCGACGACACGGCTCGTGCGAAGACGGCCTCGCCGATGCCGGAGACGGGGACGCCGAGCCCGACCGCGTTCTGCACGGTCCACACGCCGGTGCCCTTCGACCCGGCCTCGTCGCGGATGACGTCGACCAGGGCCGTGCCGGTCTCCGGGTCGTGCTGCTTGAGCACCTCACCGGTGATCTCGATCAGGTACGACTCGAGGTCGCCCTCGTTCCACTGCTGGAAGACCTGCACGAGGTCCTCGACGGAGTGGCCTCCGACGCGGCGGAGCAGGTCGTAGGACTCCGCGATGAGCTGCATGTCGGCGTACTCGATGCCGTTGTGCACCATCTTGACGAAGTGGCCGGCGCCGTCGGTGCCGACGTGCGTCACGCAGGGTTCGCCCTCGGCCACGGCGGCGATCGACTTCAGGATCGGGCCGAGCGTCTCCCAGGCCTCGTCGGACCCACCGGGCATGATCGACGGGCCCTTGAGCGCCCCTTCTTCGCCGCCGGAGATGCCGGTGCCGACGAAGTTGAGGCCCTTCTCGCGCAGGTCGCGCTCGCGGCGGATGGTGTCGTGGAAGTTGGCGTTGCCGCCGTCCACGATGATGTCGCCCTCCTCGAAGCGCTCGGCGAGCTGCTCGATGACGGCGTCGGTGCCCTTGCCGGCCTGCACCATGATGATCGCGGTTCGGGGCTTCGTCAGGGACGCGACGAAGCCGTCGATGTCCTCGGACGCGATGAAGCCGGCGTCGCCGTGCTCCTGCATGAGTTCCTCGGTGCGGGCGTACGTGCGGTTGTAGACCGCGACCGTGTTGCCCTCGCGCGAGGCGAGGTTCCGCGCGAGGTTCGAACCCATCACCGCGAGACCGATCACCCCGATGTTGGCCTTCGGGTCCTGCTCGGTTGCGTCGTTGTCTGCCACGTCGTCTCCTTCGTCCTGACGTCTCGGCCCCAACCTACGATCCCGGTCCTGGGTCCGCACAGGAGCGACGGCAACTGGGGACGACCGGACGGCCGGTCAATACTGTGGAGGGATGAACGAGCGCGCTGTCCTCCCGCCGGTCCTCGTGATGGGTGTCTCCGGTTCCGGCAAGTCGACCATCGGGCAGGCCGTCGCCGACGCCCTCGCGGAGCGCGGCGAGCCGAGCGTCTTCGTGGACGCCGACGACCTGCACCCGGCCGCGAACAAGGAGAAGATGCGGCAGGGCATCCCGCTCACCGACGAGGACCGCTGGCCCTGGCTGGACGCCTGCGCCGAACGCATCGCGGCCGTCGAGGCCGACGGCTCGCGCTGCGTGATGGCGAACTCGGCACTGAAGCGCGTCTACCGGGACCGTCTGCGGCGCTCGGCGCCCGGCCTGGTCATCGCGTTCCTCGACGGGTCGCGCGACCTCGTCGCGGACCGGCAGGCGCACCGGCACCACGAGTACATGCCGGCGTCGCTGCTCGACTCGCAGTTCGCGACGCTCGAACGGCCCGAGGCTGACGAGCACGCCGTCGCCGTGCCGATCGACGGGTCGGTCGACGACACGGTCCGGGCGATCACCGCCGCGCTCGCGGTCACTTCCGGCTGAGCTCGGACAGTCGGGAGCGGTACTCCTCGGCGTCGATGTCGCCGCGGGCGAACCGGTCGGCGAGCACACCGCGTGCGTCGGACCGTGCGCGCCAGCTGCCTCGACGGAGCACCCCGAACACGAGGAACACGACGAGGAACGTCAGGACGACGAACCCCGGGAACAGGAAGAAGGGGAACCCGCCGCCCTGCCAGTGCGGGCCGTGCGCCGCTGCCGAGGTGAGTGCGGTTGCCGTGATGGTGCTGAACATGGTGACCTCCGTGGTCGGTTCCGGTGCCGCGGTCGCGACACGACGAGCCTGCCGGTCGGGAGGCCCGTCCCGCGTCCGCCCCTGAGCCGCAGTCCGGTGTCCTCCCGCGGTCGTGCACGGGGGACTCTTCCTGCACCGGTGTACTCCCGACGGAGTAGTCCACAGGTGCTCATCGGGCCGGACGACCGCGCCGGCGGTCGACCCTAGGCTCGGAGCATGACCACCGGACAGCGCACCGACCACCTCGACCGGGCACCGGCCCGGCCGACGGGTCGACCGCGCTTCGCCCGCACCGGGCGCGTGCTGCCGGTCGCCGTCGTGCAGGTCCTCGGCACCCTCGTGGCGTCCCGCATCCCGTTCGGCGGTCGGGGCGGTCCGCCCTGGACCCGGCACACCGACCTGGTGCCGGTCGACCCGGTGGTGCTCGGCCCCCTCGCCCTCGCCCTGCTCGTCGGCGGTGTCGTCGTGCTGCCGGGGCGCTGGCGGTGGCCGCGGGCGGTCCTGCTCGTGGTCCTCGTCACGACCGTCGGGTACGCCGTCGTGGTCTCGCCGCGTGGTCCGTTCGTCGCCGCGCTGACGATGGCGATCGCGAACGCGTGGTTGCGCGGTCACCGCCGCACCGTCTGGGTCGTCGCCGGGGTCGCCCTCGTGACGCTGCCCACCGCCGACGTCGTGCTCGGTCGTTCCCCCGTGCTCGACCTCGGCACGGTCCTGCTCGCCCTCTCGTGGTTGACGGTGACGATCGCGGTGTCCGAACTCGTCCGCGTGCGCGCCGAACGGGTCGCCGACCGACGCCGCGCCCGAGCCGACGCCGAACGCCGCCGTGCGGGCGAGGAACGGGTGCGCATCGCCCGCGAGCTGCACGACTCCGTGGCCCACAGCATGTCCCTCATCAACCTGCGGGCCGGGGTGGCTCTGCACCTCGGCACCGAGCTCCCGACGGCCACGCGTGACGCCCTGACCGACATCCGTGACTCGAGCCGACAGGCGCTGGTCGAGCTGCGCACGGTCCTCGGGGTGCTCCGGTCGGTCGACGGCGACCCCGACGACCCTGACCGTGATCCGGTGCCGGGTCTCGACCGTCTGCCCGACCTGGTGTCCCGGGCGCGGGCGGCGGGGATCGAGATCGTCCTGCACGTCGACGGCGACCCGACGACGGTCCGGGGCACCAGTGGCCGCAGTGCGTTCCGCATCGTGCAGGAGTCCGTCACGAACGTCATGAAGCACGCACCCGGGCACGCCGTCCGGGTGGCGGTCGTCGTCGGGCCGGACGTCGTCGACCTGGTGGTCGAGGACCGTCCCCGTGCCGGCGACGCGACCGCTCCGCCGGACGCGGCCGGTGCCACGGGGTCGGTCGGCGCGGGGTCGGTCCCCACGGGGTCCAGGGGCATCGGGTCCACCGGCAACGGCATCATCGGCATGCGCGAGCGGGCCTCGGCCGTCGGCGGCGAACTGCGTGCCGGCCCGACGCGGGAGGGCGGCTGGCGGGTCGCCGCTCGGCTGCCGGCGCAGACCGACGGCTCGCCTGACACCGACCGCGGACCCTACCCGGACCGCGGGCCCGACCCGGACGGCGGGCCCGACCCGGACCGCGGGGCCGACACGGGCCGCACGCCCGACGTGCTGACGGAGGACCCCAGATGACCGACATCCGTGTCCTGCTCGTCGACGACCAGGTGCTCGTCCGGGCGGGGCTCCGCGCGCTCGTCGACGCCGAGCCGGGGATGGCAGTGGTCGGCGAGGCGGGTGACGGTGACGCTGCGGTGGCGCTCGCCCGGAGCCTCCGCCCCGACGTCGTCCTCATGGACGTCCGGATGCCGGGCACCGACGGCCTGACCGCGACCCGGCTGATCGGCGAGGACCCCGAGCTCGACGCGCTGCACGTCGTGATCCTGACGACCTTCGAGCAGGACGACTACGTCTTCGAGGCGATCCGGGCCGGTGCCGCGGGGTTCCTCGTCAAGGACACCGAGCCCGCGGAGCTCCTGCGTGCCGTCCGCACCGTCGTCGCCGGCGATTCCCTGCTCTCACCGCGCGCCACCCGCTCCCTCGTCGAGGCGTACGCGACGCACGCCAAGCCGGCGTCGCTCGCGCCGGAGCTCGGGGTGCTCACCGACCGCGAGCGCGAGGTCATGCAGCTCGTCGGGGTCGGCATGACGAACGCCGAGATCGCCGCGCGCCTGTTCATCAGCCCGCTCACCACGAAGACGCACGTGTCCCGCGCGATGATCAAGCTCGGCGCGCGGGACCGGGCCCAGCTGGTGGTCTTCGCCTACGAGACCGGCCTCGTCACCCGCGGGTGGCAGCCGTGACGGCGGCGTGCGGGCGCTGACCGTCGTCCGTCCGGGTGCGGGTGTCGTGCACGTCGAACCCCTGGTCGACGAGCACGTCCACCATCGCCGGCACCGACCACCGGTGCGCGCCGACCACCGCGTGGTCGAAGGGCTCGACCGTCGGGCCCTCGAAGAACCCGACGAGCAGGCTCCCGCCGGGGCGGAGCACCCGACGGATCTCGGCGAGCGGGACGGCGAGGTGGTCGGGGGCGTGGTGGATCAGCGAGTACCAGGCGAGGACCCCGTCCACGGTACGGTCCTGCAGGTCGAGTGCGTCGACGGAGCCGACCCGGAACGCGGCGCTGCCGCCGTGCGCGCCGGCACCGCCGTGGACGCGCTGTGCGTGGTCGACGAACCAGGGCACGGCGTCGATGCCGAGCACCGCGTGGCCGCGGTTCGCCAGGTGCGCGCTCCAGTGGCCGGGGCCGCACCCGGCGTCGAGGATCCGCTCGCCGGCGCCGGCGGCCCACGCCGTGACGTGCTGCCGGTCGTCGGCGTGCACACGGTCCATCGACCCGAGGTGTTCCGCGTACTCGCTGGCCCGCGCGGCGTACGCGGCGGTGACGTCGGTGCCCATCGTCCGACCGTACCGGCGTTCCGGCGCACCGTCGTCCGGCGGGCTACAGCTTGAACGTCGCGCGGGGGATGTCCGAGACGATGCGCTGCGCGGTGCGGACGGCGTCCTCCTCGCTGACCTCGTGCGCGACCACGAGGGATGCCAGGTACGCCGCGTCCGCGCGCCGGGCCATGTCGTGCCGCGCAGGGATCGAGCAGTAGGCGCGGGTGTCGTCGATGAAGCCCGAGGTCTTGGTGAACGACGCCGAGTCGGTGACGGCCGACCGGTAGCGCCCGATCGCCGCCGGGGTGTCGATGAACCACCAGGGCGCACCGGCGTAGACGGCGGGGTAGAAGCCCGCGAGCGGCCCGATCTCACGCGAGAACACCGTCTCGTCGACGGTGAACAGCACGAGGTGGAACCCGGGTGCGGTGCCGAAGGCCTCGAGCAGCGGGCGCAGCGGGGTGGTGAACGCGCCGACGGCGGGCAGGTCGTGCCCGGTGTCCGGCCCGAAGCGCTCGAGCGTCGGCGTGTGGTGGTTCCGGATGATGCCGGGGTGCAGCTGCATGACGAGGCCGTCCTCGACGCTCATCTCGGCCCAGCGGTAGAGCATGTCGTGGCGGTAGGCGGTGGCCTCCGCGGTCGAGACGTCACCGCGGAGCGCGGCGGCGTGGATGCGTTCGCGCTCGGTGGCGGACAGCGGCGTGGACCCGGCGTCGAGCACGCCGGTGTCCGTGGCGGTCGCGCCGTGCTCGATGAAGGAGCGGCGACGCGCGCGCAGTGCTGCCAACAGCCCTGTGTGGGTGCCCGTGTCGATGCCGGCGGCCTGTCCGACGGCCGCGACCACGTGCCTCCAGTCCGACCGCGACGGGTCGAAGACGGCGTCCGCGCGGAAGGTGGGGACCACCCGGCCGGTGAAGCTCGGGTCGGCGGCGAGCTGCGCGTGCGCGGCGAGGTCGTCGGCGGGGCCGTCGGTGGTGGCGAGGACCTCGATCCCGAAGGCGTCGAACAGTGCGCGCGGGCGGAAGGCCGGTGTGGTGAGCAGGTCGGCGAGGTGGTCGTACTGGGCGTCCGCGTTCTGCCGCGACGGCTGCTCCGTCATGCCGAAGACGTCGTGCAGTTCCGTCTCGAACCAGTACCGCACCGGGGTGCCGAGGAAGTCGTCCCAGTGCTCGGCCAGGTGCCGCCACACCGAGCGGCCGTCGGGCTGGTGGTGCGGGTCGCGACCGAGCGCCTCGAGCGGGACGCCGTTGGCGTGCAGCAGCCGGAGCACGTAGTGGTCGGGCGTGACGAGCAGTGCCGCCGGGTCCGGGAACGGCTGGTCGGCGGCGATGGTCGCCGCGTCGACGTGCCCGTGCGGCGAGATGATCGGGGCGTCCTTGACGGCGTCGTACACCGTGCGGGCGACCCGGCGGGCCGCCGGGTCGGCGGGGAACAGCCGGTCGGCGTGCGGCGCGAGACGGGTGGCGGTGGTCTGGGTCATCGTCGACTCCTTCGGGGACGAGCGGGGACGAG
>NZ_MJGO01000001.1:79411-93563 GCF_001864895.1 Curtobacterium sp. MCBA15_009
GACGAGCGGGGACGAGCGGGACGAGCGGGACGAGCGGGGAAGGACGGAAAGCGCGGGGACGAGCGAGCAGTGCGTCAGGCCGGGGCGGGGCCGGTCGACTCCCGCACGGTCAGGTGGGTGGGCAGGGCGACGGCACCGGACGCGTGCTCCCCGGACGGGTCGTCGGCCGGGTCCGCGCCGAGTCGGCCGAGGAGCATCCGGATCGCAACCCGTCCGGCCCGCTCGATCGGCGAGGTCATCGTGGTGAGCGGCGGGTTGCAGAAGTCGGCGCCGAAGATGTCGTCGCAGCCGACGATGCTCATGTCCTCGGGCACCCGGACGCCGCGCTCGCGCAGGCGGGCGAGCATGCCGATGGCGATGAGGTCGTTGAAGGCGATGCAGGCGGTGGCTCCGGCGTGCACGGCGGCGTCGGCGGCTGCCGCTCCGGAGTCCACGAACGGTGCGTGGGGTCCGACCCGTGCGACGCGGGCGCCGAGGCGCTTCGCGACCCGCACGAGTGCCCGCCACCGGCGTTCGTTCGACCACGAGCTGTCCGGCCCGGCGACGTACAGGACGTCGCGGTGCCCCAGCGAGACGAGGTGCTGCACCGCCTGTTCGACGCCGCCGGGGGTGTCGATGAGCACGGAGGGCACCCCCTCGGGTCGGCGGTTCACGACGACGAGCGGCAGGCGTGCGGCGACCCGGGCGATCTGCGCGTCGGACAGGCGTGAGGCGGTGAGCACCACGCCGTCGGCCTTCGCGCCGATCGCGCTGAGCGCGGCCGTCTCGGCCTCGGCGGACTCCTCGGTGTCGACGAGCAGCTGCGTCCACCCGGCGGCGGCGAGCTGGTGCTGCGTGCCGCGGATGACGTCGAAGTAGAACGGGTTCGTGATGTCGGACACGAGCACGGCGACCGCCCGGGTGCGTCCGGAGGTCAGTGCGCGCGCCTGGGAGTTCGCGACGTAGCCGAGTTCGCGGGCTGCCCGTTGGATGCGCTGCTGCGTGGTCGGGCTGACGCGGTCGGGCAGGGAGAGCGCGCGGGACACGGTGGACGGCGCCACCCCGGTCGCGACGGCGATGTCGCGGATGGTGACGCGTCGGACCGTGCTGCCGACGTCGGTGTCGAGTTCGCTCACGAGGCGAACGTAGGCGGCTCTGGCAACAAGTGGCAACCGGTTGCCGCCTGTTGCCACCACCGGGACAGTGGTGTCACCGGGCAGTGCCGCCCGGAGGAGGTCTCGAGGAGGAAACCCCCGTGAAGACGCGAAGACTGAAGCCCCGCACCCTGGTCGGTGCCGTCGCGGTGATCGCCCTCGCCGCGCTCTCCCTGCAGGGCTGCGCCGTGGTGGACGGCAGCGGCGACGACCCGGACACCCTCCGCGTGATGATGGGCGCCGACACGACGTACCCGAAGGAACGCAAGCAGTGGCAGCAGGAGACCGCTGCCGCGTTCAAGCGGACGACCGGCGCCGACATCCAGTGGGAGACCTACTCCACCCCGCAGGAGGAACTGACCGCCATCCAGACGAGCGTCATCTCCGGGCAGGGCCCCGACGTGTACGCCATCGGCACGACCTTCACCCCGACCGCGTACGCCACCGGCGCCTTCGTCGAGATGGGCGCCGACGAGTGGGACGCCGTCGGCGGGAAGGACCAGTTCTCCCCGGCCTCCCTCGGCATCTCCGGGCCGAGCGCGAGCAAGCAGATCGGCATCCCGTTCGCCAGCCGGCCGTTCGTGATGGCCGTCAACGACGAGCTCCTCGAGCGCGCTGGCATCACCGAGCCGCCGACCACCTGGGACCAGCTGACCGCAGATGCGAAGGCCACCACGGGCGACGGGACGTACGGCATGGCGATCGCCTACGCCGACGGCTTCGACCCCTGGAAGTTCGTCTGGGGCATGGCGCAGAACGCCGGCAACACGCTGGTCGACGGGACGACGGCCGAGATCGACACGACCGCCGTCGAGCAGGCGTACCGCACCTACTTCGACTGGGTGACGAAGGACGGCGTCGTCGACCCGGCCGCGATCGGTTGGAACAACCCGCAGGCCCTCGCGCAGTTCGCCGACGGCAAGGCGGCCTTCTTCCCGATGACCACCACGACCTCGCTCAACTCGCTGCAGGGCTCGAAGGTGGACGGGAAGTACTCCTACGCGCTGCTGCCCACGGTGCCCCCGGGGGCGACGGAGCGTCCGGCCGACGGCATCGAGGCCGCGAGCATCCTGTCGGGTGACAACCTCGTCGTCGCCGACTACGGCACGAAGCAGGACCTGTCCTTCGCCTTCGTGCGGCAGGTCTCCGCCCCGGCCGCCCAGGAACGCTACTTCGAGCTGTTCGGCCAACTGCCGACGAACGCCGAGGCCGCCGACCGCGTCGCGACGGCGAACCCCGACCTGGCACCCATCGTCCGCGCAGGCGAACTGTCGAAGCCGACCGCCTTCACGGGCGCCTGGTCGGACATCCAGCTCTCGCTCGTCGACGTCGTCGTGCAGTCGATCCCCTCGCTGAAGCGCGGCGAGGTCACCGACGACCAGCTCCGTGCACGACTCGCCGCGGCGCAGCGCGACGCCCAGTCCACCCTCGACCGTCAGAAGAACGGAGGTCTGTGATGACCAGCACGCAGACCCGGCCGCGCACCGACCGCACCCCGGCCCCGCAGGTGCGGCCGCACGGCACGACGCCGCTGTACAAGAAGGAGCGTCCGCTCTGGATGCTCCTGCCCGGCGGCGTCCTCATGCTCGCCGTGATCGTGGTGCCGCTCCTGGTGGGCCTGTTCATCGCGATGCTCGACCTCGACCAGTACACGCTGCGGCAGTGGTTCAGCGCCCCGTTCGTCGGCTTCGCCAACTTCGCCGAGGCCTTCACCGACTCACCGCTGCTCCACTCGATCTGGGTCTCGGTGTCCCTGTCGGTGCTCGTCACCGTCGTCACCGTGCCGATCGGCGTCGCCGCAGCGATCTCCACCCAGAACCGGTTCCCCGGTCGCGGGCTGGTCCGCTCGGTCTACCTCATCCCGTACGTGCTCCCCGCGTTCGTCGTCGGCACCTTCTTCCGCACGATGCTGCAACCGCAGGGCGTGGTGAACGCGACGCTGCACACCGACGTCCTCTGGCTGAACGGGCCCGCGTCGTACTGGGCGCTCGCCGGCGTGATGGTGTGGACGAGCTGGCCGTTCGTCTACCTGCTGTCGCTCGCCGGGCTGCAGGCCGTCGACAACGAGGTGCACGAGGCCGCCGCACTCGACGGTGTCACCTGGTGGGCGAAGCTGCGGTACATCGTCTTCCCGTACCTGCGCGGCCCGCTCAGCCTGGCGGTGATCATCTCGATCCTGCACAACATCAACAACTTCACCCTGCCGTTCGTGCTCTTCGGCAACCCGCTGCCGTCGAGCGTCGAGGTGATGCCCGTCCTGACGTACATCGCGAGCTTCCAGTCGTTCCGCTTCGGGCTGTCCGCGGCCATGGCGATCTGCTCGCTCGTGATCGTCGCCATCCCGTTGTTCGTCTACCTGCGAGCCGTGCAGCTCGACACGGGTGACGACGCCGGACCCGGCCGGAAGCAACGGCGCGCCGACCGCGCCACGCTCGCGGCAGCCACCCCGGCCGCGGCCGCAGACCTCGACGGAGCACGAGCATGAGCGCGTTCACGACGACCACCCGATCCACGTCCACGCTCACCGAGAGCATCACGGCACCCGGGCGCCGCGGCAAGCGCCCCTACGACACCGACGTCACCCGCCTGCTGCCCCGGTGGCTGCTCGTCACGGTGATCGCCGTCCTCGTCACGTTCATCGCCGTCCCCGTCCTGTACATCGTGTTCGGCTCGGTGAACTCGGATGTCGCCGTCGCCCGTGGCGAGTACTTCCCGTCCGCGTTCACGCTGTCGAACTACGTCGACATCTGGTCGACGGTCGCCCTCGGGCAGGGCCTGGTGAACTCGATGCTCACCGCCGGCGCGGTGGCCGTCGCGAGCGCCGCACTCGCCGTGTCCACCGCCTACGTGCTGGTCCGGTTCCGGTTCCTCGGCCGGCTCACGATCCTGCGCGGGCTGCTCGCGCTGCAGTCGATCCCGGGCACGCTCCTGCTGCTGCCGGTGTTCGTCGTCTTCTCGAACATCGCGAGCGCGACGGGTGTGCAGATCATCGGCACCCGCTGGGGCCTGTTCGTCACCTACCTGACGTTCGCCCTGCCGTTCTCGACGTGGGTGATGGTCACCTACCTGCGCGGCCTGCCGAAGGAACTCGAGGAAGCGGCGCGCATCGACGGCGCCTCGAGCACGAAGATCCTGACGAAGATCGTCCTGCCGCTCTCCTGGCCCGGCATCGTCGTCTCCGCGATCTTCGCCTTCCTGCTCGGCTGGAACGACGTCCTGTTCTCCACGATCATGACGACCCCGAACACACGGACCGTCGCCGTGGTCCTGCAGGTGCTCGGTACCGCGCAAGAGGGCGGCGCCGTCCCGATCTACGGCCAGATGATGGCCGCCTCGATCGTCTGCGCCGTGCCGGTCGTCGCCCTGTACCTCATCTTCCAGCGCTACCTGGTCGGCGGTCTCACCGCCGGCTCCGTCAAGTAGCGAACGCAACCACCGACCGGACGGGAGGCGCGGTGCGACCCCGCCACGCGCCTCCGGTCCGACCGCACGAAGGGAATGCCATGACCCAGCCCAGTTGGGAACTCTCCGGTTTCGGGGACGAGATCGACGCCGACCCGGTCGTCCAGGTCGCGGTCCTGCAGGCGCTCGGCGCGAGCGCCATCGAGGTCCGCAGCGCCTGGGGTGTGAACGTCGTCGACCTCGACGACGAGCAACTCGCCGGGCTGCACCGCCTGCTCGACGAGCGCGGCCAGACCGTGTCCGCCATCGCGTCGCCGATCGGCAAGGTCTCCGTCGACGAGCCCATCGAGCACGAGGTCGGACGACTCCGCCGCGCGATCGCCGCCGCGCACGCCCTCGGCACCTCGAACATCCGGATCTTCTCGTTCTACTTCGAGGGCCGGCAGCCCGAGGCCGTCCGCGACGACGTGCTCGTCCGGATGCGTGCCCTGGCCGACCTCGCCGAACGCGAGGGCGTGACCCTGCTGCACGAGAACGAGAAGGACATCTACGGCGACGTCCCGGCGCGCGTGCTCGACATCGTCGAGAGCGTCGGTTCGTCCGCGCTCCGCCTGGCCTGGGACAACGCGAACTACGTGCAGTGCGGCGTCCGGCCGTTCACCGACGGGTGGGCGCAGCTCGCCCCCTACGTCGACTACCTGCAGGTCAAGGACGCCCTGGCCGCCGACTCGTCGGTGGTCCCCGCGGGCGAGGGCGACGGCGAACTGCTGCAGACCCTCACTGCGCTGCGCGACGCCGGGTACTCCGGCTACGCCTCGCTCGAGCCGCACCTGGCCGACGTCACCTCCCTCGGCGGGTTCTCCGGCCCCGCGGCCTTCGGTCGCGCCGGTCGTGCCCTCCGCACCCTCACCGACCAGATCGGAGTCACCCTGCGATGACCACCCCACTGAAATTGGCAGTCGTCGGCGCCGGCATCATCGGACGCCACCACGCGAAGGTCGCCGTCCACCACCCCGACCTGCAGGTCGTCGCCCTCGTCGACGCGATCCCCGCCGCCGCCACGAGCGCCGCCGACGAGATCGAGGCGACGGGCGTCACCCGGCCGATCACGACCGCCACCATCGAGGACGCGATCGCGCAGACCGACGTCGACGTCGTCGCGATCTGCTCGCCGTCCGGCATGCACGTGCAGCTCGCCGAGGCCGCCCTGGCCGCCGGCAAGCACGTCGTCATCGAGAAGCCGCTCGACACCACGATGCCCAGGGCCCGGCAGATCGCGGCGCTCGCCGCCGCCGCTCGCGACCGGGGACTCGTCACGAGCGTCATCAGCCAGCACCGGTTCGACCCGGCCTCCGCCGTCGTCGCCGGGGCAGCCCACGACGGCCGGTTCGGCACCGTCACCTCCGGTGTCGCGAGCGTCGCCTGGTACCGGTCGCAGGGCTACTACGACTCCGGCGACTGGCGCGGCACCTGGGACCTCGACGGCGGCGGCGCCGTCATGAACCAGGGCGTGCACACGGTCGACCTGCTCGTGTGGGCGCTCGGACGACCGGTCGAGATCTCCGCGCAGACCGCACTCCTGGCACACGACCGCATCGAGGTCGAGGACACCGCCGTCGCCACCGTCCGGTTCGCCGGCGGAGCGCTCGGCGTCGTCCACTGCACGACCGCCGCCTACCCGGGGCTCTCCGCTCGGTACGCCGTCTACGGCACGCAGGGGTCGGCGGTCGTCGACGACGACCGGCTCGCCTACTTCCACGTCGCGCCGGACAGCGCCACGCTCGAGTCCGCCTCGACGACGGCGAACGCCACGGCCGTCGCGGGGGCGGTCGACCAGAAGGACGACGTCGTCCCGCCGGAGCACGTCGTCGGCGGCCCGGCCGAACCCGACCACTTCGCCGCCGGGCACGCGCGGCAGTACACCGACATCGTCGACGCGATCCGGCAGGGCCGCGAGCCCGGCGTCACGGTCGAGGCCGCCCTCGTGTCGCTCGCCACCGTCCGCGGGCTGTACGTCAGCGCGACGCTCGGCAAGCCCGTCCGGATCGACGACGTCATCGACGGTGCGTACGACGACGTCGTCCCCGTCGTCGGCACACCGACGACCGCCCACGCAGCAGGAGGAGCCACCCGATGAAGTTCTCCGTGTTCACCGCCTCCACCCCCGACTGGACCCCGGCCGAAGCCGCGCAGACCCTCGCCGAGCAGGGCTGGGACGGCATCGAGTGGCGCGTCGTCGACGACCGCACCGAGGACGGCTCCTCCGGCTTCTGGGCCGGCAACCGGTCGACGTGGCAGTTCTCCGGCATCGCCGACCGGGTGGGGGAGATCGCCCGGATCACGGAGGCCGCCGGCCTCGGGTACTCGGGCATCGGCGGCTACCAGCCGGTGTCCGACCACGAGGGCACCGAGACGATGCTCCGTGTGACGGGGGAGCTCGGCGCCCGCCAGGTGCGGGTGACGATGCCGTGGTACCGACGCGAGCAGGAGCGCACGGGTGCGACGTACCCGCAGCTGTTCGACCGGACCCGCGCCGACCTCGAGTGGGCCGCCGGGCGCGCGGCCGAACTCGGCGTCAAGGCGCTCGTCGAGCTGCACCACATGACGATCACCCCCTCGGCGTCCGCGGCGCTCCGGCTCGTCGACGGCCTCGACCCGGAGCACGTCGGCGTCATCCACGACCTCGGCAACCTCGTCATCGAGGGGCAGGAGGACCACCTCGCCGCGTTCGAGCTCCTCGGCCCGTACCTCGCCCACGCCCACGTGAAGAACGCCCGCTGGGTCGACACCGGCGAGACCCGGGCCGACGGCAGCAGCACCTGGCGGAACGAGTGGGCACCCCTGCGCACCGGACAGGCCTCGGTGTCCGAGTACCTCGACGCCCTCCGCCAGGTGGGCTACGACGGCTGGGTCACGATCGAGGACTTCTCCACCGACCTGCCGCTCGCAGCCCGCACCGCCGACAACCTGGCGTACCTGCGGTCCCTCGTGCCGGTGACGGCATGACCGACCGCCGACCCGGCATCGTCCACCTGGGGGTGGGCGCGTTCGCGCGCGCCCACCTCGCCTGGTACACCGCCCACACGACGGGGGAGCCATGGGGCATCACGGCCTTCACCGGCCGTTCTGCCACGGTGGCGGACGCCCTGGGCGCCCAAGAATGCCGCTACACGCTCGTCACCCGCGCCGCCTCGGGCGACGAGGCCGAGGTGGTCGACACGATCGTGGCCGCCCACCCGGGCAGCGACGAGGCGGCCTGGAGGCACGCGGTCGCGTCCCCGGAGACGACGATCGTCACGCTGACGGTCACCGAGCAGGGCTACCGGTCCGGGTCCGACGTCCCCGCCCGGCTGGCCGCGGGGCTCGACGCCCGGCGTGCCGCCGGGGCGGGGCGCATCGCGCTGGTCAGCCTCGACAACCTGACCCACAACGGCGACGTCCTCCGTGACGCGGTGGCGTCCGCCGTGTCCGACCCTGCGCTGCAGGACTGGATCGACGCGAACGTCGCGTTCCCCTCGTCGATGGTCGACCGCATCACCCCGGCCACGACCGACGACGACGTGACGGCCCTGGCGGACCTCCCCGGTGCGCTCGACGGCGACCGGGTGCCCGTGGTCACCGAGCCGTTCGCCGAGTGGGTCCTCGAGGACGGCTTCGCAGGGCTCGACCGCCCGGCCTGGGAGACCGCCGGCGTGCGCATCGTCGACGACGTCACCCCGTTCGAGCAGCGGAAGCTCTGGCTGCTCAACGGGTCGCACTCGCTGCTCGCGTACCTCGGCCTGCTGCTCGGACACGACACCGTCGCCGCCGCGATCGACGACCCGACCTGCCGCACCGCCGTCGAGGAGCTGTGGGACGAGGCCGCTGCCGAGCTCCCGCTGCCCGGCCCCGAGGTCGACGCGGCCCGGACGGCCCTGGTCGACCGGTTCCGCAACCCGCGCATCCGGCACACCCTCCGGCAGATCGCGTCCGGCGGGTCGCAGAAGCTGCCGGTCCGAGTCGTCGACGTGCTCCGCCACCGGCTCGCCCGTGACCCGTCCGCCGGCATCGGACCCGGCGCCGCGACGGCGCTCGCCGCGTGGTGGCTCCACGTCACCACGCAGCCCGACCTCGTGGACGACGCCGGAGCGCCCGGGGCAGACTCGGACGTGCACGACGTGCTGCGCGTCGTCGCCCCCGACCTCGACACCACCCCCGTGGTCGCCGCGATCACCGCGGCGGCCGACCGCATCCGGGCCGCGGGCACCGGAGCGCGCGACCGCATCCGGGCCACGAGCACCGCATCTGCATCCGCGACCGTCACCGATCGCACGAGCACCGACGAAGGAGTCACCGCATGACCGACACCACCACGAACCCCGCGGCCCCGGTGCCGGGCGCGACCGACGCCGGCGCCGCGACCGACCCGACCGCCGGGCGACCGGACACGTGGGCCTCGGCGGACCGCGGGCAGCTCATCGACCGTGCCGAGGTCATCGTCACGAGCCCGAACCGCAACTTCGTGACGCTCAAGATCACCACCGCCGACGGTGTCACCGGCCTCGGGGACGCGACGCTGAACGGCCGCGAGCTCGCCGTCTCCGCGTACCTGTCCGAGCACGTCGTCCCGCTGCTCGTCGGCCGCGACGCCAGCCGCATCGAGGACGCCTGGCAGTTCCTGTACCGCTCGTCGTACTGGCGCCGCGGGCCCGTCACCATGGCCGCGATCGCCGCGGTCGACATGGCACTCTGGGACATCAAGGCGAAGGTCGCCGGGATGCCGCTGTACCAGTTGCTCGGCGGCGCCTCCCGCACCGGGCTGATGGCGTACGGGCACGCCTCCGGCAAGGAACTGCCCGAGCTGTTCGACTCGATCCGCGAGCACCAGGAAGAGGGCTACCGCTCGATCCGCGTGCAGACCGGCGTCCCCGGCCTCGAGAGCATCTACGGCATCGCGTCGAACAAGACGACGTCGGGCAACGAGGGCGTCCGCTACGACTTCGAGCCCGCACAGCGCGGCGCGTTCCCCGCCATGGAGGACTGGGACACCCGCGCCTACCTGCGCCACGTGCCCACCGTGTTCGAGGCCGTTCGCAACGAGTTCGGCCCCGAGCTGCCGCTGCTCCACGACGGCCACCACCGGATGACCCCGCTGCAGGCCGCGAAGCTCGGCAAGTCGCTCGAGCCGTACGACCTGTTCTGGCTCGAGGACTGCACCCCGGCCGAGAACCAGGAGGCCCTCAAGCTCGTCCGGCAGCACACCACGACGCCGCTCGCGATCGGCGAGGTCTTCAACACCATCTGGGACTTCAAGGACATCATCCGCGACCAGCTCATCGACTACGTCCGCGGCGCCGTCACGCACATGGGCGGCATCTCCCCGCTCAAGAAGACGATGGACTACGCCGCGCTGTACCAGGTCAAGTCCGGCTTCCACGGTCCGACCGACATCTCGCCGGTGGGTCTCGCGGCGCAGATGCACCTCGGCCTGGCGATCCACAACTTCGGCATCCAGGAGTACATGCAGCACGGACCGCAGACCAACCAGGTGTTCCGGCAGACGTTCACCTTCACCGACGGGCTGCTGCACCCGGGCGACGAGCCGGGCCTCGGGGTCTCGCTCGACACCGACGAGGCCGGCAAGTACCCGTACGAGCAGGCGTACCTGCCGTTCAACCGCCTGGCCGACGGCACCGTCCACGACTGGTAGCGGGCAAGCTGGTCCGCATGGGGTTCGCGGACGAGGCGAGGGCACTGCTCCTCGTCGCGCCCGCGGACTTCGTCGCCGAGCGGACGGCGCGGCAGCGGGCGGTCCGCACGGAGGACCGCGACCTCGCCACGGCGATCGGCGGACTCCGCAAGCCCGCCCCCGCCGCGTGGGTGGTCGACCTGCTCGCCGCCGACGGCGCGCTCGACGACGCGGTCGACCTCGGGCCGGCGCTCCGGAAGGCCCAGGCCGACGCCGACCCCGACGTCATCCGGACGCTCCGACGGCAGCGGACCGAGGTCGTCGACGCGCTCGCCCGGGCCGGGGCGGACCTCGCCGCGGACGCCGGGCACCCCGTCACGCCGGCGGTGCTCGCCCAGGTCCGCGCCACGATCGAGGCGGCGATGGCCGACCCGCACGCGGGCGCCGCCGTCCGCTCGGGGCTGCTCGTCGCGCCGCTGGAGAGCGTGGGGTTCGACGCGGTCGACCTCGACGGGGTACTGGCGGATCCGGACGCGGTGCCCGACGCCTGGTCCGGCAGCGATGCCCCACCCATCCCGATCGCCAGCGCGAGGGGTGCGCGGAAGGGGAGTCGAGCCTCCCGGCAGTCGCGGTCGGGGCAGCGGGACCGACCGGAGCCGGACGGTCCCGAGGTCGACGAGCCGCAGCCGCAGCCGGAGCCGGAGCGCGACCTCGCCGCGGAGCGGAAGGCCGCACGCCGGGCGGAGACGGCGGCGCGGACCGACTCGCGCGACGCCGACGCGGCACTCGACGCGGCGTCGGAGGAGCTCGATGCCGCTGAGGACCACCGCGCCGAGCTGCGGCACGAGCTCGAGCGGGCCGAGGCCGAGGTCGAACGCCTCGGACAGGCGCGGGACGACGCCGAGGCCGCGAGCGACCGTGCCCGCGAGGTGCTGGCGGCGGCCCAGGAGCACCGTCGGACCCTCGGCCGCTGACCGTTCCGTCCCATCGCACGCGCTGTAGGAAGCTGTTCCGCGCGTCGGCAGGCGAAAGGAACGGCTTCCTACGCGCGGAACGTCTCACCACGCGCGGAACAGCTCCGTACGCGCGGAACGGCCCTCCCCGCGCGGAACAGCGCACCACAGGGCGTCCTGCTAGACTCGGGGATTGACTTCGGCGAGGGCCGCGCAAGCGGCCGTGATCGACGCGGTGGGAGACCCGGCCCAGCCCAGGGAACGTTCCTCACGCGTGCACGCGTTCGAGTTGCAACACCACAGACCCCCACGATGCCGGACCGCCGGTGTCGACCCCCGAGACCAGGAGGCACCATGGCCGACTACACCAAGCTCGCAGCGGACGTCCGCACCAAGTTCGGCAAGGGTGCTGCGCGCAAGCTCCGCGCCGCCGACAAGATCCCCGCCGTCGTCTACGGCCACGGCACCGAGCCGAAGCACATCTCGCTGCCCGGTCACGAGACCATGCTGCTCGTCCGCACCGCGAACGCGGTCGTCGACCTCGACATCGAGGGCACCGCGCAGCTCGCCCTCGTCAAGGACGTCCAGCGTGACCCGGTGCGCCAGATCATCGAGCACATCGACCTCGTGGTCCTGCGCCGCGGCGAGAAGGTCACGGTCGACGTGCCCGTCGTCGTCGAGGGCGAGTCCTTCTCCGGCACCATCCACGTGCAGGACCTCAACACGGTCTCGCTGCTCGTGCTCGCCACGGACATCCCGGAGCACGTCACCGTGGACGTCGAGGGCCTCGAGGACGGCGCGCAGATCACCGCCGCCCAGCTCGAGCTCCCCGAGGGCGCCGAGCTCGAGACCGACGGCGAGGCGCTCGTCGTCCAGATCGTCACCCCGCGCGGCACCGCCGACGACGACGCCGCCGACGAGGCCTCGGCCGAGGCCGGCGCCGAAGCCGGTGCCGAGGGCGGCTCCGAGCCGGTCTCCGAGTAACACCCACCTCGTGGGCATCTGGTCGACGCTGATGGCGGCGTGCTGATGACGGGCGAGACGCTCGTCGTGGTCGGGCTCGGGAACCCCGGGCCCGGCTACGCCGGCAACCGCCACAACGTCGGCCAGATGGTCCTCGACGAACTCGCGTCCCGCATGGGTGCGACGTTCAAGAAGCACAAGACGCCGAACCAGGTCGCCGAGGGGCGCCTGGTGCCCGGCGGCACGCGACTCGTGCTGGCGAAGCCCGCGTCGTTCATGAACACCTCGGGCGGGCCGGTCTCCTCGGTGCTCGGGTTCTACAGCGCCACCCCGGCCGACCTCGTCGTCGTGCACGACGAGCTCGACCTGCCGTTCGACACCGTCCGTCTCAAGGGCAGCGGCGGACACGGCGGGCACAACGGCCTGCGGGACATCATCAAGGCCACCGGCACGAACGAGTTCACCCGCGTGCGGGTCGGCATCGGTCGGCCGCCCGGTCGGCAGGACCCCGCCGACTACGTGCTGCGCGACTTCGCCGCCGCCGAGAAGAAGACCCTGCCGATCCTGCTGGCCGACGCCGCGGACGCGGTCGAGGCGATCGCCGAGGTCGGCCTGCTCGCCGCGCAGCAGCGCGTGCACGCTCCGTCCTGATGCCTGCTGTGAGCGCCGTCCTGCTGGCCGCCAGCACCCCGGTGCAGACGGTCGCGCTCATCGTCGTGGTCGTCATCGGGATGACGTTCGCCGTCGGGGTGCGCCTCCTGGTGTGGCGGTCCCTGCGACAGCAGGACGACCACACCACCACGCCGCAGCAGCCCGCGACCTCGAGCCCGGCGACCGCTGAGCGCGGACCCGCTCGCGCGACGGAGCTGGTCCGTCCCCGAACTGGGGGACCACCGGCGTACCCCGCGCCGGTAGGTTCGCCGTCGGGGCGGCCGCCCCGCGACGAGGACCGGGGGTACCGATGGCAGGGCGAGCACCACGACCGGACGTCCTGCCGATCGCGATCGGGGCAGTCGTGGCCGCGTTGGTCGCCGTCGGCGTGGTCGGCGGCGTGACCACCTCGGCCGCCGTCGCCGGTCCGCCGGTGTGGCTCCCGCAGCGCGCCGACACCGCGGCACCGCCCGTCGCCGAGGCCTTCGTCGCCCCGAACGACGTCGAGCACGACGCCGCCGGTCGACTCGTCGTGGCGGACCTCGCAGCGAACGGGGTGCTCCGCCGCGGAGCGGACGGCACGTGGGAGACCATCGCACCCTTCGGCACCGAAGCCCGCGCCATGTGGAACCCGTCGGCCGTCCAGGCACTGCCCGACGGCCGTTTCGTCGTCGCCGAGGCCGGGCGCCGCACGGTCGCCGTCCTCGACGGCGGCGCGGTCAGCCGGATCCCGGCCCCGCCCACGCGGCGAGCGGTCTCCGAGCTGGCGGTCGTCGGCTCGACGGTGTGGGCGGCTGCCCCGGGCACCGGCGCCCTCTGGACCGCCGACGTCCGCACCGGGGACTGGAGCGCCGTCGACGGGCCCTGGACCGACCCGGGCGGTGTCGCCGTGACCCCGGACGGCGGAGCGCTCATCGTGAGCGACGCCCAGGCCGACGACGTCTGGCGCGTCGACCGTGCAGGCGGCGTTCCGACGTCCCTCGGCTTCCCGCAGACCGCGCCGGTCC
This sequence comes from Curtobacterium sp. MCBA15_009, assembly GCF_001864895.1. Lineage (GTDB taxonomy): Bacteria > Actinomycetota > Actinomycetes > Actinomycetales > Microbacteriaceae > Curtobacterium. The sequence goes on from NZ_MJGO01000001.1 coordinate 93,189, forward strand.
GGTTGCTCGGCGTCGCCGTGGGGGACGACGGCTCGGTCTTCGTCGTCGACAACACCGGTGGCCGGGTGTGGGCGCTCGAAGGATCGGACTGGTCGGTGGCGCTCGACGCGGCACCGGACGGCTCCTCGCTGGCGAACCCGACCGCGGTCTCCGTGCACGCGGGGACCGAGATGGCCGTCGCGGACTACAACCGGCGCCGGGTGGTCACGGCGACACGCGAGGGGGCGGTCGCGCCCGCTCCGGTGCCGAGTGCGTCCGACACATCGGTGCCCACGTCGGTGCCCACGTCTGCGCCGACGACCGGGCCGGAGCCGGAGTCGACCGCGGCGCCCACCACCGCACCGGCACCGGCACCGGAGCCGACGACGGCGCCGG
>NZ_MJGO01000001.1:94240-139173 GCF_001864895.1 Curtobacterium sp. MCBA15_009
CCGACGACGGCGCCGGAGCCGACGACGGCGCCGGAGCCGACGACGGAACCGGAACCGACGACGGAACCGGTACCGACCACCGACCCGGGCCCCGACCAGGGACCCGCTCCGACCACGGCACCGGAGCCGACGACGGCGCCGGCACCGACGGCGGCACCGGTCCCACAGCCGACGACGGCGCCGACCACGCCCTCGGTACCCGCGCCGACCACGCTGCCGGAACCGACGGCGACGGCGACCGCACCGATCACCCCGACCGCACCGACCACCCCCACCGGATCCGCTGCCCCGGAGGCCCCGTCGACGACCCCGACCCCGACCTCGACCCCGTTCGCGACGCCCTCGGACGCACCCGCTCCGGGTGGCTCCCTCGCGGCCACCGGAGCGTCGGTGGCCCTGCCCATGGTCGCCGCGGTCGTCGCCCTCGCGCTCGGCACCGTGCTGCTGGTCCGCACGAGCCGCAGGAACCGTGCTCAGCGCGTGGACGGCTCGCGACCGGCCGGCCGACGGCCGACCCGCTGACCGGTGTTCGCCCGCTGCGCACACCGCGACCGCTGTCGGACCTCCCCGGTACCATGTCCTGAGTGACGATCTCGGGCATCATCCCTGCGCTCTCGCGCGCTTCCGCGTTCGATCGCGTGCTCCGCGCCGCGCCTCGTGACGCCGACTTCTCGGTCGTCGACGGGTTGCGCGTCCCCCTGCTCGGCGCCCTCATCGCCGAGCGCACCGGCCCGCAGTGCGTCCTCGTGATCACCGCCACGGGGCGCGAGGCCGAGGCGGTCCGCGACGCCATCGCCGCCTACGTGCCCGACGCCGACGTCCTCGAGTTCCCGGCGTGGGAGACCCTGCCGCACGAGCGCCTCAGCCCGAGCGCGCAGACCGTGGGGACGCGCATCGCGACGCTCCGGAAGCTCGCCGCGTGGTCCGACGCGAGCGCGGCCGACCGGCGCACCACCGTCGTCGTGGCGAGCGTCCGCGCGGCCCTCCAGCCGATCGCCGGCAACCTGACCTCGCTCGCCCCGGTCGTCCTCCGGACGGACTCGCGCGGCAACGACCTCGCCGCCATCGCGGCACAGCTCGTCGACATGGCGTACGCGCGGGTCGACCTCGTCACCCGCCGCGGTGAGTTCGCGGTCCGCGGTGGCATCCTCGACGTCTTCCCGCCGACGGCCGACCACCCGGTGCGCGTCGACTTCTTCGGCGACGAGATCGAGGCCATCAAGGCGTTCTCCGTGGCCGACCAGCGCACGACCGAGGACGACCTCGGCTCGGTCGAGCTGACCGCGTCCCGCGAGCTCCTGCTGAGCGACGACGTCAAGCAGCGCGCCCGCGAGATGCTGCACGAGTTCCCGAACCTGTCGCAGATGCTCGCGAAGATCGCCGAGGGCATCCCGGTCGAGGGCATGGAGTCGCTCGCCCCCGCGCTCGTGCAGGACCTCGTGCCGATGACCTCCTACCTGCCGGAGGACGCCACCATCGCGGTGTTCTCGCCCGAGCGGGTGAACGGTCGCGCGAACAGCCTGGCCGAGACGAACACCGAGTTCCTGCAGGCCGCGTGGACCGCCGCGGTCGCCGGTGCGCAGGCCCCGATCGACCTCGACGCGGGCAACTTCCTGACGGTGCAGCAGCTCAAGAACACCCGCGGGCAGCGCACCTGGTGGACCGTGTCGCCGTTCGACTCCGGGCTCGACGAGGGCGACCGCGACCGGGTCCTCACCGACGCCGAAGCCGCGGACGAGGCCGGCGAGTACATCCGCGTCCGGGCCGAGTCCGTGCCGAGCTTCGCCGGCAGCGCCGACGGTGCGATCGCGCACGTCAAGGCGCTGACCGACGACGGGTGGGCGGTCGTCGTGACCGCGCAGGGCCAGGGCCTGGTCGAGCGTGCCGTGCAGGTCCTCGCCGACGCGGGGGTCGCGGCGCGTGCCGAGGCCGTGACGGCGCCGCCGGAGCCGGGGGTCGCCGTCGTGACGACCGCCGCGGTCGAGCACGGGTTCGCCGTCCCGGACCCGCGCATCGTGGTGCTCAGCGAGGCCGAGTTCTACGGCCGCAGCGTCCAGCAGGGCGCCCGCACCGTCAAGAAGCTCGCGAGTCGGCGCAAGAACGTCGTCGACCCGCTGCAGCTCAAGCCGGGCGACGTCGTCGTGCACGCGACGCACGGCATCGGCAAGTTCGTCGAACTCGTCAGCCGCGAGGTCTCGAGCGGCGGCCGCAACGCCGTGAAGACGCAGCGCGAGTACCTCGTGCTCGAGTACGCGCCGTCGAAGCGCAACTACCCGGGCGACAAGCTCTTCGTTCCGACCGACCAGCTCGACCAGCTGTCGCGGTACGTCGGCGGCGAGTCCCCGACCCTGTCGAAGATGGGCGGCTCGGACTGGTCCGCCGCGAAGTCGAAGGCGCGCAAGGCGGTCCGCGACATCGCCGTCGACCTGGTGAAGCTGTACTCGGCGCGGATGGCGTCGAAGGGACACGCGTTCGGCCCGGACACCCCGTGGCAGCGCGAGCTGGAGGAGGCGTTCCCGTTCGCCGAGACCGCCGACCAGCTCACCACGATCGACGAGATCAAGCGCGACATGGAGCGGCCGATCCCGATGGACCGCCTGCTGTCCGGCGACGTCGGCTACGGCAAGACCGAGGTTGCGATCCGTGCCGCGTTCAAGGCGGTGCAGGACGGCAAGCAGGTCGTCATGCTCGTCCCGACGACGCTGCTCGTCCGCCAGCACATGGAGACGTTCCAGGAGCGCTTCGCCGGGTTCCCCGTGCACCTTCGCGCGCTCAGCCGGTTCCAGACCGAGAAGGAGTCGAAGGAGACCATCGCCGGGCTCGCCGACGGCACGGTCGACATCGTCATCGCGACCCACCGGATCCTGTCGCAGGGCATCACCTTCAAGGACGTCGGACTCGTCATCATCGACGAGGAACAGCGGTTCGGTGTCGAGCACAAGGACCAGCTCAAGAAGTTCAAGACGAACGTCGACGTCCTGGCGATGTCGGCGACCCCGATCCCGCGCTCGCTCGAGATGGCGGTGACGGGCATCCGCGAGATGTCGACGCTCGCCACCCCGCCGGAGGACCGCCACCCGATCCTGACCTTCGTCGGCCCGCAGTCCGACCTGCAGGTGGCGGCGGCGATCCGCCGCGAGCTGCTGCGCGAGGGCCAGGTGTTCTACGTGCACAACCGCGTGAAGGACATCCAGTCGGTCGCCGCGCACCTGGCCGAGATCGTGCCGGACGCCCGCATCGCCGTGGCGCACGGGCAGATGTCGGAGAGCACCCTCGAGCAGGTCATGGTCGACTTCTGGGAGCGCCGCTTCGACGTCCTCGTCTCGACGACGATCATCGAGACCGGCCTCGACATCGCGAACGCGAACACCCTCATCATCGACAAGGCGGACAAGTACGGCCTGTCCCAGCTCCACCAGCTGCGCGGTCGTGTCGGCCGTGGGCGGGAGCGCGGGTACGCGTACTTCCTCTACGACTCCGAGAAGCCGCTGTCCGAGACCGCGCAGGACCGCCTCGAGACCATCGCCGCGAACAACGAGCTCGGCGCGGGCATGCAGGTCGCCATGAAGGACCTCGAGATCCGCGGCGCCGGCAACCTGCTCGGCGGGGAGCAGTCCGGCCACATCGCGGGCGTCGGGTTCGACCTGTACCTGCGGATGATCGGCGAGGCGGTGTCGCAGTTCCGCGGCGACGTCGCTGAGGGGCAGACCGAGCTCCGGCTCGAGATCCCCGTCGACGCGCACATCCCCGAGGACTACGTCGAGTCCGAGCGACTCCGGCTCGAGGCGTACCAGAAGCTCTCGGCGGCCTCGGCCCCGACGGCGCAGCCGGACGCGATCGACATGGTGCTCGACGAGCTCACCGACCGTTACGGGCAGCCGCCGCAGGCCGTGCAGACCCTGGTCGAGGTCTCCCGCCTCCGCCGGATGGCGCAGCAGGTCGGCCTGTCCGACGTCGTCGTGATGGGCTCGAACCTGCGGGTCGCCGGCAAGGAGCTCGCCGACTCGTCACAGGTGCGCCTCAAGCGCATGTTCCCGGGTGCGCGCTGGTTCCCGCAGCAGAACGCGACGAGCATCCCGATGCCGCGCCCGCACGACCAGGCACTGCCGGACGACGCCCTCATCCGGTGGGTGGAGAGCATCCTCACCGCCGTCTACGGCGCGACGACTCCGGCGGAGGCGCCGGCCGCGTAGACGCGAGCGGTCGACGGACGGGAGGCACGGTGCCAGCTGGCACCGTGCCTCCCGTCCGTCCGTGGCCGCGTCCACAGCGCACACGCCGTCCGCGACGGACCACGCGTCGAACGATGCGTGCCGTGACGCGGACCGGCTACTCGGTCGCCTCGGCCTCGGACAGCTCGCGACGGCCGCGGTACGCCCGCGCCCGCAGCGTGACCACGACCGCCGAGGCGACGATCGCGATGCCCGAGCCGACGAGGACGGCGAGGACGCCCTCGTCGAGCACCTCCGGGTCGCGGGCGAAGGCGAGCTCGTTCATGAGCAGCGACACCGTGAAGCCGATGCCGCCGAGCACGCCGACGGTGATGATCGAGAAGAACGACAGCGATGAGCGGCCGGGCGAGCGGAAGACCCGCGTGGCCACCGCGCCGAACAGCGTGATGCCGACCACCTTGCCGACCGGCAGGGCGAGGACGACCGCCCAGAACGTCGGCGAGAGCTCGCCGATGCCGACCGCTGGGATGACGACCGCGGCCGAGGCGAACGCGAACACCGGCAGCACGACCGCGTTCGACCACGGCTCGACGTTCTCGTGCAGGGTGTGGCCGGGGCGGCGGGGGAGCACGAGGCCGAGCGCGACGCCGGCGATCGTGGCGTGCACACCGGAGTGGTACACGAGCCACCACGTGACGAGGCCGACCAGCACCATCGCCACGATGACCGCCGTCTGACCGGTGCGGCCCGGGCGGAGCACCCGACCGAGCAGCCAGAACACCGCGAGGGTGATGACCGCGCCGGCGAGGGCCAGGAAGTCGGTGTCGTGTGCGAAGACGACCGCGATGATGACGATCGCGATGAGGTCGTCGAGCACGGCCAGAGCGAGCAGGAACACCCGGATGCCGGACGGCAGCCCCCGGCCGAACATCGCCAGGACCCCGAGCGCGAACGCGATGTCCGTCGCCGTGGGGATCGGCCAGCCGTGCGTGAAGGGCGTCCCCGCGGTGACGGCCAGGAACACCCCCGCCGGCACGAGCACCCCACCGACCGCCGCGATGGCGGGCACGATCGCGGTCTTCGGGTTCGACAGCTCGCCGTCGACGAGTTCCTGCTTCAGCTCGATGGCGACGAGCAGGAAGAACACCGCGAGCAGCCCGTCGCTGATCCAGTGCGCGACCGACAGGTCGAGTCCGACGGCGCCGAGCGGCAGGTGCGCGTCGAGCAGCTGTTCGAGGCCGGGACCGACGGGCGAGTTCGCGACCACCAGGCCGAGCACGGCGGCGGTGAGGAGCGCGACGGCGCTGAAGCGAGGGGAGCGGACGAGGGACGACATGGATCTCCGTCTCGAGGGGTCGGGTGAGTGTCCGTCGACCAGACTTCCCGACACACCAGCGACCAGCCTACGCGAGTGCGACGATGGCGGCATGACCGCCGTACCGGACCTCGTCACCGTCGTCGACCGCCTGCTCGCCGAGGACGGAGGCTGCGTCTGGAACCGCGCGCAGACCCACGCGTCACTCGCCCGCTACGCCGTCGAGGAGTCGTACGAACTCGTCGACGCGATCGACGACGGCGACCCCGAGGACGTCCGCGAGGAACTCGGCGACCTCCTGTACCAGGTGGTGTTGCACGCCGGCATCGCCGCCCGCGCCGGCGACTTCACCCTCGAGGACGTCGCCGCCGGCGTCCGCGACAAGATGACCCGGCGACACCCGCACGTGTTCGGCGACGAGACGGCGGACACCGTGGACGAGGTCGTCCGCGTCTGGCGCGCGGCGAAGGCCACCGAGAAGTCCGCGCGGCGGAGCGCCTTCGACGGCGTGCCGCGGGCGATGCCGCCCCTCGAGCGGGCGGTGAAGCTGCTCGAACGGCTCGACGAGCGCGGTGACGCCGACGCCGTGGTCGCGTCGGTCGCGTCGGCCCCGTCGGCCCCGTCGGTCGCGTCGGTCGCGCCGGTCGGCCGGAAGGTCCGGGGCGCGTCGACCCCGCCGGTCGCGTCGGACGCGGGTGCGGTCGACACCGCGTGGGGGAGTGCCGTGCTCGGACAGGTCGCGTCCGCGGTGCGGGACGGCATCGACCCGGTCGCCAGCCTGCGCGCGGCTGTGACGGCGCTCGAGGAGGCGGGCCGCCGGTCGGAGTGAGGCGCCGGGCGCCGGGTGCCGCGGAGCAGGGGCGCGGTGGTGACGGGGTTCCGGGTGGACTGGGATGTCGGGCCGCCGGGGCTGCTGGCTGCCGGTGAGCCGAGGTGTCGGGCGGGTGGGCCGCCGGGCTGCTGGCTGCTGGCTGCTGGCTGCCGGGGAGCCGAGGTCTCGGCGGGTGGGCCGCTGGGCTGCTGGCTGCCGGGGAACCGAGGTTGTCGGCGAGTGGGCCGCCGGGCTGCCGGGGCGACGGGTCCCTGGTGCCGAGATGCCGGGGCAAGGGGCACGCCCGGGTGTGGGGACGAGGAACGGGCGCCCTCCCAACCCGAAAAAAGGAGGGCGCCCGTGAGCGGGTGGCCGCACCCCCAGGGAGAGGTGCTGCCTTGGAAACCCGCTCGAACCGCGGGGCACACTGCAGCACGATGCCCTCGCGATCGGTTCGGGGAGTGGATCAGGCACTCTCCGAACCGACGTTCTGGATGCAGAATACCAGTGGTTCGGAGGCGGCGCAAGTGCTGTGGTCCCGTCTGCCAGAATTGCCGCATGGCGACCTCCGTGACGGCTCCTCGTGGCATGCGTGACTTCCTCCCGGCCGACAAGGCGCGGCGTGAGCACGTGCTCGGCGTGGTGCGCGACGTCTACGCGCGGCACGGCTTCGACGAGATCGAGACGCCGGTGGTGGAGGACGCCGACCGTCTGCACTCTGGGCTCGGCGGCGACAACGAGAAGCTCGCGTTCGCGGTGATGAAGCGCGGCCTCGGTGTCGAGGACCTCCGCGCCGCCGAAGCGCCCCTCGACCTCGCCGACCTGGGCCTGCGCTTCGACCTCACCGTGCCGCTCGCACGGTTCTACGCGTCGCACCGAGCCGAGCTGCCGAGCGTGTTCCGCTCGGTACAGATCGCCCCCGTGTGGCGCGCCGAGCGGCCGCAGAAGGGTCGCTACCGCCAGTTCGTGCAGTGCGACATCGACGTCCTCGGCGAACCCGGGCAGCTCGCCGAGATCGAGCTCATCCGCGCGACGACGGCCGCCCTCGACGCGCTCGGCGTCACCGGGACGACGATCCGGATCAACGACCGACGCATCCTGCTCTCACTGCTCGCCTCGTGGGGCATCAGCGAGCCGCAGGCCGCCGACCGCGCGCTCATCACGATCGACAAGCTCGACAAGATCGGTCCCGACGGCGTCGCTGCGGAGCTCCGCGGCACCGTGGGCCAGGAACTGCCGGGGCTCGAGGACACCATCCGCGCGCTCGAGACCGCCGACTGGTCCTCGGTCGAGGGCGCGACCTGGCTCGACGCGGACGCCTACGCCGACCTGCTGCGCCTGCGTACTGCGCTGCCCGGCGTGGACCTGCGGTTCGACCCGACGCTCGTGCGCGGCATGGGGTACTACACGGGGACCATCTTCGAGGTGGCACACCCCGACTTCGGCTACAGCCTGGGCGGTGGCGGCCGGTACGACGGCATGATCGGCCGCTTCCTCGGCCAGGACGTCCCGGCGGTCGGCTTCTCGCTCGGCTTCGAGCGGCTCGTCGACCTCGTCACCCTGCCCGAGTCGGCGGAGTCCGACGCGGTCGTGCTCGTCCACGACAAGGACGTCGACCCGGTCCGGCTCGCCGCGCTGAAGACCGAGGCCCTCGCCTCCCACCGGCGCGTCCGACTCGAACGGCGTACCAAGAACATGAAGAACCTGCTCGCCGGGCTCTCCGCGCAGGGCTTCTCGGCGTTCGCGACGGTCGGTGCCGACACCGACTCGCTGCAGGGCGTCGAGTTCCGCCCGCTCGACTGAGTTCTCCACACCGTCCGTCACAGCCGACCTGGCGTCCACCGCGGCTCGCTAGGATCGACTCCGCAATCACCACAACCAATGTGTAGGGAGTACCCCGTGGCCCTGATCGATGCCGTAGGCGCACGCGAAGTCCTCGATTCCCGAGGCAACCCGACGGTCGAGGTCGAGGTCCTCCTCGACGACGGCGTCGTGTCCCGCGCGCTCGTCCCCTCCGGTGCCTCCACCGGCGCGTTCGAAGCGTACGAGCTGCGCGACGGCGATGCCTCGCGCTACGGCGGCAAGGGCGTCCTCAAGGCCGTCGACGCCGTCCTCGACGAGATCGGCCCGGCGCTCGAGGGCTTCGACGCCACCGACCAGCGCCTCGTCGACGCCGCGCTCATCGAGCTCGACGGCACCGAGAACAAGTCCCGCCTCGGCGCGAACGCGATCCTCGGCGCCTCGCTGGCCGTCGCCCGCGCCGCCGCGGACTCGGCCGACCTGCCGCTGTTCCGTTACCTCGGCGGCCCGAACGCGCACACGCTCCCCGTGCCGCTCATGAACGTCGTCAACGGCGGTGCCCACGCGGACACCAACGTCGACATCCAGGAGTTCTTCCTCGTGCCCTACGGCGCCGAGTCCTTCTCCGAGGCACTCCGTTGGGGCGTCGAGACCTACCACGCCCTCAAGGGCGAGCTGAAGAAGCAGGGCCTCGCGACCGGCCTCGGCGACGAGGGCGGCTTCGCGCCGGAGCTCGCCTCGAACCGCGCGGCGCTCGACTTCCTGCTGACCGCGATCGAGAAGGCCGGCTACACCCCGGGCAAGGACATCGCCGTCGGCCTCGACGTCGCCTCCACCGAGTTCTTCCACGACGGCAAGTACTCGTTCGAGGGCAAGCAGCTCTCGAGCCAGGAGTTCACCTCGTACTTCGCCGAGCTCGTCGCGAACTACCCGCTCGTGACCATCGAGGACCCGCTGGCCGAGGACGACTGGGAGGGCTGGTCGCACCTGACCGCCGAGCTCGGCGACAAGGTCCAGATCGTCGGCGACGACCTGTTCGTCACGAACCCGAAGCGTCTGCAGCGCGGCATCGACGAGCGCGCCGCGAACTCGATCCTCGTGAAGGTCAACCAGATCGGCACGCTCACCGAGACGCTCGACGCCGTCTCGCTCGCGCACCGTCACGGCCTGACCTCGATCCTGTCGCACCGCTCCGGCGAGACCGAGGACACCACGATCGCGGACATCGCGGTCGCGGTCGACGGTGGTCAGATCAAGACCGGCGCACCGGCCCGTTCGGACCGCGTCGCGAAGTACAACCAGCTCCTCCGCATCGAGGAAGAGCTCGGCGACGCCGCGGTGTACGCCGGTCGCTCGGCCTTCCCGCGGGCCGCCGCGCTCTAGGCAGCGCCTTCCACGAGACGCCGTCCTCCTCCGGGAGGGCGGCGTCTCGTCGTCTCGGGGGCCCTGCCCGCGACGGCTTCGCCAGCCTGGTCGCACGACCCGCCGTGCGCCGGACGTCGAGGTCGCACGAACGGCCGCTCCGCCCGGGCGGAAGCGACCGGTACTGCGACCTCGGCCGCCCGCGGCGACCTCGGCGCACCGCGCCGACCTGGTGGACCCGGCCACGGGGCGGGCGCGGGTCGCGTGCCGGGGTCGGGCCGTGCCTCCCGGGTCGGCAACGCTGAGAGGGCACCGAACGGCCGCGTGCCGACCACGCGCAGCCCCGCCGGCGGGTTATCGTCGGACGGTGCCCAGCCAGAAACCCCGTGTGCGCCGCGTCCCCGTGGCGATGCCCGACGGCGGCACCACCGAGCAGCCGTGGTACCGCTCGATCCACTTCTCGGGCTTCAGCCTGCTGATGCTCGCGATCATCGTGCTGTTCGTCGTCGTGCTCGCGCCCTCCCTGCGCACGCTGATCCAGCAGCAGGAGCAGATCGCCCAGCAGCAGCACGACGTGGCGGCCCAGAAGGCCGACGTGGCGCAGAAGAAGAAGGACGTCGCGCGCTGGGACGACCCCGCGTACATCGAGGCCCAGGCCCGCGACCGGTTGCTCTACGTCTACCCCGGCGAGGAGAGCTACCTCGTCATGGGTGCCGAGGGCCGCAGCTCGTCCCGCAGCGCGGCGACGACCCCGACGACCGACTCGGGGACCCCGGTGAGCGCGAAGGTCCAGACGCCGAAGGTGGACTGGGTGCAGGCCATGCTGTCCTCCGTGCTGCAGTCCGGGCTGAGCGACGAGACCGCGGCGGACCTCGTCGCGCCGGACGTGTCCGGCACCGGCGAGAGCAAGTAGCCGTCCGACGGGACGGTGCGCGCGGCTGCGCGACTCCGGTAGGCTCACGTTCCCGTGACGACCCCTCCCTTCGACCCGCCCTCCGACCGCGACGTCCGGGTCGTGTCGGCGCAGCTCGGCCGACCGGCGCGTGACGTCATCGGGATCGCGGCGCGGTGCGTCTGCGGCAACCCGACCGTCGTCTCGACGAAGCCCCGGCTGTCGAACGGCACGCCGTTCCCGACGTTCTACTACCTCTGCCACCCGGCAGCGACCGCCGCGGTGAGCACCCTCGAGGCCAACCAGGTGATGCCCGAGCTGGCAGCCCTGCTCGAGGACCCCGACGTCGCTGCGCAGTACCGCGCAGCACACGAGTCCTACCTGGCCGATCGTGAGTCGATCGAGCACGTCAACGAGATCGTCGGCATCAGCGCCGGTGGCATGCCCACCCGCGTGAAGTGCCTGCACGCCCTCGTCGGTCACGCCCTCGCCGCCGGTCCCGGCGTCAACCCCATCGGCGACCTCGCGCTCGAGCGCGCGGACTGGTCGCCCGCCCGGTGTGAGTGCCGGGCGTATGATGACGGTGCAGACGCTGGAGTCGGGGCGGGTGGCGGCGAAGTCTGACTCGACTCCCGCACCCCCACCCAAGGAGAACATTCCCCGTGCCCAAGATCCTCGTCGTCGGCGGCGGTTACGCCGGCTTCTACACCGCATGGAAGCTCGAGAAGCACCTTCGCCAGGGCGAAGCCGAGGTCGTGATGGTGGACCCGCTGCCGTACATGACGTACCAGCCGTTCCTGCCCGAGGTCGCCGCCGGTTCCATCGAGCCGCGTCACGCCGTGGTCTCGCACCGCCGCCACCTCAAGAACACGCGCGTCGTCACCGCGAAGGTCACCGGGGTCGACCACGCGACGAAGACGGCGACCATCACGCCGACCGAGGGCGCTGCGTGGGAAGAGTCCTACGACCAGATCGTCATGACGGCCGGCGCCGTGTCGCGTACGTTCCCGATCCCGGGCGTCGCGGACGAGGCCATCGGCCTCAAGACCATCGAGGAAGCCGCGGCGATCCGCGACAAGATCCTCACCAACTTCCACAAGGCCGCGAACCTGCCGGCCGGCCCCGAGCGGGAGCGCCTGCTGACGGTCGTCGTCGTGGGTGGCGGCTTCGCCGGCATCGAGGTCTTCGCCGAGCTCCGCTCGTTCGCCTCGGACCTGCTGAAGAGCTACCCCGAACTGTCCTTCGACGAGACGCACTTCCACCTGGTCGAGGCCATGGGGCGCATCATGCCCGAGGTCTCCCTCGAGACGTCGCACTGGGTGCTCGAGAACCTCGCGTCGCGCGGTGCCGTCGTGCACCTCGACACGCAGCTCGCCTCGGCCGAGGGTGGCGTCTGCCAGCTCAAGGCCAAGGACGACTCGATCGAGACCATCGAGTCCGACCTCATCATCTGGACCGCCGGCGTCATGGCGAACCCGATGGTCAAGGGCACCGACTTCCCGCTCGAGCAGCGCGGCCGCATCCGCGTGCAGCCCGACCTCCGGGTCGTCGACGACAACGGCGTGATCGCCGACGCGTGGGCCTGCGGTGACGTCGCGGCCGTGCCGGACCTGACCGGTGGCGGCGTCGGCGGCTTCTGCGTGCCGAACGCCCAGCACGCGGTCCGCCAGGCCAAGCAGCTCGCGAAGAACCTCGTCGCGACCATCCGCGGCGAGGCGACGACCGACTACAAGCACGAGAACCTCGGCGCCGTCGCGGGCCTCGGACTCGGCACCGGTGTGTTCCAGTCCGGCAAGTTCGCGATGAAGGGTTTCCTGGCCTGGGGTGCTCACCGCGGCTACCACGGCCTGGCCATGCCGTCGTGGGAGCGCAAGTGGCGCGTCATCGGCGACTGGGTGGGTGGCTTCTTCCTCGGCCGCGACACCGTGTCGCTCGACGACCGCGAGACCCCGCGTGCCGCGTTCGAGGCGTTCGCGTCGCGACCGAAGCCCGCTGCGGACGCCGCTGCCCCGGCCGCCGCTGCTCCTGCCGCTCCGGAGGGCCAGCCCGCCGGTGCCGCCGGTCCCGCGTACGGCGAGCCCGCGAAGGACGTCTCCAACGAGGCCGAGCCCGTGAAGGCGGACGCCAAGTAGCAGCACACCCCCGCTCCGAGAGGCGGTCGTCCCCTTGGGGCGGCCGCCTCTCGTCGTCTCGGTAGGCTGGTCCGGCCCGCCCCCGTGGCCCAATCGGTAGAGGCATGCGACTTAAAATCGTCGAGTTGTGGGTTCGAGTCCCACCGGGGGTACGACCGGTCGGCACCGGAGTGCGCACGACGCCGGCACGACGCCGTGACCGACGTCACGCCACGCAGGGAGGGGCATCGCCGTGGAGGGTTGGCAGAAGTTCGTCTACTGGGCACAGTGGGTCCCCGTCGTCGCGATCCCGATCTGGTGGGTGCGGGCCCCGGGTGCCGGCGACCCGGGGTGGAACGCCCTCGGCATGATGCTGTTCGGGAGCCTGGCTGCCATCGCGGTGGCGATCACCGCGCTGATCTCGGCCCGGAACCGGGTGAACCGGCAGGTGCTCGCGGTGTCCCGGGCGTCGGCGTGGGCGGTCCCGCTCCTGTGGGTCGTCGCGTGGCTGCCGCCGGTGTTCCTCGACGGCAGCGGCGACGTGTCGTCCTCCGCGTCCTACGCCACGCAGTGGTGGGGGCTCCCTGGTTGGGCCGGCAGTGGGCCGCTCTTCGTCACCAGCCTGCTCGTCTTCGCCGCAGCCTGGGTCGCGGCACTGGTGGCGTCCGGCAAGGACACCGACGTGCGCGCGCGGTCCGACGGTGACGGCGGCGACGGCGGAGGGGGTCGTCGGTACCGCTAGCCGCGCTCGTGCCGCCGCTCGTGCCGGTCCGGTGCTGCGGTCTTCCGACTCGAAGGCGAACGTGGACCTGCGGAACGGCCTCGACGAGATCGGGGAGCGTCGAGGCTGAAGCGTGATTCAGCTTCGACATTCCGCCGCTCCGGCAGTGCTAACTTCATCGGAGCACATTCTTCGAGGGGAACGAGAATCGGGGTCGGTCGCGCTCCGGGACATTGTTCCGGGATGCTGGCGACATTCTGCAGTGTGCCGAGTGCCCGTGCATTCGTCACGCATGCTCCGAAATGCACAGGACGACGTCGTGCATCGACGCGCGACGTACCTGCGCGGAACGGCGGCACGGCGAGCGACGGTGATCGTCGTCCGCTTCGTGATCACCGCTCGGACCTTCGCTGGACGTGCATCGAGATCATCGAGACAGGGGAATCATGAACAAGGCACTGAAAGCGGTCGTGGGGGCTGCGATGGCGGCGGGTTTCGTGTTGGCGGGGACGCAGGCTGCTTCGGCTGTTCCTGCTCACGTGAATTCGGACATCGGCACGTACACCAAGCACGAGATGATCAACAAGACGAGCAAATCGGGTCACGGATCGCAGAAGCTGACCTACTGCGTCGTCGCGCGTGACAACGCGACGTGTTCCGTCGCGAAGACGACGACCGCCACGCGCAGCATCGCGGTCGATCTCGGTTTCTCGCGGGCCGAGGTCGCGGGCAAGCTCAACGTCAGCGCGTCGAACTCCGTCTCGGTCCAGGTGTCGTGCACCAGCCCGAAGCTGAAGAAGGGCGAGCACTGGACGGCGTACCCGACCGGCAAGACGTACTCGTACAAGCTCCGGTCGACGACGTACCGCGACACGGGAGTCGTCATCAGCGGACCCACGACGTCCAAGACGCTCAAGGCGTTCAGCCCTGACGGCGGGATCTACTGCCAGTAGCCGACGCTGCGGGACGCCTCCGGCAGATCGGACGATCTGCCGGAGGCGTCCGTGCTGTGGCGGGCTCGTCCGGTCGGCTCCGCCAGCGATCGGTTCGCGTGCGCCAGTACGATGCTCGGGTGGTCGGACTCGGAAGCGCGCTCGCGAACCTGCGGAACGCCCTCCGCGGGCCCGAGGCCCACGTCGAGGTCGTCGACGGCGAGACCGTCCCCGTCGGGATGCTGCTCGGCACGCTCGGCGCGCTGCTCCTCGACGCCGGCAGCTCCGTCACCGACGTCCGCTCGGCCCTCGAGAAGGCCCGCGACGCAGCCGGGGTCGGACCGACGCTCGCCGTCGGAGTGCTCCCGGCGCTCGTCATGGTCAGCGAGACGGCGACCGGCGCCGCCACGATCGTCAACGCCGAGGGCGTCGAGCTCTCGAGCCGGCAGGCAGCCCGCGCGAACCGGCTCGTCCTCGGACTGGAGAGCGGCTCGATCGCCCTCGCCGAGATCCCGGCACGCGTCCGTGCCATCCGTGCCGGCACCGTCCCGCCGCCCGCACTGCCCTGGATCGTCGGCAACGCCCTGACCTCGGCCGGACTCGCCGTCGTGTTCCGCTGCCCCTGGTGGGCGATCCTCGTCGCGCTCGCGGTCGGCGCCCTCGTCGGCGTGATCGGTCTCGTGCTCCGTCGTTTCCGCGAGGCCGTGGCGATCATCCCGTTCCTCGCCGCCTTCGTGTCGACCACGATCGTCGGACTCGTCGCCGCCGGCACCGGGTTCGACCACGTCCCGCTCTTCGCGGTGTGCGCCCCCGTGGCGGTGTTCGTGCCGGGCGCGCTCATCACGAACGCGCTGCTCGAGCTCACCGCGGCGGACATCGTCACCGGTGCGTCGCGGCTCGTGCAGGGCCTCATCATGCTCGGCTTCATGGCCGCCGGCATCGCCGCGGGCAGCGCACTGACCGGCCTGCGCGTCGATCCGTCGTCGGCGGCACTCGTCGGCGAGGTCGCCGCCGTCGGGACCGACCGCGGCGGGTGGGAGGCGGTGCCGTCCTACTGGGTCTCGTGGGTCGCCGTCGTCGGCCTGGCCGTCGGCCTCGGCCTGGTCTTCCGCTCCGGGTGGCGGCTGACCGTCGTGTCGATCGCGGTCATGGTCACCGCCTACGCCCTGGTGAGCGGCACGACACCGCTGTGGGGGAGCGTCGTCGCCACCGGTGCCACGGCCGCACTGCTGTTCGTCGCGACCCGGCTGTTGGAGCGGCTCGTCCCGGTGATCCCGGCGACGGTGTCGTTCTTCCCGGCGTTCCTGCTGCTCGTGCCCGGGACGGTCGGGCTCGTCGCGGTCGCCACCTTCGACCCCGATGCCCTCGCGACCCCGCTCGCGACCTTCGTCAGCCTGTGCATCGGGACGAAGATCGGCGGCCTGCTGCCCGGCCTCTTCGCGCGTTCCGCGCCGTCGCACGCCTGAGCAGGCCCGCGCGTCGGGGCTGTTCCGCGCGTGAGGTGCTGTTCCGCGCGTGGGGTGCTGTTCCGCGCGTGAGGTGCAGTTTCGCGCGCAGGAGGTCCTTTCGCGCGTGAGGAGTCCTTTCGCGCGTGAGGAGTCCTTTCGCGCATCGGTGGCCTCGCCGCCTGACCTCCCACGCGCGGAACTGCTTCCCATCTCGCGCGCAATGGGCAGGACCGTCCGGGCGCACGGCACGCAGCCTTCCGCGTGCAGTGGGCAGCGCAGCTCGTGACGGGACCGGAGGCGGGCAGGAGGCCCATGGTGTCGCGACCCGGGCCTCCCGTCCGTCAGCCCGCACGTTCCGTCCCATCGCGCCCGACGTGGGAAGAGGTTCCGCGCGTACGAGGCAGGAAGAACCTGCTCCCCACGCGCGGATCGGCCTCCCACGCGCGAAACGACCCCCCACGCGCGAAACAGCACCCAGCACCCCGCCCCGCGCCACCCCTACGGCGCGAGCAGCAGCCCCGCCGCCAGGTCGGACTCCGCCGAGGCCTGGGCGACGTAGTGCACCTTCTTGCCCGTGGCGTTGTAGGGCAGCTCGTCGACGAAGCGGTACAGCCGCGGCCGCTTGTACCGGGCGAGGCCGGGGTGCGAGCCGGTCCACTCCTCGAGCGCGGCCACGGCGGCCTCGTCGGACGACGGCAGGCCGTCGCGGGCCCGGACGACGTAGGCCGTGACGACCTGGCCCCAGCGCTCGTCGGGCACGCCGACCACGATCGAGTCCGCGACGCCCGCGTGCTCCTGCAGTGCCGCCTCGACCTGCACGGGGTGGACGTTCTCGCCGCCCGAGATGATCATGTCGTCCTTGCGGCCGACGATGGTGACCCGCTCGTGCTCGTCCCACGTCGCGAGGTCGCCCGGGTAGAACCAGCCGTTCGCGAACTTCTCCGCCTCGAGGGCCGGGTTCCGGTACGAGTAGCCGGACTTCACGGTGCGCACCGCGAACTCGCCGATCTCGGTGCCGTCCTTCCGGACCGTGTCGGTCGGGTCGGCGAGCCGGCCCTCGAGGACCCGCACCACCGCGACGTCGTCGTCGGTCGAGGCGCGCCCGGTGGATCCGGCGCCGTCGGGGAAGTCCTCAGGGCGCAGGAAGGTGTTCCAGAAGGTCTCGGTCGTGCCGTACCCGTTGAAGATCCGCGGGGACAGCAGCTCCTGGTAGCGGAGCGCGGCGGCACGGTCGAGCGGGGCGCCCATCGTGACGATGCCGTGCAGCGAGGACAGGTCGCGGGGTCGCGCCTCTTGCGCGTCGGCGAGCTGCACGAGGTTCGGCGGCGCTCCGATGAGGAAGGTCAGCCGTTCGGACGCCACCAGGTCGAGCACGCGGTCGGCGTCGAAGTGCCGCAGGGTCGTCAGCTCGGCGCCGACGTAGAACACCGGGTTCGGCCCGCCGGAGTACAGGCCGCCGCGGTGGAACAGCGGCGACATGTTGAGCGTCTTGTCGAACGGCGTCAGTGGGAAGTGCATGACCACGTCGTGGGCGCTGAGCACCTCGACCAGGCTCGGCAGCGGGACCGCCTTCGGCCGCCCGGTCGTCCCGCTCGTGTACAGCCGCGTCGTCTCGTCGTAGGTGCTGCGCGGCTCGGTCGCGGCGAGCTCGTCCGCGGTGACGGGGTCGGCTGCGAGCAGTTCGGCGAAGTCGTCGTGCGCCCCGCCGACGGTCACGACGTGGGCGGGCCGGTGCGTCGCCGACTCGAGCGCAGCGACGATCTCGCCGTTCCGCACGGCGTCGTGAACGAGCACGACGGGCCCGGAGTCGTCGACGATGAACGCGACCTCGTCGGCGGCGAGCCGGAAGTTGGTCGGCGAGAACACCGCGCCGATGCGGTGGCACGCCAGGTAGAGCACCGCGAACTCGGGGGAGTTGAACAGCTCGACCATGACGACCGAGCCGCGCCCGGCGCCGTGTCGGAGCAGCCACCCGCCGACGCGGTCGACGGCGTCGCCGAGCTCGGCGTAGGTCAACGAGCGACCCGTGTCCGGGTCGCGGAGCGCGGGCCGCCCGGCGAAGCGGTGGGTGTTCCGCGCGAAGCCGTTCGCGTAGGTGTAGCTGCCTTCGAAGACCTCGCGGAAGCGGGTGGGGTCGTAGTCGGATCGGTGCTCGCTCATCGTCACTCCCTCGCACGTGCGCAGATCGTCACACTAGCCACGTGGTCGCGTGCGCGGTGCGGCACCCGCGCTGGACGGACGGGAGGCCCGGTGCGGCTCAGGCGTGCGCGTCCGGCCGCGTGGTGCGCGCCCAGACCACCGCGACGATCGCCGCCGCCACGCAGGCTGCGGCTGCCGTCGCGAGCAGGACCGGCGGGACCGGCGTGCCGCCGGTGCCCGAGTAGACCGCCGCCGTCAGGGCGACGGCGACGACGGCGAGGGCGGCGTACCCGGTCCGCGAGGTCGCGAGCAGTGCGCTGCCGGCGGACCCGGCGACGGGCAGCACCGTGGCGACGACGGCCCCGACGCCGCCGAGGCAGAGCGTCGTGGCGACCTCGGAGACGAGTGCCGTCCAGAAGCCGTCGCTCACGGTCAGGCTGTGCACGACCCACCCGGCGGCCGCGAGTCCGAGGAGCGCGACCGTGCGCCACACGGCGCTCCGGGCGCTCGCCGCGATGCCGGAGCCGAGGCGGAGCGGCCCGGTGCCGAGGTCGGGGCGCCCGGTCGGCACGAGCACCATGCCGACGACGAGCGCGGGGGACAGGTCGGCGGCCCGGGTGACCCCGCACGCGACGAGCGCGGCGAGGACGAGCCACGGCGAGACCCGGAACCCGACGGTGCGGTGCTCCGGTCCGGCCGCCCAGCGGGTCACGAGCACGACGGCCGCGGTGAGGACGGCGGTGCCGAGCAGGACGGCGACCGCGAGCCGGACGTAGCGTGCCTCGAGGGACACCCCGACGCCGAGCAGCGCGACGAGCGAGGCGACCGCGACCGCGATCGCGATGGAGGCCCGGGTCGGCAGGACGTCGTCGGCGCGGGAGCGGTCGGAACGGGCGCGGTTGCGGCCGAGCAGCCCGGCGAAGGGCGATCGGATGCGCCCGCGGGCGACCCCGGCGGCGAGGGCGAGCGGCGCCGCGACGAGCAGCAGGAAGCCTGCGGCGACGGCCGTCGCGACGAGGACCGTCCGCCACGAGAACACCGCCTGGATCGGGGGGACGGTGCGGTCGTAGGTGGTGGTCGCGGTCCAGTCGCCCGCCGTGCCCGTCCAGTCCGGCCGGCCGCCGGTGACCGCGCCGCCGGGACCGCCCGTCCCGCCGCCACTGACCGCGCCGACCCCGCCGGCGCTGCCGGTGCTCCCCGGCGTTCCGGTGCCACCGGGACTCGTCGGCCGTCCCGGACCCGGGGTGCCGGCGGTGTCCGTCGGTCGGCTGCTCGCGCCGGGAGTCCCGTGCTGCTCCCCGTCGGTGGGGGTGGAGGCGCCGCTCGTCGGGTCGTCGGTCGTGCCGGACGGGCCGGTCGGCAGGCCGGCCGCCCCGGCGACCAGGATCCGGACCGCCGTGGACGACCGCGAGTAGTTGCCGGCGGCGTCGTGCTGCGTCGCCGTGAGGTCGTGCACGCCCTGGTGCAGGGTGGAACCCGCCGTCGAGCAGGACCACGAACCGTCCGGTCCGACGTCGGTCCGGCAGACGGGGGCACGGTCGACGTAGACGGTGACGCCGGCGCCGGGCTCACCGGTCCCGCGCACCGTGGTCGCACGGGTACCGACCCGCTCGCCGGTGCCGGGCGAGGTGATCCGCGGCGCCGCCGGCGCGGAGCGGTCGACGGTGAGCACCACCGGGGCGGACGAGGCGCTGCGCAGGTCGGAGCGGTAGCCGCGGGCGGTGCTGGCGGTCTGCGTGGCCGTCACGGTGAGCCGGGAGTCGGACCCGGCGGGCAGCGCGACGACCCAGCGACCGTCGGACCCGACGACGCCGGTGGCCTGCACCGACGACCCGGTGACGGAGACGGTCACGTCGGACCCCGGGAACCCGGTGCCGGCGACCGTGCCGCTCGTGACCCGGTCGCCGGTGACCGTCGGCGGGACGATGACGTCGGCGGCCGGGGCACTCGACGGCGGGAGCGCGGGGTCGGTGACGTCGTGCACCGTGAAGACCTGCTGCGGCCCGGACCGGAGGGTCGCGAAGCACGACCAGCCGCCGCTGGCCGACACCACGGCGGTGCACCCGGCGGAGCCGGTCGACGCGGGACCGCCGACCCGGACCCGGTGGCCGGGGACGCCGGTGCCGTGGAAGCGCGCCGTGCTGCTCGTGACGTCGCCGGGGTCGGCGACGGTGGGTGCGGCGACCGTCCCGCCGGACGGCGTCGGCGTCGGCACGACGGGTCGGGCGGACGGCGGCGGGGCCACCCGGACGGGCGGGGGCTGCGGGGTCGCCGTCGACACCGAGGACCCCACGGCGTGCGAGGCCGACGCGGACGCCGCTGCCGGGGCGACCGCGAGACCGAGCAGCACGGCGACGAGGGTCGCCGTGGCCGCCGCGACGACGGTCACCCGGGGACGACGACGAGGGCCGTCGCCCCCGACGGCCCGTTCGTCCACGTTCTCCCCGCGTGTGCTCACTGCCTCCATCCCACGGGATGTGGCGCGTCGGGTCAATACACCTGACGGATGATGTCCGGCAACCGTCCGCGGCGGGCCGCTGTCCGAACGCCGGGTGTGCGTGACGCGGGAATCGACCGTGAACCCCGGGGGCGGGCGAGAGGGCCGGCCGGGCGTCGATAGACTCCTCGTTGGCCGTTCCGGCCTCGCAGCACCGCGGATCCCGACGCGCAAAGGAGTACGCCCTCATGGACACCGGACTCGTCACGACGCTCATCGTCGTCGGAGTGGTGGTGGTCGTCCTGGTGATCATCGGGATCTACCTCTGGGTGACGTACAACGCGCTCGTCTCGCTCAAGGGCCGCGTCGACCAGGCCTGGAGCGACATCGCCGTGCACGTGCAGGAGCGAGCCGAACTGATCCCGACGATCGTCGACACGGTGCAGGGGTACGCGAGCCACGAGAAGTCCGTCTTCGACGACGTCAGCCGGGCCCGCACCGAGACCCTCGACGCCGGGGACGCCTCCGCCGCGTCGGCGGCCGAGGGGCACATGCAGAAGGCGCTGAAGAGCGTCTTCACCGTGGCCGAGGGGTACCCGCAGCTGCAGTCGAGCCAGGGCTTCCTGCAGCTGCAGTCCGAGCTGGTCGACACCGAGGACAAGATCCAGTCGGCACGGCGCTCGTACAACGGCGGTGTCCGGGAGCTCAACACGAAGATCCGCGTCTTCCCGAACTCGACCATCGCGAAGAAGCGCGGCTTCGCCGAGGCCACGTTCTTCGAGACCGCCGAGCCGGCGGCCATCGCGGAACCCCCGCGCGTCCAGTTCTGACGGACGGACACTGACGTCCGGGTCGGCGCTGACGAGCGGCCGACGTCGCCGCGCGTTCAATCGCCGTCGGCCGTCGTCTCCGGGGCCGGTGCGTCGGTGTCGTCGGTGACCTCGTGCGGCACGAGCGCGAGGCCGAGGGCTGCGGCGAGCGGCGCGGCAGCGGTCCCGCGGTCGGTGACCTCGAGGCCGTCGAGGCCCTGCCAGGCGGCGGTGCGGCGGAGGGTGTCCGCCAGGCGGTCGGGGTCGAGGTGCTCGCCCGGCTCCTGCCAGGCCGTGCGCACCCGCAGGAGCCCGCGCTGCCGGTCGCTCTTCAGGTCGATGCGACCCACCAGCCGGTCGTCCTGCAGCACCGGCAGCACGTAGTAGCCGAACACCCGCTTCGGCGCCGGCGTGTAGATCTCGATCCGGTAGTGGAACCCGTACATCCGCTCGGCACGTCGGCGGAACCAGACGACGGGGTCGAAGGGGCTCAGGACGGCGTCGGCGCGCACCCGCCGGGGGACCGCTGCGCCGGGGTGCAGCCAGGCCCGCTCGCGCCACCCCTCGACCGTGACCGGCAGGAGCTCCCCGGCGGCGGTGAGCTCGGCGATGGCGGTCGCGGTGTCGTCCGCCCGCAACCGGTAGTAGTCGGCGACGTCCGCACGGGTGCCGACGCCGAGCGCCCGGGTGGCCTGCCGGACGAGGTCGCGCACCGCCTCGGCGCGCGGCGGGGCGGTCTCGAGGAACCCGGCGGGCAGCACCTGCTCGGGCAGCGCGTAGACCCGTTCAAAGCCGGAGCGGCCGGCGCTGACGACCTCGCCCCAGCGGAACATCTGCTCGAGCCCGGTCTTGACGTCGCTCCACCCCCACCAGGGCCCGCGTCGCACGTTCGACTCGTGCTCGACGGCGCTGGCACGCATCGGACCCTCGGCGCGCAGGAGCGCGCGGAGTTCGTGCCGGACGGACTCGGTGCGGGCGACGCCCTCGGCCCGGGTCGGTCCGGCGTCGCGTTCGCGGAACGCGTCCATCCGCCAGCGGAACAGCCGCAGGTCGTCGCGCGGGATGAAGGCGGCCTCGTGCGCCCAGTACTCCGTGTACGGCCCGGTGCGGCCGAGGGTCAGCCGGTCGAGCGTCGACCGGTCGTAGGCACCGAGCCGGGCGAAGAGCGGCAGGTAGTGACTGCGCTCGAAGACGTTGACCGAATCGATCTGCAGCAGCCCGAGCCGCGCGATCGCGACGTTCACCGACCGGGTCGGGACGTCCGTCGACGGGGGCCGTCCGAAGCCCTGCGCGGCGAGTGCGACCCGTCGTGCCTCGGCAGCGGAGAGCGTCGTCCTGACCATGCCCCGACGGTACCGGGTCGCGCCGACAGCCCCGCCGGGGCGTCCATGCCGCTCCCGGTACCCGACCGGCTGCACGCCAGTAGGCTCGGCCGCATGGCATGGGGCAAGAAGACGCAAACCGAACCGGTCGTGGTCGACGACGCGGTACCCGCCGGCATGCGGATCGCCGGGGCGTGGTCCTGGCGCGTGCTCGTCGTGGTCGGGGTCGTCGCGGTGTTCGTCTACCTGGTGACGCTGTTCAGCGAGATCCTCATCCCCTTCCTCATCGGGATCGTCGTCGCCGCGCTCCTGGTGCCGCTGTCGAACTGGATGCAGCGCCACCACGTGCCGAAGTGGATCGCGGTCGTCGTCAGCCTGGTCGGGGGCATCGCCGCCGTGGGCGCCCTCGTCTGGCTCGTCGTCGACCAGATCGCCGCGGCCTACCCCTCGCTCCGCGACCGCACGCTCTCGCAGTACGACAACATCCGGCGGTTCGTCCTCGACTCGGGCCTCGGCATCAGCCAGAAGGACCTGAACTCGTACCTGAACCAGGCGACCGACTGGCTGCAGAGCAACTCCGGTTCGATCCTGTCCGGGGTCGCGAGCGCCGGGTCGTCGCTGACGCACCTGCTGACCGGCCTGTTCATCGTCATCTTCACCGTGATCTTCCTGCTCATCGACGGCAAGAACGTCTGGCGGTGGACCGTCCGGCTGTTCCCGAAGAACGCCAGGAGCGCGATCGACGGCGCGGGCGTCGCCGGCTGGACGACACTGACGAGCTTCATCCGCGTGCAGATCTTCGTCGCGTTCGTCGACGCGGTCGGCATCGGCCTCGGCGCCGCGATCCTGCAGCTCCCGCTCGTCGTCCCGATCGCCGTGTTCGTGTTCCTCGGCTCGTTCATCCCGGTCGTCGGTGCGATCGTCACCGGGTTCCTGGCCGTCTTCGTCGCCCTCGTCTTCAACGGGTGGGCGGCCGCCGTCTGGATGCTGCTCGTCATCCTCATCGTGCAGCAGGTCGAGGGGCACATCCTGCAGCCGCTCGTCATGGGCAGCGCGGTCAAGGTGCACCCGCTCGCCGTCGTCCTCGGCGTCACGGCGGCGTCCGGGATCGCGGGCATCGCAGGGGCGTTCTTCGCCGTGCCGCTCATCGCGACCGTCAACTCGATGGTCACGACGATCTCGAGCGGGCGGTGGCGCACGATGGACTCCGACCACGTGCTCGAGGCCAAGCGCGACGCCCACGACGCGAACGTCGCCTCGAAGCGCCGCCGCCGGGTCCTCAAGCTCCGACGT
Source organism: Curtobacterium sp. MCBA15_009 (assembly GCF_001864895.1). Classification (GTDB taxonomy): domain Bacteria; phylum Actinomycetota; class Actinomycetes; order Actinomycetales; family Microbacteriaceae; genus Curtobacterium. The sequence continues at coordinate 117,805 of NZ_MJGO01000001.1, forward strand.
CGCAACGGCGACGTCCCGCCGCCCGGCTCGGACCAGCAGCCGACCGCGGAGAAGGGCACCGCGGGCTGAGCTGCCGTCACGAGTTCGCCGCGGCGGCCGGGAACGACGATGATGGTCCCGTGACCGACACGAGCCCCGCGCCGCAGACCCTCGCCGCGACCCCCACCCTGGCGGACATCGAGGCAGCGCAGCGGACCATCGCCGGTGTCGCCAGGGTCACCCCGATGGAGACCTCGCAGTTCCTCGCCGAGGTCCTCGGTTCCCCGGTGCACCTGAAGTGCGAGAACCTGCAGCGCACCGGCGCGTACAAGGTCCGCGGCGCCTACAACCGGTTGTCCACCCTGTCCGCCGAGCAGCGGGCGAAGGGCGTCGTCGCGGCCAGCGCCGGCAACCACGCCCAGGGCGTCGCGCTCGCGGCCCGCGAGCTCGGCATCCCCGCCACGATCTTCACGCCGGTCGGCGTCGCCCTGCCGAAGCTCCAGGCCACGCGGCACTACGGCGCCGACGTCGTGCTGCGCGGGCACTCCGTGGAAGAGGCACTGAGCGCCGCGAAGGACTTCGCCGCGCACACCGGGGCCGTCTTCATCCCGCCGTTCGACCACCCCGCGGTCATCGCCGGCCAGGGCACGCTCGGACTCGAGATCATCGACCAGGTGCCCGACGTCGACACGGTCGTCGTGCCGATCGGCGGCGGCGGCGTGATCTCCGGCATCGCGCTGGCCGTCAAGGGCATGGCCGAGCGCCTCGGCCGTGAGATCAAGGTCATCGGGGTGCAGGCCGAGAACGCCGCCGCCTACCCGTCGTCGATCCGCGCGGGCGAGCCGGTCACCATCACGACGACGCCGACGATCGCCGACGGCATCGCGGTCGCGCGACCCGGCGACTGGAACTTCCCGATCATCCGCGACCTGGTCGACGACATCGTCACGGTCTCCGACGACGAGACCGCCCGCGCGCTGCTCGTCCTGCTCGAACGGGCGAAGCTCGTGGTCGAGGCCGCCGGGGCCGTCGGGGTCGCGGCCATCATGTCCGGTGCCGTCCGCGACACCGGTCGCACGGTGGTGCTGCTGAGCGGGGGCAACATCGACCCGCTCATGATGGAGCGCGTGATCACCCGCGGGCTCGTCGCCGCGTCGCGCTACATCGGCATCCGGATCATGCTGCCGGACCGTCCGGGGCAGCTCGCACGGGTCGCGCAGGTCATCTCCGACGCCGGCGCCAACGTGGTCGAGGTGCTGCACACCCGCCACGGCCAGGGGCTCGTCATCAACGAGGTCGCGCTCGACCTGTCGATCGAGTCACGCGGCCCGGAGCACGCGCAGGAGGTCATGCAGCGCCTGCACGAGGTCGGGTTCCGTCCGGAGCTGCTCGAGCACTAGCTCGCGACGGTCGCCTCGGCCCCGCGAACCGGTGTCCGCGACGACATGGCTGTCGTACGACGTCCACTTTGTCGCGCGGAAACGGTGCGGGCTGCCCCCGGCGGGTCCGCGACGACATGGCTGTCGTACGACGTCCACTTTGTCGCGCGGGTGCGGTGCGGGCTGCCCAGCGGCGGGTCCGCGACGACATCGCTGTCGTACGACGTCCACCGTGTCGCGTGGACGCGACCGGCAGACGGACAGGAGGCCCGTGGCGGTGTCGCCACGGGCCTCCTGTCTGCAGTGGGCCGGGTCTACGGCTCGTAACGCTCGATGGCGACCACCTTGACGGCGATCTCCTTGCCGTTCGGCGCCGTGTAGGTCGCCTCGTCGCCGGCCTTCAGTCCGACGATGGCGGCGCCGACGGGGCTGACCGGGCTGTAGACGGTGAGGTCGGAGCCCTCGGCGACGATCTCGCGGCTGCCGACCAGGAACGTCGACTCGTCGCCGGCGATGACCGCGGTCACCACGGTGCCGGGTTCGACGGTGCCGTCGAACGTGGCCTCGCTGACGGTGGCGTGCTTGAGCAGGTCGGTGAGGACGCGGATGCGTGCCTCGATCTTGCCCTGCTCGTCCTTCGCGGCGTGGTAGCCGCCGTTCTCCTTGAGGTCGCCTTCTTCGCGGGCGGCCTCGATGCGGCGCGCGATCTCGGCGCGGCCCTCGCCGCTCAGCTCGTCGAGCTCCGCCTGGAGGCGGTCGTGCGCCTCTTGGGTCAGCCAGGTGACCTGCGTGTCGTTGCTCATCTTCAGTCCCTTCGACCAAGAAAAAACGAGACCGGCCGAGTGGTCGGTCTCGAGGGGCGAATCACGACAGTCTAGGGAACCCAGCAGTCGTGGATCAAGCCGGTGACGCCACGGATCGTGGTCGTGACCTCGGTGCTGACGCTGCGGGTGCGCTGGTCCGAGGCGGGGAGGGTGATCTCCTTCCACCCCACGATCGAGTAGCTCTTGTCCAGGACCTGCACGGCGCACTTCGCCTCGACGCCCGGGTCGACCGAGACCTGCGAGTGCACGACCGCGCTGTGGTCGGACAGGACCTCGTACCCGATGACGTCGTCGGTGAGCCCGCGGTCGGACTGGTCGAGGCCGGCCCAGACCACCCAGGCGCCGAACACCACCACGACGCCGATCGCGGCGGCGATCGCGACGACCTTGCTGCGACGGGCCCGGGCCGGGGTGCGGCCGTAGCGCTCGTCGAGGGTGGCGGTGTGCAGCTGATCGGACAGTTCGGGGCTCCCGGGGTGATTATCCTGATCCCAGGGTAGTTCACGTGTCGCTGTGCGCTGCCCGCGCGCGGGGTCCCCGCTCCGCGCCCTCGCTGCTCGTCCCCTGCCCAGCCCGCTCAGCCACGTGAGGAAGTCCTGTGCCGTACCGCCTGCTGGCCGTCCACGCCCACCCCGACGACGAGTCGAGCAAGGGTGCGGCGACCGCCGCGAAGTACGTCGCCGACGGCCACCAGGTCCTCGTCGTCTCCTGCACCGGTGGTGAGGCCGGCGACATCCTCAACGACCAGCTCGGCGAACCCGCCACGAGCCGTGCCCACCGCGACATGGCCGGGTTCCGTCGCACCGAGATGGCCGCCGCCCAGGCCGCGCTCGGCATCGACCACCTGTGGCTCGGTTACCACGACTCCGGACTGCCGGACGCCGAGAAGGGCGAGACCGTGCGCCCCGGCACGTTCTCGACGGTCCCGCTCGAGTACTCGACCGAGGCACTCGTCCGTGTGGTCCGGCGGTTCCGCCCGCACGTGCTCGTCACCTACGACGAGAACGGCGGCTACCCGCACCCCGACCACATCCGCACGCACGAGGTCTCGATGGCCGCGTGGAGCGCCGCCGCCGACCCCTCGGCGTACCCGGACGCCGGTGCGCCGTGGTCGATCGCGAAGCTCTACTACGAGCGCACCATGAACCCGCGTCGGTTCCGCACGATCTTCGAGGCGCTGCGCGACCGCGACCCGGACAGCCCCGCCGTCGAGCAGCTGCGCGAGTGGGTCGAGCGGTTCGCGGACCGGCCGGACCTCGCCACCACGCACGTCGACGTGCACGAGCACTTCGACGCCCGCGACGCCGCGCTGCGTGCGCACGCCAGCCAGGTGCCGCCGGACAGCGCCTTCTTCTACTGGCCGAACGACCTGCTCGCGACGGTGTGGCCGACCGAGGACTACCAGCTCGTCGAGTCGCGAGTGCCGACCGACCTCCCGGAGACCGACCTGTTCGCCGGGATCCCTGCCGACAAGGAAACGACCGCGTGAGCACCATCGCGGCGGCACTCGCCGCCACCCCCAGCCCCAGCCCGTCGGTCGTCCCGGACGTCGACGTCACCCCCGGTGTCGTCGGCTTCGTCGCGATCGCCCTCGTCGCGATCGTGACGATCCTGCTCGTCGTCGACATGACGCGGCGCATCCGCCGGACCCGCTACCGCGCCGAGGTGCGCGAGCGGCTCGAGGCGGCGGTCAACGGGTCCGCCGAGGGCGGTGCCGCGACGGACGAGCCGGAGCGCCGGGCCACCGAGGACGGGCGCGCCGACGTCGGGGACGACACCGAGCGCGGCTAGCCGCCACTGCACGACGACCCGGGGCGAGCGCGCGGAGCGCGCCGGGCGAGGTGCTCAGCGCACCGGGTCGAGGGCGACGATGAGGACGCCCGCCCACTGCGCGGCGAAGGCCACCACGGTCAGCGCGTGGAAGACCTCGTGGAAGCCGAACACCGTCGGGGCCGGGTCCGGCCGCTTGAAGCCGTACACGACGGCCCCGATGACGTAGGCGAGCCCGCCCGAGAGCACCAGCACGGTCATCGGCACGCTGGCCGCGAAGAACTGCGGCAGCAGCCCGAGCGCCGCGCACCCGAGCACGAGGTAGATCGGCACGTACAGCCACCGCGGTGCGTCGACCCAGAGCACCCGGAACGCGATGCCGAGCGCTGCGCCGGACCACATCACCCAGAGCACGCCCACCATGAGACCGTGGGGCAGGGCGCAGATCGCGATCGGCGTGTACGTACCCGAGATGAGCAGCAGGATGTTCGTGTGGTCGATGCGCTTGAGCACCCGCTTGACCGTCGGCCCCCACGGGAACCGGTGGTAGGTCGCCGACACCCCGAACATCGCCAGCGACGTCGCCATGAAGACGGCACTGCCGACCTTCGCGGCGGTGCTGTCGGCCAGCACGATGAGCACGATCCCCATCGCGACGGCGAACGGGAACGCGCCGAGGTGGATCCAGCCGCGCCAGGCGGGCCGCGGTTCGTCGGCGACCGGACCGGCCGACGCGGCCTCGTCGGTGAACGGGACGTGGGGGAGTGTCGTCGTGTCGTGCTCGTCCTGCATGGTCCGACCCTAGGGCCAGCGGCCGGACGCCCGCCCCGAGTCGGCGGGGGACCGACGGGACGTCGGCTGGCACTCGGGACGTGCCGTGCGGGGGTGCACTACGCTCGGTGCCGTGACCGGCAGGCTGGGATGGGCAGGACGAGGGATCCTCTACCGCGCCTACCAGAGCCGCATCCGGCGTCGGATCGACGGCTCCGCGAAGCCGAAGCACGTCGCCATGATCGTCGACGGCAACCGTCGCTGGGCGAAGCAGCTCGGGCTCGAGTCCGCCGCGCACGGCCACCGCGCCGGGGCCGCGAAGATCCCGGAGTTCCTGACGTGGTGCGACGACCTCGGCATCGAGGTCGTGACGCTCTACCTGCTCTCCGCCGACAACCTGACCGGCCGCGGCGGCCGCGAGCTCGAGGAGCTCGTCGGCATCATCGCCGACCTCGCCGGGGTGCTCGCCGACAACCGGGACTGGCGTGTGCAGCACGTCGGCTCGAACGAGGGGCTGCCCGCCCCGCTCGTCGCCGCGCTCGAACGGGCCGAGGCCCGCACCACCGGACGCACCGGGCTGCACGTCAACCTGGCGGTCGGGTACGGCGGACGCCGTGAGATCGCCGACGCCATGCGCAGCATCGTGCAGGCCCACGGCGCCGGCGGCGGCACGATCGACACCCTGGCCGAGGTCCTGACGCCGGAGCTCATCGGCGACCACCTGTACACCCAGGGGCAGCCGGACCCCGACCTCGTCATCCGCACCTCCGGCGAGCAGCGGCTGTCCGACTTCATGCTCTGGCAGAGCGCGCACAGCGAGTTCTACTTCGTCGAGGCGCTCTACCCTGACCTGCGCGAGGTCGACTTCCTGCGCGCCGTGCGCGACTTCGGGCTGCGGTCGCGGCGCTTCGGCGGCTGAGCGCGGCCGGATCCCCACCGCCGCGTCGCCGACGGGCAGGCCACTCGGCGCACCCCGGTTCGTCGGTCGGAACCGGCTCCCAGTAAGCTCACCGGGTTGTCCTGCGAAAGGTGCGCCCCTGTGAACATCGACGAGTACGCCGCCGGTTTCTCCGAGGACCCCGGCTACCTCGACCACGCCGCGTTCGGCCCCGTGCAGACCGCCGTGCTCGAGGAACAGCGCGTCCTCGGCACCATCCAGGCCCACATGCGCTTCGGTGCGATGGAGACCCTCGACGAGCAGGACGCCCGCGTCCGCACGGTCGCCGCCCGGCTCGTCGGCCGCCGCGAGGACCAGGTCGTCTCGCAGACCGCGACCACGCCCGGCCTGCTGCACGCCGCCTTCGGCATGACCGGCGGTGTGCTCGTGTCCGCCGACGAGTACCCGTCGCTGCCCCTCGCGCTGGCCAGCGCCGCGTCGGCGACGGGCGGCCGGGTGCAGCCCGTCGTCATCGAGTCCGGTGCCGGCTGGATGACCCCGTCGCTCATCCGCGAGCGCCTGACCGACGACGTCACCGCAGTCGCGGTGTCCCTGGTCGACTGGCGCACCGGCTACCTGGCGGACCTCGCCGGCATCCGCGACGTCATCGGCGACCGTCTGCTCGTCCTCGACGCCATCCAGGGCTTCGGCGTGGTCGACGCCCCGTACGAACTCGCCGACGTCGTCGCGACCGGTGGCCAGAAGTGGCTGCACGCCGGTTGGGGCACCGGCTTCGCGGCGTTCAGCGACCGCGCCCTGAACCGGCTGCGTCCCGCGCTCTCCGGCCCGCACGGCACGACCGGGTGGCCGCTCGAGGTGCCGTCGGTCCGCCCGGGGGCCGCCGGCTACCAGATGACCCGCACGGACCCCGTCGCCCAGGCGCGGCTCGCGGTGTCGCTCGACCGCCTGACCGAGGTCGGCACCGCGACCGTGCAGCAGCGGGTCGCCGAGCGCGTCGAGCGGGTGTTCGACATCGCGGACGAGTTCGGCCTCGAGGTCGAGTCGAGCCGCGACCCCGCCGAGCGTGCCGGCATCGTCGTGCTCCGCCCGCCGCAGGGTGGGTTGACCGCGCTGTCGGCGGCGCTGCACAACCACGGCGTCACCGCGACGACGCGGCTCGGGGTCGCGCGCGTGTCGGTCTTCGCCTCGACCACCGACGAGACGCTCGACATGTTCCGGGACGCCTGCGTCTCGTACGCGACGCTGCGGTAGCAGCGTCGCGTCCCGCCCGTCCGGGGCAGGCGAGCGGTCACGACACCCCGCTCACGTCCGCCGGGTGGTCACCACCTGTCGGCCGGCACCGTCCCACCCGACAGTTCGTGACCGGTCCGGGCACCCCGCGCGACGAGTCGCGACCAACGGACGGACTGGAGGCGCGGTGCCAGGCCGCCACGGGCCTCCCGTCCGCAGCAGGCGAGCGGTCACCACACGCCGCTCACGTCCGCCGGGTGGTCATCACTCGTCGGCCGGAGCGGCCGCAGCCGACAGTTCGTGACCAGTCGGCCGATCAGCCCGACCGCGTCGCGCGCCACGCGCCGCGTTGTTCACGTGGGCGTCACTGCGCGGACCGCGTGTCGCTGGCGCACTGTCGGGGGCCGGACGTAGCTTGTCCCCATCGGGCACCGCGCCCGATCGAAGCGGCCACAGTCGGTGCTTCGCAGACCCGCTCCACGGCCGCGTTCGAGGACATGGACCGGGCCGAACGCGGCCCGGGGATGGAGTGGTCGTGACCTCTCAGAACGTCTCACGCGGTACCTCCCAGCAGCGCACCGCGGACTCGTCCGCACCGGTCGCCCAGCGCACGTACGTGCTCGACACCTCGGTGCTCCTCAGCGATCCGCGGGCGTTGTTCCGCTTCGCCGAGCACGCCGTCGTGCTGCCCGTCGTGGTCGTCAGTGAACTCGAGGCGAAGCGCGCCGACCCCGAGATCGGGTACTTCGCGCGGCAGGCCCTCCGGCTCCTCGACGAGCTGCGCATCGAGCACGAACGACTCGACTTCCCGATCGCGATCGGTGACGGCGGCTCCTTCCGCGTCGAGCTGAACCACTCCAACCAGTCCGTGCTGCCGTCGGGTCTGCAGCTCGGGGACAACGACTCCCGGATCCTCGCCGTCGCGTCGAACCTCAAGAACGACGGCCTCGACGTCGTCGTCGTGTCGAAGGACCTGCCGCTCCGGGTCAAGGCCTCGTCGATCGGCATGGCGGCCGAGGAGTACCGCGCCGAACTCGCGGTCGACTCCGGCTACACCGGCATCACCGACCTGCAGGTGTCCGGCGACCAGATGGCGGACCTCTACGACAAGGAGGAGATCCGCTCCGCCGACCTGGCGGACGTCCCCGTGAACACCGGCGTCGTCATCCACTCGGAGCGGGGCTCGGCACTCGGCCGCGTGCACACCGCGGGCGCCGTCGCGCTCGTGCGCGGGGACCGCGAGGTCTTCGGCCTCCGCGGCCGGTCGGCGGAGCAGCGGCTCGCGATCGACGCGCTGCTCGACCCCGAGATCGGCATCGTCTCGCTCGGCGGCAGCGCCGGCACGGGCAAGTCGGCGCTCGCCCTGTGCGCCGGGCTCGAGGCGGTGCTCGAACGCCAGCAGCACAAGAAGATCATGGTCTTCCGCCCGCTCTACGCCGTGGGCGGCCAGGAGCTCGGGTTCCTGCCGGGCGACGCCTCGGAGAAGATGAACCCGTGGGCGCAGGCGGTCTACGACACCCTCGGCGCCCTGGTGTCGGACAACGTCCTCGACGAGGTCGTCGAGCGGGGCATGCTCGAGGTGCTCCCGCTCACGCACATCCGCGGACGGTCCCTGCACGACGCGTTCGTCATCGTGGACGAGGCCCAGTCCCTCGAGCGCAACGTGCTGCTCACGATGCTGTCCCGCATCGGACAGAACTCGCGGGTGGTGCTCACCCACGACGTCGCACAGCGGGACAACCTGCGGGTCGGCCGGCACGACGGCATCGCCTCGGTCATCGAGCGGCTGAAGGGGCATCCCCTGTTCGCCCACGTCACGCTGACCCGGTCCGAGCGCTCGGCCATCGCCGCGCTCGTGACCGACCTGCTCGACTCGCCCGACCTCGTGTAGGGGCCCGGCCCGGGCTCCGGCTCCGGCCGGCCTCGGCTCCGGCCGGCTTCGGAACCAGGTTCCGGACACAGCACCGCGGACGTCCGCGGTGCTGTGTCCGTTCCGTGGTTCCGCAGCGGGTGCGCCGTGGTTCGGCCGCGGTCTGCCGCGGTCGCGACGGACGGGAGGCGCGGTGCCAGCTGGCACCGCGCCTCCCGTCCGTCGTGACGTCTCGCTGCGTCAGCTCGGGTGGGTCATGCTCAGGACGTCGAGGGCTTCGTCGAGCTGCGCCTCGGTGACCTCGCCGCGCTCGACGTGCCCGAGGGCGACGACGGCCTCGCGCACGGTGATGCCCTCGGCGACCGCGTACTTCGCGACCTTGGCGGCGGCCTCGTAACCGATCACGCGGTTGAGCGGGGTCACGATCGACGGCGAGGACTCGGCGAAGGCCCGCGCCCGCTCGAGGTTCGCCTGGAGCCCGTCGATGGTCTTGTCGGCGAGCACCCGCGAGCTGTTCGCGAGCAGGCGGATCGACTCGAGCAGCGCCGTGCCCATGACCGGGATCGCGACGTTGAGCTCGAAGGCACCAGACGCGCCGGCCCAGGCGATCGTGGCGTCGTTGCCGATGACCCGCGCGCCGACCATCAGGGTGGCCTCGGGGATCACCGGGTTCACCTTGCCGGGCATGATCGACGAACCCGGCTGCAGGTCGGGGATGTGCAGCTCGCCGAGGCCCGTGTTCGGCCCGGAGCCCATCCACCGCAGGTCGTTGTTGATCTTCGTCAGGCTGACCGCGAGCACCTTGAGCGCACCCGACGCCTCGACCAGGGCGTCGCGTGCTCCTTGCGCCTCGAAGTGGTCGACCGCCTCGGTGATCGGCAGGTCGGTGTCGCTCGCGAGCTGGGCGATCACCCGCTGCGGGAACCCCGTCGGGGTGTTGATGCCGGTGCCGACCGCGGTGCCGCCGAGCGGGACCTCGGCGACGCGGGGGAGCGTCGCCTGCACGCGCTCGATGCCGAGGCGGATCTGGCGCGCGTAGCCGCCGAACTCCTGGCCGAGGGTGACCGGGGTCGCGTCCATCAGGTGCGTGCGGCCGGACTTCACCGCGTCGGCCCACAGGGTGGCCTTCGCCTCGAGCGACTCGGCGAGGTGCTCGAGCGCGGGCACGAGGGTGCGGAGCAGCGCCTCGGTCACGGCGACGTGGACCGAGGTCGGGAAGACGTCGTTCGAGGACTGCGACGCGTTGACGTGGTCGTTCGGGTGCACCGCCGAGCCGGCGATGTCCGACGCCAGCGTCGCCAGGACCTCGTTCATGTTCATGTTCGACGAGGTACCGCTGCCGGTCTGGTAGACGTCGACGGGGAACTGGTCGTGGTGCTGCCCGCCGATGATCAGGTCGGACGCACCGGCGATGGCATCGGCGACGGCCGGCTCGACGATGCCGAGTTCGCCGTTCACGATCGCCGCGGCGCGCTTGATGCGGGCGAGCGCCACGATCTGCGCCGACTCGAGCCCGGTGCCCGAGATCGGGAAGTTCTCGACGGCGCGCTGCGTCTGGGCCCGGTAGAGCGCCGACCTCGGCACCCGGACCTCGCCCATGGTGTCGTGCTCGATGCGGAACTCGGTCTCGGCGGTGTCGGTCACGTCGTCGTGGTCCTTCCTGGGTGCTCGCCGGTCGCGGTCGCGCCGGCCCGTGCGGGTGCCTCGGGGTCGCCGGGGCGGGCGTCATCGGGGTCGGTCAGGCCTGTCCGACGACGGTGTCGATGGTGACCTCTCCGGTGGCGAGGTCGTAGGTCGCCCCGACGACGGCCAATCTACCCTCGGCCACCGCGTCGGAGACGGCGCCGGAGCGCTCGATCACCTGGGCGAGCGTGGCCTCGAGGTGTGCGGCGCCGACTGCCTCTTGTGGCAGTTCGGCGTCGGTCCGGCGGACCTTCTCGACACTCGGGGCGATGGCGTCGACGAGGGCCTGCAGGTGCGGGGCCGGCACCGGCTCGCCGGAGCGGGCGGCCGCCACGGCGCCGCAGCGGGTGTGCCGCAGGACGACGACGAGCGGGGTGCCGAGGGCGACGACGGCGAACTCGATGGACCCGAGCACGACGTCGTCGACGATCTGGCCGGCGTTGCGGATGGCGAACAGGTCGCCGATGCCGGCGTCGAAGACGTGCTCGAACGGCACGCGCGAGTCGGAGCATCCGAGGACGGTGGCGAACGGCGCCTGCGAGCCCTCGAGCTCGGTGCGGCGGTCCGGGTCGACGCGGCCCATGCGGCGCTTGTCGGCGGCGAAGCGGGCGTTGCCCTCGACGAGCAGTCGGAGGGCCTCGGACGGGGTGGCGGCGGCGCGGTCGGGCATGGGTTCCTCGGGTGGGGTCGGGTCGTTTCGGGTCGGTCTGGTTCGGGGTGCGGCCGGCCGCTACCGGTCGAGCTGCTCGGCGACGGCGGTGGCGACCGTGCGGAACGACCGGTCGTCGGCGGTGCCGGAGAGCACGATCGTGTTCGTGCCCATCGTCGTGACGAGCGCGTAGGACAGGTTGCCGGCGTCACGCCCCTCGGAGCGGCGGTCGTACACGGTCCACTTCGTGTCGTCGATCGTGCGGGAGCCGGTCGAGGCGCGCTGGTCGAGCTGGTTCGACACCCAGGTGCCGTTCGCCGAGATGCCCTGCTGCACGCGGATGAACTGCTTGTCCGGGGTCAGCAGGCCCAGCGTCCAGACGTCGACGCCGTCCGAGGTCTTGTCGGAGAAGTCCGCCCGGTTCGCGGTGTACCCGTCCGGCAGGGTCGGCGCCGCCAGCGTCACGCCGTCGACGTGTGCCTTCGCCGCGATCTGCTGGTAGTCGACGGAGCGGTCGACGGTGGTGTCCGGACGGACGACCACGGCGACGAGGAAGAGCACGATGCCGAGCGAGGCGATGAGCGCGATGACGAGGTTGAACGCCGTCTGGTGCTGCCGACGGGCGGTGCGTGCGGCGTCCTTGCGCGCCCAGGTCTCCTCCGCCGTCTCGGCACGACCGAGCTCGGCGACGATCGGGCGGCCGTCTGCGTCGGTCATCGGGCGGAGCCGTCCTCGGTGGTCGTCGCGCGGGCGGCGTCGAGGCGGGCGCGCGCGCCGACCAACCACTCCTCGCACCGGCCGGCCAGGAGCTCGCCGCGCTCCCAGAGCGCCAGCGAACGCTCGAGCGTGGCGGACCCCTGTTCGAGTTCGCTCACGACGCGGACGAGTTCGTCGCGGGCCGCTTCGTAGCTCAGCGACTGGACGTCGGTCTGCTCGGGTTCCTGCTGGGATGGCACGACTCGATCCTACCGAGCGCCCACCGACGCGCGGTCGCCCCGGCAGGACCTGTGGAGAACGGGTGCGCCGCGGTCTCGGCCCCGCGTTCCGGGCTCAGGCGCCGTCGGGCCCGGTGCCGTCCTGCTCGAGCGTGCCGGTCGCGGTTCCCACGCCGAGCGTCACCCGCACCGGCGTCGGGCCGGTCAGGTCGTCGGCGGCCCGCACCACGCCCCCGTCGGCGCGCTGCACGATCGCGTAGCCGCGACGCAGGGTGTCCCGGGGTGACAGCGCCCGGAGCCGGGCGGTCAGGTGTCCGACCTCGGCGTGCCCGCGCTCGAGGCGACGGTCGAGCAGCTCGCGCGCCCGGGACAGGTCGCGCGCGACCTCCTCCGCACGGGTGTCGACGAGCCACGCGGTCGAGGCCAGCGCCGGACGGGACCGCAGCGCGGCGATCCGGTCGGCCTCGACCGACAGCGTGTGGGACAGCCGGAGGCCGAGCCGGGCGCGGGCCTGCCGCACGTTCGCGAGCTCCTCGGCGACGTCGGGCACCACGCGCTTCGCGGCGTCGGTGGGCGTCGACGCCCGCAGGTCGGCGACCTCGTCGAGGATGGGGCGGTCGGCCTCGTGCCCGATCGCGGAGACGATCGGGGTCGCGGCGGCCGCAGCGGCCCGGACGAGCCCTTCGTCGCTGAAGCCGAGCAGGTTCTGGAAGTCGCCGCCGCCCCGGGCGATGACGATCACGTCGACGGACGGGTCGGCGTCGAGCTCGAGGATGGCGGCGGTGACCTCGGCCACCGTGCGCTCGCCCTGCACCGCGGTGTGCACGGTGCGGAACTCGACCTGCGGCCACCGGAGCTGCGCGTTGCGCTTGACGTCCTTCTCGGCGTCGGAGTCCTTGCCGGTGATGAGTCCGATGCGGTGCGGCAGGAACGGCAGGCGCTTCTTGCGTGCCGGGTCGAACAGTCCCTCGTCGGCCAGGGTGCGCCGGAGCCGCTCCAGCCGTTCGAGCAGGTCGCCGAGGCCGACGTGCTTCATCTCGACGACCTGCATGGTCAGCGAGCCGCCCTTGACCCAGTAGTTCGGCTTGACGGCCGCGACGACCCGGTCGCCCTGCTTGATGTCCGACGGCACCCGGGAGCGCACGCTCGACCAGATCGAGAAGGACACCGTCGCGTCGACCTCGACGTCCTTGAGCTTGCCGTAGACGTTGCCGCCGGCGACGTTCCACTGGGTGATCTCGCCCTCGACCCAGGCGGTGCCGAGGCGGTCGATCCAGTCGCGGATCTTCGCGCCGAGCAGCGCGACGGGCCACGGGTTGTCGGCCGTCGGCGGGCCCTGTTCGATCGCCATGTCGCTCCTTGTCGTGCGGTGGGTCCATCGTGCCCGAGCCCGGTGACAGCGGCCGTCGGACGCGTCGTCCACAGGCGTGCCGCGCGCCCAGGTCGCGCGCGTCGCGCTCACCTATCATCGGGGACGTGACGATCACCAACGGCCACTCGGTCCCGCTCGCCCCGCCGCGCGTCCTCGCGGCCCGCGGGCGGCTGCGCGACGAGCCGGTCGCCGGCACCAAGAAGGTGCTGCTCGCGGCACCTCGCGGCTACTGCGCCGGTGTCGACCGCGCGGTGGTCGCGGTCGAGCAGGCCCTCGAGCAGTACGGCGAGCCGGTCTACGTCCGCAAGCAGATCGTCCACAACGTCCACGTCGTCTCCACCCTCGAGCAGCGCGGTGCGGTCTTCGTCGACGACGTCGCCGAGGTCCCGCGCGGCTCGCACGTCGTCTTCAGCGCGCACGGCGTCTCGCCGGCCGTCGTCGCCGGCGCCGCCGACCGCGACCTGCACGCCATCGACGCCACCTGCCCGCTCGTCACGAAGGTCCACCGCGAGGCCACGCGCTTCGCCCGCGCCGAGCGCACCATCATCCTCATCGGGCACGCCGGCCACGAAGAGGTCGAGGGCACGATGGGCCACGCCCCCGAGCGCACGATCCTGGTCAACGGCCCCGAGGACGTCGCCGCGCTCGAGGTCCCGGACCCCGACAACCTCGTCTGGCTCTCGCAGACGACCCTGAGCGTCGACGAGACGATGGAGACCGTCCGGCTGCTGCGCGAGAAGTTCCCCGCGATCGAGAACCCGCCGTCGGACGACATCTGCTACGCCACCCAGAACCGCCAGGTCGCGATCAAGAAGGTCGCGCCCGCCGCCGACCTGGTGATCGTCGTCGGTTCGGCGAACTCGTCGAACAGCGTCCGCCTGGTCGAGGTCGCGCTCGAGCACGGTGCACGATCCGCCCACCGGGTCGACTACGCCGCGGAGATCCAGCAGGAGTGGCTCGACGGCGTGCAGACCGTGGGCGTCACGAGCGGCGCCTCCGTGCCCGAGGAACTCGTGGCCGAGGTCCTCGAACAGCTCGCCGACGCCGGGTACGGCTCTGTGGAAGAGGTCGTCACCGCCCACGAGGACCTGATGTTCTCGCTCCCCAAGGAGCTCCGCACCGACGCGTCCGGCAAGGCGACGCGTGCGCTCGGCGGGCGTCGGTCGTGAGCGGGACGGACGGCTGGTCCTCGGTGCCGCGACGCGAGTCCGGTCCGGTCGACGACCCCTCCGGCCAGGAGGCCCGGGGTGCGTCCCCGACGTCGGCCGCCGGTCGCGCGGACGGTGACACCTCCACCCGCCGCGACGGCCGGGTGCACGGTCGGCCCGCGCCGCACTACGGCGAGTACGCACCGGAGGGCTGGGTGAACCCGGTGCTCGTCGAACAGGAACGCCAGGAGCGCGAAGAGCGCTCCCGTGCACTCCGCGAGCAGGCCGCGGCCGAGGCCGTCCGCGGCGGTCACACGATCCGGGGTGCCGGCAGCCGCACCCCGTCCGACGTCGGACCCGCGGGGCGGCACGACCAGGGTGCGGAGCCGTCGACCGGGGGCGCACCGCGCACCGCGCCGGCGAGCCGGTTCGGCAAGACCCCAGGCGACTTCATCGCCACCGTCGCGCTGCTCGCGTTCGGGCTGGTCTCGGTGCTGCAGTCCCTCGCCGTGCGCGACGTCGCGGCCACCGTGCGACGGACCCTCGAGACGCAGTACACCGCGCTCACCGACCCGAGCGGCCTCGGCGTCGCGGCGGTCGTCGGGGCGTTGACGAACCTGGTGGTCTTCGTGCTCGTGGCGTGGTGGTCCGTCCGCCGGCTCCGCGCCCGCCGCCGGACGTTCTGGGTGCCGCTGCTCGGCGCCGTGGTGGCCACGCTCGTCAGCACGATCGCGTTCGTCGTCGTCGTGTTCCAGGACCCGCACTTCGTCGAGTTCATGCTGCGCCAGGCCGGCGGCGCCTGAGTCCGGTCCGCGCTGCCCCACGAGCGGCCAGGGGTCCCGGGGTCCCGGCGGGCGCTCGGCGACATGATCGACGTCGCGCGACGGCGACGTTGTCGTCGCTCTCGTCGCTTTCGTCGTACGGCGGCGGTGGCGGCCTGGTGCGGGCGGTGACCGGTCTCCTGCCGCTGGCCAGCGGATCCCCGTCGGCGCTGCTGTGCGACATGATCGACGTCGTGCGACGGCGACGTTGTCGTCCTACGGCGGCGGTGACCCGGTCGGCTCGGCACCGGTCTCGTGCCGCTGGCCAGCGGATCCCCGTCGGCGTTGCTGTGCGACATGATCGACGTCGTGCGACGTCGACGTTGTCGTCCTCCGTCGACGCCGGCCCGACCCCGGCCGGCCAGCACCGGGCTCGAACCCCGGCCCGCATCCGGCCCAGACTCGGCCGGTGGTCGCGAGCCCCGCGGCTCAGCCGGCTCAGCCGGCCAGGAACGCCGCGACCGCGTCGTGCAGCGATGCCAGGTCCTCGACGTGCACGAGCTCGCGGATCGAGTGCATCGACAGCAGGCCGACGCCGATGTCGATCGTCGGGATCCCGAGCCGGGTCGCCGCGATCGGGCCGATGGTCGAGCCGCCGGGGATCGTGTTCACGTTGACGAACGGCTGCCACGGCACGCCGGCGGTCTCGCAGGCGGCGGCCCAGACGGCCTCGCCCTTCGCCTCGGTCATGTAGCGCTGGTTCGCGCTGATCTTCAGCAGCGGTCCGGCCCCGGGGCGCGGACGGTTGGTCGGGTCGTGCTTCTCCGGCTGGTTCGGGTGCACCAGGTGACCGGCGTCGCTCGACAGCAGCCACGAGGCGCGGAACGCCCGGGCCGCCTCGGAGCGGGTGGCGCCGAGGCCCTCCTGCACACGGCCGAGGACGTCCTCGAGGAAGGGGCCGCCGGCACCGGACGGGGTCGAGGAGCCGATCTCCTCGTGGTCGAACGCCGCGAACACCGGGATGTGGTCGCCGTCGGCCGGGGCGTCGACGATGCCCCGGAGCCCGGCGTGCACGCTCGTCAGGTTGTCCATCCGGCCGGACGCCAGGAACTCCCGGTCGATGCCGATGCGCGACGGTGCCTGGGTGTCGGCGAGGAACAGGTCCCACGACACGGCGCCCTCGCCGAGCCGGGCGAGCAGCCACTCCATGACAGAGGTCCCACCGGCGTCGCCGTCAACCCCGACAACGGGCAGGGTGTGCCGCTGGCGGTCGATCTCCTTGCCGTCGTTCACCCCGCGGTCCAGGTGGATGGCGAGGTTCGGGATGCGGGCGACGGCGTCGGTGGCGACGAGTCGGACGGAGCCGTCGGCGTCGACGACCCGGCCGGCGATCCGCAGGTCGCGGTCGAACCAGGTGGACAGGAGTGCGCCGCCGTAGACCTCGACGTTGAGCTGTTCCCAGCCGCCGGTGCGCACGCCGGGGTTCGGCTTCACGCGGAAGCCGGGGGAGTCGGTGTGAGCGCCGAGGATGCGGAAGGGCGTCGTCGGACCGGCACCGCCCGGCAGTCGCCACGCGATGACCGCCCCGTCGCGGACGACGACGTACGCGCCGGCCTCGGACGGCCAGGCGTCGAGCTCGGACAGCTCGGTGAACCCGGCGGCGACGAGTCGGTCACGAGCCGCCGCTGCCGCGTGGAACGCGGTGGGGGAGTCGGTGACGAACTGGGCGAACTCGGAGGCGATGGCGTCGACGGTCACCCTTCCATCGTGGCACGCGGCGGAGGCGACCCGACGCAGAACGGGGCGCGTCCGTCGGACGCGCCCCGTTCCTCCCGGCTGGCGAACCCGACCGGACTGACCTGCTCAGCCCTGGGTGTGACCGGCGGAGCCGAGTACCTTCGCGGCCTCGCCCACGCGAGCCGCCATGGCGGTCTCGGCGATCTTGCCCCAGGCGCGGGGGTCGTACTGCTTCTTGTTGCCGACCTCGCCGTCGATCTTCAGGACGCCCTCGTAGTTCCGGAACATCGAGTCGGCGATCGAGCGCGTGAACGCGTACTGCGTGTCCGTGTCGATGTTCATCTTGATGACGCCGTTGCGGACGGCCTCGTGGATCTCGTCGTCGGTCGAACCGGAGCCGCCGTGGAAGACGAGGTCGAGGGGGTTCTCGCCGGTGCCGTGCTTCGCCGCGACCGACGCCTGGATCTCGCCGAGGAGCTCGGGGCGGAGCTTGACGTTGCCCGGCTTGTAGACGCCGTGCACGTTGCCGAAGGTGAGCGCCGCGATCCAGCGGCCCTTGTCACCGAGGCCGAGTGCGTCGACGACCTTCTCGACGTCGTTCGGGGTCGTGTACAGGGCGTCGTTCGTGCCCTCGTGCTCGACGCCGTCCTCTTCGCCGCCGACGACGCCGATCTCGACCTCGAGGATCGCGTTGATGTTCCGCGTCTTCTCGATCATCGTCTTCGCGATCTCGATGTTCTCGTCGAGCGGCACAGCCGAACCGTCCCACATGTGCGACTGGAAGATCGGGTTGCGGCCCTGACGGACCTCTTCCTCGCTCGCGGCGATGAGCGGCAGGACGAAGCCGTCGAGGGCGTCCTTCGGGCAGTGGTCGGTGTGCAGGGCGACCGTGATGTCGTAGTTCTTCGCGACCTCGTGCGCGAACTTCGCCATCGCGAGGGCACCGGCGGCACGGTTCTTGATCGTCTGCCCGGCGAAGTAGTCGGCACCACCCGTCGTGACCTGGAGGATGCCGTCCGAACCGGCCTCCTGCAGCCCCTGCAGGACCGCGTTGATGGTCTGGGACGAGGACACGTTGACCGCGGGGTACGCGAACTTGCCCGCCTTCGCGCGTTCGATCATCTCGGCGTACTGTTCCGGCGTTGCGATGGGCACGTGGATCTCCTTCGACTTCGGTGGTGTCCCCGCCGATCGTAGTCAGAAGCTCTGGAGGCGCGGTGCGGGCTGGGCGGTTCGCTCACTCCCGGTGTGCACGTGCGTTCACGGCCCCCGCGTCCGGACCGCGGATCGACCGCCGGCCGGTACGCTCGGGTCGTGACTCCTACGACGGAAACCGGCTCCCTGTTCCTCCAGCCCGACCGCAACCTGGCGCTCGAGCTCGTGCGTGCGACGGAGGCCGCCGCGATCCGTGCGCAGCCGTGGGTCGGCCGTGGTGAGAAGAACCTCGCCGACGGTGCCGCGGTCGACGCGATGCGCAAGTTCCTCGGCACGGTGAACTTCGACGGCGTCGTCGTCATCGGTGAGGGCGAGAAGGACAACGCCCCGATGCTCTACAACGGCGAGCACGTCGGCAACGGTCACGGCCCGGCCTGCGACATCGCGGTCGACCCGATCGACGGCACCTCGCTCACCGCCGCCGGCCGGCAGAACGCCATCTCCGTCATGGCCGTCTCGGACCGCGGCTCGATGTACGACCCCTCCGCCGTCTTCTACATGGACAAGATCGCCGCCGGCCCCGAGGGTCGCGGCGTCCTGGACCTCGAGAAGCCGATCGGCGACAACATCCGCGCGCTGGCGAAGGCCAAGGGCAAGGACCTCGAGGACATGGTCGTCGCCGTGCTCGACCGTCCGCGCCACGACGAACTGATCCGCGCCATCCGTGCGACCGGTGCCGGCACGCGACTCCTGCTCGACGGTGACGTCGCCGGTGGCATCGCGGCGGCCCTGCCCGGCTCGAACATCGACATGTGCGTCGGTGTCGGCGGTACCCCCGAGGGCATCATCACCGCGTGCGCGATCAAAGCGCTCGGCGGCGTGATCCTCGGCAAGCTCCAGCCGAAGGACGACGAGGAGCGCGAGCGCGCGATCGCCGCCGGCCACGACCTGGACAAGGTCCTCGACCAGGACGACCTGGTCACCGGCGACAACACGTTCTTCGTCGCCACCGGCGTCACCGACGGCGTGCTCGTCGACGGCGTCCGCCGGTCGCGCGGCGTCATCCACACGGACTCGCTCGTGCTCCGTTCCCGCTCGAACACGATCCGCCGGATCCAGGCGGACCACCGTGCGGAGAAGTGGTTCTGAGCAGGACCCCTGTCCGTCTCCTCGGGGCGTCGCCGGTCGTCCGGCGGCGCCCCGTTGCGTAGGGTCGGAGCATGACTGTCACCACGGCACGGATCGTCGGACTCGACACCGCGGGCATCCGCACGCTGCACGCGCAGGCGGACGGCACAGCCGACCGGCTGCCACACGTCGTGCCGGTGGCGCCCGACCTCGGCGTGATCCTGGCGGACGAGACCGGCGCGATCCTGACCGCACCGGCCCTGCGTGAGATGGGCTGGGCCGACGACGACGTGCTGCAGGCTGCCGCTGCGGCTGCACAAGCGCAGGCCGGCGGTGACGTGGCGGTGATCCAGCCCGGCACGATCGTCATCCAGGACCCCGACCTCGCCGTGCTGCTCGTCCTCGCGCCGCAGACGCTCGGGGGCATCGAGTTCCGGGGTGCCCCGGTCGTCTTCCCGGTGGCACCGACGACCTTCATCGTCACGGGCGACGAGGACCAGGACGGCCTCGCGACTGCGGTCGGGGTCGCCCAGCAGATCCTCGGCGACGACGAGGGCGAGGTCCTCAGCGGCCCGCCGATGGTCCTTCGCGCAGACGGTTGGCGCCCGTACGAGGACGCCGCGCTCGACGGGGAGCTCCGCACCGTCCGGGCGCTGTGGACGGCGACAGCCGCCAACCTGCAGCAGGAGGCGCTGCAGGCCTCGTTCGACCGTCGGGGTGAGGACGTCCACGTCGGGATGGTCTCGGTCGCGCGGCTCGCCGTGGACGACCCGGCCTTCTCGTACTCGTCGTGGACCGAGGACGTCGACACCGTCGTCGCCGCGGTCGACACCGTGGTGCTCGTCACCCTCGACGGACAGACGCAGCCCGTGCCGTTCGGTCGGCTGCGGGAGCTGGCATCCGAGCTGATCGAGCAACTCGAGGTGCGCCCGACGCGCTACCGGCTCCGCGGGTTCCCGGACCTCGAGGCGGTCCGCGGCGCGCTCTGAGCGCAGCCGCTCGTTGGGCCTTCCCCTACGTTGAGCCGCATGCAGCCGCGTGACCGTCGGGTGAGTGCCGCGTACTGGGACGACGCGCTGCGGATCCTGTCGCGCAACGTCGAGCAGTTCCGTCCGTTCAGTCATGCGTTCCGCTCCGATGACGTGCGGGCCGGGATCATGCGGACGACCACCAACTTCAACAGCGCGCTTTCACTGTCGGGGGCGCGGTACTCGGCGGGTGTGCCGGTTGCTGCGCTGGCGGTGGATGTCGAGTCGGTGGTGACGGTGTGGGAGACCTGGAACCGGTACGCGGCGGTACCAGATGCGGGGTTCCCGTTGGATCCCTTGGAGTTCGACAACAAGTCGACCTACTACAACGCGTTGTGGTTGGCGTCGGTGGCCCGGTGCGTGGGGGTCGAGTCGGTTCTGATGGATCGGCTGGTCGAGGTGGTCGCTGCTGCTGGTGGAGCGGATCCGGTGCTGGGGGTGTTGTTGGGGATCGAGCCTGTGCGGGATTCGGTGTGGCACAAGCGGCCCTTCCAGAACCTGTTGACGGCTGCGGTGGGGGAGCCCGCTCGTGCGGAGGCGGCGTTGCTGCGGTACGTGCAGTCGTGGGAGAAGAACATCTCGTTCATCTGGTGGGCGCCCGCACTGCAGGCGGTGCAGGGTGACCGGTTCGCGAAGTACTTCGGGTACTGGGCGTGGGAGGCTGCCGGGCTCGTCGTGGCGCGGGGGCTGGATGACACGGCGTTGCGGTCGTCGCCGTACTACCCAGTCGACCTCTGCGTTGTCCCCTGATATGGTCACACCCGCGCACCTGTGGAGAACGAGGTGCTCGGGCCGACCTGGGGAGGAATGATGGCGCGACCGTCGGGGTGGGACGTCGTCGATCAGGGGGACGATCCGGTCAAGGGGGATCCGTCGTCGGTGCGGATGATGGCGCGGGAGTACCAGCGCATCTCCGACGCCGCCGATGACGCCTCGACCCGGTTGAACTCTGTGCAGGGGTCCGGGTGGCTCACCGACTGGCAGGGTGAGGCGGCGGACGTGTTCGTCGACGCGATCGAGGACACCCCGTCGGACCTGACCAAGCTCGTCGC
>NZ_MJGO01000002.1:0-91944 GCF_001864895.1 Curtobacterium sp. MCBA15_009
CGGCGTCTTCTGCTCACTCGCGGACTCGTCGCGTGGTGTTCACGCGGATGTCGGTGGATGGCGGCATGATCGGTGCATGGTCCACCAGCTCCTGACCCCGTCGCAGGAGATCCGAACGGATCGCCTCATGCTCACCGCACTGTCCCCGGCCGACATCGACGACGTGCACGCGCTCTTCTCGGACGCCGGCACCTGGCAGCACCTGCCGTCGGGGCGGCACGTCGCCCGCAGTTCGAGCGTCGACATGGTGCAGCGGAAGATCGGCGGTCGGGCACGGCACGGGCTGGGGTCGTGGACGGTCCGGACCGCATCGGACCACGCGTTCGTCGGCGTCGGCGGTGTCGACATGACCGCCGGCGGAGTGTGGAACCTCGGGTACCGGCTGGCGCCGGCCGCGTGGGGGCAGGGCTTCGCCTCCGAGATCGCACTCGCCGCCGTCCGGGCCGCTGCCGAGACGGCGTGCGACGTCCCGGTGACGGGGCGCGTGCTCACGAACAACCCCGCCTCGGCCGCGGTGCTCCGTCGAGCCGGGCTGTCCCTCGTGTGGCATGGACCCGCCAGCGTGCGCACCGAGTCCGGCGTCGAGGGCCAGGTCTGGGCGGATCGTGCCCTCTCCGACGCGCAGTTCGCCTGGCTCGTCGCGAACGCCTGAGCACTCACGGCGACGCCGTGCGGTGACACGTGCATTGGCGTTCCCGGCATCGATCGCTACTGTGATGGGAACTGGTCATGTCCGCGCATGACCACCCCGCAGACCAGCGACGGAGCACGAGGAGCCGATGACGTCTCACATCACCGAGGGTGCCGAGCCCAAGCACCAGCAACTGCGCCGGATCCTGCTCGACCTGGTGACGACGCGGCTCGCCCCCGGTGCGGCGATCCCGTCCGAGCGGCAGCTCATCACCGAGTACGGCGTCTCGCGGATCACGGTGCGCGAGGCCCTCGGGCAGCTGGTCAACGAGGGCTACCTCGAGCGAGTCCGCGGCAAGGGCACGTTCGTGGCGCACCGACCGGTGCAGTCGACCCTCCACCTCGCGTCCTTCACCGAGGAGATGCGCGCGATGGGCCACGTGCCGACGACGGTCGTGCTCGTGCGTGAGGAACGCGTGCCGCCGAGCGACACGGTCGCGGCGCTGCGACTCGATGCCGAGGCGTCGGCGTACCACGTGAAGCGACTGCGGATGGCCGACGGCGCCCCGGTGTCGATCGACGACGCCTGGCTCGTGGCCGACGCGTTCCCCGGGTTGCTCGACCACGACCTGTCGGGCTCCGTGTACTCGATCATCGCGACGGCGTACGGCACGCCGATCGACCGGGCGCAGCAGACCGTGGCGGCGAACCCCGCCGCCGACGACGTCGCGACGCTGCTCGGCACGAAGACGGGTGCTCCGGTGCTCGAGTTCGACCGGGTGTCCTACGCGGGGGAGCGCCCCGTGGAGCACACCCGGAGCTGGTACCGGTCGGACCGGTACCGGGTGCAGATGGAGGTCACCGCGACCCCCGCGGTCGCCTGAATCCCCGGCCGGGTACGCGAAAGCGACTGTGTGCCGCGAACAGTTCGCGGGACACAGTCGCTTCGGCGGGAAGGACCGGGAGGAAACCGGGGTGGAGCCGGGTCAGACCTCGTACAGGGTGTCGCCGTCGCGCACCGACGTGCCCACCGTGCCCTGGTCGACGGTGTCCGGCGCAGAGCCGAGCACGACGACCGGGCAGATCGGCGAGTAGCCGGCCGCACTGATCACCGAGGGGGTGAAGCGGACGACCGGGTCGCCGGCCGTGACCGTCGCGCCCTCGGTGGTGAGGAGCTCGAAGCCCTCGCCCGAGAGCTTCACGGTGTCGATCCCGACGTGCACCAGGACGTCGGTGCCCGCAGCGCCCTGCAGCGCGAAGGCGTGCGGGTGCAGCTTGACGATGGTGCCGTCGACCGGGGCGACGGCGGTGATCGCACCCTCGACACCGGTCGGGTCCACCGCGACGCCCGCTCCGACGAGCTGACCGGCGAACACCGGGTCCGGCACGTCGGCGAGACCGACGACGGGGCCGGCGAAGGGGGTGCGGACGACCGTCACAGTTCGTCCTGGATGTCCTGCGCGAGGTTGTCGGCGACCGTGCCGACGATGACCTGCCAGCCGGTGCCGCCGCCGACGACCGCCTGGGCGCCCGCAGCCTGCAGTGCGGCCTTGTCGACGAGGTCGCCGTCCTCGACCTCGACGCGGAGGCGCGTGATGCAGCCCTCGACCTCTTCGATGTTGTCGGCACCGCCGAGCGCGGCGATGATGTCGGCTGCCTTGATGTCGGCCATCGTTTCCTCCTCGTTAAGGGTTTTCGTACCAGGTTGACACGGGACCGGTCTCGGATCAGACTACGGAACTGGTCATGACCGGACAGGACCGGGCCTGGCGACACCGCCGAGGTTACCTGCGCCGGCTGCGCGACTCAACTCACCCCGACAGCTCCACCCGATGACGAGAGGAACTCCGATGAGCGCCACCACTGCCACGGACGTGCCGGAGAAGAAGAAGCCGAAGAAGCAGTCCAGGCTCTTCGCACAAGCCCAGCGGCTCGGCCGGAGTCTGCTCCTGCCGATCGCGGTCATGCCCGCTGCGGGTATCCTGCTCCGCCTCGGTCAGGCCGACATGCTCGGTGCGATCCCCGGCTTCGACAAGGGTGCGACGATCATCGCCGCCGCGGGCAACGGCGTCTTCACGTGGCTGCCGCTCCTGTTCGCGGTCGGCATCGCGATCGGGTGGGCCAAGAAGTCCGACGGCACGACCGCGCTCGCGGCCGTCGTCGGGTACATGGTCATGTACCAGGTGTTCGCGGCCATGTCCCCGATCGTCCTCGCGGGGGTGAAGGACGCGAACGGCGACCAGGCCACCATCAACTTCGGCGTCCTCGGTGGCATCGTGATGGGTCTCGTCTCCGCGGTGCTGTGGGAGCGGTTCCACCGGACGAAGATGCCCGACTTCCTCGGCTTCTTCTCGGGTCGCCGTCTCGTCCCGATCCTCACGGCGGTCGCCGGTCTGCTCATCGCCGTCGTCATGTCGTTCTTCTACCGCTACTTCGACATCGCGCTGACCGCAGCCGGCACCGCCGTTGCGGACAACGCCGTGATCGGTGGCGGCATCTTCGGGTTCGTCAACCGCATGCTCATCCCGATCGGTCTGCACCAGCTGCTCAACTTCTTCCCGTGGTTCCAGCTCGGCAGCTTCACGACCGGCGGCGTCACCTACCACGGTGACATCGCGCGCTTCCTCGCGGGCGACCCGACGGCCGGCATCTTCCAGACCGGCTTCTTCCCGATCATGATGTTCGCGCTGCCCGCCGGTGCCCTGGCGATCTGGCGCAACGCCAAGCCGCAGAACCGCAAGCTCGTCGGCGGCATCATGATCTCCGCCGCGCTCACCTCGTTCGTCACGGGCATCACCGAGCCGCTCGAGTACTCGTTCATGTTCGTGGCGTTCCCGCTGTACATCATCCACGCGCTGCTCACCGGCACGTCGCTCGCCCTCGTGAACGCGCTCGGGATCCACGACGGCTTCTCGTTCTCGGCCGGTGCGATCGACTACGTGCTCAACTTCGGCAAGGCGGACGGGGCGATCTGGCTCATCCCGATCGGCCTCGGCTACGCGGCGGTCTACTACTTCCTGTTCAGCTTCGTGATCAAGAAGTGGAACCTCCGCACGCCCGGGCGTGAAGAGGACACGATCGCCGAGAACACGATCGACGCGGCCACCAAGCCGTAGACGTCACCACGTGACGGACGGGAGGCTCGGTGCCAGCTGGCACCGGGCCTCCCGTCCGTCCGTGCGCACGTTCCTTCCCATCGCGCGTGGCGTAGGAAGCCGAATCGCGCGTAGGTGGCCAGAACTTCGGCCTCACCACGCGCGGAACCGCTCACCATGCGCGGAACAGCACCCCGGGCGCTGGGTTGGTTTTGACAATCGTTATCAGGAAGCAGTAGCGTCGGGGGCATGCAGAAGCGCCTCCTCGCCCTCCCGCTCGTCGCCGGTGCCGCCGCACTCGCCCTGGCCGGGTGTGCGTCCTCCTCGACGTCCGGAGACGCCGGTGACGGCGACGGGAAGATCGCCGTCGTCGCCTCGACCAACGTCTACGGCTCGATCGTCGAGTCCATCGGCGGGGACCACGTGTCGGTCACGAGCATCCTCGACGACCCGTCGCAGGACCCGCACTCGTTCGAGTCGAGCGCCCGCACCCAGCTCGCCGTGTCGAAGGCCGACCTGCTCATCGAGAACGGTGGCGGCTACGACGACTTCATGACCACGCTCGCAGACGCCTCGGACACGAAGGCCGACACGATCAACGTCGTGGAGCTGTCCGGTCTCGACCAGGGTGGCGACGCGGAGTTCAACGAGCACGTGTTCTACAGCTACCCGACGATGGTGAAGCTCGTGGCCGACGTCACGAAGCGCCTCTCCGCGCTCGACGACGGGGAGCAGGACACGTTCGAGCGGAACGCCGACGCGCTCACCACGAAGCTGCAGGACCTCGAGTCGCAGACGGCCGACCTCAAGAAGCAGTACGACGGCGACGCCGTGGCCTACACGGAGCCGGTGCCGGGGTACCTGTTCGACGCGATCGGCCTCGACAACGAGACGCCGGAGGACTTCGCCGAGGCGATCGAGGAGGACGACGACGTCCCCCCGGCGGCGCTCCGCGACACCCTCGCACTGTTCACCTCGGGTGACGTGAAGCTGCTCGCCTACAACGACCAGACGTCGAGCCCGGAGACCGAACAGGTCAAGCAGGCGGCCGAGGACGCCGACGTCCCGGTGGTCGGTGTCACGGAAACGCTCCCCGAGGGGCAGGATTACGTCTCGTGGCAGCAGGCGAACATCGACGCGGTGCAGGCGGCACTCCAGAAGTGACGACCACGACCGCACCAGCGGAGACCGACGGCCCGGCGACCACCACGGTGGACGACCGGGCCACCGGCCGTCCGGTCCTGACGCTCCGCGACGCCGGGCTGTCGTACGGCGCGCGGCGGCTCTGGGACCACCTCGACCTCGACGTCGCCCCGGGCGAGTTCGTGGCCGTACTCGGTCCGAACGGTGCCGGCAAGACGTCGCTGCTCCGGACCGTGCTCGGGCAGCAGCGGCTGACGAGCGGCACGATGTCGTTCCTCGGCCAGCCGGTCGGCCGTGGCCACCGCCGCATCGGGTACATTCCGCAGCAGCGCCTGATGGAGTCCGGCACCCCGCTCCGCGCACGCGACATGGTGGCGCAGGGCGTGACCGGGCACCGCTGGGGCGTCCTGCCGGCGTCCCGGGCCGACCGCGCCCGCGTGGACCGGATCCTCGACGAGGTCGGCGCCACCGGCTTCGCCGACGCGCCCGTCGCGGAGCTCTCCGGCGGCGAGCAGCAGCGCACCCGCGTCGGGCAGGCGATCGCCGCCGACCCGGCACTGCTGCTGTGCGACGAACCGCTCATCTCGCTCGACCTGCGGCACCAGCGCGGCGTCACCGAGCTCATCGACCGCCAGCGCCGCCAGCAGGGCGCGGCCGTGCTGTTCGTCACGCACGACGTCAACCCGATCCTCGACGTCGTCGACCGCGTGCTCTACATCGCCGGCGGACGCTTCCGCATCGGCGCGCCCGACGAGGTGCTGCGCGCCGACGTCCTGAGTGACCTGTACGGCACGCCCGTCGACGTCGTCCGCACGATGGGGCGCATCGTCATCGTCGGCGCCAACGACGCGCACGACCACCACTGCGACCCCGACCCGCACGCGCCGGCGTCGGACGAGGGACGGATCTGATGGACCTGCTGTCGACCGTCTTCTCGTTCCAGGACTACGGCGAGCTGCTCGTGCTCGTGCAGAACTCGATCTGGGCCGGCGCGGTGCTCGGCATCGTCGGCGGGCTCATCGGGCCGTTCGTCGTCGCCCGCAACCTGCCGTTCGCCGTGCACGGCATCTCGGAGCTGTCCTTCGCCGGGGCGAGCGCATCGCTGCTGCTCGGCGTCAACGTCGTCTCCGGCTCGCTGGTCGGGTCGGTCGTCGCGGCGCTGCTCATCGGGCTGCTCGGCTCGCGGGCGCGCGACCGGAACTCGATCATCGCCGTGCTCATGCCCTTCGGGCTCGGCCTCGGGATCCTCTGCCTGGCGCTCTACAAGGGCCGGGCCGCGAACAAGTTCGGGCTGCTCACCGGGCAGATCGTCTCGGTGGACAACCCCCAGCTGACCTTCCTCGTCGTCGTCGCGGCGGTCGTCGTGGCGACCCTGCTCGTCATCTGGCGCCCGCTCATGTTCGCGTCGGTGGACCCCGACGTCGCGGCCGCCGCGGGCATCCCGGTGCGCACGCTGGCGATCGTGTTCATGCTCGTGCTCGGGCTGGCGACGGCGGTGTCCGTGCAGATCGTGGGTGCACTGCTCGTGCTCTCGCTCCTCGTCACCCCCGCGGCCGCGGCCCTGCGGCTCAGCTCGCACCCGGTCGTCGTCCCCGTGCTGTCGACGGTGTTCGCCGTGGTGTCGGTCGTCGGTGGCATCCTGCTCGCACTCGGGGGCGGGTTGCCGATCAGCCCCTACGTGACGACGATCTCGTTCGCGATCTGGGTCGTGTGCCGGATCGTCGGCGCGCGGCACGACCGCCGTGGGCGCGACCGAACGGCCGGCCGCGACCGCCGTGGCGGGGGTGCGCCGGGCCTCCCGTCCGGGGCGAGCGGAACCGGAACGTCAGCCGAAACGAAGGTGGGTGCGTCAGCATGAACGCCGTGCAGAAGGTCAAGCGGAACACGTGGCAGCGCGAAGCGGTGCGCGGCGCCCTCGACTCCACCGAGGGCTTCGTCAGCGCGCAGGCGCTGCACCAGCACCTGCGGGACGAGGGCTCCACGATCGGCCTCGCCACCGTCTACCGGGCCCTCGCCGACCTGGCGACCGAGGGTGACGCCGACTCGCTCCAGCAGGACGGCGAGTCGCTCTACCGGGCGTGCACCACCGACACCCACCACCACCACCTCATCTGCCGGAACTGCGGACGCACCGTCGAGATCGAGGCGGCCCCGGTCGAGCAGTGGGCGCAGGACGTCGCCGCCGCGAACGGGTTCACCAACGCCAGTCACGTCGTCGACGTCTTCGGCGAGTGCGCGGTGTGCACGGCGGCACGCACGGCACCGGCCGGCGGCGAGTAACCTCCGCGCCATGCACGTCATCCTGGTCCCCGGGTTCTGGCTCGACGCGAGCGCGTGGGACGAGGTCGCCCCACTGCTGCTGCAGGCCGGCCACACGGTCGAGGCCGTCACCCGCGACGGCGACACCCTGGACGAGCAGGTCGCCTCGCTCGTGGCGCGGCTCGACGACGTCGCCAGCCCGGAGGAGCCGGTCGTGCTCGCCGGGCACTCCGGGGCGGGGCCGATCGCGTACATGGCCGCCGACCAGCGACCCTCGCTCGTCGCGCACCTGCTCTACGTCGACACGTTCCCCGGGCCGGCCGGCGGCTGCGTGAACGACGAGCTGCCCGTCGTCGACGGTGTCGTGCCGCTGCCGTCGTGGGACGTCTGGGAGCCGGCGACGCTGCGCGGGATGACCCCGGCCCTCCGCGAGGCCTTCGAGCACCGGGCGATCCCGGAGCCGGCGGCGGTGCCGTCGGACCGGTTCCACTACGCCGACGCGGCCCGGCACACGATCCCGGCGACCGTCATCACGTGCGAGATCCCCGCGACCGAGCTCGCCACGATGGTGGCCGACCACCAGGTCTGGGCCGAGGAGCTCGTCGCGACCGAGGAACTCGAGATCCTCGGGCTCGACACCGGGCACTGGCCGATGTTCTCGGCGCCGCACGAGCTCGGCGAGCTCATGGTCCGCGCCCTCGCCGCACGGGGGTAGGGCGCGCGGCGCGCGGCGCGCGGCGCGCGCCTGCGTCCGCCGCGGTGCCCGCGGCCGCTCGAGCCCGCTCGCACCCGTCCGAGCCCGCTCGCGCCCGCCCGCGCCCACTTGGTGAGCAGGAACGGTCGCCTCGCGCGCGCTCACTCGACCGTTTCTGCTCACGATCGTCGGAGCGGCACACGGCGGCCGCGCTCCCGCGACCCCGCGGCGGCGGTGACCCCACGGCGGCGTGAGCGGTCCTGCCCGGCCGCGCCGTGCCTCCCGGCCCGGAGCCCCGGCTTGCGACACGCCCGGTGCTCGCGTAACGTTGCCCCCTGGTCCTCCGCGCTCGCGCGGTGGGACCCGTTGTTCCAAGCCCTCCGACCGTCGCGAACGCCGCGGTCGCGCGGTGCTCGTCCCCCTTCGACAGGGGTGCCGGGTCTGGGCGGTGCGCACAACCCCCTCGCGACGTCACCCCGGTGACCGAGCGCGTGTGCACCAGGCAAGTGAACTTGGGTGCGGCCGTCCGGTCGCACGGTACCTCAGGAGGAAACCATGGCAGCAGTGTGCCAGGTGACCGGAGCCACCCCCGGCTTCGGACACAACATCTCGCACTCGCACCGCCGGACGAAGCGTCGCTTCGACCCGAACGTGCAGAAGAAGACGTACTACGTGCCCTCGCTTCGTCGTAACGTCACGCTCACGCTCAGCGCGAAGGGCATCAAGGTGATCGACGCACGTGGCATCGAGTCCGTCGTCAAGGATCTCCTCGCCCGTGGGGAGAAGATCTGATGGCGAAAAAGGGTCAGGACATCCGTCCGATCATCAAGCTCCGCTCGACGGCGGGCACCGGGTTCACGTACGTGACCAAGAAGAACCGTCGGAACAACCCCGACCGTCTCGTGCTGAAGAAGTACGACCCGGTGATCCGCAAGCACGTCGACTTCCGTGAGGAGCGCTGAGTCATGGCGAAGAAGAGCAAGATCGCGAAGAACAACCAGCGTGCCGAGGTCATCGCGCGCTACGCCGAGCGTCGTCTCGAGCTGAAGAAGGCCCTCGTGGACCCGAACGGCTCCGACGAGTCGCGTGAGGCCGCCCGCGTCGGCCTGCAGAAGCTGCCCCGCGACGCGTCGCCGGTCCGCTACCGCAACCGCGACGCCATCGACGGCCGCCCCCGTGGCCACCTCGGTGAGTTCGGCATCAGCCGTGTCCGCTTCCGCGACATGGCCCACCGTGGCGAGCTCCCCGGCATCACGAAGAGCTCCTGGTAAGCAATCGCTTGCTGAACGCCCCGTCACCTCGGTGACGGGGCGTTCGTCGTGAGTGGGGTACAACGGCGCAACTCTGGTCACATCCGCCCCTCCGGACCCGCGACAACCCCGGAAATCCGGGCGAGTCGGAGGTGTTCGTCCGATGTGGCTGGTAGGTTCAACTCCGGTTCCGCCGGGCCCTCGGCCCACTGGCACCGTGGCACGGGGCAACCGCTCCGGGCGCCGGACGGCTCGTCCGTCCGACCGATACTGCAAGAAGTCCGAGGAGGACATCCATGGCTGACAAGTCACTGAACCGCACCGAGCTCGTCGCTGCCGTCGCCGCCGAGTCCGGCCAGAGCCAGGCCACCGTCAACGGCGTCGTCGACGCACTCTTCTCCGTCGTCTCGTCGTCCGTCGCCGACGGCACGAAGGTCACGATCCCCGGTTGGATCGCCTTCGAGAAGACGCACCGCGCCGCCCGCACCGGCCGCAACCCGCAGACCGGTGACGCCATCGAGATCGCCGCGAGCGACTCGGTCAAGGTCAGCGCCGGCTCGAAGCTCAAGGCTGCGGTCAAGTAAGACTCGTCCGCGCATCGGGAGGGACGGCTTCGGCCGTCCCTTCCGTCGTTCCCGGGGTCGGGGCGCGCAGGCCCCGTCGCGTGGGCGCACCCCGTCGGCCGGGAGGCCCGCCCCGCTCTCCACAGGTCGGCCCGCCCCGTTCGGCGGCCGGGTGGGCACCGCCTAGGCTTGACGGGTGAATCGGATCGCGCGCACCGCCGGTCCCGCCGTGCTGCTGCTCGTCGGGTTCCTGTCGCTGCTCGTCGCGCTCGTCGTCGGGGGCGGCGCCGACGCCGCGCTCATCGCCGACCCGGGCGCCGTGGTGCGGTTCGGGCTGCCGATCGCCCGGCTCGTCGTGGACCTGTCCGCGTCGCTCGCCATCGGCGCGCTCGCCCTGGCGACCATCGGGCTGTCCCGCACCGGACCGGAGTGGAACCGCGCGATCGACGTCGCCGCGGCCGCCAGCGGGGTGTGGGCGGTGTCCGCCGCCGTCGCGACGTTCTTCACGTTCCTCAGCGTCGCCGGTTCGCGGATCAGCTTCGACGAGCAGTTCGGCCAGTCGATGGGCGTGTTCCTCACCGGCACGGACCTCGGTCTCGCCTGGCTCGTCACGGTGCTCATCGCCGCGGTCGCGACCGTGCTGTGCTTCGCCGTCCGTTCCCGGGGCATGGTCGCGGTGACCGCCGGGGTGTCGCTCATCGGCCTGCTCCCGCTCGCGCAGCAGGGCCACGCCGCCGGGACCGCGAGCCACGACGCCGCCGTCACGGCGCTCGGCCTGCACCTGGTCGGCGCCGCACTCTGGGTCGGTGGGCTGACCGCCCTCGTGCTGCTCCGCGGGGTCGTGCCTGGGCACCGGCTCGGGGCCGTGGTCTCCCGTTACTCGAGCGTCGCCCTCGGCTGCTTCGTGCTCGTCGCCGTGTCGGGCGTCGCGTCGGCGCAGATCCGCGTCGGGGTGCTGTCGAACCTGGCCTCGCCGTACGGCACGCTCGTGCTCGTCAAGACCGGCGCGATCGTGGCCATCGGGGTCATCGGCGCCGTGCAGCGTCGACGGACCATCCGTGCGCTGACCGCGACGCCCGCCCGCCGTCGGCCGTTCTGGACCCTCGTGCTCGTCGAGCTCGCCGTGATGGGCATCGCGTCCGGGTTCGCCGCGGCCCTCGGGCGCACGGCGACCCCGATCGACCAGATCGCGCCGAGCAAGACGGCCGACCCGAGCCCCGCCGAACTCCTGACCGACGACCCGCTGCCGCACGCCCCCGGAGCCTGGGGGTGGCTCACGCAGTGGAACATCGACCTGTTCTGGCTGATGGCCGCCGTACTGCTCGCGGTGACGTACGCGGCCGGGGTCGTCCGGCTGCGCCGCCGGGGGACGGGCTGGCCGGTCCGGCGCTCGGTCGCCGCGGCCGTCGCGCTCGTCTCGCTCGTCGTCGCCACCTCGGGGGCGCTGCACCAGTACGACCGGTTCCTCGTCTCCGCGAACGTCGGGGCGCACGTCGTGCTCGGGCTCGTCGTCCCGGCCCTGGTCTGGGCCGCCGCGCCCGTGGCGCTCATCCGGGCCGCCGTGCACCCGCGCGACGACGACAGCACCGGCGTGCGGGAGTGGACCGGCATCCTCGTCGACAACGCCGCCGTGCGGTACCTCGTGCAGCCGTTCCCCGCGTTCGTGCTGGCCGCTGCCGTCTGGTGGGCGTTCTACGCGACCGACGCCGTCCGGTGGTCGGTCAGCGACTCGACCGGTCGGACCGTGCTCGACGTCGTGTTCCTGCTCGTCGGGCTGCTCGCCGTACCGACGCTGCTCACCCCGGTGCCGGTCGGCCAGCAGCGGCCCACACGCGCTGCGGCGGCGGTCCGGGTCGTCGGCGCCGTGGTCGTCGCCGCCGGCGTCGTGTCCCTCGGCATCGCGATGCGGGGTCCGCTCGGGCTGCTGCAGGCGTCGTGGTTCGGTGCGATGGGGCGGTCCTGGGGGCCTGACCCGGTCGTCGACCAGGCACGGGCCGGTCTCGTGCTCGTCGTGACGGGGATCCTGCTCGTGCTGACGGTCGTGGTCGTGGTCGCCGTGCGGCTCCGCGGGGGTGCGGGGCCGGTGGGCGCGGGTGCTCGTGCGGGCGCGGGCGCGGGCACGGGCGCGGGTGCTCGTGCGGACGCGGGCGCGGGTGCTCGTACGGGTGCGGGTGCGGGTGCCGACGGCGTCGACGGCGAGCGCGCACCGCACCCGGCGGCGGGCACCGCGCCCCGTTCTGCCGGGGCGCAACGACCCCCAGCGGGCGCGGACCCTGACGGCGACGACGAGATCGACCTCGACTTCGACGACGGCAGCGACGACGGACCGGCCGGCCACGCACTCGACGGTGGTGACGGGGCGGAGGCGATCCGTGCCTCCCGTCCGGCTCCCGACGACGGGGCGGAGCCGCGGTGACCGTCGAGCTGAGCGACGAGCAGCGCGCCGTCTTCGAGTACATCGAGCACACGCGGGACCACGTGTTCATCACGGGTCGCGCGGGCACGGGCAAGTCCACGCTGCTCAACCACCTGTCGTGGAACACCGAGAAGCAGGTGGTGATCTGCGCACCGACCGGCGTCGCCGCGCTGAACGTCGGTGGGCAGACCATCCACTCGCTGTTCCGCCTGCCGATCGGGCTCATCGCCGACGCTGAACTGCGGCAGGGGCCGGACACCCGCAAGCTCCTCAACACCATCGACACGCTCGTCATCGACGAGGTCTCGATGGTCAACGCCGACCTGCTCGACGGCATGGACCGCTCGCTGCGCAAGGCCCGCGGCCGCCAGTTCGAGGCGTTCGGCGGCGTGCAGGTCGTCATGTTCGGCGACCCGTACCAGCTGCCGCCCGTGCCGGGGGACGCCGACGAGCGCGCCTACTTCACCGACCACTACCGGTCGATGTGGTTCTTCGACGCAAAGGTCTGGCTCGAGACGAAGCTCAACATCATCGAGCTCGCCACGGTGCACCGGCAGCGGGACGACGCGTTCGCCGCGATGCTGACCGCGGTCCGGCACGGTCGGGTGACCGCGGAGATCGCCGGGCAGCTCAACACGGCCGGGGCGCGACCGGCGCCCGACGACGCCATCACCCTGGCCACCCGCAACGACACGGTCGCCCGGATCAACAAGGCCGCCCTCGACCGGCTGCCCGGCAAGGTGAAGACCGCGAAGGCCGACGTGAACGGCGACTTCGGCGGGCGGAACTTCCCGGCTGACGAGGCCCTCGAGCTCAAGCCCGGCGCCCACGTGATGTTCCTGCGCAACGACGCCGACCAACGCTGGGTGAACGGCACGCTCGGCATCGTGACGGCCATCCGCGACACCGTCTGGGTCGACGTCGACGGCGAGTCGTTCGAGGTCCAGCCGTCCGTGTGGGAGAAGTTCAAGTACTCCTACGACGCCGACAAGAAGGAACTCAAGAAGGACACCGTGGGGGAGTTCCAGCAGTTCCCGCTGCGGCTCGCCTGGGCGGTCACGATCCACAAGTCGCAGGGCAGCACGTACGACCGGGCCGTCGTCGACCTGGGCAACCGGGTGTTCAGCGCCGGGCAGACGTACGTCGCGTTGTCCCGGCTGACGTCGCTCGAGGGGCTGTACCTGACCCGGCCGCTGCGCCCGCAGGACATCATCGTCGACACCGACGTCCGACGGTTCATGTCCGAGGCACCCCGGATCGTGGCGACCGCGCTCGAGGCTCCGAAGCGGACCGAGCCCGACGCGGACTGACCTGACGCCTCCGACCGGTCACGCCGACCCGTCGGACCGCTGCTGGGCGGTCTCTCGTCGGCGCTCCGGCTTCGCTGGCCGCCGCCGGCTCGTGGCCGGTCGCCGGACCTGCGCGGGGTGTGGTGACCGGTACCCGCCGACCCGGGCCGAGCCAGTCGCCGCCGACCCGCCAGACCCGCTGGCCGCCGGACGGACGACGACGCCCGCCTGCCGGAGCGGCAGACGGGCGTCGTGGAAGGGGTTCGTCAGGCGCGAGCGGACGCGCGGATCGCGCGGAGGTTCTCCTTGTCGGCCCCGACCGCGGTGAGCAGCAGGACGACACCGACGATCGCGTGGAAGACGTTGTCCGTCGTGTTGAGCGCGAAGACGTTGGCCGAGGTGTCGACGAACACGAAGCCGTACACCGCGAACACGACGAGCAGGGCGCCGACGAGCAGGTTGCCGTTCCGGGAGCCGACGGTGTTGCCGAGGCCGGTGATGAGCAGCACGACGGCCAGGAGCACCCAGACGAAGCAGAGCGCCGGGTTCACGCCGAACGCGTTCCACAGCATGCCGCCCTGGCGGTTGAAGAAGCCGGGGTCGCCGTCGGCGGCGAAGAAGAAGCCGAGGCCACCCCAGAGTGCGAGGAGCGAGCCGGCCGTGAGCGCGAGGCCGCGGTTCGGCGAGGCGGTGATGCCCGGTTCCTTGATGGCCACTTCGGTCTCCTCCTGGTACAGGGTGGTCGCACCGGACGTGCCGGCGAAGGGAGCCGGTGCGTCCGCCCGTGGTGCACGAGCGGTGCGGCCGACGGATCCGGAGGAGGCTTGCCCCCCGTTCACAGGCGCGGACCGGCGGACCAACGGTATCGTGTCGGACCCCGACCGTCCGAATCGTCCCCGAGGGACGAGCCGCACGAGGAGGCCGATGATCGCCACACCGAGGAGGACCACGCCGGTGACCCGCACGCCCGAACGCAGCGCGCCCGAGTCGCGCGGACCGACGGTCTCACGACGGTTGCGGTGGGGCGTGGTGGCGGCTCTGGGGTTCGTGATCGTGCCTCTCGTCTACGTGGCTGCGGTGCTGACGCCGGTGGGGCAGCGGGCCGAGGACGCCGCTCTGGGCGGGGTCCGGGACTCCGACCTGTTCGGGTCGGACACTGCGCTCAACGTCATCTCGGTGCCGGTGATCTCGTTGCTCGTCGTCGTGATCGTCGCCGTGGCGTTCGCTCGGCGGCGGCTCGCGGTGGGGCTCGGCGCCGCCGCCGTGGTGCTCGCGTCGGCGGCCACCTCAACGCTCGTCAAGCGTATCGCCGTGCGCCCGGAGATCGCTCAGTCGACGACCCCGAACTCGTACCCGTCCGGGCACGCCACCGTCGCCCTGGCGGCGTTGTTCGCGGTGCTCCTGGTCACCCCGCGGCGCTTCCGTCCGGTCGTCACGGTGGTCGGCGCCGCGTACGCGGTCTTCGTGGCGAACCAGACCGTCGTCTACGGCTGGCACCGGGTGAGCGACATCGTCGGCGCGTGCGCGGTCGCGCTCTGCTGGCTCGGACTCGTGCGGGCACTCGGGCCGCGGGTCGACCGCGGCGAACGAGGTGACCGTGACGGCCGTCGGGGTCCGCGCCGGGTCGTGAGCGTCCTGCTGCTCGCCGCCACCGGGGTGACCCTGGCGGTCGGGGTCGCGGCGCTCGTCGTCGGCGTGACCGGGGGCGGGGCGTACGACCACGAGGCGATCCTGGTGGCGGGGCGGATGGCCTCGAGTGCGAGCGTGCTGGCCGTGGTCACGGTGGTGTGGTTCCTCGACGGGATGCACCACGCCGCGCGTACCGACCCGGACACGTTGCCGACCGCACGCTGACCCGGGGAGCCGGGCCGGGCCTCCTGTCCGGACGACCGCGCCGACCGGCCGGGCCGCGACGGATGCGAGCCTGGCGGGAATGCCGAGGCGTGCGGTACGTTGTACCCAGCAAGTCGATGCAAACGCATCGATATCGCGGAAGGCGGTACACCATGCAGTTCGGCATCTTCACGGTCAGCGACGTCACGACCGACCCGACGACCGGCACCACGCCGGACGACACCCAGCGCGTCCGGGACATCCTGACGATCGCGGAGCACGCCGACCAGGCCGGCCTCGACGTCTTCGCGACCGGCGAGCACCACAACCCGCCGTTCGTGGCCTCGTCGCCGACGACCCTGCTCGCCTACCTCGCGGCGAAGACGAAGGACATCACGCTGTCCACGTCGACGACCCTCATCACCACGAACGACCCGGTGCGCATCGCCGAGGAGTACGCGATGCTCCAGGTGATCTCCGACGGTCGCATGGACCTCATGATGGGCCGCGGCAACACCGGCCCCGTCTACCCGTGGTTCGGACAGGACATCCGCCAGGGCGTCAACCTGGCCATCGAGAACTACGCGCTCGTCCGCCAGCTGTGGGAGAACGACGTCGTCAACTGGCAGGGCAAGTTCCGCACGCCGCTGCAGGGCTTCACCTCGACCCCGCGCCCGCTCGACGGCGTCCCGCCGTTCGTCTGGCACGGCTCGATCCGCACGCCGGAGATCGCCGAGCAGGCCGCGTACTACGGCGACGGCTTCTTCCACAACAACATCTTCTGGCCCATCCAGCACACCGAGCAGATGGTCGGCCTGTACCGCCAGCGCTTCGAGCACTACGGTCACGGCCGCGCCGACCAGGCCATCGTCGGGCTCGGAGGGCAGTTCTTCGCGCGCAAGAACTCGCAGGACGCCTGGAGCGAGTTCCGGCCCTACTTCGACAACGCCCCGGTCTACGGCCACGGCCCCTCGTTGGAGGACTTCACCGCCCAGACCCCACTCACCGTCGGCTCCCCGCAGCAGGTCGTCGACCGCTACGCCGCGATGAAGGACCACGTCGGGCACTACCAGCGCCAGCTGTTCCTCATCGACCACGCCGGCCTGCCGCTCAAGACCGTGCTCGAGCAGATCGACATCCTCGCCGAGGACATCGTGCCGCAGCTCCGACAGCTGAACGACGAGGGGCGCCCGGCAGACGTGCCCTCCGACCCGCCGTCGCACGCCTCGCGTGCCGCCGCGGCGCTCGCCGCCGGCACGGTCGGCA
Source organism: Curtobacterium sp. MCBA15_009 (assembly GCF_001864895.1). Classification (GTDB taxonomy): domain Bacteria; phylum Actinomycetota; class Actinomycetes; order Actinomycetales; family Microbacteriaceae; genus Curtobacterium. The sequence goes on from NZ_MJGO01000002.1 coordinate 16,439, forward strand.
GCGACCACGTCGCCGCCGAGGACGAGTGGACGGGCGCGTCCGTCTGACGTCCTCCTGCTGAGCAGCAACGGTCGGGTCACCTCGGGTGGCCCGGCCGTTGTTGCGTGCGGGGGTGGGGGTGTGCGGGTGTGCGGGTGCGGGGGAGTCGCAGGTGTTCCATCCCATCGCGCCTGACATGGGTTGCCGTTTCGCGCGTAGGTGGCGGGAACGCCTGGCTTCCTACGCGCGGAACGCCTCACCATGCGCGGAACTACTGCCCGTGCGCGGTGGCCGCGACCGGCGACGGGCGGGAGGCGCGGTGCACGTCCCGTGCCGGGCCTCCCGTCCGGCGCGTGCGGACGTTCTCACCCATCGCGGCCGACATGGGAGGCTGTTTCGCGCGTGGGAGGTGGGAGCGCCTGGCTTCCGACGCGCGGATCACCTCACCATGCGCGAAACTGCTCGCCGTTGGCGGTGGTCGTGACCGGTGACGGCCGGGAGGCTCGGCGCACGTCCCGTGCCGGGCCTCCCGTCCGGCGTGCGCGGACGTTCTCACCCATCGCGGCTGTCGTGGGAAGGCTTCCCGCGCGTAGGTGGCGGGAACGCCTGGCTTCCTACGCGCGGATCACCTCACCGGGTGCGGAACTGCTACCCACGCGCGGAACTGCTGCCTACGCGCGGTTCTGCTGCTCCCCCGGCGCAGGGCCGCGCGGGGGAGCGGGGCGGGCGGGGACGAGCTTCAGACCGACGACGCAGCCGACGATGCCGGCGATGAAGAGCACGCGCAGGGCGGTCACGGGTTCGGCGCCGGTGGCCATGCCCCAGATGACGGTGAGGGCGGCGCCGGTGCCGGTCCACACCGCGTACGCCGTGCTGATCGGGATGTGGCGCAGCACGTACCCGAACGCGACGAGGCTCACGACGATGGTGACCGCGAAGACCAGGGTCGGGCCCGGCTGGGTGAAGCCGTCGCTGCGGCCGAGCGCGGTCGCCCAGACGGTCTCGAGCACCGCGCTGACGAACAGGACGACCCAGGCCACTCAGCTCACCACCTTGAGGCCGACGACGCAGGCGACCAGGCCCAGCACGAGGCCGATGCGGGCGAGGGAGGCGGCCTCCTGTCGCCGGAGGACGGCGACGACCACGGTCAGTGACGCACCGATGCCGACCCAGACGGCGTACGCGGTGCCGACCGGGATCGACCGCATCGCGAACGCCAGGCCGACCATGCTCGCGACCATGCCGGCGACGAACACGATCGTCGGGACGACCTTCTTGAAGCCGTTCGAGGCGCTCAGCGCGGTGGCCCACACCGCCTCGAGGACGCCCGAGAGGACGAGGACGACCCATGCCATGACAGATCCCCTTCCGTGCTCGATCTGTGGATGTCGTACGACTGTGCGACATCGGCGCCCACGGTAGCACGAAGTCGTACGATCGTGCGAGTATGAGGTGTGGCCAGGAGCATCGACATCGAGGACCGGCGCCGGGTGGTCTCCGAGGCCGCTTGCCGGGTGCTCGCCGAGGACGGCCTCGGCGCCCTGAGCGTCCGGAACGTGTCGGCAGCGGCGGGCCTGCCGCCGAGCACCGTGCGCTACGTCTTCCCGACGCAGGCGAGCATGCGCGAGCACACCATCACCCTCGTCTTCGACCGGATGTGCGAGCGCATCGAGGCGCTGCCCGCCGACCTCCCCGCACCGGAGCGGGCGCGACGGATCGTCGTCGAGCTGCTGCCCCTCGATGCCGAACGCGTCATCGAACTCGACGTCTACCTCGCCCTCGGCAACGCCGCCCTCACGGACGCCGCTCTCCGTCCCACGCTCGACGGCGTCGTCGGTCAGGTGCGGGCGTGGTGCGAGGAGGCCCTCGGGTTGCTCGGCGTCCCGCCGGGGGACCACGAGTACGAGGCGTGCCGGTTGCACGCGCTCCTCGACGGACTCGCGATGCAGGTGGTTCGGCTCGCTCCGGGGGAGTCCGGCGTCTGGGCGATCGACGTGGTCGACCGGCACCTCACGGAACTCACCCCGGCCTGACTCCGACGTTCCGTCCCATCGCGCCTGGCATGGGAAGCCGTTTCGCGCGTAGGGGGTCCTTTTTTCCTGCCGCCCACGCGCGATTCTTCTCCCCACGCGCGGTTCTGCTTCCGACGCGCGAAACTGCCGACCCACGCGCGTCGCCTATCCTGTCCCGGTGACGACGACCACGCCGCCGCCGCAGCGCTCCCGGACCCTGACCGGCCCCGGCCTCGTGCTGCTCGCCGTCGTCGTCCTGCTCGGGATCCGGATCGCCGCGCCGAGCGTCGGCACCGCGGGGCTGCCGGACGTCGTGCAGGACTTCCTGACGCTCGCGATCAGCGTCGTGGTCGAGTCGCTGCCGTTCGTGGTGCTCGGCATCGTGCTGTCGATCGTCGTCGAGGTCTGGGTGCCGGCCGGCGCCCTCGAGAAGGTCCTGCCACAGAACCCCTTCGGGCGCCGCGCCGTGATCTCGCTCATCGGCATGCTCTTCCCGGTGTGCGAGTGCGGGAACGTGCCGCTCGCCCGCGGCCTCATGCTGCGCGGGTTCACCCCGGCCGAGGCCGTCACGTTCCTCGTCGCCGCACCGATCCTCAACCCGCTCGTCATCATCAGCACGGCGCAGGCGTTCGGGTGGTCCGGGTGGATCCTGCCGGTGCGGATCGTCGGGGGCTTCGTCGTCGCGAACCTGGTCGGCTGGATCGTCGCCGCGCACCGCCGCCCGGCCGACCTGCTGCTCCCAGCGTTCGAGGCCCGCTGCCGTGCCACGGTCGGGGCGCCCTGGGCGCGCAACCGCTGGCGGGAGAGCGCCGCGCAGTTCGGCGGCGAGACCGCCACGATGATGCCGGCGCTCTTCGTCGGCGCGGGGCTCGCGGCCGCGATCCAGGTGGCCGTGCCGCGGTCCACCCTGGTCGCGATCGGGGCGAACCCGGTGCTGTCCGTCGCGGCGATGATGCTGCTCGCGATGACGGTCTCGCTCTGCTCGAACGTCGACGCGTTCTTCGCGCTGTCGTTCGCGTCGACGTTCCTGCCCGGGTCGATCACGGCCTTCCTCATCATCGGGCCGATCATCGACGTGAAGATGATCGCGCTCCTCCGCACGACGTTCCGGGTCCGCTTCCTGGTGCTGCTCGCCGTCGTGTGCGTCCTGTTCGCCGGAACCGTCGGGTTGGTGATGAATGTCCTCGTCTGACACCGGGCGCCGAGCGCACGCGTACCTGGGCCTCGGGTCCGTGCTGGCGGTCGCCGTCTGCACGCTGTGGCTCGCCCTGGTCGGGCACCTCGACCTGTACATCAACCCGCGCTACGCGGTCTTCACGATCGTGCTCGCCGCGGTCGCCGTGCCCGCGGCGGTCGCCGGCCTCGTCGTCACGGCCCGCGGCGACGGGCACACGCACGGCGACGACGACCACGCCGACGGCGACGACGACCACCACGACCACGAGCACGGTGGTCGGCGCGGAGGCCGCGGCCGCGCGGTCCGCATCGTGCTCGGGACGGCCGCGGCGGTCGTCACGATCGGGGTCACCGTGTCGATGCTGGTCCTGCCCCCGACGACGCTGTCCGCCCGCACCGCGCAGCAGCGGAGCGTGGACTCGGCGACCCTGTCGAACGCGACCGGGTCCGAGGCCGCGGTCTCGCTCCTCGGCAGCGAGGGCGTCGACACCTCGGCGTACGGCGTCAAGGACTGGGCGGCGCTCATCCGGCAGACCACTGACACCACGGCCCTCGTCGGCAAGCAGGTCCGGTTGACCGGGTTCGTGGTGCCCGGCGACGGCGGCTCCTTCACGCTCACGCGCTTCGTCATCAGCTGCTGCGCCGTGGACGCGCAACCGGTCGGCCTCGGGGTGGTCCCCGCCGAGGCCGGCGGCGGGACCGCACCCGAGCAGGGGCAGTGGGTGCGGGTGACCGGGGCGCTCGCGGCGAACCCGGACCAGTCCGCCGACGCCCGCATCGTCATCCGCGCCGCGGACGTCACGGCGATCGCGCAGCCGGAGGACCCGTATGAGTACTGAGCGGCGCGACCGCCGCCCGGTCGCGCACCGGTTCCACCGGCGGTACACGGCGGTGGTGCTCGTCCTCGCCGTCGTCGCCGCGCTCGCCGCCGTCGTCGGGGCGCAGCAGGGCCCACGGCTGCGCGACGTGTCCTACGACGCCTCCGGCCTGGTGTCCCGACCGGCGCAGCGCGTGATCCTGACGGCGAACCAGGCGCTCGAGCGGGTGAGCGCCGACGACGTCCGGGTGCGTCCGTCGGCGGCGCACACCGTGACCTCGAGCGGCAACACGATCGCCGTCGAGTTCACCGGACCGCTGGCCTACGACCGGGACTACACGGTGACGGTGGCCGGGGTGCGGGCGCCGGGGCAGCGTGCCACGGCGGACCTGACCGCGTCGATCCGGACCGGCAGCACCGACGTGCTCGCCCTGGTGCCCGGAGGTGACGGCACCCCGGACCGCATCGTCCGGCGGTCGCTCGACGCCGGTGGCGTGACCACCGTGCACCAGGCGGCGGACATCACCGAGTACGCACGGCTCGGCCGCTCGCTGGTGGTCGTCAGCGGGAGCGACGCGAGTTCCTCCGTCGACGTCGTCCCGCTGCGCGGCGGGGTGCAGGACGCGTCGTCGGAGATCGAGCACATCACCCTGCCGACCGCCCGGGGCCGGGTCACCGCGCTGCACGTCGCCGACGACGGGGCCTCGTTCGGGTTCGAGTACGCGGACACCTCGACGGGGCAGTCGCGCAACACCGGGCTCTACGTCGTCGACATGACCGGCACGCACATGCCGACGGCGATCGCCGAGGACGGCAAGCCGACGACCGGCGCAGTGCCGATGACCGTGGGGCAGTGGGCCTACGTGCCGCGCACCGAGAGCGCGCTCGTCCGGACCGGTTCCGACGACCTCGTGCTCGTCGACATGAGCGGGCGTGCCGACCCGGTGCGGCTCGGCAGCGCCACCTACCTGCACGGGTTCGTCGGCACCGGCACCACGGCCGTGGTCGAGACCGGCACCGGCATCGTCCGGCTCGACCTGACCGACGGGGCGGAGTCGGCGCTGCAGGCGCCGGCCGCGAGCACCGACGCGCCCTACCTCGGACGGATCGCCCAACTGACGGACGACACGTACCTGCGCGTGCTGGGGGACGTGCGGTCGGACGGGACCATCTCGCCACGGATCGTGCGCGTGGACGGGACACGGGCCTCCCGGCTGGCCGTCACCCTGCCCGAGGACGCGAGCGTCACGGCGGTCTGCCCGTCGCCGAACGGACAGTTCGTCGCGGTCGCGACGAAGTCGGCGAGCGACGAGCTGGTGAGCATCGTCGACGCGACCTCCGGTGCGCTCGAGGCGAGCATCGACGCCGCATTGGTGGACTGGTGCGGCGCGCTGCCGTCCGGTGACGAGATCAGCTGACGGTCCGACGCGGAGACGACGGACAGGAGGCCCGGTACCAGCTGGTACCGGGCCTCCTGTCCGTCAGGTGGTACCGACTAGGCCAGCGTGGCCGCGTCGATGACGAAGCGGTAGCGGACGTCCGAGCTGAGGACGCGCTCGTAGGCCTCGTTGATCTGGTCGGCGCTGATGAGCTCGGTCTCCGGCAGGATGTCGTGCTCGGCGCAGAAGTCGAGCATCTGCTGGGTCTCGCGGATGCCGCCGATCGCCGAACCGGCCCAGCTGAGCCGACGCGGGATGAGGGCGAACGCCGGGACCTCGAGCGGCTCGGACGGGGCGCCGACGTTGACGAGCGTGCCGTCGACCTTGAGCAGGCCGAGGTACGCGCCCATCGGGATCTTCGCCGAGACGGTGTTGATGATGAGCTCGAACGAGTTCGCGAGCTTCTCGAACGTCTCCGGGTCCTTCGTCGCGTAGTGGGCCTTCGCGCCGTAGCGGAGCGAGTCCTCCTGCTTCGAGGTGGTCTGCGACAGGACGGTGACCTCGGCGCCGAGCGCGACGGCGATCTTGACGGCCATGTGGCCGAGGCCGCCCATGCCGACGACGGCGACCTTCGTCCCGGGGCCGGCCTTCCAGTGGTGCAGCGGCGAGTAGGTGGTGATGCCGGCGCAGAGCAGCGGCGCGACCTTCTCGATGTCGAGCGACTCTGGGACGCGGAGGACGAAGTCCTGGTCCACGACGATCGCCTGCGAGTAGCCGCCCTGGGTGATCGAGCCGTCGGCGGGGTCGACGCTCGTGTAGGTGCCGATGTTGCCCTTGAGGCAGTACTGCTCCTGGCCGGCGAGGCACTGCTCGCACTCGCCGCAGGAGTTCACCATGCAGCCGACGCCGACACGGTCGCCGACCTTGTGCTTCGTGACGGCGTCGCCGACGGCCGAGACGTGGCCGACGATCTCGTGGCCGACGACCTGCGGGTACTGGATCTCGCCCCACTCGCCGCGGACGGTGTGGATGTCCGAGTGGCAGATGCCGGCGTAGGCGATGTCGATCTCGACGTCGTTCGGTCCGACGTCACGACGGGTGATGGTGGTCTTGACGAGCGGCTCGGTGGCGGACGGTGCCGCGTACGCGTTGACGGTGCGCATGGGTCTCCTCGTGGGGGAAGGGGGAGCGGACCGGGTGCGGCCCGTCTCCAGTCTGGTGGAGCGCGCCATCCGGAGGGAGGCCCAGGTGGGGCACCCCTCGTGCCGCGGTCGGGCGCGTCGGTGACCGGCGTCAGGCCAGCCGGGCCAGCCGCTGACCGGCGATCCGGGGTCAGGCCAGCCGGGCCAGCCGCTGACCGGCGGCCGGGGTCAGGCCAGTCGGGCCAGCCGCTGACCGGCGATCCGGGCGAAGCGCAGCGGGTCGGCGAGGGCGTCGTCCGGCTCGCCGGTGGTCTGCGTCGCCAGCACGGTGAGCGAGGCCGCGGCGTCGAAGTCGTCGAGCGGGGCGTCGATGTCCCCGGCGACGAGCAGCACCCGGGCCTCCGGCGCGTGGGTGGTCGCGAGCGCGCGCACCACGCTCGGCACCTTGCCGGCGGCGGACTGTGCGTCGTACCGGCCCTCGCCCGTGACCACCACGTCCGCGCCGTCGAGGAGCGCCGGCAGCCCGAGCACCTCGGCGATGCCCTCGGCCCCGGACGACGGCGTCGCACCCCAGGCGAGCAGCGCGAAGCCGACACCGCCGGCCGCGCCCGCTCCGGGGGTCGTCGGGTCGACGTCGGGGAAGCACCGTGCCCAGTCGGCCAACCGGGTCGCGAACACGGGGACCCGGTCGGGCGTGATGCCCTTCTGCGGGCCGAACACCGCCGCCGCGCCGTCCGGTCCGAGCAGGGGCGACGTGACGTCGGTGAGCACGACGGCACCGCCCTCCGGGAGACGGTGCAGGTGGGTCGTGTCGACGGCGGTGACGTCGTCGAGGAGCTCCGCACCCTGTCGCAGCCGCCGCGGCGAACCGACCGCGGGCTCGCGGTGGACGATCGCCCCGAGCGCGACCAGCGCGTCGGCGCCGCCGTCCGTCGAGGCGCTGCCGCCGATGCCGAGCACCAGGCCGGTCGCCCCGGCGTCGAGCGCGGCGGCGATGGCCTCGCCGAAGCCCCGGCTCGTCGCGGTGTCCGGCAGCGGTTCCGTCAACAGGGGCAGGCCGCTCGTCGCCGCGAGTTCGACGACCGCGCGGCCGTCGGGCAGCCGCAGCCAGGTCGTGTCGACGGGGGTGCCCGCCGGACCGGTGACCGTGACGGGCACCCGGACCGCTCCGGGGAACGCGGTGGCGAAGGCGTCGAGCGTGCCCTCGCCGCCGTCGGCCATCGGCGCGAGCACGAGGTCGTCCTCCGGGCGCTCGGTCCGCCACCCGTCGGCGACCGCCGCTGCGACGGACGCCGCGGACGCGGTGCCCTTGAACGAGTCCGGAGCCACGATGATGCGCACGACCTCCACCGTAGCGGCGGTCGGCGTGCTGCCGGGCGTCAGCTGACGGGCAGCGCGAACCGCGGGTGCGTCGCCCCACCGGTCGCGAGGTCGGCGAGCACCTCGCCGAGCAGCGGCGCGAACTTGAAGCCGTGCCCGGACGACCCGGTCGCCACCGTGACCGGCCCCCGCCGGTCGATGACGAAGTCCTCGTCGGGGGAGTTGTCGTACAGGCAGCTGATGAAGGTCGGCTTCGTCGCGTCGACGCCCGGGACGAACCGTGCGACGTACGCCTGCAGTCGCTCCGCCTCCGCCGCGACCGGGGTGGTGTCCCGGTGGTCGGGGTCGACGACGGGGCCGGTGCCGTGGAAACCGACCTTGACGCCCTCGCCCGGGGTGAGCAGCCCGTACACGTCGTCGCCGTCGGCCCAGTGCACGAAGCTCGGCCACGCCGCGTCCGGCAGGTGGCTGGGGAAGTGCGCCGGCTGCTCCTGGGTGACGCGGATGGCCGGGAGGCCCGCCCCGCGAGCCGCGAGCAGGTCGCCCACCAGCGCGGGGGCCCACGAGCCCACCGCGGCCACCAGGGACCGGGTGCGGTGGGCGGAGCCGTCGGACAGCGTCACCGAGACGGTGTCACCGTGGTCCTCGACGTCGGTGACCCGTGTCCCGAAGCGCAGCTCGGCGAGGCCGGTCCGCTCGGCCAGGGTGAGCAGGGCCTCGATCGCCGCGGCCGACCGGATCCGACCGGCGGTGGCGTGGGCGAGCACGTGCCCCTCGAACGCGATGCCCGGCCAGCGCGCCGCCGCGGCCTCGGGGGAGAGCCGCTCGTGCGGGATGCCCGCGTCCGCCAGCGCCGCGGCGATGGCGTCGACGACCTCGGGGCGGCCGTGGTCGACCGCGCCCGTGCGCACGACGAGCTCCTGTCCCGCGGCGGCCTCGAGCGCCTCCCACCGCTCCAGGGCCCGTGTGGTCAGCGCGACGTACTCGGCGTCCGCGTAGCCCTGTCGGAAGATCCGGGTCGCCCCGTGCGAGGACCCGTGCTCGTGACCACGTCCGTGCTGCTCGAGCAGGAGCACCCGCTCGCCCCGGGCGGTCAGGGCGTACGCGGTCGCGGCGCCGAGCACGCCACCGCCGACGACCACGTGGCCGCCGTCGCCGTGGGTTCCGTCTTCGTGGGGCATGCACCGAGCGTAGTTGCCGGTCCCGCCGACGTCAGTGGTCGAGGGCGGCGAGCGCGACGCGCGCGGACTCGGCCACGAGTGCGTCGTCGTACGGCTCGTCCGGGTCGTTCCGGGTGGTCAGCACCGCGATGACGACCGGGTCGCCGTCGGGCCGGGTCACCCGGGCGACGTCGTTCCGGATCGGACCGGCGCCACCGGACTTGTCGGCGACGACCCTGCCGTCCGGGGCACCGGCACGGACGAGCGCGTCACCCGTGGCGTTCCCGCTCATCCAGTCGGTGAGCAGGGCCGTGTCCGCCCGGCCGAGGGTGCGACCGTCGAGCACCCGAGCCAGGACCGCCGCGAACGCCGCCGGGGTCGTCGTGTCCTCGGTGCTGCCGGGCTCGATCGTGTTGAGGTCGGGTTCGCCGTGCACCACCTCGGTCGTCGTGTCGCCGAGGTCGGCGAGTGCGGCGTCCAGGGCAGCCGGGCCGCCGATGCGGTCGAGCAGCACGTTCAGCGCGGTGTTGTCGCTCATCCGGACGGCTGCCTCGGCGACCTCGTCCGACGGTAGCCCGTCGGCCACGTGCTGCTCGGTCACCGGGGAGTACCCGGCAGCGGCGACGTCCGCCGCGGTCCAGTGCACGACCGCGGAGCGCTCGGCGACGGGGACCGACCGCAGGAACGCCGCTGCCGCCAGGACCTTGATCGTCGACGCGTAGCCGAACCGCCGGTCCGCCCGGTACGACACGGTCGCACCCGTGCCGGTGTCGGTCGCGACGACGCCGACCGTGGCGTCGTACCGCTGCTCGAGGGCGGCGAGCGCCCGGTCCACCCGGTCCTGGTCGACGGGTGCGGCGCTCGCCGTGGGCACGGACGTGGTCGGCTGGGAGGTGGTCGGGGTCGCGGGACCGCTCGCGGCCGGGGTGCCGCCGCCCGTGCACCCGGTCAGGGCGAGGGCGGCGATCGTCCCGACGAGCACGCGGGGCAGGTGGAGGCGCATGTCCGCACCCTGGCGCACGCACCTGCGCAGCAGGTCGGAGGTCACCGCTCGGAGGTCACCGCTCGGAGGTCACCGCTCGGAGCGCAGCATCCCCTCGGCGGCCCGGCGCGCCGCGGCGGCCCAGGGGCGGGACGGATCGGCCTGTGCGCTCGCCATGGCCCCGTCGTAGAGCAGGCAGAGCTGCAGGGCCGTCGTCGCGGGGTCGTCGTGCCCGGCGTCGGTCAGCAGTGTGGTGAAGAGGTCGCGCACCCAGTCGCGGTGCTCGAGCGTCACCGCGTGCGTCGGGCGGTCGGTGCCGTACTCCGCCTCGACGTTGATGAACGGGCAACCGCGGTAGCCGGGCTCGTCGAACCACTCGCCGAGCAGGTCGAACACGGCGAGGACCCGCTCCGCCGCGGTCGCGCCGCGCCGCGGGAGTTCCTCGGCCACGTGCGCCTGCCACGAGGCGCTGCGGCCGCGCAGGTACCCGAGCACCAGGTCGTCCTTCGTGCGGAAGTGCGTGTACAGGCTCGCCTTCGAGATGTTCGCCGCGGCGGCGACCTGGTCGACCCCCACGGCCTGGATGCCCTGCTCGTAGAAGAGCCGGTCCGCGGTGGCGACGGCACGTTCGTACGCGGGACGTCGTCGGGTGCGCGGTGCCGTCGAGTCGGTCATGGTTTGACTTTACTGCACCGATCTGTACAGTTTCCAGCACCACGTAACCGAACCGATCTGTTCAGACAGGACCGCTCATGACCACCACAGCTCTCGTCACCGGCGCCACCAGCGGCATCGGCCGCGCCACCGCCGACCTCCTCGCCGCCCAGGGGGTGCACGTCGTCGTCTCCGGACGCAGCGCCGAACGGGGCGACGAGGTCGTCCGCTCGATCCGTGCCGCCGGCGGGCAGGCCGACTTCGTCCAGGCCGACCTGCGCGACGCCGCCGGCGCGCAGGCCCTCGCCGCCGCGGCCCTCGAGATCGGCGGTGGCACGATCGACGTCCTCGTGAACAGCGCCGGGATCTTCCCCTTCGGACCGACCGCCGAGACGACGCCGGAGGGGTTCGACGAGGTCTACGCGACCAACGTCAAGGCGCCGTACTTCCTCGTCGCCGCGCTCGCCCCGGGCATGGCCGAGCGCGGCACGGGTGCGATCGTGAACGTCACCACGATGGTCGCCGAGTTCGGCGCCGCCGGCATGGGCCTCTACGGTTCGACGAAGGCCGCACTCGTGCTGCTGACGAAGTCGTGGGCCGCCGAGTTCGGGCCCGCCGGCGTGCGGGTCAACGCCGTGAGCCCCGGCCCGACCCGGACCGAGGGCACCGCAGCCATGGGTGAAGCCCTCGACCAGCTCGCCGCGGCCGGCCCCGCCGGACGCCCCGGCACCGCCGACGAGGTCGCCCAGGCCGTCGTGTTCCTGACCACCGACGCGGCGTCGTTCGTGCACGGCGCGGTCCTGCCGGTCGACGGCGGGCGGATCGCGGTCTGAGCGCACGGGTCCCGAGGGCCCGGTCGGACCCTCGGGACCCGTGCCACGGTCGCGGTCAGCCCTGTCCGAGGTTCGTGACGAGGTTGATCGCGACCGCGATGAGGACGGTGCCGAAGAAGTACGACAGGAGCGCGTGCGGGAGCACCTTGCGGCGGACCGCGGTGGCCGTCGCCTCGATCTCGGGTCCCGTGTACGACATGCCGACCGTGAAGGCGAAGTACGCGAAGTCGCTGTACGTCGGAGGTGCCTCCTGTCGGACGTCGAACCCGTCGTGGTCGTGGTCCAGGTAGTACATGCGGGCGTACTTCAGGGCGTAGACCGTGTTCACGAGTGCCCACGCCACCATCGTGCCGAGGACACCGAGCACCACCAGGGCGACCGACTCCGGCTGGCCGCTCTGGTCGCGGGACCGCAGGAGCGCGATGACGACGGCGACGATGCTCACGAGGCAGGCGATGACGATGGCGTCGTCGGTGACCCGCGACGAGGACTCCTCCTCTGCCAGTCGTCGCGTGCCGGCGGCGTCCTGCCGCCAGCACTGCGCCCAGACCCCCACGAGGGCGGTGGTGCCGGCCGCGCACCACGCCACGAGTGGCGTGAGCGCGGGCGACGCGGTGACACCCACGAGGACGCCGGCCACCACGCCGACCGCGACGCACGCGCCTGCGCGCCGGGCGGAGAGGATCCGATCGGACACGACAGGCCTCAGGGGTGCAGGACGACCTTCGTCCAGCCTGCTTCGCGGCTGTCGAAGTGCTCGTACGCGTCGGGTGCCTCGTCGAGGGAGAGCTCGTGGCTCACGATCCACGACGGCGTGGCCTTCCCCGCCGCGATGAGGTCGCGGAGGGGCCGGTTGTACCGCTTGACCGGGCACTGCCCCGTGCCCATCGTCTGACCGCGGAACCAGAACTGCCCGAAGTCGAACGCGACCCGGCCGGACTTCGCCAGCTCGTCCGGCCCGCCCGGGTCCTGTGGCACGAACACCCCGACCACCCCGATGCGGCCCGTGAAGCGCACGGACTGCACGAGGCGGTTCAGGGTCGCGTCCGGGTGTTCCGTCCCGTCCGGATCGTGCGCCTGGTAGCCCACGCACTCGCACCCGTTGTCGGCTCCGAGGCCCATCGTCAGCTCGTTCACGGCCTCCACCGGGTCGACCGCGGAGTCGTCGATCGGCACCGCACCGATCTCCTCGATCTTCCGCAGTCGGTCCGGGTGGCGGTCGACGACCATCACCTTGCTCGCTCCCTTGAGGATGGCGGAGTAGGCGGCCATGCAGCCCACCGGCCCCGCGCCGTAGATGACCGTCTGGTCGCCCGGACGCACACCGGCCATCTCGGTCGCGTGGTACCCGGTCGGGAAGATGTCGGAGAGCATCACGTAGTCGGTCTGCTTCTCCTCCGCGTCCTCACCGAGCCGCAGGCAGTTGAAGTCGCCCCAGGGGACCCGGAGCAGCTCGGCCTGGCCACCCGCCCACGGGCCCATGTCGGCGAAGCCGTACGCGGCACCGGCCCACGCGGGCTCGGGCTGCGCGGTGAGACAGTAGTTGGTCAGCCCCCGCTCGCAGTTCTTGCAGTGCCCGCAGGCGACGTTGAACGGGATGACGACGTAGTCGCCGATCCTCACCTTGTCGACCGCGTCACCGACCTCGACGACCTGCCCCATGTTCTCGTGACCGAACCAGCGTCCGGTCTCGAAGTCGGTCCTGCCCTCGTACATGTGCAGGTCGGAGCCGCAGATGTTCGTGGTCGTGATCCTGACCAGGACATCGGTGGGGCGTTCGATCCGGGCGTCAGGGACGTCCCGGACCTCCACGGTCCGTGGACCGTCGTACACGACTGCCTTCATGGTGCTTCCTCACTCTCAGTGTCACTGCTTCGAGGAGTCCGGGCTCATGCGCCGGGCTGGAAGACGGCGCGGACGCAGCCGTCTTCCTTGTTCTTGAACATCTCGTAGCCCTTCGGACCGTCGTCGAGCGTCAAGAGGTGCGTCGCGAGGTGTTCGGTCTCGATGTCCCCGGCCGCGATGCGCTCGAGGATCGTCGGGATGTAGCGGTGTCCGTGCTGCTGGGCGCCGCGGACGGTCAGGCCCTTGTTCATGACCGCTCCGAACGGGAACTTGTCCACCAGGCCCCCGAAGACACCGAGCGCGAACAGGCTGCCGCCCTTGCGGCAGGCGTAGATCGCCTCACGCAGGGCCGTGGGTCGGTCGGACTCGAGACGGAGCTGCTGCTTGACCTGGTCGTACAGGGCCAGCGGTCCGGTCCCGTGCGCCTCCATGCCGACGGCTTCGATGCACACGTCGGGGCCGCGGCCCCCCGTGCGCTCCCGCAGGTCCACGAGGACCTCGCCCTCCGAGGAGTCGAGCGTCTCCGCGCCGATGTACCGACGGACCTGCTCGAGACGTTCGGGCAGGCTGTCGATCACGACGACCTGCTCGGCGCCCAGCAGCATCGCGGCCCGCGCAGCCATCTGCCCGACCCCGCCCGCTCCCCACACCGCGACCGTGTCACCCGGCGTGATGCCGGCGAGGTCCGCTCCCGTCCAGCCGGTCGGAGCGGCATCGGACGCGAACAGCGCTGCCGTGTCCGACACACCGTCCGGGACGCTGAACGCTCCCTGGTCGGCGTAGGGCACGCGGATGTACTCGGCGTGGCTGCCGGCGTACCCGCCCAGTGCGTGGCTGTACGCGAAGCACCCGCCGATCGACGAGCCCCAGAGCGTCTCCGTGATCGCCGGGTTCGGGTTGCCGTTGTCGCAGAGCGAGAACAGCTCGTGCTCGCAGTACCAGCACTGCCCGCACGCGATGAACGAGCAGACCACCACCCGGTCGCCCACGCGGTGCTTCCGCACAGCGGAACCGACCTCGACGACCTCGCCCATGAACTCGTGCCCGAGGACGTCCCCCGACCGCATGGTCGGGATGTAGCCGCCGAGCAGGTGCAGGTCCGAGCCGCACGTGGTGCTCAGTCGCACCTTGACGATCACGTCCCGGTCGTTGAGGATGCGTGGGTCGTCGACCGTCTCGACGCCGACCTCGTTCACGCCCTCCCAGCACAACGCCTTCACAGCAACCCCTCCTCTGGCCCTCGGTCGGTCGCCCACTCGACGGCCGCTCCGAACGGTGTGCGCTTCCGTTCCCCGTGGGGCACCGGGTCGACGCGCAGGACCTCGCCGACCTCGACGAGTTGCTTCGCCTCGCGGAGCGCTCGCCGCAGCCGTCGCACGCGTTCGGTCGCAGCCGCCCGCCCGCGGGTCGTCCCGTCGGAGCCGCGGGGGTCGCGGAAGCGCGCTCGGACCTCGGTCCCCTTGTCACCGGGTGCGGCACGCAGCTCGATCTCGACGTCCGGTCCCGCAGAGCGGAGCGGCGCGGGGACCTCGCCGTCCGGCCAGACCTCGTGGCGTGCACGGTTGACCGTGACCGCGTACCACCGGGACTCGGACCCGTGCCCCGACGGTCCACCCGCTCGGGACGCCGACCGGAACCGGTGCCGCTCGACGAGGACCGCCGCTCCGCTCGCGACGGCCAGCGCCACGGCTCCGGCCGATGCCGCCCTCACCGGGGGCCTCCGGTCGCGTTCTGCCCGGCCGCGGCACTGCCGGGTCCGTGGTGGTCGTCGACGGGCGGTCGCAGCCGCCCGTCTTTCCTCGGCCGGCGGGTCGGGCCGCTCGGCGTTCCCGAGGTCATCGTGTTCCCGACGACGAATACATGGTTCATCGTGGTCTCCTGAGTCGCTTCGATGCGGAACTACTGGATGACGGGGCGGGGCGAGGAGTGTCAGATCGGCACTCGATCGAGCCTCTCCTCCGCCGTCACAGTGTGCGCCGCGCTCGGCCGATGCTGCAAGACCCCTCAGGCAGAACGGCCGTTTCCGCTCCGGGTGCCGTCAGACCTGTTCGGCGCGGTGGTCGTACGCCAGCGGCAGCAGGTCGCGTGCGGCGACGCTCACCAGCCCGTCCGGCCCGGGCAGGACCACGCGGATGTCCGGGTGGAGGTCGACGAGGACCTGGCGATCGCGACCGCAGGGGCTCGTCACACCCCGACCGTGGTTGCCGACCGCGACGATCGCGGTGAGCTCGGTCGCGCCACCGGCCCGTGCGGCACCGATGGCGACGAGCTCGGCGCAGGGACCCCCGGTGAAGTGGTGCACGTTCACGCCGGCGAAGACCCGCCCGTCGGCGCTGCGCACGGCCGCGCCCATGGTGTGCACGCCGTCCTCGTCGGGGCCGGCGTCCGTCGTGGCGTCGATGGTCGAGCGGGCGACCTCGATGAGCGCGTGGTCGTCGTCGGTCAGCGTGGTCGCAGAGGCGGGGAAATCGGTCGACATGGTCCGACCGTACTGCGCCGAGGGGACGGCAGCGCCCGGCCCGGCGGCCGTCACCGAGCCGGCACCGAGCCGTCACCAGCAGGACCAGGACCGCGGACACGTTCGTCACGGGTCCCTGGTACCGGTCGCCGCCGACCGTGGTCGTCGAGGAGCCCGCCACCGCCAGATGGTGCTGCAGCTGCCATCGCCCGTCGGGGAGGGTCGGGGGCAGCCGCACCACGGTGACGGTGGGTTCGCACGCATGACCCCTCGACGCGTCGTGCTCGTGACACTGGGTGCACTGGTCATCGTCGTCGGCTTCGTCGTGATGGCCCACTCGGGCGGCAGGCTCGACCGTCTGGCGGCGTTCCTCGTCGTCTTCATCGGGTTCGCTCTCGTCGTGTCCACCACGGCGCGACCGAGCCGAGCGGCGCTCGCCCGCTACTGGAGCACGTACGAGAAGAAGTGAGCCACGACGAACGGCACCCCTGCGGGACCGGTGAGCGATCGGTCACCGAGACAGCCGGAGCGCCGGCGGAGCGGCGACGAGGAGCGCTCCCGTCGAAGGCGATCGACGCGGTCCGGCCGCACTGCGCCGAGGGGACCGGCAGCACGACCCGGCAACGCAGAAGGGCCGCCCACCGGGCGGCCCTTCGATCCAGAGCGAGTGACGGGAATCGAACCCGCGCTACCAGCTTGGGAAGCTGGAGTTCTACCATTGAACTACACTCGCGCACCCCGCCGAGCGGGACGTGGCAAGCCTAGCGGATTCTCCGCTGGAAGCCAGCCGAGCGCGCACCGTGCGCCGTCCTGCCGAGGCGATCCGGGCCTCCCGTGTCTCCGCTGTGAGCCCGCCGGTCCGACGGACACGTGTCGTCGTCGTGTGTACCGTCCAGGGAGTCCGAGCGCCAGCAGACCGAGGAGGACCCGGATGGTCAGGCATCCCCTCATCGACGACGTGGTGGGCACCGCCCTCGTGGTCGACTCCGCTTCGCCCGTCGTGTGGCTGACCGAGGCGTTCGCCTCGCTGCTCCGCCGCGCTGCGGACGCCGGACGCACGGTCGTGCTCCGCACCGGCCAGGAGGCAGCCATCACCCCCGCCCTGCGGCACGCGTTGGGCGCGTACGGCGCCGCGTGGGTCGTGGCCGGCCCGGACGGACGCCTGCGGGACGGGCGGACGGGGGTCGCCGCCTCCGGCGTCGAGGACTTCGTGCACGTCGCCCCGGAGCTCGTGGGTGCGCCCGCACCGGAGCACCCCGTGTCCGACGGCTCGGTCCGCCAGATCAGCATCGACCTGACCCTGCGCCACCACCCGGAACGCGCGGTGGACATGGGCTCCGCGATCGAGGCCCTGTGCCACACGGTCGGCACCTGCCCGACGCGCTGGGGCACGGCGGAGCCGCTCGCGGTGCCGTGGGACCGCTGGGTCGTGACGCAGTACGCGAAGCACGAGGCCCCCGGGGTCTCCACGTCGTACGCGGTGGGCGAGGGGTTCTCGGCGACGATGACCGCACACCTGGTGGACGGCGTGGTCGTCGAGACGATGTCGGCTGCCCTCACGGTCCCCGAGGCGGACGCCGACCCCGACCTGGCGGACCGGCTGTTCACCGCCGTGCAGCAGGTCGCCGACCAGGTCGTCCCGGTCTTCGGCGTCGTCATGCAGCGTCGCGGAGACGCCGACCACCTGGTGCGGGCGGTCTCGCACGGTGAACCGACGCCGCTCGCCGTGGTCGTCGGTCCGGAGGCCGTCGCCTTCCTCGACCGCGACGGCACCTGGCCCCCGCCGCGCACGACGATCGCGTCCTTCGGGACGCGGACCGGCGCGGGCACCGACGACGGCGGCATGATCATCCGGTTCGAGGACGGCTGGGAAGCCCTCGAGTCGTTCCTCGACCGCATCGACGAGGACCGCTTCCTGCGGCTCGTCGGCGGAGCGCCGCTCGACCCCGCACACGACGAGGGCGCCCTCGACGGCCACGTCCGCGAGTCCCGGGTGGCGGGCGGTCGCGGTGCCGCGTGACGTCACGATCCTCTGCCGACAGCCGGTGGAGACGCGCGAGGTCGCCGAGGCGCTCCTGCTGCACGACGAGACGTGGGGCGTGCGCGCCCTCGACGACGGTCCGATGATGCAGGTGTGCCGTGACGCCGGGCACCCGGTCATCACGGTGCTCGGGGTGCGCCGCGTCGACGCCCCGGACGAGGTCGAACGGATCCTGCCGGACGCCCCACCGATCGCCACCCCGCTGTGGTGGGTGGACACGGTGACCCCGGCGGGCCCGGACGGTGAGTCCGGCATCTCCGCCGCGCTCGAGGCCGCGCTGGACCTCGACGCGGTGTGCATCGTGCACGGCGACTGACGCGACCGTCGTCGCGGGCCGTCAGTCGCGGTCGCGCATCGCGGCGAGCCGCTCGTTGTACGCCTTGAGGTCGGCGTCGCCGTCCCGGTCGGCCTTGCGGTCGAGGCGCTTCGCCTCGCGGCCGTCCGTGCGGATCCAGTTCTTGACCACGAGCAGGGCGACGAACACCATCGGCAGCTCGGACGCGCCCCAGGCGATGCCACCGCCGGTGTGCTGGTCGTCGAGCAGCGCGGCGTCGTTCGTCTGGCCGAGCGCGTGGAACCAGTCCACGGCGAACACCGACTGCGACGTCATGACCGCGACGCCGAAGAACGCGTGGAACGCCAGGGTCGCGAGCAGCGCGATGATGAGGATCGGGTAGGGCGGGCGCTTCGGACCCGGGTCGACGCCGACGAAGACCCAGAAGAACAGGTACCCGCTCAGCACGAAGTGCACGATCATCGCGACGTGCCACTCATGGGACTGCATCGCGGCCTGGTACGCCGGCGTGAAGTAGAACACGACGAGGGAGCCGGCGAAGATGACCCCCGCGACGGCGGGCTGCGCCAGGAACTGCATCCACCGCGAGTGCACGAAGGCCATCAGCCACTCGCGGGTGCCGCGGGACCCGTCGTTCCGCACCGGCAGCGTGCGCATGGCGAGCAGCACCGGACCCCCGAGCACGAGCGGCAAGGGGACGAACATCATCAGCAGCATGTGCTGGAGCATGTGCGACGAGAAGTGGATCATGCCGTAGACCGCGGGGCCGGCCGACGTGGTCCAGGCGAACAGCGCACACCCGATCACCCAGGCGATGGTGCGCCCGACCGGCCAGGCGTCGCCGCGCTGCCGGAGCTTCCGCACCGCGAGCAGGTACCAGACCGCCCCGACGACGGCGAGGCCGAGCCACATCCAGTCGATGTGCCACTGGGTCAGGTACGTGTGCACCGTCTGCGCCGGCGGGAACGGGAACCCGATGAGGCCGGAGCGGGTGTCCTCGCCGGTCTCCGGGGTCTGCGGGATCGGCGGCTGCGAGCGCGACACCGCGACGGAGACACCGATCGCGACGGCCATGAAGACGATCTCGGCGAGGGCGAAGCGGGTGAACGCCGCACGGTCGAGCGGCGCGCGGAGCAGCCCGGGCACGAGCCGTCGGCGCTGGATGACCCCGGCGACGCCGAGGAGCACGAGGATCGCGGCCTTGACCGTGATGAGCCAGCCGTACGTCGTGGTGACGAGGTCGAGCGGACCGGTCAGACGCAGCGAGGCGTTCACGATGCCGGAGAACGCGACGGCGCCGAACGCCCAGCCGGCCAGGGTCGAGTAACGGGCGACGACGCGGCCGGTCGCCCCCTTCGTGCGGGTGCGGAGCGCGACCACCGCGACGAGCCCGCCCGCCCAGACGCACACCGCGATGAGGTGCACGGCGAGCGAGTTGACGGCGTTCGCGTGCTCGAGCGACCCGGCGGCGTGCCCGGAGAGGGCCAGGGGCAGCAGGGCGAACAGCCCGGCGACCGTCGCGAAGGCGAGCGTCGTGACCCGGGTCGCCGCCGCAGCGAGCACGGTGGCGGCGAGGATCGCGGCGGCCGACACGACGAGCGCCTGACCGATCTCGACCTGGAACGCGAAGAGCATGAAGTTGCGGGCGAAGACCGGACTCGTCAGCGGCACGCCCAGCGTGTTCGCACCGGTGAACACGAGGCCCACAATGGCTGCCAGGAACCAGACGGCACCGGTCACCGCCGCCCAGCGTGCAGCACGGTGCTGGACGCTCGACACCGCTCCGTGGTCCTGCTTCTGGGCCGGCAGCGCGAACGCTGCGACGATGAGCAGCCCGACGGTGAGCGCCGCCATCGTGTCGTGCACGACGCGGGCGATCGGCAGGCCGTACTCGACGAGGTCACCGGCGGACACCAGCTGCTGTCCGGCCGAGAACGCGCCGGTCAGCGTCATGCCGAGCACGGCGCACGCGGCGGCGAGCGGAACGGCGACGACGAGGACCGTCGCGACGGTGGACGACCGCGCGGTGGTCGGCGCGGAGTCCGGCGTCCGACCGGCGGGCTGGGTTTCGGGTGACGTGACGGTCATGACCGTCCAATGGTAGGCGTTCGGCCTGCGAACGAGGCCGTGCGTTTGCTGGTCCCGCTAGGCTGCTGCGCGTGCTGCTCTCCGACCGCGACATCACCGCCCAGCTCGCCGAGGGCCGGATCGGCCTCGACCCCCACGACGCCTCGCTCGTCCAGCCCTCGAGCATCGACGTCCGGCTCGACAAGTACTTCCGGCTGTTCGACAACCACAAGTACCCGCACATCGACCCCGCGGTCGACCAGCCCGACCTGACCCGTCTGGTCGAGACCGACCCGGACGAGGCCTTCGTGCTCCACCCCGGCGAGTTCGTCCTCGGCTCGACCTTCGAGGTCGTCACGCTGCCGGACGACATCGCGGCGCGGCTCGAGGGCAAGAGCTCGCTCGGGCGCCTCGGGCTGCTGACACACTCGACCGCTGGCTTCATCGACCCCGGGTTCTCCGGGCACGTGACCCTCGAGCTGTCGAACGTGGCGACGCTGCCGATCAAGCTGTGGCCGGGGATGAAGATCGGGCAGCTCTGCTTCTTCCAGCTGTCGAGCCCGGCCGACAAGCCCTACGGCTCGGCCGAGTACCAGTCGCGCTACCAGGGGCAGCGCGGGCCGACCCCGTCGCGCTCCGCGCTGAACTTCCACCGGGCGGACGTGTCGGTCCGCGACTGACCCGGGGGCCGGGCGACCCGCCGGTCCGGGCGCGACAACATCGCTGTCGCACGACGACCACCTCGTCGCGGTCGGCCGACGCGGCCGCGGGCGCGACAATATCGCTGTCGCACGACGTCCACCTTGTCGCGGTGAACGGACGCGGCCCGGGCACGACAACATCGTCGTCGTACGACGTCGACCTTGTCGTGGCCGACCCAGGCAGACGCAGGCGGACTCAGCCGGCCGCGGACGCGACGTCATCGTCGTCGTACGACGTCGACCTTGTCGTGGCCGACGCAGGCAGACCCAGACAGACGCAGGCGGACTCAACCGGCCGCGGGCGCGACAACGTCGCTGTCGCACGACATCGACCTCGTCGCCCCACGTCGGCACGGCCGCCCGGACACCCATCCCCAACGACGCACCCAGCGCCCCCACGGCACCACCGGAGCAGCTTCCGTCACAAGCGGTACGAAATGTCGCATGCTGTGTATCGTTGCAGCATGTCCGCAGTCCCCTCTCGACCGGAGCCCGTGGTGTCCGCGGCCGCGCTCATCCGCGACGCCCGCGACCGAGCCGAACTCACGCAGGTCCAGCTCGCCCGCCGCGCCGGGGTCACGCAGAGCGTCATCAGCACGTACGAGAACGGTCGCCGGGAGCCGTCGCTCGCCGCACTGCAGCGGATGCTGCGCGCGGCGGGCTTCACGACGACGATCGACCTGCACCCGGTCGAGGAGCCGCCGCCCCTGCGCGAGCGCGTCACCGCGGCCCGGCAGGACCTCATCGCCGTGGTCGAGCGCTTCGGCGGCCACAACCCCCGTTTGTTCGGCAGCGTCGCCCGCGGTGAGGACGGCCCCGGCAGCGACGTCGACCTGATGATCGACGTCGACCCCGGGCTCGGCATCTTCGCGCTCATGCGGATCCAGGACGAGGCCGAGCGCATCCTCGGCGTGCGGGTCGACGTCGTCGACGCGGCGGGCATGAGCGCCCAGATCGTGCGCCGAGCGGTCCCGCTGTGAGCCCCGGGTCCGTGACCCAGCGCGACGTCCGCGACCGCCTCGACGACGTCATCGGTGCGTGCGAGGCGATCGGACGCTACGTCGACGACGACCAGTTGCCCGAGGACCTCGTGCACGACGCCGTCCGGATGCGCCTGGTCGAGATCGGCGAGGCGGTCCGGGTCCTGCCGAGCAGCCTCACCGCGGGGGAGCCGAGCATCCCCTGGGCGCGGGTCGCCGACCTCGGCGAACGGCTGACCCGCCGCTACTTCGACACCACCCGCGCCGTGGTGTCCGGCACAGCACGCACGGACGTGCCGCACCTCGCCGAGGCGGCACGTCGCCTGCGTGCCCGCCTCCGCTGACCCGGCCCACGTCGTGTGGGCACGCACGGAGCGGACGGGAGGCTCGGCGCACGACGTGCCCCGGGCCTCCCGTCCGCCCCGTGGCGGCCCCCGTGGAACGCGGGACGGCCCCGTCTCGCCGAGGCGAGACGGGGCCGTCCGTGGTGCGCTGAGGTGATCAGCCCTTCTCGGCGAGCGCCTCGAGGGTGTCGTTGCCCTTGTAGGCCTCGACCGCGTTGTCCTTCGTGACGAGGACCGGGGTGAGCTCGATCGCGGGGACCGTCTTCACGCCGTTGTAGTTGTTCGTCTTGTCGATCTTCGTGTCGGGCTTGTCACCCTTCGAGAGCGTCGAGACGAGGTCGATGGCGGCCTGGGCCTCCTTCGACGTGTCCTTGTAGATCGTCGAGTACTGCGTGCCCTTCATGATGAGCGGGATCGAAGCGGTCTCCGAGTCCTGGCCCGTCACGACGGGGTTGTCCTTGCCAGCGGCCTTGGTCGCGGTGAGGATCGCACGGGCGAGGGTGTCGTTCGGCGACAGGACGCCGTCGAGCTCGGTGTCACCCGTGTAGTACTGCGCGAGCAGGTCGGTCATGCGCGACTGCGCCTTCTGCGCGAGCCAGCCCTGCGTGACGACCTTCTGGAAGGTGGTCTGGCCGGAGACTACCTTGATGGTGCCGTCGTCGATCTTCGGCTGCAGGACGTCCATCGCACCGTTGAAGAACACGGTGGCGTTGGCGTCGTCCGGCGAACCGGCGAAGAGCTCGACGTTGTACGGCTTGTCGCCCTTCTTCTCCTCGAGGCCCTTGAGCAGCGCCTCGGCCTGGAGCTGGCCGACCTTGAAGTTGTTGAACGCCACGTAGTAGTCGACGTTCTTCGTGTTCAGGATGTTGCGGTCCCAGGCGATGACGGTGGCGCCACGGTCCTTGGCCGACTTGACCTGCGCGGTGAGCTGCGAACCATCGGCGGCACCGATGATGACGGCCTTGGCGCCCTTGGTGATCATGCCCGAGATCTGCGACTGCTGGTCCGGGACCGGGTTGCCGGCGTTGGCGTACTGGATGTCGGCCTTGAAGCCGGCGTCCTCGATCGACTTCTTGAACGCGGCGCCCGCGAGCACCCAGTTCTGCGAGGTCTTGGCGGGCAGGGCTACGCCGATCAGGTCGCCCTTCTTGATGGAGCTGCCACCATCGCTGCCGGTGTCACCAGAGGTGCCACGGGCCGAGCAGCCGCTGAGGGCGAGGCCCGCGATGAGCGCCAGGCTGAGGCCGGCGACGATCTTCTTGCGCATGTGGATTGCTTTCTCTTCGTTGAGGAGGTGTGGGGCCGGGGCCCCGCTGTGGGAGTGAGGGTTCTAGGGGAGGGTGACCTTGTCCGGCTGGTCCTCGATGGACCGCGGCTGCTGGGCGGCCACCGTGTTCTGCTCGGTGTCCTTGCGCTGGAACTGGCGCATCATCCCGCCGATGAGCGACGGTCGACCCTGCGACTTCGAGTAGACGTCGAAGGCGACGGCGACGAGCAGGACGAGACCGCGGATGATCTGCACCTTGTTCGACTCGAGGCCCATGAGCTGCAGACCGTTCGACAGCAGCGCCATGACGAGACCACCGATGATCGACCCGGAGATCGTACCGACGCCACCGGCGACGGCGGCACCACCGACGAACACGGCGGCGATCGCGTCGAGCTCCCAGCCGGTGCCGTCCGCGGGGCCGGAGGCACCCGAGTAGGCGACGAACACCATGCCGGCGATCGCGGCGAGGACCGACATGTTCATCATGACGAAGAAGTTGACCTTCCGCGCCGAGACACCGGACAGGACGGCGGCGTTCGCGTTGCCACCGACGGCGTAGACCTGGCGACCGAAGATCGTGTTCTTCGTGACGAAGCCGTAGACGATCGTCAGGACGCCGAGGATGATCGCGACGATCGGGACCGAGGTGCCGACCGGGCCGGCGCCGAACAGGTACGTGGCGACGAGGGTGACGGCGACCAGGATGCCGGTGCGGACGATCGAGACCCACAGCGGCGGGACCTCGGCCTGCATCTTCTTGCGGCGGGCACGGCCGCGCGCCTCGATGATGATGAGCGCGAGGATCGTGACGAGCCCGATGAGCAGCGTGCCGTTGCTGTAGCCGAAGTCCGGACCGAAGTCACCGAGGAAGCCGGCGCCGATCGGCGTGTACGCGTCCGGCACGGGGACCGAGGTCGAGCCACCGATGATCTGGTTGACACCGCGGAAGATGAGCTGGCCGGCCAGGGTCACGATGAAGGCGGGGACCTTCACGAACGCGACCCAGAAGCCCTGCCACGCACCGATCAGGGCGCCGCAGACCAGGCCCAGGATGATCGCGGCCCACACCGGGAAGTCCCACACGGCCATGGACTGCGCCACGACGATGCCGACCACGGCGGCGACCGAACCGACCGACAGGTCGATGTGGCCGGCGATGATCACCATGACCATGCCGAGCGCCAGGATCAGGATGTACGAGTACTGCAGGAACAGGTTGATCACGTTCGTGGGCTCGAGGATGAGCCCCTTCGTCGTGATCGAGAAGAAGATCACGATCGCGATGAGCGCGATGACCATGCCGTACTGGCCGATGCTGTTGCCCTTGCCGAAGAGCAGTTTCAGGTTGTTCATGAGGCGTTGGCGCCCTTCCGCGCGGAGGTCATGCTGCGCATGAGCGATTCGGGATCGGCCTGGTCGGCCGGCAGGTCAGCGGTGATCTGACCCTCGAAGATGGTGTAGATCCGGTCGGACAGTCCGAGCAGCTCGGGGAGCTCGGAGGAGATGAGGATGATGCCCTTCCCCTCGGCCGCGAGCTGCTGGATGATCCCGTAGATCTCGAACTTGGCGCCGACGTCGATGCCGCGGGTCGGCTCGTCGAGGATGAGGATGTCCGGGTCGGTGAACATCCACTTCGACAGGACGACCTTCTGCTGGTTGCCACCGGAGAGCTTGCCGACGTTGTCCTCGACGCTCGGCACCTTGGTGCGGAGCATCTTGCGGTACTTCTCGGCGACCGAGTACTCCTCGAGCGAGTCGACGACGCCGACCTTCGAGATCTTCTGCAGGTCGGCGGCGACCGTCGAGCGCTTCACGGTGTCGAGCAGGTTGAGGCCGAGCGCCTTGCGGTCCTCGGAGACGTAGCCGATGCCGTTCTCGATCGCCTGCTGGACGTTCGTGACCTTGATCTCGCGGCCGTCCTTGATGATCTGGCCGTCGAGCCAGGTGCCGTAGGAGCGACCGAACAGGCTCATCGCGAGCTCGGTGCGGCCGGCGCCCATGAGCCCGGCGAAGCCGACGATCTCACCGCGGCGGACGTGGAAGTTCGACGCCTTGCAGACCAGGCGCGACGAGTCGAGCGGGTGCTGCACGGTCCAGTTGCGGACCTCGAAGAAGGTCTCGCCGATCTTCGGCGTGCGGTCGGGGAAGCGCGACTCGAGCGAACGGCCGACCATGCCGCGGATGATGCGGTCCTCGTTGACGCCGTCCGCCTTGACGTTGAGCGTCTCGATGGTCTTGCCGTCGCGGATGATCGTGATCTCGTCGGCGATCTGCTCGATCTCGTTCAGCTTGTGGCTGATGATGATGCTCGCGATGCCCTTGGCCTTCAGGCCGACGATCAGGTCGAGCAGGTGCTGCGAGTCGTTCTCGTTGAGCGCGGCGGTCGGCTCGTCGAGGATGAGGAGCTTGACGTCCTTGTGCAGGGCCTTCGCGATCTCGACGAGCTGCTGCTTGCCGACACCGATGTTCTTGATCTGGGTGTCCGGGTCGTCGTTCAGGCCGACGCGGGCGAGCAGGTCCTGCGCGCGGAGCTGCGCGGCGGTCCAGTTGATGACGCCGCCGCGGCTCGGCTCGTTGCCGAGGAACAGGTTCTCGGTGATCGACAGCTCCGGCACGAGCGCGAGCTCCTGGTGGATGATGACGATGCCGGCCTGCTCGGACTGCTTGATGTTCGCGAAGCGGACCTCTTCGCCCTCGTAGACGATCTCGCCGCTGTAGGTGCCGTACGGGTAGACGCCCGACAGGACCTTCATCAGGGTCGACTTGCCGGCGCCGTTCTCGCCGCAGATCGCGTGGATCTCGCCGGCGCGGACCTGGAGGGAGACATCCGAGAGTGCCTTGACACCAGGGAACTCCTTGGTGATGGATCGCATCTCGAGGATCGTCTCGGGTGCGGTGATCGACCGGGTCTCGAGACCGGTACCGATCGGGGTTGACGCCACAGTGCATCTCCTTCTGCCGCCTCGACGCGGCAGTTGTTCGAGTGGTTCTGCTGCGGCAGCGAGTCGGCACAGGGGGCCTGTGTGGACTTCGTTGTCGCGTCCGGTGTCCGGCTGGTGTGACGCTCATGTGAACGGTCACATCGGCAGGACGGAGGCAATTTACGCACAGCCCCGGTGCGGCTGTCAATTCGGATTGGTCGCAGTTCTGTAACGGCCTGCGTGATCCGGAGGGCGCGTCCCCCGGGCTGGGGGTGTGGTGGCGGTCTTCGGGCGTGGAGGGTGCTGTTCCGCGCGTCGGAGGGTGTTCCGCACGTGGGGAGGCGAACCGCGCGTCGGCAGCCGGAAGTTCTGGCCTCCTACGCGCGGAAGTGCTCTCCGTGCGCGGAACTGCAACCTGCCGTAGGTGTGCGGCGGAAGGTGGCGGATCGCACGTCGGAGGCTGATCCGCGCGTGGGCAGCCGGAAGTTCTGGCCTCCCACGCGCGAACCTGCTGCCCACGCGCGGAACCGCTGCCCACGCGCGAACCTGCTTGCCACGCGCGGAACTGCACCCAGGGGCCCGCGCGTCAGCGGCTGCGCGGAGCCCCCGTGGACGCGCGCACGACGAGCTGCGGGACGATGTCGATCGGGCGGAGCAGCTCGCCCTCGCTCGGCAGGAGCAGGTCCACGCACCGCCGCCCGAGTTCGGCGAAGTCGACCTGCACCGTCGTGAGCGGTGGCCAGAAGTGCTTCGCCTCGGGGATGTCGTCGTAGCCCACCACAGACAGGTCGCCGGGCACGTCCAGCCCGTACGACCGCGCCGCGTGCATGACCCCGAGTGCCATCTGGTCGTTCGAGCAGAAGATCGCCGTGCAGTCCCGCCACCGCAGCAGCTCCCGGCCTGCGTGGTAGCCGAAGTCGGCGGTCCAGTCGCCCAGGATCGGCGGGGCGACCGCCATGTCCCGGTCGGACATCTCGCGCAGGAACCCCTGCATCCGTGCGTCCGCCTCGATCCAGTCCTGCGGCCCCGCGATGTGCCGGACGTACTCGTGCCCGAGGTCGAGCAGGTGCGCGGTCGCGAGCCGGGCGCCCTCCATCTGGTCGACCCAGAGCGCCGTCGGGTCCTCGCCGACGCTGGCGCGCATGGTGACGTACGGGGTGCGGATGCCGAGCTCCGCGATGAGGTCGAACACGCGCTGCTGGGGGGCGATCACCACGATGCCCTCGACGTCCAGGTCGAGCAGGTGCCCGAGGCCCTCGCGCACGGCGGCGTCGGTCGCCTCGGCGATGTTGGCCGTCGTGACGGAGTACCCACGGAGCATCGCGGCGTCCTCGATCGCCTGCAGGGCGACGGCCGGTCCGTAGTGGGCCCGCCGTGCCGTCAGGACGCCGATCGTGTGGGTGCGACTCGTCACCAGGGCCCGTGCCGCACGGTTCGGGCGGTACTGCAGCTGCTCCATCGCTGCGACGACCTTGTCGCGGGTCTCCGCCCGGATCGCGTCCGAGTTGTTCAGCACCCGCGAGACGGTCTGGTGCGAGACGCCCGCGACCCGTGCGACGTCACGGATGCTGGGCGAACGCGGTTGTTGTGTCCGCGATGACGCCATTGCTGCTCGTTTCCGCTCGGGGCCGTGGCACATCGATGTGCACGTTCACATTCCGAGCCAGATCATTATGCACGCCCGTGCCCTGCGCGCCAGCCGGACGCCGTCCGCCGCGGCTTCCGGTGCGTGCAGGCAGCACGGCGCGGCGGCCGACGGCGTGTGGCGACGCCGCGGATCCGACTGGGCCTCATGGCGATGACGCTCACCACGGGCCGGGCGGTGTGTCCGGTTCGTCAGAGCCAGTTGCGCTTTCGGAACACCAGCCAGAGGACGCCCATCAGCGCCAGCATGCCGACGATCGCCACCGGGTACCCGTACCGCCAGTGCAGCTCCGGCATGTGGTCGAAGTTCATGCCGTAGACACCGGCGATCAGCCCGGGCGCGAACAGGATCGCCGCCCACGACGAGATCTTCTTGACCTCCTCGCCCTGCCGGTGCGCGGCGCGGGCGAGCTGGCGGCTCTCCTCGCCCTGCGCCAGGCTCGCGCTCGTCATCCGGCGCATCGCCTCGTTCTGCTCCTGGGACACCAGCGTGGCGTGCAGGGTCAGGGCGTTCTCGAGCAGGGCGCGGAACGAGTCGATCCGTTCGGAGACGCGCAGCGCGTGGTCGAGCACGTTCCGCAGGCGGTGCTGGACCTCGTCGTCGACGCCGTACTTGTCGGCACCGCGCAGCAGCCCGCGGACCATCGAGGGCACCGGCTTCGTCGCGCGCTGGAAGGACAGCACCTCGCTGAGCACCTGGTAGATGCGCTTCGAGACGCCCGGGTCGACCTGGCCAGCGAACAGCTGGTCCTCGATGGTGTCGATCTGGTCCTGCAGCACCTCGACGACGGGGGCGTAGCCGTCGACGACCTCGTCGAGCACCGCGGCGGTGACCGCCTCGGATCCCCGCGCGAGGAAGTCGGGGTCCTGCTCGACACGGGCCCGGAGCGCCCCCAGGTCCGGCCGGTCGGCGTGCCGGACGCTCACCACGAACCGGTCGCCGACGAACAGGTGCACCTCGCCGAACGCGACCGCACCCGCGGTCGGCTCGTACCAGGCGGGCCGGAGCACGACGAACAGGGTGTCGCCGTAGCGCTCGAGCTTCGCCCGCTGGTGTCCCTTCGCGGCGTCCTCGACGGCGTTCTCGTGCAGGTCGAACTCCGCGGCGACGGCGTCGAGCTCACGTGCGTCGGGACGGAGCAGGCCGATCCACGTCAGGTCGCCGCCGACGGGTCGCGACGGCGACGCCGGCGACTCCACGCGGCGTCCCCGGACGTAGATCGCGTTGTCGATCAGTGCCATGTGCGTGCTCCTCGGGTCGGGAGCAGGCAGGCGCGGTGGTGCCCCGGTCAGCACCGGGGCAGGGCGGGTCAGCGAACGGGCGCGACGACCACCAGGGGCGGTCGGCCCGATCGAGGATGGTCACCCGACATCGCGCCTCACCTGCCCTTCTCGTCTCGTCCGGCCGTGCCCGGAGGGGCTGCCGACGGACGAGCGTACGCCTGCCGTGTGCACGGGACAAGCCGGTCCGTCCGACCGGCCCCGGCGGCTACCGGTCGGCCTCAGCGCGTGACGCGCAGACCGGCCGTCCGGAGCTCGGCGAGCTGCCACCCGAGCCACGGGCTCCAGGCGAACGGTGCGCCGGCGACGGCCTCGTGCAGGGAGTCCTCGGAGACCCACGCCCACTCGGCGACCTCGTCGTCGGCGGGGGCCGGGGTGTCGTCGGTCACGGCACGGAAGACGGGGCAGACCTCGTTCTCGACGATGCCGGACGCGTCGACCGCGCGGTACCGGAAGTCCGGCAGCACGACCTCGACGTCGCGCACGGTGATGCCGAGCTCGCGCGAGGCACGGCGGGCGATGGCGTCCTCGAACGACTCGTCGGGTCCGGGGTGGCCGCAGAACGTGTTGGTCCACACGCCCGGCCACGTCTTCTTCGACAGGGCTCGCCGGGTCACCAGGACGTCCCCGTCGGTGTTCCGCACGTGGCACGAGAAGGCCAGGTGGAGGGGCGTGTGGTCTGTGTGCACCGTGAACTTGTCCGCCGTGCCGACCGGGGTACGGTCGTCGGCCAGCAGGACCACGGTTTCCGGGAAAGCATTCATCTGCACCGATAGATTAGACCGATGAGCGAGGAAGCGACCACCGTCGCACACATCGACCTCGCGCTCGTCGACGAATGCCTCGAGCGCTTCTTCGCTGTGTCGTCGGCCCGCGCCGAGCGCTACGGCCGACCGTCCGAGGAACTCTGGCGCGTGCTCCGCAAGGCGAGCATGGGCGGCAAGCGCTTCCGGCCGCGCATGGTCCTCACCGCGTACGCCGGCATGGGCGGCACCGACGTGCCCGCCGCCGCGAACGTCGCCGCCGCCTACGAACTCCTGCACACCGCCCTCGTCGTGCACGACGACGTCATCGACCGCGACTGGTCCCGCCGCGGGCAGCCGAACGTCGCCGGGTCCTTCCGCGACACCGGCACGACGGGTGGGCTGCCGCTGCCCACCGCCGAGCACCGGGGGATGAGCGCCGCGGTCATCGCCGGCGACCTCGCGCTCGCCGCCGCGCCCCGCTTCATCGAGGCCTCGGGCGCCGAGGGGCACCGCCGCGCACGCCTGCTCGAGCTCCTCGACGAGGCCGTCTTCGCCAGTGCCGCCGGCGAGATGACCGACGTCGACCTCGCACTCGGCGTGATGCCGACGGTGGACGAGGTCCTGCAGATGGAGCGCGCGAAGACGAGCGTGTACTCGTTCGAGGCCCCGCTGCAGTCCGGCGCCGTGCTCGCCGGTGCCGACGAGTCCGTCGTCGCCGCGCTCGGCGCCTTCGGCCGCGAGATCGGCATCGCGTACCAGATCGTGGACGACCTGCTCGGGGTCTTCGGGGACGAGACGACGACCGGCAAGAGCGTCCTCGGCGACCTGCGCGAGGGCAAGCGCACGATGCTCATCGCCTACGCCGCGACGACCGACTGCTGGCCGGACCTGGCGCCGTACCTGGGCGACCCCGACCTGACCGAGGAGCGCGCGGCCGAACTCCGTGCGACCCTGGTCACCTGCGGTGCCCGATCCGCCGCGGAGTCCCGGATCGCCGAGCACGTCGCACTCGCACGTGCCGAGCTGTCCGGGCTGCCGTACGACCTCGCCGACCGCCTGGAGGGCCTCGTGACCGAACTCGTGGAACGCGCCCGGTGACGACCGTCACGTCGCCGTCGCGCCGCCTGCCCCTGTACGACGCGACGGCCGAGGCCGCCTCGGGCGTCGTCATCGACCGGTACTCGACGTCGTTCGGCCTGGCCAGCCGGCTGCTCGTGAAGGACACGCGGGAGCACATCCGCAACGTCTACGCCCTGGTCCGCGTCGCGGACGAGGTCGTCGACGGCCCGGCGACCGAGGCCGGTCTCGACCGCGACCTCGCCCGCACGGTGCTCGACGAGCTCGAGGCCGACACCGAGCGGGCGATCGCCCTCGGCTTCTCGGTGAACCCGGTCGTGCACGCGTTCGCCCGCACCGCCCGGGTCACCGGGTTCGGCGCGGAGCTCACGAAGCCGTTCTTCGCGTCGATGCGGATGGACCTCGAGCGCACCGAGCACGACGACGCCTCGTTCGACGCCTACGTGTACGGCTCGGCCGAGGTCGTCGGGCTCATGTGCCTGCGCGCCTTCGTGTACCGCGCCGGGCGACCGACCTTCGACCAGGCCGAGCTCGTCGCCGGGGCCCGTGCCCTCGGGGCCGCGTTCCAGAAGGTGAACTTCCTGCGCGACCTGCACGCCGACTTCGAGGTGCTCGGTCGCTCCTACTTCCCGGGGGTCGACATCCGCTCGTTCGACGAGACCACGAAGGAGCGTCTGGTGGCCGATGTCCAGGACGACCTCGACCACGCCGCCCGGACCATCCGGCTGCTGCCGGCCGACGCCCGGAACGCGGTCGGCCTCGCGCACGCCCTGTTCCAGGAGCTCAACGACCGCATCGCACGAACGCCGGCGCACCGCCTGGTGACGACGCGCGTGCGCGTCCCGAACCCGGTGAAGGCCCGCCTGGCCGCGCAGGTGCTCGCCGGACGTGCGCCCGTGCGGTCGAAGGCGTCCAGCCGTCGGACGGGAGGCACGGCGTGACCCCGCCCCGCGCCTCCCGTCCGGACACGGCCGCGTCCCCGACCCGGCGCAAGGTGCCCGCCCGCCGCGCCGTCGTGATCGGCGGCGGCATCAGCGGCCTGGCGGCCGCTGCCCTGCTCGCCCGTGACGGCTTCGCCGTCACGGTGCTCGAACAGCGCACCCAGCTCGGCGGCCGCGCCGGGTCGTGGGAGCGCGACGGCTTCCGGTTCGACACCGGGCCGTCGTGGTACCTCATGCCCGAGGTGTTCGACCACTTCTTCCGGCTGCTCGGCACCTCGGCCGACGCCGAGCTCGACCTGGTGGAGCTCGACCCGGGCTACCGCGTCTACACCGAGGGCCACGACGAGCCGATCGACCTGCGGGCGGACCGCGAGGCGAACATCGCGCTCTTCGAGTCCGTCGAGCCGGGCGCCGGCGCGCGGATCCGGAAGTACCTCGCCTCGGCCGAGGACACCTACGCGATGGCGATCCGCCGGTTCCTGTACACGACGTTCCAGGACCTCACGAAGCTCGCGGCCCCCGACGTGCTCCGTCGTCTGCCGAAGCTCGCCCGGCTCCTGCTGCAGCCGTTGTCGTCCCGCGCCGCCTCGGCGGTCAAGGACCGGCGCCTCTGGCAGATCCTCGGCTACCCCGCGGTCTTCCTGGGCACCAGCCCGTACGCCGCACCGAGCATGTACCACCTGATGAGCCACCTCGACCTCGCCGACGGGGTGCTGTACCCGAAGGGCGGCATCACCGAGGTCATCGGCGCCGTCGAGCGCGTCGCCCGGGCCGAGGGCGCCCGGGTCATCGCCGGCGCGAAGGTCGAGCGGATCGTCGTCGAGGACGGCGTCGCCACCGGGGTCGTGCACCGCGACCGCGACGGCGTGCAGCACACCGCCCCGGCGGACCTCGTGGTGAGCGCCGCCGACCTGCAGCACACCGAGATGCAGCTGCTCGACCGCGAGCACCGCACCCACGGCGCCGAGCACTGGAAGACCCGCGACCCGGGGCCGAGCGCCGTGCTCGTGTACCTCGGCATCGACGGGCCGACGCCGGGGCTGCTGCACCACACGCTCGTCTTCACCGAGGACTGGAAGGCGAACTTCGGCGCCATCTTCGGGAAGGACCGGCACGTGCCGGACCCGGCGTCGATCTACGTCTGCGCCCCCTCGGAGACGGACCCGTCCGTCGCGCCCCGCGGCTCGAGCAACCTGTTCATCCTCGTGCCGCTGCCGGCCGACCTGTCGATCGGCAAGGGCGGCGTCGACGGCGCCGGCGACTTCGAGGTCGAGCGGATCGCCGACCGCGCGATCGACGTCGTCGCCGAACGCGCCGGCGTCCCGGACCTGCGCGACCGGATCCGGGTGCGCCGGACGATCGGTCCGCGCGACTTCGCCGACGACCTGAACGCCTGGAACGGCTCGATGCTCGGCCCGGCGCACACCCTGAAGCAGAGCGCGTTCTTCCGCGAGAAGAACGCCTCGACGAAGGTGCAGGGGCTGTACTACGTCGGCGCCTCGACGATCCCGGGCATCGGCCTGCCGATGTGCCTGATCAGCGCCGAGGTGCTGCTCAAGCGCATCCACGGCGACACGAGCACCGAACCGCTGCCGACACCGCTCCGGGCGCCGAGGGACCGGACCGGCGCCGCCTGATGCCGGGGGTGTACCTCGCCGGCCTCGTGGTGTCCCTGGTCGGCATGACCGTGCTCGACGCCCGCTTCCGGCTGTTCTTCTGGCGGGCACCCTGGCGGGCGGCTGCCGTGATGGTCGTCGGCGTCGCGTTCTTCATGGTGTGGGACGTGGCCGGGGTCGCGGCCGGCATCTTCTTCATCGGACCGCAGGACCTGCTCACCGGGGTGCTCCTGGCGCCCGAGGTCCCGCTCGAGGAGCTCTTCTTCCTGCTGCTGCTCTGCTACTCGACGATGGACCTGGTCGGGTTCGTCCGGCCGGTCGTCGCCCGGGCTGCGGAACGGCGGCGCCCGTGACCGGCACCGGCGCGTACGCGCTGCTCGCGCTGCCCTTCTTCGCCGTCACCGCCGTCGTGGCCGTGGCCGCCGGGGCCGTCGCCGCACGTCGTGCCCGGGCGGCTGGACGCCGACCGGGTCACGGTCGCCGCGTCGCGGTGACCACCTCGCTCGTCGCCGGTGCCGCCCTGCTCGTCATGACGATCGTCTTCGACAACGTCATCGTCGGGCTCGGCATCGTCGACTACGACGCCGGACTCATCAGCGGTGCGAAGATCGGGGTGATCCCGGTCGAGGACCTCGCCTACGCGATGTCGGCGGTCGTGCTGCTGCCCAGCCTCTGGGTGCTGTTCGACCGCTCCGGCGGACGGGACGCGACCCGACCGCCCGACGCGACCGCGGCGCGCCCCGCGCCCGAGCCGACCACCGCACGACCGGAGGACCACCCGTGAACGCCAGCACCGCCTCCAGGCCGTCGACCCTGCGTGCGCTGTTCGTGTCGTCGCGGCCGATCAGCTGGGTGAACACCGCCTACCCGTTCGGCGCCGCGTACCTGCTCGGCAGCGGGGTGGGGGTCGACGGCGGTGGCGGGTTCTCGCTCGTCGCGTTCCTGGTCGGCGTCGTGTACTTCCTGGTGCCCTACAACCTGGCGATGTACGGCATCAACGACGTCTTCGACTACGAGTCCGACCTGCGCAACCCGCGCAAGGGCGGCGTCGAGGGGGCGCTGCTCGACAAGAGCGTGCACCGCACGACGCTGTGGGCCGTCGTCGTCACGAACGTCCCCTTCCTCGTCGCGCTCGTGGTGCTCGGCGCGGTGAGCGGCAACGGCCCGTGGTCGTGGCTCGTGCTGGCGATCAGCGTGTTCGCGGTCATCGCGTACTCGGCACCGGGGCTGCGGTTCAAGGAGAAGCCGTTCCTCGACTCCCTGACGTCGTCCACCCACTTCGTGTCGCCGGCGGTCTACGGCCTGGCACTCGCCGGCCCGCACTGGACCGGGCAGCTCGTCGCCGTGTGCGTGGCGTTCTTCCTGTGGGGCGTCGCCTCGCACGCGTTCGGCGCCGTGCAGGACGTCCTGGCCGACCGCGCCGGCGGGATCGGCTCCGTCGCGACCGTGATCGGGGCGCGGGCCACGGTCCGCCTGGCCTTCGTGGCCTACGTGGTGGCCGGCGTCGCGCTGCTGTTCTCGGCGTTCCCCGGGCCGATCGCCGCGGTCGTCGTCGTGCCCTACGCGCTCAACGTGCTGCCGTGGTGGAACGTGACGGACGACGGTGCCGAGGCCGCGAACGCCGGGTGGAAGCGGTTCCTCTGGATCAACTACCTGGCCGGGTTCATTGTGACGATGGCGCTCATCGCGTACGCGTTCACGCACTGAGGCCGGCGACGGCCGGGCGGGCCGTCGCGCGACGGGCCCCGCGGCGTGCGCCCCGCCCGAGGTTCGGGCTGACCGTTGCGCGACGGCCGCCGTCCGCGCCCCGCAGCGGTCGTCGCGCCCCGGCTCACCGGGGCGCGACGCGTGTCCGGGGGCGCGATCCCGGTGGACCGCGGCGACCCGGGCCCGCCCACCCACGCCCGCCCGCACCCACGCCCCCCCCCGCCCGTCACCGGCGCCTGACAGACTGGACGCACGCACCGCGGCGTCCGTGGTGCGACACCAGCCACGACGGCAGTCACGAAGGAGTGCGCGCATGACGGTCCGGATCATCCACGTCGGTCTCGGAGGGTGGGGCGGCAACTGGGCCCGCACCGCCATCCCAGAGGTCTCCGAAGTGGAGGTGGTCGGGATCGTCGACCCGACGGCCCCGACACTCGAGGCCGTCCGCCAGGACCTCGGGCTGCCCGCGTCGGCCGCGTTCGCCTCGCTCACCGAGGCCCTCGCCGCGGTCGAGGCCGACGCCGTCGTCATCACCGCGCCCGCCGTCACGCACGTACCGCTCGCGCTCGAGGCCCTCGAGGCCGGCAAGCACGTCCTGGTCGAGAAGCCGTTCGCGAACACCACGGACGAGGCCGTCACCGCGGTCCGCCGTGCCGAGGAGCTCGGCCTCGTGCTCCAGGTGAGCCAGAACTACCGCTGGTACCCGGCGCCCCGCGTCGTGCAGGAGATGCTCGAGGCGGACGCCGTCGGCGAGCTCTCCGCGATCACGATCGACTTCCGCCAGTGGGACAACGACCTGGCGTTCGAGGAGCACCCGCACTACCGGTTCCCGCACGCGATGATCAACGACATGGCGATCCACCACTTCGACCTGCTCCGGATGGTCACCGGGCGCGAGGCGGTGCGGGTCTACGCGAAGTCCTCGTACCCGTCGTACAGCAAGTACCAGGACGAGGCCGTCGCGTCGATGGTCATCGAGCTCGACGACGGACTGGTCGTGAGCTACCGCGGCAGCTGGCTGAGCCGCGCGCCGCGCACCGCCTGGGCGGGGGAGTGGAGCATCCAGGGCGAGGACGGCGAACTCTGGTTCACCAGCCGTTCCGGTGCCCCGAACGCCGTGGCGGGCGACCGCGTGACGGTCCGCCGCACGCAGGACGACGACGCCGAGCCGGTCGAGCTGCCCACCCTCGCGCACACCGACCGCCAGGGCGGGTTGCAGGCGTTCGCGCGCTCGGTGCAGGGCGGTCCCGCGCCGGAGACGAGCGGCCGCGACAACCTGCGGAGCCTCGCCCTCATGGAGGCGGCGGGCCGCTCCGCCGCCTCGGGCCGACCCGAGGACGTCGTCGTCCCGAGCTGAGCGCAGCCGCCGCCGGTCCCTGCTGAACGCCGGCAGCGTCCGGTCGCGCCCCCGTGCAGGACGGGAGGCACGGTGCCGGCCCGACCCGTGCCTCCCGTCCGCCGCGCCGCAGGGTCCGTCCACCCCGCGGACGCGTCAGGCCACGCCGGCCGCTCGCCGAGCCTGCGCCACGGCGCGACGCGCGCCGAGCGACCAGCCGGGGCCGTGGCCGGGCAGCACGTGCTTCGCCTCGGTGTCCGCGAGCCGGTCGAGCGAGGCGACGGCGGTGTCGACGTCCGAGGTCGCCGCCGGCGCCACGATGCGCGGCCCGATGCCGCCGGTGTAGGGGTCGAGGGTGACGAGCGCGTCGCCCGCGATCACCGCGTCGCGGTCGGCGAAGTGCAGCGCGACGTGCCCGTCGGTGTGCCCCGGCGTCTCGATGATCCACGGGGTGCCGGGGACGTCGGCGCGGGACTCCAGGGGCAGGGTGTCGTCGATGCCGGACACGGTGGCGGCGCCGGCGAGCAGCATCCGCCCGAGCGGCCGCAACCCGCCCGGGTGCCGTGCGACGAAGCCGAGGCGGTTCGTCTGCGGGCGGTAGGAGTACGGGTGGGCGGCGAGCTCCCGGTCGCCCGGGTGTACGTGGACGGGCGTGCCCCAGTCCCGGTGCATCCGCGCCGCGGTGCCGACGTGGTCGAAGTGGCCGTGCGTGAGCAGGAGCCCCTCGACGCGGTCGGGCGTGTACCCGAGGTCGTGCACCGCGAGCTGCAGGTGCGGCCACGCGGCGGGCAGCCCGGCGTCGACGACGAGCAGTCGGTCGCCGGTCTCGACGAGGTACGTGTTGGTGTGTGCGACCTCGAGGCGGTGGATCCCCTCGGCGGCGTCCCGGATGAGCATGACCGGCACGGTAACCAGGTGCTGCTGTGCACGATCCCGGCTGCGGACGTGTAGGAAATGGTGAATGGCCAAGGACAGTCTGCCCGAGCTCGAACTCGCCAACGTCCGCACCCGTGAGGGCATCACGGACACCGTGACGGAACTCAAGCGGCGTGCGAACCTGCCCGCCCGGACCCGGCTCGCGGTCGCGAAGACCAAGCAGCGGTGGCACCGCGACCCGACGCCCCTCGTGGCGATGGGCATCACCGGTCTCACCGGGGTCGCGGCGATCATCGTCGGCATCTCGATGCGCAACAGCCCCGCCGGGCACCTGGCGACCCCGCCCGCGAGCTCCGCGTTCACCGCGCTGCTGCCGTTCGGCACGCGTGGCGACGCCCCATCGGCGAAGGAGCAGGCGCAGGGCGGCCGGAAGGGCCGCAAGGCGCGGCGGAAGGCCGCCGAGGAAGCCCTCGAGCAGGACCCGGCGCACAAGGCACGGGTGAAGCAGCAGGTCGGCATCAGCGCCGTGCAGCGGCGGGCCGACAAGAACCGCAAGGCGGCGGTGAAGCGGTCGAAGCAGGCTGCGAAGCGCCTCGCCGCACGGAAGGGTTGAGACGATGAGCGACGACCAGCAGAAGCCCCCGGCCGACGACCCCCGCAAGGCCGACAGCCCCACCGACCTCAAGAAGCCGACGCTCGTCTACACGTTGAAGAAGACGCTCCGCGAGTTCTCGAGCGACCAGTGCACCGACCTCGCCGCGAGCCTGACGTACTACTCGGTGCTCGCGCTGTTCCCCGGGTTGCTGGCCGTCGTGTCGATCCTCGGCCTGGTGTCGAACCCGAAGGACACGGTCGACTCCCTGTTGACGATCATCGGCAACGTCGGCTCGAAGGACGTCGCCGAGCTGCTGCGGGAGCCGGTGGAGGGCCTCGTCCGCTCGCCCGCCGCACCCGTCACGTTCATCGTCGGTCTGCTCGGCGCGCTCTGGTCGGCCTCCGGCTACGTCGGCGCCTTCGGCCGTTCGATGAACCGGATCTACAACGTCCGCGAGGGCCGGCCGATCTGGAAGCTCCGCCCGACCATGCTCGGCGTCACCGTGACCACCGTCGTCCTGCTCGTGCTCGGTCTGCTCGCACTCGTGAGCGGACCCCTCGCCCGCAGCTTCGGCGACCTCATCGGCCTCGGCGGCGTCGCCGCCACGGTGCTGCTCGTCGTGCAGTGGCCGATCATGCTCGTCATCGCGATCCTCGTCGTGGCGGTGCTGTACTACTGGTCGCCGAACGTCAAGCAGCCGAAGTTCCGGTGGGTGAGCGGCGGGTCGATCCTCGCGATCCTCATCTGGATCGTCGCGAGCGTCGGCTTCGGCTTCTACGTCGGGAACTTCTCGAACTACAACGCCACGTATGGCTCGCTCGGTGGTGTCATCGTCTTCCTGCTGTGGATCTGGATCACGAACAACGCGCTGCTGTTCGGCGCCGAGTTCGACGCCGAGATCGAGCGGGGCCGCGAGCTGCAGGCCGGCATCCGCGCGGAGGAGGACATCCAGCTCCCCGAGCGCGACACCCGCCAGATCGAGAAGCAGGACGAGAAGCGCGCGCAGGACGTCCTCGAGGGCATCCGCATCCGCCAGGGCGTCGACAACGACTGACGGTCGGTCCCCGGGTCGGGGCGCTACCGTGCGAGCGTGCCGTCCTTCCTCGAGGGCCTGCCGTTCCGGTGGCTCCTCCTCGCGCTCTTCCTGGTCGTGTTCTGCCGTGCGCAGGCCACGTACTGGGTCGCGCGGCTCGCGGTGACGGGGGCGTCCCGGTCGCGGTGGGGCGGGTGGCTGCGGTCGCCCGCCGTCCGCCGCGGGTCGGCCCTGCTCGAGCGCTGGGGGCTGCCGGTCGTCACGGCGAGCTTCGTCGTGGTCGGGCTGCAGACGGTGATGAACGCGGCCGCGGGGCTCGCCCGGGTCGCCTGGTGGCGGTACACGGTCGCGATGGTGCCGGGCTGCGTCGTGTGGGCGCTGCTGTACGCGACCGTCGGGTTCGCGGTGTTCTGGGCCGTGGTCGCGGCGCTCGCCGGCTCGCCGTGGGGCATCGCGGCGATCGGGGGACTGGTGGTCGCCGCCGCCGTCGCGCTGACGGTCCTCCACAGACGTCGCCGCCGCACAGGAGGCCCGGCCCGGCTTCCGTAGGCTGGCCCACGTGACGACAGAACCGCTCCAGAACCGTCCGGTCGCCCTGGTGACCGGAGCCACCCGTGGCATCGGCCGCGCGATCGCCGCCGACCTCGGCCGCACCCACCACGTGCTCGTCGGCGGCCGGTCGGCCGACGCCGTCGACGCGTTCGTCGCCGAACTGCCGAGTGCTGCGCCGTTCGTCGGCGACCTCAGCGCGGGCGACCTGCCGGCGCTGCCCGAGCGGCTCGACGTGCTCGTGCACTCCGCCGGCGTCGAGCAGGGCACCACCGTCGCCGAGACCCCGCGTGTCGTGTGGGAGCAGGTCTTCGCCACGAACGTGTTCGCGGTCGCCGAGCTCACCCGGGCGGCGCTCCCGGCGCTCCGGGCGGCGCGGGGCATCGTCGTGCCGATCAACAGCGGTTCCGGGTTCCTCGCCGGTCCCGGCGGTGGCGTCTACGCGGCGTC
Organism: Curtobacterium sp. MCBA15_009; assembly: GCF_001864895.1. GTDB lineage: Bacteria > Actinomycetota > Actinomycetes > Actinomycetales > Microbacteriaceae > Curtobacterium. The sequence continues at coordinate 56,666 of NZ_MJGO01000002.1, forward strand.
GAAGTTCGCGCTGCGGGCCTTCGCCGACGCCCTGCGGGAAGAGGAGCGGGCGAACGGCGTGCGGGTGTCGAGCGTGCACCCGGGCCGGACCGACTCGGACATGCAACGGGCCCTGACCGAGAAGCTCGGCGAGGACTACGACACCGCGTACTACCTGGCGCCGGAGGACGTGGCCGCCGCGGTCCGCACCGTCGTCGACCTGCCGGAGCGCGGCACCGTCGAGTCGCTCGCGATCCGACCGACCCGACGGCGCTGACCGCGGGCTACGACAGCTCGATGCGCGCGTCGAGCTCCAGCCGCTCCAGGAACGTCTCGTCGTGGCTCACCACGACGAGGGCTCCGCGGTGGGCCCGCAGCGCGTCGACGAGCTGATCGACGCTCGTCAGGTCGAGGTCGTTCGTCGGCTCGTCGAGCACGAGCAGCTGCGGTGGCGGGTCGGCGAGCACCAGGGCCGCCAGCGCCACCCGGAACCGCTCCCCGCCCGACAGGTCGCCTGCCGGGCGGTCGACGGTGTCGCCACGCACCAGGAACCGGGCGAGCCGGTTCCGCACCTCGGCGACGGGGACGTGCGGGGCGTCCCGGCGGACGTTCTCGAGCACCGTGGCGGTGTCGTCGAGGCCGTCCTTCCGTTGCGGCAGGTACGCGATCCGGTCGACGTGGGCGACGGCCCCGGTGCCGGGCAGCGGGTGCTCCCGGGCTGCGGGGGCGCCGACGAGCTGTTCGAGCAGGGTCGACTTGCCGACGCCGTTGTCCCCGGTGACCGCGATCCGCTCCGGTCCCTGCACGATCACGTCCCGCCCACGCACCGTGACGGTGGCGATCTGCCGTGACGCCGGCACGTCGGGGTCGGGCAGGGTCACGTGGATGGACTCGTCGTCGCGGAGCCGGAGCTGTGCCTCCCGCTTCGCCTCGAGGGCAGCGGCCTCGTCGTCGGCGTACCCGACCCGCAGCCGACCGGCGGTCTCCTGCGCCTTCTTCCGCTGCTCGTTCGCCAGGATCTTCGGCATCGAACGGCCCGCTTTCTCACCAGCCTTCGCACGACGGGCGATCTTCGTCTCGGCCTCGATGCGCTGCCGTTTCTCGGTGCGGTGCCGCTGCTCGGCGACCCGGACCTCGCGTTCGACGGCCGCCTGCTGCACGGCCAGGTGCTCTTCGAACGCGCTGAACGTCCCGCCGAACACGGTCATCGACCCGGACCGCAGCTCCACGGTCTCGTCGACGTGGTCGAGGAGCTCCCGGTCGTGGCTGACCACCACGAGGGTCCCGCGCCAGTCGTCGACCAGGTCGAGCAGGAGCCCGCGTGCCCGCCGGTCGAGATTGTTCGTCGGCTCGTCGAGGAACGCGATCGGACGGCCGCGCAACCGCACCCCGGCGACGGCCACGAGCACGGCCTGCCCGCCGGACAGCGTGGACACCGGGCGCTCCAGGTCGGCGCCGTCGAGCCCGACGCTCGCGATCGCCGCCGCAGCTCGCTCCTCGAGGTCCCAGTCGTCGCCGACCGCCTCGAAGTGCTCGGGCGACGCGTCACCGGACAGCACGGCGCGGAGCGCGGTGAGCGTCGACCGGATGCCGAGCAGGTCGGCGACGGTCTCGTCCTCGCCGACCGCGAGGCGTTGGGGCAGGTGATCGACGGGACCCGACGTCGAGATGGTGCCCGACGTGGGGTGGAGCCGGCCGGTGGCGAGCCGGACCAGCGTGGACTTGCCGGCCCCGTTCCTCCCGACCAGGCCGGTCCGGCCACGCCCGAAGGCGGCGGTGAGGTGGTCGAGCGCGACGGTGCCGTCGGGCCAGGCGAACGTGACGTCGTGCAGGACGACGGATGGACTGCTGGGCATGGGGATGCCTCCCGGTGTCGATGCTGGGCGCACGACACCGAACCCACCGCGGTGCGGTGGAGCGCCCGACGGGGCGCGCGATCACGGTGTCAGCGCGTGGGCTGAGCAGAACCGGTGATCGACAGCAATCCGTCTTCTTCCGTCGGGGACCCCCGTGACCGCCATCCGCGCCGCCGGTCGGTCTCCCGCCCCGGCGGCCTCGCGATGACGACGAGGTGCCACCCACGGTAATCCCGGCCACGGGGACGCGCAAGGGATGACAGGCTGGGGGCATGCCGGAGAACCTGTTGCCGAACCCCTCGACGAACCCCGAGACCCTGCTGCCCACCGAACCCGAGGTGACCGCGGCGCTCGCCGCCGACGCACCCGTCGCCAGCGTGGTGGTGTCGCACCCCTCGTCGAGCCTGGCGTGGGCACTGCTCGCCGACGAGGCCTGGGCGCGCGGCGCGACCCTGGAGTCCTACGCGTACGCCCGTGTCGGGTACCACCGTGGGCTCGACGCCCTGCGCAAGGCCGGGTGGCGCGGTGTCGGTCCGGTGCCGTGGTCGCACGAACCGAACCGCGGCGTCCTCCGGGCGCTGTTCGCCCTGCGGCGTGCGGCCGAGGCGATCGAGGAGCCGGGCGAGGCCGAGCGCCTGACCGACTTCCTCAACACGAGCGACCCCGAGGCGCTGCGCGCCCTCGACGCCGAGGCGTAGCCGGCCGCGCGGGCGCCGCGAGTGCGCTCCGCACAACCGAAGTGCTCCCGAACCACGGCGATACGTGGTTTGGGAGCACTTTGGTTGTGCGCGGCCTCGGCACAGCAGCTCGCCGCGACCCCGCCGCTACGCCAGCAGGACGCTCCAGCTGAACGCCTGCGGCCAGAGCTGGTGCTCGGGCAGCACGTCGAGGCCGCACGCCCGGCTGCCGAGCCCGTGCTGCGCGGCGTCGAGGTACAGGTACAGGTGGTCGGACGTCGGCAGCTCGTACGGGTGCTCCGCACGGTCGACCTGCTGCGCGGTCCACGGCGACAGGGTGAAGCCGGCACGGTGCGAGCCCACCGTCGACACCGTGAACGGCCCGACCGAGAGCGACCGCAACGCCGGCCGGTGGCCGGTCTCCTGCGGCCGCGAGTACTCCACGCCGAGCGACCGCACCGGCGCGGTGAAGCGGCCGACGCGCGCCGCGTGCGACGAGTCGGCGTACGACTCGAGCGGTCCGGTGCCGAACCAGGTCGCGTCCTCGTCCGCCAGCGAGGCGGGCAGGTCGAAGCGCACGCCGATCCGCGGCCAGGTGACGTCCCAGGCACCGAACGGCACGGCGTCGGTCTGCAGCACGAGGCCGTCGGACGTCAGGGTCCAGCGGTGGGTGACGTCGAGTCCCCAGCCGCTGTTCGCCGCCGCCACGCGCACGTGCTGCTCGAGACCGGAACCGGTCCGTGCGACCGACACGAGCCGGTGGGTGAGCCGGTCCAGCCCGCGGGCGCGCCAGCGGACCGCCGACGCCGGCGCGTCCGGGTCGCCGACGCCGTGGGTGAGCACCGGGTCGGCGGTCTCGTAGCCGCCCTGCGACGCCAGGCTGTCGTTGTCGGTCGGTGCGCGCCAGAGCTCGAGCCGGGGACCGGCGACCTCGTGGCCCTTCCAGGACACCAGGTCGCCACGGGCGCTGAAGGTCCCCTCGCCGAGGCGGTCGCCGTCCCAGGTCTGCCGGGAGGCCCGTGGTGCGTCCGCCACACGGCTCGCGACGAGCCGCTGGGTGCGTGCGACGACGTGGCCGGTGTCCGCCCACGCGGTCGGCCCCGCCAGTTCGACCGTGACGTCGAACCACAGCTCGTCACCGGGAGCGAGGTCCCCGGCCGCCGCTGCGCGGACCTCGTCGGGCACCGGCACGGTGGCCGACTCCCGCGCCGCGACGACGCCGGGAGCGAGTCGCCCGGAGGCCTCGACGACACCGTTCCGCGACAGCGTCCAGCAGAACCGCAGCCCTGCGGTGGAGGCCGAGTGGTACCGGTTCTCGATCAGCAGCGTCGTGTCGGACGACGACAGGCGGACCGGCGCGACGACGGCCGCGAACTCCGCCAGACCAGGGGTCGGGGTGTCGTCGGGCAGCACCAGGCCGTCCATCACGAAGTTGCCGTCGTGCACGACCTCGCCGAAGTCCCCGCCGTAGGCGTGGTAGTCCTGCCCGTCGGCAGTGCGAGCGAGCAGCCCGTGGTCCCGCCACTCCCAGACGAACCCGCCGTGCAGGCGCGGGTAGGTGTCGACCAGCGCCTCGTACTCGGCGATCTGGCCGGGGCCGTTGCCCATGGCGTGCACGTACTCGCAGTGGATGAACGGCTTCGAGCGCTGCCGTGCCGCCTCGGCCGGGCCGCACCCGAGCAGCGGTGTCGCCGGGCCGCCGCCGATCGACTCGGTCTCCTGCAGCGTCGGGTACATCCGCGAGTAGACGTCGGTGTACTCGCCCGTGTAGTCGCCCTCGTAGTGGACGGGGCGCTCGTCGTCGCGGTCGTGCACCCACTGCGCCATCGCGGCGAGGTTGCGGCCGGTGCCGGACTCGTTGCCGAGCGACCACATGACGATCGACGCGTGGTTCTTGTCGCGTTCGACGGTGCGGGCGATGCGGTCGAGGTAGGCCTCGCGCCACGCCGGGTCGTCCGAGGGGTTGCCGACCCAGTCCGTGAACAGGAACCCGTGCGTCTCGAGGTCGCACTCCAGCACCACCCAGAAGCCGAGCTCGTCGGCGAGGTCGAGGACGCGGGGGTGCGGCGGGTAGTGCGAGGTGCGGATCGCGTTGACGTTGTTGCGCTTCATCAGGGCCATGTCGGCCCGGGCGTGCTCCTCGTCGAACACCCGACCGCGCTCCGGGTGCGTCTCGTGCCGGTTCACGCCGTGGAACACCACGCGCTCGCCGTTCACCAGGAACCGGTCGCCGACGATCGACACCGTGCGGAAGCCGAGCCGGAGCGAGACGGTCTCGCCCTCGGACGACAGGCTGGCGTCGTACAGCCGCGGCAGCTCGGCGCTCCACGGCTCGACGCCCTCGACCTCGATCGGTGCGACGTCGTCGGCCGTCGCCCAGGTCACGTCGACGCCCAGGTCGGGCACGGCGAACCGCACCGGGAACGCCGCGTCGAGCGTCGGGAACGTGATCGTGCCGGTCCCGGTCGAGGGGCGGCCGGACGCCGCCGTCCCCGCGGTCGCCGCAGTCCCGAGCGCAGCGGTCCAGCCGGCGCGGACGAACACGTCGTCGATCGGTGCGGCCGGTCGGGCGAGCAGCGTGACGTCACGGAAGATGCCCGGCAGCCACCACTGGTCCTGGTCCTCCAGGTACGAGGCCGCCGACCACTGGTGCACCCGGACGCGGACCTCGTTCGTGCCGGGCCGCAGCACGGACGTGACGTCGAACTCCGTCGCGAGCCGCGAACCCGTGCTCCACCCCACGAGCGCGTCGTTCACCCACACCCGGAAGTGCGACTCGACACCGTCGAAGCGGAGCAGCACACGAGCTGCGCCGTCGAAGGTGCCCGGCAACGAGAACGTGCGGCGGTGGTCGCCCGTCGGGTTCTCCTCGGGCGGGTGCGGCGGGTCGATCGGGAACGGGTACTGCAGGTTCGTGTAGCTCGGGGCGCCGTGGCCGTGCAGCACCCAGTGCGCCGGCACGGGGATCGTGCCCCAGGTGTCGTCGGGGCCCGGCAGCGGGACGTCGGCGACCGGCGACCAGCGGAAGTCCCACTCCCCGTTCAGCGACAGCGCGGGGGCGTCGGTGTGCAGCCAGGCGCGTGGCGCGAGCCGGGTGTCCGATCCGGGTGCGGTGGATGCGAGTGCGGCGTTGGTCAACCCTTGACCGATCCTTCCGTGAGGCCCCCGCGCCAGAAGCGCTGCAGGACGATGATGGCGACCACGAGCGGGATGACCGAGACGAGCACGCCGCCGGTGGTGAGCTGGTAGAACTCTGGCAGACGATCGACCTGGGCCCGCCAGTTGTTGAGCCCCAGCGTGATCGGGTACAGCTTCTGGTCCGCCAGCATGATGAGCGGCAGGAAGAAGTTGTTCCAGATGCCGACGACCTGGAACAGGAACACCGTGACGAGCGCCGGCGTCATCTGCCGGAGCACCACGGTGTGGAAGATCCGGAGCTCGCCGGCGCCGTCGATCCGGGCCTGCTCGAGCAGCGCGGTGTCCACCGAGGCCTGGGCGTACACGCGGCACAGGAACAGCCCGAACGGCGAGACGAGGCTCGGGATGAGCACGCTCCAGTACGTGTCGGTCAGCCCGAGCGTCGAGAACAGCAGGAACAGCGGCAGCGCGGTCGCGGTCCCCGGCACGAGCACCCCGCCGAGGATCGTGCCGAACACGAGCTGCCGACCGCGGAACTCGTACTTCGCCAGGGCGTAGCCGCCGGCTGCGGCGAAGTAGGTCGCCAGCACGGCGCCGACGCCGGAGTACAGGATGCTGTTCGCGATCCAGCGGACGAAGATGCCGCCGTCGTACGAGAACACCTGCTGCAGGTTGCTCCAGAGCGCGAACTCGCCGCCGAACCAGAACCCGTTCGTCGAGAAGAGCGCACCGGTCGTCTTCGTCGCGGCGATGACGACCCAGTACAGGGGCACCAGGAAGTACAGCGCGACGACGACGAGGATGCCCGTCACGACGATCTGCGATCCGGGGGAGCGGTCGAGCTTGCGGCGCTGGTGCGCCGAGATGGCCGTGGTGTCGACGGGCACCGCCGTCCTGGCGGTGGCCGGCGCTTCGATGGCTTCGCTGGTCATGCGTCCGCCCCCTTCGTGACGTTCGTTCCGTTCTGGAGGCCCGGTTCGGCCTGGGTGGTGACCCTGCGGTCGTCCGCAGCGCGCGTCTGGAGCGCGCGCCGGGCCTCCTGGCCGTCCCGCTTCGCACGCTTGCGGCGGTCGCGCTCGTCCTTCGGCGCGCGGTTCGTCAGCGCGAGGAACGTGAACGACAGCACGAACGCGGCCAGCGCGATGATGACCGCCTGCGCACTCGCGACGCCGTACTCGTTGAACGCGAACGCGTTCGTGTAGGCGGCGTAGTTCGGCGTGTACTCGGTGTCGATGGCGGGTGCGACGGTCGACAGGATCTGCGGCTCCGCGAAGAGCTGCAGCGTCCCGATGATCGAGAACACCGTGGTGAGCACCAGGGCCGGCGCGATGAGCGGGATCTGGATCCGGAACGCGACCTGGAACGGGCCGGCGCCGTCCATCTTCGCGGCCTCGTAGACCTCGCCGGGGATGGACTTCAGCTGCGCCACGATGATGAGCATGTTGTAGCCGGTGTACGTCCACGTGACGATGTTCGCGATCGACCAGAGCACGCTGTCCGCACCGAGGAAGTCCGGCTGCAGGCCCACGGACTGCAGCAGGGACACGATCGGCGACAGGCCGGGCACGTACAGGAACGACCACAGGATCGTCGCGATGACCCCGGGGACGCCGTACGGCATGAAGTAGATCGCACGGAAGAACGCAGGCCACCGGGCGCTCGCCGACTCGAGCAGCAGCGCGAGGACCGTGCAGGCGATGATCATCACCGGGACCTGCACGATGCCGAACAGCAGCATCCGGCCGATCGAGGCGACGAACCCGCTGTCCTGCAGGGCGATCACGTAGTTGTCGAACCCGGCGAAGCGTCCGGAGACGCCGTCCTCGCCGAAGAGGCCCTCGCGGTCGACGGTCGTGAACGACTGGAAGACCGCGCTGATGATCGGGATGACGAACGTCAGCAGGAACAGGGCGAGGAAGGGGCCGAGCAGGATCCACGGCGCGCGCTTCTGCGCGCTCGTGGCCTTCGTGCTCGTGCGGAAGCCGTTCCTCGGCTGCGTCGCGCTCATCGTGCCGTCCTGACGCCGAGGCCCTTGTCCCGGAAGGACTGGACGATCTCCCGCTGGGCGAGCTCCACCGCGTCGGTGAGCTTCAGCCCGCCGGTGAGCTTGCGCCGGAACTGGTTCTGCAGGCTCGTGAACGCCGACTGCGTCACCGGCGACCACGACCAGTCGATGTTCTGTTCCTTCGCCGCGGGGACGAAGACCTCTTCGTTGTACCGCTGGCCCGAGAACCACTCGGACGGCTCCTCACGGGCCTGGCCGATGTAGTCCTTCGCGGGCGACCAGCCGATGCCGCAGTACTCGATCATCGCGTCGATGCCCTCCTTCGACGTGGTCATCCAGGTGATGAACTCGAGGGCCTCCGCCGGGTGCTGCGCGTTGGCGAGGACCGCGGCCGTCGAACCGCCGATCGCACTCGAGCCGGAGCCGGTGTCGCCCCAGGTCTGCATCGGGGCGACCTGCCACTTGCCCTCGCCGCCCTGCACGGACTGGATCAGGGCGTCGGCCCAGCTCGCGCTCGTCACGGCGGCGACCCCGCCGCTCGCGGCGGACGCGTACCAGCCGGGGGTGAACGCGCCGGCGCTCGTGTCGACGAGGTCGTCGTCGATGACGCCGTCGAAGAACTCGGCGACCATCATCGTCGTGTCGTCCGTCATGTCGACGACCCACTCGTCGCCGTCGGTCCGGAACCACCGCGCACCGGCCTGCTGCACGTACGCCGCGAAGGGCGACGCGTCCGCGACCGGGAACACCTCGAGGTAGTTCCGCCTGCCCGTCGAGCGGACCTTGTCGGCGAGGTCGCGCCACGCGTCCCAGGTCGCCGGGGGCTCGCCGCCGACCTGCTCGAGCAGGGCGGTCTGGTAGTAGAAGCCCATCGGGCCGGTGTCCTGCGGGATGCCGTACACGCCGTCGAGGAACGAGACCTGCGCCCAGGCGGCGTCGTCGTACTTCGCCTGGTGGTCCTTCGCGCCGTAGCGGGCGAGGTCGACGAGGCCGTTCGCGAGCATGAACTCGGGGATCTGCCGGAGCTCGACCTGCCCGATGTCCGGGCCGCCGCCGGCCGCGAGCGCGGAGTACATCTTCTGGTAGCCGCCGGTGTTGCCGCCGGGGATCCAGTTCGCGGTGACCTGGATGCGCGGGTTCTGCGCGTTCCAGACGTCGCAGACCTTCTGCAGGTCCTTGAGCCACGCCCAGTAGGTGAGCTGGACGGTCTCGCCGGACGCGGCGGTGGGGACGAGCGCCGCCCGGTTCACGTTGGTCGAGCCGGGGACCGCGCACCCGGCGAGCAGTCCGGCCGCCGCGGTGCCGAGGCCGAAGCCCAACAGTTGTCGTCTGGAGAGGGATGGTGGGCGCTGCGTCATCGCGGGGCACTCCGGTTCGTCGTCGGATCGGGGTTGCGCCTCAGCAAACCACAAAACCGAGCGTCAGTGTGCTTTCGCGCCTGGGTGTTCGCCGTCGACTCCGGGCGGGCGTCACCGCGAGGGGGGAGTGTGGCGGCACGTGAGAGCGCCGGGGCTCATCGGCTCCGGCAACCGTCCGAGAGGAGCTGCCATGACGTCGACGAACGCGACGAGCGAACTGCACCGGATCCTGGGGGAGCGACTGGAACACGGAGGGACGTGGGCCTGGGCCTACGCGGACGCCTCCGGCAACGTGGAGGACCCCCGACGGCAGGCGGCGCTGCGGCTCCGCGCCGTCGAGGAGGCCCTCCGTGCCCAGGGCGCGACCGACGACGTCGTCGACACCGTGGCCGCCGAGTTCGAGCAGGAGGCCGGCGTCCCGTCGCCCGTCAGCCGGTACGTGCTCGTCCACGACGGGGCGGTGGTGATCAGCGACGTCCTGCCCGGGCGTCTGCACGGCGCGGGGTCCGTCGGCGTGGGAGCCGTACCGGACCTGGTCCCGCTCGTCGCGCACCGACCGGTCGACCTGCCGTTCCTCGTCGTGCACGCGAGCAAGGAGGGCGGCGCCTTCCGCACCTACCGGCTCGGCCACGCACCGGTCGCCGCTGCCGAGTCGGAGCAGCAGGTGCAGGGGCGGAACGACACCCTGCACTACGCCAAGGCCGGGACCGGGTGGAAGCAGCCGCACTGGCAGCAGCACACCGAGGAGATCTGGCGGCAGAACTCCGCCGAGACCGCCGCGGCCGTCGACGAGACCGTCCGCACCCTCCGGCCCGGCCTCGTGGTGGTGGCCGGGGACGTCACCGCACGGGAGCTGCTCGTGAAGGCCCTGTCCGCCGAGACGCGCGCCCTGACCTCGGTGTTCCCCGGCGACCCGCGCGCCGACGCCGGTGCGGAGCAGGCCTTCGTCGAGCACGTCGAGACCGCGCTGGCCCGGGCCGTGGCGACGCACCGGCACGACCTCGAGGACCGCCTCCGCACGCACGCCGGGCGCGGGGACAACCAGGTCGTCACCGGCATCGGCTCCGTCGTCGAGGCGCTGCAGCAGGCGCAGGGGTCGACGGTCGCGCTCGACGCGGTCGCGATCCGCGACCGGACGCTCCTGGCCCTGGCCGGTGCCCCCTGGGTCGCGACGGCGCCGGAGCAGGCCGCGGGCACCGCGGTGATCGGGGCGGTCCCGGCGGTGTGCGCGCTCGTCCGTGCCGCGGTCCTGACCGACGCCGAGCTCGTGCTCGTGAACGCCGCGTCCCTGCCCGGTGGCGCCCCGGCCGCCGCACTCCTGCGCTGGCCCGTCGGCCCCGCCGTCCCCGCCTGACCCGCCTGACCCGTGCCGGGTGCTGGGGTGCTGTTCCGCGCGTGGTGAGCTGAATCGCGCGTGGTGAGGTGAACCGCGCGTAGGAGGCCGGGAGTTCCTGCCTCCGACGCGCGGAACAGCTTCCCACTGCACGCGCGATGGGACGTTCCGACGGGGGACTCCCCGACGGCCTGGCCGCCTCAGTCGTGCGAGCGGTCGGCGCGCGGCACCAGCGGCAGCGCCAGCAGCGGCAGCACGGCGACCAGGCCGAACGACGCCGCGAAGCCGAACGCCGTGACGAGCGCGCCGACCCCGGGGCCGACGGCGCTCGCCGCGACGAACTGCCCGGTGTTCTGCGCGCCGAGCGCCCGGCCGGACCAGAACGGCCCGGCTGCCTCGGCCACCGACGTGTACGCCAACCCGTTGTCGGCGACGGTGACGCTCGTCGCGAGCACCAGGAAGACCGCCGCGCCGGCCAGGTGCGTCGCGTCGACGACCGCCAGCACCGCCATCACGACGGCGGCGCCCACCGCGACGATCCGCAGCGGCCCGACCCGGGAGCCCGCACGGTCGCTCCAGCCGCCGACCAGGATCCGCCCGACGGCACCGACGAACTGCGACGCGCCGACCAGGAGCCCGGCGGCCGGCGTGGACCAGCCGAGGCCGACGAGCCACACCAGTCCGTAGGTCGACAGCGTGAACTGCGGCACCACGAGCAGGACCGACACCGCGTGCACCCGCCACAGGAACCCGCTCGACCGGTAGGGGTTCACCGTGACCGCCGCGGCGACCGCGGACCGGGTGGGCCTCGGCGGGTCCTGGATGCCGATCGCGCAGCCGGCCGCCAGCACCGCGCAGAGCACGATCGGCAGCACCAGGGCGGCGCGGATCCCCGAGCCCTCGGCGAGCTGCGGGACCGTGACGGCCGCCAGCGTCACCCCGAGCGGCTGTGACATCTGCCGGATCCCCATCGCCAGTCCGCGTCGCTCCTTCGGGAACCACCCGACGACGACGCGTCCGCTCGCGGCGTTCGTCGACGCGCTCGTCATGCCGCCGGCCAGGAACGCCAGGCCGAGCAACACCGGATCGCCCGCCGCGAGCCACGCGCCGACGACCGCCGCCGTCGTGAGCACGAGGCCGCCCGCGATGACGATGCGCTCGCCGAAGCGGTCCGTGACCGCTCCCCAGGCGATGAGTGTCAGCACCATGCCGAAGGTCGGCGCGGACGCGAGCAACCCCGCCACCGGGAGCGACGTGCCGTGCGCGTGCAGGTACGGGATGAGCAGGGCCGGGGCGGACACGACGAGCGTCCCGGCTGCCTGCGCCGCGACCCCGAGGGCCAGCATCGTCCAGGCGCGGGCCGGTACGGGCGTCGTCGCGGCGGTGGTCCGTCGCCGGGCCTCGGTCGTGGGCATGCTGTCGTCCCGTCGTGGAACCAATTGGTATACCACAACGGTATACCATTCTGGGCACGACGCCGCTAGGCTTGTCCGCCGTGACCGACACGACCGACGCCGCCCCCGTGTCGCAGACGGCCCAGCTCTACGACAACCTCCGCGCGGCCATCCTCACGCTCGACATCGCGCCGGGTGAGCGGATCTCGGAGCGCGGTCTCGAGGCACGGTTCCACGCCTCCCGCACCCCGGTCCGCGCCGCGCTGTCCCGGCTCGAGCGCGAGGGGCTCATCCTGCACGAGGGGCGCTCGTGGACGGTCACGCCGATCGACCTCGACGAGATCGCCTCGCTCGCCGAGCTCCGCGGGATCCTCGAGCCGGCGGCCGTCCGGCTCGCCGTCGAGCGGGCCAGCGCCGAGCAGCTCGCCGAGGTCCGCGGCCACCTCGACGCCCTCCGTCCGACCCCGGACCAGCAGGCCGGCATCCGGATGGGCTCGACGTTCCACCTCGACCTCGCGGCCCTCGGCGGCAACCGGTTCGTCACCGACGCCATCGCCGACGCGCTGACGCGCCTGGAACGCACCCGGTGGATCGAGGTGCGCACCCCCGAGGCACGCGATGCCGCCTGGCAGGAGCACAGCGCCATCATCGACGCCGTGCGCGACGGCGACGCCGACCGGGCAGCGGACCTCGTGGCGGCCCACGTCGCCGGCACGAACGACCGGCTGCTCGGCTGGATCGCCCAGGAGCGACGCCGCCTGCGGGGAGCGGGCATGACGATCGTCGGTGCCACCGAGCGCTGACGCGGCCACCGCCGCGGACGCGCACGCGGCACCGCCCACGACGCCCCGACACGCGGACGCCACCCGCCCGACGGCAGCGACGCGACCCGCGCAGCGCCGACGCGACCACCTGCGGTGGTGACCCGGGTGGGGTGCGGGGCACGGGCCTCCCGGCAGACCGCCGGAGGCCCGCGCGACCGCCCGCTACGGCCGCTCGGCGGGTTCCCCTGCGCCGTCGAGGTCGTCGAAGGTGGCGCCCTCCGTGTGGTCGAGCAGCGCGTCGCGCACCTCGGCCTCGTCGTGGCTCGCGCGGTTGGCGAGCTTGCTCCCGGATCGTGTCGACTGTGACATGTCGGTGTCCTTCCCCTGTGTGTGGGCAACCTGGTCGGTGCGGGCACACGGCCCGCTGGTGCGCTTCCTCACGGGACGTACTGAGGTCGCACCAGTGTCACGCCACCGCTGCCCTGCCGCAAGCGTCTCCGCCGACCTGTGGAGAACTAGGATGGTCCGGCCGCGCGGTCGAGGCGCGGTTCCAGCGGACGTCGGACGGGAGGCACGGCTTGGCCGACCAGCGCACCGCACCTCCCACGGTCTACGACGTCGCCTCTGCGGCGGGCGTCTCCATCGCCACCGTGTCGCGCGTGCTCCGCACGCCGGACGCCGTCCGCGAGGGCACCCGCGACCGCGTGCAGGCGGCGATCCGGAGTCTCGGCTACGTGCCCTCCGGCAACGCCCGGGGCCTCGCCGGCAAGCGCACCGGTGTGGTCGGCCTGCTGCTGCCGGGGTTCGACGTGGTGCCGGACGAGCGCCCCGACCTGGTCACCGACGGGGGCGTCCGCGTGGTCGACGACCGGCGGCACATGACGCAGCCGTTCTCGTCGAACCTGTACTTCGACGAGGTCCTGCGCGGTGCCGAGACCGAGGCCTGGCAGCGCGGCCTCGCCCTGATGGTCGCCGCCGGGCGCGGTTCGTCGCGCGACGTCATCGTCAACGACGTCGCCGGTCGGGTGGACGGCCTCGCGGTGCTGGCCCAGACCGTGCCGGACGACCTGCTCGAACACGTCGCCCGCCGCATCCCCGTGGTGGTGCTCGCCGACGACCGTCGGTCACACGGGTTCGACTCGGTGAGCGTCGACAACGCCGCCGGGATGCGCACGCTGGCGTCGCACGTGATCGGGCGGCTCGGTATCCGGTCGCTGGCGTACCTCGCCGGCCCGATCGACTCGCCCGACGACATGGAGCGCTCGGCGGGGTTCCGGGCGGCGCTCGACGACCACGGTGTGCCGGTGTCGTCGGTGCGGATCGTGCACGGTGACTTCGGACGAGCGCGGGCGCGGGAGCTCGCGGCCTCGCTGCTGGCGGACGACGTGCCGCGGGCGATCCTGTGCTCGAACGACCAGTCAGCGCTCGGGGTGCTCGAGGCCGCCGCCGCGCGGGGCATCCGGGTCCCCGAGGACGTCGTCGTGACGGGGTTCGACGGCATCGACGCGGGGCGGTTCGCGGCACCGCGGCTCACCACTGTGCACCAGCCGATGGGGGCGCTCGGCCGAGCCGCGGTGCTCGCGATCGTCGACCGGTTGGAGCGTCCGGACGGGCCGCCGCGCGCCGTCCGGCTGCCGGTCGAGGTGCTGCTGCGCGAGAGCTGCCCGCCGTCGTTGGAGCCGTAGATCCGTGCCGGTCCGCGAAACAACCGTGGTGTTGCACCGCGCGATGTAAGCGCATACATTGAGCACGTACCGAATCGACATGGAGGTCGACCGAGCAATGACGCTTCCCCCACAGCGCACGCGCGGCCCGCGCGACCCGGGCCCCCGCCGACGCGGTCGCCTCGCCGCGGCCCTCGCCGGGCTCGCCGTCGTGGCCCTCGTGGCCACCGGCTGCAGCATCCAGGTCCGCTCCGAACCCGATCCCACCATCGGCAAGGACACGATGCTCATCAACGCGGACCGCGGCAACCCGCTGTTCGACCGCAACTTCAACCCGTACATCCCGAACGCCCGGACGGCCTCCAAGTGGATGTACGAGCCCCTCATCGAGGTGAACCCCCTCGACGGCAAGCGCAACCCGTGGCTCGCCAGCAAGTGGAGTCAGCCCGACGCGAAGACCATCGACATGACGATCCGCTCCGGCGTCGAGTGGTCCGACGGTTCGCCGTTCAGCGCGGAGGACGTCGTCTTCACCTTCGACCTGCTCAAGAAGTTCCCCGCCATGGACGTCAAGGGCGCCTGGCAGCACATCGAGCGCATCGAGCAGGACGGCGACCACGTCGTCTTCCACCTCAAGAGCGAGGACGTCCCGAGCCTGACGATCATCGGGCAGACGTACATCCTCGGCGAGGACCACTGGGGCGGCGTGAAGGACCCGACGACCTGGCGCGACCCGAACCCGGTCGGCACCGGTCCGTTCGTCCTCGGCAACTACACCGACCAGCAGTACTCGATGGACAAGAACCCGAGGTACTGGCAGGCCGACGAGATCGCCATCAAGCACCTCATCCTGCCGGCGACGAACACCCAGCTCGACACCGTCACACGTGGTTACGACTGGGCGTACTCGTTCATCTCCGATGTCGAGGGCACGTGGGGAGCCGCTTCCGAGACGAACCAGTACTGGTTCCCGCCGGGCGGCATCACCGGCCTCATCCCGAACCTGACGAAGGCGCCCTTCAACGACGTGAACGTCCGTCGGGGGATCTCCCTGGCCCTCGACCGTGACGCGATCGCCGAGACGGCGACCGAGGGCAACCTGCAGGCAGCGGCGCAGACCGGGCTCATCCTGCCGAACCAGGAGCGCTACGTGAACGACGCGATCCCGGACAAGGGCATGGTGACGCAGGACGCCGACGCCGCGAAGGCAGCGTTCGCGAAGGCCGGCTACCGCGAGCAGGGCGGCAAGCTCGTCAAGGACGGCAAGCAGCTCCAGATCGCCATCACGACCGCGAACGGGTACTCCGACTGGCTCCGCGCCGTGCAGGAGGTCCGCCGCAACCTCACCGCGATCGGCATCGACGTCACCATCAAGGCCCCGCAGCCCGCCGGCTACCAGCAGGCGATCAACAACGGGCGGTTCGACATGGCGATGGGCGGCATGGGCAACGGCGACGTCTACCAGGCCTTCAACTCCCTGATGTCCACCGAGTTCTACCAGCCGGTCGGCAAGTCGACGGTCAACAACTACGAGCGGTACAAGAACGCCGACACCCAGGAGCTCCTCGACGAGTACAAGGCGACGACGGACACCGCGAAGCAGCAGGAGATCCTCGACCAGCTGCAGCAGATCGTCTACGACGAGCTGCCCGTCATCGGCATGTACCACGGCGGCCTCTGGGGCTTGTTCAACACCGGCAAGTTTGTCGGCTGGCCCAGCGCGGAGGACCCCTACATGGCACCGCAGAACTACGACTCGGCACCGCTGCTCATCTTCACCAAGCTCCGGCTGCGCGACAGCGCGGCGGGCAAGGAGATCCTGCAGCAGCAGGAGGACGCAAAGTGAAGTACATCCTCCAGAAACTCGTCCTCTTCGTCCTGACGCTCTGGGCCGCGGTCACGCTCAACTTCGTGCTCCCGCGCCTCATGCCCGGCAGTCCGGCCGACGCCGCGCTCGCGAAGCTCGGCCAGAACGGTCCGGTCACCGACGCCACGAAGAAGGCCATCGAGGCCCAGCTCGGCGTGCCGACCGGCAACGTGTGGGACCAGTACGTCAGCTACCTGCACCAGGTGATCACCCTCGACTTCGGCACGAGCTACACGTTCTACCCCCAGCCCGTCGGCGACCTCGTGGCGAAGGCCCTGCCCTACACGCTCATCCTGGTCGGGGTCGTCACGATCCTGGCGTTCGTCCTCGGCACCCTGATCGGTGTCGCGGCGGCGTGGAAGCGCGGCACCTGGCTCGACTCGCTCCCCACCCTGTCGGGCAGCTTCATGTCCACGTTCCCGTACTTCTGGACCGCCCTGCTGCTGCTGTTCTTCCTCGGCTACGTGCTGCACTGGTTCCCGACCACGGGCGCCTACTCGGCCACGACGACGCCCGGTCTCAACGGTGCGTTCCTCGGCGACGCCCTGCAGCACGCCGTGCTGCCGGCCGTCACGATCCTGGTGACGAGCCTGGGCGGCTGGATCATCGGCATGCGCAACGCGATGATCAACACCCTCGGTGACGACTACGTGACCTTCGCCGAGGCGAACGGCCTGCGCGGGCGCACCGTGGCCGTCCGGTACGCGGCCCGCAACGCGATCCTGCCGAACCTGACCGGCTTCGGCCTGGCTCTCGGCGGCGTGGTCGGCGGTTCGGTGCTGGTCGAGCAGGTGTTCGGGTACCCGGGCATCGGCTACCTGCTGTTCAACGCCGTGATCGGGCAGGACTACCCGCTCATGCAGGCCCTCTTCCTGATGATCACCGTGTCGGTGCTCATCGCCAACTTCATCGTGGACGTCATGTACGGCGTCCTGGACCCGAGGACGCGTCGATGACCAACACCACCACCCCGGACGCCACAGTCGCAGTCCGCACCCAAGAAGAAGCAGCTCAGGCGCCGTCCAAGTGGCGCGCCGCCGCCCGCCAGTTCGGCGTCGTCTGGTCGAACGGGAAGGCCCGGACCGGCATCGTCATCCTCGGCGTCTTCGTGCTCGTCGCGGTCTTCGCCCCGCTCCTGGCCCCGTACGGCGCCAGCCAGAACGGCTTCGCCCGGTCCGCCGACGCGACGCCCGACCACTGGATGGGCACCACCGCCGCCGGCGAGGACGTCCTGTCACAGCTCGTGTACGGCGCCCGCATCTCGGTCTTCGTCGGCGCGGTCGCGGGCGTCCTGTCCACGCTCGTCGCCGTCGCGATCGGCCTCAGCTGGGGCTATGTCCGGGGCTGGATCGCCGAGGTCGTCGGGTTCATCGTGAACCTGTTCCTCGTCATCCCGGGTCTGCCCCTGATGATCGTCATCGCCGCCTACCTGCAGAACGGCGGCATCGCGGTCATCATCGCGGTCATCGTCGTCACCGGTTGGGCGTGGGGCGCTCGCGTGCTCCGGTCGCAGACGCAGTCGCTGCGCGGCCGGGACTTCGTCACCGCCGCCCAGTTCTCCGGTGACGGCGCGACGCGCATCGTGTTCCGCGAGATCCTGCCGAACATGACGAGCCTCATCGTCGGCAGCTTCTTCGGGGCCGCCACGAGCGCGATCCTCGCCGAGGCCGGCCTCGAGTTCCTCGGACTCGGCGACTCCTCGATCGTCAGCTGGGGCACGATCCTGTACTGGGCGCAGAACTCGAACGCGCTCCTCACCGGCCAGTGGATCCTGCTCTTCGCGCCCGGCCTCTGCATCGCGCTGCTCGCGATGAGCCTCACCCTGATCAACTTCGGCGTCGACGCCGTGTCCAACCCGCGGCTGCGCGAGGGCGCGCGGCCCCGTAAGGAGAAGACCGCATGAGCGGCTCGCCAGGAACGCACCCCGCAGACGGCCAGGAGGCACGGGACGGCGCCGCCACGCGCCTCCCGTCCGACGCCACGAGCGTCACGCAGGACGTCCTGCTCGACGTCCGCGACCTGTCGGTCGTCTACGAATCGGCCGGCCAGGAGGCCGTCCAGGCGGTCGACCACGTGTCGTTCTGCCTGCGGAAGGGCGAGTTCATCGGCCTGGTCGGCGAGTCCGGTTCCGGCAAGTCGACCCTCGGCTACGCGCTGACCCGGCTGCAGAAGCCGCCGGCGCGCACGAACGGCGGCAGCATCGTCTTCGCGGGCAAGGACATCCGCGACCTCGACGAGGAAGCCCTGCGCCAGCAGCGGCAGGGCGGCTTCGCGATGGTGCTGCAGTCCGGCATGAACGCGCTCAACCCGGTGCGCACCATCCGGAACCACTTCATCGACGTCTTCAGGGCGCACGGCCACGTGCCGCGCGACCGCTGGGACGCCCGCATGCAGGAGCTCGTCGGCAAGGTGAAGCTGCCGACGTCGATGCTCGCCCGGTTCCCCGGGGAGCTCTCCGGCGGCATGCGGCAGCGCGTCTCCATCGCCCTGGCGCTCTCGCTCGAGCCGCAGCTCATGGTGTTCGACGAGCCGACGACGGCACTCGACGTCCTCGTGCAGCACGCCGTGATGGACACGATCATCGAGCTGCAGCGGTCCGAGGGCTTCACCGCCGTCCTCATCAGCCACGACCTCGGCATCGTCCTCGAGGCCACCGAACGCGTCCTCGTCATGCACGAGGGCCGCATCGTCGAGGACGGCCGCTCGCTCGAGGTCCTGCGCGACCCGCAGGACGACTACACGAAGATGCTGCTGTCGCACTACGCGGACCCCCGCGCCGAGGTCGTCTCCCTGCCCGGGTTCCCCGACCGATCGCAGCGCTCGGTCTCGCGTCAGCAGACGACCTCGTCGTTCGCCACCGTCGGCTCCCGTGAACGCTCCGCCGCGAAGAACCCGATCGTGGTCGACCACCTCGTGAAGACCTACCCGGCACCGCGTCGCGGGGAGCAGCCGGTGCAGGCCGTGCGGGACGTGTCGTTCACCCTCGAACCCGGGCAGTCGCTCGCGCTCGTCGGCCAGTCCGGTTCCGGCAAGTCGACGATCGCGAAGATGCTCACCGGCGTCGAGAAGCCGACGACCGGCACGGTCCGCTTCGGCGACGCCGACGTCGGCCGCCTGGGCCGGCGCGGCCTGAAGGACCTCCGTTCCGAGGTGCAGATGGTCTTCCAGGACCCGTACTCGGCGCTCAACCCGCTGCACACGGTGGAGTACACGCTGTCCCGGCCGATCGCGAACTACACGGACCTGCGCGGGCGGGACGCCCGCAGGCGCGTGCTCGAGCTGCTCGAGACCGTGGGCCTGACCCCCGTCGAGCAGTTCGCGCAGAAGCTCCCGCACCAGCTCTCCGGCGGGCAGCGGCAGCGCGTCGTCATCGCCCGGGCGCTCGCGAGCGACCCGCAGGTGATCATCGCCGACGAGCCCGTCTCGATGCTCGACGTCACCCTGCGTGCCGGGGTGCTCGCCCTGCTCGAGGACCTCCGCGAGCAGTGGGGCGTCTCGCTCCTCTACATCACGCACGACCTGCTCAGCGCGCGCCTCATCACGGACGACATCATGGTGCTGCACGACGGCGCAGTCGTCGAGCGCGGCCGCACCGCCGAGGTGCTGCAGCACCCGCAGGACGACTACACGGTGGCGCTCCTGGACGCCGTGCCGAACCCGCGGCGGACACTGCTGGCATGAACTTCCCCACCGTGCCGCCCTTCGGGCACCTCCCCACCCCGGACCACGTCGACGTCGTCGGCATCGACCTGCCCGTCGGTCGGCTCACCGCGTACCGCGTGGTGCCTGACGGGCCGTCGAAGGGCACCGTCCTGATCGTCCCCGGCTACACCGGCTCGAAGGAGGACTGGCGCACCTTCATGCCGCTCCTCCGCGACGCCGGCTGGACCGCGGTGGCGATCAGCCGTCGCGGGCAGGCGGACTCGGCAGCGCCGCCCTCGCCGTCGGACCACTCGCTCGACGAGGAAGCCGCCGACGTCGTCCGGGTCGCCGCCCTGCTCGACGACGGCGCCCCGGTCCACCTGATCGGTCACTCGCTCGGCGGGGTCATCGCCCGCGCAGCCGCGATCGCCTCGCCGTCGTCGTTCCGCGACGTCGTGCAGTTCTGCTCCGGACCGTACGGCTGGCCCTACCGCAAGGTGACCGAGCTGACGATCCTGCACGACACCGGTGGCAACCTCCGCCAACTGTTCGACTCGACGAACCCGCTCTGGGCCTACCGCCCCGACGACGAGCTGCCGGACGACGTCCGGATGGTCCGCGACCGCTTCGACGCGACCAGCCCGCTCAGCGTCGTCGCCGGCGGGCACATCCTCGAGGACCACACCGACTCGTCGGCCGAGCTCCGCGCGACCGGGCTGCCCGTGCTCGTCGCGCACGGCGAGTGGGACAACGCCTGGCCGATCCCGTGGCAGCGCCGGATGGCGGAGGACACCGGGGCGGCCTACGAGGTCATCCCGACCAGCTACCACGGCCCCCACGTCGAGAACCCCGCGGCGACGCTCGAGGTCTTCGACCGCTTCCTGTCGGCGCACTGATGCCGGCCCGTTGAAAGGCACCATCATCACCACCCTGCACTTCCCCGACGGCTTCCTCTGGGGCGCCGCCACCGCCGCCCACCAGATCGAGGGCAACAACGTCAACAGCAACTGGTGGGTGCACGAGCACGAGCCGGACACCACGATCGTCGAACCCTCGGGCGACGCCGCGGACAGCTACCACCGCTACCGCGACGACATCCGCATCGCCGCCGAGCTCGGTCTGAACTCGTACCGGTTCAGCATCGAGTGGGCCCGCATCGAGCCCGAGCGCGGGTCCGTCAGCCGCGCCGAGGTCGACCACTACCGCCGCATGGTCGAGACGTGCCACGAGTTCGGCGTCGAGCCGATCGTCACCCTCATGCACTTCACCGTGCCGCGCTGGTTCGAGCGCGACGGCTTCTGGCGCGCACCCGACGCCGCCGACCTGTTCGCCCGGTACACGGAAGCGGCGCTCCCTGTGGTGTCCGACGGCGTCCGCTACGTCTGCACGGTCAACGAGCCGAACATCGCGGCGATGCTCGCCGGAGGCGAGGACGCCGCGAACCTCGTCGCCTACGGTCTGCCGAACCCGGACCTCGGCGTCGCCGACGCCCTGCTGGCCAGCCACAAGCGGTCGCGCGACGTGCTGTCACAGGTGTCGGGCCTCCGGTCCGGGTGGACCGTCGCGACGCAGGCCTTCCGCTCGAATGGCGAGCCCGGGGCGGACGCGATGCTCCGCGAGTACGGCTACCCGCGCGACGACTGGTACCTCGAGCAGGCCGCCGGTGACGACTTCCTCGGCGTGCAGGCGTACACCCGGACCTTCATCGGCGCTTCCGGTCCGTTGCCCGTGGCGGACGACGTCGAGACGACCCTGACCGGCTGGGAGTTCTACCCCGAGGCCTCGGCCGACGGGCTCCGCAGCGCGTGGGAGCTCTCCGGCGGCGTCCCGCTGATGATCACCGAGAACGGCATCGCCACCGCCGACGACTCCCGCCGGCAGGTCTACACGCAGGGCGCCCTCGAGGGCATCCACCGCTGCATCGAGGACGGCATCGAGGTCCTCGGCTACCAGCACTGGTCGCTCCTCGACAACTACGAGTGGGCGTCCGGCTTCCGGCCGACCTTCGGGTTGGTCGCCTGGGACCCGGAGACCTTCGAGCGCACGCCGAAGCCCTCCGCCCACTGGTACGGCGGCGTGG
This sequence comes from Curtobacterium sp. MCBA15_009, assembly GCF_001864895.1. Classification (GTDB taxonomy): domain Bacteria; phylum Actinomycetota; class Actinomycetes; order Actinomycetales; family Microbacteriaceae; genus Curtobacterium. The sequence continues at coordinate 78,423 of NZ_MJGO01000002.1, forward strand.
CCCGGGCGAACGCGCTCGAGCGCGCGGGTCAGCTCGCCCCGTAGTAGTGGGCCAGCTGCTCCGCGACCGCTCGGTCGCGGAGCAGCTCCGCGCGGTCGCTCGCACTCGACCCCTCGTCGTCCCGGGCGTTCACGTCGACGTCGAGCTCGAGCGCGGCCCGCACGGTGCCGACGTCGCCGGAGTCGACCGCGGCGATGAGCAGGGTCGCGCCCCGCGAACCGACCGCCCGTGTCGAGGCACCTGCCGCGGCGAGGGCGCGGACGACCTCGGCGTGACCGCCCCAGGCCGCGCGGACGATCGCGGTGTTGCCGTCGGCGTCCCGTGCCTCGAGGTCGGCACCGGCAGCGGCGAGCACGGCGACGGCACGACGGGCGTCCCGGTCGATCGCCAGCGTGAGCGGCGTGCGTCCCTCGGTGTCCGTGAGCTCGACCGACGCCCCGCGACGCAGGAGCTCCTCGAGCATCGCCGCACGGTCGAACCACGCGGCGGCGTGCAGCGGCGCGAAGCCCCACCGCTGGTCCACGTCGTCGACGTCGCTCGCGTCGTCGGCCAGGTGCAGCCCGCCGAGGTCGCCGTACGCCGCGGCGCGCACGACCTCGGTGGCGTACTCCACCCATCCGTCCGGCACCGGTCCGTGCCAGCCCCGCGCCGGGCGGTCCCCGAGCGCGTCGTACACCGACTCGGCGACGCTCCGGACGGCGACCTGGACGTCGGTGAACCGGATCGCGACCTCGCCGACGGGGGAGACGAGCAGCCGGAGCTCCCAGGCGTCCTGCCCCGGCACGTGGTCGAGTTCCCCGCGGGCGATGTGGGCGTCGCCGGCGAGCAGGTCCGCGGGGTCGACGTGCGTCGGGTCGATGACGGCGTCGTCGAAGCGCAGGGTCACCCGCGCGTGGTTCCACCGGCGCCACAGGCCGTCCGGGGTGTCGAGCACCTCGTCGTTCCGCACCACGACCTCGGCGCGGACGACCACGGGATCCGGGGTGCCGTGTCCCGGCAGGTCGACCGGGGTCGTCGCCTCGTCGTCGCCGTCACCGGTGCTGCCCGCGGCCGGCGCTTCGGCGCTCAGCGCGGCGAGGCGCGAGTCGACCCAGCGCACGGTGGCGAGGGCCGCCACGGGCGGGGGAGCGTCCTCGAGCAGTCGGGTCAGGTGGTCCGCTGCCCCCTCGAGGTCCTCGAGCGACACGTAGCCGACCGCCGGCCAGTTCACTCGACTCCATCGCACGGGTCGACACTACCCGGCGAGCGTGCTCCGTCCCCGGCGGTGCCGTCGCCTCGTCGGGGCGGCGCCCTGCGGCGGTCCGCCGGGCTGCCGATCGGGACGCCTGCGCTGCAGCAGCCGGATGACGGGTCGGTCGAACGCGAACCACACGACGACCGAGGCCACCACCGCTGCGGACACCGCTCCGACCACGGCCACGACCGGGCCGCGGGCGTCCGACACCACCGCGGCCACCACGGCGACCGCGGCCGGAGCGACGATCGGGTGCGTCAGGTAGAGCGCGTACGAGGCGTCGCCGAGCGTGCGTCCGACGGGACCGGCCCGCCGGCCCCACGATCGTTCGCCGGCGACGGTGGTCAGGAGCACCAGCGCGGCCAGCGGCAGGAGCGACAGGCTCGGCACGGAGGCCCCGGCCACGATCCCGACCAGGGTCCAGACCACCGTGATCGCTGCGATCCGCAGGACGAGCCGGCGCGTGGCGCGGTCGAGCGCCCAGGTGCCGATCGCCATGCCGACGAGGAAGCAGAGCACCCACCGGTTCGCGTGGAACTGCCACGTCGGCCACCCGCGACCGCGGACGGCCGAGAGCACCGCGAGCGCCACGAACACCGGCGCCGCCAGCCGGAACGGGTCGATCCGCGCCGCGAGGGCGATCGTGACCACCAGGTAGAACAGCAGCTCGAACGAGAGCGTCCACGTGACCGTGTAGAACGGCTCGACCACACCGTTCGGCCCGCGACCGGGCAGGAAGAGGTACGAGAGCACGATGTACCCGGGGGAGGTCGCGGCCCGCTCGAGTGCCTGCGGCGCGACCACGAGCATCGCGAGCTTCACCGTCATGACCGCCCACGCGAGCGGCAGGATCCGGACGAGCCGTCGGCGCAGGAAGTCCCGCCAGGACGGCCGTGGGGTGCGCTGCGTCACGAGCACGGCGACGAAGCCGCTGATCGCGAAGAAGACGGTGACACCGACCTGTCCCGTCGGAAGGTCGACCGCCGGCGTGCCGAAACGGGCGTGCAGGTAGATCGGCAGGTGCGCGCACACGACCAGGAGCGCTGCGACGAATCGCAGCACCTGGACACCGCCGAAGGACGGTCGGGCGACGGACATGCCTCCAGCCTCACCGGCAGGAACGCGCGTCGCGAACTCTCCAGATGTCGTGTTTCGCGGTGTCATCGCTCTCGTTCCCATCGCGTCCGCCATGCATTCGGAGGATTGCTCCGCTCGTCCGCGCCCTGCACAGGATGGGGCGCATGGAACCCTCCTCGCGGCGCCTCCGGTCCGCCGATCCCCCTCGCCCCACCCGTCGCCGTTCGGCCGGGCTCATCGCGACCGTCGTCACCGGCGTCGTCCTCGCGGTCCTGCTCGCCGAGCACGGGCCGCCCCGATCCGCCCGTGCGGAACCCCGAGCCAGTCCGACGCCCTCGATCCGACCGATCGGGGGCAGCGGACTGTTCGGACCCGGCGAGCAGCCGCGCTTCACGGTCGCCGGGGTCGAACGGGCCGCCGACGTCACGTGGAAGATCAACGACACGAGCGGCGCGATCGTCGACTCCGGAGCCGGACGCGCTGCGGCCCGGTCGGTCGAGGTCCAGCCGACCGCTGTCCTGCCGTCCGGCACGTACCGCGTCACCGTGGACGTCGCCGGTGGGGCGACGACGTCCTACCGTTTCGTGCGCACGATCGCCGGGCCGACCGCCGAGGACACGTACTTCGGGCTCGCCGTCGACCCGGTGGCCGGGGCGCTCCCGACGCTCGACGCCCTCGGCGCGGGGACCTCCCGACAGGACCTCCAGTGGAGCGCTGTCGAGAAGCAGGCCGGCACCTTCGACTTCACCGCCGTCGACGCGCGCATCGACCCGCTCGTGCGCGACCGCGGCCTCAGCCCGCTCTTCGTCCTCGACTACGGCCACGTCGCGTACACCGGCGATGCGATGGCGCCGCCCGACGTGTCGAAGCCGGCGCAGGCCGCGGCGTGGGAGCGGTACGTCCGCGAGACCGTCACGCACATGCGCGAGCGGCACGCCGGAGCGGACCTGTCCTACGAGGTCTGGAACGAGTGGTCGAACAACCACGGCTCGCTGCCGGACACCCCTGCGGCGTACATCGAACTCGCCCGGGTCACCGCGGCGGTCATCCGCGACGCGGATCCCGACGCGACCATCGTCGGACCGGCCCAGAACGCGGTCGCCGGCCACGAGCTGCGGTGGCTGTCGGAGTGGTTCGCAGCCGGCGGCGCCGACCACGTGGACGCCGTGAGCATCCACCCGTACAACCAGCCGTGGGGTCCGGAGCACTGCGAGCCCACGAACCCGTGCATCGGCGACGCCCTGTTCTGGCTTCGCGAGACCGCCGACCGGTACCCGCGAGCCGACGGCACGGCACTGCCGATCTGGATCACCGAGACCGGCTGGCCGACGCGGTTCGCCGGGCAGGGCTGGGTCGACCCGGACGACCAGACCGCGTACGTCCTGCGGACCTACGCCGTCGCGGCGCAGTTCGGCGTCGAACGCCTGTACCTGTTCGAGATGGCCGAGCCCTCGCTCGCCGACCCGGACGGCACCGCACGGACGTTCGGCCTGACGGGCAGCGCGGTCACCGGGTACGAGCCGAAGACCTCGGCCGCGGGGTGGGCGACGATGCAGCGCGTCCTCGCCGGCAAGCGGTACGTCCCCGAGCGCCGCGTCGGCGACCAGAGCGACATGCTGTTCAGCTCGCCGGACGGACGACACCACACCCGGGTGGTCTGGCAGACGTCCTCGCGGTCCTCGGCGACACCCGTCCGCGTGGCGATGCGCGGCACCGGGACGATCGTGGAGCCGACCGGATCGGTGAAGACCGTGACCGCGACGGACGGCACGCTCGCCATGTCCGCGAAGTGGATCCCGCGGTTCGTCGTCTGGGACGACTAGCGCACGACGATCCCGCCGGCGCAGGGCTGCGTCGGCGGGATCGGTGCCGGCGGGCACGGTCAGCGGACCGACGGCGTGGTCGCGGGGTCGAACGGGTGCCGAGCCCCGTGCCCGTCCGTCCCGCGCCACCCCTGCCAGCGGCCGTGGAGCTGGGCGCGCTGGAACCGCACCCCGTCGGCGTCGCGGCGCACCCGGGCCACGAGCACCGCGGCTGCCGACCGGGCGGTCCAGTACGCGGCCTGCCCCCGGAGCCCGTGCTTCCGCAGCACCCGCCCGAAGCCGCGGTTGTACCGCAGCACCTTCGCCAGGGTCTCGTCGGTCATGCCGTCGTGCCGGAAGTCGCCGTGCCGCACCGTGGTGTCCGGCATGTACGCGATCCGCGCACCGTTCCGCAGTGCCCGGATGACCAGGTCGTTCTCCTCACCGGAGCCGAACGGTGTCGCGGCACCGGTGCCGAGCGCGACGTCGAACAACCCGTTCTGCTCGAGCAGTTCGCGGCGCAGGAAGATCCCCGCGGCAACGATCGTGCGGGGGACCCGCCAGCTGGTCACCAGGCTCGGGCGTCCCTGCCAGCGCAGCATCGTGCCGCTGTCGTCCGACGCGCGACAGGGGATCGCGGCGCCGTCCAGGCCCCGGGCGTCCATCCGTTCGGAGAGCAGCTCGAGCACGCCGTCGTCGAACCAGCAGTCGTCGTCCGGGAACGCGACGATGTCGCCGCGGAGCACGGCGAGTCCACGGTTCCGCCCGCGGCTCACCCCGCGCACGACCGGTTCGTGGACGTGCTCGGCGTGGCCGGCGTCGATGAGGTCGCGCAGGACCGGGAGCGCGTCGGGCTCAGGGCGCTGCTCGACCACGGTGACGAAGACGGACACCCGAGCGCGGCGGATGGACTCGAGGCAGCGCTCGATGTGCTCCGGCGACCGGATGGTCGAGATGACGAGGTGGAAGCGGTGGGTCGCTGCAGCGGTGGCGTGGGTCACGACGACACCGGACCCGTGTGCAGCAGGGCGGCCGTCGAGCGGCCCCCGCGGAGCCAGTCCACGAGCTCGCGCCGGATGCCCTCGAGCCGTTCCTGCAGGGCGAAGACCGTGCCCGTGGCCCCGGCACGGACGGCGTCGGCGCCGAGCATCGCACGGACGAGGGCGTCGACCGAGTGGCCCACCGAGACGGGCGCCGGCCCGCCGGTGACGCTCGACCAGAAGTCGTCGCACTTCGAGGCGTAGGACAGCGGCACCGTCGGGACGTCGAGGGCGAGCGCTGCCACGACGCCGTGCAACCGCTCGGAGACGACGAGGTCGCACCCGGCGAGCACCGACATCGTCGTGGCGACGTCGGTGTACTCGTGGACGGTCGACGGGGTCACGAGCCGTTCGGACAGCGCACGCGCCGCGGCGCGGTCCGGTCGTGAGAGTGCGAACGCGACGACCTCGTGCGTCCCGGTGGCGAGGGCGTGCTCGTCGACCGCCGCGGCGACCGTCTCGACGTCGAAGCGGGTCTGCGGGTCGGACCCCAGCGCGACACCGATCCGTCGTCGCCCGGGGGTGCCGGTCGGTTCCACGGACCGGACGAGCGGGTACAGGAGCGCCGGGTCGCCGCAGACCGTCGTCGGGCCGAGGTGTTCGGTGACCTCGTCCGCCGTGATCGGGCCGCGGACCCCGGCGAGGCGCATCCCGTCGAGCTCCTGCCAGGCGCTCCACTGTTGAGGGTGTCGGGAGAGGGCGTACGCGTCCGTCCGGGCGGCGGCGCCGAGCCCGACGCCGACGACGCCGGCCGCTCCGTAGTTCCGGACGGCGAGCCGCGCGTGCTCCGCCCAGGCCTGGTACCCGATGGTCGTGCCGCCGCCGAGCAGGACGATGCGCTCCGAACCGACCAACCGGAATCGTTCGCGAGCGACCCGGGGCAGGGCGCGCAGGTACGCGCGGGTCGTCAGGGGCGCCTCGACGTCGAGGGGGTCGTCGAGCGCCGCTCGCCACGTCTCGTGCAGCAGGTCGTCGCCGAAGTTGCCGTTGCTCTGCCACCCGAGGTAGACGAGGGAGCGGCGGGTGGGTTTCATCGGGGGTCCTTCGAGGAGAGGCGGGCGCGCGAGGCCCGGCGAGGACTCTCGCTGACCGGCGCGGACGGTTCGTAGTTGTAGTAGGTCTTGGCCCGGCGCTGCGGGGGCAGGCGGTTCACCACGAGGCCGAGCAGTCGGGCGCCCACCTGCGCCACGGTGCGCTCGGCGGTGGTGAAGTCGGCACGCTTCGTCTGGCCTTGCACGCTGACGACGAGCAGGACGCCGGAGCAGATCGCCCCGAGGACGGCCGGGTCGGTGACGGGCAGCATCGGCGGTGCGTCGACGATGACGTACTCGTACCGTGACTCGAGTTCACGGATCAGGTCGACCATCCGACTCGAGCTGAGCAGCTCGCTCGGGTTCGGCGGCACGCGACCGGCGGCGAGGACGTGCAGCGGGTTGTCCGCGCCGATCTCCTGGACGGCGTCATCGAGGTCGACCTGCCGGGTGAGCACGGTCGACAGGCCGACGCGGCTCTCGATCCCCAAGTACACCCCGGTGGTCGGGCGACGCAGGTCGGCGTCGACGAGGACCACCTTCGAGCCGTTCTGCGCGAGCATGAGCGCCAGGTTCACGGCAGTGGACGACTTGCCCTCGCCCGGAGTCGCACTCGTGACGACGATGCTCTGCGCCGCGCCGTCGAGGTTCGTGTAGGTCAGGTGCGTCCGGAGCTGTCGGAAGGCCTCGGCCCGGGTGCTGTACCGGTTGTCGAACGACACCAGGGGGTCCTTCGCGATCGTGTCGTCGACGGCGAACTCGCCGAGGATGCTCGCGTCCGTGAGCCGACGCAGCGCCTCGAACGACCGCAGTCGGGTGTCGAGGACCTCGCGGAGGACGGCCTGTGCGACGCCCAGGGCGAGGCCGGCGAGGACGCCGATCGCGATGTTGACCGGCAGGCGCGGAGCGAAGGGGACCGTCGGCGGGGACGCCCGCTGGAAGACGCTGAGGTTGACGAGGGAGTCGGCGGCCGACGTCGACCGCTCGACCTGCTCGACCACCTTGACGAGCTGGTCGGCGACGGCGTTGGCGATCGCCGCCGCCTGCTCCGGTGCGGTGTCCGTCGCGGTGATCGTGATGAGCACGGTGTCCGTCGTGGACTCCGCGGACACCACGCGGCTGAGGTCCGCGTCGGCGGGCAGCCCGAGTTGTCGAGCGGCGAGGCCGAGCACCCGCGGCGTGAGCGCGAGCTCCTCGTACGACTTCACGCGGGCGGCGGAGAAGTTGTTGCCCTGGCTCAGGTCGTTCACCGAGGCGCCCGACGCGACGGAGACGAAGACCGCGCTCGATGCCCGGTACTGCGGCGACTGCACGGCGGAGACGGCCGCCGCGAGGCCGGCCGCGAGCACGACCACCGCCACGACGGAGAGCCAACGGAGTCTCAGCAGGTCGACGAACTGCGCAAGCGTCATCGACGCACTTCCCCTCGATCGTTCTGTGTATGTGATACTCATAGTAGTAGATATGAAATACGACGGCAACCACGATCGGAGATGTCATGACGGTGTTGGGCATCGCGCTCCTCGGGGTGCTGGGCGTCACCCTGTCGATCCGGCCCGCCTGGTTGCCCGTGGTCCTCGGGGTGGCTGCCGGACTCCCCGCCTCCGCCGGCGTCGCCTTCGGCGAGAACGGCGTGCCGTTGTTCTCCGTCGCCGCGGCCGGGGCCGTCATCGCCCTGGTGGGCTCCCGAGGGCTCGGCACCGCACACTGGACCGCCAACGCGTTCGCCGTCCTCATCGCCTGGTCCGCCGTCATCACCGCCCTCGGGCCGTGGATGTTCGCCGGCATCCGGGTGCTCGTCCCGCGCGGGGGCGTCGACGAGCAGGTCCTGGACCCGGGCACGCTGCAGTACTCGGTCAGCACGGTCGCCCAGTTCGGGTACCTCGCGCTCTCGGCCTGCGCCACGCTCCACCTCGTCCGGGTCCGCGGCGCGGTGACCGCCGCGGCCGTCGCGCTCGTCGTCGGCACGGTGCTCAGCTCGATCCGCGGCGTCATGGTCGCCGTCGGTGCGGACGTCCTCGCACCGCTCGTCGACACGATGCCGAACATCCAGTACTCCGAGACCGATCCGGGAGACCGCCTGCGGGGTGTGCTGAGCGAGCCGAGCGAACTCGCGACGTTCTCACTCGCCGCAGCTGCGTTCGCGGTGGTCGCCGCGATGCGGGCGAACGGCCGGCGACGGCTTCTCTGGGCGGTCGTGTGCGCGCTCGCGTGCTCGAACCTGCTGCAGGCATCATCCGGGACCGCCGTGGTCGCGTCGGCCGTGTTCATCGCCTTCGGCCTCGTCGTCCTGGCCGTGCGGTACGTCGCCCGCGGCGGTACCGGGACGCCCTGGCTCGTCATCGGACTGCTCGTCGCCGGGATCGTCGCGCTCACCGCCGGCGACAGGCTGCTCGCGCCCGTCCAGGAGATCGTCGCCGACAAGGTCGGCAGCACCTCGTACAACGCCCGGACCGGCGCGGACACCTTCAGCTGGGGCGTCGTCGCGGACACCCTCGGCCTCGGCACCGGCCTCGGCGGCAACCGACCGTCGTCCTTCGCGCTCGCCCTGCTCTCCACCCTCGGCATCCCGGGGACCGTCGCGTTCACGGCGCTCGCCGTCGGGATCGTCGTCGCCGCGGTGCGGACGCCGAGGACGGTCCCGGCCGGGATCGCGCTCGTCGCCCTGCTCGTCGCGAAGGTCGTCGGCACGCCGGACTTCTCGACCCCGATCCTCTGGGTGCTCATCGCCGCGTGTGCCGTCCCGGCCTGGACGCGCGACCAACGGCCCGCTCCCGACACGGGTCGTCTCCGCCCAGGACCAGGACCAGGACCAGGACCAGGGCCCGGCGCCGAACATCGACCACCTCCGACGCCCACCTCGCCCATCCCCATCCGGACAGGAGCCCGACCGTGACCGCCATCCTCATCGTCTGCGAGGGGAACGTCTGCCGCTCGCCCTACGTCGAACGAGTGCTCCAGGCCCGCCTCGACGCCGTCGCCCCCGGGCGCTTCCACGTGTCGAGCGCCGGGACCGCCGCGACGGCAGGGGCACCCGCGTTCCCCCGCTCCGCCGAGGCCGCCCAACGCCACGGTGCCGATCTCGAGGGCTTCGCATCGACCCCGCTGACCGCCGGGCTGCTCGCCGGTACGGACCTCGTGCTGACCATGGAGCGCGCGCACCGGGCCGCCGTCCTCGACCTCGCTCCCTCGTTGCTCCGTCGGACCTTCACGCTCCGCGAGTTCGGACGGCTCGTCCGGCCCCTGCTCGAGCAGGACGACGTCACCGAGGACTTCTGGGAGACCTTCCCCCGTCTCGTCGCCCGCTCCCGGCTCGCGACGACCCCGGCCACCCCCGAGGACGACGACGTCGACGACCCTGTGCGCGGGGACTCGATCGACCACGACCGCATGTGCGCGACCACCGACGCGGCGATGGACGCCGTCGTCGCCTGTGCGTCCCGAGCGGCGGAAGGAGCGGGCCGTGCGCGGACTGCTGGTGCATGAGTGGATCGAGGCCGTCGGCGGCGCCGAACGCGTCCTCGACGCGATCGCGGACGAGTACCCGGACGCCGACCTGTTCGGCCTGTGGAGCGACGCCCCCGGACGGTACCCCGGCCGTCGGGTGATCGAGAGCGCCCTCGCGAGGACCCCGCTCCGCGGGCGGAAGGCGCTCACCGTCCCGTTGCTGCCGGCCCTGTGGTCCGCAGGCCTGCGGGACCTCGGCCCGTACGACTGGGCGATCGTCAGCTCCCACCTCTTCGCGCACCAGGCACGGGTACCCGGCGTCGACCCCGAGCGGCAGTTCACCTACGTGCACACACCCGCCCGGTACCTGTGGAACCCGGAACTCGATGCGCGTGGCAGCTCGCTCGCCGCACGCGTCGCCGGGCCGGTCCTGCGGTCGGTCGATCGTCGCCGGGCGGCCGGCCTGCACCACGTCGCGGCGAACAGCCGGTTCGTGCAGCGCCGCATCCAGGACAGCTGGGGCGTCGACGCCGTCGTGGTCCACCCGCCGGTCGGGGTCGAGCGGCTCGCCGCCCACGACGACTGGGCGGACGCCCTGGACGACCGCGAGCGGACGCTGCTCGAGTCCCTGCCGGGCGGGTTCGTGCTCGGGGCGTCCCGCTTCGTGCCGTACAAGCGACTCGACGTGGTGGTCGACGCGGGTCGGGCTGCCGGTCGCCCGGTGGTCCTGGCCGGTGACGGCCCGGACCTCGAACGGCTCCGGGCGCACGCGGACGCGTCCGGGGCGGACGTCCGGATCGTCGTGCGTCCCTCGGACGCCCTGCTGGCCGCGCTGTTGCAGCGGGCGGCGGTCTACGTGTTCCCACCGGTGGAGGACTTCGGCATCATGCCGGTCGAGGCGATGGCACTCGGCACCCCGGTCGTCGTGAACGCGGTGGGCGGTGCCGGTGACTCGGTCCAGGCCGGGCGCAGCGGCGTCGTCGTCGAGGACTTCCGCGACTGCACCCTGCGCGCGGCCGTCGACGCCGCGGTCGGCCTCGACCCGGACGCCTGTCGGGCGCGCGCGCAGGACTTCTCCACGGCGCGCTTCCGCCGCGAGGTCCGTGCGTGGACCGGCATCGAGAGCGCCGTCCGCGTCTGACGGGTCGGACGGGAGGCCCGGCGCGGCTCCGTCGGTCGGGTCCGGTCGACGTCGTGCGAGCGACCAGGGCCGCCGCGCGCGTCAGCGCGCGGTGGCGAGCAGGACGTCCTCGATCATGCCGACCACGTGGGGGAGTGCGTACCGCACGACGGACCGGCGGCCGTTGTCGGCGAGCCGGGCACGGGCCTCCCGGTCGGCCATCAGCCGCGTCATGGCGGCGGCGAGCGAACCGACGTCGCCGGGGGGCACGAGCACGCCGTCCTCGCCGTCCGTGACGACCTCTGCCGGTCCGCCGGCGTCCGCGGCGACCACCGGACGGCCGAGCGCCATCGCCTCGACGACCACCTGCCCGAACGGTTCCGGACGGGTGCTGGCGTGGACGACGAGGTCGCACGCGGCGATCTCGGCGACCACGTCGTCACGGTGCCCGCGGAAGTCGACGACCTCGGCGACACCGAGCGCGTCGGCGAGGTGGCGGAGCGCCGCTGCGAACTGCTCGTCGTCCCCGAAGTGCGCCGCTCCGACCAGCCGGAGCCGGGCCGCAGGGTCGAGTCCGGCCGTCCTGGCGGCCGCGAAGGCCCGGAGCGCGACGTCCTGTCCCTTCCACGGGGTGAGCCGCCCGACCATGCCGATGGTGGGCGTCGTGCCGGTCCTCGGCGGGACGACGTCCGGGACGACCGTCGGACAGCCGATCACGCTGGCCCGGCGAGCCGACCGGCCGAGGGAAGCGGCCGTGGTCTGCGAGTTCGCGATGACGGCGCGCGGCAGCGCGGCGAGGGCGGCGCGGAGCAGCAGGGCGTTCGCGCGGGACGACCCGGCCGTGCCGACGACGTCGTGGACGTGCGCGACGACGGGGATGCCGGCGATGCGGCCGGTGAGCCCGCCGTACACGTGGGCCTTCGCGGAGTGCGTCACGACGACGTCGACGCCGAGGCGGCGGAGAGCACGTGCGAGTTCGCGGGTCGAGCGCAGTGTCGCGGCGGTCTTCGCGACGACGCCGGACGTCGTGCCGACCGTGTGTTGCTGGACGGAGCGGTCCAGTTCGACGACCGCGCAGGGCACGCCGCGGTCGGCGAGGACGCCCTCGAGCGGCCCGTGCTCGCCCAGCACGACGACGGGCGTGGTCCGGGTGCAGGCGGCCGCGACCCGCGCGATCAGGAGCTCTGCCCCGGAGAGTGCTGCGCTGTGGCTGAGGAAGGCCGCACAGGGCCGCGTGTGGATTGTCACCTCGGTAGCATATCAAGTATTGTATAGAACGTGACATGTATACGTCACGCCCATGGGTGCGCCCGACGCGCCCGTCAACCTCGAGAACGGACACTGCCATGACGCCCCCCACGCCCCCGATCCGCCGCCTCCTCGTCACCGGCCTCGCCGTCGTCAGCGTGCTCGGTGCGCTCACCGCCTGCTCCGGCACCGGCGACGACGCGACGAGCAAGGCGACCACGAAGCCGAGCGCGAGCGCCAGCTCCACCGCGAAGGCACACAGCGACGTCTTCAGCAACCCGCCGGCCGACATCGACAAGACGAAGGCCTCCTGCACGGACGGCAAGGCGGTCATCGACCAGGCGAACAAGGACGTCACGCTCGGCGACTGCGCCTCGGTGCAGGTCACCGCCGGCAACGCGGTCATCCACCTCGGCAACGTCGAGGAGCTCGTCGTGACCGGTTCGATCAACGACATCTCGGCGAAGACCGTCGGCTCGGTGAAGGTCACCACCGACGGCAACCGCGTCACCTCGGACAACAAGCCGAAGGTCGACGACGACGGCAAGGGGAACTTCTTCGTGACCCGCTGATCCCTTCCCCCGCAGCGCAGAAGCCGCCGGCCCTCGGGCCGGCGGCTTCTTCGCGTCTGCCGGGGGTCCTGGCTCGGACCTTCCAGCTGGGGTCTCCGCCTGAGATCCCCTGACCGGCGTCGCCGTCGCCCGGGTTGCCCTGGCTCGGAGCACGCAACGAGGACGGGCGCCCCTCCTGGTGTGGAGGGGCGCCCGTGGTGGTGCTGGTGCGGTGTTACTGGGTGATGGTGATGGTGCGGACGTCGTCCGCGCCGATCAGGTTCCCCTTGGTGATCTGCTTGGTGTACAGGGCGTAGTCCATCGGGACCAGGGTGCGCTGGACGGTGATGGTCCAGTTGCCCTGCGCGTTGACGTTGGCCTCACCGAGCCGGCTGACGGTGCCGCCGAGGGTGACCTTGCCGCCGGGCTGGCCGGTGCCGGTGAACACGACCTGGTCGGCCGGGACGGTGCTGCCGTCGGTCGGGGACTCCACGACCATGTCGGCCGGGGTGCCGTAGTCCAGCGTCACGGTCTTCGGCGCCGAGGTGTCGCCCTTGACCGTCTGGGTGACGGTGAAGGTGCGCTCCCCGGCGACGGTCGCCGGGATCTGCACCGTGTACTTGCCGTCGACGGCCTTGACGCTCTTGATGACCGTCGTGCCTTCCTTCACGACCACGTCAGCGCCGTTCTGCGCCGCTCCGGAGATGAACGCCTCCTGCTCGACGTCCTCCGGGAACGTCCCGGCGGCGGTGAGCTCGGTGATCTGCTCGTCCTGGATGGTGACGGTGATGTTGCTGCGCTGGGTGAGGCCGCCCTTGCTGGTCTGCAACGCGTGGAGGTCGTAGACGTTCGGGGTCAGCTGTCGGGTGACGTCGACCGTCCATGCGCCGTCGACGATCTTGGTGTCACCAATCGAGGACGTGTTGCCGCGCATGTCGAGCTTCGCGCCCGAGGCGCCGGTGCCGGTGAAGC
>NZ_MJGO01000002.1:92571-219403 GCF_001864895.1 Curtobacterium sp. MCBA15_009
CCGGTGCCGGTGAAGCGGATCGACCCGTTCGTGACGGTCGCGCCGTTGTCCGGGGTGAGGATCGCCGGGGCTGCGGGGGTGCCGTAGTCCAGGGTCCGGGTCAGCGGGTCGGAGACCTTCCCGTCAACGGTCTGGGTGACGGTGAACTCGTTGACACCGAAGTGCGCCTTCGACGGCGGGATCGTGATCGTGTAACGACCGCCCGTGGCGATGGCGGTGTCGATGACCTCGCCCTTGCTGTCGCGGACGGTGACCGTCGCGCCCGGCTCGGCCGTGCCCGACACCAGTGCCGGCAGGTTCTCATCCGTGGCGTTGAACGCCGCCGTCGCCGTCAGGTCCGCGATCGGTGCGGTCGGTGATGGTGATCGTGATGGGCTGCTGCGTGGTGAGGCCACCCTTGGTGGTCTGGATCGCGCGGAGGTCGTAGACATCGTTCTGCAGGTCCAGGGTCACGGGTGCGGTCCAGGTGCCGTCGGTGACGGTGCCGGTCGCGATCGCGCGGACGTTGCCGCGGACATCGATCCGGGCGCCGTCGTCGCCGGTGCCGGTGAAGGTCAGACCCTCCTTGGCGACGGTGTCACCGTTCTGGGGGCTGGCGATCTGGATCGGTGCGGGCGTGCCGTAATCCAGGGACACGTCTTCCTCGTCGGAGGTGACATCGTTCTTGGTCTGGGTGACGGTGAACTCGTTGACACCGAAGTGGGCGAGCGACGGCGGCACCGGGATGACGTACTTGCCGTCCACAGCCTCCGCCTCGCCGACGGGATTGCCGAGGCTGTCCTTCACGGTCACGGTCGCGCCGGTGGTGGCGTTGCCGAAGATCTCAGCCAGCTTGGTGACATCGGCCAGGAACCGACCGTCGGCGGTCAGCTGCGTCGTGAGCGGGTTCGTCGCGATCGTGAAGCGGACCTCGGTCTGCGACTCCTTGCCCTGCAGCGGCTTCTGGAACACGTCCAGGGCGTACGCGTTGTCGTTCAGGTCGAACGACGCCGGGACACTCCATGCGCCGTCCTGCACGGTGGTCGTGGCGACGAGGCGGCCGGACTTGCCGCGCACCTCGATCGTCGCTCCCTCGTCGCCGGTGCCGGAGAACATGGGGCGCTTCACATCGACGACGGAGTCGTTCGCCGGCGTGGTGACCACCAGCGGCGCCGGAGCGGGCGCTTCCGCCGACTCGATCGTGGTCCGCGTGCTGCTGGAGGCGTTGAAGGACCCCTGCACAGCGGTGCCCTCGAGCTTCGTGGTCATCGAGGACGTGCCCTCGGCAGCATCCACCGGGGTCACCACATCAATGTCCCAGCGCAGTAGCGACGCATCCGGGAGCGTCCACGTGCTGCTGGTCGGCTTGAACGTGTAGGTGTAGGTCTTGCCGTCCATCGACTGCTCCCCACCGGTGAGCGTCGCGGAACGGTTCGCCCAGTCCTCACCGGGCTTCTTGTAGGAGCCCTCGATGGTGTTCTGCCCCTCGGCGAACGTGGTGCCCTCGGGTGCTGTAAAGGTCACCTGTGCGTCCGGACGCGAGACGTCGCCCTTGGTCTCAAACTGTGCCTGCACCTTGGTGCGCTCACCACGCTCGAGCGTGGCGGCGGGGCCGTCCTGCCCGATGATCGCGGCGTCGTTGATCGTGACCGTGACCGGCTTCGAGTCAACCGTGTCGTTGCCGATCTTCTGCTCCACGAGCAGGCTGTTCGGGCCCGACTCCAGGCCGGTGACCTCGAGGCTCCAGTCGCCGTCCTCGTTCGCGGTCGCGCTCTGCTCACCGATGACGATCGTCGCACCCGGCGTCGCCGTGCCCTTGAGGACCGCGCTGCCGGCGGCGTGGTCGATCGAGTCGACTGCAGCCGTCAGCTCACGCTGCGCTACCTCGAGATTGGTGGTCGTCTTCCCCTCGGCACGGTAGTCACCCTTCGAGCTGTCACCGGCGTAGGTGAAGCCCATCTGCCCGGAGCCCGCAGCGGCATCAGCCGGAGTCGTGACGTTGAGCATGTACTGGTACTGCTCGCCGGCGACCATATTGCCGCCAGCGGTGTCCAGGTCGAAGGTGATCTTCGTGTTCCCGTCGGAACGGACACCGTTCTTCAGGTCCAGCCGGGTGTAGGGACGGAAGTCACCGCTCGTGCCGGAACGATAGCTGGCAGCGACCGTCGCCTGTCCGTCCGCGAACGTCGTGCCCGCCGGCGCAGTCAACGTGACCGAGCCCTTCATGTTCGTGCGGGTCTCGTTGTTCTGCACCAGGAACGGCACCTCCGTGCTTGCACCACGCGTCAACTCAACCGGACCCTGGTTGACACCGACAACGGTGCCACCCTCCACGATCGTCACCGTCACGGGCTTTTCGTCGACGTCAGCGTTGTTGAACCGCTGCTTCGCCGTCAACGTCTGGGTCCCAACCGAGAGCCCATCCACCGTCATCGACCACGTGCCGCCATTCGACACGTTCACGGTCTTCGAGCCGATCGTCACCGTCCCGTTCGGTGTCGCCGTCCCGCCGATCACCGCGGTTCGCGCGATGTTGTTCGTCTTCGTGAGGCTCGCGACCAGCGGCGACGTATCAAAACGCGGTCCACCCAGGTCGTAGCTCGTGCCGCTGATGCTTCCAAAAACGGCGCCTTCATAGGACTGCTGCGCGCCCGCATAGCCCTTCCAATCGCCGAAGTCCAGGTAGAGCGAGCCGCTTGTCGATACGCGCCAGTTGCTCTGACTGTCTCCACTGCAGTAGCGGGCCTCCGCACTTACCAGGGTGAAGGACCCGAAGCCGTGCGCACCGAGACACTTCCCCTCGACGCTGATGACGCCACGCTGACCGGGGTCAGGCATGCTGACGGGCGTCGCCGCAGCCGAGGCCGAGCTGTAGCTGCTGTGGTTGGTGACCTTGAATCGACTTTCGCCCCATTGTTCCGGCTGGATCGTGTAAGCGCGATACGAGCTGCCGACCTTGAATACGAGCGGAGAGGTCATCGAACTCGTCGAAATTGGATCGGCAGCGGCGCTGGCGGCGGGCAAGCCGAACGACAACCCTGACACGATCGTGGCGGCGGCCAGCCCGGCCGCGCCCATGGACTTGAAGGCCGTCGAGGCCCTCTTCTTGTGAGACATGTGCATCTTTCAGGACAAGCCGCGCGACGGCGGCTGTGCGGGAGGGAAGCACGCGGGCGACAACGAACGTCGCAGCATGTGTATTCAGAATATCACGTGAGATACATAGGTTCACGCACTGCCTGTCGCTGGGAGTTGAGTGGGATCGACGCAACTTCGACCCTCCTGGGTTGACGTCGCCGTGGTCCCGAGTAGAGTTGAGTCCATCGGACGCAAGTCCAACGACTTACCTCGAGCAAGAAGGAGCACCACACATGGGACGTGCAGTAGGCATCGACCTCGGAACCACCAACTCGGTCGTCAGCGTTCTCGAGGGCGGCGAGCCCACCGTCATCGCCAACGCCGAGGGCCTCCGGACCACCCCGTCGATCGTCGCGTTCACGAAGGACGGCGAGGTGCTGGTCGGCGAGACCGCGAAGCGCCAGGCCGTGACCAACGTCGACCGCACCATCGCGTCGGTCAAGCGCCACATCGGTACTGACTGGACCGTCGAGATCGACGGCAAGAAGTACACGCCGCAGGAGATCTCGGCCCGTACCCTCGGCAAGCTCAAGCGCGACGCCGAGCAGTACCTCGGTGAAGACGTCACCGACGCGGTCATCACCGTCCCGGCGTACTTCAACGACGCCGAGCGCCAGGCCACGAAGGACGCCGGTGAGATCGCCGGCCTCAACGTCCTGCGCATCATCAACGAGCCGACCGCGGCCGCGCTGGCCTACGGCCTCGACAAGGGCAAGGAAGACGAGCTCATCCTGGTCTTCGACCTCGGTGGCGGCACCTTCGACGTCTCCCTGCTCGAGGTGGGCAAGGACGACGACTTCTCGACGATCCAGGTCCGTGCGACCTCCGGCGACAACCGCCTCGGCGGCGATGACTGGGACCAGCGCATCGTCGACCACCTGATCAAGAAGTTCAAGGACGAGCACGGCGTCGACCTGTCCACGGACAAGATCGCCAAGCAGCGCCTGAAGGAAGCGGCAGAGCAGGCCAAGAAGGAGCTCTCGTCGCAGATGTCGGCGAACATCCAGCTCCCGTACCTGACGCTCACCGCCGACGGCCCGCTGAACCTCGACGAGACCATCTCGCGCGCCCAGTTCGAGCAGATGACCTCCGACCTGCTCGACCGCACGAAGAAGCCGTTCAACGACGTCATCAAGGAAGCCGGTGTCTCGGTCAACGACATCGCGCACGTCGTGCTCGTCGGTGGCTCGACCCGCATGCCCGCCGTGGCCGAGGTCGTCAAGTCGCTGACCGGCGGCAAGTCGCCGAACCAAGGCGTCAACCCGGACGAGGTCGTCGCCGTCGGCGCCGCGCTGCAGGCCGGCGTGCTGAAGGGCGAGCGCAAGGACGTCCTGCTCATCGACGTCACGCCGCTGTCGCTCGGCATCGAGACCAAGGGCGGCCTGATGACGAAGCTCATCGACCGCAACACCGCGATCCCGACCAAGCGGAGCGAGACCTTCACGACCGCTGACGACAACCAGCCGTCGGTCGCGATCCAGGTCTTCCAGGGCGAGCGCGAGTTCACCCGCGACAACAAGCCGCTCGGCACCTTCGAGCTCACCGGCATCGCGCCGGCTCCCCGTGGCGTGCCGCAGGTCGAGGTCACGTTCGACATCGACGCCAACGGCATCGTGCACGTGTCCGCGAAGGACAAGGGCACCGGCAAGGAGCAGTCGATGGTCATCTCCGGCGGCTCGTCGCTGCCGAAGGAGGACATCGAGCGCATGGTCCGCGAGGCCGAGGAGCACGCCGCCGAGGACAAGGCCCGTCGCGAGGCCAACGAGCGTCGCAACCAGGCCGAGCAGCTCGTCTACTCGATCGAGAAGCTCATCAAGGAGAACGACGAGAAGCTCCCCGCGGACGTCAAGTCCGAGGTCCAGGCCGACGTCGACGCGCTGAAGTCGGCCCTCGCCGGCGAGGACGACGACGCCGTGAAGACCGCCTTCGACAAGCTCAACGAGTCGCAGGGCAAGCTCGGCCAGGCGATCTACTCGCAGCAGGACGCGGGTGCCGCGGCCGGTGGCGAGCAGCCCGCCGGTGACCAGACCGCGCAGGACGACGAGGACATCGTCGACGCCGAGGTCGTGGACGACGAGGACGACAAGAAGTGACGGACCCCAACACCGATCCCACCCAGGACCCGAAGGACGGCGTCGAGAACAACGACGAGCCGCAGGTCGAGGGCGACGCCACGAACGCCGCGGAGCCGGAGGACCTCATCGAGGCCGAGGGTCCCGACGTCGAGGTGCCGACCGACCTGAGCCCCGAGGACGAAGCACTGCTCGCCGACGCCGCCCGCGGCATCGCCGAGGACAAGCTGAGCACCGAGGACCGCGACCTGGTCGCCGAGATGCGTGCGGACATGCTCCGCGCGCAGGCCGAGTTGGTGAACTTCCGGAAGCGCGTCGAGCGTGACCGTGAGGCAAACCGCGAGGTCGCGATCGCGGAGGTCGTGCGGGCGCTGCTCCCGGCGCTCGACGACCTCACCCGGGCCGAGGCCCACGGCGACCTCACCGAGGGGCCGATGCAGGTCATCGGGCAGAAGATCCGCGGGGGCTTCGACAAGTTCAAGCTCGTGCAGATCGGCGAGAAGGGCGAGGCGTTCGACCCGAACATCCACGAGGCGATCGTCCAGCTCCCGACCCCGGGTGCCACCGGCCAGACCGTGGCGGACGTCGTCGAGCCGGGCTACAAGCTCGGTGAGCGCGTGCTCCGTGCGGCCAAGGTCGCGGTGGCGGTCCCGGCCTGAGCCGGAACGGAAGGTAGGTACCAGTGGCCAGTCAGGACTGGTTCGACAAGGACTTCTACAAGGTCCTCGGCGTGTCGAAGGACGCGTCGGAGGCCGAGCTGAAGAAGACCTACCGGAAGCTCGCCCGGCAGTTCCACCCGGACTCCAACCCCGGTGACGCAGCTGCCGAGAACCGCTTCAAGGAGATCAGCGAGGCCTACTCGGTGCTCTCCGACAAGGAGCAGCGCGCCGAGTACGACCAGGTCCGTGCCATGGGTTCGGGTGCCCGCTTCACCGCGGGTGGCCCGGGCCAGGGTGGGGGCTTCGAGGACGTCTTCGGCGGCATGTTCGGGCAGCAGGGCGGTGGCGGACAGCGTGTCCGCTTCGGCCAGGGCGGCGCGGGCGGCGGGAGCGGCTTCGAGGACATCCTCGGTGGCATGTTCGGCGGTGGCGGTGGCGGTGGCTTCGGTCAGCCGAGCGGCGGGTTCCGTGGCTTCGGCGGACCGACGAAGGGCCGCGACGTCACGGCGTCGACGACGCTCGACTTCGCGACCGCGATCGCCGGCGACACCGTCAAGCTGTCGCAGGGCAACGGTCGGCCCGTGAACGTCCGGATCCCCGCGGGGGTCGCGGACGGGCAGAAGATCCGGTTGCGTGGTCGCGGGGAACCCTCGCCCGACGGCGGCGAACCCGGTGACCTCGTGGTCCAGGTCTCGGTGCGCAAGCACCCGGTCTTCGAGCGTGACGGGCTCAACCTGCGGGTGGACGTCCCCGTGACGTTCACCGAGGCGGCGCTCGGCGCGACGATCGAGGTCCCGACGCTCGGCGGATCACCCGTGAAGCTCAAGGTCGCTCCCGGCACGCCGTCGGGTCGCGTCCTGCGCGTCAAGGGCCGCGGCGTCACGACGAAGAACGGCACGGGCGACCTGCTCGCGACCGTCCAGGTCGCGGTGCCCTCCCACCTGTCGGACAAGCAGCGCGAGGCCGTCGAGGCGCTCGCGGCCGCCCTGCCCGACGAGAACCCCCGCGAGGACCTCCTCGCCAAGGCGCGCGACTAGCGTCACGCGACCACAGCAGAAGACCCGGCCTGGAGGCACGGAGCGGCTCCGTCAGGAAGCCGCCCCGAGCCTCCAGGCCGGTCCCCACACCACGCGGACGACGGAAGGGAACGCGCCGTGACCGACATGGACGAGAACTCGCCCGTCTTCGCGATCGCGGTCGCGGCGGAGCTTGCCGAGATGCACCCGCAGACGCTGCGGCAGTACGACCGGCTCGGCTTGGTCGTGCCGGGGCGGACCCGCGGCGGTTCGCGCCGCTACTCCATGCGCGACGTCGTGCAGCTGCGTGAGATCGCGCGGCTCGGCTCCGAGGGGGTGTCGCTGGAGGGGATCCGGCGCGTGCTCGACCTGGAGAACGAGAACCGGGCACTGCGCGACCGGGTGCGTGAGCTCGAGTCCGCGCTGGCCGACCACCTCATCAACCGACCGGGCGCGCGGGTGTTCGCGGCCACGGCGACCGGTGCCGCGATCTCGCTCAAGGCGGGGTCCCGGCCGCAGCGGAACACGCAGATCGTCCTGTACCGCGGGCCGCGCTGACCGACAGCAGCGCCGTCGTCGGTACGCTGACGCGGTGCCAGACTTCGCCGACCTCTTCCGCCGCCGCGACGACTCCGCGCCGGACCTCATCGCGATCGACGGCACCGACCGGTTCCTCATCGACGAGGCGCCGCACGTGCACGGCGATGCGCTCCGGCAGCCCGGCGAGGTCGCGGTCGTCGACGACCGTCACGGCGTCCTGACGCTCGGGCTCATCACGCAGTACGGGGCGTCGGACATCCGGGTCGTGCAGGACTCCCTGGTGGGGGAGCGTGCGCTCGAGGCCAACGCCGGCACGTTCGGGCTGCGCGGGTTCCACCACCCGGCGACGCTCGAGGACGCCTTCCGCGACGTCCGGCTCGTGGTGCTCCGGTTGTCGAAGTCGCACGACCGGCTCGACGAGATCGCGCGGGCCGTCGCACGGTTCGCGGCTCCCGACGTCGTGCTGCTCTGCGGCGGCAACGTGAAGTACATGCACGTGTCGCAGAACGACGTGCTGCGGCGGTCGTTCGGCGAGGTCACGGCGTCGCGCGGGCGCGGGAAGTCGCGGCTGCTCATCGCGCAGGACCCGCTGCGCGCGCAGGCGAACCGCGCCGCGGTCACCGACCCCTGGCCGCGGTCCGTGCACGTGGACGACCTCGGCATGACGCTCGTCGCGCACGGCGGGGTGTTCGCGGGGACCTCGCTCGACCAGGGCACCCGGGTGCTGCTCGACGTGCTCGACGACGCGGTGCCCACAGCTCGCACCGTCGTCGACCTCGGGAGCGGCAACGGGGTGATCGCCGCGGCAGTCGCGCGTCGTCGACCGACGGTGCGGGTCGTCGCGACCGACGTCTCGCGGATCGCGGTGGACTCGACGCGGGCGACCGCCGAGGCGAACGGCGTCGCGGACCGGGTGACGGTGGTACGGACCGACGCCGGCGACGAGATCGCAGCGGGCTCGGCGCAGCTCGTGCTCTGCAACCCGCCGTTCCACGCGGACACCACGGTGACCACCGACGCGGCCGCAGCGATGTTCCGGAACGCGGCCACGATCCTCCAGACCGGCGGCGAACTGTGGTGCGTGTGGAACTCGCACCTGCGCTACCGGCCGGTGCTCGAGCGGCTCGTCGGGCCGACGAGGCAGGTCGTCCGGACGCCGAAGTTCACGGTCACGGCGTCGGTCGCGAGCTCCACGTGATCGACCCCGATACCGGATCCGGCATATCACGCAGATAATACTTGTGGGTCGGTGAACGGTCCTGCACAGTCGTCTCTCGCACGTCAGAGAGGACTCCCATGAACCGATCACCACGCCGCACCGCGAGGGCCGTCGCCCTCGTGCCGGCGCTCGCCCTCGGCGCGCTCGTCGCCGGGGTGGGTGTCGTGGCCGAGCCCGGCCCGGCGCACGCCGTCGAGCCGTTCCCGATCCGCGACCCCTTCGCCGACCTGCCGGTCGGCACCGCGATGCCCGCGGGCTGGACCCGCATCGCGACGGACGACGCCCAGGCCGCCGTCGTCGACCACGGCGCCGCGGGCAAGTGGCTGCGGATGACCGACAACGCGAAGTACTCCCGCTCGGCCGTGTACAACGAGGTGCCGTACGACTCGAGCCACGGTCTGACGGTCGAGTTCGACCAGCGGATGTACAGCCCGACCGACACCGGGTACGCCGACGGCATCGGGTTCTTCCTGCAGGACGCCGCGGTGCCGCTCGAGTCGATCGGCCCGGTCGGCGGCGGGCTCGGGTACTACGACGGTCGTGCCGCGTGCTCGGCCGGGCTCGACGGCGGGGTCGTCGGGGTCGGGTTCGACCGCTTCGGCAACTTCGCGGTGCCGGAGTCCGTCCCGAACGCCGTGACGGTCCGGGGTGCAGAGGCCCAGTGCTACCCGGTGCTCGCGACGACCGGTGACCGAGGACTCGGGTTCCTCGAGGACCGCGGAGCCGACGCCGCCACGGCGACCTACCGCCACGTGCAGGTCGACGTCGTGCCGCGGGACGCCGGGGGCATCACCGCGATCGTCTCGATGTCCGACGCCACGGCGGTCGGCTCGGAGCCGGCCGAGCTGCGGCACGTCATCTCGACCGACCTGCCGGCGACGGCGCTGCCGGACCGGATGCGCTTCGGGTTCAGCGCCTCGACCGGCGGACGGTCGGAGTTCCACGAGCTCCGGAACGTGCGGGCCACGCAGCCGACGGACGTGGTGACGACGGCGTCTGTGGACACCGACGGACCGGTCGCGGCCGGGAGCGACGTGACGTTCCGCGTGCGCTCGGTCAACGACGGGCCGGCGACGATCGGCGGCCCGCCGGACGCCGTCGCCCGGACCGTCGCGCTGACGGACGACCTGCCGCTGACCGAGGTCAGCTGGACGTGCGAGGCCAGCGGTGGCGCGACGTGCGGCGACGACCGGGGGAGCGGTGCGGTCGGGACCGACTGGACGGCTCCGCCGGGTGGCGAGATCACCCTGGTCGGTCGCGGCACCGTGCCGGCGACGACCCGGAGCGGTACCTACACGACCACCGCGGAGACCGTCACGGACTTCACGGCGGACCGCTTCGACGAGGGACTGTCCGCCGTCGCGCGGGACGGCTCGGTGAGCGACGTCGACCTGACGAACGACACCGACACGATCGGGTTCGACGTCCTGCTGCCCGAGGCCGTCGCGTCCGACGACACGGCGTCCGGCGCGCAGGGCGAACCGGTGGTCGTGGACGTGGTCGGGAACGACGCGCTCGACGGCAGCGGCGCCGACCTCGGGTCGCTGCGGCTGACCGCGGACGGGATCGACGGGGCCGAGCTCTCCGCGGACGGCAAGCAGCTGCGGGTCCCCGGCGAGGGCACCTACGTGGCCGACGACCAGGGGCGCATCACCTTCACACCGGAGGACGGGTTCAGCGGGGTGGCGAAGCCGGTCCGGTACGAGGTCACCTCGGACGCCGGGCAGGTGGCGTCGGCGACGATCCGCGTGGAGGTCGAACCGACCCCGGACCCGGACCCGGACCCGACGCCGGGGCCTGGTCCGACGCCCGACCCGACGCCGGGTCCGACGGAGGAACCCACGCCGGGACCGTCCGAGACGCCGGGCGTCGGTCTCGGCGAACCCGGTGATCCAGGTCGATCTCCGGGGGCCGCGTCCGCGTCCGGTGGACCACGCGCCGGTGGGTCCGCCGGCAGCGGCACGTCCCGGCTGGCCTGGACCGGGTCCGATGGCGTCGTGGCCGTTGCCCTCATCGGAGGCGGACTCGCGGCGTCCGGCGCCGTGCTGCTGGTCGTCCGTCGACGTCGGCGAGACGTCGGCACGGAGGTCTGACCGGCCTGGGCCGCACGGCGCGGACGCGCGCCGTGCGGCTCAGCTCGTGCGGCGACCGAACCGTTCGACGACGTCGGCGATGTGCGCGTCGAAGAGCACGTTCTGCGCGTGCATCGCCTCGGTGGCGAGCGCCGCGTCACCGGCGTCGATCGCCTGGTCGAGCAACGCGAAGACGTCGTCGATGTCCCACTGCCGGAGCGGCGGCGCCTCGTCGAACACGAACGCCAGCCGACTGATCGCCAGGCGGAGGTTCCCCGCGATCCACGGGTTCGGGGTGTGCGCCCCGAGTACCCGCGAGAGGTCGACCATCGTGAGCGTGTACGCGTAGTCGCGGATCCGCGCCTGGCGTCGGGCTGCGGCGGTCACCGCGTGCAGCTCGGCTCGACCCTGGTCGGAGAGCACCGGGACCGCCCACCGGGCGCACATCTCGGCGAGCGTCGAGGCGAGTTGGAGTGAGTCGATCCAGTGCTGCACGTCCGGCCGGGTGACACGGATCCCCTCGGGGTCGTCCGCCCGCGTGTCCACGAGGCCCATGAGTTCGAGCCGCCGGAACAGCGGCATGAGGGTCCGCACCGGCTGCCGCAGGCGTGCGGCGATCTCTCGAGCGCGGTAGGTGTGCTCGCGCCGGAGCGTGCCGTCGCGCACCATGGCGAGCAGATCCCACCACAGGTCGTCCGGGCGCCACGTGGCCCAGAACGGCGCGTCCTCGGCCGATGACGTCTCGGCCACGAGGGCGTCGGGGAATCGGTCGAAGCGTCCGGCCGACCCGCGCAGGTGCGCGTCCCACAACCGAGCGAGGACGTGCGCAGCGCGCTCGGTCGAAGCAGGAACGCGGTAGCGGACAGCTTGTTGCGACGTCGCGACCCAAGCTTCGACGTCGGTCGTTTCGAAGCGCACCGACGGTTCCAACCCGAAGCGCACGCGCTCCATCGCCCGGGACGTCAGGCGTGCGAGGACCCGGTTCGGGGTGCGCTCGATCCAGAACTGCAGGGAGGCCCAGAAGGCCGGGTCCAGGTCGGGCGTGCGGAGGGCGGCGGCTCGACGCAGAGCCTCGGCGACGGCGGTGTGCGCCGCGACGTCCGTCTCGGTGAGTACCGGCAGCGCAGATCGCATCACGCCTTCCACCAACCCGACCAGGAGCCAGCCGTTGTCGACCCAGGCAGGGACGGACAGTGAGCCGAATCGGACCGCCGCGTCGGCGACGAACTCCACGAGTCCGATGTCGGCCAGGCGTTCGAGTGCGCCGTGCAACACGGCGGGGTCGACGTCGAACCGTCCGGACAGGGCGAGCTCGTCGTGGTCGGTGTCGCGCTCGAGCGAGCCGTCTCGGATCGCGCCGAGCACGGTGCGGTAGGCGGCACCGAACTCCGGTGTCCAGCCGTCGTCGCGCGCACGACTCACCGTCATCTCCACCCCTCTGGTTGTGAGCGTATCCGCCCGGAACGGGCGGAGCCGCCCGGGGGTCCCGGGCGGCTCCGTGCGTGGTGGTCCGGACCGATCAGGCCGGCACGTAGTCGAACGTGTCGGGGTCCGGGCCGGTGCGGTGGCCCTTGTCGAGGCCGGTGATGTCCGTCATGTCCTCGTCGGAGAGCTCGAAGTCGAAGATCGCGAAGTTCTCCTCGACGCGGGCGCGGGTGACCGACTTCGGGAAGACGATGTCGCCGCGCTGGATGTGCCAGCGGAGGACGACCTGCGCCGGGGACTTGCCGACGGCGCCGGCGATGCGCGTGATGGTCTCGTCGTCGAGCACGAGGCCCTGCGCGATCGGCGACCAGGCCTCGGTCGCGATGCCGAGCTCGGTGTCCACGGCACGGAGCTCGTCCTGCGTCAGGTACGGGTGCACCTCGATCTGGTTGACGGCCGG
The DNA here is from genome assembly GCF_001864895.1 of Curtobacterium sp. MCBA15_009. Taxonomy (GTDB): domain Bacteria; phylum Actinomycetota; class Actinomycetes; order Actinomycetales; family Microbacteriaceae; genus Curtobacterium. The sequence goes on from NZ_MJGO01000002.1 coordinate 105,152, forward strand.
CGGCACGTCGGTCTCGGCGCGCAGGCGGTGCAGGTGGTGCGCCTGGAAGTTGCTCACGCCGATCGAGCGGGAGGTGCCGGCGTGGTAGAGCTCCTCGAGGGCCTTCCAGGTCGGCACGAAGTCCGAGACGGTGGGCAGCGGCCAGTGGATGAGGAACAGGTCGGTGTAGCCGCCGAGCAGCTCCGCCGACTTCTTGCCGTTCTCCAGCGCGGCCTCGGGCGCGTGGAAGCCGTTGTTGAGCTTCGAGGTGACGAAGATCTCCGAGCGGTCGATGCCGGACTCGGCGATCGCCTCGCCGACCTCCTTCTCGTTGCCGTACATCTCGGCGGTGTCGATGTGGCGGTAGCCGACCTCGAGTGCGGCGAGGGTCGCGGCCTTCGTCTCGGAGGGGTCGATCTGGAAGACGCCGAAGCCGAGCTGCGGGATGGTCTTGCCGTCGTTCAGGGTGATGTTCGGAACGGTCATGGTGTCATGCAACCAAACGGCGGTCAGCGGTTGTTCCAGGAACGTCCAGGTGCGGCGCGTCGGTCAGTCGAGCGCCGCGCGGATGTACGCCTGCAGCGCCTGCCCGTACGCGACCGCGGGGTCCTCCGACGCGAAGCTCCGGTCGACGCCGCCGATCGTCGCGGTCACGGTGTGCACGACGCGGTCGCCGAGCTGCACCCGGGTGAGCCCGACGAAGGACGGGCCGAGCAGCTCGCGCAGTTGGTCCTCGCGCGGGAGCCAGAGCGACTCGTCCGCGGTGACGGAGTCGAGCGCCCACTCGGTCGTGCCGTTGAAGCCGAGGATGGTGCCCGTCGGGGAGTCGTGCCGCTCGACGGTCATCTCGGACACCGTGTAGACGTCGCCGTCGGCCTCGGGCTTGTCGATGACGAACCGGTCCCCGGTGTCGGGGTGCCAGCGCAGGCCGGCGTCTCGGAGGGCTCGGGCGAGGTCGACGGTGATCACCTCCCCACCCTGCCGCACGACACCGACCGTGTCACCACGGAGGTCGCTGGTGGCTCGGGCGTACTAGCATCGCCGAGCACCCTCCGCGCGAGCGCAACCCGCCCGCGCGCGCGACGCGACGACGCCCGGGCAACCGGTGCCGCGCCTCCTGGCCGCCCGAACGGCCGCGGGGCGGGCCGCCGGCCGGCGTCCCGACCGAGGTGGACGGACATCCCGTGCACCCAGAGAAGGACCCGCATGACCCTCGAACGCGAGGAACTCCGCGACGACTGGACCGTGACGATCGCGGGGGACACCGTGCCCGCCGGCGCGCCGGCCGGCATCGCGGACCGCACCATCCCGGCGACGGTGCCGGGGCAGGTGCACACCGACCTGGAGCGCGAGGGGCTGCTGCCCGACCCGACGTTCCACCTGAACGAGCAGCCCGCGAAGTGGGTGGGCCGCGCCGACTGGGCGTACCGCCGCACGGTCGACGTCGACCCGCGCGGGTACGAGCGCGTCGACCTGGTCTGCGACGGGCTCGACACGGTGGCCGAGCTCAGCCTGGACGGCGTCGTCGTGGGCACCACCCGCAACATGCACCGCCGGTACCGGTTCGACGCCCGCGTGCAGAGCGGGTCGGGCGACGCGACCGCGAAGGACCTCGAGATCCTGTTCGAGTCGCCCTACCGCGAGGCCGGCCGGGTCGCCGCGAAGGCCGGCAGCATGCCGGGCCCGTACGACGAGCCGTTCCCGTACGTCCGCAAGTCGGCGTCGAACTTCGGCTGGGACTGGGGCCTCACCGCGGTGACCAGCGGTCCGTGGCGGCCGGTCGCGATCGAGCGGTGGTCCACCGCCCGGCTGCGCGAGGTGCGGCCGCTCGTCGACGTCGAGGCCGGCGAGGGCGTGCTCGACACGCACATCACGGTCGAGCGGTCCGGACCGTCCGTGTTCGGCGAGAGCACCGCCGACCTGGACCAGGACGGCGAGGACGACGACCTCGTGCTCGTCGTGACGGTCAGCGGCGAGACCGAGGAGGGCACCACCACCCGGCAGCGCTCCCGCGCCCAGCTCACCGCGAAGGACGACGAGACCGTCGTGACGGTGCGGGTGCCCGATGCGCGGCGCTGGTGGCCGCGCGGGTACGGCACCCCGTCGCTGTACGACGTCGTCGTCGAGCTGCAGACCGTCGACGGCGAGGTGCTCGACCGCGACACGTTCCGCACCGGGTTCCGGTCGACGCGCATCGAGACCCAGGTCGACCGCATCGGCCGCCCGTTCGCCGTGCACGTCAACGGGACCCTCGTCGACGTGCGGGGCGTGAACTGGATCCCGGACGACGTGATCATCTCGCGCGTCGACCGGTCGCGGCTCGAGGCCCGGTTGACGGCGGCGGCGTCGCTCGGCACGAACCTGGTGCGTGTCTGGGGCGGCGGGGTCTACGAGTCCCGGGAGTTCTACGAGGTCTGCGACGAGCTCGGGCTGCTCGTCTGGCAGGACTTCCCCTTCGCGTGCGCCGCCTACCCCGAGGTCGAGCCGATCCGCAGCGAGGTCATCGCCGAGGCCCGGGACAACGTCGCCCGGCTGTCGCGGCACCCCTCGCTCGTGGTGTGGAACGGCAACAACGAGAACATCTGGCTGCACGACGTCGGGGACTGGGAGTCCTCGCTCGACGGGCGCGGCTGGGGCCTCGACTACTACCTCGACCTGTTGCCGACGATCGTCGACGCGGTCGACCCGTCGCGCTTCTACACGGTGGCATCGCCGTGGTCCGGCTCGGAGTCGCTCCCCGCGAACGACGTCGACCACGAGACGCACCACTCGTGGGACGCCTGGAACCGGCTGCCCGACACGGCGTACCGCGAGTCGGTGCCGCGCTTCGTGTCCGAGTTCGGCTGGCAGGCGCCGCCGGCCTGGCGGACCCTGCGCGACGCCGTGGTCGACGAGCCGATGCGCGTCGACTCACCCGGCGTCGTGCACCACCAGAAGGCCGAGGGCGGCATGGCGAAGCTCGCCAGCGGCATCGCACCGCGGTTCGGTGCGGTCGACCCGGCGCACTTCGACGCCTGGCACTACCTGACCCAGCTGCAGCAGACCCGGGCGATCGCGACCGGCGTCGAGCACTGGCGCACGCACTGGCCCCGCAACGCGGGTGTCGTGGTGTGGCAGCTGAACGACCTGTGGCCGGTGTCCTCGTGGTCGGCGATCGACTCGGCGGGGCGGCTGAAGCCGCTCGCGCACGAGCTGCGACGGCTGTACGACGACGTCCTGCTGACGATCCGTCCGGTGTCCCGCGTGTCCGTCGCGACCGCCGGGTCGCCGGAGGCGTCGGGAGCGCGGCCGCCGGCGTCGGTCACCCCGGACGAGGACCGGACAGGAGGCGCGGACCACCCGGCGCCGTCGGCTCCGGTCGACGAGACGGGCGAGCTGGCGGACACGCTCTCGCTCGGTGTCTCGCCCGGCGCGTTCGGGTCGTCGCCCGTCGAGATCGCCGTGCGCTCCGCCCGGCGCGGGCTGGACAGCGTCGTCCGGGTGCGCCGGGTCACGACGGCGGGTGCGATCCTCGCCGAGGTTGAGCTGCCGGTCCGCCTGTCGTCGGCCGGCGTCGCGGTGGTGGCGCTGCCCGAGTCGGTCGGGGTGGTCGACGACCCCGCGAACGAGCTCGTCGTCGCGGACATGGACTGGCGCCGAGCGGTGTGGACGTCGGCACCCGACGCCGACCTGCGGTGGGAGCCGGCGCGCTACCGGACGTCGTTCACCCCCGTCGACGGCGGCCTGGACCTGACCGTCGAGGCCGACTCGCTCGTCCGCGACCTGCTCGTGCAGCCGGACCGGGTCGCCGGTGCCGGGACGGTGGACCGGGGGTTCATGACCCTGCTGCCGGGGGAGCGCGTCGTGTTCCGGTTGACCGGTGTCTCCGAGGCCGACGTCCCGGCCCTCCGTGCGGCCCCGGTCCTGTGGAGCCTCGACCAGGTGCTGTCCGTCCGGTGATATTCAGAACAACACGGTGATACATTGGACGGTGCGCCGCTCGCCGTCGTGACCCGACCGACCCGGCGTCCGGTCGACCTCCCCGGTCGTCCGCTCGACAGGAGGTCCCACCATGTCCCTCGCGATGCGTCCACCCACCGCTGCCGTCCCGGTCGCGTCCGCGCCGACCGGCGCCGGCCCGATCGGCAGCGACCTGACCGGTACCGACCCGGCCGACACCGATCTGACGGGCACCGAACGCTCCCGTCCGGTTCGACCGCGAACGCGGGCGCACACGACGCCGCACGCGCACCGTCCGGTCGCCCCCGCGGGCGCCCGCCACGGGTACGTGCCGGCCGTCGCCCTGCTCGACCTCGGGCTGCTGCTCGCCGCGTTCGCGGTGGCGCACGTCGCCCGGTTCCCCTGGGAGCTCACAGCGGTCCGCCCCCGGTCCGGCTGGCTCGAGTTCGCCGTCGCACCGGCCATCGTGGTCGTCTGGATGGTCCTGCTGTCGGTGTTCCGCACCCGTGACCCGCGCATCGCGGGCATCGGCGGCGACGAGTACCGCCGGCTCGTCACCGCGAGCCTGGTGGCCGTCGCCGGGGTGGCGGTGGTGGCGTACGCGGCACAGCTCGACCTCGCCCGTGGCTACGTCGCGATCGCGTTCCCGCTCGGGCTCGCGTTCCTGGTGCTCGGTCGGAAGGCCGTCCGGACCGTGCTCGCGCGCTCCCGTTCCCGGGGCGAGCGCCTGCAGGACGTCCTGCTCGTCGGCGACGCCGAGGACGTCCGCTACGTCGGTTCCCGCATCGCCGCGACGCCGAGTGCCGGCTACCGCGTCCGGGCCGTCGTCACCGACTGCGAGGCCGCGGGCGCCGAGATCGACCTCGGGGCCGCGCGAGCCCGGGTCGTCGGCGGGATCGAGGACGTGCTCCCGCTCGCGCAGGAGCAGGGCGTCTCGGCGGTCGTCGTGGCGGGTGCGGTGCGGGGTGGGCACGCCCGTCTGCGCCGCCTGGGCTGGCAGCTCGAGGAGCACGGCGTCGAGCTCGTCGTGTCCTCGCCCCTCGCCGACATCGCGGCCGGACGGGTGCACGAGCGCCCCGTCGACGGCCTGCCGCTCATGCACATCGAGACCCCGGACTACCGGCGTCGGGCGGGCAAACGTCTGCTCGACGTCGTCGGGGCCGGCGTCGGACTGCTCCTGCTGGCGCCCCTGCTCGGGGTCGTCGCCCTCGCCGTGCGCCTCGACGACGGCGGGCCGGTCTTCTTCCGCCAGGTGCGCGTCGGCCGGGGCGGGGCAGCCTTCTCGATCCTGAAGTTCCGCACGATGTGTGTCGACGCCGAGGCCCGGATGGCCGCGCTGCAGTCCGAGAACGAGGGTGCCGGGCCGCTCTTCAAGATGAAGGACGACCCCCGGGTGACCCGCGTCGGTGCCTTCCTGAGGCGGACCTCGCTCGACGAGCTGCCCCAGCTCTGGAACGTGCTGACCGGCTCGATGAGCCTGGTCGGGCCGCGGCCGGCGCTCCCGCGCGAGGTCGCCCTGTACGAGGACTTCGCGGACCGCCGCCTGCTCGTCACCCCGGGGATCACCGGGCTCTGGCAGGTGAGCGGTCGGTCCGATCTGGACTGGGCCGAGGGCGTCCGCCTCGACCTGCACTACGTCGAGAACTGGTCGTTCCTGCACGACCTGGTGATCCTCGCGCGGACGATCCCGTCGGTGCTCCGCTCGCACGGGGCCTACTGAGCGGTCGCCCGCGGCTGCCGTGGCCGTGCGACTTCCCTGTGCGAACGGTGTCCGTTCCGGCTCGGCCTGGGCATCCCGGGGAGCGCGCGTTACGATGGGAGGACGACGGACTTCCGCTGCACGTGTCGACGATGACGCGCGAGACGGCGATCAGGTCCAGAACCAAGGAGTCAACATGTGGCAAGGTCTCACCGGCATTCACCTGCTGGTCATCCTCGGGATCGTCATCCTGCTCTTCGGTGCGACGAAGCTCCCGGCGCTCGCCAAGGGCCTCGGCCAGTCGATCAACATCTTCAAGAAGGAGATGGAGACCGATGACAAGCGGGCCAAGGGCACCGATGCCGGCGTCCAGAACACGGTCGCCGACCCCGCCGCTCCCGTCGCCCAGCCGGTCGTGAACCCGGCGCCGACGGTGCAGCCCACCCCGGAGTCGCGCAACTCCTCCCAGATCTAGGACACCCAGCCCCGTCCTGTCGGCAGCCCCCGTGACCCTCCGGTCGCGGGGGCTTCGGCGTGTCCGGGGTCGCGTACGGCGGGTCCGGGCCCTCGAGGCGACCGTTCTCGCCCGCGAAGCCGTCCGACCGGCCGCCTGATCGGCCGGGGTGGCGGAGGATGAGCACATGACCTCCGCACCGCACGCCGCCGTCGCGCCGCTCCGGGACGACCGACGCACCGTGCTCGTGGTGGCGGTCCTGTCCTCGTTCGTGGTGGGGCTCGACTCGAGCGTGGTGAACGTGGCACTGCCCGCCATCCGGTCCGAGCTCGGTGGCGGCCTGGTCGTGCAGCAGTGGACGGTCGACGCCTACCTCGTGACACTCGGGTCGCTCATCCTGGTCGCGGGGTCGCTGTCGGACGTGTTCGGCCGGGTGCGGATCATCACGTGGGGGCTGGTGGTGTTCGGGGTCGCGTCGGTGCTGTGCGCGGTGGCCCCGTCCGGCGCGGTGCTCATCGTCGCCCGGGCGCTGCAGGGCGTCGGGGGTGCGCTCGTCACGCCGAGTGCGCTCGCCCTCATCGTGGCGGCGTTCCGCGGGGCGGCCCAGGCGAGGGCGATCGGCACGTGGACGGCGTGGTCGAGCGCGGCGTCGATCCTCGGGCCGGTCGTCGGCGGGCTCGTGGTGGACAGCATCGGCTGGCGGTGGATCTTCGTGCTGACGGCGGTGCCGATCGCGGTGACGATCGTGCTCGTGCTGCGCATCACGGGCGACGTGCACCCCGCCACCCGCCCGCGGATCGACGTGGTCGGTGCGGTGCTCGCCGTGGTGGGGGTCGGCGGCGTGGTGCTCGGGTTGATCGAGCAGGAGCGGCTCGGGTGGGGCGCGCCGGTCGTGGTCGCCGCGCTCGTGCTCGGGGCCGCGGCGCTCGTGGCCTTCGTGCCGTGGGAGCTCCGGGTGACGCGCACGTCCGGGGCGCCGCTGGTGCCGCTCGCGTTGTTCCGGGCGCGGAACTTCACGGTCGGCAACCTCGCGACGCTGTCGATCTACGGCGCGCTCGGCATGGTGTTCTTCGTCGTCACACTGTTCCTGCAGGAGGTCTGGGGCTTCCCTGCCTGGGTCGCCGGCCTCGCGACGTTGCCGCCGACGGTGATGCTCCTGCTGCTCTCGACGACGGTCGGCTCGCTGGCCGGCCGGTGGGGGCCGCGGTGGTTCATGGCCGCTGGACCCGCCGTCGGCGCCGTCGGGGCGCTCCTGCTCCTGTTCACGGGCGAGGACCCGGCCGGGTACTGGTGGTCGGTGCTCCCGGGGCTGGTGCTCGTCGGCGCGGGCATCGCGCTCATGGTCACCCCGCTCACGAGCGCCGTGCTCGGCTCGGTCCCGCAGACCGAGGCCGGCGCCGGTTCCGCGGTGAACAACGCCGTCGCGCGGATCGCCGGGCTCGTCACGGTGGCGCTGGCGGGTGTCGTGCTCGGCGGCGAGGTGGGCGTCGAGGGGCTGCACCGGGCCATGGTGGTGATGGCGCTGCTGCTGCTGGCCGGCGCGCTCGTCAGCGCCGTCGGGATCCGGAATGAACCCGCACGGTCCTAAGTTGAGTGCAGTAGACTCAAGTACGAGACCACCGCAACGAAAGGACGGAACGCATGGCGAACCTCCAGGGTGCTCCTGACTCGCAAGAGCGACAGAAGACCGCCCTCGAGCAGTACGGCGTCGACCTCACGGCGATCGCCCGCAGCGGCAAGCTCGACCCGGTGATCGGACGCGACTCCGAGATCCGACGCGTCAGCCAGGTGCTGACCCGCCGCACGAAGAACAACCCCGTGCTCATCGGCGAGCCCGGCGTCGGCAAGACCGCCGTCGTCGAGGGGCTCGCGCAGCGCATCGTCGCCGGCGACGTCGCCGACTCCCTCAAGGACAAGCGGCTCGTCTCCCTCGACATCTCCGCCCTCATCGCCGGCGCCAAGTACCGCGGTGAGTTCGAGGAGCGGCTCAAGGCCGTGCTCAAGGAGATCAACGACTCCGACGGCCAGGTCATCACCTTCATCGACGAGCTGCACACCTTGATGGGTGCCGGTGGGGGCGAGGGGTCCGTCGCGGCCTCGAACATGCTCAAGCCGATGCTCGCCCGCGGGGAGCTCCGACTCATCGGGGCGACCACCCTCGACGAGTACCGCGAGTACATCGAGAAGGACGCCGCACTCGAGCGCCGCTTCCAGCAGGTCTACGTGGGTGAGCCGAGCGTCGAGGACGCCGTGGCGATCCTGCGCGGGCTCAAGGAGCGCTACGAGGCGCACCACAAGGTCACGATCAACGACTCCGCGCTCGTCGCCGCGGCGAGCCTGTCGAACCGGTACATCTCCGGCCGGCAGCTGCCCGACAAGGCCATCGACCTCATCGACGAGGCCGCGAGCCGGCTCCGCATGGAGATCGACTCGAGCCCGGTCGAGATCGACGAGCTGAAGCGCAACGTCGACCGGCTCCGCGTCGAGGAGTTCGCGCTGAAGCAGGAGAAGGACGACGCCTCGAAGGCGCGGCTCGAGACCCTGCGGAACGAGCTGCACACGCGCGAGCAACGCCTCGGCGAACTCGAGCAGCGCTGGCAGGCGGAGCGCGCGAGCCTGAACCGCATCGGTGAACTGAAGCAGCAGCTCGACGACCTGAACATGCGGTCGCAGCGGGCGCAGCGCGAGGCCGACTACGAGCTCGTCTCGCGCCTGGAGTACGGCGAGAAGCCCCGCATCGAGGCCGAGCTCGCCGCCGCGGAGCGGGCAGGCAGCACCGACCGCATGGTGAACGACAGCGTCACCGACGAGGACATCGCCGCCGTCATCGCGCAGTGGACGGGCATCCCGCTCGGTCGACTGCTGCAGGGCGAGACCGAGAAGCTCCTGCACCTGGAGAGCGAGCTCGGCCGGCGGATCATCGGGCAGCGCACTGCGGTGACCACCGTGTCCGAGGCCGTCCGCCGCACCCGCGCCGGCATCTCCGACCCGGACCGGCCGACGGGGTCCTTCCTGTTCCTCGGGCCCACCGGTGTCGGCAAGACCGAGCTGGCGAAGGCGCTCGCCGAGTTCCTGTTCGACGACGAGAAGGCCCTCGTCCGCATCGACATGAGCGAGTACGGCGAGAAGCACTCCGTCGCGCGGCTCATCGGCGCCCCGCCCGGGTACGTCGGGTACGAGGCCGGTGGGCAGCTGACCGAGGCGGTCCGCCGCCGCCCGTACTCGGTGATCCTGCTCGACGAGATCGAGAAGGCGCACCCCGAGGTGTTCGACGTGCTGCTCCAGGTGCTCGACGACGGGCGGCTCACCGACGGTCAGGGCCGGACGGTCGACTTCCGGAACACCATCCTGGTGCTGACGTCGAACCTCGGCTCGCAGTTCATGACCGACCTGACGCTGACCGACGAGCAGCGCGAGACGGCCGTGCGCGAGCTCGTGCAGCAGGCGTTCCGCCCGGAGTTCATCAACCGGCTCGACGACATCGTGGTGTTCCAGGCGCTGTCGGCCGAGGACCTCGGGCAGATCGTCTCGCTCTACGTCGACCGGCTGGCCCGACGCCTGACCGACCGACGGCTCGAACTCGCCGTGACGCCGCAGGCACGCAGCTGGCTCGCCGAGCGCGGGTACGACCCGCTCTACGGCGCGCGGCCGCTCCGCCGGCTCATGCAGCGGCAGATCGACGACAGGCTGGCGCGGGCGATCCTGTCCGGTGACGTCCGTGACGGCGACACCGTGCGGGTGGACGTCGCCGCGGACGGCGACGGGCTGACGGTCGAGCCCTTCGAGCTGGCGGAGATCGTCGAGGAGTAGCCGACGGACGCGCGGAACCAGGTTCCGGACACGACACCGCGGAACGACGTGGCGCTGTGTCCGGAACCTGGTTCCGGGGTGGATGGGGTGACCGACAGGAGGCCCGGGGCCGGTTCCTGGGACCCGGCACCGGGCCTCCCGGGTTGGCTGCAGGGCATGCCTGAGATCCGCGCGTTCCGCCGCCTCACCGACGCCGTCGAGCACGCGAGCGTGCTCGACAAGGCCGTCGACATCGACCGTGCCGTCGTGAACGCCCTCGCGAAGCCGCGAGGACTCCGCCGGCTCCTGCACGGCGTGCCGTTCGGCCACCCCGTGCACCCCCTCATGGTCCAGGTGCCGCTCGGCGCCTGGATCTCCGCCGCGGTGCTCGACCTGATCGGCGGGAAGGGCAACGCGAAGGCCGCGAAGACCCTGGTCGGCGTCGGGCTGGTGTCGTCCGGCAGCGCATCGCTCGCCGGCTACGTGGACTGGTCCGAGCTCGACCGTGAGCAGCTGCGCACGGGGTGGGTGCACCAGGCGGTGAACTGGGTCGGCATCTCGCTGTACGGGGTGTCGTGGTGGCAGCGGAAGCACGGGAACCACGGTGCCGCCAAGGCGTTCGGCTTCGCGGCGCTGGCGGTGGTCGGCGTGGGTGGGTACCTCGGTGGGCACCTGGCGTACCGACAGCGTGCCGGCGTGAGCGACCACGGCGAGGTGCCGTTCGACGCCTGAGCCGCACGCGCAACACCGAGGAAACCCTCCGGCCGCCATGGTCGGAGCATGGACCTCGTCAGCACCCACGCCCTGCCGCTCCTGACCGTCCCACTGCCGACGGCCGCCACCTTCGTGGTCCGGGTGGACGAGCGGACCGGTGTCGTCACCGTGCTCCCAGTTCCCTCGTAGGAACATCACCTGCAATACATCAGTGCGTGTACTCGTGGTGGATGATGAGCAAGCCCTCGCCGACCTCGTCGCGACGGGGTTGACCCGGCAGGGCATGGCGGTCGACGTCGCCCACCGCGGCGACCACGCCGACGAGCTCCTGGCGGTCAACGACTACGACGTCGTCGTGCTCGACCGCGACCTGCCGGGCATGCACGGCGACGAGGTCGCCCGGCGGCTGGCGGCCCGGGGGAGTCTGACCCGGATCCTCATGCTCACCGCGGCGACGACCCTGACCGACCGGGTGAACGGCCTCGAACTCGGCGCCGACGACTACCTGACGAAGCCGTTCGAGTACCCGGAGCTCGTCGCGCGGGTCCGGGCGCTCGGCCGCCGGAGCGTCGCGCCCGTCGCGCCGGTGCTCGAACGTGCCGGCCTGCTCCTCGACACGAACCGACGGATGGCGACGCGTGACGGTCGCCCGCTCGACCTCACCGCGAAGGAGCTCGGCGTGCTCGAGACCCTGCTGCGTGCGGACGGCCGGATCGTCTCGGCCGAGGAACTGCTCGAGAAGGTCTGGGACGTGAACGTCGACCCGTTCACCGCCGCCGTCCGGGTGACGATGTCGAAGCTCCGGCGGAAGCTCGGCGACCCGGACCCGATCCGGACGGTGCCGGGGGAGGGGTACGCCCTGTGATGCGGACGCTCACCATCCGCGTCCGGACGGCTCTCGCCTTCGCCGTGGCCTCGATGGTGCTCACCACCGCCGTGCTGGTGTTCGTGAACCTGGCGTCCCAGCAGTCGTTCGCCCGGACGCTCCCCGTGCTCGGTCGGGACGGCGGGCCGGCGACCCGGATCCCGTCCGCCGTCCCGATCACCCCCGAGCGGATCGGTGCGTCGCAGACGACCCTGCGCGTCGTCACCGAGGCCAACGCGCTGCAGTGGCAGTGGTCGGCGGTGGGGATCGTCGTCGCGGGGATGCTCGCGGGTGGTGTCGGGTGGTTCGTCAGCCGGCGGATGCTCCGCCCGATCGACCGGATCACCGCCACCGCGACCCGGATCACCGCGTCGAACCTGCACGAGCGGATCGCCCTGGTCGGGCCCGATGACGAACTCCGGCGGCTGTCCCGCACCGTCGACGACCTGCTCGACCGGCTCGAGACGGCGTTCGAGAGCCAGCGGCGGTTCGTGGCGCAGGCGTCGCACGAGCTCCGGACCCCGCTCGCGGTGCAGCGGGCCGCCGTGCAGATCGGGTTGCACGACGACGTCGGCGGCGACGACGTCCGGGCCGTCCGCGACGAACTCCTCGAGCAGAACCGGCGGACCGAGCACCTGGTCGAGTCGCTGCTGGTACTCGCCGAGGCCGACCGCGGGCTCGACGGCACGACGCAGGTGGTCCACGTGGACGACGTGACCGCCGAGGTGGTCGTGGGAGCGGCACGGAACGCAGCCGACGCCGGGGTCGCGCTGACCCACGAGGCCCGCACCGGGCCTCCCGGCCTGGTCGTCGACGCCGAGCCGACGCTGCTGCGGCAGCTCCTCGGCAACCTCGTCGGCAACGCCGTCGAGTACAACGAGCCCGGCGGGTTCGTCCGGGTGACGACGTCGTCGGACGGGATCGTCGTCGAGAACTCCGGCCCCGCGGTGCCGGTGGACGAGGCGCCCCGCCTGGTCGAGCCGTTCCGGCGGTGCCCGTCGGCGCGGTCCGCCGGGCGGCACAGCGGTCTCGGACTGTCGATCGTGGCGTCCGTCGTGCAGGCGCACGGGTGGTCGCTGTCCGTCGACGCGCGAGCTGCCGGTGGACTCGTCGTCCGCGTCGGTGTTTCGCCGGTGCAACCCCGACGAGACGCCGGGCGAAACAGCTGATCCGGTGTCCTGGTGGCATGAACACGACAACCACCACGAAGACCCGCCGGACCCGTTCCCTCCTCGCCACCGCAGCCGTCGCCGTCGTCCTGCTGCCCGGACTGCTCGCCGGGTGCTCGAGCGCGGAGGACACCGGGTCCGCCGGCGCCACCTCGGGGCACACCGCCGGGTCGGCCGGCAAGGGCGCGACGCTCGCCGAGTGCATGCGCGGCAAGGGGTACGACATGGCGGACCCCTCGAGCGGTGGCCAGACGATGCAGTTCGGTGCGCCCGACGGCGTCGACCCGGAGCAGTACCAGAACGACCTCAAGGAGTGCATCGGTGACGGCGGTGGCGCCGGCGACGGGAAGATGGCGAAGCCGATGGAGGGTGCGGCCGAGCAGCAGCAGGCAGCGGCGTGCATCCGCGAGGGCGGGTTCTCCGACTACCCCGACGACGAGGCGGGCAGGCAGGCGTACCAGCCGGACGACCGGGCTGCCTTCGACGAGGTCGCGCGCGCGTGCGACGAGGAGACGCTCGGGTCCGGCACGACCGGGGCCGGCGAGTGAGCCGCTCCGTGCGTCGACGGTCGCTGGTCGTCGGCGCCTGTCTGGTCGCCGTCGTCGGGGTCGGTCTGGGCACGTGGGCCGTCGTCGCCCCGGCCCCGGGGTCGTCGTCGGCGTCGGCCACCCCGGACGACGCCTCCAGCAGCCCCACCGCGACCGTCACGAAGGGCGACCTGACCGACTCGAAGGTCTTCGCCGGCACCCTCGGCTACGGCGCCCCGACGGGCGTGCCCGCAGCGGCCGCCGGCACGATCACGTGGTTGCCCCGCCCCGGCGACGTCATCGAGCGCGACGAGGACCTGTACGCGGTGGACGAGCGCGGTGTGCGGTCGATGTACGGCACGGTGCCGCTGTGGCGCGACCTGTCCCGCGGGGTGCACGGCACCGACGTGCGGCAGCTCAACGAGAACCTGGCGGCCCTGGGCTACGACGTGTCCGTGGACGACGAGTTCGGCCCGCGGACCCAGGCCGCGGTGCGGCAGTGGCAGGAGGACCGGGACCACGAGGTGACCGGGGTCCTGACCGCCGACGACGTCGCGTTCGTCGACGGGGCCGTGCGGGTCGCGTCGGTGGACGGCGAGCTCGGCCGGCCGACCGGCGCCGCGGGCGCGGGCGCAGCGGGCACCGGCGGCGGCGACGTGCTGCAGGTCACGAGCACGGAGCGCATCGTCTCGGCGACCGTGTCGCAGCGCGACGCCGAGCGGCTGGCGGTCGGCACCCGGGTGGACGTCCGGGTGAACGGCACGGGCGCCCCGATGCGCGGCGAGGTCGCCGACGTCCAGCCCGAGACCGACGAGGACGGCGGGACCAAGGTCGTCGTCTCGGTGTCCTTCGACCCCGGCGACCGCAAGCTGCCGGCCGCGGCCTCTGCCCAGGTCGACGCGGAGGGCACCACCGAACGGGGCGTGCTCTCCGTGCCGGTCTCGGCCCTCGTCGCCGGTTCCGGCGGTCACTACGCCGTCGACGTGGTCCGCCGGGACGGCACGACCGAGCGCGTGCCCGTCGAGCCGGGGTTCACCGCCGGCGGCCGCGTGGCGATCACCGGCGACGTCGCCGCGGGCGACCGGGTGGTGGTGCCCGGATGACCGGCACCACCGCGCCGGACCGCGAGGTCGTCCTGTCGCTCGCGGACGTCGTGAAGACCTACGGCGACGTCGGCGCGCTCCGCGGCGTCTCGCTCGAGGTCACGGCCGGGGAACTCGTCGCCGTCGTCGGGCCGTCCGGGTCCGGCAAGTCGACCATGCTCAACATCGTCGGCACACTCGACCGGCCGACCTCCGGCACCGTGACGATCGCCGGCAACGACGTCGCCACGATGTCCGACGACGCCCTGTCGCGCCTGCGGGCCGAGCACATCGGCTTCGTGTTCCAGCACTTCCACCTGCAGGCCGGGGCGACCGCCGCCGAGAACGTCGCCGACGGGCTGCTCTACGCGGGGGTCCCGCGCCGCGACCGGCACCGGCGCGCGGTCGAGGCGCTCGGCCGGGTCGGGCTCGGGCACCGGGTCGACCACCGCCCGCACCAGCTGTCCGGCGGTGAGAAGCAGCGGGTCGCGATCGCCCGGGCCGTCGTCGGCGAGCCCACGATCCTGTTGGCGGACGAGCCGACCGGGGCGCTCGACACCGCCTCGGGCACGGCGGTCCTCGGACTGCTGCGCGAGCTCAACGACGGCGGGACCACCGTGCTCGTCATCACACACGACCTCGAGCTCGCGGCATCGCTGCCCCGCCGGGTCCGGATGCGGGACGGTCTCGTCTCGCAGGACGACACCGCGGGCGGGGCCGCCGCGCTCGGCGCCGCGATCCGGGGCGACCGGTGAGCGCCCGGGGCACCGTCAGCCCGACGGACCTGCTCCGACTCGGGGTGTTCGGCCTGCGGACCCGGCCGGCGCGCGTCGTGCTGTCGGCCCTCGGCATCGCCATCGGCATCGCGGCGATGATCGCGGTCGTCGGGATCTCGTCGTCGAGCAAGGCGAAGGTCGACCAGGTCCTCGACGCCCTCGGCACGAACGTGCTCACCGTCACCGAGGCCGAGGGGTTCGGCGAGACGCCGCCGCTGCCGGACACCGCGCTCGAGTCGGTGCACCGGCAGGACGACGTCGAGTCCGCCGCCGCGGTCGGCACGGTGCCGGGCGCCGGGGTCTACCGCAACGGGTACGTCCCGGCGCCGGAGACGAAGGGCATCGCCGTGCTCGCCGCCTGGGGCGACGTGCCCGGGGTGCTCGGTGGCGAGCTCGCCTCCGGGCGGTGGATCGACGACGCCCGGACCGCGGCGCCGCAGGTCGTGCTCGGGGACGCGGCCGCGGCCGCGCTCGGCATCGACCGGGTCCGTGCCGACACCCGGGTGTGGATCGGCGGACAGTGGGTGCAGGTGGTCGGGGTCCTCCGGCCGCTCGCGCTCGCCGCGGAACTCGACAACAGCGTGTTCGTGCCGCGTGCGCTCGCCGGACAGCTCGGGTTCGACGGGGCGCCGACCGCCGTCTACACGCGCGTCGACCCGGAGCGGGTGGAAGCGGCCCGTGACGTCCTCGCGGCCGCGGTCCGACCGGGTGCGCCGCAGGACGTCGGGGTCACCCGACCGTCGGACGCGCTCGCCGCGAAGGACGCCACCGACGACTCGTTCACCGGACTGCTCGTCGGCATCGGCGGCGTCGCACTGCTCGTCGGGGGCATCGGCGTCGCCAACACGATGGTGATCACGGTGCTCGAGCGTCGCGCCGAGGTCGGGGTGCGCCGCGCCCTCGGCGCGCGTCGGCGGACGATCCGCGACCAGTTCCTGGTGGAGTCCCTGCTGCTGTCGTTCCTCGGCGGGGTGGCCGGGGTCGTGATCGGCGTCGGCGTGACGGTGGCGTTCGCCGTCGCGCAGGGGTGGCCGGTGGCGCTGCCGCCCTGGGCGGTGGCCGGCGGCCTCGGCGCGACGGTCGTCATCGGCGGGGTCTCCGGGCTCTACCCGGCGGCGCGCGCGGCGCGCATCCCGCCGACGTCCGCCCTGGCGGCCGTCTGACACGGTGCGGTGGAGGTGACGCCGTGGAGGTGGCGCAGTGGAGGCCCGGCACCGGTCCCGAGACCGGTGCCGGGCCTCCTGGCCGTCGCCTGCAGAGCCACGCTCGTGCGGCGCAGATCATGCCTGGTCATGACCACCGCGTCAAGCGGTGGTCATCATCTGTTCGCCATCCGTGATCCCCCGGAAACACGCGGGAGACCGCTCTCCGCAGGGACCGGTCCAACGGTTGACAACGGCTTCCGAAGGGTCTTTCATGACCAATACGCAACGTCCTTTCATAAAGGTCGGACCAAGGGAGTCAACGTGACACGCACGCGTTTCGCCGCACTCGGTGCGCTCGCCCTCGCAGGCGCGCTCGCCCTCACCGGGTGCTCCGCCGGAAGCAACGGAGCTTCCGACGGCGGCACGAAGTCCATCGGCACACCCGATGGCAAGGGCAAGACCATCACCGTCTGGATGATGAACGGCGACCTGACGGACAAGGTCCTGCAGGCCGCCGAGAAGCAGTTCACCGCGGACACCGGGGCGAAGGTGACGATCCAGACCCAGCAGTGGGACGGCATCACCACCAAGCTCACCACCGCGCTCGCGCAGTCCGACGCTCCGGACGTCGTGGACCTCGGCAACACGCAGGTGCCGGTGTACGCGGCCGCCGGCGGGCTGAAGGACCTGACGCCGTACCGCGACGAGCTGAAGGACGGGCAGACCTGGCTCACCGGGCTCGAGGGGCCGGCGACCGTCGACGGCAAGCTCTACGGAGCGCCCCTCTTCGCCGGCAACCGTGCCGTCGTCTACAACAAGAAGGTCTGGAAGGACGCCGGCGTCACCGAGGTGCCGACGACCTACGAGGAGCTCACCGCCGACCTCGACAAGGTCAAGGCCGCGAACCCGCGCAGTGACTTCTCCGCGTTCTACATGCCCGGTCAGTACTGGTACGGCGGGCTGCAGTGGGTGTGGGACGCCGGCGGCGAGATCGCCACGGACGACGGCGGCAAGTGGACCGGCACGCTCGACTCCGACGACGCGGTCGAGGGCCTGACGGCGTGGAAGGACTTCCAGAACGACTACTCCGCGAAGTCCACGCAGGACATCAACACCGACAAGCCCTCGCAGAGCGACGTCTTCGCCCAGGGGAACACCTCGGCGTTCCTCGGGTCCGCGTGGGAGATCGGGTCGGTGACGACGGCCAAGCCCGCCCTCGCCGACCAGATCGGGACCTTCCCGATGCCCTCGAAGACGGCCGGGAAGACGCAGCCGGTGTTCCTCGGCGGGTCCGACCTCGGGATCCCCGCGAAGTCGCAGAACCAGGACCTGGCGCTGTACTACCTGAAGATCCTGACCTCGAAGGAGTTCCAGCAGGAGCAGGTCTTCGGCGTGGACGGCTGGGAGCCGAACTCGACCCAGCTGCTCGACGCGGTCGCCGGTGACGTGGACACGCTGCACAAGCCGTACTTCGAGGCCGCCTCGACCAGCCGTCCGACCCCGGGCGCGCCGGGCTGGGCGACCATCGAGGGCGACGCGTCGTTCCAGTCGATGTTCGCCGACGTCGCGACCGGACGGAAGACGCCGCAGCAGGCAGCCGAGGGCTTCTCGAAGCACCTCACGACCGCGCTGAACGCGCAGCCGTAGTCGATGACCTCCACTGCGGAGCAGGTGGCCGACCCGGTGCACACCGGGCCGGCCACCGGCCGGCGGGGGACGGACGGCCCCCAGCCCCGACCCCGGCCGCGTCGCCGGTCGCCGGTGGCGTCGCGGGCACCGCTCGTGCTGCTCGCGCCGGCAGCCGTCCTGCTGCTCGCCCTCGTGGTCTACCCGCTGGTCCGGCTCGTCGTCATCTCGTTCCAGGACTACGGGCTGCGGGCCATCTTCACCGGACAGGCCGGGTTCGCCGGGGCGTCGAACTACACCGACGTCCTGACCGACGCGTCGTTCTGGCCGGTCATCCTGCGCACCGTGCTCGTCACCGGCGCGATGGTGCTCGGCACGATCGTCATCGGGATGGGCGTGGCCCAGCTGCTCACCCGGCTCGGCGTGGCCATGCGGACGATCGTGAGCGTCGTGCTCGTGCTCGCGTGGGCGATGCCGAACGTGGCGTCGAGCCTGGTCTGGCAGTGGCTGTTCCAGCCGTTCTACGGCGTGCTCAACTGGCTCGTCACGCAGCTGCGGGTGTTCGGTGACCACACGCAGGACAACTGGGCGTCGCACCCGGCGCAGGCCTACACGATCGTGCTCACGCTCGTCATCTGGCAGGCCGTGCCCTTCGTCGCGCTGACGCTCTACGCGGCGCAGTCGCAGATCGCGCCCGAGTACTACGAGGCCGGGGCGCTCGACGGCGCCTCGACCTGGACGATGTACCGGTCGATCACCCTGCCGGCGCTCGCGCCGACGCTGCTGCTCGTGTCGATCCTGTCGGTGATCTGGGACTTCAACGTCTTCAACCAGATCTGGCTGCTCACCCGCGGCGGACCGGAGGAAGCGACCCTGACCCTCGGCATCTGGACCTTCGTGCAGTCGTTCGTCTCGAACGCCTACGGGCAGGGCGCCGCCATCGCCGTCATCTCCACCGTGATCCTCGGCGTGCTCACCAGCTACTACATCCGCCGCCTCGTCCGCAGCGGTGAGGAGGACCTGTGACCCTCTCGACGCAGTCCCGCCCGACCGCCGGGGCGCCGACGCCGGCTCCTGCAGCGCTGCCGACGCCCGCCCCGCCGCGGACCCGGCGGCGCAGGCCGCGGATCGTCGCGAACACGGTCGCGGTGCTGTTCTGCCTGGTGTGGGTGTTCCCGCTCTACTGGATGGTGAACACCGCGTTCAAGCCCGCCGACGAGGTCACCACGATGACCCCGATCTGGCTGCCGCTGCACCCCACGTTCGAGAACTTCACCCGCGCGCTGACGCAGGACGGGTTCCTCGTGTACCTGCGGAACTCGACCATCGTCGTCGTGGCGGCCGTGCTCCTGTCGATCGTCGTCGGGTTCCTGGCGTCGGCGGCGCTCTCGCGGTTCCGGTTCCGCGGACGACGCGCGATCCTGGTCGCCATCCTGTTCGTGCAGATGATCCCGTCCGGCGCGCTGCTCATCCCGCTGTTCCTGTCGTTCCAGACCCTCGGGCTGCTCAACAGCTACGTCGGGCTGATCCTGGCCTACGTCGCGAGCGTGCTGCCGTTCTCGATCTGGGTGATGCGCGGGTTCTTCGTCTCCGTGCCGGTCGAGATCGAGGAGGCCGCGAAGGTCGACGGCGCCGGCACGTTCCGGATCCTGTGGAGCGTGCTGTTCCCGCTCGTGATGCCCGGGGTCATCGCCACGAGCGTGTTCGCGTTCATCGCGGCGTGGAACGACTACCTCATTGCGTACGTGATGCTCAAGGACCAGGGGATGTACACCCTGCCGGTGTGGCTCGCCGGCTTCTCGACGAACAAGGGGACGGACTTCGGCGGGCTCATGGCGGCGAGCGTGCTGTTCTCGATCCCGGTGGTGGTCTTCTTCCTCATCGTGCAGCGCCGGCTGGTGAGCGGCATGACGGCGGGGGCCGTGAAGGGCTGACCCACCGCGACGAACGCCCCGTCCTGCACGAGCAGGGCGGGGCGTCCGTGCGCGCCCGGCCGCGTCGCGACCCGCCCCGGCCGCGTGCCCCGGCCCGCGCGGCGCCGCCGAGGTCGCACGACTCGCCGCGTGCGGTGCGTCGAGGTCGCACGATGTGCTGCGTCGGCGCTGTTCGAGCGGCAGATCGTGCGACCTCGTCGTACTCCGTCGCTCGCGGCGGCGGTTGCGTTTGTGTGGTGTTCGGGCTTACAGTTTCCGAAACCCACGGGAACGAAGGAGTTCGGGCATGTACGCAACCGAGCGGCACGAGGCGATCGCCGCAGCGCTGCAGGACGCCGGCCGGGTCTCCGTCGCCGACCTGGCCGAGCACTTCGACGTCACCACCGAGACCGTCCGCCGCGACCTCGGCGCGCTCGAGTCGGCCGGCGTGCTGCGTCGGGTGCACGGGGGAGCGGTGCCGGTCGGACGTTCGAGCGTCGTCGAGCTGAGCGTCGCCGAGCGCGAGGGGCAGCACGGCACCGCGAAGTCCGCGATCGCCCGGGCCGCGATGCGCCTGGTGCCGGCCACCTTCACCGGGTCGATCGCCCTGGACGCCGGCACCACGAGCGCCGCCGTCGCCGCCGAGCTCGCCCGCTGGGAGCCCGAGGTGGCCGGCGCGACGATCACCGTCATCACGAACTCGGTGCCGATCGCCGCGGTGCTGCAGCACAGCGCGCACGTCGAGCTGCACCTGCTCGGCGGTCGGGTGCGCGGCGTGACGAGCGCCGCCGTCGGCACCGCCACCGTCGAGCAGATCGGGGCGCTGCGCCCCGACATCGCCTTCATCGGCACGAACGGGTTGTCCGCCGGGTTCGGCCTGAGCACCCCCGACGAGTACGAGGCCGCCGTCAAGGGCGCCTACGTCCTCGCCGCCCGCCGGGCCGTGGTGCTCGCCGACGCCGCGAAGCACGGGGTCGAGGCGCTCATGCGCTTCGCCCGGCTCGACGAGATCGACACGCTCGTCACCGACGAGCAGCCGCCGGCGGACCTGACCGGGGCGCTCACCGACGCCGACGTCGAGGTGGTCGTCGCGTGAACGAGCAGCACGGCAGCACCCGCATCGTCACGGTGACCCCGAACCCGTCCCTCGACCGCACCATCGAGCTCGCCGGTGAACTGCAGCGCGGTGCCGTGCAGCGGGCCACCCGGTCGACCGCCGAGCCCGGCGGCAAGGGCGTCAACGTGTCCCGCGTGGTCGTGGCGAGCGGCGGGGACACCACCGCCGTGCTGCCCGGCGACGAGCTCGACCCGGTGCTGCTCGGCCTCGCGACCCGGGGCATCCCGACCGCCGCGCTGCCGATCGGCGCACCGCTCCGCTCGAACGTCACCGTCACCGAGCCGACCGGCACCACGACGAAGCTCAACGAGCCGGGCCCCTCGCTCGCCGGCCGGCTCGACGACCTCGCCGCGCTGGTCGCCGACACCGCCGCCGCGACTGCCACCGGTCCGGCCGCCCGCTGGGTCGTGTTCGCCGGCTCGTTGCCGCCCGGACTGCCCGACGACGCGCTCGCGGTGCTCGTCCGGGCCGTCCGTGCCCGGCACGGAGCGGACGTCCGGATCGCCGTCGACTCGTCGGGGGTGCCGTTCACGGCGCTGCTGCAGTCCGGCGAACGGATCGACCTGGTGAAGCCGAACGCCGAGGAGCTCGCCGAGGTCGTCGGCGGCGACCCGGACGAGTACGAGCGCGACCTCGACGCCGCCGTCGTCGCCGCCGGACGGCTCCGGCAGCGGAACGTCGGCACGGTCCTGCTCACCCTCGGCAGCGCCGGCGCGGTCCTGGTCGCCGAGGACGGTGCCTTCGCGGCGGCCGCCCCGACGATCGTCGCCCGGTCGACGGTCGGCGCGGGGGACTCCTCGCTCGCCGGTTACCTGCTCGCCGAGGTCGCCGGGGCGTCCCCCGAGCAACGCCTCGCCCAGGCCGTCGCAACCGGGGCCGCCGCTGCGGCACTGCCCGGCAGCGACGTGCCGGCCCTCGACCACACCGACCCGACGGCGGTCTCCGTCCGGGTGCTCGACACGCACCCGGCCCCCGAGCCCGCCTGATCCCCTCCCCACCCCCGAACACCTGCACCACCGCGCGACCAGCGCCATTGCGAAGGAGCAAGCACATGTCCGCAGACTCGAGTCCGCGCCTCATCAGCGCACAGCTCGTCGGCCTCGACGAGGACCTCGGTGCCACGTCGACCGAGGTGATCCGCGTCCTGGCCGACCGCGTCGCCGCGACCGGGCGTGCCGCCGACGGCCGTGCCCTCGCCGAGGACGCCATCGCCCGCGAGGCGAGCGTCGGCACCGGCGTCCCCGGCGGCATCGCGATCCCTCACGCCCGGTCGGCGTCGGTGTCCGAGCCGACCCTGGCGTTCTCGCGTCTCGCCCGGAAGGTGCCCTTCGGCGCCCCGGACGGCGACGCCGACATCGTCTTCATGATCGCCGTGCCCGAGGGCGCCGACAAGGACCACCTGACGGTGCTGTCGACCCTGGCACGTGCGCTCATCCGCGACGACTTCACCGCCGCACTCCGCGCCGCGACGACCGCCGACGAGATCGTCCGGCTGGTCGACCACGAGGTGAGCGGTGAGGTGGCCGAGGCCGGCGTCGGGAACGCGAGCCGGGCCTCCACTGCGACCGCAGCACCGGCCGCACCGGCCGCCGACCGCAAGGTCTTCGTCGGCGTCACCGCCTGCCCGACCGGCATTGCGCACACGTACATGGCGGCCGACGCGCTCGTCGCCGCCGCCCAGCGCGCCGGTGCCGAGATGCACATCGAGACGCAGGGGTCCTCGCAGGTCGAGCCCCTCGACCCGGCGCTCATCGCCCGGGCCGACGCCGTCGTGTTCGCGGTCGACGTCGACGTCCGCGACCGTGGGCGGTTCGCCGGCAAGCCGCTCGTCTCCGGGCCGGTCAAGCGCGGCGTGGACGAGCCCGACGCGATGATCGCCGAGGCCGTGCGCGCCTCGGAGGACCCGCACGCCGCCCGCGTCCAGGGCGCCGCCGCCACCGACGGCGAGTCGACCGCGAAGAACGAGCACTTCGGTCAGTCGCTCAAGCGCTGGCTGCTCACCGGCGTCAGCTACATGATCCCGTTCGTCGCGGGCGGCGGGCTCCTCATCGCGCTCGGCTTCCTGCTCTCCGGGTACCAGATCGCGTCGACCCACGGCGACGACGGCGTGAGCAACGCCGCCTGGACGCTGACGCACTCGACGCTGCTGAACCTGCCGGCGGAGGGCCTCGGCTACTACCTCGGTGCCGCCGCGTTCCAGATCGGACAGGTCTCGCTCGGGTTCCTGGTGGCCGCACTCGCCGGGTACATCGCCTACGCCATGGCGGACCGACCGGGCATCGCGCCCGGGTTCGTCGCCGGGTCGATCGCCGTCTTCATGAACGCCGGGTTCCTCGGCGGTCTGGTCGGCGGCCTCATCGCCGGTGCCGCCGCGTACTGGATCGGGCGCATCCCGACCTGGCGCTGGCTGCGCGGCCTCATGCCGGTGGTGATCATCCCGCTGTTCGCGTCGATCATCGCCTCCGGGCTCATGCTCCTGGTGCTCGGCGGCCCGATCGCCTGGCTCATGACGCAGCTGACCGGCTTCCTCAACTCGCTGTCCGGCGCCTCCGCGATCCTGCTCGGCATCATCCTCGGCCTCATGATGGCGTTCGACCTCGGCGGACCGGTCAACAAGGTGGCCTACGCGTTCGCCGTCGCCGGCCTCGGCGCGGGGACCGCCACGAACGTCGTGCCGTTCGAGATCATGGCCGCCGTGATGGGTGCCGGCATGGTGCCGCCGCTCGCGATGGCGCTCGCGTCGACGCTGTTCTACCGCAAGGGCTTCACGAAGCCGGAGCGCGAGAACGGCAAGGCGGCCTACCTGCTCGGCTTCTCGTTCATCTCCGAGGGTGCGATCCCGTTCGCCGCGGCCGACCCGCTCCGCGTCATCCCGGCCTCGATGGTCGGGGCGGCGGTCACCGGTGCGATCTCGATGGCGGTGGGCGTGACCTCGCGAGCACCGCACGGCGGCGTGTTCGTGTTCTTCGCGATCGGGAACTTCTGGGCCTGGCTCGGAGCGGTCGTGCTCGGCGCGTTCGTGTCCGCCGGGGTGCTCGTCGCCCTGAAGAAGTGGGTGCGCCGCCGTCCCGTGGACGAGGCCGCCGCCGGCGGCGAGGCTGCCGCGGCCGCCGAGACGGTCGGCCAGCGCGCGCCGGTCGCCGCGTAGTCCACGCGACCACCTGACGGACGGGAGGCCCGGTGCCAGCTGGCACCGGGCCTCCCGTCCGTCTCCGATCGCCGGGCCGACACCCGGGCCGACGCCCGGGTCGGGCGGCCGAGGTCGCGCGAAGTGCCGTCGGGCGCCCGACCGTGCGGCTGGTTCCGCGACCTCGGCGGGCGGGCTGCGGCGTGTTGCGCGACCTCGGCGCCGGGCTGCGTGCGCGAGGTCGGCGCGCCGTCGCCGGGTCGCCGACGCCAGGTCGAGCGGCCGAGGTCGCGCGAAGTGCCGTCCGGCGCCGGATCGTGCGGCCGGTACCGCGACCTCGGCGGGCGGGCTGCGGCATGTCGTGCGACCTCGGCGCCGGGCCGCGTGCCCGACGTCGCCGGGCCGCCGGCGGCCGGGTCGCGCGGCCGAGGTCGCGCGATGTGCCGTCCGGCGCACGACCGTGCGGCTGGTTCCGTGACCTCGGCGCCGGGGGCCGCGTCCTACTCGGCGATGTTCGCCGTCACGGCGTCGATGTAGGCGGCGCGCTCCTCGCGGGAGTGCGGGCGGCCGGGCACGCCCGGGCGCTGCTCCCACGGGAAGGGGCCGGCCTCGTGGCGGTACTCGATGCCCATGGCCTCGAGCCGGGCGGTGTGCTCGGCGAGTCGGCCCCGGAACTCGGCGAGGTCGCGCGGGCCGGCGGCGTCGGCCGACCAGAGCGCCTCGGCGAGGGCGGCCACGCGGGGGAACAGCTGGTAGTCGAGCTTCCGGGCGGTGTCGACGTGCTCCGTCCACATGTTGCCCTGGCCGCCGATGACGTGCGCGCGCTCGGCCTCGGTCAGGCCGGAGGGGACCGGGTCGAAGGCGAAGACGTCGTCGACCGACAGCACGATCGAGACCGGGATGGGCTCGGTCGCCAGGTCGCTCTGCCGGTAGTCCAGGTAGGCCTGGTCGTCGGGTGAGGAGATGACGTCGTGTCCGCGCTTGGCCGCGGTCCGGGCGCCGGTCAGGCCACGCCACGAGACGACCGTCGCGGACGGGTCGAGCGTGCCGCCCTCGAGGATCTCGTCCCAGCCGAACGCCCGGCGGCCGTGGCCGGCGACGTGGTCGGCGAGCTGGCCGATGATCCAGGCCTGCAGCTGCTCCTCGTCGGCGAGGCCGAGCGACCGGATGCGCTCCTGGGTGCGCGGGTCCTGCTCCCACTGCACCTTCGGGCACTCGTCGCCGCCGATGCCGATGTAGCGGGACGGGAACAGGGCGATGACCTCGTCGAGGACGTCCTTGAAGAAGTCGACGGTGCTGTCGTCGGCGTTGAGGACGTCGTCGGCGATGCCCCACTCGGTCCAGACCTCCACGGGCGTCTCCGGGTGCACGCCGAGCGACGGGTAGGCGGCCAGCGCGGCGCGCACGTGTCCGGGCGTCTCGATCTCCGGGACGACGGTGACGAACCGGTCGGCGGCGTAGGCGACGATCTCGCGGATGTCGTCCTGCGTGTAGTAGCCGCCGTGCGGGCGGCCGTCCTTGCCGGCGACGACCAGGGAACCGTCGGGTCCCGGCACGTGGGCGCCCACCTGCGACTCGCGCCGCCACGAGCCGACCTCGGTCAGCCGGGGGTACTTGCGGATCTCGATGCGCCAGCCCTGGTCCTCGGTGAGGTGGAAGTGCAGGCGGTTGATCCGGTGCGCGGCGAGCTGGTCGACGACGCGCATGACCTCGTGCTTCGTGCGGAAGTGCCGGGCGACGTCGAGCATCACGCCGCGCCAGGCGAAGGCCGGTGCGTCCTCGACGACCGTCGACGGGACGGACCACGGCCCGGTGCCGACCCGGCCGTGGCGGTACACGTCCGGTGGCAGGAGCTGCAGCAGGGCCTGCACGCCGTAGAAGACGCCGGCCGCCGAGCCGCCGACGACGTCGATGCCGCGCGGCGTGACCGTGAGGCGGAAGGACTCGCTGCGGTCGCCCTCGGGGGTCGCGGGCCCGGCCGGCAGCGACGGGTCGTCGACCACGCGCAGTGCGATCACGCCCTCGGTGGTGCCGCCCTGCCCGGTGCCGTCGTCGGCGGCGTCGCGGACCGGCAGCCCGGTCGACGCCCGCAGCGCCTGCTGCAGGTACAGTCGGACCGATCCGGCCGCGTCGTCGGCGGCGATCCGGGTCGACGGCGTGATCTCGAAGGCGCCGGTGCCCGGGGCGGAGCGGCGCGGTCGTGGGATGAGCATGTCGGAGTCCACCATTCCTCAATGATCTTTCGTAATGTGGAGGCTATGGCTGTGCAGGAGACCGTGTCAACGATCCCGGGAGTGGTCGGAGCGACGCCGGGCGTCCTCCGGCAGATGAACTCGCGTGCGATCCTCGACGCCCTGCTGCGCGACGACGCCTCGCACTCGGTCACCGAGCTGAGCCGCGCGGTCGGCCTCTCGCGCCCCACGGTCGAGGCGGCGCTCACCGACCTCGTCGACGAGGGCTGGGTGGCCGAGGCCGAGGTGCTCGTGACCCCGAACAAGGCCGGTCGGCGCCCGAAGCGGTTCCGGGCCGACGCCGCCGCCGGTTCGGTGCTCGGCGTGGACCTCGGGCTGCACGGGATCGTCGGCGTGCGCTCCGACCTGCGCGGGGTCCAGCAGGCCCGGGTCGAGGAGCGCTACGCCGACCTCGCCGACGCCGAGCAGGCGTGGACGAGCGTGCAGGACGTGGTCCGCCGCCTGACCGCCGACACCGCGACGTCACCGGTGCTCGCCGCGACGTTCGGCGTGCCGGCCGTCGTCGACCGGACGGGCGCGATCGACTACACCGTCGCGGTGCCGGAGTGGGTGGAGCGCCGGGTGCCCGGCCGCATCCAGGACCTGTTCCCCGGCGTCGCGACCTTCTTCGACAACGACGCCAAGCTCGCCGCCGTCGCCGAGGCGATGTGGGGGCGCCTGCGTGGTGTGCGGGACGCGGTCTCGCTCGTCATGGGCCGGCAGATCGGTGCGGCGTTCGTGGTCGACGGGGCACTGGCGCGCGGGGCGCGCGGCGCGGCCGGCGAGATGGGCGGCCTCGACGTCACGGGCTGGCCCGGTGCGCCGAGCCGGCTGGAGGCCCGGGTCCCCGCCGACACGGACCTCGAGTCCGTCTTCGCCGCGGCCGGGCAGGGGGCGGCGTGGGCCGTCGAGGTCGTCCGCGCGTTCGCCGCGGACGTGGCCCCCGGCGTCGTGCAGCTCGTCGCGACGATCGACCCGGAGGTCGTGGTCGTCGGGGGCGAGGTCCTGCCGGCGGCGGCCGAGTTCAGCGAGGCCCTCGCCGCGGTGATCGCACCGCAGCTCCGCCACCCGGTCGAGGTCGTGCCGTCGACCGTCGGGCGCGACGCGGTGGCGCGGGGTGCGCTCGCCCGGTCCCTGACGCACGTGCGCACCGAGCACATGGGACTCGGTTGACCTCCAGACCGGACCCGGGTTCCTGACAGGCCGTTCAGGGAAGATGGCGGCATGACGACTGCCGTGACCGACCGCGCCATGACCGTCGCCACCGGCGACTCCTCCACCCCGTCCGACCTGGGGGGCCTGTCCGGGCTCGTGCTCCAGCTCATCGACGCCTTGGGGGAGTGGGGCGTGGCGCTCATGCTCTTCGTCGAGACGGTGTTCCCGCCGATCCCGTCCGAGGTGATCCTGCCGCTCGCCGGGTTCCTGGCCGGTGCGGGCAAGATGAACCTCGTCCTGGTCCTGCTGCTCGCCACCCTCGGGTCGTACCTCGGGGCCCTGGTGCTGTACTGGCTCGGCGCCGTCATCGGCTTCGAGCGGACCACACGCTGGCTCGGCCGCCTGCCGCTGGTCGACGAGGACGACTTCCGCAAGGCCGCCGACTGGTTCCACCGCCACGGCAAGAGCGCGGTGTTCTTCGGCCGGTTCGTGCCGATCGTCCGCAGCCTCATCTCGCTGCCGGCCGGTGCCGACCGGATGCACCTCGCCACGTTCTCGGTGTTCACGATCATCGCGAGCGGCATCTGGAACAGCGCCCTGGTGCTCCTCGGTGCGGCGTTCGGCTCGCAGTACGAGCGCGTCGAGCAGTACACCGAGTGGATCGACCGGGTGCTCTACCTCGCGATCGCCGTCGTCGTCGTGATGTTCGTGGTGCGCCGCATCCGCCGCGCCCGTGCCGACCGGCGGTCGGACGGCGACGCGGACGGTGCCCGGGGTCGGCGACGCGCCGAGCCCGCCCGCGACTGACCCGTCAGGCCTTCTGCAGGGCCGACTCCTTGTGGGCGGCCTGCTTGCCGCTCTTCTCCGACTCGACGATCCAGTACGGGTCGTCGTCCGTCGGCTTGAAGTGCTGCCCGTCGAACGTGAAGTCCTTCGTCTTCTGCTCGACCAGCGTGCCGGTGGTCGTGCCCTGCGAGGTGTTCCAGTGCACCTCGTCGCCCTTCGACAGTGCCATCGCTGTCCTCCTTGCGAAGTAGTCCGTTGGTGGACGTCGGACGGTACCCGCCGATCCCGCACGGACACAGGGAAGCAAGGGGTCACGATGTCGTAACGCCCGAGCGGGACGGAGAGCGGACGCGTACCGTTGACGGCGAGCCACACACGCCGGCAGCGGCCGCGGATCTCCTGGCTCCGAACGGAACGACGGCATCATGACCCTGCTGGACAGCGCGCGGGCGGACACGGTCCTGGCGGCCCGGTACCGGCTCGTCAAGCTGATCGGCACGGGCGGGATGGGCTCGGTGTACGAGGCCCGCGACGAGCACACCTACCGTGCCGTCGCCGTGAAGCTCTTCGCCACCCCGGACAAGATGACCACCGCCGACCGCGTCCGCCAGGAGCGCGAGATCCGGCTGCTCAGCATGCTGTCGCACCCGGGGCTCATCCCGTTGTACGACGCCGGCACCCACGACTTCGAGGACGGGCCGCACCGCTTCATCGTGATGGAGCTCATCGCGGACACGACGTTGCTCCGCCGGCTGTCCGAGGGTGCCCTGCACAACTACGAGGTCGCCGACCTCGGCGCACAGCTCGCCGACGCCCTGGCGTACGTGCACTCGCGCGGGATCGTGCACCGCGACGTCAAGCCGGCGAACATCCTGATCAGCGACGAGGGCTCGTCCGGCTTCGCCCGCACGGTCAAGCTCACCGACTTCGGGGTCGCGCACTTCGTCGACGGCTCGCGGCTGACGAACGACGGCACGATCATCGGCACGGCGGCGTACCTGAGCCCCGAGCAGGTCGCCGGTGAACCGATCAGCTTCGCGACGGACGTCTACTCGCTCGGCCTGGTGCTGCTCGAGGCGCTGACCGGCAAGCAGGAGTACTCCGGGACGCTCATCGAGGCGGCGCTCGCGCGGCTGCGGCACGACCCGGTCGTCCCGGACGACGTCGCGTCGGAGTGGCGCGACCTGCTCAGCCGGATGACCCACCGGGACCCGGCGCGCCGGCCCACCGCCGTGGCGATCGCGAGCGCACTGCGCGGCGGCTCGACGCAGATCACCGGCCCGTTGCCGCTCGGTCCGGAGCGGGTCAAGCGCCAGCGCGACCACCGCATGCACCGCGCGGCCCACCGCCACGCGAAGCGCGGCACGTTCGAGGCGGTCCGCCGCTGGCGTCGCCGCAACGTGCTCGTCGGCTCGTTCGCCGTCTCCGGCGTGCTCCTGGCCTGCGGCGCCGCGTACGTCGCCGGCATGCTGCACTGACCACTGACCACGGAGCACCCCGGCGCCGCGGTGGTACCGGCGTCCGGTCGACTGGCAGGATGGACGACATGACCGACCAGCGCTGGATCAAGATCTGCGGCCTGTCGACCCCGGACACCGTGGACGCCGCCGTCGACGCCGGCGCCGACGCGGTCGGCTTCGTCTTCGCCGCCGGCAGCCCGCGGACCGTCACGGCGGACCTCGCGAAGGAGCTCGTCGAGCGGCTGCCCGACGGCATCGACGCGGTCGGAGTGTTCCGCGACCAGAAGATCGACGAGGTCGTCGGCATCGCCTCCGAGGTCGGTCTCACCACCCTGCAGCTGCACGGCGGCGAGTCCGCGACCGACTTCGCCCGGGCGCGTGACGCCGGCTTCTTCACGATCCGGGCGCTCGCGGCGGAAGACTACCTGCGCGAGACGCCGGAGCAGCGCGCCGCGTACGACCACGACCTGCTGCTGCTCGACGCCGCGGTGCCGGGCAGCGGCCGGCTCATCGACCCCGCGGCCGTCGAGGGCACGGTCGACGAGGCCTGGATCCTGGCCGGCGGGCTCACCCCGGCGAACGTCGCCGCGGCGGTCGAGGCGCTCGACCCGGACGGCGTGGACGTGTCGAGCGGCGTCGAGTCGGAGCGCGGGGTCAAGGACCCGGCGAAGATCCGCGCGTTCGTCGAGGCCGTCCGCAGCCTCGGCTGACGCTCGGTCCGGCTGACACGGACCGGCTGGCAGCGGTCGCCCGCCGCGGACCGGCGGGCGCACGGCCGGCCGGCCAGCCGGCGCGCGCTCCGGACGTGCCCGGTGGCGGACGGGAGGCGCGTCGCGCGCCCGCACCGTGCCTCCCGTCCGGCGTGCAGTCGCGTGCACTGCGGACGGTGAGCAGGAACGGTCGGGTGGCGGGTACCGACCCGACCGTTCCTGCTCACGAAGCGCGTCAGCGCAGGGTGGGGACCAATGCGGTGAGGAAGGCGTCGGTGTCCTCCCAGCCCTCGACCGCGTGGCACGGCACGCCCAGGGCCTTCACCGGGTAGTCGTTGCCCTCGGGATCGAGCCGGTCGCCGACGAACAGCATGTCGTCGAGCGCGATGCCGGTGATCTCGGCGAGCCGCTGCATGCCGTACGCCTTGTCGATGCCCTTGCGGGTGATGTCGATGCTCGTCGAGCCGCCGGAACGGACCTCGAGGTCGGGCAGGTCCGCCTGCACGAGCCCGCGCAGGTGGTCCTTCTTCGCGCCGGTGGGGTCCCACTGCTTCTTCACGTCGACGGGCGCGGTCTGGCCGAGCGCCGAGAACGTGATCTGGGAGCCGCGGTCCTCGAGGATCTCGCCCCAGGTCTCCGACTCCCAGTAGCCGGCTTCCTCCGCACGGGCCCGGACCGAGGCGAGCGCGCGGCGCTTCTGCTCGTCGGTCAGGTCCTCGGCGTACTGCAGCGCCCAGTCGTCGCCCGCCCACCGGTAGTAGCGGGTCCCGCAGGTCGGCAGCAGGTGCAGGTCGTCGAGCACGAGCCCGTCACGCTCGCGCAGGGGCGTGACGAGCTGCTGCTCGAACTGCTGGAAGTTGCCGCCGGAGATCACCGCGACCGGGACGACCTCGAGCAGGGACGCGAAGGTCTCGAGCATGCGGGGGTCGAGGGCGGACTTCGACGGGGCGAGCGTGTCGTCCAGGTCGAAGGCGACGAGGCGGGGCGTGGTCATGCCCCCGATCCTGCCAGACGCCGACCAGGGGCCCGCTGACTACTCCTTGACGAGCACGACCTCGTCGAGGGGCAGGCGCGTGCGCGGGGCGACCTCGCGCTCGGCGGCCTTCTCGTCGAGCTGCGACGGGTGCGCGACGGTGCCGATCGCCGTCACGGTGTAGGGCAGGAAGCGCTCCGGCAGGTCGAAGGCGGCGCGGAGGCCCTCGGCGTCGATGCCCGCCATCTGGTGCACGTGCAGCCCCTCGGCGTGCGCCTGCACCGTCAGGGCCGCCAGCGACTGCCCGAGGTCGTACTGCGCGAACGGACGGGCCTCGCCGTCCTCGGTGACGGTCTCGAGGACGCCGACGACCAGGGCGCTCGCGCGGAACGCCCACGCGGCGTTGAAGCCGAGCAGGTTCTCGTTGATCTTCCGGAACGTTTCGGTGCCACGGCGGCCCGCGAGGAAGCGGCGGGGCTGGTGGTTCATCGCCGACGCGGCCCACCGGGCGGCCTCGAGCACGGCGTCGAACTGCGCGTCCGTGATCGTCGCGGTCTCGTCGTAGGAGCGCGGGCTCCAGCGCTCCTCGAGCAGGGGCACCAGGGGCTGGCTGGAGTCGGTGGACCGGGTGAGGGTGTCGGCGTTCGTCGAGGTCATGGTGCCTGCAACGGTAATCGATGCGTACGCATTTCCGACCCGCGTGACGGCACGTGACCGCGCACAGGTGCCAGGATGGACCCGATGGGTGGCGTGTTGACCGGCTTCGCGATCATCGGCGCGATCATCGCCGGTGGGTACGTCGTCGGGCGCATCCGACTGCTCGGGCCGCACGCGCAGTTCGTCATGAGCCGCCTCGCGTTCTTCGTGCTCATGCCGTGCCTGCTCTTCCACACCATCGCGACGGCGGACATCGCCTCCTTGCTGTCGCCGGTGCTCGTGGTGTCGCTGCTCAGTGCCGTCGTCGTGGCCCTCGCAGCCGCGGTGGTCTTCCGCCTGGTGCTGCGCCGCCCCGTCACGACCACCACCGTCGGCGCACTCGCGTCGAGCTACGTCAACGCGAACAACATCGGGCTGCCGGTCGCGGTCTACGTGCTCGGGCAGGCGACCGCCGTCGTGCCGGTGATCCTGCTGCAGCTCGTCGTCCTCGCGCCGATCGCGCTGACGATCCTCGACGCCGCGACCGCGGGTTCGGGTGGCTGGGTGCGGCGGGTCTCCGGGCCCTTCCGGAACCCGATCATCATCGCCTCGATCGTCGGCCTGGTGTTCTCGGCGACCGGCGTCGACCTGCCGGCACCGGTGCTCGAGCCGTTCTCGCTGGTCGGGGCCGCCGCGGTGCCCGTCGTGCTGCTGTCCTTCGGGATGAGCCTGCACGGTGCCACGCCCCTGCGCGACCCGGCGATCCGCACCGACGTCATCGTGGCGTCGTCGATCAAGCTCGTGGTCATGCCGGCCGTCGCGTTCGTGTTCGCCCGGTTCGTCTTCGGTCTCGGCGCGCAGGACGTCTTCGTGCTGACGACGCTCGGCGCACTGCCCGCGGCGCAGAACGTCTTCAACTACGCGCAGCGGTACGGCGCGGCCGTCCCGGTCGCCCGCGACGTCGTGCTCATCTCGACGATCGGCTCGGTCCCCGTGCTCGTCGCGGTCGCGGCGCTGCTGCACCCGTAGCGCGCCCGGGGCCCACCACGCGCCGGACGGGAGGCCCGTGACGGACCCGCACCGTGCCTCCCGTCCGGCGTGGGGTCGCGTGCGGACGCGTGTGATCGCGTGCGCTCCGGATGGTGAGCAGGAACGGTCGGGTGGTGGGTGCCGACCCGACCGTTCCTGCTCACGAACCGCGTCGGGTGCGCGCGTACCCTGGCACCCACGGGGCGGGTCCGCCCCGTGACCACGACGGACGGAGACCTCCGATGGACACGATGGCGATGATGAAGAGCATGTCGACGACGGACATGCCCGTGGCGATGGACGCGGACGCGGTGCAGGACACGATGATGGCGATGAACGCCGCGTCGATGGCGGCGACGATGTGCTCCGCGTCGGACATGCGCATGGGTGCCGAGATGGCGACGTGTGCCGCGATGTGCTCGAACACGGCGATGCTCGCGGACACCGGCATGCGGATGATGATGCGACCGATGGGCACGGACACCGAGGCGATGCGGGCGATGCTCCTGGCCGTCGTGGCGATGGGGACCGCGTGTGCTGCCGAGTGCCGCGGACACCAGGACATGGACGACTCGTGCCGGTACTGCGCGATGGCCTGCGACGAGATGGTGTCGAAGTGCCGGGCGCTGCTCGACGCGATGGCCGCCTGAGCCGTCCCGCTACGCGCTGCGCGCCGTGGTCTGACGGCCGCCGGCGCTGAGGATCTCCGCCACCGGGTGGTGGGCGACCGGGTCGCCGACCGACAGGACGCCGTCGGCGCCCGCCACCCGGAGCCGCTGCACGTCGCCGTCGAGGAACGCGACGACCGTGTCCGTCACGCCGGTCTCGAGGACGATGCCGTCGCGCCAGGCGCCGGGGGCCGCGCTCGCCATGACGCGCTGGATCGGGAGGACGGTCGTGGGGGACATGGCTGCACCTGCTCTCGGACGGGGTCGGTGCAGGGAAACCTACGTGGCCGTCGGCGACCGCTCAACGACGGCGGTCGCGGGGCGTAACAGACGTCAGAAGATCATCGGCCGGTCGTCGTCGAGCGAGGTGTCGAGGTCGAGGTCGACCACCACGGGGACGTGGTCGCTCGGGGCGTCGCCCTTCCGCTCGTCGCGGTGGATCGAGGCGTCCGTGACGACGTCGGCGAAGGCCTGCGAGCCGAGCACGAAGTCGATCCGCATGCCCTCGTCGCGGGGGAACCGCAGCTGCTTGTAGTCCCAGTAGGTGGAGCCGTCGGGGACGATCGGGCGGACGACGTCCTGCAGGCCGCGGGCCTCGAACTCGCGGAACGCGGCGCGCTCGGGTTCGCTGACGTGGGTCGAGCCCTCGAAGACGCGGATGTCCCAGACGTCCTCGTCGAGCGGTGCGACGTTCCAGTCGCCCATCAGGGCGAGCGGGGTCTCCGGCGAGGCCTCGAGCCACTCCGAGGTGCGGTCGGCCAGCTGGGCGAGCCAGTCGAGCTTGTACGTGTAGTGCGGGTCGCCGAGCTCGCGGCCGTTCGGGACGTACAGGCTCCAGAGCCGGACGCCGTCGACCGTGACGCCCATCGCGCGCGCCTCGACGGGCAGGTCCGGGCCCTCGTGGCCCTTGAGGAAGCCGGGCTGGCCGGGGAAGTCGCGGGTGACGTCCTCCATCGGCAGGCGACTGGCGAACGCGACACCGTTCCACTGGTTCAGGCCGTGCGCCTCGACGTGGTAGCCCGCGGCCTCGAAGGCGTCGACCGGGAACTGCTCCGGCTTGCACTTGATCTCCTGCATGCCGAGGACGTCGACGTCCTCGCGCACCAGCCAGTCGACGATCCGCCCCACTCGGGTGCGGACGGAGTTCACGTTCCAGGTCGCCACGCGCATGGGACAAGAACCTACCGGTGGCGGCTGGGGACCGTGGCGCCTAGAAGGCGACGCCGCGGGCCGACATGAACGGCACCGGGTCCGTGGTGGCGCCGTTGATGTGGACCTCGACGTGGCTGTGGCAGCCGGTCGACGCACCGGTGGAGCCGACCAGGGCGATGAGCTGCCCGGCGGACACCTGCTGCCCCTGGGCGACCCGGAATCCGCCGTCCACGATGTGGCCGTACGCGGTCTGCACGCCGCCGCCGTGGTTGATGCGGACGTAGTTGCCGTACCCGCCGTACCACCCCACGTAGTCGACGGTGCCGGCCGACGCCGCGACGATGGGGGTGTAGCAGCCGCTCGCCAGGTCGGTGCCCTCGTGCATGGTGACGACGCCGGTGATCGGGTGCACCCGGTAGCCGTACGGGCTGATGACGTACCCGCTCGCCGGTCGGACCCAGCCGGTGCCCGAGCCGGACCCGGCCGAACCGCCCCCGCCGCTGCTGCCACCGGAGGACGCCCCGCCGCCCCCGCCGCCACCGGAGGAGCCGGCGTTCGCGTTCTGCGCCGCGAGCTGTGCCGCGGCACGCTCGGCTGCCTCGCGCGCAGCCTTCTCCTCGGCCCGCTTGCGGGCACGCTCACCTGCGGCGAACTCGGCCTCGGTGCGGACGCGCCCCGAGGTCAGGGTCGCGAGCTGGGCGTCGAGTCGCGCCTTGTTCGACTGCTGCTCGTCGTACGCGGCCTGGACCGCGTCCGAGGCGGCCTGGGCCTCTTGCATGCGGGCCTCGGCCTTCGCCGCGAGGTCCTCGAGCGCTTCGGCGGCACGGTCGGCCTGGGCCTGCAAAGACTGGGCGACGGCGGCGTCGTTGGCGGCGGCGGCCTGCACGCGCTCGGCCTGCTCGGAGAGCTTGCTCAGCGCGCCGAGGTCGTAGAGCAGGTCGCTCGCGTCGTCGCCCTTGGTCAGCACCGAGGTGGTGACGTCGGCGCCGCCCGAGCGGGCCATCTGCGCGGCGAACTGGCCGGCCTGCGCGGCGCTCTGGTCGGCGACCTCCGCGTGGTCCTTCGCGTCGGCGCGGAGCCGCTGTTCCTTCTCGGCCGCGGTCTGGGCCTTGCGCTGCGCCGCGTAGAACACGTCACCGAGCTCCTGCGCCTTCGCCTCGGCAGCTTCGACCTTCGCGTCGAGCTCGCTGATGATGCCGCGGATCTCGGTGATCTGCCCCTGCTTCGCGGACTCCT
The DNA here is from genome assembly GCF_001864895.1 of Curtobacterium sp. MCBA15_009. GTDB lineage: Bacteria > Actinomycetota > Actinomycetes > Actinomycetales > Microbacteriaceae > Curtobacterium. Next base: position 141,109 of record NZ_MJGO01000002.1, read on the forward strand.
TGCCGCGGGCGGCCTTGACCTCGTCCCACGTGGGGTAGGTCACCGCCTGAGCGGCGGGGGCTTCGGCGACGACCGTGCCGACGAGGCCCGTGAGCGCGAGGGCCGTGACGGCGAGTCGCAGGCGCACGGCGGCCCTGGGGGAGCGGAGGCGGGAGGATCGAGACATCGGGCACGAGCCTATACATCCGTACAGCCGGGATCGACCGACAACGCGCCGCTGTGGAGAACTCCTAGAAGCCGCGTTCCCGTCGGATCACGTCCGCGCTGCCGACGACGTCGCGGCGCAGGACCTCGGCGCCGGCCGTGCCCGCGTAGTCGTAGACGTCGAAGCCCGTGCAGTGGGTGATGGTCGCCGGGGCGCCGAGCGAGTCCTCGACGGCGGTGGTCCACAGGTCGCGCGACCCCACGACGACGAACGTCGGGGACGCGTCGCGGTAGGCACCGAGGTCGACGAGCCAGGGGTAGGCGTCGAAGGTGTCGCGGACCTGCAGCAGGTGCACGTTCGGCGTCGCGTAGGCGGCGAGCGGCCGGACCGTCCAGAACTGGCCGACGCCGGTGACGGTACGGCCGTCGGCCCAGCGCTCGAGGCAGGCGGTCGGGCCGTACCGTGCGGCGGCGACCGCACCCGCGGTGCTCGGCGTGACGGCCACGCCGGTGACGAGCACGACGCCGGCGGCGACGGCCACGGCGGTGGCGAGGCCGCGCCGCGGACGGTGCACCCGGGTGCGGCGGACCGCCGTGCGGGCGAGCTCCGCGACGGCGACGAGCGCGAGCAGCGGGACGGTGGCGATCGGCTGCAGGTACCGCGCGGCGTCCTGCCCGGTCACGACGACGCCGACCGACAGGGCGACCACGGTCACCAGGGGGAGCGCGGTGGCGACGAGCACCGTCCGCGACGTCCGCACCCGCCACGCCCACACCGTGCCGCCGACCGCGACGAGCACCCCGGCGAAGAGCAGGAGCAGCCCGGCGTCCCCGGCGGCGGTGCCGGCGCGGTCGTCGGTCAGCGCGGCGAAGAAGCGCAGCGACGCGGCCGCCCGGTCCGGGTGCAGGTAGGAGGACGGGTCGAGCGACACGAAGGGCCGCAGCGGGACGCGGAGCAGGTACCCGACGACGGAGCCCACCACGAGCGTCGCGCCGAGCAGCCCCGCCGGCCGCCACGGCACCCGACGGGCCAGGGCGAGGAGCGCGAGCGTGACGACCACGGGCGCGGCCGACCACGGCACGTACATCGGGTTCGACGCGGTCGTGCACGCCGCGACCAGCCCGAGCACGACGAGCACCGTCGGCGAGGCCCGGCCGGTCCGGACGGCCCGCAGCACGAGCACCGCCGTGCCGAGCATCGCGAGCACCACCCCGTAGTAGTACGTGGTCGTCAACAGCAGCGACGCCAGCTCGAGCGAGTTCGTCGTCGGGGACGACTCGGTGAGCACCAGCAGGGTCACGAACGCCAGCGCCCCGGCGGACACCGTGATCCGCGCCGCGCGCCCGGCCGAGGGCATGAGCTCGTTCGCCGCCGCCCGGACCAGCGCGTAGACGGCGAGCAGCACGAGCACGCCGTTCAGCGCGAGGGCCTGCTGCGGGGTCGCCGTCACGAGGGCGCAGAGCAGGTAGACCGGCAGCTCGGGGAAGAAGAACAGCGCGGGCGACATCGCCCACTCGAACGGCTGCCCCGCCTCGAGCGACCGGCGCACGAGCGGCAGCAGCACCGAGTCGCCGTCGTACCAGAGCACCGAGACGCGCTCGGTGGCGACGACGTGGCGCAGCGCCACGACGGCGAGGGCCAGCGCGACCAGGGCGCCCAGGGCCTCCCGCCGGACCGCGCCGGACGCAGTGTCCGCCGACGCCCGGCCCGCGCCGGCGGACGACGTGGCCACCGTGGCGCGGTGCGGTGCTCGGGACATGCTCCGGAGCGTACCGAGCCGCGCTCGGTGCCCGTACCGCTTCCTCGCCCCGGCAGCCGGGAGGCGCGCGGGACGCGCCCGACCGGCTACCCTTGTGGGCTGTGACCGACGCGCGCGAACAGTTGATCCAGTTCATCTCCTCCGAAGCGGTGTTCCACGGCGACTTCACCCTGACCAGCGGGAAGAAGGCGACGTACTACATCGACCTGCGGAAGGTGAGCCTGGACCACCGGGTCGCGCCGCTGATCGGCCAGGTCATGACCGAGCTCGTGCAGCAGGTGCCCGACGTCGACGCGGTCGGGGGCCTCACCATGGGCGCCGACCCCATCGCGAGCGCGGTGCTGCACCAGGCCGCCGCTCGGGGCCTGGCCTACGACGCGTTCGTCGTCCGCAAGGAGCCGAAGGACCACGGCCGCGGCAAGCAGGTCGAGGGCCCGGACCTGCGGGGCAAGCGCGTGGTCGTGCTCGAGGACACCTCGACCACGGGTGGCTCGCCGCTCAAGGCGGCCGAGGCGCTCGAGCGCGAGGGCGCGATCATCGCCGCCGTCGCGGTCGTCGTCGACCGGGACACCGGTGCGAAGGAGACCATCGAGGCCGCCGGTTACCCCTACTTCGCGGCCATCGGGTTGGCTGATCTGGGGCTGACCGCGTGACCGAGGAGCGTCCCGAGGACGCGCGCGGGCCCGAGGACACCGCCGGCCCGGCAGACGGGGTCGACGGCCAGGAGGCCCGGCGTGCGTCCGGCGAGGACGCTCCGTTCCACGGGCTCCGCAGCGCTGCGGACATCTTCGGGGCGCCCAGGGGCGCGGACGACTGGCCCTCACGGCGCGAGCGCCGCGAGGCGGAGCGCTCCGCGAAGGAGACCGGCGCACCGCTGCCCGAACCGTTCGTCCCCGACGACGAGCCCGAGTCCGGCACGAGCACCGGCACCGACGCCGGCGCGGGCGCCGTGTCGTCCGCTCCCGCGCCGCTCGACGACGGCGCCACGCAGGCGATCTCGATGCCCGAGCAGCTCGCCGCACCGTCCGAGAACCCCACCGCGGCGGTCGAGTACGAGCGCTCGACCCTGCACGACCGCATCCCGCCGCCCGCCGCAGTGCCCCCGGCCGCCGCCGCGCCGCACCCCTCGTCGATCTCGCTGCCGACCGCGCAGACGCACCGGGACGAACGCGCCGCCGCGAGCCGTGCCGTCGACGCGGAGCGCCGCCGCGTCGACCCGTTCGGCGAGGGTCGCGCCGACGTCGACTGGCTCGGACGGGCCACGGGCCCCGGGGCCGTGCCGACCGGTCCGGTGGCCCAGCAGCCGCCCGGCGTCGAGAACGTGCTGCCGCCGACCGAGGAGCCGCCGAGCTTCACCGACCTGCTGCGCCTCGACGAGCTCGGGCGACCGGCGTCGGGTGTCGCCGGCGCCGACCGGCCCTTCGACTGGGCGATCCGCGACGACGAGGCCGGCGAGGTGCCGTCCGCGCTGACCGCGGACACGTTCGACACCACCACGACCTCGACGGGCTCCGGCTCGTGGTCGCTCGCCGCGGAGTCCGACGAGCCCGCTCGCGACGACGCCACCCCGGCGCACGGTGTGCCGCCGGTCCTCCGCGAGTTCCCGGTGCCGCCGGCCGTCCCCGCAGCCGCTGCCGCCGCCGCGAGCGCGCCGGCCGCTCCCGGCCCCGGGGCGACGCCCGCGTCCGACGCGACCGAGGCCCTGGACGTGCGCCGCGCGCCCGGGCGGGACGACGCTGCGGACCCCGCCCCGGGCCTCCCGTCCGACGCGCCGACCACCGCGATGCCGGCGGCCGACGCGAGGTGGGACGACCCCGACGCGACCGTGCCGCCCACGGCGGCCCCGCCGCTCGTCGAGCCCGTGGCCGGGACCCAGGCGTACCCCGCGGCGCTGCCGCCCGCGGTCGGGCAGGACCTCGACGCGTTGCTCGGGCTCGGCGCCGACCGCCGGGACGACGACCACGTCGCCGAGCGTCCGACCGCCCTGCCGGGCACCGCGCCGGACGACCTCGACCAGTCCGAGTGGGCCGGCCGCGAGACGAGCGACACGAGCGCCATCAAGGACCTGTTCGGCACCGAGGCCGTCGACCAGCTCGGCGGCACCGGCTACGACCCGGAGGACACCGGCACGCGGATGATGCCGGCGGCCGTCGCGTCGTCGGCCGGGGTGTCCGCCGCGAACGGGCAGCGAGCGGGCGGGTCGTCCGGTGCCGGCGGTGCGTCCGGCGGTCGCGACAACTTCATCAACGAGGGCGTCGCCCGGCTCCGGAGCGAGGGCACGCGCGGCAAGCAGCTGCTCATCGGCGCGTCGGTCGTGCTCATCCTCGTGCTCGTCGTCGCGGTGTTCCTGCTCACCCTGTGGATCCGGGGCAACGGGATCGCGGAGCAGACCGCACCGACGCGCTCGCCCGCCGCAGCTGCGTCGACGGCTCCGGCGACCCCGTCGACCACACCCTCGGCCGCGGCGCCGTCGAGCGAGGCAGCCCAGTCCGGCACGACGCTGCAGTTCGCGACGACGCCCGCGCTGCCCGGCGAGCACCCGTGGACCGACCTCGCCGGTGGCGAGTGCCTGTCACCCTTCACGAACGCCTGGTCGCAGACCTTCACGGTCGTCGACTGCGCGACCCCGCACATCGCCCAGCTCACGGCGCGGATCCCGGTGACCGCCGACGCGTACCCCGGCGCCGAGGCGCTCGGGGCGCAGGCCGCCGAGCAGTGCCAGTCGGACGCGGCGCTGAACGGCTCGGCCGCGGCCGCCGTCGGGGACGTGCAGGTGCAGGGCTCCTACGCCCCCGACCAGCAGACGTGGGACCAGGGCGACCACTTCCTGTCGTGCTTCGTGACGCGGTCGTCCGGGCAGCCGCTCACCGGGTCGCTCGCGCCGGCGTAGGTCTGCGCCGCACCCGCACCCGCACCCGCACCCGCACCCGCACTCGCACCCGCCGCCGCGGCGGCTGACCGGGGTCGCCGAGCACCCGTTCTGCGACGATCCACCCTGGGATCGGAGCGTGGGCTGTCGCACCGTGCACACGCAACGGGTGCGTGTGCACCGAACGACAGCCCACCCGTCGAACGACGAGTGGGCTGTCGGAGCATGCACGAGCATCCGGGCCGACCGGACGGGCCTGGCGCTCGGGTACCCGGGCGCGCGTGGGGTCAGGCGCTCGCCGGCACCTGCGCCGACACGTCGGTCAGGGTCTGCAGCTCGTCGGCGCTGAGCTCGAGGGCCGCCGAGGCGAGCAGTGCCGGCAGCTGGTCGGTGTCCCGGGCGCTGGCGATCGGCGCGACGACGTCCGGCTGCGCCTGCAGCCAGGCGAGGGCGACGGTGGCGATCGCGACGTCGTGGGCCTCGGCGACGGTGGACAGCGCGTCGACGACGGCGAGACCCTCGTCCGTGAAGTACCCGGAGACCTGGCCCTCGCGGTCCTTCCCGGCGAAGTCGCCCTCCGTGCGGTACTTGCCGGTCAGGAACCCGGCGGCGAGCGCGAAGTACGGCACGACGCCGAGGCCGTGCTCGTGGGCGAGCGGGGCGATGTCGGACTCGTACGGCTGGCGGGTCACCAGGTTGTAGTGCGGCTGGATCGCGACGGGCTGCGCGAGGCCGTTCTCCGTCGCGATGCGGATCCACTCCTCGGCCCGCTCCTTCGAGTAGTTCGAGATCGCCGTGTACCGCACCAGGCCGTCCTGCACGAGCTGGTCGAAGGCGCGGACGGTCTCCTCGAGCGGGGTCGCCTGGTCGTCGAAGTGCGCGTAGTACAGGTCGATGCGGTCGGTGCCGAGGCGCTGCAGGCTGGCACGGGCGGCAGCGGCGACGTTCGCGGCGCCGAGGCCCTGGAACTGCGGGTGCTGCGAACCCTTCGTCGCGATGACGACGTCGTCGCGCTTGCCCGAGGCGCGGAGCCACGAGCCGATGACCCGCTCGGACTCGCCGCCCTCGTTGCCCGGCGCCCAGGCCGAGTAGACGTCGGCGGTGTCGACGAAGTCACCGCCCGCGGCGGTGTACGCGTCGAGCACCTGGTGGGAGGTGCGCTCGTCCGCCGTCCACCCGAAGACGTTGCCGCCGAGGGCGAGGGGGAACACGTGGAGGTCGCTGGTGCCGATGCGGGGCATGTGGGGTCCTTCCGGTTGTGCACGTGGTCGTGGGCGGTCCGGGGACGGACCGTCGTCTGCCGACGGTATGCCCCGAGTCTCGACGCGGTCCCGGGATCGCGGACGAGCATGGACGGATGACCGCGCTCACCGAAGCCCTCGCCGACCCGCGCTCCTCCGTCCGACTGCAGGCCGTCATGGCCGCGGGGGCCACCCCGCAGGCCGAGGACCTGGACGTGCTCGTCGCCCGGTGCGTGGTGGAACCGGACCTGTTCGTCCGCGACACCCTGACGTGGGCGCTCACCCGACACCCCGCCGACGCCGTCGTCGCACGGGTCACGCGCGAGCTCACCCGACCCGAGGCGCAGGCCCGCAGCCAGGCACTGCACACGCTGTCGAAGATCCGTGACCGGTCGACCTGGCCCGTCGTCCGCCCGCTGCTCGGCGACCCCGACGAGGGCGTCCTGCGCACCGCGTGGCGCACCGCCGTCGGCCTGGTGCCCGACGACGAACGGGACGGCCTCGCCCGCACCCTCGCGGTGCAGCTCGGCGTCGGCGACCGTGAACGACGTCTCAGCCTGTCGCGGGCGCTCGTCGCCCTCGGCGAGGACACCGTCGCCAGCGTGCTCGCCTCCGCCGCCGACCGCGGCTCGGCGGCGGTGCGCGAGCACGTCGCCGAGACCGAGCGGCTGCTGCAAGACCCCGACGCCGCCTCGGCGCTCGCGCTCGAGCGCGCCCGCCGCGAGGTCGCGCTCGGCCGCACCCGGTCGGCGAAGGGGTAGGCCCCGCGGGGTGCGCACCTGACGGACGGGAGGCCCGTGGCGGACGCCGCCACGGGCCTCCCGACCGTTCCGGGGCGGGCCGGGCAAGACCTGGATTCGGGACGCCGAAGAGGCCGGATCGGCTTGCGCACGCGGATCGGAGCGCGCCAAGGTGGGTGCCGAAGGGGAGTAGCTCCCAGCGCGTGCATCGACACACTGGCCATCACGACGATCGGCCCGGTGCACCACCCGACACGGATCCGACAGGGCCGGATCGGGCGAGCGAGACCTTCGGCCGTTCCGCCGTGGCCGAGGTCCTCCCTGCGAGGCCCTGCCGTGGCTCCTCCCGGGAGACCCACCATGACCGACACCCTGTCGACCCCCACGTCGACGGCCGCCGCCCCCGCACCCCGCATGGGCGCCAGCGCCTGGGGCCGCATCGCGATCTGCGTCGTCCTCGCGCTGCCCGCCGTCGTGTTCCGCCTCGGCGGACTCGCACCGAACCCGGTCGTCGACCTGTTCGTCTTCGGCGGTGCCGTCGTCGCCGCCGCGTTCCTGCTCGCCTGGGCCGCCGAGGCCGCGCAGAAGGACATCTCCGGGGCGCTCGCCATCGCGATCCTCGCGCTCATCGCCGTGCTCCCCGAGTACGCCGTCGACCTGTACTACGCGTTCCGCTCCGGGTACGACCCCGCGTACGAGCAGTTCGCCGCCGCGAACATGACCGGGTCGAACCGGCTCCTGCTCGGCTTCGGCTGGCCGCTCGTCGTGATCGTGTCGCTGCTCGTCGCGCGACGGTTCGTGCGCGAGGGCTCGATGCCCGCCGCTGCCAGCCGGGTGCTCGAGCTGGAGCGGTCCGCACGGCTCGACGTCGGGTTCCTCGCACTGCTCGCCGTCGTCGCGTTCCTCATCCCGCTGATGGGCTCGATCCCGATGTGGTTCGGCTTCGTGCTGCTGGCCGTGTTCGTCGTCTACCTGTGGCGGGCCTCGCAGGTGCCGGGCGACGACGACGAGGACCTGCCCGGCATGGCCGGCAACATCGCCTCGATGCCGAGGGTCGCCCGCCGCTGGACGATCGTGCTGCTCTTCGCCGCAGCCGCCACCATCGTGCTCATGGCTGCGGAGCCGTTCGCCGACGCCCTCGTCGAGTCGGGCAGCGCGCTCGGCATCGACAGCTACTTCCTGGTGCAGTGGCTCGCGCCGCTCGCGACCGAGGCCCCCGAGTTCATCGTCGCCGTCCTCTTCGCACTGCGCGGCATGGGTGGCGCGGCCATCGGCACGCTCATCGCGTCGAAGATCAACCAGTGGTCGCTGCTCGTCGGCTCGCTGCCGATCGCGCACGTGCTCGGCGGCGGGACCTCGGGCGGGCTGCCGCTCGACGGCCGGCAGGTCGAGGAGTTCATGCTCACCGCGTCGCAGACCGTGCTCGGCGTGGCGATCATCATCGCGCTGCGGTTCCACCGGTGGTCGGCGATCGCCCTCGTGGCCCTGTTCGCGGTGCAGTTCGTCGTGACCGACACGAGCGGCCGGTGGGTGCTCAGCACCGTGCACCTGGTCGCGGCGGTCGTGGTGTTCTGGATCAACCGGCGGGAGATCGGGCCGACGCTCGCAGCGCCGTTCCGCCGGCCGCGGGCGGCGTAGGCCGGGGGCCAGGGGCCGGGGGCCCGGCGCTGGGCGGGCGCGAGGTCGCGCGTTCTGCCGCCTGGTCGGCGCTCGGGCGGCGCAAGGTGCGTCCTCGGCGGACGTGAGCGGCAGGTCGTGCGACCTCGCTGTCGTCAGCGGCTGCTGGTGAAGCCGTCGAGTGCAAGGCGGTATGCGGATTCGTCGGCCCGCACCTCGGCGGCGACGATGAGCTCGTCCTCGTCACGCTGCTGGCTCCATGCCTCGACCGGGAGGACGGTCACCCGACGGAGCCCGCGTCGCCAAGCGGCGATCAGGCTTCCCTGCGCCTTCGTCTCGGGTGCTTCTTCGATCGGACGCATCTGGCGCGACTCTCCGCGCACCGAGTCGACCCAGGCTTCCAGTGCTTCCTGGTCGATGCCCTCCCAGCCGTACTTGTCGTGCCACCGAGTCGTGTTGCGGATGGTGGGCTTCGACTGCAGCAGCGTCGCCCACTCGTCCGCCCACGTGCGCTCGACGTCGTCGCGGAGGCGAACCGGACGACGTGACGAGCCGGTGTCGATCGGACCCGTCGACACCGGGGCGCCGCTGTGTCCTCCGAGGCCCCAGGCGCTGCGGACGAACAGCAGTTCGAGGATCTCGAGATCGTGGTCGTCGACCTCGACCACCATCTCGTTGGGCCAGTCGACCGGGTTCGGTGTCGTCGCTGCGTAGCGCATGCTCACTCCTTCTTCGAGTCTGGCCGCCGCCGACGGCGGCCAGGGCGGGATGGCGGCACGGCGTGCCGCCACCCCCGGACTGGCGGATCAGTACGCGTCGGTGGGTGATCCGCTCGTGCAGCGCGCGCCGGTCACGAGCAGAGCGCTCGATCCGGCACGGACCGTGCCGTGCGCGGACGCGTTGCCCGCGATCGCGACGTCGTGCGTGGCGTTCCAGTAGCTCTTGTTGTTGAGACCGCTGAAGCCCTCGCTGTAGGCCTTCGACAGCGTCGAGCCGTCGACGTTCCAGGTGTGCTGGACCGTCGCCGCCTTGACCGAGTACCCCGTGGAGATGCGGATCCCGTTCACGTACCGCACGATGTTGAGGCTGGACGAGCCGCACGATCCGTAGACGATGTTCTTCGTGCTGACACCCCCGGGCCTCGTCGCGAGGTTCGACGCTGCGTCCTTCGCGGCCTGCTTCTTCGCGGCGGCCGTGACGGGGACGGACTGCTGGACCCCATCTGCGTCGGTCACGATCTTGTAGCCGTGCGCTTCGGCGACCTTCGCGTCGTACCCGGTGATGGTCATCGGCATCGTCACCGATGTGGTCTCGACGACGGCGTTGGCACTGGTCGGCGCTGCTACTGCGATGCCTGCGGCGACCGTCGTGACGAGCAACGCACCGGCGAGCTTGGATGAAACGTGCATGGTCTTTCCCCCTTCATGAAGTGCGCCATCGCACTTCTTGAAAAATGATCGCGATTTGGATCACGAGCAGTTTCACCCCAGGCCGGATGCTTGTCAGTCGACTCTTCCTGGGACAAGACCTGTACCCCGAACGGGGGTGCTCGGAGATCGTCGGGCCTTGAGCGCGCCCGCCCGGCCGCGGTCAGTCGGCGTCGGGAGCGAGCCAGATCGCGGACGCCGCCGCTGCCGGCAGGTCGACGAGGGACTCGGTCCCGTCGCTCGCCCGGCGCGCCACTGCGATGACGCCGGCGTAGTCGCGCACTCGCTCGACCCGCAGGTGCGTGCCGAGTCCCACCCCGAGTTCGTCGAAGTACCGCAGCAACGAGGGGTCGTCGTCCGACACCCGGTCGACCGTGCCGCACGAGCCCGGCTCGACCGCGCCGAGCAGTGTGCCGGGTGAGTCCGGCACCGAGCCGTCGGCGGCGGGGATCGGGTCGCCGTGCGGGTCGTGCGTGGGGTGGCCGAGGTCGGCGTCCACCCGGTCGAGGAACCGCTCGGACACGGCGTGCTCGAGTGCCTCGGCCTCGGTGTGGACCTCGTCCCAGGAGTAGCCGAGCCGCTCGACCAGGAACGTCTCGATGAGGCGGTGCCGGCGCACCATCGCGACGGCGACCTGCTGGCCGAGCGGGGTGAGGACGACGCCGTAGTACGGGGTGTGCTCGATGAGCCCGTCACGGTCGAGCTTGCGGAGGTTGCCGGAGACCGTCGACGCCGACACCTTCAGCGCGGCCGCGATGTCCCGCGTGGCGAGCCCCGCGCCACCGCGCTCGCCGTCCTTCCAGATGAGCTTGACGTAGTCCTCTGCCATGGTCGACAAGGAGGGCAGGCGCATACCGCCAATCGTACGGCCGCCCTGGTACAGATGAGACGTGCACCCACCCCGTCGCCGCCGCTGGCCGGTCCCGCCGTCCCTGCTCGTCGGCCTCGTCCCGATCGTGGTCTTCGCGGCGGTCAGCGCCTGGCGGTCCCGACCGAGTGACGACTACGCGACCCTCGGGCAGACGGTCGACAGCGTCGTCCGGGCGCTCGTGGTGCCGGAGGGCATCGCCGTCGTGGCGCTCGCCGTGTTCGTCACCGCGCTCGGCTGGTGGCGCATCGCCACGGTCGACCGCACCCGGACGCCCCTGCGGTGGACGATGGTCGCCCCGCTGCTCATCGTGCTCGTGGGCCTCGCCCGCCTGCCCTTCGTGGACTGGTCGGCGTTGCCGCCGCACTACTTCCTGCTGCTCACCGTGGGGGTGCTGTTCGTCGGGGTGTTCGAGGAGCTGATGACCCGCGGCGTCCTGCTCGTCGGACTGCGCCGTCGCGTGCCGGAGATCGGCGTGTGGGCGATCTCGTGCGCGCTGTTCGGCGTGCTCCACCTGCTCAACGTGCTCGGCGGTGCCGAGGTCGACGCGACGCTGCTCCAGGTGGTGTTCGCGGCGTCGTTCGGCTCCACGCTCTACGTCGCCCGTCGGCTCACCGGCAACCTGCTCGCCCCGGTGCTCCTGCACGCGTTCTGGGACTTCGGGTCGATCGGCTTCTCGGCGACCGCCGGGTTCGAGGACCGGGGCCGCCTGCTCGCGGTCGGGCTGATCGGGTTGTTCTCGTTCGGGGTGCTGGTGCTCGGGATCGTCGCGGGCGCGTTGGTCGCGTGGCGGGACGACCGCCCGCGTCGCCTGGCGAAGCAGTGGCGCTCGGTGCCGCCGATGGCGGCCTTCGCCCTGGAGGCCCGTGGCACCGCATCCGTCGAGGCCCCCGCCGGTCTCGCATCGCGGTAGCGACCCCGTCCGTCGCGCCCGGCACGGTCCGGCCCTGGGCGCGACGGCGCACACCGAGTGCACCGGAACCGCGACGCGACGTGGCGCGGATGCACTTCGGTCGTGCGCAGCGACGCAGCCGCGCGGGCGGCGGCGCGCTGCTCGCTAGAGCTCGACCTCGAAGGGCTCGGTGCGGACGAGTTCGTGGACGCCCGAGATGACCTCGCTCGGGCGGAACGGGTAGCGGTCGATCTCGGCCTGGTCGCTGATGCCCGTCATGACGAGGACGGTGTGGAGCCCGGCCTCGATGCCCGCCTGCACGTCGGTGTCCATCCGGTCACCGATCATGCCGGTGTTCTCGGAGTGTGCGCCGATCCGGTTCATGGCCGAGCGGAACATCATCGGGTTCGGCTTGCCGACCACGTAGGGCTGCTTGCCGGTGGCCTTCTCGATCATCGCGGCGATGGCGCCTGTGGCGGGCAGCACGCCCTCGGCCGACGGGCCGGTGGCGTCGGGGTTCGTGACGATGAAGCGGGCGCCGGCGCGGATGAGCCGCACGGCCTTCGTGATGGCCTCGAACGAGTAGTTGCGGGTCTCGCCGACGACCACGTAGTCGGGGGCGGTCTCGGTCATGATGAAGCCGGCCTCGTGCAGCGCGGTCGTCATGCCGGCCTCGCCGATGACGAACGCCGAGCCGCCGGGCATCTGCGAGCGGCAGAAGTCCGCCGTCGCCAGGGCCGAGGTCCAGATCCGTTCCTCGGGGACGTGCAGGCCCGAGCTGCGCAACCGCGCGCTGAGGTCCCGCGGCGTGAAGATCGAGTTGTTCGTGAGCACGAGGAACTCGGTGCCCTCGTCGAGCCACTGCTGGATGAGTTCCGGGGCTCCGGGGAGCGCCTGGTTCTCGTGCACGAGCACGCCGTCCATGTCGGTCAGCCAGCACTCGACCTCGTCGCGGGTTGCCATGGCCCTCACCCTAGTGCGCGGCCGTGACGGGGACCCCGGGACCACCGGCACCGCGCCTGCCTGAACACCGACCGCCGGTCGGCTTTGCCCTAGGCTTTTCGGGACACGTACCGCATCAAGGAGGACCGCCCGTGCTCGTCGAACCCGGACCAGCCACCGCCGCCCCAGGGAGTCCGCCCGAGGCCGCCCCGCGTCGCCGCCGCGGGCGGCCGAACGCGCTGGACCGGCAGCAGGTCGTCGACGCGGCGACGGCGATCGCGAACGAGGACGGTCTCGACCGTCTGTCCTTCCGGGCCCTGGGGGCGCGGCTCGGCGTCGCCCCGATGACGGTGCACCGGACGATCGGCGGCCTGGACGACCTGCACGCCGAGCTCGTCCGCCGCACGGTCGACGAGTTCACCGCGACGTTCGTCTGGCCCGACGAGTGGCACGAGGTCGTCCGGACCTTCGCCACGACCTTCCGCGACCTCATGCGGACGCACCCGCTCGTGCTCGAGTCGCACAGCCAGCGTGCCCCGCTGGCGTCCACCGAGTCGGACGCCGTCGTGGCGGAGGTCGTCGGGGCGCTCCGCCGGGCCGGCCTGTCCGACGAGGAGGCGATGTACGCGTTCTTCGTCGTCTACGACTTCGTGGTCGGGCACGCCGGGGTGCAGGTCGGCCGGGGCGACGCCCCCGCCGGTCGACCGGAGCGGCACGCGCTCGTCGGCGAGGTGCTGGGGGAGCACTCCTACGACGTCCGGTTCGCCCTCGGGCTCGACATCCTCATCGCGGGCATCGAGGCGCGCGCGAGCGCCTGACCGCCGGGTCGTACGCTGGTCCGGTGAGCACCACGCCCGAGCCGTCGCACGAGCTGACGACGAACGGCGTCGGTCCGCACCCCGAGCCGTGGCCGGACGACCCGCGGCTCGACCCGGAGCTGCTGGCGGCCGGGGACAGCCGCAACGTCGTCGACCGGTTCCGCTACTGGTCGATGGAGGCGATCGTCGCCGAGCTCGACACCCGTCGGCACGCGTTCGACGTCGCGATCGAGAACTGGCAGCACGACCTGAACATCGGGTCGATCGTGCGGAGCGCGAACGCCTTCCTCGCCGGCACGGTGCACATCATCGGACGGCGACGCTGGAACCGGCGCGGGGCGATGGTCACCGACCGCTACCAGCACGTGCGGCACCACCCCGACGTGCAGACGTTCCTGGCGGCGATGGCGGACGAGGGCCGGCCCGTGGTCGCGATCGACAACACCCCCGGTGCCGAGCGGATCGAGACGGCGGCGATCCCCGAGCGGTGCGTGTTCCTGTTCGGCCAGGAGGGGCCGGGCCTGACCGACGAGGCGATCGCCGGCGCGGACGGGCACCTCGAGATCACGCAGTACGGCTCGACCCGGAGCATCAACGCGTCGGCCGCAGCGGCCGTCGTGATGCACAGCTGGATCGTGCAGCACGCCAGCCCGTCCTGACCGACGACCCCCCAACGGGGTGAACGGCAGGGTGAAAAAGTGACCGTTCGTCGCCGCGAAGCCGTGAGTGTCCTCAGGATGGAAGCGCAGCGGCCTGTGAGGCGGTCGTCGCACCCTGATCCCCACCCGGCAGCGTGGACCCGACCACTCCAAGGGTCTGTTCGTCGTGTCCGGAAGGTCACTGCTTGCTGCTCGCAACCCGCCGTCCCCGCCACCGCGCGGAGTCCGTCGCCCGTCCCCGGTGGTTCCGCGGCGTCGCGATGGCCCTCGCCGTGCTCATCCCCACGACCGGTGTCGCGCTCGGCACCGAGGGCGTCGCGCAGGCCGCGGTCGTGCAGTGGGGCGTCGGCGCCGACCAGGCACCGAACTACCAGGCGACGGTCAACGGCGACTTCACGATGACCGGCAACGGCGTCCTCGCCTGCTCCGGCACCGCGCTGACGGCGACGGGGACCAGCGGTACGTGCACGGACCTGCACGCGAACGCTGTCGGCTCGTCGACCACCACGTCCTACAACGACTACTTCAAGATGGTGAACTCGAACACCGTCTCCGGCTTCACCACGAACTCGTCCACCGGCACGCTGACGATCCCCGCCGGCGCGACGGTCGTCAAGGCGTCCCTCAACTGGAGCGCCAACACCGGCGTCTTCTCCGGGACGCAGAACGTCACCTGCTCCGGGAACTCCGCGAACGGGTCGCAGTGGTACGCCACCCGCCCCGACGCGGCCGCCGGCTACCGCACGCAGCCGGCGCAGCTCAAGGTCGGCTCGTCGGCGATCCGCAGCGTCGCGCCCGACGCCCTGCTCGAGGACCCCGCCTCGCAGGCCAGCGCGCTCTACTACTCGGCCTCCGCCGACGTCACGAACGCCTTCGCCGGTGCCGCCACCGGGTCGCCCCTGTCGATCAGCGCCGGCAACGTCTGGGCGGCGGTCGGTGCCGGCTGCTACGCGGGCTGGTCGCTCACCGTGGTCTACGACTACGGCCGCTACATCGCGGGCAACGCCAACTCGGCCCCGCACAAGGTCATCTACTACCAGGGGCACGTGCGCGAGGCCGCGTCGGACAGCCCCCTCACCGTGAACTTCACCGGGTTCTCGGCGCTGCAGTCCGGCGTCAAGTTCGGGTACACGCTCTACGAGGGCGACCGCGGGATCACCGGCGACTACATGCGGTACACCCCGCAGGGCGGGTCGCCGACCGAGGTGCTCAACACGAAGAACGCCGGCGGCAACATCGGCGTCGGCCAGGCGGACGGCTCGGTCCGGTACACGCAGACCGCCGACACCACCGCGTTCACGAACCAGAGCGTCGACGTGCACACGCAGACGCTGTCCGGCGTCGACAAGGGCGACACCGCGATGACGCTCACGGTCGGCACGAGCGGCGACTCGTACCTGCTGCAGAACGCGGTGCTGTCCGTGCCCACCGCGGCGCTCAGCGTGTCGAAGACCCTCGACGGCACGGTCAACGACCAGTTCCGCACCGCGACGGAGAACACCGCCTTCACCATCACGGTGACGAACAACGGCTCGGTCGCGCTGACGAACATCCAGCTGACGTTCCCGGACACCGAGACGTGCACGCCGTCGACCACCATCGCGGGGCCACTCGCCGCCGGGGCCACGGCCACGGTCCGGTGCACGGGCCCCCCGCCCACGGCGGCGTCCACCACGAGCTCCGTGACCGCGACCGCCCAGGTGGCCGGTGACACCACCGTCACCGTCAGCGACACCGGCTCGACGAACACCTACCTGTCGTCGCTCGCCCTCACCAAGACCTCCGCCCTGGCCTCCGGCGCCACCGGCAAGGCCGGCGACACCGTGAACTACTCGTTCACCGCCACGAACAACGGCACCGGCCCGCTGACCGGCGTCGCGATCACCGACCCGCTCTCCGGGCTCTCCGCGCTGACGTACGGCACCTGGCCGTCGGGCACGAGCGGGACGCTGCAGCCCGGCCAGGCCGTCACCGCCACGGCGACCTACACGCTCACCCAGAACGACGTCGACGCCGGTTCCGTCGCGAACACGGCGACCGTCACCGGCACCGACCCCGACGGCGGCCCGCGCCCGACCGCCTCGGCGTCCCGCACGCAGCCGCTCACCGCCGCGAACACCCTCGCGCTCACCAAGTCCGGTGCCCTGGCGTCCGGGTCGACCGGTCGTGCCGGCGACACCGTGAACTGGTCCTTCCGCCTGACGAACACCGGCGCGCAGACCGTCACCGGTGCCACGATCGCCGACCAGCTCGCCGGCGTCTCCGCGATCTCCTACGGCACCTGGCCCTCCGGGACGACCGGTCGGCTCGCGCCGGGGCAGTCGGTGACCGCCACCGCCACGTCGACGCTGACGCAGGCCCAGGTGGACGCCGGCTCCGTGACGAACCCCGCGACCGCCTCCGGCCGCAGCGCCTCGGGCGGCACCGTCTCCGCCCCGACCGCCACCGCGACCGTCGCCGTGCCCGCCGCCAACGCGCTCGCGCTGACGAAGTCCGGTGCCCTGGCGTCCGGGTCGACCGGTCGTGCCGGCGACACCGTGAACTGGTCCTTCCGCCTGACGAACACCGGCAACCAGACGGTCACCACCGCGTCGATCACCGACCGGCTGAGCGGCGTCTCCGCGCTGACGTACGGCACGTGGCCCTCGGGCACGACCGGCACGCTCGCGCCCGGGCAGTCCGTGACGGCCGCCGCCACGTACACGCTCACCCAGACCGACGTCGACGCGGGCAGCGTCGTGAACACCGCCGGGGCCTCCGGCCGCGGCGCGTCGGGCGGGACCGTCACCGCGCCGGACGCGACGGCGACCGTGTCGGTGACCGATGCCTCCAGTCTGACCGTCGTCAAGAACGGGAGCCTGGCGTCCGGCGCGACCGGACGGGCCGGGGACACCGTGAACTGGACCTTCACGGTGACCAACGGCGGCAACCGCACCCTGACCGGGGTGACGATCGCCGACCCGCTCCCCGGGATCTCGACGATCGCCTACGGCACCTGGGCCTCCGGCACGACCGGTCGCCTCGCTCCCGGGCAGTCCGTCACCGCCACCGCCACGTCGACGTTGACGCAGGCGCAGGTCGACGCCGGCTCGATCACGAACACCGCCACCGCCTCGGGGACGAACCCCTCCGGCACCACCGTGACGAGCGGCCAGACGACGAAGACCGTCGACATCGCCTCGGCGCAGAAGATCGCGCTGACGAAGACCGGCTCGCTCGCGAGCGGCGCCACCGGCAAGGTCGGCGACACCGTGAACTGGCAGTTCAGCGCGACGAACACCGGCAACACCACGCTGTACGGCGTCGCGATCGCCGACGACCTCGCCGGCATCTCGGCCCGCACCTACGTGTGGCCGGGCGCCGCCGGACGGCTCGACCCGAACCAGACGGTCACCGCCACCGCGACCTCGACCCTCACCCAGGCCGACGTCGACGCCGGCAGCATCGTGAACACCGCCACCGCGGCGGGCAACACGCGTGCCGACGGCACCGGCCAGTCCGCGTCGTCGACGACGACCGCGGCGGTGTCGCTCTCGCGCGCCCCCGGCATCGCGATCACGAAGACCGGCGCGCTCGCCTCCGGGGCGACCGGCGCCGTCGGTGACACCGTCACGTACACGTTCACGGTCCGGAACGCCGGCAACACGACGCTCACCGGCGTCGCCGTGAGCGACCCGCTCGCCGGGCTGTCCGCGCTCACGTACTCGTGGCCGGGCACGAGCGGCCGCCTGACGCCGGGGCAGACCGCCACCGCGACGGCGACCTATGCGCTCACCCAGAAGGACGTCGACGCGGGTTCCGTGCAGAACACCGCGACCGCGCGCGGCACCGCACCGGACGGCTCGACCGCGACGAACGCCGCGACCGCCCGCACCACGGTGCCGTCGGCACCCGGCATCACCGTGTCGAAGTCCGGTGCGCTGGCCGCCGGTGCGACCGGCGCCGCGGGCGACACCGTCGACTACACGTTCACGGCCCGGAACACCGGCAACCAGACCCTCACCGCGGTGACGATCAGCGACGCCCTCGCCGGCGTCTCGACCGTCACCTACGGCACGTGGGCGTCCGGCACCGCCGGCACGCTCGCCCCCGGGCAGACCGTCACCGCGACGGCGCGCTACACGCTCACCCAGGCCGACGTCGACGCCGGCAGCGTGGTGAACACCGCACAGGTGTCGGCCCGCACGCCCGCCACGACGACGATCACCGCGAGTTCGCCGAACACGCTCCAGGTCCCGTCGAACGGCACCCTGTCGTTCGCGAAGACCGGCACCCTCGCCGGCTCCGGCACCCCCGCGGCCGGCGGCACGGTGAACTGGACCTTCACGGCCCGCAACACCGGCAACGTCACGCTCACCGGCGTCACGATCACGGACCAGCTCGCCGGGATCTCCACCGTCACGTACACCTGGCCGGGGGCCACCGGGCGCCTGGCACCGGGACAGACCGTGACCGCGACGGCCACCTCGACGCTCACCCAGGCGCAGGTCGACGCGGGCACCGTCCGCAACACCGCGACGGTCGCCGGCACGACGCCACGCGGCACCGCCGTCAGCCAGGCCGCAGCGGCCACGGTGTCGGTGGACCGCACCGTCGCCGTCAGCGTCGCCAAGTCGGGAGCGCTCGCCGCCGGTTCGACCGGCACCGCGGGCGACACCGCGACCTGGACGCTGCGGATCACGAACACCGGCAACACGACGCTCACCGGCGTCGGCGCGACCGACTCGCTCGCCGGGCTCTCCGCGCTCACCTACGGCACCTGGCCGTCCGGGACCGCCGGGACCCTGGCGCCGGGCCAGACGGTCACCGCGACGGCGACCGGCACCGTCACCCAGGCCGACCTCGACGCCGGTTCGGTCACGAACACCGCCACCGCGACCGGCACCGGTCCGTCGGGCACGACGACCGCGACCGCCCAGGGCTCCGGGACCGTGCCGCTCGCCGGCAACCCGGCGCTGACCTTCACGAAGGCCGTCGCCACCGGCACCGGGTACACCGGCCGTGCCGGCGACACCCTCGACTACTCGTTCCGCGCGACGAACACCGGCAACCAGACGCTGACCGGCGTCACGATCACCGACCCGCACGCGGGCCTCGGTGCGCTGACGTACCAGTGGCCGGGCACGGCGGGGCGGCTCGCCCCCGGGCAGACGGTGACCGCGACGGCGTCCTACACGCTGACGCAGGCCGACGTCGACGCCGGCACGGTCGCGAACCGCGCCACCGTCTCCGGCACGAACCCGCAGGGCACCGCGGTGAGCACCCCCGCGACCGCCGCGCAGACCATCGCGCCCGCACCCGGCATCGCCGTGGCGAAGAGCGCCGTCGTCGGCGGCACCGGTCGGGTCGGCGACACCGTGACCTACCGCTTCGACGTGTCGAACACGGGCACGACGACCCTCGGCGGCGTCGGCGTGACCGACCCGCTGTCCGGGCTGTCCGGGATCACCTACGGCACCTGGCCGTCCGGCACCGCGGGCACGCTCGCCCCGGGGCAGACGGTCCGCGGCACCGCGACCTACACGATCACCCAGGCGGACGTCGACGCGGGCAGCATCGTGAACACCGCGTCCTCGGCGGCGACCACGCCGGGCGGTGGCACGGTCCGCGCGACCGGTTCGGCCACCGTGACCCCGGCCTCCGGGGCCCCGGCGATCACGCTGGCGAAGACCGAGCGCCTGGCCACCAGTGCGACCGGCGTCGCCGGTGACACCGTGCGGCTCGGCTACACGATCACGAACACGGGCAACCAGACCCTGACGAACGTGACGCTCACGGACGACCAGTCCGGGCACTCGGCGTTCGCGTTCGGCACCTGGCCGTCCGGCACCGCCGGCACGCTCGCCGTCGGCCAGTCCGTCACGGCGACGGCGACGTACACGCTCACCCAGGCGGACGTCGACCGCGGCCGGGTCGCGAGCGACGCCACCACGACGGGTGTCTCGCCCGGCGGCGTGACGGTCCGCGCCACCGACACCGGCTCGGTCGTGCCGAAGCGCACGCCCGGGGTCGCGCTGACCGAGACCGGTTCCGTGACGAGCGGCAACGGCGGCGTCGGCTCCGTCGTCACCTGGACGTACCAGGCGACGAACACCGGCACCGTGACGCTGACGGTCCCCGAGGTCGTGCACGCCCTCGGCGGCACCGTCACCTACGCGTGGCCGAACGCGCCGAACACCCTGGCCCCGGGTGAGACCCTCACCGCGACCAGCACCTCCACCGTCACCCAGGCCGACGTCGACGCCGGGTCCCTGGTGGACACGTCCTCCGTCACCGGGACCGCGCCCTCCGGCACCGACCCGGCGACCGTCACCGCCACCTCCGCCGCCACCGTGCGCACCTCGGACGCGGCGCCCGGCCTCGGCATCAGCAAGGTCGAGACCTTCGACGCCGACGGCTCGACGACCCGCGCCGCCGTCGCCGGCGAGCAGGTCGACATGCGCTACGTCGTCACGAACACCGGCAACGTCACGCTCACCGTCGTCGGCGTGCAGGACGCGCAGCGCGGTGTCTCGAGCGTCGTCTTCGCCGACGGCGACACGACCATCACCCTGGCACCGGGCCGTTCGGCCACCGCCACGGCCACCTACTCGCTCAGCCAGTCCGACGTCGACGCGGGCGGCATCCGCTCCGCGGCGACGGCGTTCGGCACCACGCCCGCCGGCACCCGCGTGACCGCGTCCGCCACCGACGGCGTGACGATCACGCCGCAGCCGGCCGTCGCGCTGACGAAGACCGCACGCTACGACACGAACGCCGCCGGCGCCGTCGAGAGCGGCCGCGTCGGGGACACCGTGGTGTTCTCGTTCCTCGCCACGAACACCGGCTCGGTCACCCTGACCGACCTGACGCTGCGGGACCAGCTCGTCGGCCTCGCCACCGCGACCCCGATCGACGGGACCCCCGCGCTGCGCGACCTCGAGTGGTCCGGCGGCAGCGCCGGCTCCCTGGCCCCCGGCGAACGCGTCCGGGCGACCGCGCGCTACACCGTGACCCAGACCGACGTGGACGCCGGCAGCATCACGAACACCGCGACCGTCGCCGGCACCACGCCCGGTGGCGCGTCCACGAGCCGCGACGCCACCGTGACCATCGCCACCGCGGCGGACAACACGGCGGCGATCGGCATCGTCAAGCAGGCCTCCGTCCCCGGGACCGGCACGCCGCAGCCCGGCGACCCGGTGCTCCTCGGCTACACGGTGACGAACACCGGCGACTTCTCGCTGACCGGCGTCACCGTCACGGACGACGGCGCCGACGCGGGCTCCGTCCGCTACGGCACCTGGCCCTCCGGCACCGCGAACCGCCTCGAGCCCGGCCAGACCGTCACCGCCACCGCGGTGCACACGCTGACGCAGGCCGACATCGACGCCGGCTACGTCACGAGCCCGGCGCGCACCACCGGCACCCCGCCGACCGGTGCGGCCGTCACCGCGACGAGCTACCGCACGGTGCCCGTCACCCAGGTGAACACGTTCGACTTCTCGAAGAGCGGTGTCCCCGCGGGCAGCACGGCCGGTGTCGGCGACCGCCTGACGTTCACGCTCACCGCGCGGAACACCGGCAACACGACGCTGGACCTGCTCCAGATGACGGACCAGCTGCAGGGCGTCGGCGTGCTCGAGTACCGCTGGCCCGACCCCGCGGCCCCGGGGGTCGTGCCGCCGGGGCAGGTCGCCACGGCCACCGCCGCGTACACGATCAGCCAGGCAGACGTCGACGCCGGCAGCGTGCTCAACAGCGCGAACGCGATCGCGAGCCCGCCGACCGGCTCCGCGATCACGCGGACGACGACGAGCACCACCGGGGTGGACGCCTCGGCCCCGACGATCACGCTCGACAAGACCGAGGCGCTGGCCGACGGCGCCGTCGGGGTCGCGGGCGACACCGTCCGGTTCGGGTACACGATCACGAACGCCGGCACCACGACGCTCACCGGCGTCGCCCTGACCGACGCGCAGCCGGGCCTCGGCACGGTCTCCTACGGCGCGTGGCCGTCCGGCGCCACCGGGTCCCTCGCACCCGGGCAGTCCGTCACCGCCACGGCGACGTACCGCCTGACCCAGGCCGACGTCGACCGGGCCGCGGCGGACACCGCGGACGGCGTCGCGCTCACCAGCGTCGCCACGACCACGGCGACCGACCGGCGCAGCGGCGAGGCCGTCAGCGCCACCGACGACGGCTCCGTGACGCTCGCGCCGACCTCGGGCATCGCCACCCGGAAGACCGCCGCGACCGTCGGCGGCGGCAGCATCGGCGCCGTCCGCGCCGGGGACGTCGTCCGCTACACCGTCACCGCGACGAACTCCGGGCAGACCACGCTCACCGACGTCACGGTGTCCGACCCGCTCCGGGGCCTCGGCACCCCGACCACCACCTGGCCGAACGCCACGGCGGGCACGCTCGCGCCGGGACAGGCCGTCGTCGTCACCGCGGACCGCACCGTCACGCAGGACGACGTCGACGCCGGGTCGATCGCGAACACCGCCACCACGACGGGCACCACGCCCGCCGGCACCACCACGTCCGGTTCGGGCACCCGGACGGTCGTCACGACACCCGGCGCGCCCGCGATCGCGGTGCAGAAGTCCGAGGCGCTGGCCGACGGCGCCACCGGTGCGGCCGGCGACACCGTGGAGCTCACCGTCACGGTGACGAACCGCGGCGACGTGACGCTGACCGACGTCGCCGTCGCCGACGGCCAGCCCGGCGTCTCCGCCGTGCGCTTCGACGCCTGGCCCTCCGGAACCGCCGGCCGCCTGGCACCGGGGCAGTCGGTCGTCGCGCACGCCACGTACACGCTCACCCAGCAGGACGTCGACCGTGGCGGGGTCGCGAGCACCGCGACCGCCACCGGCGTCCCGCCCCGGGGCGCGACGGTTGCGGCCTCCGACGACGCCGGCGTCACGGTCACCCCGCGGGGCGCCCTGTCGGTCGACAAGACCGGCACCCTCGGCGGCGCGACCGGCGCGGTCGGCGACACCGTCCGCTACGGCTTCCGCGTCACCAACACCGGGAACGTGACGCTCTCCGGCGTCGGCGTCGCCGACGTGCTCTCCGGCGTCTCCGCCGTCACGATCGACGACTGGTCCGGCGCCGCCGGGCGGCTCGAGCCGGGCGACACCGTCACCGGCACCGCGACGTACCGCGTCACCCAGGCCGACGTCGACGCGGGCAGCGTGCTCAACGACGCCACCGTCACCGGCAGCACGCCGGCGGGCGACACCGTCACGGCGTCCGACGCGGCGACCGTCACCCTGGCGGCGGCCGCCCCCGGCATCCGCCTCGACAAGACCGAGCGCCTCGTCGACGACGCCACCGGTGTGGCCGGCGACACCGTGCGCCTCGGGTACACGATCACGAACACCGGCACGGCGACGCTGTCCGGCGTCGCGCTGACGGACGCCCAGGCGCGACTGTCCGACATCGAGTTCGGCACCTGGCCGTCCGGCGTCGGCACCCTCGCGCCCGGGCAGAGCGTCACCGCGACCGCCACGTACACGCTGACCCAGGCGGACGTGGACCGCGGCACCGTCGGCAGCACCGCGACCGCGACGGGCACGAGCCCGCGCGGCACCGAGGTCGTCGACAGCGCCCAGGGGACGGTCGCGCTCACCGCGCCGGCCGCGGTGTCGCTCACGAAGCGCGCCGCGTTCCGGGACGGCGGGACCGGTCGGGTCGGCGACACCGTCGACTACACCTTCACCGTCGTCAACACCGGTCAGGTCACCGTCGACGGCGTGCGGGTCGCGGACCGGCTCGCCGGCCTCGGACCCGTCTCGGTCGAGGCCGGGCCGGACGGCGACGGCTCGCTCGCTCCCGGGCAGTCCCTCGTCGCCCGCGCCGCGTACACCGTGACGCAGGCCGACGTCGACGCCGGCAGCGTCGTCAACGGCGCCACCGCGACCGCGACGCCGGCCCGTGGGGACGACGTCACCGCCACGGACAGCACCACCGTCCGCACGTCGGACGGCGCACCGGCGATCGGGATCACCAAGACCGAACGCCTGACCGGCACCGGCACCCCGGCAGCCGGCGACACCGTCCGCCTCGACTACACGCTGACGAACCGCGGCAACCAGACGCTCACCGGCGTCACGGTCACCGACGCGCAGATCGGCGTCACGTCGGTCGCGTACGGCACCTGGCCGTCCGGCACCGCCGGTCGCCTGGCCCCCGGCCAGTCCGTGACCGCCACGGCCACGTACGTGCTCACCCAGGCAGACCTCGACGCGGCTCGCGTCGAGAGCGCCGCCACCGTCTCCGGCGTCGCCCCGACGGGAGGCACGGTGCGCGCCACCGACACCGCCGGCGTCGACCTCGCCGCGGCTCCCGGGCTGTCCCTCGACAAGCAGGGACGGCTCGCGCCCGGCGCCACCGGCGCCGCCGGCGAGGGCATCCGCTACACCTTCAGCGCGACGAACACCGGCAACGTGACGGTCGAGCTCCTCGACTTCCGCGACCGCCTCGCCGGGCTGAGCGACCCGACGGTGAGCGACTGGCCCGGTTCGGTCGGCGTGCTCGCGCCCGGCCAGACCGTCACGGCCGAGGCGACGTACACGATCCGCCAGTCCGACGTCGACGCCGGCTCCGTGGCGAACACCGCGACCGTGGTCGGCCGTGCGCCCGACGGGTCCGACGTCACCGGCACCGACGGCACCACCGTCGAGACCGCCGCGTCCGGACCGCGCATCGGCGTCGTCAAGACCGCCGTCCTCGCCGACGGCGCGACCGGCCGCGCCGGTGACCGGGTCGAGTACCGCTACGAGGTCACGAACTCGGGCAACGTCACCCTGACCGGGATCGGCGCCGTCGACGACCAGACCGCCGTGTCCGCCGTCGTCTTCGGCGACTGGCCGACCACCGAGGGCCGGCTCGCACCGGGCCAGACCGTCACCGCGACGGCCTCGCACGTGCTCACCCAGGCCGAGGTCGACGCCGGCGTCCTGCGCAGCACCGTCATCGCGACGGGCACCGCGCCGGACGGCACGGACGTACGCGCCACCGACACCCGGGCCGTCACGATCGCACCCGCACCCCGCGTCGCGTTCTCGAAGACCGCCGCGTACACCGACGGCGGCACCGGCCGCGTCGGGGACACCGTGCGGTACACCGTCCGCGCGGAGAACACCGGCTCGGTGACCCTGCGCGACGTGACGGTGACCGACCGCCTCGCCGGGCTGTCCGCCTTCACCGCCGACTGGCCGGCCGCCGCGGGCACGCTCGCGCCCGGAGCCGTCGTCACCGCGACCGCCGAGTACACGGTCACCCAGGCCGACGTCGACGCCGGCAGCATCGTCAACCAGGCCGTGCTCTGGGCGAGCCCGCCGACCGGCGCGCCCGTCACCGCGACCGACGGCACCACGCTCCGCACCGCCGTTCCCGCCGACGGGATCGCACTCGTGAAGGACGAGCGCGTGACCTCCGGCACCGGCGTCGCGGGTGACACCGTCACCTTCACCTGGACGATCGCGAACCCCGGCAACCGCACCCTGACCGGCGTCACCCTCGACGACGACCAGTCCGGGCTCGGCACCGTGTCGTACGGCTCGTGGCCCGGCGCCGTCGGCACGCTCGCACCGGGCCAGGCCGTCACCGCCACGGCGACGTACACGCTCACCCAGGCCGACGTCGACCGCGGCTCGATCAGCAGCACCGCGACGACGACCGGCACCGTGCCGTCCGGCGAGGTCGTCACGGCGACCGCGACCGGAGCGGTCGACACCGTCCGCACCGGCTCGTGGACGATCGCCAAGTCCGGCGCCCTGGCCGACGGGGCCGCCGGTGTGCTCGGCGACCGCATCGACTGGACGTACCGCGTCACGAACACCGGCACGGTCACGCTGACCGACGTGGTCGTCGGCGACGACCTGCCCGGCGTCACCGCGCCCGTCGTCGCGACGTGGCCGAACGGCACCGCCGGCACGCTGCGCCCCGGGCAGTCGGTCACCGCCACGGCCCGGTCCGCCGTCACGCAGACCGACGTCGACGCCGGCAGCGTCGTGAACCGCGCGACCGCGGACGCCCGGGTGCCCGCCGGCGTCACGGACCCCGGTGCCCAGGACGACTCCGCGACGGTCGCACTGCGGACCTCGACCCAGCAGGTCGACGTCGTGAAGACGGCCCGCCTGGCCGACGGGTCGACCGGACGCACCGGCGACACCGTCGAGTTCGGCTACGTCGTCACGAACACCGGCACCGCGACGCTGACCGGGGTCGCCCTCACCGACGCGCGCCCCGGCACCTCGGCGATCGCGGTCACCTGGCCGGGACGCGCCGGCGTGCTCGCACCCGGCGAGTCCGCACGTGCCACGGCGACCACGGCCCTGACGCAGGCCGACGTCGACCGGGGGACCCAGGCCTCCACCGCGACCGCGACGGGGACCGGACCCGGCGGCGCGACCGTCACCGCGACCGACTCGGCGACGGTCCGCATCCCCGCGGCGCCGGCCCTCACGCTGACCGAGCAGGGGACGCTCGCGCCCGGCGCCACCGGCGCCGTCGGCGACACCGTCCGCTGGACGTACGTCGTCACGAACACCGGATCCGTCACGCTCGACCGCACCGCGCTCGAGCAGCAGCTCGGCGACACCGCGGCCTTCGGGACCTGGCCGGGCACCACCGGCGAGCTCGCGCCGGGACAGTCCGTCACGGCGACCACGACCTCGGTCGTCTCGCAGGCGCAGTTCGACGCCGGACGGGTCGTCAACCCCTCGACGGCCACCGCCACGGCGCCCGACGGCTCCGTCGTCACCGCCGACGCCTCCGCGGCCGTCGAGACCGGCCCCGCGGCGGCACGCATCGGCATCACGAAGACGGCCGCGCTGCCGGACGGCGACGCCGCGCCGCGTGCCGGGGACGTCGTGACGATCACCTACCAGGTGACGAACACCGGGACGTCGACGCTCACCGGCGTCGCGCTGCAGGATGCCCAGGCGGGTGTCGGGAACCCGACGTACGACTGGCCGGGCACCGCCGGCACGCTCGCACCCGGGCAGGTCGTCACCGCCACCGCGACGGTGACCCTGACGCAGGCCGACGTCGACCGCGGGTCGGTCGGCGGGACGGCGACCACGAGCGGCACGCCGCCCACCGGCGACCCCGTGCGGGCCGACGCCGGCGCGACGCTCGTGCTGCCCGGCGCGCCGGAGCTCGCCCTGACGAAGTCCGGTGCCCTCGCCGACGGCGCGACCGGTGCGGTCGGCGACGTCGTGGACTACCGCGTCACCGTCCGGAACACCGGCACGACCACGGTCCGCGACCTGACGGTCACCGACCCGCTGCCCGGGCTCGGCGCGCTGACCCTGCCCGACGGCTCCGACGGCACGCTCGCCCCCGGCGAGACCGTCACCGGCACGGCGCGGTACACCGTCACCCAGGACGACGTCGACGCCGGCAGCGTGGTGAACACCGCCACGACGACGGCGAACCCGCCGACCGGCGACCCCGTGACCGCGACCGGCAGCACGACCGTGCCGCTCGGCTCGGCGACCGCCGGCATCACCATCGAGAAGCGGCAGCAGCTCGCCGAGGGCGCAGCCGGTCGTGCCGGTGACCGCGTGGAGTACGCCTTCACGGTGACGAACACCGGCGCCGCCACCCTGCGCGGCGTCACCGTCGCCGACGGGCAGCCGGGCCTCGGGCGCGTCACGGTCACGTGGCCGGGCGAACCGGGGGTCCTCCGACCCGGGCAGGTCGCGACGGCCACCGCCGTGTACACCCTGACCCAGGCGGACGTCGACCGGGGCGCGGTCACCAGCACGGCGACCACCACGGGCACCGCGGCCGACGGCACCGTCGTCCGCGACGCGGACGCCGGCACGAACCCGGTCACCGGCACCCCGGGGCTGACGGTCGCGAAGCGCGGCGAGGCGACCGGCGCGGCCGTCCTCGGCGCCGAGGTCCGCTGGACGGTCGAGGCGACGAACACCGGCACCGTGACGCTCACCGACGTGGCCGTCTCCGACGAGCTCGCCGGCTTCACCACCACCGGCACCACCTGGCCGGGGCAGGCCGGGACCCTGGCCCCGGGCGACACCGTCCGCGTGACCGGCACCTCGGTCGTCACCCGCGGTGACGTCGACGCCGGCGGGGTCGTGAACACCGCCCGCGCGACCGGCACCGCACCGGACGGTGCCGGCACCTCCGCAGGCGGCGCGGCCACCGTGCCGACCGAGGCCACCTCGACGCCGCCGTCCGGTCCGCACCTGACGCTCGACAAGCGCAGCACGCTGCCGGCCGGCACCGCGGCGACGGCCGGCGAGCGGGTCGGGTACACGTTCACCGTCACGAACGACGGCGACACGACCCTGACGGACGTCCGGCTCGACGACCCGATGGCCGGCCTGTCCACCGTCACGTGGGAGTGGCCCGGCACCGCCGGCGTGCTCGCACCCGGCGAGCAGACCACCGGCACCGCGCAGTACACCGTGACCCAGGCGGACGTCGACGCCGGCTCCGTCGTGAACACCGCCACCGCCGGCGGCACCGGCCCCGGTGGGGTCGTCGTCGGCAGCGACCCCTCGACCGCGATCACCCCGACCGCGCCGACCGGGACGACGCCGCCGACCCCGCCGACCCCCGGCGACGGCGTGGGCGGACTGACGGTCACGAAGACCGTGCAGTACGCCGAGGGCACCGACGGGCGGGTGGGCCAGCAGCTGGTCTACGGCTTCACCCTCGTCAACACGGGCACCGTCACGCTGCACGACGTGCGCGTGGACGACCGGATGCCCGGGCTGTCGGACGTCGCGTACGGCGACTGGCCGGGCACGCCGGGCACCCTCGCACCGGGGGAGCGCGTCACCGCCACGGCGACGTACACGATCAGCCGTGCCGACGGCGCGTCCGGTAGCGTCGAGAACAGCGCGACGGCGATCGGGACGCCGCAGCCCGGGGCCCTGCCCGGTGACGGCCCGATCGTGTCCGCGCCCGACAACGTCCGGATCGAGGTCCACCCGGCCGCTGGGGTCCCCGCCCTCGCGTTCACCGGTTCCGACCCCGTCCCGGCCATCGCCGTCGCCGCACTCCTGCTGGCGCTCGGCATCGCAACGGCGGCCCTCGGGAGCCGCCGCCGCACCCGGAAGGAACACCGATGACCCTGCGCCCCACGCGCTCCCTGCCCGTCCGCCTGCTCGCGATCGCCGGCGTCGCCGCGCTCGGCATCGGCCTGGCCGGCTGCTCCGGCGGCGACGGGCCGGACGGGAAGGCCTCCGGGACGGCGACCGCGCAGGCGACCGCCACCGAGCGTCCGGCGATCACCGACGTCGACACCCCGGCGGGCGGTGACGGCGAGTACGTCGGCGCTCTGAAGGACGTCCAGGTCAGCTCGTGCAAGAAGTCCGGCTCGGAGTGGGCCGTCGAGGGCACGGTGGAGAACCCCGCGAAGAGCGCGCAGGGCTACCGCATCTACGTCTCGCTGCTCAAGGGCCAGTCCGACACCCGGGCCGTCAAGGAGGTCGACGTCGACAGCGTCGCCGCCGGCGCCTCGGACGACTGGTCCACCACCATCGGCACGTCGGAGAGCGGACTGTCCTGCGTGCTGCGCGTGGAGCGGTTCGCAGCCTGAGACCGGCCCGGCCCGGACCGTGCCACCGCTGCACCGCCCCTCGGACACCGCTCACGTGAGCGGTGTCCGAGGCACGCCGCGACACCGGGTCGAGCGACCACGGCTGCTCGCCCGGATCGAGAGCGCGCTGCAGACCGGTCGACCCGTCGTGGTCGCCGGCCCGCCACGGGCCGGCGTCACCACCCTGGTCCGGCACTGGGCGTCGGAGACCGAGCGGACCGTCGTGACCGGACTGACACCCGGCGACCAGGACGACGACGCCGTCCTGGTGGTCGACGACGCGCACCTGTTCGGCGCCGAGGGCCTCCACGCGCTCCTCGCCCGTGCCACCGACGTCCCCGTGGTCCTGGCCGGCGGGGCGGGCCCGACGCTCGACCGGATCGCCGCGGACACCCACGCGGTCGTCCTCGACGGCGCGGACCTCGCCTTCGACGCCACCGAGGCCGCGACCCTGCTCGGGCGGAGCGTCGGCGTCGTCGTCGCCCCGGTCGTCGTCGCACGCACCGTCGACGGCGTCGGCGGGCTGGTGGGCGTGCTCGCCGCCGCGGCCGCCGCCGTCGCCGCCGAGGACCGTCCGCCCGTCGACCTCGGCAGCCGCTTCCACGCCGCCGTCGACACCGCCACGGCCGACTGGATCGGCACCGTCGAGGACCCCGCGCTGCGGAGCTTCGCCGAACGCGCCGCCGTCGTCCGGTCGGCGCCCGTCGCGTTCCTCGCGGAGCTCGCGGACGACCCGTCGGTCGACCCCGTCGCGGTGTGCCGCGCGGCCGCGGCTGCTGGACTCGGCACCGTCCGCGGGCAGGGCTTCACCTGGTTCGACGCCACCGCCGGCGCACTCCGGGCCGCCGGCGCCGCACGCGACCCCGACCGGCAGCGCGAGGTGGCACGACGGGCAGCGGCCTGGGCGATCACCCACGACGACACCGTCACCGCCGTGGACGCCGCCGTGCAGCTCGACGACCTCGAGCTGCTCTCCGACGTGCTGACGACCGCCTGGACCCGGCTGACCGGTCCCGGAGCGCCGACCATCGCGCGGCTGCTCGACCCGGTCCGACCCCGTCGGGCGGCCCGGTACCCTGTCGTCCTCGCCGCCATCGCGCGCGCCGAGTCCACCGCCGACCGGCACCACGCACGGGCGTCCCGGGTGAACGCCGCCGTCGTGCCCTCCGTCGCCGCCGTCATCGGGACCGCCCACCCGGCCGAGGCGGTCTTCCTCGCCGCGATCGAGATGCAGTCCCGTCGCATCACCGGCGACGACGCCGGCGCGCAACGCGCGGCGGACGCGGTCCGCGCACGCCTCGCCGCGCTCGACGCGACGGCCACCGACCGACTGGCACCGCGCCTCCCGTTCGTCCTGCAGCAGCTCGCCGCCACCGCGCTGACCGCGGGGGACGTCGAGACGGCGCTCGCGACCCTGGTGCACGTCGAGCCGACCGACGGGCCGGACGGAGCGCTGCAACGCGCCGCCGCCGACGGGCTGACCGCGCTCGTGCACGCCCTGGCCGGCGAGGTCGACGTCGCCCGGCGACTGCTCTCGGTCGACGGCGTGCTCGACCTGCCCACCGGCGCACTGGCGAGCGCCGTCGTCGCGCTCGAGGACGGCGACACCGCCACCGTCCTCGCGCTGCTGCACCGCGTCGACCCGCTCTTCGGGGCGTTCGAGCACTGGCCCCTCGTCCTCACCCTGCGGGCGCGCGCCACGACCATCGCCGGACGCGTGCCGCCGGCCGACCAGCTCGCCGCGCTCGACGCCGAGGCGCAGCGCTACCGGATGCGGGCGGTCGCGGGCGGGGTCGGCGCCCGGCTGCTCGGACGGGCGCGCGTGCGGCTGCAGCTCGCCGCCGGACAGCTGCCGCAGGCGGAGCGGGGCCTCGAGGCCCTCGGCCCCGTCCAGGGCTGGAACGCCGCGGAGCACGTCGGTCTCGCGCTCGCCCGCAACGAGCCGCAGCGTGCCCTCGACCTCGTCACCGCCGTCTTCGCGCAGGGCGGCCGGTACGAGGCACGGACGACCGCACTGCTCGTGCTGCTCCGCGCGGTGGCGCTGCGGCGGACCGGGGACGTGCACGGCGCGGTCGCGTCCTTCTGCGAGGCCGTCGACATGTTCGACCGGCACGGCATGCGCGCGGAGCTGCTCACCCCGCCCCGCGACGACGTCCTGCAGCTGCTCGAGGTCGCCGACGACGCCCGGGCGCGGGCGCTGTTCGCCTCGGTGTCGTCCCTGTCGTCGGTGATGCCCGGACCCGACGTGTCGGTGGTGCTGTCCGAGCGGGAGTCCGTGGTGCTCGCACTGCTGGCCGCCCCGCACAGCGTGCCCGGGATCGCGGCGGAGCTGCACGTGTCGGTGAACACGGTGAAGACGCAGGTCCGCAGCGTCTACCGGAAGCTCGGGGTGTCGTCCCGGCGCGACGCCGTCGAGCAGGCGCGGTTGCTGGGGTTGCTGGCGCCGTAGGGCGGGGCGGAGGCCGCCTGCTCGGCGCGGCGGGTGTCGGGGCGTCGCCTGCTCAGCGCGGCGGGGCGGCGCTTGGTGAGCAGAAGGTGTTGGGTCGGAGGCGCGGACTCGACCTTTTCTGCTCAGGAAGTGCTCGCGGCGGGGAGCCCCGCCCGCCCATCAGCGCGGCGCAGTGGTGCGGCGCGCGACGAGCCGGGGCTCGACGAGGACCTCGGTGGCGGCCACCGTGGGGTCGGCGATCCGCGCGAGCAGCCGTTCACCGGCACCGCGGCCGATCTCGACGCTGCGGTCGTCGATGCTCGTGAGTCCCACGTAGCGCGTCGCCGCGACGGGGGTGTCGTCGTAGCCGATGACCGAGACGTCCTCGGGGACGCGGAGGCCCCGCTCCGCCAGCTCGGACATCGCGCCGAGCGCCATGACGTCGTTCGCCGCGAAGACCGCCGTGACGTCGGGGTGCTCGTCGAGCAGCGCCCGCAGGCCGCGTGAACCGGCGTCCTCGGTGGGCTCCTCCGGCAGGACCGTGACGCACACCGAGGCACGCCCGGACGCCGCGGCCTCGAACCCGGCGCGCCGTTCGGCGGAAGCGGCCGAGCGTGCGCCGACGAAGCCGAGCCGCGTGTGGCCGAGGTCGAGCAGGTGCTCCGCGGCCATGCCGCCACCGGCGCGGTCGTCGTTCGCCACCGTGTCCGCGCGGGGGATCGACACACGGCCGCCGGCGATCACCAGCGGCATCGAGGCCGGGATCGCCAGGTCGGTGTCCGGCTCACCGGCGATGACGATGCCCTCGACACGCATGGACAGGAAGCCCTCCACCGGCGAGGCGTCGAGCCCCGTGTTGAGGAACCGGTCGGCGACGACGAGCCGGTGGCCCTGGTCCTGCAGGGACTCGCGCAGACCGGTGAGCAGGTCGACGAACCACTGGTTCCGGAAGTCGTCGAGCACCACGCCCACGGTCCGGCTGCGCGTGCCCGCGAGCGAGACCGCGGCCGTCGAGGGCCGGTAGTCGAGCTCCTGGATGGCCTTGAGCACGGCCTCGCGACGTTG
Organism: Curtobacterium sp. MCBA15_009; assembly: GCF_001864895.1. GTDB lineage: Bacteria > Actinomycetota > Actinomycetes > Actinomycetales > Microbacteriaceae > Curtobacterium. Next base: position 174,147 of record NZ_MJGO01000002.1, read on the forward strand.
GTCGCTCACCCGCGGTGACCGCTGCAACACCAGGGAGACGAGGGACTTGGACACCCCGGCGCGCGCGGCGACGTCGTAGATGGTCGCGGGCTTGCCGTCTCCCATGATGCGCTTCGACCTCCGTTGGTTCGTGCGTCGATCGTAGCGGGCGGCGCGACCGGGCACTCCGACGGCGTCGAGTGAGCAGAAGACGATGGGTACTGCACACTGACCCGCCGTCTTCTGCTCACTCGGTTGTGCGGCGTGGAGTGTGTGGCGGCGTGTTGATGGCGGCAGGGGGAGTGGGGTACCAGTCCTCCACACTGGAGGCACGGGGTGCGTCGTCCACGCGCGGTGCTGCCGTGCCCCGGGCAGGGGCGCGGTGCGCGATCGTGTCCGGCATGCGACCACGTCCACTTCCCCCGTCACTCCGGGGGCGACCGTTCGACGTCGGAGCGGCCGACCGCGCGGGTGTCCCTCGTGCGCGGCTCCAGCGTCGGGACCTCGTCCGCCCGACCCGCTCGGTGCGCTGGGAGCGGGACCACCCTCCGGACGCGGTGCAGCGCATCCGTGCGCTGCGTCCGGTCCTGCTGCCCGGCCAGTTCGTCAGCCACCTGTCGGCAGCCGTGCTCTGGGGGCTCCCGGTCCCGCAGACGGTGGACGCCCCCGTGCACGTCACGAGCATCCTGCCCCAGGCGCAGCCTCGCCGCGCCGGTGTGGTCGGGCACCGGGTGACGGCTGCACACGCCTCGATCCGATCACGTCACGGGGTTCCCGCGAGCAGTCCGGCCACCCTCTGGATCGAGTGCGGGACGGTGCTCGACGTCGATCAGCTCGTCGTGCTCGGCGACGCGATCGTCACCGAGCGCCGCTGTGCGACGACGCCGGACGACCTCGCCGCCGCGCTCGCTGCGGTCGGTGCTCGGCGCGGGGTACGGAAGCTGCGTGCGGCGCTCGAGCTCGTGCGCGTGGGCGCCGGTTCGCCGCAGGAGACCCGGGCGCGGTTGGCGATCGTGCGCGCCGGGCTGCCCGAGCCGGAGCTGCAGGTCGACGTGTTCGACGAGGCCGGGCGCTTCGTCGGCAGGGTCGACATGGCGTACCCGGAGCAGCGCATCGTCGTCGAGTACGAGGGCGACCACCACCGGACCGATGCCGAACAGTGGGGCCGAGACCTCCGCCGCTACCGTGCGATGGAACGACTCGGGTGGGCGGTCGTCCGGTGGACCAAGTCCGACCTGAGCACGAGCACGAACGGCGCGATCGACCACCTGCGGACATTGCTCGCGTGCACGACGTCCCGGGTCCGGCGAGCATCGCGCACCGAGTGAGCAGAAGACGACGCCTCGTTCGGAGACACTCGTCATCTTCTGCTCACTCGCGAGTGCGGCCCGCGCCCGCGGCGTCGCACGGCGCGCCCGCGGCCCGACCGCCCCGCCCTACCCGATCAGGCTCGGGCGCAGGTCGCGCAACGTGCGGGAGCGGGTCTGCCGCGCCGTCACCACGAAGGACACCAGGAGCGCACCGAGCAACCAGCACAGCAGCACGCCCGCGTCCGACCACGCGGCGCCGAGGTCCCCGCCGTACATCGTCTGCCGGATCGCGTCGACGGAGTAGGTCATCGGCAGCGCGAAGTGCAGCGCCGCCAACGGCCCCGGCAGGGTCTGCCACGGGAACGTGCCGCCGGCGGTGACGAGCTGCACGAGCATGAGCACGAGCCCGAGGAACTGTCCGACCGACCCGAGCAGCACGTTGAGCGCCATGATGATCGCGGCGAAGGTCGCCGAGGCCAGCACCATGACGCCGATGGTGCCGCCGGCGTGCACGACGTCGAGGTCGAGCGCGAACCGCACGATCAGGAACAGCGCCGCCATCTGCACGAGTCCGAGCAGTGCCGGGGTCAGCCAGCCGCCGAACACCACCGCGAGGGGCTTGCGTGCCGCCGTGATGGCACGCTTCGAAATCGGCTTGAGGATGAGGAACAGCGCGTACATGCCGATCCAGGCCGCCAGCGAGATGAAGAACGGGGCGAGGCCGGCGCCGTAGTTCGACGCGGCGGCGACGTTGTCGTCCCCGACGGTGACCGGGTCGGAGATGACCGAGGCCTGCGACTCCCGCTGCGAGGCGTCCGACGCCGGGATCTTCGTGCGGCCCTCGTCGAGCGAGTGGGCCAGCTTCGCCGAGCCCTTCTTCAGCTCGTCCAGGCCCGAGGCGAGCGACGAGGCGCCTCGGTCCGCAGCGGCCGCGCCCGATGCGAGCGACGCAGCACCCGACGACAGCGTGGGAGCGGCCGCCGCCAGCTTCGACGTGCCGGCAGCGACCTGCGAGGCGCCCGAGGACAGCGTGGACGCACCGGTCGCCGCCGAGGAGATGCCGGAGGCGAGCGTGGGCGCCGCGGACGCGAGCGACGACGTGCCGGCCGCGACCTGCGCGGAGCCGTCGCGCAGCCGGTCGACCGAGGTCTTCGTGGTCTCGTAGGTGCTCTTCGCCGAGGCGCCGGCGCTGTTGACCCGGGTGACGGCCTCGGTGACGGTCGCTTTCAGCGCGGCCTGCTGCTCCTCCGTGAGCTCGACGCCCTCGGGCAGGTTGTCGGTGATGTCGGCGAGCACGGTGGCGGCGTCGACGGGCCGGAGCGACTCGACGTCGGCGCTGTACGAGTCGATCGTGTCGGCGAGCTGCTCGTTGCCGGCGGCGACCTGCTGCGCTCCCGCGTTGAGCTGCTGCGTCTGCGCGGGCAGTGCGGCGGTCTGCTGCTGCGCGCTCGCGAGTCCGGACGCCAGGGTCGACGCGCCGGACGCGACCTGCTGTGCGCCGCTGTCGAGGCGCTGGGTCTGGGAGGGCAGGGACGCCGTGCCGTCGGCGAGCGAGGCGGCTCCGGCGGAGAGCTGCGCGGTGCCGTCGGCGAGCGTGTGCGCTCCGGTGTCCGCCTTCGCCGAGCCGGAGGCGAGCTGGTCGGCGCCGTCGACGGCGTCGCCGAGGCTGTCGCGGACGTCGGCGAGCCCGACGAGCAGGGACTTCGCGGCCTGCTTGCCGACCCGTTCGGCGACGGCGGTGCGCATGGTCTTGCCCGCCTGCTCGGCGATGGTCGACGCCAGGTACGAGTTCGTGTCGGCGGTCGTCATGACGAGCTGCGCCTGCGTGGGGTCGTCGGACTGTGCGGAGACCAGGTGCTCGGAGAAGTCGTGCGGGATGGTCACGACGAAGTCGTAGGTGCCGTTCCGGACGCCGGAGCGGGCGTCGGCGGCGGTCGTCTCGGTCCACTTGAAGTCGCCGCCGTCGATCGCCTCGTCCGCGACGTCGGTGCCGTAGTCGACGTGGTCGCCGTCGAGCGTGGCACCGGCGTCGAGGTCGACGATCGCGGCGGGGATCTGGTCGAGCTTGGCGTACGGGTCGCGGTTCGCCCACAGGTAGGCGCCGCCGTAGAGCAGCGGCACGATCATGAGCGCGATGAACGCGAGTCGTGCGAGCGGGGTCGCGGTGAGTCGCGCCAGTTCGGCGCGGACGAGCGAGGTGGTGGTCACGGGGTTGCCTCCGTCGGGACGGTTGCGGATTCTGCGGTGACGGACGGGGCGGACGGGAGGCCCGGCTCGGTTCCGTCGGACAGGGCCGCGTCGTCGGGACCCTCGGGCTGGGACGCGTCGGTCGCGTCGATGGTGTCGAGCAGGGCCTCGACGGTCGCCGCGGCGGCCTTCGAGGTGACGAGCACGACGGTGACGCCGCGCCGGGCGACGTCGCGGACGACGGTGAACCAGTCCTCGACGGCGCCGCCGTGCCGCTCGGGCGAGGTGATGACGACGCCGGTCACGCCGTCGCGGAGCAGGGCGAGTTCGACGAGCAGGCGGACGCGCACGGCCGTCGGCACGCGCTGCACGGCGGTGTCCGCGTACTGCCGGAGGCCGAGTTCGTCGAGCACCGTGTCGACGTGCGCGCGGCTGGGCCGCCGGTCGGCGAAGGCGAGCTCCTCGCGCACGACCTGCTGCACGGTGAGCACGGGGAAGGGCTCGGCGATGCCGGGGGTGTCGACGAGGGCGACGGTGCGGCGCACGGCGGCGGCGTCCTCGTGCCCGTCGAGCAGCAGCCGCCCGGTGTCGGGCCGCATCCGGCCGCCGGCGACGAGCGAGGCGAGCACGGGGGACTGCTCGGTCTCGACGGCGACGACCCCGGGGCGCCCGGGAGCGGCGACGGCGGAGACGACGGGCAGTGCGGCACCCGGCTCGTCACCGATGCCGACGTGGTCGAGTTCGAGTGTCATGCGGGCTCCTTCGCGGAGGGGGTGGCCACGGGTTCGGAGAGCAGGGCGGTGCGCCAGTCGATGCCGGCCATGCCGAGCGCGGACAGCACGACCATGCGGCGGCCGTCCTCGTCCGGCGTCCCGGAGCGGGTGGCCTCGTCGAGCACGGCGATGCAGGCGCCCTCGACCAGGCGTCCGAGCGTGGCGGGGTCGACGTCGTCGCGCATCGTGCCGTCGGCGATCCCGAGGGCGCACGCGTCGCGGACCTGGGCGCGCAGGGGTGCGAACACCTCGGCGACGGGTTCGGCGAAGGGGCTCCGGACGGCGACCCGGGCCATCGACCGGACGTGCGAGACCTCGGACCACAGCGTCACCGCGATGGCGGCGAGGCGGGCGGCCGGGGGGAGTTCCTGCAGGTCGGAGCCGGTCGGCATGGCCGCGGCGATCCGGGCGGCCCCGGCCGTGACGACCTCGCGCACGAGGTCGTCGCGGGAGGGGAAATGTCCGTACACCGCGCGCCGGGACAGTCCGGCGGCCGCGGCGATGGTCTCGATCGACGCGTCGGGGTCACGCTGGAGACAGGTCTTCGCGGCGTCGATGAGGGCTGCCCGGTTCTCCGTGGCGTCGCGGCGGGGCGCACGGACGGGCTGGTCGGCGGTGGTCACGACCCCAAGCGTAATAACCTGCACACAGGTGTGCAAGTTAACAGGGAGGCTGTCGCTCGCGTCCCCCGCACGGGGGTGTCCCCCAAAGTGCGGACTGCCCATTCTGAGCGTCAACACATAGCTTCACAGGAATCTGATGCGAACCACGGACTGAGCCAGGAGTGCCCTCTTTGAACCGTGCAACACCGAACCCGAACCCGAATCCCTCCCCACACCGCTTCACACGCGTCCTGACCGCCGGCCTCGCCGTCGCGGCCCTCGCGTGCGGTGGCCTCGCAGTCGGGGGTGCGGCTTCGGCGGCTCCCGCCGGGACCTCGGTGGCCGACCTCAAGCTCGCGGCACCCCTGCGCGATGCGAAGCCCTCGAAGACCGTCTCGGCCTTCATCCGCACGACCGGCAAGGGCGCGCTCGAGGTGGACGCCCAGGCGAAGGGCGGCGACCTCAGCCGGTCGAAGTCCCCCTCGACGCAGGCGAAGCAGCGCGTCGAGGCGATCCGGTCGACGACCGAGGCCGTCAGCGCCGCCGTCAAGAAGGCGGACAAGGGCTCGAAGGAGCTCTACGCGACCGAGTACACCGTCCCCGGTGTCGCGGTCGTCGCCGACGTCTCGGCGCTGTCGGCGATCGCGAAGCGTCCCGACGTCGAGAGCGTCATCCCGCTCACGCCGAAGAAGGTCGTCGAGCCGACGGTCCTGCCGGACGCCGGCGTCGCCCCGTCGGGCGTCGACCCGAGCCTCGTCAAGCCCGGCGTGGACGGCGCCGCGCCGAAGAACGCGGCGAGCGACATCTACACGCGCTCGCTCGACGCCTGGCAGCAGACCGGCCACACCGGCAAGGGCATCAACGTCGCCGTGCTCGACACCGGCCTCGACTACACGCAGGCCGACTTCGGCGGCCCCGGCACCACCGAGGCGTACGCCACGGCGCTGGCGAACGCGAGCGGTGGCGCCCCGGACCCGAGCCTGTACGACGGCTCGAAGTTCCTCGGCGGCTACGACTTCGCCGGTGCGACGTACAACGCCGACCCGTCGGACCCGGCGTCCTACGACCCGGTGCCCGCTCCGGACGAGAACCCCATCGACGGCAAGGGCGGCGACCACGGCACCCACGTCGCGGGCACGATCGCGGGCTACGGCCTGACCGCCGACAAGCAGACCTTCGACGGCGACTACACGAAGCTCACCGCGCAGCAGGTCCAGGACATGTGGATCGGCCCGGGCACCGCGCCCGAGTCCGGCCTCTACGCCCTCAAGGTCTTCGGTGACAACGGTGGCTCCACCGACGTCACCGGTGCGGCGCTCGACTGGGTCGGCCGTGCGCTGACCGAGGGCAAGGACATCAACGTCCTCAACCTGTCGCTCGGCTCCGACTACGGCGCGCCGGACGACCCCGACAACGCCAAGATCGACGCGTTGACGGCCCGCGGGGTCCTGCCCGTGATCGCCTCGGGCAACGCCGACGACTTCACCGACATCGGTGGCTCGCCGGGCAACGCCGCCGGTGCGCTCACCGTCGCGGCCAGCGCGACCGGCCAGTCGCTGTTCGACGCCGTCGAGGCCACCGGGCCGTCGGACGTCGCCGGCACCTACCGTGCGCAGTACTCGCAGAACTTCACCGGCACCCTGCCGGTCGAGGGCGACGTCGTGGTCCCGACCGCGAACGTCGACGGCTGCGCGGCGTTCAGCGCCGACGACGCCGCGAAGATCGCGGGCAAGGTCGTCTGGCTCAAGTGGACCGACGCGGCGCTCGAGTGCGGCTCGGGCGTGCGCTTCAACAACGTCCAGGCTGCCGGCGGTGTCGGCGTCCTGCTGGCGGGCACGATCAACACCTTCGACTCCGGCATCGCGGGCAACGCGACGATCCCGGGCGCCGAGCTCACCCTCGACGCCGCGACGGCCCTGCGCGCCAGCGCCACGGCGGGGACCCTGCACGTGCGCTTCGCGGACGAGCTGAAGGGCTACGCGCTCGCCACCGACCCGGAGTCCGTGAACACGCTCGCGTCGTTCACCAGCCGCGGTGTGCACGGGTCGTTCGACGACATCGTGAAGCCGGACATCGCCGGTCCCGGTGTCAACGTCATCTCCGCCGCCAACGGCACCGGTGACGGTCGCATGTCGATGAGCGGCACCTCGATGGCCACCCCGGACGTCGCGGGCATCGCGGCGCTCACCTTCCAGTCGCACCCGCGGTGGAGTGCCCAGCAGGTCAAGGCCGCGCTGATGAACACCGCGACGCACGACGTCAAGGACGGCTCGCGTGCGGCGACCCTGCTCCGCCAGGGCACCGGCCGCGTCGACGCCCTGCAGGCCGTGACCACCGGCACCACCGTCCGGAGCGCGGAGAACGGCCAGCTGGTCACCGCGTCCTTCGGTGTCGTCGAGGTCGCCGGGAAGACGAGCGAGACCCGCACCCTCGAGATCCAGAACACCGACGGCTCGCCGCACACGTACGACGTGACGTACGAGCCGCAGGTGGACCAGCCCGGCGTGGCCTTCGCGCTGAGCACGAACCGGATCACCGTGCCGTCCGGCGTGACGAAGACGGTCGAGCTCACCTTCACGGTGGCCGACCCGACGGCGCTGCGCCGTGTCATCGACCCCACCCAGGAGCCGGTGCAGCAGAAGTACCAGCGCGAGTTCGTCGCCGCGGCCTCGGGCGTGGTGGCGTTCACGCCGACCGACTCGGCGGTCGACCCGATGCGGATCGGCACCTACGTGGCGCCGAAGCCGGTCAGCGCGGTGCGTGCCCGGACGACGGTGCCCTTCACCGGCCCCGGCAAGTCCGCGAACCTGACGCTGAAGGGCCGCTCGTTCGACCAGGGCGGCCTGACGAACGGCTACCACTCGACCGTCGCGCCGTTCGTGCTCGGCGGCACCGACCCGGCCGAGACGTTCCCGGAGGGCTCGGCGGCGCAGTCGCTGCGGGCGGCGGACGTGCTGTCCTACGGTGCGAGCTACGACAAGGCCTCGGACACGGTCGCCTTCGGCGTCCAGACCGCTGGTCCCGACGCCAACCCGGGCGCCGTGACCAACGTCGAGGTCCTCATCGACACCGATCGCGACGGCGAGCCCGACTACGTGGTCTACGACGTGAAGTCGGCTGCGGTCGACGCGACCCTCGCGACGACGGTCGACCTGGCGACGGGTGAGACGGTCGACGCGCAGCCGCTGAACGGCGGTGCGCCCGGCCAGGACGTCAACACCTTCGACAGCTCCGTGAAGGTGCTCACCGTCACCGGTGCCGCCATCGGCGCGACGGGCAAGTTCTCCTACTCGGTCCTGACCGAGTCGGCGTACGCCCCCGCGATCGCCACGGACGCCTCGTCGGTCGTGGACGAGACGAAGACCGTCACGTTCGACGTGTCGAAGCCGGCGCTGACGTTCAGCCAGGGCGGCACGTCCGGCGTGCTGTTCGCCGACGCGGGCAACCTCACGGTGACCCGTGCCTCCGGCGTGACGAGCGCCAAGGTGCTCGCCCTGCACCTCGGCAACGCCGCGGGTTCGCAGGCCGACGTCTCGACCATCCAGGTGACCCCGCCGACGCTCGCCCTGCAGAAGGGCAGCGCCGTGACGATCAGCGGCACCGCCAAGGTCGGTGCGACGCTCACGGCGAAGCCCGGCACCTGGGCCGCGAAGGCGACGTACAAGTACCAGTGGCTCCGTGACGGGAAGGCGATCACGACCGCCACGGGCTCGAAGTACACGCTGACGTCCTCGGCCGCCGGACACCGGTTCTCGGTCAAGGTGACGGCCCACGCCTCGGGGTACAAGGACGGTACGGCGACGTCGGGTTCGACCGCGAAGGTCGCTCGCCGCTAGTCGCACGCAGTCCCACCAGCACCGGTGCCGGGTCCCGTCCAGGGGCCCGGCACCGGTCTGTTCCCGGACGGTGCGGGAAGGGGACAGGTAGTTAGACAAACTAGCGAAGCGCTGTCAGGGTGGTCACCATGCAGAGCACGTTGAAGCAACTCCGGTCCAACCCGGTCGAGTGGCGGCGTCGTGGGCTCACCCCGCCGGACGTCATCCAGGCCATGATCGAGCAGCGCCTCGCCGAGCCCGGGCACGCGCAGCCCGTCGGTGATCCGTCGTACCAGGACTTCTTCCGCGTCTGATCGCGGAACGCACGGACCGACCGGACGGGAGGCCCGGTGCCAGCTGGCACCGGGCCTCCCGTCCGTCCGTCGTCACCGTCACGCGGGTGACGCGGAGGTGACCAGCCGATAGACTCGGGTGGACCACCGGCCCGTCGGTCGCGTGAGGTCCTCCGCCAACGTGAGGAGAACCAGATGCCCGCAGCAGTCATCATCGGCGCCCAGTGGGGCGACGAGGGCAAGGGGAAGGCCACCGACCTGCTCGGCAGCCGCATCGACTACGTCGTGAAGTTCAACGGCGGCAACAACGCCGGGCACACGGTCGTCGTCGGTGGCGAGAAGTACGCCCTGCACCTGCTGCCCTCCGGCATCCTGACCCCCGGTGTCACGCCGATCATCGGCAACGGCGTCGTCGTCGACCTCGAGGTCCTGTTCCAGGAGCTCGACGCGCTCAAGGCCCGCGGCGTCGACACCTCGAAGCTCCTCGTGTCCGCGAACGCGCACGTCATCACGCACTACCACCGCACCATCGACAAGGTGACCGAGCGCTTCCTCGGCAAGCGCCAGATCGGCACCACCGGTCGCGGCATCGGCCCGAGCTACGCGGACAAGATCAACCGCGTCGGCGTCCGCATCCAGGACATCTTCGACGAGAACATCCTGCGGCAGAAGGTCGAGGCGGCCCTCGACCAGAAGAACCACCTGCTGCTCAAGGTCTTCAACCGCCGCGCGATCGACCCGGAAGAGGTCGTCGAGTCGCTGCTGTCGTTCGCGGACCGCCTGCGGCCGATGGTCGCCGACACCGGGCTCGAGATCCACCGGGCGCTCGAGCGCGGCGAGACCGTCCTGTTCGAGGCCGGTCAGGCGACCATGCTCGACGTCGACCACGGCACGTACCCGTTCGTCACCTCGTCGTCGGCGACGGCCGGCGGCGCGGCGACCGGCTCGGGCATCGGCCCGGGCAAGCTCGAGCGGATCATCGGCATCGTCAAGGCGTACACGACCCGTGTCGGCGCCGGCCCGTTCCCGACCGAGCTCTTCGACGAGTCCGGCGAGTTCCTGCGCGCCAACGGCTTCGAGTTCGGCACCACCACCGGGCGCCCCCGTCGCTGCGGCTGGTACGACGCCCCGATCGCCCGGTACACGGCCCGGGTGAACGGCGTGACCGACTTCGTGCTCACGAAGCTCGACGTCCTGACCGGGCTCGAGACGATCCCGGTGTGCGTCGCGTACGAGGTCGACGGCGTCCGCGTCGACGAGGTCCCGGTGAACCAGTCCGACTTCCACCACGCGAAGCCCGTCTACCAGGACTTCCCGGGCTGGACCGAGGACATCACCGGCGCCCGGTCGTTCGACGACCTGCCGAAGAACGCGCAGGACTACGTGCTCGCCGTCGAGTCGATGTCGGGTGCGCGGATCTCCGCCATCGGTGTCGGCCCCGGCCGTGACGCCATCGTCGTCCGCCACGACCTGCTCGGCGCGGACCAGGCCTGACGTGCGGGTCCTGTTCGTCTGCAGCGGCAACATCTGCCGGTCGCCGCTCGGCGAGCAGGTCCTGACGGCACGGCTCGGCCCGGACGCCCCGGCGTTCCGGGTCGGGTCGGCCGGCACCATCGCCGACGACGGCGCCGCCATGGACGCCGCCGCCGCCGCGCAGTCGGCCCGACTCGGCGGCGACCCGTCCGGGCACGGGTCGCGGTACCTGACCGCGGCGATCGTCGACGACACCGACCTCGTGCTCACCGCCGAGCGGTCGCACCGGCAGGCCGTGGTGTCGCTCGTGCCGCGTGCCGCCCGCCGCACCTTCACGGTGAAGCAGTTCGCGCGCGTGCTCGACGGGCTCGAGCCCGGTGACCTGGCCGACGTGCACACCGCCGAGGCACTCGTCGAGCGGGTCGCGCGGCTGCGGGGGACCGTGCTGCCGCCGGCCGACCCCGCGGACGACGACGTGGACGACCCCTACCGCCGGTCCGAGGCCACGCACGCCCGGGTGGCGGACGAGCTCGACGCCGCGGTCAGCCGCATCGCGGACGCCCTGCGCGCCGTCGCCGCGGCCTGACCGCGCTCGACGACTGCCGCGCTCGTGGACGGCCGCCGGGTCACTCCGGCAGCCGGTACGACCCGATCGTGATCGTGTGTGCGCCCTGGCCCGCGAGCGCCCGGACGACGGCGTCGGCACGGGCCCGGTTCGGCACCGCGTCCTTCGCCGCCCACGCCGCGAGCGCCGACTGCAGTTCGTGCTGGTTCGTCACGACGGCCGTCGAGGCGCCGCCGCTCCGGTCCTCCGCCTGCACGTAGGCCATCGCCGTCGGCGACGAGTAGAACACGCAGGTGTCGAACCAAGTCCGGCGTGTGCCGGTCGCCGCGTCGACGAAGCCCGCCAGGCGGCGTGCCTGCACGCGGACCTGCTGCGCGGGAGCGGCGTTCTTCGCCTGCACGCGCACCTGCCACCAGTTCTCGGCCTCCTGCTCGTGGTTGAGCACGGTCCGGCTCTGCACCTGCACGGCGAACGGTGGCACGAGCGACGACTCGTCGAGCAGGTTCCGGAACGCCGGGTGCACCTCGCTCGGTCGACGGCCGTCGAAGACGATGCCGCCCCAGCGCTTGCTCTCGATGACCAGTCCGCGCCCGGCGTCGGAGACGAGCACGTGGTCCGCCTGTGCGACGAACCGCCGCCACGAGCCGCGCTCGGTCTCGTCGGCGGGGACGAACACGACGTTCGTCATGAGCACGCCGTTCAGCCCGGCAGCGATCGCGGCCTGGCGGATGACCTGCGCGGACGCTTCCTCCCACCGCATGCCGCTGCGCGCGAGGTCGCGGCTCTGCTCGGCGGCGGTCAGGGCGTCGCGTCGTGCGGCGTCGGCCTGGTCGAGGGAGCGCCGGTGCTCCGCGTCGCGGGCCTCGACCTGCTCGCGGTGCTCGGCGTCGAGCCGCGCGAGCTCGTCGGCGCGGGCACGCTCGGCGGCGTCGAGGTCGGAGCGGGCGGCGGATCGGAGTCGCCTCAGGACGAGCACCAGGACGACCACCACGACGGCGAGCCCCCCGGCGACCACCCACGGCACGAGGTCGCTGGTCATGACCCCACCCCACCACGTCGGGTCGCCGGAACGCCGCTGCCCGGCGGCGCGCCCGCGAACGTCGGACGGCGGGCACGGTGCTCGTCGCACCGTGCCCGCCGTCGGGTCGAGCGGTCGGACTACCGGTCCGTGCGCGGCAGGCGGGGCAGGGCGCCGAGGCGTCGGCGCACGAGCACCGCGGTGCCGAGGGTCAGCAGCAGGAGCGCCGCCACCCCGGCCAGGCCGAGGCCGTCCGCGCCGGTGAAGGCGAGCTCCCCGGAACCGTCCTGCGGACCGTCTGCGCCGGGGCCCTCGGCGCTCGGCGTCGGCGTGCCGGCGCCCGGCTGGGCGCCCGCACCCTCGTCGTCGGCACCGGGATCCTGGGTGCCGGGGTCACCGGCGCCCGGGTCCTGGGTGCCGGGGTCCTGGGTGCCGGGGTCCTGGGTGCCGGGGTCGCCGGGGTCGCCCGGTTCCTCCGCCGCGGGCACCGCGACCGCGAAGTCGACGGCTGCACCGCTCCGGGTCCCGATCGACTGCACGGCCTGCGCCGCCGCGGTCTCGAGCGCGCGGGCACGGGCCGCGGTGCCGGTCAGGGCGACCGTCCACCGGCCGTCCGCGGCGACCTCGGTGGTGCCGCGGACCGCGCCGGACAGGGTCACGGTGGCGCCGGGGTGGCCGGAACCGGTCACGGCGGTCGGCACGGCGTCGGTGCCCGGCTCGTCGACGGTCAGGGCGTCGAGGTCGGCGCGGGCGGTCAGCCACGAGTCGGCACCGATCGGGTGGTCGACCACGCGGGTCTCGCCGATGCAGCCGTTCCAGCCGTTCGTCGCGGCGTCGTCGACCCAGTCGCTGCCGAACAGCCACGGCATGCCGTCCTGCACGGTCTGGCCGCCGGTGTCGGTCGCGTTGCGGAGCACCGGGGCGCCGTCGACGTACATCGTGGTGGTGCGGGCGTCGACGTCGTTCACCAGGGCGACGTGCAGCCAGCGACCGGGGATGATCTCGCCCGACCACGCCGTGCGGTCACCCTTCGACGCGTCGGCGGTCACCTCGGTCCACTGGAACTCCTTGAGGTTCGAGATGCCGAGCGCCGCCGGCGACGCCGTCCAGTCCCAGCGGGTCTGCGGCACGCCGATCTGCGAGCGGTTGCCGCTGCGGACGATCGCCTTCGACCACGAGTTCGCGCCGTCGGTCCAGGACGGGTCGACCTCGAGGAACGTCTCGATCGTGTAGCCGTCCGGGAACGTGGCCCGGTCGACGGCGGTGTCCCCGGGCGAGGTGAGCGCGCTGAACCGCTTCGCCGCCTTGTCGGCGTTCGCGAAGCACAGGCCGGCACCGTCGGAGGACAGCGGGTGGGCATCGTCGACGATCGTGACGTCGCCGTCCTGCGCGGTCGGCGAGCCGGACTCGGCGTGCGTCAGGCGGGTGAGGTCGGCGTCCCCGACGACGTCGTCGACGGTCGCACCGGGAGCGAGCACACCGGCCGCCTGCTCACCGGGGCGCCACCAGGCCAGGGTGCCGTCGACGTCGGTGTGGTCGGCGCGGCCGCCGGGCAGCTCGGTCGTGGTGGGCGGCGCGCCCTCGAAGCCGTCGAGCAGCATCGCCCGCGCGCGGTCGTTCAGCGGCGGCTCGTCCGCGGAGCCGGCGCGGAAGTCCGGCGCGAAGCCCGCGAACCGGGTGCGGAAGTCGACCGGCACGGTGTAGCGCTGGTGGTCGCCGTCGAGCAGCGGCTGGTCGTACGAGGTGAGCGTCTCGGTCGGCTTCCACGTCACCCACGGCGACGCGGTCTGCATCGCGAGCGTGCCGTTCGTCAGGTCGAACTCGAGCAGCCCGAGGTAGCCGTCGCCGCCCTCGTAGTCCATCTGGTGGTCGATGAGCACCTGGGTCACGGCGTGGCCGGCGTCGTTCGTGCGGTTCTTCCACGTGCTGCCGTGGAAGTGCCCGTTCAGCGTCAGGAACACCTGGTCGTTCGGGGCGATGAGCTGCTTCCACAGGCGCTCGCCGTAGGCCGTGTCGACCGGGGTCAGGCCGTCGGTGGCGATGTTGATCACCTCGTGCGAGGTGAGGATCGTCGGCAGCGTCGGGTGCGCGGCGATGACCTGGTCCGCCCAGGCGAGGGTCTCGTCGGACGCGCGCCACGGCAGGGCGAGCGACAGGAACCGCTGGCCCTCGGCCTCGAAGACGTGGAACTGGCTCAGACCGGTGCGGTCGGTGCCGGACTCGACGGTCGGCTGGCCGGTGGCCCGGCTCGCCGGGAACGTCTGCAGGTAGGGCTCGGCGGCGAGGTCGTACGAGGTGTCGAACACGGTGTCCGCCGAGTTCCGGACGTCGTGGTTGCCCGTCGTCACGCTGTACGGCAGCCCGGCGTCGTCGAGCACGGACATCGCGCGGTCGGCCGCCTGCCACTCGCCGGGCTGCCCGACCTGGTCGACGACGTCGCCGACGTGGGTGACGAAGGGGATGTGCAGGTCGTCGGCGTGCTCGGCGAGCCACTGCGTCTGCACGTGGAACGGGTCGTCGCCGTACCGCGGCACGAACTGCGATGCCGAGTAGCGCGAGTAGAACTGCGTGTCCGGCAGCACGGCGAGCGTGAAGCGCGACGCGAGGTCGGCGTCCGGCGCGGCGGCCGCGGCGGCGGTCGGGGAGGAGGACAGGGTCGGCAGGCCGACGGCAGCGGCCACGGCGAGGGCGGTGGCCCCCAGCGCGGCGGACCTGCGGCGGGATCGGTGAGCGGTCACCCGACGATGGTCGCGGCGTCGTCTGTCGCGCCGGTTGCCTGTACGTGACCACAGCGTGAGCGGCGGGCGACGACGGACGCGGGATGCGCAGGCGGAGCCGCACCGGGCCTCCCGTCCGCTCGCCGGCTCACGTGGCAGCATGGCCGCATGCCCGTCGTCGAGTCCCGCTGTGTCGTGCCGGTCGACGCGCACGTCGCCTTCGCCGTCTCGCAGACGCAGGGCGCGATCCGGAAGCGGTGGGACCCGTTCATCCGGCGGCAGCACCTGATGGACGGCGCGACGGTGCCGGCGAAGGGCGTCCGGACCTCCACGGTGCAGCGCTTCGGGCTCCGGATGGAGAGCGAGTACGTGTCCTACCACCCGCCGTCGAACGTCGGGATGAAGATGACGAAGGGCTCGTGGTTCTTCGAGCGGATGGGCGGCGGGTGGCGCTTCACCCCCGTCGACGGGCAGCCCGGCTCCACGCTGGCGGTCTGGCGCTACAACTTCACCTGCCGGCCGAGGTGGTTGGCGCCCCTCGCCGAGCGGATCGGTGCGTTCGTGCTGCAACGGGACATCGACCGGCGGATCCGGGGCTTCGCTCGCGGCTGCGAGGACCCCGTCGTCCTCGCCCACCTGGCCGCCCAACGCACCGACTGAGCGGCCCGGGAGCACTTGCATCCTTCGATGGAACTCCGGCAGGTGCGTCCCGAAGCCGGTCGTCCCGCGGCGGCGCGTTTCCTAGCGTCGTCTGCATGACGAACACCACCGAAGTCCGGCCCACGGCCGGCACCGCAGCCCGCGACCGAGGGGGTGTCCGCGGCGTCATCGCCCGGCACCCGCTCGCGTCCTTCTTCACCATGGCGCTCGGCCTGAGCTGGCTCGCCTGGGTGCCGTACATCCTGTCGCCGCACGGCATGGGTGTGTGGGACATCCACTTCCCCGAGGTCCTCGGCAGCGGGCAGTTCACCGGCGTCCTGCCCGGGGCGCTCCTCGGCCCGTTGGGCAGCGCCTTCATCGTCACGGCGGTCGCCGACGGCCGCGCTGGTCTGCGGCGCTGGGTGGGCCGGCTCTTCCGCTGGCGGGTCGCCTGGTACTGGTACGCGCTGGCGCTCGTCGTCGTGCCGGCCCTGATCGTCGTGTCCGCGCTGCCCTTCGCCGGTGGCGACGTGCGGGCCCCCTCGGTCCTGGCGATCGCCTCGCTCGTGCCCGGCCTCGTCATCCAGCTGTTCTCGACCGGTCTGAGCGAGGAGCCCGGGTGGCGCGACTTCGCCCTGCCCCGGCTGCAGCACCGCTTCGGCGGCCTCGGCGCGGCCGCGATCCTCGGGCCGATCTGGGCCCTCTGGCACATGCCGCTGTACCTCAGCGACTGGGGCGGGTGGCCGAACGCCCACTGGAGCGAGCCGGTCGTGTTCGCCCTGTTCACCATCACCTTCAACGTCGTGATGATCCAGGTCTTCAACAAGACCCGCGAGAGCCTGCCCCTGGCCCTGCTGCTGCACGTCGGCGTGAACAACACGATCTCGATGCTGTTCCCGGAGATGTACCCGAGCATGACCGCCGGCACGCTGATGATCGGCCTGACGATCATGTCGACCACCGCGGCCGTGGTGCTCCTCGTCGCCACCCGGGGTCGACTCGGCTACGACCCGGCCCGACGCGCCCTGCCCCTCGACGCACCGGTCCCGGACCACCACGCCCGCCTCGTAGGATCCAACGATGGCACCCGCTGAGCACGACGCGCTGCGCGCCCCGGCCACGCCGGCCGCGCAGCCGACGTCCGACGCACGCCGCGCTCGCCGCGTCGACCCGTTCGTCGCACTCGGCACGGCCGTGGTGGCCCTCGGCCTGCTGCTCGGACTGCCGCCGCTCGACGCCGCCGAGCCCGACACGGCCGGCCTCGCCCTGCGGGCCGCCGCACCGTTCACCGTCCCCTGGGCCGTCCTGGCCCTCGGCCTGCTCGCCCAGTCGGCGGCGTTGCTCGCCGTCCGTCGGGCAGCGCGCAGCACGCTCGTCGTCGTCGCGGCGATCCCCGTGGTCGTCGCCGGGCTCGCGCCGGCCTCGGCGGACCTGTTCGACCTGACCGCGCTGCCGATCGCCGTCGCGGTCGTCCTGACCGCCGCCCGGGTCCCGCTCGTCCGGCTCTGGCCGGCCCTCGTCACCGCGGCCGTCCTCGTCGTCGTCGGCGAGGGAGCGCTCGCTACCAACGCGTCCGGCTCGGCCGACGGCCTGACCGGCGCGCTCGGTCAGGGCGTGCTGCAGGCCGTCGGAGCCGTCGGCCTGCCGCTGCTGGTCACCCTCGTGGTGCTGTCCCGCCGCGAGGTCCGCGTCGCCCGCACCGCCGAGGCCAGCGCAGTGAACCGTGAGCAGGACGCCCTGGTCGACGCCGCGGTGTCCCGCGAGCGGGCCGCGATGGCCCGGGAGCTCCACGACATCGCCGCGCACCACCTGTCCGGCATCGCCCTGATGGCCGCCGTCATCGACCGCCAGATCGACGCGGACCCGGAGCGTGCCCACGAGGGCGCCCGCCAGGTCCGCGAGCAGAGCACCGCCGTGCTCGAGGACCTGCGCCGCCTGGTCGGCCTGCTCCGCGACGACGCCCCCGCCGAGCGGGCCGTCGAGACGGTCGCCGGCATCGTCGACCTGGTCGAGCGTGCCCGGTTCCGCAGCGACGTCCGGCTCGACGTCCTGCCGGGTGACCGTCCGCTGGCCGACGGCGTCGGCCCGCTCGCGCAGCTCGCCGCCTACCGCACCGTCCAGGAGGCGCTGGCCAACGCCGCCCTGCACGCCCCGTCCGCCCCGTGCACCGTCACCATCGACGACCGCGACGCGACCCGGGTGGTGATCCGGGTGGAGAACGCACCGGCCACCGTCCCGGCAGCCGGGACCTCTCCCTCGGGCGGCAACGGCCTGCGGGGGATGCGCGAGCGGGCGGACCTGGTCGGGGCGCGCCTCCAGACCGGCCCGACCGCGACCGGTGGGTGGCTGGTGGAGCTGGCGCTCGGCCGGGAGGCACCTGCCGCACCCGCGCAGACCGCCGACGGCACCGGGGTGGTCGCGTGATCCGCGTGCTGGTCGCGGACGACCAGCCCCTGGTCCGTGCCGGGGTGTCCGCACTCCTCGGTGCGGAGCCGGACATCGAGGTCGTCGGTGTGGCCGCCGACGGTGGCGAGGCGCTCGCGCTCGCGCGCGCCACCCGCCCCGACGTCGCCTGCCTGGACATCCGGATGCCGGTGATGAACGGCATCGAGCTCGCCCGGATCTTCTGCGCGCCGGACGCCGACCCGGCGATCCCGGCGCTCATGCTGACGACGTTCGACCTGGACGACTACGTGTTCGGGGCGCTCGAGGCGGGCGCCTCCGGGTTCCTGCTCAAGGACGCCGAGCCGGACACCATCGTCGACGCCGTGCGGCAGGTCGCCGCCGGCAACGGCACCCTCGACCAGGCCCTGACCCGGCGGGTGCTGCGGGAGTTCGTGTCGCGGCGGAGCCTGCAGCCGGTCTCCGGCGACCGGGCCGACGGGGTGCTCACCGCCCGGGAGCGCGAGGTGCTCCTGCTGCTCGCGCAGGGGATGTCGAACGAGGAGATCGCGGCCGCGCTCGTGCTCGAGGTGTCGACCGTGAAATCGCACCTGGCGCGGATGCTGCCGAAGCTCGGGGTGCGGTCGCGGCTGCAGGCCGTGGTGTGGGCGTACCAGAACCGGATCGTGACGGTGCCGGACCAGCCGTAGGGTCGATCGATCGATCGATCGGTCGGGTCGGTCAGTCGGCCGCGGGCGTGGCCGTGGCCGTGGCCGTGATCGGCTCGGCGGCGCCGGGGACGACGAGCTGCCAGACGTCGTCGTCGCTGCTCCGGTGCAGGTACAGACGGAAGGTGCCGTCCTGGGCGAGCGGGTCGCCCTCGAGGTACTCGACCGGTTGCCCGCCCGTCGTGCACTGGTCCGAGGGGCTGATGACGTCGATGGTGCGGCCGGGGGAGTCACCCTTCTCGACGCCGGTGATCCTGGCCCGTCGCACCTCGTACACCCCGCCGACCTCGACCGTGCGGTCGGTGGCGGTGACCTCGGCGTCGACCACCAGGGTCGCGAGGTCGCTGCGTTCGGCAGGTGTCCTCGCCGCGACGTAGTCGATGCAGGACCCCGACCCCACGACGTCGTCGCCCGCGCCCCTCGGGCCGTCGGCGCCGTCGCCGGCCCCGGTCGTGCCCCCGGTCGCGCACCCGGCGAGCACGCTCGCCGTGGCCGCCGCGAGGACGGCGATGGTCAGCATCTGCTTCCGCTCCATCGCCTGAGTATCGCTCACCGCGCTCCGGGCGTCCAGCGTCCCGCCGGCCAGCCAGGGAACGCGCGTTCCCGTTCTGGGGGTAGTCGACGTGCCCCGCGGGGTGGTGGACTCGTCACCATGCACAACGAACCCTCGGGCCGGGCCCACGACGACGACCTCCGGCCGAAGGTCGTCGCGGCGATGCAGCGGGCGCTCCGCTCCCGTCCGATGCACGAGGTCACCCCCGCCGTCGTGGCCGCCGAGGCCGGGGAGTCCGTCGACGTCGTCGACCAGGCGTTCCCGAGCTGGGACGGCCTGCTGCTCGCGACCATCGACAAGTGGAACGAGGAGCGGACCGCCCCGCTCATGCCGATCGCCGAGCAGCACGGCACCGTCCGCTTCCTGCGCGCCATCGTCACGGCCAACGTCGCCGACCCGACGCTCATGCGCTTCCTGACCGCGACGCTCAACATCGCCGCCTCGCCCGAGCACCCGCTGGCGCCGATGCTGCACGCGCGCTGGCGTCGCTTCCACGCGTTCGTGCAGCACGCGCTCGAGCGCGACGTGCTGCTCGGCCGCGAGCCGCACACGATGGACCCGGCCCGTGGCTCCGAGCAGCTGCTCGCGACCTACGAGGGCCTGCAGCTGCAGTCGATGGTGCGCCCCGACATGGACCTGCTCGAGGCCTACGACCGCGCGGTCACCCGCCTGCGCGAGGGCTGGCAGCGCGCCTACGTCCCGCCCGTGTGGGACCTGGACCTGGTGGGCTGACCGACCCACCCCCACAGACCGAGGACGCCCCGTGCGTCCGAGGCGCAGACGCACTGCGTCCGCGTGCGCCGCTGCTCGATTCGGGTTCGGGTGGCGGCGCGAACACCGCACCGGTCGGAGCCGATGCCGCTCCGGTACGGTCGGCGCATGACGACCGACGACGACCTCGGGAACTGGCGCACCTGGTGCGTCGGCGGAGCCGTCGCGTCGTTCGTCGCCCTGCTCGTGCTCGGGCGGTTCGTCCCCGTCAACTGGTGGGTGCTCACCGCTTGGGTGGCCGTCGTCGCCGCGTTCACCGGCCTGCCGCCGGGCAGCGCCCGCTGGACGGACCGTCGGGTGACGGTGATCGCCCTCGCGCTGCTCGTCGTCGGTGCCGGACTCGCCCTCGGCGCACTCACCGACGACGGCGCCGGTGACGGCACCCGCACGACCGGAGCCGTCACCGGAGCCGTCCTCGTGCTGGCCGGAGCGGCGTGGGCGATCGTCGGCGCGCGGCGCCCCTCCCGCCGACAGGTGGACGCGGAGGCCGAGCACCACCGCGCGTGACGGACCCGCTCCGACGCCGACGTCCACGCCGACGTCGGCTGCGCGGCCGGACGCTCCCGGTGCGGACCCGGGTCAGCGCGGCCACGTGGCGACGACGGCGACCGTGTTGAACAGCAAGTGCGCCAGGACCGCACCACCGAGGCGGTCGGTCATCGCGACGAGCACGCCGGTGAGCAGGCCGAGCACGAAGGTCGTCACGAACACCTGGAAGCCGGCCACCGGCGACGGCGCACCCGCGATGAGCACGTGCGTCAGCGCGAACACGAACGCCGTCAGCAGCACCGCCAGGAAGCGCGTGCGCGGCGTCAGCTCCGACGCCAGGCGGCGTTGCAGCACCCCGCGGAACACGACCTCCTCGAGCACCGGGCTGACGACGCAGACCCCGACCGCCGCCACCACGAGCGGCACGACGTCGGGCGGGCCGAGCGTCACCGGCGGCGTCAGGCCCGTCGTGCCGGAGAACAGGACCGACAGGCCCGCGTCGAGCCCACGGCACACGACGGCGACCCCGATCGCCGCGACCGCGTCCGGCCAGCCGAGGCCGAGCCGACGGACCAGCGCCACGGGAGCCGAACGGCGGAGGACCCACCACACGCCGAGCGCGAGCGGCACCCACACCGCCAGGTCCGCGGCGAGCACCTGGACGACCGGGGACGGCAGGGCCCCGGACCGGGCGACGCCGGTCACCAGTCGCGACAGCACCACCGCCACGGCGATCGCGACGAGCACCACGCGGAGGTCGCGGGCAGCCGCGGTACCGGGGGTGGTCGTCGGCGCGTCCTGGTCGGGCTGCATGTCGACACCGTACGGGACGGGGCGGGGTCAGCCCTCGAGCTGCACTCCGGTGAGGACGTGATCACCCGTCATTTCCTGGGTAGGATCGGTGTGCGGGATCGATCAGGACCCGCACCACATGCGCCGACGCGGAGTGCCTGCTCACCAAGGGACGACGACGCGGTGCGCCCGGGGAGGCCCCATGCCGCAGACGAGCGACGTCACGCCCCCCGACGCCTCCGTCCGAGCCGGTCGGGTGGAGTTCCTCGACGCGATCCGGGGAGTCGCCGCCGCGGCGGTCGTCCTCGAACACGCGCTCGAGGCGTGGATGCCGGAGTACACCCGGTACGCCCTCCAGTACCTCAGCGTCGGTCGGATCGGTGTCGTCGCGTTCTTCCTCGTGAGCGGCTACGTGGTCGGGATGATGCTGTCGACCCAAGACGTCCGGGTGTTCGCGGTGCGTCGGTTCTGGCGACTCTTCCCCGTGTACTGGTTGGTCCTCGGCGTGGCGATCCTGGTGCAGCTTCCCACACACCCAGCGGCCGAACACGGCATCCTCGTGCTCGTCGCCAACCTGCTCATGGTGCAGGGGATCGTCGCGCTGCCGAGTGTCCTCGGGAGCGCGTGGACCCTCGGGCCGGAACTGCTCTACTACGTCCAGTCCGGACTGGGCAAGCACCTGGGACACCTCGACCGCACCGTCTACGCGGGCTACGCCTGGCTCGCGCTCTACGCAGCGATGTCCGTCACCGGGTACGCGATCGGCAAGGAGCTCCCGGCCACGACGCCGTTGATGCTCTTCCTCGCGTCCTTCGGGCACAGCATCCACCTGCGCGAGCGCCGCGGGAGTCGTGTCTGGATCGGGTACGCCTGCGCGACGCTCGTCGTCGTCCCGCTCTGCAGCGCGCCGTTGATCGCATCGCAGCAGGACCCGGCCCACGGCTACGGTCTGATCGGGTTCAACCTCTCCGTCTGGGTCGGGGTGCTCCTGTTCACGGTGTTCTCGCTGCGCAGGTCGTCCCGCTCCGTCCCGAGCATGCTCTGGCTGGGTGCGGTCAGCTACGCGCTGTACCTCCTCCACCTCCCGGTGATCGACGGCGTCCGGAGCGTCGTCCCGTCGCCGTGGGCGGGTGTCCCGGTCGCGGTGACGCTCTCCGTGACCGCCGCATGGGTCGTCCACCGTTGGTTCGAGACACCGTTCATCGAACTCGGGCGTCGCTTCTCACGGGGTCGAGGGCCCGTGCCGTCGCAGTCGGGTCGACGGCCGTCCTGAACGGTGGGACCAGGGTCGGCGCCCGGTCGATCGGCCTGCGAACGATGCGTCGCGGCGACGCTTGCGTGTGGCACTATTTCTATGCCGAACGCTGGGACGATCCCGGTCGACCTGTGACAGGGACTGCAGGACACGGCGACATTCGGGGAAGGGTGCCGCGTGGAGCTACGCGACTACATCGCGGTCTTGCGCAAGGGATGGGTCTTCATGCTCGTCCTGGCGCTGATCGGCGTCGCGGCAGCGGCGGGTTACTCGCTGCTCAAGCAACCGGTCTACTCGGCCTCGGCGCAGGTCTTCGTCTCGACGCAGACCAGCGGGAGCGCGAGTGACCTCGCACAGGGCAACACGTTCACCCAGCAGCGGGTGTTGACCTACTCGAACCTGGTCGAGACGCCGATCGTGCTCCTCCCGGTGATCTCGAGCCTGAAGCTCGACATGACCTCGGACGAGCTGGCGGAGATCGTCAGCTCCGACGCCCCGCTGAACACCACGCTCATCTCGATCACCGTCGACGAGACCGACCCGAAGCAGGCGGCCGACATCGCGAACGCGACCTCGGAGAGCCTGACGAACGTCGTGCAGAACATCGAGGCGACGGACGCGGACGGCACCGCCACCGTCAAGCTCACCCGGGTCAAGGAAGCCCAGGTGCCGAACACCCCGGTGAGCCCGAACGTCCCCGTCAACGTCGTGCTCGGCCTCTTGGTGGGCCTGGCGCTCGGCGTCGGCGTCGCCGTCCTGCGCGAGACGCTCGACAACCGGATCCGCACCGAGTCCGACGTCGAGAAGATCAGCGAGAAGCCGGTCGTCGGCGGGATCGCCTTCGACAGCAAGGCATCCGAGCGTCCGCTCATCGTGCAGGTCGACCCGCGCAGCCCCCGCGCCGAGTCGTTCCGCACGCTCCGGACGAACCTGCAGTTCCTCGACATCGGTACCGGGTCGCGCACCTTCGTGATGACGTCGTCGGTCGAGTCCGAGGGCAAGAGCACCACCGTCGCGAACCTCGCGATCGCGCTCGACAACGCCGGCTTCCGCGTCGTCCTCATCGACGCCGACCTGCGCCGACCGAAGGTCGCGCAGTACATGGACATCGAGGGCGGCGTCGGTCTGACCGACGTCCTCATCGGGCGCGCGGAGATCGAGGACGTGGCGCAGCCCTGGGGCCGTGGCAACCTCGTGGTCCTGCCGGCCGGTCCGATCCCCCCGAACCCTTCCGAACTCCTCGGCTCCCGTGCCATGCAGGACCTCATCGCCGCGCTCGAGCAGCAGTTCGACTACGTGCTCTTCGACGCCCCGCCGCTGCTGCCCGTCACGGACGCCGCGATCCTGGCGAAGAAGGCCTCCGGCGCGATCGTCGCGGTGGCCTCAGGGCGCACCCACAAGGGTCAGCTCGCCGGTGCGGTCAGCGCGCTCGAGAACGTGGGTGCCCCGATCGCCGGCTTCGTGATGACGATGATGCCGACGAAGGGGCCGGGTGCCTACGGGTACGGCCGGTACGGCTACGCCTACGGGTACGGCCTGCAGGACGACGACCAGGCCGAGCCGCCGAAGCCGCCGAAGCGCGGCCGTGCCGCTGCTGCCCGCGGGGCCGTCAGGTGACCGAGGTCCCCGCGTGAGTCGCCGCCGGGGACGCAAGGCCTCGCGTGGCACCCCCACGCGCCGCACGCTCGTCTGGATCGCCGTGCTCGTCGTCGTGCTCGTCGTGGTCGACGTCGTCCTCGTCGCCCTCGCGCTGTCCCGTACGGAGCCCTCCTCCAACGGCACCCCCGGTCCCGTCCCGACCTTCTCCAGCGTTCCGCGTCCGCCGTCGAGCGAGCCCGCCCGACCGACCTCGTCGGCTGGACCGTCCACCTCCGCCACGGCTGACCCGGCCGCCTCGGTGGTGCCCGTCCGCCGTCTGCTGTCGGCCTCGACCGGCCGCGATGCGTGGCGCGCCTGGTCAGGGGCGTGCGGCGGCGCAGACGGAGTCCTGGAACACACCGAGGACGGTGGTGCTTCCTGGACGAGGGTCGACCTCGGGGACGTGCGGGGTGCCGTGCTGGCGCTCCGGGCCGACGAGGCCGGCGTCTCGGTCGTCATCGGTTCGGGCCCGACGTGCGCGACAGTGGTGCGGACGTCGACCGACGGCGGCACGACGTGGCGCGAGGGCGTGGTGGGGTCTGCCGGCATCGTCGTCGGTCCGGACGGGGTCGTCCTGTCGTCGGGCACCGTCGCCGAGCCCTGCGCGGAGCCCGTCGAGGCAGCCGAAGCCGACCTGACCATCGCCGTCGTGTGCGAGGACGGGCTGGTGTCGCGATCGGGGTCGTCCCCTTGGGCCTCGTTGCCGGTCCGTGGCGTCCGGTCGCTCGCGGCCGAGGGCGCCGTCTTCACGGTCGCGCGGAGCGGGGCGACGGGCTGCGACGGCGTGCAGCTCGCCTCGCTGCCCTCGGACGGAACGGTCCTGACCGCGGTCGGTTGCGCCACTGGTGCGGACGCGAGCGGCGCCGTCGCGCTCGCTCGCGTGGGGACGGCCGTCTGGCTGTGGGCAGGCGACGACGTCCTGGTCTCCGACGACGGCGGCGCCACGTGGTGACGTTGACGAGTCGGCAGACCACCGCAGAGGTCCCCTGGGCGAAGCGGTACGCGCGTCGCCTCGTTGCCACGGACTTCCTGGTCCTCGTCTGGGTCGTCTTCGGCGTCCAGATCGCCTGGTTCGGCTTCGACAGCGCGGCGGTCAGCGGCAGCGTCGCCGACCTGGCCATCGGGTACACGGCGGTCTCGCTCGGGATCATCGTGGCGTGGCTCGTCGTCCTCGCGCTCTACGACACCAGGGACCACCGCTACATCGGCACCGGTTCAGCGGAGTACCGGCGGATCGTCGACGCATCGATCCGACTGTTCGCGTTCGTCGCCATCGTGGCCTACGTGTTCAAGGTCGACCTGGCTCGTGGCTACGTGTTCATCGCCTTCCCGCTCGGGACGGTCGTCCTCATGTTCAGTCGGTGGATCTGGCGGCAGTGGCTGAACGCGCAGCGGTGGAACGGCAACTACTCGGCACAGGTGCTCCTGGTCGGGTCACGGTCGAGCGTCGAGCACCTGGCGGGAGAACTCGCCCGGCATCCCGAGGAGGGGTACCGCGTCGTCGCGGTGTGCGTGCCGGACGGGCGTGCGGGTGAGACGATCGGCGGGACCGGCGTGCCGGTCGTCGGGAAGATCACGGACGCCCTCGCAGCCCTCGACACGACCGGAGCCGACACGGTGGCGGTGACGAGCTCCGAGGAACTCGGCGCGCAGGCGGTGCGCGAGCTGAGCTGGGGGCTCGAGGGCGGTCGACAGCACCTCATCGTCGCGCCGAGCCTCACCCAGATCAACGGCCCCCGCATCCACACCCGTCCGGTTGCCGGGCTCCCGCTGATCCACGTCGAGATGCCGCGGTACGAGGGTGCGACGCACTTCCTGAAGCGTGCCTTCGACCTCGTCGGAGCGGCGCTGCTGACCGCCGTGCTCTCACCGGTCCTCGTCGCGATCGCGGTCGCCGTGAAGGCCACCAGCGCCGGGCCGGTGCTCTACCGCCAGGAGCGGATCGGGCAGAACGGGGAACCGTTCCGCATGCTCAAGTTCCGGTCGATGCGCGTGAACGCCGATGCCGAGCTCGCCGCGTTGCTCGAGCGCCAGGGAACGTCCGACAAGCCGCTCTTCAAGGTCGAGAACGACCCCCGTGTCACTTCGATCGGCCACTTCCTCCGCAAGCACTCCCTCGACGAGTTCCCCCAGCTCTTCAACGTCCTGCTCGGGACGATGAGCCTCGTGGGGCCGCGACCGCAGCGGGAAGGGGAAGTCGCCCTCTACGACGACGCTGCTCGCCGGCGTCTCCTGCTCAAACCCGGCATGAGCGGACTGTGGCAGGTCGGAGGGCGTTCCTCTCTGGGGTGGGAGGACGCGATCCGCTTGGACCTGTACTACGTCGAGAACTGGTCCATGACCGGTGACATGGTCATCCTCTGGCGCACGGTCAAGGCCGTCCTGCGCCCCGGGCACGATGCGCACTGACGGCGCTGTGCGAGCGCGACGGTGGCGACGGCCGCTCGCGGTCGGTGGGTTGTCCGTGGTCTTCCTGGCCGGACTGGCGACGAACGCCGTGCTGACCGGTCGTCGGACGCCGACGGATCGCGCCGGTCGCGCGGTCGGGCCGGAGACCGGCCCGGCGCACGACCCCGGAGCAGTCCGGCGGTTCTTCCGGAGTTGGAAGGTGGCGACTGTCGCGGTGGTGCTCGCAGCGACCGCGCTCACCCTCGTCGTGCTCATCGCGCCGAACGGGTGGGTGGCCCTCGGGTTCGTCGTGGTCGGCGCGTTCCTCACCGTCCTGAAGGAACTGTGCGCTGCGTTCGCGCGGGACGAGACGAGGAAGCCGGAGCGGCGGCGGTCCGCCGAGGACGTCGCCGCCATCTGTTCGGTGTACGCGGCGGTCTTCGGGGTTCCCGGTCTGGTCGCAGCTGCCGCGCCGTTCCTGACCGGTTGACAGCTCGACCCCGACCTGGTCAGCGGGGCGCGTCGCCGCGCGGGTCGAAGCCGGTGACCTCGGACACCGGTCGACCCGCCGCCAGCGATTCCAACGCAGCGATGGTCCGCTCGGTGGCCAGACCGTCGCCGTACGGGTTCACGGCGTGCGACATCGCCGCGTAGGCCGCGTCTGAGCGGAGCAGTTCGTCGACGGCGTCGACGATGACGGACGCCGTCGTCCCGACGAGCCGGACGACGCCGAACTCGACGGCTTCAGGCCGTTCGGTCGAGTCCCGCATCACGAGCACGGGCTTCCCCAGCGCCGGGGCCTCCTCCTGGATTCCCCCGGAGTCGGTGAGCACGATCGACGAGGCATCGAGCAGGTGCACGAACTCGCCGTACCCGACCGGCTCGGTGACCACGACGTTGTCCAGACCTCGCAGCGGCGGCAGGAGGGTCTCGCGGACCGCAGGATTCCGGTGGACGGGGACCACGACGAGGAGGTCGGGGTGCGCCGTCGCCAGTTCGACCAGGGCTGCCGCGATCTGCTCCATCCCGCCGCCGAGGTTCTCACGTCGGTGCGAGGTCACGAGGAGGATGCGACGCCCGGAGTCGACCGCTCGCTGCAGCGCGTCGTCGGAGAACGACGCGTGGTCGCGTGACCGCGCCTGCAGGAGCGCGTCGATGACACTGTTCCCCGTCACGACGACGGTCTCGGGGTCGACGCCTTCGTCGAGCAGGTTCTGACGGCTCTGCGGGGTCGGGGCGAGGTGCAGCGACGTGATCTGGGTGAGCAGCCTCCGGTTCCCCTCCTCCGGGAACGGCAGGCGGAGGTCGTGGCTCCGGAGACCGGCCTCGAGGTGCACCACGGGGATCTGGTGGTAGAAGGCCGTCAACCCTGCAGCGAACGCCGTGGAGGTGTCGCCTTGGACGACCACGGCGTCCGGCGTCTCGCGGGCGAACAACTCGTCGAGACCCTGCATGGTCGCGGTCGCGATGTCGACCAGCGTCTGGCGGGGCTTGAGGATGGCGAGGTCGGTGTCGGGCACGATGCCGAAGACCTCGTTGACCTGGTCGAGCATCTCGCGGTGCTGCCCGGTCACCGTGACGTGGGTCGTCAGCGTCGGGTGGGCCGTCAAGGCCTTCACGATCGGGGCGAACTTGATCGCTTCCGGACGGGTGCCGTAGATCGGCATGATGTGCAAGTGAGTCTCCATGCGCTGTGAGGAGGCCTGTGCCCCCAGTGCGCGATTCTAGGCGGCGATCGTCCTGCGGTCGGTTGCGACGATCTGGCAGAATGCTGCTGCACGGGAGACGCCCGGTCTGTCGCTGAGGGGGTCTCGTTGCCACGTCAGGCCACCGCGAGGTCCTCCACGGGCGCGACGCCCGTCGGCACCCGTCGCCGGGTCGGCACCGGGGCGTTCGGCGTGACCGCGGTGATGCTCGCACAGTGGATCCTCCCGACCGTCGGGTTCGCGTTGCTCATCCAGGACCGCGGGCCGGTCCGCGGTCAGGCGGTGGTGCTCCTCGCTCCGCTGCTGTTCACCGTCGGCGTCTTCGTCGCGAGCCGGATGGGCCCCGGGCTCCCGCCGCCCGCGGACACCACCCCGCCGTGGCTCCTCTCCTTCCTGCGCGGGTGCGTCGTCGTGCTCGGCCTCCTCGCCGTCCTGCACTTCTCGGCGGTCGGCATCCCCCTGCTGAGCAGCAGCGTGGAGACGAGCCGCTTCGACGTCGGGTCGAGCGGACTGGGTGGGTTCCCGAGCAGGGCCGTGCTCTACGCCCTCCCGATCGCGGCCTTGATCGGCCTGTCGACGCTGTCGCGTGGATCCCGGCGACCCGCGATGACGCTCTGGATCGTCTTCGCCGTCACCCAGGTCTTCCTCGGGTTCAAGGGCGGCCTCATCGAGGTGCTGATCATCACCGCGTTGGGACTCACGATCCGGCTCGGCAGGCTCGGTGTGAAGCAGCTGCTCGGCTTCGCAGCGGGTGGCGTCGTCGCGATCGCCTACGTCACGTACGTCGGCTCGAAGTATCAGACGTTGGCAGGGTCGGATGCCGGACTCGCGTACGTCGTCCGGCGATCGACGAGCGATGCGATCATCGCGGGCTACACGGCGCTGACCGCGCGACCCGTCGGCATCGCCGAGGACACGTCCGTGCTGATCCGTGACGTCGGCGTCCTCTTCGGTCGGTACCTCGGCACGGCACCAGAGGGGTACTCGTTCGACGAACTGGTGTCGTCGGTGGTGACCGGCACGCCGATCCAACGCGGTGCGTTCCTCGTCCCGGTCACGGTCGGCGGTCCGGTGTACCTGCTCTACAGCATGCCGGTGCTCGTGTGCGTCCTCGTGCTCATCGCCCTCGGGTTCGCCTGGCACGCCGCCGTCGTCCGCCTCCGGCGTCCGTCCCGCCCGCTCGCCACCCTCGGCGCCGGCGTGGCCGTCTACGGCATCCGGGTCTTCCTGCTGAACGGCAACGGGGCGTACCTCCTCATCAACCTCACCTTCACGTTCGTCCTGCTCGTCATCTGCTCCGCCGTCGGCCACGTGCTCTTCAGCCGTGCGTCGGCTCAGCGGTCCGGGCCGTTGCCGGAGGTCGTCGATTAACGCCGAACGCATCCGGTTCGGCCTCTTCCAGGCAGGGCCGCTCGCCGTCGTGGGCACGACGCTCCTGGTCTGGCCGCTCCTCGGTCGGATCCTCGCGCCGCAGTCCGTCGGGCAGCTCTCCGCGGTGCTCGCGGTGAGCAGCATCCTCGCGCCGGTTGTCACCCTGGGCACCCACCTCCACATCGCCAACCGCCTGGCCCGCGATCCCGCTCGTGCCGGGGGACCGGACGGGCGACTCGTCCGGTTCCTGCTCGGGACGTTGATCGTCGTCGCACTCGTGAGCACGGCCGGTGTGCTCGTCCAGCACGACGAACCGGTCCTCCGCACGATCGCGGTCGTCGCTGCGACGGGGTGCTCGATCATCGGCATCGGCGTGGTCAGGGGCCTCGACCGAGCGCTGTCCTACGCCGTCCTCACGCTCTGGGCGCAATTCGTCGCGCTCCTCCTGCTGACCGTCGTGGCATGGGCTTCCGGGTCGCTCGACGTCGCGCTCGCGTCCTACGCACTCGCCCTGGTGGCGGGAACGGTCCTGGTCCTGCCGCTCGTGCGTCGGCGCGACCCGGGACGCACCGACGAGGGCATGACACGCATCGGTGTGCAGTCGTTGAGTCTCGTCCCGCACCTCGTGCTGGCAGTGGCGACGTTGCTCCTCGCCCGGATCATCGTCGGCTTCGTCGCCGGGCCGGTCGGACTGGCGGGCTTCCAGTACGCTTCCCTGCTCATCGGCGGGGTGACGACGATCGGAGCGTCCCTCGACGCGCACTGGTCGACGCGGGCGCAGGCCGCGGTCGACGAGCGCGACCTCCGCGGACGCCTCGACCGCAACCTGGTGCGGATCCAACTCCTCTTGCTCGTCGTCGCCCTGGGCGTCGTGGTGTTCGTCTTCGCCCTGCTGCCGGTCTGGTTGCCCCCGAGCTACGACGTCACCACGGTCCGCGCTGCGGTCATCGTCTCGCTCAGCGCGGGTGCGTTCCAGGCACTGGCCGACAACCGATCGGCGGCGCTCATGTGGCTCGGCCGGCCGGGCTTCGTCTCGGTCGCGACGGCGCTCGGCGTCGTCGCAGCCGCGGTCGGCTGTGTCGCGTTGGTGCTGGCCTTCGGGTGGGTCGCTGCGGGAGCCGCCATCGCACTCGGCACCGCGACCCGCGCCGCAGCGATCACCGTGTTCCTGCGACGGGTCGGCCCGGGGCTCGGCCTCGATCGGCGCGCCGTGACCGTCACGGCGGCCTGTGTCGCCGCGCTCTTGTCCGCCCTTCTCCTGACCCTGATCTGACGAGGCGCCATGCGAATCCTGATGTTGACCAACAGCTACGTCGACCGGACCCGAGGTGGCGTCGAGCTGCACGTCCACAACCTCGCCAAGGAGCTGGTCGCCGCCGGTCACGAGGTGACGGTGGGGCGGACCAGCCCGGGTCAGAGCCTGCTCCCGGTCGAGGGGCCGGAGTTGTGGGTGATCGATCCCGACGCGGCCGCGACGGAAGGGCGTTCGCGGAGTCGACGCAGCACCGGTGGGGGACGCTTCCTCTCCAACTTCCTGGCCCGTGTCCGCATCGGTCGTCGCATCGGCCGGGTGCTGGCCGACGCCGACCTCGAACAGCGCTTCGACGTCGTCCACCACCACGACTTCATCACCAGTTCGGTCATCGCGCGGCGGCTGGCGCAGACCGGGTTGCGGCAGGTCTGGACCAACCACCTCGGCGAGTTCCTCATCCTGCGGCGCATCCCGGTGGCGGGCAGGTGGATCACACGGTGGCTCACCGCGCACTTCGACGCCGCGACCGGGCCGTCGCCGGAGCTCGCCGAGCAGGCAGCGGTGCGCTGTCCGATCCGCTACGTCCCGAACGGTGTCGACGTCGAGACCTTCCGGCCCGCCGACCCGGAGGAACGTCGGCAGCTGCGGCGAGGACTCGGGATCGCCGAGCACGAGACCGTCTGCATCGTGCCCCGCCGTTGGGCACCGAGCAAGGGCGTGCTCTACGCGGCCCGTGCCATGAGCTCCCACGCCTGGCCCGCGGGGGTCTCGATGCTCTTCGTCGGAGCCGGAGAGTCGGACTTCCCCGAGTACGCAGCGGAGATCCGCACGTCGTTGGCACGAGCCCGCTCCCACGTGTCGGTGGTCGACTCGGTCGACGCGCTCGGGATGGCCGAGCACCTCCGTGCCTCGGACATCTGTCTGATCCCCTCGCTCCTCGAAGCGACGAGCCTCTCGGCCCTGGAGTCGATGGCCAGCGGCCTCCCGATCGTGGCAACCGACGTGGGCGGTCTCCCCGAACTCGTGTCGGACGCCACCGGCCTGCTCGTCCCTCCGCGCGCGGACGACGAGTTGGCGGTCGCGGTCGCGACGCTCGCGGCACGCACCGACACGGAGCGGCGCGACATGGGCGTGCGAGCCCGAGCGTTCGCGGTCGACTCGTACGCCTGGTCGAGCATCGCCAGGCGCATCAGTGCGATGTACGAGGACTCCTCCGCATGAGGGTCGCGTACGTGTCGCACGTGAGCAGCCGGTGGATCAAGCAGCGTCCGCACTTCCTCAGCGAGGCGATCGGGCGACGAGTGGGCGTCGAAGTCGCGTTCTTCGACTCGCTCTTCGTCAACCGGCGGAACCTCGTGCAGGGGCAGCGACTGCGGGTCCCGGTGCGACACCTGCCCCTCGTGCCGCAACGCCTCCGCAGCCGCTTCCGAGCAGCGGACGTGGCCCTGAGCGCCGTCTCGGCGCTCCTGCTCCTGCTGTGGCGGCCGTCCGTCGTCGTCGTGACGCATGCGCGGCACCACACCCTCGCACGTCTCCTCCGTGCTGCCGGGATCCGGGTCGTCTACGACTGCATGGACCTCAACCGGCAGTTCGCCGACGCGACCGAGGCCGACGTCGACGCCGAACGACGGCTGCTGGCGCTCGCCGAGGTCGTGTGGTGCTCGAGCGCGGCGATCGCAGCGGACATCGGGGACGTCCAGCCCACCGCGCGGACCCTGGTCGTCCGGAACGCCCTCGACCGGTCGAGCGCAGAGGAACGCTTCGCATCGCCCGGCGCGGTCGAGCCCGGGACCGTCCGGTACATCGGGACCGTCTCGGAGTGGTTCCGCTTCGACGACGTCCTCGCACTGCTCGACGCCGACCCTCACCTCCGCTTCGAACTGGTCGGACCGGCGGACGTCGCGGTGCCGGCCCACCCGCGTCTGCGCGCCGTCGGGGCCCGGCCGCACGGCGAGGTGCTCTCGCTCATGGCGTCGAGCGACGTGCTCGTCATGCCGTTCGAGACGACGCCCCTCGTCCTCGGTGTCGACCCGGTGAAGGTGTACGAGTACATCGTGTCCGGGCGACCGGTCGTCTGCTCGGACTACCCCGAACTCGAACACTTCGGAGACCACATCGTCCGGGCGGACGGCACCGACGCGTTCGTCCGGGCCGTCCGGGCGGCGACCGGGACTCCTCGTCGGCCTCCGGAGGAGGTCGCGGCGTTCCTCGACGACAACGACTGGGACACCCGAGCCCGTTCCGCGATCGGAGCACTGTGAGCAGCACCGCGGTGGTCATCGTCTCGTACCGCTCCGAAGCGGAGGCCGCGGCGTCAGCACGGTCCGTGAGCGAGGACCCCGAGGTGGCCGAGGTCCTCATCGTGGACAACTCCGCCGACGAGCAGCGAGTGGACCGCGTGGCGTTCGAGGGCCTCGGTGACCGCGTCACGGTCATCAGCGCGCAACGGAACCTCGGCTACGCAGCCGGGAACAACCTCGGCATCCGAGCGGCCGTCGACGCCGGGCACGAGTTCGTGTTGGTGCTGAACCCCGACGTCGACCCGGCCCCCGGAACGGTCCGCGCCCTGCTCGATGTCCTGCTCGCTGACGACGCCGTGCAGATCGTGTCCCCAGCGCTCGTCGAGACCTACCGGGGCGATGCCGACACCGTGCTCAGTTCGCCGGGGTTCGACCTCCTGCTCGGACGCGGCCTGCTGACCGCGCCGAGGTCCGGACGCTTCGAGTCGACGTTCTTCGGCGCGGCGTTCCTCGCTCGCAGTCGGTGCTTCGAGCAGCACGGCGTCCTCGACGAGGACCTGTTCCTGTACTGCGAGGAGGTCGAGTTCGTCTCCCGGATGCGGCGGCACGGCGAGCGGCCCGGGTTCCGGGTGGCCGCGGACGTCCTCGTCCAGCACGGTCGTGGTGGGACGGTGTCACCCGACGGGTACGAGGGAACGGCCCGGTCGACCGTCGCGTACGAGCAGGCATCGCGTTCGGTGATCGTGTTCGGCCGCAAGTACCACCGGCGCCGGGTGTGGCTCTGGACCCTCGCCCGACTGGTGATGGCCGCACGTCTGGCCGTCCGTGACCGAGGTGCGGCGACTGCCGTCGTCCGTGGACTCGTTGCCGGTCTCCGTGTCCCGGTGAGCTCGTCGGGTCGACGGCGACGTCGGGAGCGGAAGCGCCCGTCGCCGTAAGCTGAGCCCATGTCGGACCAGCCCGAGCCCCGACGCGCTGCGCGACTGCCGAGGCCCCGACCTCGGACCGTCCTGTGGGGCGTCCTCGCCGTCGTCCTGCTCGTGGTCCTGGCGATCGCGTGGGTCGCGGTGCGTGGCGCGCTGGCCAAGCAGGACCTCGAGGCGTCGGTCCGGCACGTCGACACCCTGCGCAGCCAGCTCGCGGCCGGCGACACGGCCGCCGCGGTCCGGACGGCGGCGCGGCTCGAGTCGAGCGCCGCGGACGCCCGGGCGAAGACGAGCGACCCGGTGTGGGCCGTCTTCGAGCACGCGCCGCTGGTCGGCGGCAACCTGCGCGCGGTGCGGCAGGTCGCGGCGATCGTCGACGACGTGGCGAGCGACGCGGTGCGTCCGGTCGCGGGGGTCCTCGGCGACGTGGACGTCGACGCGTTCAAGCCGGTCGACGGCAGGATCGACCTCGAGCCGCTCGTGGCGGCCGCGCCGGCGGTCGACCGGGCCGCCACGGCGCTCCGCGAGGCGTCCCGTGCGGCCGAGCGGATCGACACGGGTGACACCGTGTCGGCGGTGACGGACGCCGTCAACCAACTGCGGGCCTCCTTGGCGTCCGTGTCGGACCAGGCGGCCGTCGCGGACAAGGTGGTCTCGCTCGTGCCGCCGATGCTCGGCGACGGCGGGAAGCGCCAGTACCTGGTGCTGTTCCAGAACAACGCCGAGCTGCGTGCCGGCGGCGGGATCCCCGGAGCGGTGGCGTTGCTCGACGTCGAGGACGGGGCGATCTCGCTCGGCAGGCAGGCGTCGACGGCGGACTTCCCGGAGGCTGACCGGCCGGTGCTGCCGCTCGACACCGAGACCCAGGGCCTCTACGGCTCGATCACGGGCGAGTTCATCCAGGACGTCACACTGACGCCCCGGTTCGACACCTCGGCGCAGCTGGCGCGGGAGATGT
Source organism: Curtobacterium sp. MCBA15_009 (assembly GCF_001864895.1). Lineage (GTDB taxonomy): Bacteria > Actinomycetota > Actinomycetes > Actinomycetales > Microbacteriaceae > Curtobacterium. Next base: position 208,967 of record NZ_MJGO01000002.1, read on the forward strand.
GGAAGCGGCAGTTCGGGCAGCGCGTCGACGGGGTGCTCTCGATCGACCCGGTGACGCTCGGCTACGTCCTGCGGGCGACCGGGCCGGTCCGGCTCGCGACGGGCGACGAGCTGTCGTCGGACAACGCCGTGCAGCTGCTGCTGAGCGACGCCTACGCGAAGTACCCGGACCCTGCGGTGCAGGACGCGTTCTTCGCCTCGGCCGCCAGCGCGGTGTTCACGAAGGTGTCCGCGGGCGGCTTCGACCCGACGGCGTTCATCGCGGCGCTGACGAGCGGGGTGCAGGAGGGCCGGGTGAAGCTGTGGAGCGCGGACCGCGCCGAGCAGCGGGAACTCGCGGGGACGGCCATCGCGGGTGGGCTGCCGACGAGCGACGACCGTGCGCAGCGCTTCGGTGTGTACCTCAACGACGCGACCGGCGCGAAGATGGACTACCACCTCGAGAAGACGGTCGCGGTCGGCAGTCGGGTCTGCCGGAAGGACGGCCGACCGACGTGGACCGTCGAGGTCCGGCTGCGGAACGCGGCGCCGGCGGATGCGGCCACGAGCCTGCCGGCCTACGTCACCGGTGCGGGCGCCTTCGGCGTGGCTCCTGGCGCAATCCGGACGAACGTGGTTGTCTACGCCCCCTCTTCAGGGGTGTACGTGGGGTCGACGCAGGGCGGCAAGCCGGGCACGCCGCAGACCGCGGTGGACGGGGAGCACCCGGTCGCGCAGTTCCAGACCCTGCTCTCACCAGGGAAAAGCACGACCATCCGGGTGCAGTTCCTCGGTGGCGCGGACCTGGGGCGGACGCCGGTCGACGCGGTGTCCACGCCGGGTGTTCACCAGACCGTCACGCAGCCCCTGGTCGCGACCTGTGAATCTCCGCTAGATTGAGTGGACTTCGCACACTGCACCTGCAACTCACCGAGCCGGTCGCACAACCAACCATCCGCGCGAAGACAACAGCACTCAGGGGACTTCACATGAAGAAGATCATCGCTGCCGTCGTGATCGCAGCTGCTGCTTTCGTCGCCGTGCCGACCGCCGCCAACGCAGCCGGGTACGTCCCGGCCTCCAACGTCAGCGTCGCAGGGACCCCGGTCGCCGGTGGCACCGCGTCCGTCGGCTTCGCCGCCGGGTCCTTCGCCGCCAACGAGACCGTCACGGTCTCCGTCACCGGTGCGGGTGCGGTCACGCTCGGCGCCCTGCCCGTCACCACCGTGACCGGCACCTACACGGCGTCCTCCACCGGCGCCGCGAACGTCAAGGTCACGCTGCCGCAGGGTGCCTCGGGCACCTACTCGCTCACCGCGACCGGCGCCACCTCGGGCAACGTCGGCACCTCGGCCCTCACGGTCGTCCCGGCTGACGGTGCTGCTGCGGTCCCCGCGGCCGGTGCCGGCGACGGTGAGCTCGCGTTCACCGGTTCCACCATCTCGATGCTCGCGATCTGGGTCGCCGGCGGTGCGGTCGTCCTCGGTGGCGGCCTCCTGCTGGTCCGCACCTCGGTCCGTCGTCAGCGCGCGCAGGCCTGAGCCCCGCCGCACGGCACGAAGGCCCCGGAGCATCCGCTCCGGGGCCTTCGTCGTCCCCGCTCCCGTGGTCAGGTGCGCCCGGGTGGCGTGTCCTGGTCCCACACCGCGGCGTACCGGTCCCGTACCGACGGCCAGAGCAGCGCCAGGGCGTCGTCGGTCGACCGGACGCGGTCGCCCTCCGGTGGGAACAGCACGAACTCGTGGGGGATCGGGCGGCCGGCCCGGTCGCACCGGCCCTCGGGGTCGGTGAACCGCACGGCGACGAGTCGCCCCGTGCGGTGCAGGACCGTGGGGGCGTCGCCGGCGCCGTCGAACGCCTGCTCGTAGACGGGCAGCGGGTCGTCGTCGCCGAGACCGCTGAGGAACCGGAAGCCCCACGTCCGTCCGCGGGTGGCCCAGATGCGTGTCACGCCTCGCCCCGGCGCAGGACGCCCTGCTCGACGCCGTGGTCCAGGTCCTCGGCGAAGTGCTCGAGCAGGCGGCCGAGGAAGTCGGCCTCGGCGGCGGACTCCTTCCGCTTGTCCGCGACGAACTTGTTGAGGAACTTCACGCCGCGGGTGCCGAGCTCGCCCACGACGAACCCGACAAGTGCTCCGACGGGTGACGGCAACTTCAGGCGCTTGCTGCTGACGAGGCCGACGACCGGCCCGACGAAGCGCAGGAGGTTCTCGGCGACCGCGGAGGCCCGCTGCTTGTTCGTCGCCCACCGCGCGAAGCGTTCGAACGGCAGCATCGCCGTGATCGGCATGAGCAGGTCGACGCCGGTGCGCACGCTGACGTCGATCGCGCCGGACTCGAAGCGCGCCGCGGACAGCAGCAGGAAGTCCTCGCCGACGTCGAGGGCGTCGGGGTCCTCGACGTAGCTGCGCAGGACGGCGTGCAGCTCGGCGAGCTCGCCGCCGGCCGCGCCGAGCACGAGGTCACGGAAGCGCTCGACGTCGAGCTCCGGCAGCAGGTCGGCCTTCGACAGCCCGAGTGCCCAGATGCGCGGGAAGCGCGCGAGCCGTCGGCCCCGGTCGAGCACGTCGTCGCGCAGCTCCGACAGTCCGCTGCGGAAGTCGGTCAGCAGCGCCTTGAGGTACCGCTCCTCTTCTCCGCGGTGCTCGGCGAGCCGCTGCCCGTCCACGAGCAGGATCGCGACGTCGGCGCTGAGGAGCGAACGGAAGGTCTCCACGCGGCGCTCGGCCTCCTGCGCCGAGTCCGGGTCCTGCTCGAACCACTCGCCGGGGTAGTCGTGCCAGACGACGCGCAGGGTCTTCGGCGGCTTCGTGGACGCCTTCCGGGTCTTCCTCGACCCGGCGGGCACCTCGGCGGTCGGCTCGAGCACGAACGCGTACTCGGTCGAGGCGAAGCGGTTCGCGGTCGGTGCGGTGGCCCCGTCGCGCATGCCGAGGTAGTCGCGGTGCAGCTTCCGGCCCTGCGCCTTGTCCTCGGCGCGGACGCCGTAGCCCTTCGTCCGGCGGAAGGCGGGTTCCTGCGCGCCGCCGAAGAACGACGACAGCAGCACCGTCTTCCCGCTGCCGCTCGCTCCGAAGACGGCGACGTGCTGCTCGAGGGGATCCGTCTGTGTGCGCATGCCCTGCACGGTAGTGGTGGCCGCCGCCGGTGCTCGGAGACTCGGGTCAGGCGTCGCCGCGCGCCGGGGCACGGCGCCGTCGTCGCCGTGCCGTCAGGCGGAGCGCCAGCACCCCGGCGACCGCCCCGAGGAGCGCCCCGAGACCGTTCGCGACGACGTCGTCGAGCGACGCGGTCCGCTCGGGCAGGAACAGCGCCTGGGTCGTCTCGATCCCGGCGCTGACGACGAGTCCGGCAGCGGCGCCGGCCCACCACCACCGCGGGCCGGCGAGCAGCACCACGAGCAGGCCGAGCGGCACGAAGAACGCCACGTTCGCCAGGGACTCGATCGTGCCGTACCCGAAGCGGTCCGGCACGCCGGCACGGTGGGCGGCGGCGACGAGCCGGTCGAGGGTCGGCCCGGCGGCCGCGTCGACCGGCGAACCCCAGGCGCCGACGGCCACGACCCCGACGCCGTAGGCGGCGGCCAGCCACGTCGCCACCCGCCGGCTGGTCCCGGTCGCCCCGGTGAGGCGGTGGCGGCGGGACTCGTCGGGGTGCACGTCGACGACCGTAGCGAGCCGTGCCTCCTGTCCGGCTGCGCGACCCGTCTGCGGTCCGCCCCCCGACGGTCCGCAAAACGAGTACCCCGATCTGCCACCTGTACCCCGGAAGTGCGACGCACCTCCCCGGAAATCCGGGCCTGTGCACTGCGCCGCATTGACGGAACCCGTGAATCGACGGGCCTCGCTGGCGGTCCGACCCCCGCTTCTCGTAGCGTTCTCGTGTCAGCAGATGTACCCCGGATCGTGAAGGAGAGCGACATGGACACCACCGTCACCAAGACGCAGGCCGAGGTCACCCTCGACACCGACACCGTCGACACCATCGCGATCCTCGAGGCCGACGCCGCCCTGTCGAGCCGTCCCACCCGTGCGAAGGTCACGTGGGTGCAGGAGGACCAGGGCGAGTGGGTCGCCAACTACGGCGGCTACTTCGGCGGCAGCGTCGACAAGCGCGACGGCCGCTACGTCGCCTCGGACACCTTCGGTCTGGTCGTCGGTGACTTCGCGTCGCTCGAAGAGGCCCAGGCGAAGCTCGACGACCAGCTGCACGTCATGCTCCCGTCGGTCATCCGACCGATCGCGTGACGATCGAGACCGACAGCTCCCGCTCCACCCGCAGCACCACGCACCGCAGCAGCACCCAGCACCGCAGCGTCACCAGCACCGCAGCACCACGAAGGAGCAACACCATGAGCACGACCCTCGCGAACCGGCAGCAGGCCGAAGTGACCCTCGACACCGAGACGATCGAGGTCATCACCGAGATCGAGGCGCAGGTCGTGGCCACGGAGGAACCCCGCGTGCCGATGACCTGGGCACGGCCGGACAGCGGCCTCTGGGTCGCGAACTACGGCGGCTACTACGGCGGAACGGTCGACCGCCAGGGGACGCACTTCTTCGTCGCGGACACGTTCGGGCAGTACGTCGGGGACTTCCGCACGCTCGACGAGGCCAAGGCCCGTCTGCTCGAGCGGCTGCAGGTCGTCCTGCCGGACGTGCGTCGCGCCGCCTGAGCCGCACCGCACCACCCGCCGCTCGGCGGTCACGGACACAGCCCCACCGGGATCCGGTGGGGCTTCTTCGTGCGCCCGGAACGGGTGACACCGGACGGCGGTCGCCGCGGAACGACGGGGGAGCGGATGCCCCCTCGAACGAGTGGTCCCCCCTATTGGGGACCTGCACTGTCCCCATCACGAGACGAAAACCTGTCAGTATCGGCTCGGCGCCAACGACCGTTCTCTGATCCACGGTCGACGGCTCCCGCATCGTCTCGACCCGAAAGTGACTCATGCTGCCTGTTCACCAGGGCACCGCTGTGCCTCGCCGCCGTCCCGCGCTCCGCCTCGTCGCCATGCTCGGTGCCACCCTGCTCGCGGGCGCCGGTCTGACCGCGACGACCGCGGTGGTCGCGTCCGAGCCCGCCTCGGCGGTCGACGCGACGCTCGACGGTGCGCTGCTCTGCAACCAGAACACGCTCTACGCCACCAACGCGGCCGGGCGGGTCATCGCGGTGGACATCAGCAACAGCGACTCGAAGGGGCAGACGGCCGACGTCGCCACGCTCGGCGCCGAGGCCAACAACGGTCTGGGCATCTCGCGCGAGGGCGTGAAGATGTTCGCCGCTGCGAACGGCGGCACGGCCACCCTGCGCGAGTACGACCCGAAGACCGGCCAGGTCTCGGCCTCGATCGCCACCGACGCGGTCCGGTCGATCATCCGCGGCGCCGTCGACCCGTCGACGGGCCTGTACTACCTCGGCGGCAACTACGGCTCGGCACCGGACAACAACGCCTGGCTCGGCGCGTACGACCCGGCGACGAAGAAGTACATCGGCCAGGTCGGCCAGCTCAGCGGGCTGAAGGACGGCAACGGCGACTTCGCGTTCAGCACCCGCGGGCTGCTGTTCGTGGTCGCTGCGGACACCGTGTACCGCGTGAACGCCGAGACGATGCCGACCACCCCGGGGACGGCGCCGATCGGCACCACGGCGATCGCGACCCTGCCCGCCGGCACGACCAGCCCGGGCATCGCGTTCTCGTCCGACGGCTACCTGTACGTCTCGAACGCCGTCCAGACGAACAACGTGTGGACCACGACCATCTACCAGCTCGACCCGACCTCGGGTGCCGAGATCCGCCGCTTCCCGATCAACGGCGACTACCGCGCGAGCGACCTCGCCACCTGCAACTACGCCGACACCCTGACCGGCCAGGCGAGCATCGACGACCGCTGGAACAGCGGCGACCAGTTCGGCCTCGCCATCACCGGCGGCGGCATCACCCCGAACGCCGGCACGCGCGGCACGACGACCGGCTCCGCCAACGGCGTGCAGTCGCAGAAGGCCGGCGCGGTCCTGTCGACCCCGACCAAGCAGTACACGGTCACGCAGACCGCCGCGGGCACCACGGACCCGGCGAACTACGACACGACGTGGAAGGCCGTGAACACGACGACGAACGCCGTCGTCGCGCAGGGCACCGGCAGCACCGCGGCGCTCACGTTCCCGGCAGCGACGTCCTCCGACGGCACCGACGTCGTCGTGACCTTCGCGAACCGGCTGAAGCTCACGCACGCGCAGACCGCGGCCGACGTGTACTCCACCCCGGTCGAGACCGCTCTCGACGTCCCCGCCGCCGGCGTGCTCCGCAACGACCAGGGCACCGGCCTCACGGTCACCGGCCACACCGACCCGCAGCACGGCACCGTCACGATGTCCGCCACGGACGGTTCCTTCCGCTACGTGCCGGCGAAGGGCTTCTCCGGCACCGACCAGTTCACCTACACGGCGACCGACGGCGGGGGCCGCACGTCGACGAGCACCGTGACCGTGACCGTCACCCCCACGACGACCGACGACGCCTTCAGCGTGCACGCCGGCCAGACGGCGACGGCCGACGCGGCGAAGGGCCTGCTCGCGAACGACCGCGGCTTGCAGCTGACGATCACCGGCAACACCGACCCCGCGCACGGGACCGTCACGGTCCGCGCCGACGGCTCGTACTCGTACACCCCGGCCGACGGCTGGTCCGGCAAGGACTCCTTCACCTACACGGCGAAGGACGGCTCCGGTGCGTCGAGCACCGCCACCGTCACCGTGACGGTCCTGCCGACCGCGGGAGCCGACGACGTCACCGCCACCGCCGGTTCGCCGACGAAGGGGGCAGCACCCGGCCTGCTCGGCAACGACCTGGGCAGCGGCCTGACCGTGCAGGGTGCGACCCAGCCCGCGCACGGTTCCGTGACCGTCGCGAAGGACGGCTCGTACGTCTACACCCCGGCCGACGGGTACTCCGGTCCGGACTCGTTCGACTACACCGTGGTCGACCCCTCGGGCAACACCGACACCGTCACCGTGACCGTCCAGGTCGCACCGCTCGCGGCGGACGACACCGTCCGCGTGGCAGCTGGCAGCACGTACACCGCCGACACCCGGGCGATCGGCGTCCTCGGCAACGACCTCGGCACCGGACTGACCGTCGACTCGAACACCGCGCCGGCGCACGGCACCGTGTCCGTGGACAAGGCGAGCGGCACCTTCACCTACACCCCGGCCGACGGGTTCTCCGGCACGGACACGTTCCGCTACACCGCGGTCGACGCCTCCGGTGCACCGACGACCGCGACCGTGCGGATCACGGTCGCCCCGACCGCCGCCGACGACGCCGTGTCGACGATCACCGGCACCCCGGTGTCCGTCCCCGTGCAGCGCAACGACCGCGGCACCGACCTGACCACGACGATCGTGCGTGGCCCGGCGAACGGCACCGCCGTCGTCGAGCAGGACGGCACCGTCTCGTACACCCCCGCCGCCGGCACCTCGGGCGTCGACACCTTCGAGTACACGGTCACCGACGGCAACGGCGTCACCAGCACCCCCGCCACGGTCACCGTGACCGTGACGCCGCGCACCTGGGCCGACACCGTGAGCACGACGGCCGGCACCCGGCTGGCCATCGACCCGGCCACGCTCACGGCCAACGACCGCGGCACCGGCCTGCACGTGACGGACGCGTCCGGCGCCCAGCACGGCGGCGTCGCGTACGACCCCGCGACCGACGCCGTGGTCTACCGCCCCGCGCCGGGCTTCTCGGGCACCGACACCTTCACCTACACCGTGACGGACGCCTCGGGCACGACGGCCACCGGCACCGTCACGGTCGTCGTCGGTCCGCAGGCAGCGGCGGACACCGCGGAGGCGACCGCTGGCTCGACGCTCACCGTCGGTGCCGACCGTGGCGTGCTCGCGAACGACGACGGCACCGGGCTCCAGGCCACGGTCGACCGCGCACCGGCGAACGGCACGCTCGACCTGGCCACCGACGGCTCGTACACGTACACGCCGAAGGACGGGTACTCCGGTACGGACACCTTCACCTACACGGCGACGGACCGCGACGGACGCACGACCACCGGCGCCGTGACGATCACGGTCTCGCCCGCGACGAAGGCCGACGCCGTCACCGTCGCGGCGGGCAGCAGCGTCACCGTGACCTCGCGTGACCTCACCGCCGACGACCTCGGCACCGGCCTGCGCGTCATGGACGTGCGGGACGGCGAGCACGGCACCGCGAAGCGGAACGAGGACGGCACCGTCACCTACACGCCGGCCCCGGGGTACTCCGGCAAGGACACCTTCACGTACACGGTGACCGACGCCGAGGGCAACACCGCCACCGGGACCGTCGCCGTGACGATCACGCCCGTGGTCGCCGGTGGTTCGACCACCGTGGCCGCGGACGGCACCACCACGGTGCCCGCCGACCAGGGCGTGCTCGCCGGAGCGAAGGGGACGGACCTGACCGTCACCGGCAACACCGACCCGGAGCACGGTGCCGTCACCGTGGACGAGGACGGCGGCTACACGTACACGCCGGAGCCCGGGTACTCGGGTCCGGACACCTTCGACACCACGATCACCGACGGGTCGGGCAACACCACGACCGGTACCGTCACGATCGTCGTCGCACCGAAGGCCGTGGCGGACGCCGCGGAGACCCGCGCCTCGACCCCGGTCGACGTCGCGGTGACCCGCAACGACTCCGGCACCGCCCTGACCGTGCAGTCGGTCACGCAGCCGGAGCACGGCACCGCCACCGTCACCGGTGCCGGGACCGTCACGTACACCCCGGCCGCCGGCTTCTCCGGCACCGACCGGTTCTCGTACACGGTCACCGACCCGACCGGCGGCACCGCGACCGCGGTCGTCACCGTGACGGTCGCACCGACCGCCGCAACCGACCGCATGGAGACCGGCCCCGGCACCGCACTGCCCATCGCCGGGTCCACGCTCACCAAGAACGACGACGGCACGGGCCTCACCGTGACGGGGCACGGCAGCGCCGCGCACGGCACGGTCAGCACGGGCAGCACGCCGGGATCGCTCGTCTACACCCCGGACCGCGGCTTCTCCGGCACGGACACGTTCGAGTACACGGCGACCGACGCCTCCGGGCAGACCGCCACCTCGACCGTCACCGTCGTCGTCGGCATCGCCGCGGTCGACCACTGGAACACGACCGCGACGAACGGCACGCTGCGCGTGCCCGCGTCGAAGGGTGTGCTCTCCGGTGACGCGGGCAGCGGGCTGACGGCGTCGATCGAGACGAAGCCGGCCCACGGCAGGGTCACGCTCGCCGACGACGGCTCGTACGTCTACACCCCGACGGCGAACTGGTCCGGCCGTGACCAGTTCACCTACGGTGCGACCGACGCCGAGGGCAACACCGCCTACGCGCTCGTGATCATCGACGTCACGCCCACCGCCGTGGACGACCGCGCGGCGACCACGGCCGGCGAGCCGGTCACGGTGCGGGGCCCCGGTGTGCTCGGCAACGACCACGGCACCGACCTGACGGTCGTCGCCACCGGTCGCGCCCAGCACGGCACGGTCACCATCGCCGCCGACGGCACCTTCACCTACACCCCGGCGAAGGGCTTCTCCGGCACGGACACCGTGACCTACCGGGCGCAGGACGCCGCCGGCCAGCAGACGACGGCGACCGTGACCATCACGGTCGGCATCGCCGCTGTCGACGACGCCGCTCGCACCATCGCGGGCACCCCGGTCGCCCGTGACGCCGCCCACGGGCTGCTCGCGAACGACCAGGGCACCGGCCTGACCGCCGCCCTCGACCGCCGGCCGGCCCACGGCGCGGTCCGCGTGCAGCCGAACGGCGCGTACGTCTACACCCCTGCCGACGGCTTCACCGGCAAGGACACCTTCACCTACACGGTGACGGACGCCTCGGGGCAGACCACGACCGCCACCGCGACCATCACGGTCGTCGCCGCGGCCGTCGCCGCGGACGACGAGGCGACCGGCAGCGCCGGCAAGCCGGTCAGGGTGCAGCCGCTCGACAACGACCACGGCACCGGCGGCGCCGCGTTCGACACGGCGACGCTCCACCTGCTCGACCCGCGGACGGGCCGGCCGGTCGACCGGGTCACGGTCGACGGCGAGGGCACCTGGACCGTCCGCGACGGCTCGGTCGTCTTCACCCCCGCCGAGGGCCACACCGGCACGCTGTTCATCGGGTACACGGTGACGGACACCGAGGGGCAGTCGGTCCAGGCGACCATCACGGTCACCTACCCGACGGGCATCGCCGCGGTGGTGCACGACGCCGAGCTCGCCTTCACCGGCACCACCGGCCTCGTCGGTCTCGGCCTGGGCGCGCTCGCGCTCGTCCTGGCCGGTGTGCTGCTCGCCTCGCGGCGACGCCCCACCGTCGAGCAGGCGCCCGGCATCCGACGCAGCCCGCGACCGTAGGGAGCGAGGGGACGGACAGGAGGCCCGGA
>NZ_MJGO01000002.1:220077-224777 GCF_001864895.1 Curtobacterium sp. MCBA15_009
CCGGGCCTCCTGTCCGTCCGGGGCCGCTGCGCGGCCGCTGCGGCCGCTACGCGACCGGTTCGACGAGGTGCGGTCCGTCGTTGCGCACGTTGTTCACCGTGCGGGCCACCTCGTACTGCTCGAGCCCGGCCGCCACGGTGAGCGACTCGGCGTCGAGCAGCGACAGCAGGTCACCGGCGGGCCGGTCCCCGTCGAGCCAGGTGTCGTAGCCGTCCGGCGTCAGGAACGCGGGCATCCGGTCGTGCACCTCGCCGGGTGCGACGTGTGCGTCGCGGGTGATGATCGCGAGCGACAGCCGCCACTTGTCGGGATCGCCCTCGGGCTTCGTCGGGTCCGGCCAGGCGCTCACGACGCCGGCCATCGCCAGGGCGCCACCGGGCTCGTGCACGAAGTGCGGTTCCTTGCCGTCCTCGCGCACCACCCACTCGTAGTAGCCCTGCGCGGGGACGATGCAGCGGTTCGACGCGAACGCCCGCCGGAACATGCCGCTCGTCGCCACGGTCTCGATCCGGGCGTTGATCGGCTTCGGCCGCTGCGTCCGGAAGTCCTTCGCCCAGCTCGGTACGAACCCCCAGCTGATCCGGGGGAGCTCCCGCTCGCCGTGACGCTGCCGCACCGCGTACACGGGGTCGGTCGGAGCGACGTTCCAGCTCGGAGTGAGGCCGGCGTGCACCTCGCCGGTGTCCTCGTCGACGTGCTCGGTGCGGTCGGCGAGCTCGCCGATCAGCTCGGGCAACAGATCGGCCGTGGTGTCGGAGACGACGAACCTTCCACACATGCCGTCCAGTGTGCCCCTCGGAGCGGGTGCGGTCCGGGTGCTCGTGCTCCTGCTCAGTGAGCGGTCTGCGCCTCGGGTGGTTCGGCGGGGTCGGAGGGCTCGGCGGCCTCGGCGGCGCGGCGGGCGCGTTCGGAACGCCCGAGACGCACGAGCGCTTCGGGGACCTGCCCGACCCAGACCGCGGCCCAGGCCAGGTACCACCACCGGAGTTGACCGAGCGCGACGAGCGCACCGACCGCGGCGACCACCGACAGGACGGCCGGGGCCGCGCGGCGCAGCGTGCCGATCAGGCTCCGGCGCAGCAGGACGGTGTCGGTGCGGACGACCTCGCGGTCCTCGGGCCGGACGGGGCGCGGCCGTCGCAGCAGGTACGGTTCCACCGCCGCCCGCACCGCGGCGCGCTCCGTCGGCCACACCTGGCGGCCGTTGATCGTCGACGACGGGTCCGGCGGGCGCCTCGTCGGCAGACAGGCGAACACGATCAGCCCGACGCCGACCGCCAGCAGGGCGACGCCGGCCGTGCTGCTGGCCGGACCGGTCCCCGTCCAGCCGAGTCGTACCTGCAGCACCGTCATCACGGCCGCGGCGACCACCGCGGTGCCGGCCGACCACAGGCCCGCCCGGCGGACGCGGCGGCGGTCCAGCACGTCGAAGGCATGCCGGCGGAACACCTGCCACCCGAGCGCGAGCACGGTCACTCCCCGGGCAGCGCGAGCTTGCTGCCGCTCGGCGTACCGGGTCGGCCGCGGGCCGGCGGGGGCGGTGGGACGGGCGGCAGGGCCTCGGCCTCGACGCGCAGCTGCTCCTGCCGGCCGAGCAGGCGGACGCCGCCGATCGCCGGGTACGACGACAGCACGGGTATCAGGAAGTACACCGGGATGAACCCGGTGAAGGTGTCGCCCGCCGAGAGCGTGAACACGTTGAGCAGCACGGTCCCGAGCAACCCGACGCCCCAGCCGGCGAGCAACAGGTTGCCGCGGAAGACCACACGCACGATCATGTCGCGGGTCTCGGGCATGCCCTGCAGCACGGCGTCGCGGTGCTCCGGGGCGACCGGGGGTGGGTTCCTGCGGTGGTAGCGGGCGATCGCCTCCTGCGTGCGCCAACCGATCCGCGGCACCGGCGGCAGTTCCCACCCCTTCGGGCCGATGGGCACCAGCCCTGCTCCGAAGCAGCCGAGCGCCACGGCGAGCAGCAGGGCGACGACGATGCCGGCGACGGGCGGCAGGTCCTCGCCGACGTCGGTCAGCAGGCCGAGCAGGAGCAGGCCGACGAACGCGACCGCACCGACGACGACGCCGACGAGCCGGACCCGGCGACGCATGCGGTCGTCGACGAGCACCGGGAGGCGCTCCCGGTACACCTGCCTGCCGATGGTGAACACACGTCATGTCTAATGGACCGGCCTGGTCGACGCCCTGCTCCCGTCCGGGTACCGCGCCCTGCTCCCGTCCGGGTACCGCGCCCTGCTCCCGTTCGGGTACCGTGCGGACGTGATCACGGACGCGACCCGGTGCCCCTGCCTGAGCGGCAACCCCTACGGCGAGTGCTGCGGGCCCCTGCACACCGGCGCCGCGGCCCCCACGGCCGAACGGCTCATGCGCTCCCGGTTCAGCGCGTTCGCCCTCGGGCTGCCGGAGTACCTGCTGCGCACCTGGCACCCGCGCACACGACCGAGCGACCTCGAGCTCGACCCGCAGCAGCGATGGACCCGGCTCGACGTCCTGTCGACGAGTGCGGGAGGCCCGTTCGACACGACCGGCACCGTCGCGTTCCGCGCGTGGTGGCGGAGCGACGACGACCGCGGCACGCTCGAGGAGACGAGCACGTTCGTGCGCGAACACGGGCGCTGGTCCTACGTCGACGGGGTGGTCGGCTGACCTCGTCCCCTGCTCGGTCCGGTCAGCTGATCGTGGCGGGGAGCCCGACGGCGGTGCGCATCGCACGGCGGACCGTGGCCTCGTCCGGCAGCAGCTCGTCCTCGTCGCCGGTCAGGAAGAAGCGGATCTGGCCGACGGCCTGCTCGGCGAGCATGTCGAGGCCGTTGAGCACCCGCCCGCCCGCCGCCGACCAGCGGGTCGACGCCGCGGTCGGCCAGGGTTCGTAGGCGACGTCGAACAGCACGGCGTCCGGACCCGACGGCACGAGGTCGAGCTCGTCCGCCGCTCCGCCGGGCAGGGTCGAGACGACGAAGCCGTGCCGGGTGCCGGCCAGGTCGTCGAGGGGCAGGACCTCGAGCGAGACGCCGAGCCGCACGGCCAGGTCGACGAGCGGGCCGGCCTTCGCGGTGTCGCGCAGGAACACCCGCACGAGCTCGGCCCCGAGCCGGACCGCGGCCGTCAGGGCGCTCGTCGCGGTCGCACCGCCGCCGAGGACCGTCGCCTCGCCGGGCAGGTGGCCGAGCGCCTCGACCGGGCGCACGAGTCCCTGCACGTCGGTGTTCGCCCCGCAGCGAAGCACCGTGTCGCCGACCGTCCGGAACGCGACCGTGTTCGCCACGCCGAGCTCGTCGACGAGCGGGGTCGTCCGGTCGAGCAGCGGCAGGACCTCGCGCTTGAGTGGCATCGTGAGGCTCAGTCCGCGCCACTCCGGACCCAGCCCCGCGACGAATGCGTCGAGCCCACCGGAGGCGACCTCGTGCCTCCCGTACGTCCAGGACAGGCCGAGTGCGTCGTAGGCCGCAGCGTGCAACGTGGGCGAGAGCGAGTGTGCGATGGGGGAGCCGAGCACCGCGAGGTGCGTGCGGCCGGGATCAGTGGGCGCCACGTGCTCGAGGGTACTCGGTGGTGCTGTTTAGGTTAGGCTACCCTTCGTGAATCGTTCTCCCCTCCGCTTCCGACGCGTGCTCGCCGCGGCCGGCGCCGTCGTCGCCGCGTCCCTCGTCCTCGCCGGGTGCGCCTCCGGCTCCGACTCGTCGACGGACACCTCGTCGTCGGGCTCGTCCGACGCGGCCTTCCCCGTGTCCATCACCACCGCCCTCGGGACGACGACCATCGAGTCGCAGCCGAAGCGTGTCGTCGCGCTCGGCTGGGGTGACGCCGAGACGGCGCTCGAGCTCGGCGTGCAGCCCGTCGGTGCGAGCGACTGGCTCGCGTTCGGCGGCGACGGCGTCGGCCCGTGGCTCAAGGGTGCGTACACGAAGTCGCCGAAGATCATCCAGACGCTCGAGCCGAGCTACGAGGACATCCTCAAGCTCGACCCGGACCTGATCCTCGACGTGAAGTCGTCGGGCGACAAGGACCGCTACGACAAGCTGTCCGCCATCGCGCCGACCGTGGCGATCCCGAAGGGTGGCGAGAACTACCTGACGACGACCGAGCAGCAGACCACGATGATCGCGAAGGCGCTCGGCAAGGAGTCCGAGGGCAAGAAGCTGCTCACCGGTCTCGACGACGCGTACGCAGCCGCCCGCAAGGCGCACCCGGACTTCGAGGGCAAGACCGCCGTCGTCGGCGCCTACACGTCCGAGGGCTTCGGTGCCTACGCCTCGGCCGACAGCCGCTCGCAGTTCATGGAGAACCTCGGCTTCACGATCCCGTCGGCGATCGACGATGAGGCCGGCAAGGCCTTCTCGGTCTCGCTGTCCGACGAGAACCTCGACCTGCTCGACGCCGACCTCACGCTGATCCTGCCGATCTACGTCGACGCGTCGAAGGCGGAGTCCGACAAGCTCTTCCAGAAGGTGCCGTCGGTCGAGGCCGGCCACTCGATCGTCTTCGACGACGCGGACGTGTCCTCGGCGTTCTCGATGGGCACCACGGCCGCGATCGAGTGGGCGCTCGACAAGCTGCCCGCCCAGTTCGAGGAGAAGCTCGGCTAGGACGAGCTCGCCTGCGACGAGCCTGCCTGCTCCGAGCCTGCCTGCTCCGAGCCTGCTTGCTCCGAGCCTGCCTGCTCCGACGACGAACGCGCACGGCCGACC
>NZ_MJGO01000002.1:225298-276344 GCF_001864895.1 Curtobacterium sp. MCBA15_009
GGTCGGCCGTGCGCGTTCGTGTGGGTGCGTGCGCTCGCGCGCCGGCGTCAGACGCCGATCGTCGAGCCGAGCAGCGCGAACACCAGGGCGATGAACGGCAGCGTGCCCTGCTTGAACGCCGAGTTGAGGTACCGACGACCGGTGCCCGCCAGGATCACCGCGGCGCCGAGCATGCTCGCCGTCGAGAACACCACGAGCGTCCACCCGCTCGTCGTGCTGCCCGCGACGACGAGCACGACACCGAGCAGCGCGCCGATCGCCAGGAACAGGTTGTAGAAGCCCTGGTTGAACGCGAGGGTGCGCGTGGCCTGCAGGTCGTTCTCCGACGCGATGCCGAACGTCCGGCGTGCCCGCGGACTGGTCCACGCCACCGATTCCAGGAAGAAGATGTACACGTGGACGAGGCCGGCGAGCACCGCGAACACGCCCGAGATCACGAGCAGGACTGACATGCACTCATTCTCGCAGGCGCGCGGGGCAGCCGGGCACGCCCGCGACGCGACGCGCGGTCCCTGGTGCGCTGAGACGGGGCTGAGACGGGCGCTGGGACGTGCGCTGACACGTGCGGTGTGCGGGTGCGCCGCGGCCCGTCGGGCGTGCTGCGGGCGGCCAGTGTGCGCCAGTAGGCTCGGGCCATGAACGACGACGTCTCCACGCCTTCGGCCACGACTCCGCCATCGCCCGCGAGCGACGCGTCGGCGGCCGCGGTCGCCGAACTGCGGAGCATCCGGCAGAGCATCGACAACATCGACGCCGCCGTGATCCACATGCTCGCGGAGCGGTTCAAGTACACGCAGCGGGTGGGGCACCTCAAGGCCGAGTCGGGCATGCCCGCCGCCGACCCGGAGCGCGAGCAGATCCAGGTCGCGCGACTCCGGTCGCTCGCCGGTGAGTCCCATCTCGACCCGGCCTTCGCGGAGAAGTTCCTGAACTTCATCGTCGCCGAGGTGATCCACCACCACGAGCGCATCGCCGGGCGCGACGAGTGAGCGTCGACCTGCCGACCCTGCTCGTCGGCTCCTACACCGCGACCGGTGGCGGCACCGCGACCGGCATCTCGATCGTCGACGACGGAGCGGCCCGCACGGTCGCCGTGCTCGACGACCCCTCGTTCCTCGCGGTCGACGGTGACCGGGTCTACGCCGTCTCGGAGGTCGCCGACGGCAGCGTCTCGGCGTTCCGCCTGGAGCACGGCGCCCTCGAGCACCTCTGGGACGCCCCGGCCGGCGGGGACGCCCCGTGCCACGTCCGGGTCGACCCCTCCGGCACGATCGTCGTCACGAACTACGTCTCCGGCACGGTCACGGCCGTCGGGCTGGCCGCCGCCGAGGCGGGAACCGGCGCTGCCGTCCCGGACGACGCGGTCGCCGTCGCGGTGCTGCCGGACACCACCGGCCCGGTCGAGGACCGGCAGGAGGGTCCGCACGCCCACCAGTCGATCGGCACCCCGGACGGCACCGTGCTCGTCGCCGACCTCGGCGGGGACGCCCTGCACGAGTTCCGCGTCGCCGTCTCGACCGACGGCACACCGACCATCGACCCCCTGCACGTGCACCACGTCGCACCCGGCGTCGGACCGCGGCACATGGCGTGGCACGACGGCGACCTCATCGTCGCCGGCGAGCTCGACGGCCAGGTGCACCGCCTCCGCCGCGACGACACCGGGTCCTTCCGGGTCATCGCGTCCACGCCCACCTTCGACGGCGCGGTCGGCGAGTCCCTGCTGAGCCACCTCGAGGTCGACGACGCCGGACGCGTCGTCGTCGCCGTCCGTGGTCGTGACGTCGTCGTCGTGCTCGACGCCGCCGACGGCGGCCTGACGGTCATCGGCTCGGCGCCCTGCGGCGGGGTCTGGCCGCGACACTTCGCCCGGGTTCCTGGCTACCTGCTCGTCGCGAACCAGATGTCGGACGCGATCGCGGTCCTGCCGCTCGGCGACGACGGCGTGCCCGGCCCTGCGGTGGAACAGATCGCGGTCGGCACGCCGGCCTGCATCGTCGCGGTCTGACGCTCGTCCTGGCGCTCGTCCTCGCGACGGCTGGCCATGGCCGTGCCGCCGTTTGTCCCGCGGAAGCGTCCGTGTGCCGCCGATGGTTCGCGGGACAGTGACGCTTTCGCGCCCTGGCGACCGGACCGCGGTCGGGTCGCGCCCGACCGTACGGTCACAAGTCGATCAGGTTCTCGAACGGGCGACCCTCGGCCAGCGCGGCGACCTGCCGGCGCATCAGGTCGACGGACCGCGGGACGCTCAGGTCCGTGTTGCCCCCGACGTGCGGCGTGAGCACCGTGTTCGGCGTCGTCCACAGCGGGTGGCCGGAGGGCAGGGGCTCGGGGTCGGTGACGTCGAGTGCCGCGAACAGCCGCTCGGACTGCAGTTCCGCCACCAGCGCGTCGGTGTCGACGACCTTGCCCCGCGCCACGTTCACGACCAGGGCCCCGTCGGGCAGGGCGGCGAGCAGTCCGGCGTCCACCAGCCCCTCGGTCTCGTCGGTGAGCGGTGCGATGAGCACGAGCACGTCGGTGGTCGCCGCGAGCTCGCGCAGCGCACCGAAGGCATGCACCTGGCGCCCGTCCTGCTCGCGAGCGGTCCGGGCCACCACGGTCACCTCGGTGCGGAACGCCTCGAACCGGGTGGCGATCGCCGAACCGATCGCGCCGTAGCCGACGACCGTGACGCGTCGGTCGGCGAGCGAGCGGGTTTCACGCGCGTCCCAGACGCCGTTCGCCCGGTCGGCCTGGAACGCCGCGATCTCGCGGAGCGAGGTCAGCGCCAGGCCGACCGCCAGCTCGGCGGTCTCGTCGTCGTGGATCCCGCGACCGTTCGCGAGCTTCGCGTGCCCGGGGACGTGCGGCACCGCGTGCTCGTAGCCGGCGCTCGGCAGCTGCAGGAGCTCGAGCGCCGGCAGGTCGTGCACGAACTGCCACCGGTGCCGTCCGGCGAAGTAGAACGGCAGGAACGTGATGGCGACGTCGTCGGGCCGTCCGTACGGCGCCTCGACGTCCCAGACGTCCAGCTCGATGCCGTCCGGCACGGGGCCGAACCGGTCGACGAGCTCGGCGAAGGGCAGGGTGACGATCGGCATCCCGGGTCGCTCGCGGGGCCTAGGCGTCCGTGCGCGGCGAGAACGCGCCGTCGGAGTCGAGCGGCCCGCGGCCGACGTACCCCTCGGTGACGTCCTCGACGATCACGTCGCCGAAGCGGGACGGCAGCGTGGCACGGTGCGTGCCCCGGAGCTCGTCCACCGACGCCTCGAACGCGCCCTGGACCTCGAGCGCGTCCGACGTGGCGTCGGTCACGCCGATGCGCAGCACCGGGAAGCCCCGGCCGTCGCACAGACCCTGGAACCGGACGTCGTCCTCGCGACGGACGGTCACGATCACACGACCCGTCGACTCCGAGAACAACGCCGTGGCGGTGTCGACACCGTCGCGGGACTCGAGCTCGTCCAGCACCACGCGCGCGCCGATGCCGAAGCGCAGCACTGACTCGGCGAGGGACTGGCCGAGGCCGCCGTCCGCCAGGTCGTGGGCGCTCGTCAGGAGCTGCTCGCTCGTCGCGGCCTGCAGCAGGTCGGCGAGCGCCTTCTCGCGGCCCAGGTCGACCGCCGGCGGACGGCCACCGAGGTGGCCGTGCACGGTGCCGGCCCACGCCGACCCGTCGAGCTCGAGCGAGGTGGTGCCGAGCAGGTAGATGTTGTGGCCGTCGTCCTGCCAGCCCGAGGGGACGCGCTTCGCGACGTCGTCGATGATGCCGAGCACGCCGACGACGGGCGTCGGGTGGATCGGGGTCGTGCCCGTCTGGTTGTAGAACGAGACGTTGCCGCCGGTGACCGGGATGCCGAGCTCCATGCAGCCGTCGGCGAGCCCCTCGACCGCCTCGGAGAACTGCCACATGACCTCGGGGTTCTCGGGGGAGCCGAAGTTCAGGCAGTCGGTGACCGCGGCGGGGACGGCGCCGGTGACGGCGACGTTGCGGTACGCCTCGGCGAGGGCCAGGCGGGCACCCTGCTTCGGGTCGAGCTGGCAGTAGCGGCCGTTGGCGTCGGTGGCGATCGCGACACCGAGGCCGGTCTCCTCGTCGACGCGGATCATGCCGCCGTCGTCGGGGAACGAGAGCGCGGTGTTGCCGAGCACGTAGGTGTCGTACTGGTTCGTGACCCAGTTCTTCGACGCCAGGTTCGGCGAGCCGAGCAGGCTGAGGAACTGCGCCTTGATCGCCGGGCCGTCGACCGGTCGGTCGAGCGAAGCGGCGGTGTCGGCCTGCAGCGCGTCGATCCACGTCGGGTAGGCGACCGGGCGGTCGTAGACCGGGCCGTCGACGGCGACGGTGCGCGGGTCGACGTTCACGATCTCCTGGCCCTGCCAGTCGATGACGAGCCGGCCGGTGCCGGTGACCTCGCCGAGGACGCTGGTCTCGACCTCCCACTTGCCGACGACGCGCAGGAACTCGTCGAGCTTGTCGGGGCGGACGACCGCCATCATGCGCTCCTGGCTCTCCGACATCAGGATCTCTTCGGCGGTGAGCGTGGGGTCGCGCAGCAGGACGTCGTCGAGCGAGATGTGCATGCCGCCGTCGCCGTTGCTCGCCAGCTCGGACGTCGCGCAGGAGATGCCCGCGGCGCCGAGGTCCTGGATGCCCTCGACGAGTTCCTGCTGGAACAGCTCGAGGCAGCACTCGATGAGGACCTTCTCGGCGAAGGGGTCGCCGACCTGCACGGCGGGGCGCTTGGTCGGGCCGCCCTCGGTGAAGGTGTCCGACGCCAGGATCGAGGCGCCGCCGATGCCGTCGCCACCGGTGCGGGCACCGAACAGGACGACCTTGTTGCCGGCACCGGACGCGTTGGCCAGGTGCAGGTCCTCGTGGCGCAGGACGCCCACTGCCAGGGCGTTCACCAGCGGGTTGCCCTGGTACACCGGGTCGAAGTAGGTCTCGCCGCCGATGTTCGGCAGGCCGAGGCAGTTGCCGTAGAACGAGATGCCGCCGACGACACCGTGCACGACGCGCGCGGTGTCCTCGTGGTCGATCGCACCGAAGCGCAGCTGGTCCATCACGGCGACCGGACGGGCGCCCATCGAGATGATGTCGCGGACGATGCCGCCGACACCGGTGGCCGCGCCCTGGTAGGGCTCGACGTAGGACGGGTGGTTGTGCGACTCGACCTTGAAGGTGACGGCCCACCCGTTGCCGACGTCGACGACCCCGGCGTTCTCGCCCATGCCGACCATCAGGTTCTTCGTCATCTCCGGCGTGACCTTCTTGCCGAACTGACGGAGGTAGTTCTTCGAGGACTTGTAGGAGCAGTGCTCGCTCCACATCACCGAGTACATCGCCAGCTCGCCCGAGGTGGGGCGGCGGCCGAGGATCTCCTTGATGCGGGCGTACTCGTCGGGCTTCAGCCCCAGCGCGTCGTACGGCTGTTCCTTGTCGGGGGTCGCTGCCGCGTCCTGCACGGTGTCGGGCTTCGGGCGAACGGAGGTCGTCACGGTGTCGTTGTTCCCTGTCACTGGAGTCGCGGTCACTTGACCAGCGTGGACTCGATCACGGAGGTGAAGAAGGTGAGGCCGTCGGTGCCGGAGGCCATCGCGGCGGGGGTGTCCGGACCGAAGCCGGCCTCCGTCGCGTGCTCGGGGTGCGGCATGAGCCCGACGACGTTGCCGCGCTCGTTCGAGACGCCGGCGATGTCGTCGATCGACCCGTTCGGGTTGACGCCCACGTACCGGAACACGACCTGGCCGTTGTCCTCGATGCGCTTGATCTCGTCGGCGTCGGCGACGAAGCGGCCGTCGGCGTTCTTGAGCGGGATCGTGATCTCCTGTTCGGGCGCGAAGCCCGAGGTCCACGCCGTCGAGGTGGTCTCGACCCGGAGCTTCTGGTCGCGGCGGATGAACTGCTGGTGCGCGTTGCGGGTGTGCGCGCCGGGGACCAGACGGGCCTCGGCCAGCATCTGGAACCCGTTGCAGATGCCGAGGACGGGCATGCCCTTGCCGGCGGCGTCGATGACCTCGGCCATGATCGGGGCCTTGGCCGCGATGGCACCGGCCCGCAGGTAGTCGCCGTACGAGAACCCGCCGGGCAGCACGATCGCGTCGACGCCCTGCAGGTCGTGGTCGCCGTGCCAGAGGGCGACGGGGTCGGCGCCGGCGAGACGGACGGCGCGCTGGGCGTCGCGGTCGTCGAGCGAGCCGGGGAAGGTGATGACGCCGATGCGCATCCGGGTCACTGGCCTTCGACCGTCACGGAGACGACGTCCTCGATCACGGCGTTCGAGAAGACGTCGACCGCGATGTCGCGGACCTCGGCGAGCTTCGCGTCGTCGACGGGGCCGTCGACGGTCACCTCGAAACGCTTGCCGATGCGGACGTTGGTCAGGTCGGACTTGCCGAGCCGCGCGAGGGCGTTGCCCACCGCCTTGCCCTGGGGGTCGAGGATCTCGGCCTTCGGCATGACCTCGACGACGATCGTTGGCACGTGTTCTCTCCAGCACTTCAGGGGTGGGGGGACGCGACCAGTCTACGGGGCGGCGGCGGCCCGCCGGGCCGGACCCGGGCCTCCTGTGGAGAGTGTGCTGTGCGTTTGCTCACCTGTGTTCCACTCCGTATATTCGAAGTCGAATAGTCCAGTCGGAACATCATCGCCATCGATCGGTCAGGAGGCCCGGGTGACGCCGCTCACGCCGCTCGCGTTCGCCGCGCTCGACCTGCTCAACGAGGCACCGATGCACCCGTACGAGATGTTCCAGACGATGGTCCACCGGCAGCAGGAACGGAACGTCAAGGTCCGGCCGGGCACCCTGTACCACCAGGTCGGCCGGCTGGCCGAGCTGGGCTTCGCCGAGGTCGTCGGCACCGACCGCGACGGCAACCGACCGGAGCGCACGACCTACACGATCACCGACGCCGGTCGTGCGGCGCTGGCCGACGGCCTCCGCGGCATGGTCGCCGAACCCGCCGACGAGTACCCGCAGTTCCACCTGGCGCTCTCGGTGGTCGAGAACCTGTCGCGGACCGAGGCGGTCGATGCCGTCCGGGCCCGGGTCGTCGCGCTCGAGCAGGAGCGCGACGACTACGACGCAGCCGTCGGGCGCGTGCACGCCAAGCAGTTGGCCGAGCGGTACTGGCTCGACGTGTCGTACGTCCGTGCGATGCTCACCGCGCAGATCGAGTGGCTCAGCACCACGGTCGACCGCATCGAGAGCGGCGACCTCACCTGGGACGGCCCGGCCGTCCCCGCAGACACCCCCACGAACAGCAAGGAACCCACTCGATGACCACCGCAACGCCCCCGCGGACGACCGAGAAGAAGCCCTGGCCCGCACTCTGGGCCCTCGTCGTCGGCTTCTTCATGATCCTCGTCGACTCCACGATCGTCTCGGTCGCGACGCCCACCATCGCGCAGGCGCTCGACGCCGACATCAACGCGGTGATCTGGGTCACGAGCGCCTACCTGCTCGCCTACGCCGTGCCGCTGCTCATCACGGGCCGCCTCGGTGACCGCTTCGGCCCGAAGGTCATGTACCAGATCGGCCTCGTCGTCTTCACGCTCGCCAGCCTGTGGTGCGGTCTCGCCGGTTCGATCGAGGTGCTCATCGTGGCCCGCGTCGTGCAGGGCCTCGGCGCCGCGATGATGAGCCCGCAGACGATGTCCGTCATCACGCGCATCTTCCCGCCGCAGAAGCGCGGCGCGGCCATGGGCCTCTGGGGCGCCGTCGCCGGTGTCGCCTCGCTCGTCGGCCCGATCGTCGGCGGCCTGCTCGTCGACGGCTTCGGCTGGGAGTGGATCTTCTTCGTGAACGTCCCCGTCGGCGTCGTCGCGTTCGTCCTCGCGCAGCGCTTCGTGCCCTCGTTCGACCGCCACGGCCACCGCTTCGACTACCTCGGCATCTTCCTGTCGGCTGCCGGGCTGTTCCTGCTCGTCTTCGGCATCCAGGAGGGCGAGACCTACGACTGGGGCACCATCACGGGGATCATCTCGGTCTGGATGCTCATCATCGTCGGCCTCGTCGTGCTGGCCGCCTTCGTGGTCTGGCAGGGCGTGCAGAAGGGGGAGCCGCTCCTGCCGCTCGGCCTGTTCAAGGACCGCAACTTCACGCTCGCCAACGTCGCCATCACGGCCGTCGGTGTCGCCATCGCCTCGTTCGCGCTGCCGATCATGCTCTGGGCGCAGGACGTCCTGCGCTTCTCGCCGACCCAGGCGGCGCTGCTCCTCGTGCCGCAGGCCGTGCTGTCCGCGGCGCTCGCCCCGCTCGTGGGCAAGAACCTGAACCGCTGGAACCCGCGCTGGGTGGCCGCCTTCGGGCTCGCGTGCTTCTCGGGCGGGCTGTTCTGGTTCGGCGGCCTGCTGTCGACCGGTGCCGACTGGGGGTGGGTGCTCCTGCCGAGCGCGCTGCTCGGGCTCGCGAACGCCTGCATGTGGGGCCCGCTGTCCGTCTCGGCGACGCGCAACCTGCCGCCGAAGCTCGCCGGTGCCGGCTCGGGTGTCTACAACACCACGCGTCAGATCGGTGCGGTCCTCGGTTCGGCCGGCATCGCGGCCCTGATGGAGGCCCGGATCACGGCGAACTTCCCGTCCTCGAGCGGGGGCGTGTCCGCCGGCGGCGCGGAGCAGCAGGTCGGTGCGCTGCCCGGCCCCCTGCTCGAGCCGTTCTCGCGCGCCATGGGCGAGTCGCTCTTCCTGCCGGCGATCGTGCTCGTCGCCGCGATCGTGGCGGCGCTGTTCCTGGCGAAGCCGAAGCAGACCGTGCAGTGGGAGAAGACCGGCGACGTGACCACGCAGCCCGGCGGCGAGGGGCAGTCGTCCGACCAGGGCACGGAGCCGACCGAGCAGGGCGCGAAGGCGTCCGAGCACGGTGTGCACGCCGCGGCTGCCGCTCCGGCGACGCCCGAGGACGAGCTCGCGGCGATCGACCACCACGGCAAGCACGCCGACGCCTGACCAGCGCCGTCCACCCGGGCCCCGGGCTGCTCACACGAGCGGCCCGGGGCCCGGGTGCGTCCGGGGCGGTGGTGCAGGCGTCGCGTCCGCGGGGGAGCGACACGACGGGTGCGGCCGACGACGTGCGACGTCATCGACGTCGTACGACCGCGACGATGTCGACTCACGTCGGCGACGTTGCCCGCAGGCCCCGGTCCCCGCCGCCGGCCCCTCCGCGGCCCGCTCAGCCCCGGCGCTCCAGGTGGGCGCGGGTCATCGCCTCCACCTGCTCGTCCGTCAGGGCGTCGACGTCCCGGGCCTCGCGGCGGTCGGTCCGCTGCCACCGCACGAAGAGGGCGATGAGCACGGGGACGTCCGCGACCTCGGCGATGAACCACAGCAGGTCGCCGGCCAGGTGCTGGTCCTGCAGCGGCGACGGTGACCACGGTCTGCCGGTCACCGCCACCACCGACCCGTCGAGGACGTGGTTCGTGATCCGGAGCACGATCCCGGGGACCGCGTCGAGGACGAGTTCCACGAAGGCGAGCAGGAACTCGGCGGTGACGAACGTCGACGAGCGGAGCACCCCCGGCTCGGACAGGGGTGCGAGCAGTGCGAACCCCAGCGCCGGCAGTCCTGCGGTGAGCGCGACGGCCCAGCCCTCGGAGCCGCGGACGACCGCCGACAGCGGGGTGATCAGGACGCCGAACAGCACGAGGGCGACCACCGGCGCGACGATCGCGTTCCCGAGCAGTCGCACCGGACGCGAGCGCATCGTCGCGTCGGCGGCGCGTGCGAGGCGAGCCGGGCCTCCTGTCCGGAGCAACGGGACGGGCGCGCCCAGCGCAGCGAACGCGGGGACCGCGAAGAAGAGCAGGGCCGCGCGCAGGACGAACGCCCACCGGAGCTGCTGGTCGTACACGCCGACGATGCCGAACTGCAGGACGACGAACAGTCCGAGCGCCAGGGCGAAGGCCAGTGTGCGCCACCACGGCCACCGGGTCCCGCGCCTGGCGGCACCGACCACCCACCGCCCGTAGGCCACGGCGGCGACCAGGACGAGGACCGCGGCGAGAGGATCGAACCGCCAGGTGCTCCAGAACTCGGGTGTCGACGGCGTCGGGTGCCTCCTGCGGCGGTGGGACCGACGTGGACCGTCCGGCTGGCGGTCATCGTGCGGCGCTCCTCATCCTCCGCCCGTCGCCCCTCCGTGCAGGGCGTCTGCCGGTGAGAACCGGTTCAGATCTGCCGGACGCTCCGCGCCGGGGCCGTGCGGGAGAGCAGCCACACCCCGATCGGCACGCCCACCGCGCCGACGACGGCGACGCCGAACGACAGGTGCGCCTGCATCACCAGGAAGGCCGGACCGATCGTGCACACCGCCGCCACCGCGACGACCGGCCACGCCGGCCGGTCGGTGGTCGGCACGAGGCGGGGGAGCGGGCGGTCGAACCAGCGGAGCGCGCGGGCGATGCCGAGCGACACGGCGAGCAGCACCACCAGGGCGACCGGTCGTGTCGCCCACCACACGCCGGATCCCGGTTCGGGGAAGGGGGCGCCGAGGAGCAGGGCGACACCGTTCAGGGCGATGAAGAGCGGCAGGTGCCAGAGGTAGATCGTCATGCCGTCGCGGCCGAGCACGAAGACGGTGCCGAGTGCCGCCCTCGTGCGCATGAGCCGGGTGAGCGGAGCGTGCACGAGCTGGACCAGGCACGCCTGCGCGATCGCGAGGAACGCCAGCGGCAGCATCGGCGGGTTGAGGTCCTGCAGCATGTCCGGCGCCCACAGCCCGATCGAGGTCATCGGCACGAGCAGTGCGTAGGCCGCAGCCGCGACCGCGAGGAGCAGCACCTTCGGACGGCGGGCGAACCAGCCGTCGGCCCACAGGAACCCGAGCTGCTGCGCGAACAGCCAGACCGGACCGAGGTTGAGCAGCCCGACCTCGGCGGTGCCGGTGGCGAGGCGCACGGCGTCGACCGCGCCGGCCAGCAGGAGCAGGACGCCGAGGGTCCGCCACGGGGCCCGCTCGTGCAGGCGCACCATGAAGGGGACGCAGCACTGCGTGATGCCGTAGGCGGCGAGGAACCAGAGGGGCGAACCGATGCCGAAGGCGACCTCGGCGAGCAGCTCCGGCGGGGTGCCGACGGCGGTGGCGACGCCGAGGCCGAGGGCGAGCACCACGAAGAGGGGGACGGCGGGGCGGTACAGCCGGACCAGTCGGGTCGCGACCCAGTCTCGGGCAGGACTGCCGTCGGCGCCGCTGCGCGCCACGGTGCTGCGCCACCCCACGGCGCTCGCGAAGCCGCCGACCACGAAGAACAGCGGCATCACCTGGCCGATCCACGTGGCGGCCACGTACCAGGGGAGCTCCTGCAGCGGGCTCGTCACCCGGAGACCGCCCTCGTCGGCGGCGACGCCGACCATCGTGATGTGCACGAAGACGACGAGGACGACGCAGGCCGTCCGGATGAGGTCGACGACCAGGTCCCGCTTCGCGATGATCCCCCGGACGTCCGCTGCTGTGGGTGCCTGCTCGGGCAGGCCCTGGTGCGTGGACATGTCCGGACGCTAGCGCGCGATCGGCCCGGATCAGGAGCGTCCCCGCGGATCGCGACCGGATCGTGACATGACGTATTCCGGTAGCGGCATGCGCACGGGTCGGTGACGGTCCACTCGACTCGTGTAGTGTTGCTCTTGTCTTGATCGCTGCAAAAGAAAGGCTCAGCATGGACGCCGACGCCGATCTGCTCCGGGGAGCGGGGCTGCGGGTCACCACCCCGCGACTCGCCGTGCTGCGCGCGACCGGGGCGATGCCGCACGCCACAGCAGACGACATCGTGACCGCGCTCACCGCCGAGCTCCCGACCACCAGTCACCAGGCCGTGTACGGCGTGCTCGCCGCCCTGACCGGGGTCGGCCTCGTGCGCCGGATCGAACCGGCCGGCAGTCCGGCGCGGTACGAACGCCGCACCGGCGACAACCACCACCACGTCGTGTGCACCCTCTGCGGCGCGATCGAGGACGTCGACTGCGCCGTCGGTCACGCCCCCTGCCTGACGCCCTCCGAGACCCACGGCTTCGCCGTGACGACCGCCGAGGTCACCTACTGGGGCATCTGCGAGCGGTGCGCCGCCGCCGAGCGCGACGACGCCACCGCGCCCGTCGACGCGACCGGTGCCCCCGCGGTGGCCGCGGTCCCCGGTGACGCCGCCGCCGACGCCCCGCGCGTCCCCTGAACCACCCGAGCATCCCTGACCGAACCAACCGTTCCACCCAAGGAGGAACCGTGTCCGACCAGAACACGACCGGCACCCCGTCCGGCACCCCCATCACCACGACGAACAGCGGCGCGCCCGTCTCGAGCGACCAGCACTCCATGGGTGTCGGGGCCGACGGCCCCCTCGCCCTGCACGACCACTACCTGGTCGAGAAGCTCGCCCAGTTCAACCGCGAGCGCGTGCCGGAGCGCGTCGTCCACGCCAAGGGTGGTGGCGCGTTCGGTACCTTCACCGTCACGCAGGACATCAGCCGCTACACCCGCGCCGCGTTCCTGCAGCCGGGGCAGCAGACCGAGATGCTCGCGCGCTTCTCCAGCGTCGCCGGCGAGCAGGGTTCGCCCGACACCTGGCGCGACCCCCGCGGCTTCGCGCTGAAGTTCTACACGTCCGAGGGCAACTACGACCTCGTCGGCAACAACACCCCCGTCTTCTTCATCCGCGACGGCATCAAGTTCCCCGACTTCATCCGTTCGCAGAAGCGTCTGCCCGGGTCGCACCTGCGCGACCACGACATGCAGTGGGACTTCTGGACCCTGTCGCCCGAGTCCGCGCACCAGGTCACCTGGCTCATGGGCGACCGTGGCCTGCCGGCGAGCTGGCGCGAGATGGACGGCTTCGGCTCGCACACCTACCAGTGGATCAACGCCGAGGGCGAGCGCTTCTGGGTGAAGTACCACTTCCTGACGGAGCAGGGCCACAAGACCCTCACGCAGGAGGACGCCGACCGCATCGCCGGCGAGGACGCTGACTTCCACATCCGCGACCTGCACGCCGCGATCGAGCGTGGCGACCACCCGCGCTGGACGCTCAAGGTGCAGATCATGCCCTACGCGGACGCCGAGTCGTACCGGTTCAACCCGTTCGACCTGACGAAGGTCTGGCCGCACGCCGACTACCCGCTCATCGAGGTCGGCACCATGGAGCTCAACCGCAACCCGGAGAACTACTTCGCGCAGATCGAGCAGGCGACCTTCGCCCCCTCGAACTTCGTGCCCGGCATCGCCGCGAGCCCGGACAAGATGCTCCTCGCGCGCATCTTCAGCTACGCGGACGCGCACCGCTACCGCGTCGGCACCAACCACGCGCAGCTGCCGGTGAACGCCCCGAAGAACGAGGTCCACTCGTACTCGAAGGACGGCGCCATGCGCTTCGACTTCCAGAAGTCCGAGGTGCCGGTCTACGCTCCGAACTCGCTCGGTGGCGCGCACGCCGACGCGGACGCGACCGACGAGACCCCGGGCTGGGAGTCGGACGGCGCGCTGCAGCGTTCCGCCGCGACCCTGCACCCCGAGGACGACGACTTCGGCCAGGCCGGCACGATGGTCCGCGAGGTCCTCGACGACGCCGCCCGTGAGCGCCTGGTCGGCAACATCGCCGGTCACGTCTCGAAGGTGACCCGCGACGACCTGCGTGAGCGCGTGTTCGCCTACTGGACGAACGTGGACGCCGACCTCGGCGCGCGCGTGCGCGCGGCCGTCGTGCCGAGCGCACCGGGCTCGAACGAGGACCCGGAGACGGTGGCGGTCGAGGCGTAAGCCCCACTGCTGACGGACGGGAGGCGCGGTGCGGGTCGGACCCGCACCGCGCCTCCCGTCCGTTCTCACGTTCCGGACCGGTGGCCCGTCGAGCAGGATCGCGCCCGGTCCTCGTCCTGGACCTAGACCTGCTGGCCGTTGAGCAGGATCGGACCGTCCGGCCAGTCCTCCAGCCGCTCCGCCACCGGCAGGACCATCCAGCCGCCCTGGTCGGTCATCGGCATGCCGGCGCCCTCGGCAGTGAAGGCCGTGTAGTCCCCGACGACGTCGTCGAAGTGGTGCCAGCCGAGGTTCGCGTAGAACGGGATGCGGTTCTCTCCGGCGCCGAGGAAGCCGTACGGCACCGCGAGGCCCTCGAGCACGGCGTGCGCGCGCTCCATCAGCTCGCGGCCCTTGCCCGTGCCCTGCAGTCGCGGTGCGACAGCGACCAACCCGGTGTCGCCGACCAGCACATCACGGCCGCCCACCGAGATGTACATCCGGCGGATGCCGACGTGGGCGAGCACGACACCGTCGGCGTCGCGGGCGATCACCCGCCGTTCGGGCTGCATGCCCGCCCAGCTCCGGCCGCCCACGTACCAGTGGGACCAGTCCGGGAAGGCCTGCGCCAGCAGTGCGGTGATGGCCTCGTGGTCGGGGAGCGTGAGGGTGCTCTCCTCGAGCACCTCCCAGCGGATGTCGTCAGTCACGCATCCATCCTGCACGGATGCCCCACCGACGGTTGCGCCGTAACCCACCCTTGTTGTACGTTAGCGGTGATACATCACTAGCGACGAGCGAAGGGGCCTGATGTCGATCAAGAACGTGGTGTTGGGGATGGCTGTGCTGGGAAGCGTCATGGGCGGTGGGCTCGCGGTCGACGCGGCCACGGCTCCGGAGGCGAACGCGGCTTGCTACGGGTCGGTCTCGACGTTCAAGGGCAAGAACAACTCCTGTTCCCGAGGCGCTCGCCATTGGGACGTGATCAAGGGCAAGGACACGGCCTACGGGAACTGGGCCGATCGCGGCTCATGGTCCAGCCAGAGGGCCTGCTGGATCAACGTCGTGTCATACGGGATGACGGCACGTTGAATGGCCGCCGGTCGCTGGGGACACGGAGCACACGTGTGCGTACTCGTGGTCACGATCGCGTTGGCAAGCACTGGGTGTGCCACCATCCCGGCTGAGCCGGGTAGGCCGTCGGCTCGGACCGACGTGACACTCGAACACGCCGGCCCCTGGTCGGACGAGTTCAAGGCAGCCCTGGATGACGGTGCGTCCGATTACGAGGCATCGATCCTGGCCGACGGCCGGATCACAACCGAGGAGGTCGAGGGGGCGCACGAACAGGTGCGTCGGTGCCTGGCCGACTCCAGCCTGGGCATCACCTACGACCCGGACGGTGGTTTCCGACTGCATCCCTTCGACAGGGAGGTCGACGAGGGCTTCTTCGGTTGGTCGGACCCGATCCTGCGGGCCTGCGAGAAACGGTACG
Organism: Curtobacterium sp. MCBA15_009; assembly: GCF_001864895.1. Classification (GTDB taxonomy): domain Bacteria; phylum Actinomycetota; class Actinomycetes; order Actinomycetales; family Microbacteriaceae; genus Curtobacterium. The sequence goes on from NZ_MJGO01000002.1 coordinate 240,497, forward strand.
ACGAGTACGTGACCTACCTGTACGAGCAGACGCGACGGAACCCGGAGCGTCTGGACGATGCGGAGATCACCGTGCCGTGCTTGCGGAAGGCCGGTCTTGTCGGACGGGACTACACCGAGCAGCAGTGGCGGGAGGACCTCGACGCGGACACGCTCCCGCACTTCGAGTTGGACGACAAGGCGCGGCAGTGCATGCTCGATCCGCTCGGCCTCTGGCGGGCGCCGTGAGGCGCGTTGGAGCGGGAGCTGCTCTCCTCACGCTCGTGGCACTGCTCACGTCCGGCTGTGCGGCTGCCCCTGTCATCCCGGGCCATGCGTCGTCGAGTCGGACGGCGTCGCTCGAGCACGCCGGCCCCTGGGCCGACGAGTTCCGATCGGCTCTGGACCACGGAGTCTCCGACTCCGAGGCGTCGATGCTCGCCGACGGAAAGGTCACGGCCGCAGAGCTCGAGGAGGCGCACGAAGGCGTCCGGCGGTGTCTCGCCGACTCCGGTCTCGGGATCGAGTACGACCCGGACGGCGGGTTCTCGCTCCCATCGCTGGACGGGAAGTATCCGAATGACTACTTCGAGCGGTCGGACCCGGTCCTCCGCGCGTGTGAGAAGCGGTACGACGAGTACGTGACCTTCCTCTTCGAGCAGACTCGCCGGAACCCCGAGCGACTCGACGAGGCCGAGATCACCGTCCCGTGCCTGCAGCGAGCGGGGCTCGTCGGTCGGGGGTACACCGAGGAGCAGTGGCGGAAGGACTACGACGACGACACGCTGCCGTTCGACTGGATGGACGAGAAGGCGCGGCAGTGTCAGCTCGATCCGCTCGGGCTGTGGCGGGACGGCTGATGCAGCGCCCGTACGGAGCGCTCCTCGGCCTCGGCGCGATGCTCGTCGCGGCCGGCAGCGCCGCCGCGGTCGTGGTGGCGGTGCCGGCCGAGCCGCCGGCTGCGCTCCGGACCGCGTCGCCCGCCAGGACCGTCGCGGTCACCGAGCGCACCGACGCCGACGAGCGGCAGGTGCAACTCGCCCTCGAGACCGGGGCACCCAGAGCCGTGGTGACGACCCGGACCGGGACGGTGACAGCGTCGTCGTGCTCGACCGGCGCCCCGCTCGTCAGCGGTGACGTGATCGCCGGCGTCGACGGTCAGCCGGTGGTCGCGCTGGCGACGGGGGAACCGCTCTGGCGGGACCTCGAACCGGGTGACCGCGGCGACGACGTCTCCGGGCTGCAGGCCGAGCTCACGCGCCTCGGCGCGGGACTCGCGGTCGACGGACTCGTCGGCCCCGGGACCCTCCTTGCCGCACGGCAGTTCCTGGTCGACCGCGGCGTGACGGCGGACGACCTGCCCGACGGCGTGGTGCCGCGGGCGCCCTTCGCCTGGGTCCCGGCTGTCGAGAACAGCGTCCGTGCCTGCACGGCGGTCCTCGGCGCCCCCGTCGACGCCGAGGGGACGCTCGTCGAGTTGCCGGCGGAGCTCCGCGGAGCGCGCATCGAGACCCTGTCGGCCGACTCGGCTCCGGGCGACCGGGTGCTGCGGGTCGGCGGCGCCGACGTCCCGGTCGATGCGCGGGGTGTCGTGTCGGCACCCGATGCGCTGGCTGCGGTCGCCGCACTGCCCGAGTACGCGGTGACGGTGTCGTCGGCCGACGGCGTCCCGACGCTCCCGGCGGCCTGGTCGCTCCGCCGTCCCCGGACGGTGCAGGTCGTTCCGCCGACGGCGCTGTGGGACCTCGACGGCGATCAGGCCTGCGTGCAACCGACGTCGGGCCCGGCACTCGAGGTCGAGGTCCTCGGCTCCGAGCTCGGTCAGTCCTTCGTGCGCGGGCCCGAGGGTCGACCACTCGACCGGGTCCGTGCCGATCCCGACCGGTCCCGTCCGTGCCGGTGACGCTGGCCGGGGTCGGCCACACCTGGTCGAACGGCACGGTCCTGTTCCGCCAGGTCGATCGCACCTTCGTCGATGGCACGGTCACTGCGGTCGTCGGGCCGAGCGGCTCGGGGAAGTCGACGCTCCTGGCGGTCCTCGCGGGGATGCTCCGGCCGACCGCCGGCTCCGTGGACCGTCCGGCAGGGTGCCGACCGCTCTGGGTGTTCCAGAACCCGCACGGGGTCGCTCGGCGTCGAGCGCTGGACCACGTGGCGCTGCCGTTCCTCGCGCGCGGTGACGACCGCCGGACTGCCGATCGGCGGGCGGTCGAACTGCTCGGTCGTTTCGGCCTCGACGGGCGGGTGCACGCCCGGTTCGGCGAGCTGTCCGGGGGCGAGGCGCAACGCCTCATGCTGGCGCGGGGCGTGGCGAGCAGCCCGGGACTGATGCTCGTCGACGAGCCGACGGCCCAGCTCGACCGGGCGACGGCGACGGAGGTGAACCGGGCGATCGGGGCGCTCGCCGCGTCGGGGACCGTGGTCGTCGTCGCGACGCACGACGACGACACCCGAGCTGCGTGCGACTCCGTCCTCGACCTCGGGCAGTACCGGTGAGGCGGCCCGACCGGCCCCGGGCCGCTGATGCGTGTCGACGACGGGACATGCGGCTCGGGGAGGTCGCGCGCGAGGCCTGGCGGGACGTCGTGACGGGTGCCGGGTGGGCGGCGACGGGCGCCCTCGTCCTCGCGGTCCTCGTCGGCGGGGTCGTCGGTCTCCGCGCCACGGCGCTCGCCGCGGACGTCCGTGGTGCCGCCGACTACGTGGCGAGCGGGGCGGCTACGACGGTGCAGCGTGCCGAGGGGCGGATCGACGGCCGTGCGTGCGACGCGCTTGCGGCTTCCGAGGGGGTCCGGGCATCCGGGGCGCTCCGGCGGCTCGAGGAGGGCACGGTGCCGGCCGCGCTGCCCGGCTCGGCGGTGCCGACGTACGAGGTCACGGCGGGCTTCCCGGCGGTCGTCGGGTCCGCGGCCGGTGCCACCGGGTCGGTCGGGGTCGTCCTGTCCCCGTCGGTGCAGGAGTCGCTAGGCCTCGCGCCCGGGGACACGCTCGTGACGGCGGCGGGCACGTCGGTCGGGCCCGGGCCGCCGGTGGCAGGTGTGTACCCGTACCCGGACGACGGCCGCGACCCGGACCTCGAGTACGCGCTCCTCGCGCCGACCCCGGACGACGGCCGCGCGTTCGATGCGTGCTGGGTGACGGTGTGGCCGCAACGGGAGGACACCCTCGCGGCGCTCCGGCGGACGGTCCTGCCGGGCACCGGTGCCGACGACGAGGCCCGTCCGACGGTCGGGCAGCTGAACCCCCGCGCCGGGGTGACCTTCACCCCGGCGGCGAACGACCCGGTGGCGGCGTCACTCGGTGCGGCGCTCGCGGCCGGGATGGCGGTCGGTGCTGCGTCCGTCGGGCGTCGGCGCCTCTCGCTGGCGTCCGACCTGCACGTCGGTGTCCCGCGGAGCGCGCAGGCCCTCGGTCTGGTGCTGCAACACGGGCTGTGGGGAGCGGTGGGGTCGTGCGTGGCGGTGGCCGTCGGCGTGGTGGCCGTCCGCGGGCTCGGACCGGCGGACGCCGTGCCGATCGTGGTCGAGGCGGTCGGTGTCGCGGCGATGGGGCTCGTCGGTGTGCTGGTCGGCGGGGCCGCGGCGGCCGCGATGGTCCGTGAGCGGTCCCTGCACCGGTACTTCCGCGCACGCTGACCGCTGGGCCCGTGGCTCCGCGGGCCCGTGGGTCCGTGGCTCCGTGGCTCCGTGCCTCCGAGCGACCCGTTCGCCGCACTGCTTGCATGTGCATCGTCCGACGGACCACGCGTCGATCGTCTCGTGCACGGTCGGAACATGCGCGTGCATCACATGCGTGCGTATCCTCCGACGGAGCACGCGTCGATCGACCCGTGGGTCGTCGCACGATGCGCTCGCATGCAACCCGCCGCCGCGCGACCGCCGCCGCGCGCCCCCGCGACCGCCGCACGCCCGCCGCCGCGCGCCCGCCGCCGCGCGGCCCCGCAACCGCCGCCGCGCCCACCCGGCCCTCAGCCGCGACCCGGCGCGGTCACCTCGATGCGGTTCGCCCACGGGTCCTCGAACGCGACGGTCCGACCGTCGTCCGCGGTCTGCACCCCGGTGTCGTGCATGCGCGCGACGAGGGCCCCGAGGTCGTCCGCCCCCGGTACCTCGATGCGCACGAGGCCGAGCCCGAGCGCGAGCTGCCGACGTCCGGCCCCGCGGGAGTTCCACGTGTTCATCGCCATGTGGTGGTGGTACCCGCCGGCGCTGACGAACAGGGCCTGGTCGCCCATCGCCGCCGTGGTCGCGAAGCCCAGCCGGTCGACGTAGAAGTCGCGGGCCGAGGCGACGTCGCCGACGGACAGGTGCACGTGCCCGACGCGTCCCGGCGCCGACGCTGCCGACTCCAGCGCCGCGGCGCTCAGGTTCTCCTGCAGGAAGGCGTTCGGGTCGACGAAGATGGTGGCCATGTCGACCATGCCGTGCGTCCACGACCACTCGGTCCGGTCGCGGTCCCAGTACAGCTCGACACCGTTGCCCTCGGGGTCGGTGCAGTAGAACGCGTTGCTCACCAGGTGGTCGGCGCTGCCGGTGAAGGTCTGCGGGTACTGCGTCGCGACGGAGTACAACGCGGCCGCCAGGTCGGCCTTCGTGTCGAACAGGATCGCGGTGTGGAAGAGCCCGGCCTCGTGCGCGCCGGCGTGCTGCATCGACGGCGCGTGCTCGAGGACGACGATCGGGGTGGTGCCGCGACCGAGGACGGCGACGCCGCCGTCGTTCGACAGCAGCGCGAGCCGGATGCCGTCGCGGTAGTAGCCGATCATCCGGTCGAGGTCCGCGACGCGGAGCGTGACGGCGCCCATCCCGGTGGTGGCGGCGAGGAGGTCCTGCGTGTGCATGTCCCCAGTGTGCGCCGGTTTGGTTGACGCGTCAACCAAATGAGCGCACACGGTCACCGGGCGCTGAACCCGCCGTCGGTCTTGAGCAGTTGCCCGTTCACCCACCCGCCGTCCGGGCCGCACAGGAACCCGACGAGCGCAGCGGTGTCGCGCGGCGTCGACGGCCGCCCGCCCGGGGTCTGCTCGACCACGGCCTGCCGGATCTCGTCCGTCATCCAGCCCGTGTCGTTCGGCCCCGGGTTCACGACGTTCGCGCTCACGTGGACGTCCGCGAGCTCGTGCGCGGCTGCGATGACGAGCCGGTCGAGCGCCCCCTTGCTCGTGCCGTACGGCAGGTTGAACGCCGTGTGGTCACTCGTCAGGGCGATGACCCGTCGGCGGTCGCGCGGGGCGTCGGCACCCGCACGCAGCCTCGCCGCGTAGGCCTGCACGAGCAGGAACGGGGCGCGGGCGTTGACGGCCATGTGCCGGTCGAACGACTCGACGGTCGTCGTCGCGAAGTCCGAGTCCACCGACTCGCAGTGCGACATCACGAGTGCGGTGACGGGCGCGCCCGCCTCCGCCTCGGCGCGGCCTACGAGCGCGGCCGCCTGGTCCGGGTCCTCCAGGTCGACCGGGAGGCGCGTCACCCGTGCACCCGCGGCCCTGCACTCCTGCACCACGGCGTCGATCCCGTCCGGGTCCGCCCCGCCGCTCACGCGGTCGTCGTACGGGCTCCACCACGAGATGGCCAGGTCCCAGCCGTCGGTCGCCAGCCGGACGGCGAGCGCAGCGCCGATCCCGGCCCTGCGGCCCACGCCGGTCACCAACGCGAGCGGTCGTTCGGACGTCATCCGGGCCTCCCCTCCGGTGCTGCGGTGCACCGGTCGCGAGCCAGTCTGCCGGAACCGGACACGCGGGTGCCATCGCACTCGGTGTCCTGTCGGCGAAGCGGGCGCTGCGGAGGCCAAGATGGACGGATGCCACGCACACGACGACCGGTCCCGCGCGGGCGCGGACCCCGCGGCGGTCGTCCCGACCCTCGCGACCTGCCGATCGAGCACGTCCGCGACCGGATGTCGTCGTACATCTACGGCAACATCACGGTGCTCGCCGCGGCCATCGCGGTCGATCCCGAGGCGATCCGCCACGGGTCCGCCGTCTGGGCGGTCCTGGCCACCGCCGTGCTGACGTACCTGGCGCACGTGCTGTCGCACCTCGTCGCGCACGGACTCGGTGCCGACGAGATCGTGCCCGACGCCGTGCGCCGCGAGTCGGTCGTGACGATCACGCGCAACGCCAACCCGATCGCGACCTCGGGGCTCATCCCCGCGGTGCTCTACGCGGCTGCCTGGCTCGAGTGGGTGCCCGCCGAGTGGGCGCAGACCGCAGCCCTCGTGATCCTGGTGGTCCGCATCGGGCTGGTCGGGGTCTTCATGCAGCGGTTCAGCGGGAAGCAGCCGACGTTCCTCGGGCTCTGGGGCGGCATCGTGCTCGCGGCCCTGGCGTTCGTGATCGGCTTCGTGAAGGTGGTGTTGACGCATTGAGTGCCGTCGAGTCCGAGTCCGAGTCCGAGTCCGAGTCCGAGTCCGGGGCCGGCGCCGAGCAGCGGCCGGGCCGCGCCGGGTGGCGGTTCCTGCGCGACCTGGCGGTGATCGTCGTCGTGGCGCTCCTGGCCTCGTTCCTGGTGAAGGCCTACCTGGTCCGGTCGTTCTACATCCCCTCGGCGTCGATGGAGAACACGCTGCTGGTCGGTGACCGCGTGCTCGTCAACGAACTCGTCCCGGGCCTGGTGCCGCTGCGGCGCGGCGACGTCGTCGTCTTCCAGGACCCAGGCGGGTGGCTCGGCACCGGTCAGGGCGACGACCTCATCAAGCGGGTCATCGGGCTGCCCGGCGACACCGTCTCGTGCTGCGACACGGCCGGACGGCTCTCGGTGAACGGGCTCGCCGTCGACGAACCGTACGTGGTGCACGAGCCCGGGTCCGACCGGGTCGCGGCGGACGACTTCACGGTGACCGTCCCCGAGGGGCGGATCTGGGTGATGGGCGACAACCGCTACGACTCCGCCGACTCGCGCGTGCACGGCACGGTGCCGGTGGACGACGTCGTCGGGCGCGCGTTCGTCACCACGTGGCCGGTGTCGCGCTGGACCGTGCTCTCGCGGTACGGCGACGAGTGGGACGCGGTCCCCGCACCCTGACCGCGGCAAGCGGGTGGGGCCGGCGGGGCGTCAGCAGCCGGTCGTCGTCAACGTGACGTGGGCGACGGCGCCGTTCGAGACCTTCGCCGTCCGGGGGCACAGGTCGCCCGCCCGGACGGTGACCGATCCGAGCGGCACGCCCGCGAACGACGCGGTGCCGCCCGGGAACACCCGCTGGTGCTCGGACAGCCCGCCGGTGGACGCGAAGACCTCGACCTCGTAGGGGTGCTCAGCGGCGTTCGACGACACGGTGACCGCGATCTGCCCGGTCGAGTCCTGAGCACCACAGCCCGCCAGCGTCAGGAGCGCTGCGGCAGCGAGGGCGAGCGCGGGGGCGACGGGACGGGGCACCGGTCCAGGCTAGTCCGGCGTCGGCGGGTGCCCGGCCAGCGGTTCCCCGCCTACTGGGGGTGTGCGTCCTCCGATGGGGGGACGCCCTCTGTCCGTTCGGCGCGTTAGCGTGGAGGCATGCACCACACCGATCCAGCGACGACCGCCCTCGGCAGTGCTTCGCCCGAAGCGGTCCGCCGCGCAGCGCTGCTCGCTGCGCTCGACGTCGTCGAGGGCGGCCCCGAGGAACGCTTCGAACGGATCACCCGGATCGCGCGCGAGGCCTTCGGCGTCTCGGGTTCCTTCCTCAACCTCGCCGGCACCTCCACGGTGACGATCAAGTCCCAGCAGAGCGACGCGCACTTCGGGCCGACCATCCCGCTGCTCGACACCTTCTGCGGGCGCACCCTCGGCGAGGACGGTCCGGTGCTGGTGCCGGACGCCCGCGTCGACGCCCGGTACTCCGACATGCCGATGGTCGTCGAGGACCCGAACGTCCGCTTCTACGCCGGGGTGCCGCTGCGGATCGGGGACGACCACGTGAAGGTCGGCACGCTGTGCCTCATCGACCCGGAGCCGCGGACGCTCGACGCCGACGAGGTCTCCCTGCTGCAGGAGCTCGGCACCTGGGCCGAGCGCGAACTCGCCGCCGGCGCCGACGAGGACCGTCTCCGCTCCGTGCTGACGGGCTTCGAACCCGACGCCATCGACGTGCCCGGCTACCGCCTGGCCGGCATGTCCGTGCCGCACGGTGTGGTCTCCGGCGACTTCCACGACTGGCACCGCTCCGGCGACGACTCCGTGCACCTGACCGTGTCGGACGTCATGGGCAAGGGCATGTCGGCCGGGCTGCTCGCCGCCACCATCCGCGGTGGCCTGCTCGCGCGCGGGGACACGGCGCCCGACGTCGCGGTCGCCGAGCTCGAGGCGCAGGTCGCCCCGGAGCTCAGCCGCGCCGAGTCCTTCGCCACGATGTTCCACGGACGCCTGACGCCGTCGACCGGGCGCCTCGACTTCACCGACGCGGGGCACGGGCTCGTGCTGCAGCTCCGCGACGACGGGGCCGAGCGCGTCCTGCGCTCCTCGGACCTGCCGATCGGGCTGCACCCCGTCGGCATCGAGCGGGCGTCGGGTTCGCTCGTGCTCCGGCCGGGCGACGTCCTCATCATCGTGAGCGACGGCGCGCTCGAGCTGTGGGACTCGACCCTGGCGTCGCTCACCGAACTCGGTGCGCTGTACCGGCAGTCGCCGGACATTCCCGCGTTCCTGCAGCGCGTGCGTGAACGGGCCGTCGAGCACGACCCGGGCGACGACCTGACGGTGGTCGTCGTCGCTCGCGACGCCTGACGCCTGCCGCCTGACGTCCGACGCCTGCCGCCGGGGGCCGACCCGTCGGTGACACCCGGGCAGCGCCGGCCGGCGCAGCGCGCCCGCCGTCAGGCCCCGAGACGCTCGATCAGCTCGGCGTACCGCGCCGCGGTCCGTGCCACGATCGCGTCGGGCAGGACCGGCGGGGTGCCCTGCCGGTCCCAGTTGGCGCTGAGCCAGTCGCGCACGATCTGCTTGTCGAACGAGTCCGTGCGGGCGTCGGCGCGGGCGTCCCAGTACCGGCTCGAGTCGCTCGTCAGGACCTCGTCCGCGATGCGGATCCGGCCGTCGGCGTCGCGGCCGAACTCGAACTTCGTGTCGGCGATCACCACACCGCGGTCGAGCGCGATCGCCGCCGCCTCGGTGTAGACGTGCAGCGACAGCTCGCGCAGGGTCGCCGCGACCTCGGCGCCGACCAGGTCGACGGTCTGCTCGTAGGAGATGTTCTCGTCGTGCTCGCCCTGCGGCGCCTTGTACGCCGGGGTGTAGATCGGCTCGGGCAGGCGGTCACCGTTCGACAGCCCCTCGGGCAGGGGCACGCCGCAGACGCTGCCGGTCTCCTGGTACTCGGCCCAGCCGCTGCCGACGAGGTAGCCGCGGACGACGCACTCGACGGGGAACATCTCGAGCGGCATCACGTGCATCGAGCGGGCCTCGACGTCGGCGGGCACCGGGGTGCCGCCCTCGGACGGGCCGATGAGGTGGTTCGGCACGTCGCTCAGCTGCGTGAACCAGAAACGGGACAGCCGGGTGAGCAGCTCGCCCTTGCCGGGGATCGGCGGTTCGAGCGCGAAGTCGTAGGCGCTGACCCGGTCGGACGCGACGAGCAGCAGCTCGGAGGCGCTCGCGATGTCCGGGGTGCCGGTCGGCACGTAGAGCTCGCGGACCTTGCCCGACGAGACGTGGTCCCACCCGGCGACGCGCGGCGCGGCGGTCACCGGGCGACCTTCGCGGCGATGTCGGTGCGGTACTGCGCGCCGGCGAGCGTGATGTCGCCGATGCCGGCGTAGGCGCGTTCGCGGGCCTCGGCGAACGAGGACCCGGTGGCGACGACGCTGAGCACGCGGCCGCCGGTGGCGACGAGCTGGTCGTCGAGCAGGCCGGTGGCGGCGTGCGCGACGGAGACCCCGTCGCGGGCGTCGGCGGCGTCGATGCCGGTGATCGCGCGGCCGGTCTGCGGGTTCTCCGGGTAGCCCTCGCTGGCGAGCACGACCGTGACGGCGGCCTCGTCGCGGAACTCCGGGGCGGGTGCGTTGCCGAGCTGCCCCGTGGCCGCGGCGAGCAGCAGACCGCTCAGCGGCGTGGCCAGGCGGGGGAGCACGACCTGCGTCTCCGGGTCGCCGAACCGGGCGTTGAACTCGATGACCCGGACCCCCTGCTCGGTCACGATCAGCCCGCAGTAGAGCAGTCCGACGAACGGGGTGCCCTCGTGCTCGAGGCGACGGACGGTGGGGAGTGCGACCAGCTCGGTGACCTCGGCGACGAAGGCCTGCTCGCTCCCCCAGCGGTCGGCGAGCCACGGCAGGGGCGAGTAGGCGCCCATCCCGCCGGTGTTCGGGCCGACGTCGCCGTCGCCGAGTCGCTTGTAGTCCTGCGCGGGGCTGAGCGCCCGGACGTCGTGTCCGTCGCTCAGGAAGAAGAGCGAGACCTCTTCGCCGTCCAGGAACTCCTCGACCACGACGTGGCCGTGCTGCAGCCAGTACGTGGCGTGGTCGACGGCGGCCTGCCGGTCCTCGGTCACGAGCACGCCCTTGCCGGCGGCGAGCCCGTCGGCCTTGACGACGTACGGGGCGCCGAGTTCGTCGATCGCGGCCACGGCCTCGTCCACGGTGCCGGCGTACACGGGCCGCCCGGTGGGCACCCCGGCCTCGGACATGATCCGCTTGGCGAAGGTCTTCGAGCCCTCGAGCTGCGCGGCGGCCCTGCCCGGGCCGAACACCGGGATGCCGCGGGTGCGGACGGGGTCGGCGACGCCCGCGATGAGCGGTGCCTCGGGACCGACGACGACGAGTTCGACGCCGTTCTCGATCGCGTACTCGGCGACGAGGGCGCCGTTCGTGGGGTCGAGGGAGACGGTCTCGACGTCGGCGGCGATGCCGGCGTTGCCGGGAGCCGCCGTGATGACGTGACCGGCGCGCTCTGCGAGCAGGGCCGTGATGATCGCGTGCTCGCGGGCACCGGAACCGAGGACGAGGATTCGCACCCGATCACCCTACCGATCCGGGCTCGCCCGCCGCGATGCGACGGCTAGCCTGTGGAGATGCCACCCAGGAGGATCGAGGACGCCGACGGGATCGCGGCACTGCGTGCCGTGCAGCAGGGGGAGACGGCCCGGCCGACGCTCGCGACCGCGGTGCGCTGGACCCTGCAGCGGCTCGCCGAGGACGTCCCCGGGAACAGTGTCGAGGTGCGGGTGCCGCCGTTCGCGGCGGTGCAGGCGGTCCCCGGACCGCGCCACACCCGCGGCACGCCCCCGAACGTGGTCGAGACGGACGCGTCCACGTGGCTCGCCTTGGCCACCGGGGTGCTCACCTGGGACGAGGCGGTCGCGCAGGCGCGCGTCAGCGCGTCCGGCTCGCGCGCGGACCTGACGGCCTTCCTGCCGGTGCACGCTGCGCTCTGAACCGCCGGGTCGACGGACGGGAGGCCCGTGACGGCCCCGCCTCGGGCCTCCCGGCCGTCGTGGCGCGGGTCGACCGACCCGGCCCGGCGGACGACGGGACGTCCGGCCGGCGATGCGACCCGGTCGCGCTCCGTGCCGACCGGTCCGCGCGAATTAGGTAGTCGCTACCGATGCGTATCGTGCAACCGGTTGCCTAGGCTTGAAGTCGCCGGGATTCGGACCCGACCCGAACGGGTCCGAACCCGGCGACAAGCACCAAGGTACGCGACCTTGCACGTCAGGTGTCAACCGGCGCGGCGAGTCGTGCTGCAATCCGCAACGTTCTTGCGCGGCGACGGCCCTCAGAAGAGCTCGCCGAGCTCCGACCGGGCGTGCAGCTGCCACTTCGCGAACACGCGCGACAGGTGCGCGTCGATCGTGCGGGTGGACAGCCCGAGGACCTCGGCGATGCGCCGGTTGCTCAGTCCGCCCGCCGCCAGCTCGGCGACCTCGTACTCGCGCTTCGTCAGCGGTGCCTTCGCCCGGCTCGCCGCGACCGCCATGCCGTGCGACGCGAGGACGCCCTGCGCGGCCACGGTCCGGACGCGGTCCCCGGACCGGAGCGCGTCGGCGTACTCGACGACCGCGGCGGCGAGCGGCCCCTCGATGCGCGCGGCCGCCTCGCGCAGGCGGTCGAGGGACGGTCCCGCCTCGCGTCCCGCGAGCAGGTCGGTCGAGTAGTGCAGGGCCCGTGCGTACATCACCGCGGTCCAGGACCCGGACTCGGTGCTCCGCGCGATGACCTCGTCGGCGTGCAGCGCTCCGGCGGGGTTGCCGATGACGGCCTCGGCCCAGGCGATCGTCGTGGGGATGAGCTCGCCGGTGATGCGCATCGCCCTGAGCGGCGTGGTCCGTGCGCGGTCGAGCGCCCGGGCGGCGTCCTCCGCCCGCCCGGCGAAGCCGTACGCCATCGCGAGGCGCGCCCACGGGTACGCCGCGAACCCGCCGTGGTCGGCGACGTCGTACCGTTCGCACGCCGCCGTGAACGCCGTGATCGCGTCGTCCCAGCGGCGCTGCCCGATCGCCAGGTTGCCCTCGCCGATGAGCTCGAGCGTGAAGTCGTACTTCAGGTAGGGGCTCGAGCGTCGGACCGGCACCTCGGTGAACAGGTCGGCGAGGTCGCCCCGCCAGACCTGCACCTGGTGGAGCACCGAGATGATCTCCCCGACGCTCCACGGGGAGTCCTCGAGGTGCTCGACCGCGGTGGCGAGCGCCCGGCGTCCGAACGCCGAGGCGTCGTCGAGTCGACCCTCCGTCGCCAGGGCCATCACGGCGCAGGCGGCGAGGCACAGGAAGGACGCCGGCACGGTCGGTGCGTGCACGATCCCGCTCCGCTCGACCTCGGCCCGGACCTCGGCGAACCGTCCGCCCCAGCCGAGGTGGCTCAACCGCAGCAGGCGCAGCCGTTCGACGGCGTCGCCGGACACGAGCGGGACGGCGGCGTCGGTCAGGGCCACCGCGGCGTCGACGTCGTCGTCGTGGAACTGCCGGGTGTTCGCCAGGGTCTCGCACGCCTGGATCACGGCGTCGTCGGAGACCTCGTCGCTCGACGCCTGTGCGACGGCCCAGGCCGCCTCGGCGTCGGCGCGTCCGGCCTCGCGCCCGACCGAGTAGGCGTACGCCAGCGACCGGAGGCACAGCGCCGTGACCCGTTCCGTCGGGTGCAGCGTCGTGCGGAGCGCCGCCGAGGTCAGCGACAGCGTGCTCTCGTGCTCCTGCAGCCGTGCGGCGACCTGCGCGCCGTCCAGCAGCTGCTCGACCGAGGGCAGCACGCCGCACTCGAGCGACCAGAGCGCGGCCCGGAGCCGCGCCGCGGGCGGGGCGCCCTCCGGCCGGTCGGCGCGGAAGGCGTTCGCACGCGCGAACAGCGCCGAGCGCCGGGCGACCGGCACCAGGCCGCGGATGACCTCGCCGACGAGCGGGTGCGACGGCCGGACGACCGCGGCGCCGTCCTCGACCGTGTCGATGCGGACCAGTCCGAGCGCGACGACGCGGTCGACGTCACCGCCGCTCACGAGTCCGAGCAGGCGCGCCAACGGGATCGGGTCCGCGAGGGCGACGATGTCGACGACGTCGCGCAGGTCCTCCGGCAGCGAGCCGAGTTCGGTCCGGTACATGTCGGCGAGGCTGTTCGACGCCGTCACCCGGCCGCGCCAGTACCAGCCGGAGGCCGTGTGCTCCAGGGCGCCGGACGTCCGCGCCGCACGCACCACCTCGCGCAGGTAGAGCGGGTTGCCGGCCGTCGCACGCTGCACCCGTTCGACCGAGGCCGTCTCGAGCTGCGCACCGAGCGCCTCGGCGATGAGCGCCGCCGTCTCGTGCAGCGCGAGCGGCTGCAGGTCGATCCGTTCGAGCAGGTCCTCCTGCCAGAGCGCGCGCAGGGGTTCCGGCAGCGCGGTGAAGTCGCGGCACGTCAGCACGATCCGGGCGCCCTGCTCGCGGACGAGCCAGGCGACGTAGCGCGCCGAGATCGCGTCGAGGTGGTCGGCGTCGTCGACGCGGATGAGGACGTCACGGTCCCGCAGCTCGGCGATCGCGCGCAGCCGGGCCTCGGCACCGGCGCGGTCCGCGAGCTCGGACAGGGTCGTGGGCAGCTCGCCGAACCGCTCCGCGGCGGCGCTGAACGGCATCGACCGGCTCGCGGCGACGGCCGTGATCGGCACGACCACGGTGCGGTCGGTCGGGTCGCGCTCGACGACCCGGTCGGTCACCCGTGCGGCGACGGTGGTCTTGCCGAGTCCGGGCGCGCCGACGAGCGCGACGCTCCAGCGGTGCTGGGCGACGACGGCGACGGCGCGGTCCTCCTCGCGGCGACGCAACAGGGGCCACGGAACGCGCGCGGGCGGGCGCGGCGGGCGGCCGTGGCCGGGGACCGTCCGTTCGGGCACCCGCACCACCTCCTGCGATCGTTCGACGACGGGTTCGGACCATCCTGCACCGGATCGCCCCGTGGACACCGGCCGGAGCACGTCCCACAGTGGGGGACAATGGGATCGTGAGCACCCCCGATCGCCCCGACGACCAGCCGCCCGTGGCCCCGGCGCCGAACGCCGTCGCCTCCTCGGACGAGGTCACGATCCGCCGCGCGCCGAAGTTCGGCGTGTTCATCGTCGGCGGCGCGGTCCTCGGGTTCATCGCGACACTCGTCGTCGTGTCGCTCACCATGAACCTCGGCGGCCAGCAGGAGCAGTCGAGCTTCGGCAGCCTCGTCGGCTACTTCAGCCTGTGGGGCGTCACCATCGGTGCCTTCGTCGGCGCGGTGGTCGCGGTCGTGCTCGACCGGGTCTACGCGCGGCGGGCTGCCCGCCTGACGGCGGAGCGCGTCGAGGTCGAACTCCCGCCCGAGACGGTCGACGGCGAACTCGACGAGCACGGCGACCAGCGGCCGTAGCCGCGACCACCTGACGGACGGGAGGCCCGTGGCGGTGTCGCCACGGGCCTCCCGTCCGTCTGCTGGTCGCGTCCTGGACGCGACCTAGCTGAGCTGGTTCGCCTCGACCCAGGACAGGTACTCCGGCGACACCGTGCCGGTGACGTACTCGCCCGTGAAGCAGCTCATCTCGAGGTCGGTCACGTCGGAGCCCTCGATGATGGCGTCCCGCATGTCACCGATCTCCTGGTAGATCAGGTGGTCGCTGCCGAGCACCCGGTTGATCTCGGGGATCTTGCGGTCGTGTGCGATGAGCTCGGCCCGCGTCGGCATGTTGATGCCGTACACGTGCGGGTACCGGACCGGGGGAGCGGCGCTCGTGAACGTGACCTCGTTCGCGCCGGCGGCCCGCGCCATCTCGACGATCTCGCGGCTGGTGGTGCCGCGGACGATCGAGTCGTCGACGATGAGGATGTTCTTGCCCTTGAACTCGGACGACATCGCGTTGAGCTTCTGGCGCACGGAGCGCTTGCGCTCCGCCTGCCCCGGCATGATGAACGTGCGGCCGACGTAGCGGTTCTTGTAGAAGCCCTCGCGGTACTCGATGCCGAGCTTCTGCGCCACCTGCATCGCGGCCGGCCGGCTCGAGTCCGGGATCGGCATGACGACGTCGATGTCACCGGTCGGCGCGTACTGCTCGATGGTGTCGGCGAGGCGGTTGCCGAGGCGCAGACGCGCGTCGTAGACCGAGATGCCGTTCATCACCGAGTCGGGACGGGCCAGGTAGACGTACTCGAACGAGCAGGGCACCAGGCGCGGGTTCTTCGCACACTGCCGAGCGTGCATCTGGCCGTTCATCTCGATGAACACGGCCTCGCCCGGGGCGATGTCGCGGACGATCTCGTAGCCGCCGGACTCGAGCACGAGCGACTCGCTCGCGACGACCCACTCCGGCTGCCCGGCCTCGTCGAACTTGTGCCCGAGGATGAGCGGGCGGATGCCGAACGGGTCGCGGAAGGCGAGCAGCCCGTGCCCGGCGATCGTCGCGATCGTCGCGTACGAGCCCTCGACACGCTCGTGCACGCGCTCGACGGCGTCGAAGACCTGACCCGGGTCGAGGTTCGCGCCGCGGACCTGCCCCTGCAGCTCGTGCGCCAGCACGTTCACCAGGAGCTCGGTGTCCGACGTGGTGTTGAGGTGTCGACGGTCGATGTCGAACAGCTCACGCGTGAGTTCCCGCGTGTTGGTGAGGTTGCCGTTGTGGACGAGGACGATGCCGTACGGCGCGTTCACGTAGAACGGCTGGGCTTCTTCCTCGTTCGTCGCGGCGCCCTTGGTGGCGTAGCGGACGTGTCCGAGGCCCATGGTGCCGAGGAGGGCACGCATGTCGCGGGTCCGGAACGCCTCGCGCACGTGCCCGCGGGTCTTGTGCATGTGGTGCACGTGACCCTCGACCGTGGCGATGCCCGTCGAGTCCTGCCCGCGGTGCTGCAGGAGGAGCAGTGCGTCGTAGATGGATTGGTTGGCGGGGCCCTGTGCAACGAGGCCGACGATGCCGCACATTCGCGGGTGTGCTCCAGATCAGTAGAATCGGGGGGTACCGCACAAGTCTGCCATGTCACCGCGAAGGACTCAGCATGCCCAACCCGTACGCCGAAGCCGGAGTGGACACCGCCGCCGGTGACCTGGCCGTCGAACTCATGAAGTCCGCGGTCGCGGCCACCCACACCACCTCGGTGCTCGGCGGCGTCGGCGGCTTCGCCGGGCTCTACGACGTCTCCTTCCTGCACGCCTACGACAAGCCGCTGCTCGCCACGTCGACGGACGGCGTCGGCACGAAGGTCGCCATCGCGCAGGCGATCGACAAGCACGACACCATCGGCCAGGACCTCGTCGGCATGGTCGTCGACGACATCGTCGTGGTCGGTGCGAAGCCGCTGTTCATGACCGACTACATCGCCTGCGGGCGCGTCGTGCCGAACCGCATCGCGGACATCGTCGCCGGCATCGCCCGCGGCTGCTCGGCCACGGGCACCGCCCTGGTCGGCGGCGAGACCGCGGAGCACCCGGGCCTGCTCGGTCCGGACGACTACGACGTGGCCGGCGCCGCGACCGGTGTCGTCGAGGCCTCCGCGGTGTTGGGCGCGGACCGGGTCGAGGACGGCGACGTCGTCCTGGCGATCGAGTCCTCGGGGCTGCACTCGAACGGCTACTCGCTCGTGCGCCACATCCTGGCGTCACGCGGCATCGGCTTCACCGACCAGCTGCCCGAGTTCACCGGGCCGGAGTTCGGCGGTCAGGTCTCGGTGGGCGAGGCCCTGCTCGAGCCCACCCGCCTGTACACGTCCCCCCTGCTCGACCTGCTGTCGTCGCACCCCGGCGCCGTGCACTCGCTGTCGCACGTCACCGGCGGCGGCATCGCGGCGAACCTGGCGCGTGTGCTGCCCGTCGGCTCCTGGGTCGAGGTCGACCGGTCCACCTGGCAGCCGCTCCCGGTCTTCCGCGTGCTCGCCGACATGGCCGGGACGCCCATCGAGGACACCGAGGGCACCTGGAACCTCGGCATCGGCATGTTCGCCGTCGTCTCGGCCGCCGCGGCCACCGACGTCATCGCCACGCTCGGCGCCGCCGGGCTGCCCACGTGGCCGGTCGGCACCATCGCCACGAGCGCGCGCGACCTGGACGGCTTCGAGCAGGGCGCCAAGGGCGTCGACGGCGGCGCCGTGCGGCTCGTCGGGAGCTACGCGGTCTGAGGCGCGTCGGGGCCGTCCGGCCTGTCTTGGCCGGTCTGGCCGCCTGGCCGGTCCGGCTTGGCCGGTCTGGCCGCCGAGGTCGCAGGAAGTGCCGCTCGGGCGCGTCCGGCCCGGCAGCTCGTGCGACCCCGGCGTCCGGCCGACGGCACGTCGTGCGACCCCGCGGGGTCGGGCCCGGCCGGGGCGGGGCGCCGGTGACATCGCACTTCGTGCCGGAACCGGTCCGCCGATGCGGTCCGGAGTGCGATCTCAGCGGACGTCGTGCGTCGCGCGGGCGCGAGCCGGGGCGTCCCGGGTCGACATCGGGCGGTGAGGTCGCACTTCGTCCGAGAACCTGTTCGCGGATGCGGGCCGGAGTGCGATCTCAGCGCGTGGCGACGGCACGGCACGCGCACGCAGAAACGCCGCGCTCCCCGAGGGTGCGCGGCGTGACGGCATTCGACGTCAGGCGGACTTGTTCTGGTCCTGCTCTGCGTCGTACTCGTCGACGTCGTCCTGGTCGGAACCGTACTGGTCCGCCCAGCGGTCGACGAGTTCGTCATCGGAGTGTTGTCCGGCGGAGAGCTCCTGCTCGAGTGCACCGTAGTTCGTCTGCGGGCTGAAGTACTTCAGCTCACGGGCGACCTTGGTGTGCTTCGCCTTCTGACGGCCGCGCCCCATGCGTGACCCCCTCGTTCGGCTCTGGTCCGGTCCTGGCGAATGACGGAGGATCACTCGGGGAACCAGACGGTTCGTGGTTTGAAATCTGCCGATGACTCTACCATGTACCTCGATCTGGACGTCGCGGCGACTGCTGGCGTGCACAGGAGAATCGAAGTGATGACCGAACCTCGCGACAACCCAGTCGACCAGCGTGCCCGCGTGGTCGTGATCGGCGCGGGGCAGGCGGGTCTCTCGGTGGGGTACCACCTGCGCCGCCTCGGTCTCGTGCCGGGCGACGACCTGGTCATCACCGACCGCGCGCCGAGCACGGGCGGCGCGTGGCAGTTCCGGTGGGAGGCCCTCCGCCTCGGTGCCGCGCACCGCGTGCACGACCTGCCGGGCATGCGGGCGATGGGGCTGCAGTTCGACGACGCCGACCGGTCCCGACCGGCGCGGGACGTCGTCGCCGAGTACTACCGGCGGTTCGAGCAGCACTACGACCTGCGGGTGCGGCGTCCGGTTTCGGTGACGTCCGTCGAGCGCGCGGGCGCGGACGACGGCCTCTGCGTGACGACCCGCAGCGCGGACGGCTCGGTCACCCGCATCGTCGCCGACGTCGTGGTGAACGCCTCGGGCACGTGGGGAACCCCGTTCGTGCCCTGGTACCCGGGGCGCGACGTCTTCCGCGGTCGCCAGCTCGACACGACCGAGTACCGCTCCGCGGGTGAGTTCGCGCGGCAGGACGTCCTCGTGGTGGGCGGCGGCACGAGCGCGATCGGGTTCCTGCTCGAACTCGACGGCGTGGCGCGGTCGACACGGTGGTTCACGCGGCGCCCGGTCGTCTGGGCGGAGTCGGCCGCGCTCGACCTCGAGTCCGCGGTCGCCGCGGTCGACGAGCAGGACCGTGCGGCGCGCGCCGGCGAGGTCCTGCCGAGCATCGTCAGCGGGACCGGCGTCCCCGTGTCGCGGCGGATCCGGGCCGGCATCGACCGCGGGGTGCTCCGCGACGAACGGGTGTTCAGCCGGATGGACGAGACCGGGGTGGTGACGGCCGACGGCGAGCACGTGCACGCGGACGCCGTGGTCTGGGCGACCGGGTTCCGCGCGGACCTGCGCCACCTCGCACCGCTGCGGCTGCGCACCGCGGCCGGCGGTGTCGTCGTGGAGCAGGGGCGGTCGGTCGACGAGCCGCGCCTCTTCCTGGCGGGCTACGGGCCGCAGGCGTCGACGATCGGGGCGAACCGTGCCGGTCGCGTGATCGCCCGGCAGGTCGTGGACGCGCTGGCTGCCCTGCCGGGAGCCTGAAGCGCCCAGCCCAGCGCCCAGCGCCCAGCGCCCAGCGCCCAGCGGCGAGCGGCCCGCGGCCGGCGGACGGCTGCGAGCGGCCAGCGGCAACCGATCAAGCGATCGAGCGCAGCAGCGAGCAGCGAGCGGCAAGCAGCAAGCAGCAACCGGCCAGCGGCCAGCAGCGGCCAGCAGCGGGCGGTCGGCAGCGGGCGGTCGGCATCAGGCAGCCGGCGGCGACCGGCAACCGGCGCCCGTCCTGCGGTGGCCCGGCCCCCGACCAGCAGCGGCCAGGAGCGCCACCGGCCGCCGCAGCACGCGAGCGCGCAGCCCGGCCGGCCCGCCCCGACGGGCTCAGGCGGGCAGGGGCTCCTCGACGCCACGGCGGCGGCGGGAGGCCCGCAGGACCACGGCGTCGAGCGAGAACCGGCCCGGCCCGGTGAGTGCCACGGCGAGCGAGGCGACGGCCAGCACGAGCACGTACTCGAACCCGCCGTCCTGCGACCAGAACCCGGAGGACGCATGGGCGAGCAGCCCGGCGACGACCATGTCGACCGCGAGCAGGACGCCGATGACCCGGGTCGCGACGCCGAGCACCAGGAGTGCCCCGCCGACGAGCTCGAGCCCGGCCACGAGCGGTGCGGCCAGGTCGGCGAGGGGGACGCCCATGCCGGCGAAGCCCTGGGCGACGTTCGGGATGCCCTGGGCGAACTTCTGTGCGCCGTGGGCGATGAACACCACGCCGAGGACGATGCGGAGCACGGTCAGGCCGATGGAGGTCGATGTCGTTCGCATGGGGACGACGGTAACCGGTGACGCGTCATCGATGCCCCTCGTCCGGGGGTCTGTCCGGACTTCACCAGAACACCCCCAGACAACGGTCCGCCGAACGGCGGACCGGCCCGTGGACCGGTCCACCAGAGGAGGGGTCGATCAGGAGTCGGTGCCGCGGCCCGTCTCCTGCTGCAGGCGGTCGATGTTCTCCGACGCCTCGGCCTTGGTGAGGTCGGCGGGGAGTTCCTCGCCGGCCTCTCGCGCCAGGGTGTCGAGGTAGCTGCGCTGCGGGCCCGTCATGGGCTCGTCGCCGGTGACCCACTGCTCGGGGTCCTTGCTCGCGGTGGTGGACGGGTCCGGGCGGGCCCCGCCGATGGTCTCTTCTGCGTCACTCATGCTTCGGACGCTACGCCGCACCTCCGACGCCACACGCAGCCCCCACGTCCCCCGCGTCCCCCGGTGTGCGGGCCGGGCGCGGGGTCTCAGACCGGGACGGCGGTGTAGCGCACCATGTCGGGGCCGACGGCGCTCGTCGCGATCGGGACGACGCTGCCCTGCCGGTGGATCCAGATCGTGGCGGCGCGCTCGTCGATGCGATCGACGGGGTGCAGGGCGCCGTCGAGCAGCACGGTGGCGGAGACCGCGACCCGGCCGCTGGCGGGCCGCGGCGGCAGGCCGGGCACGTCGTCGTCGTACGCTGCGTACTCGCCGGGCTGCAGGAAGGGGGACACCGGGGCGGTGACGACCTCGAGTCCCTCGTCCACCTCGGACACCGCGACCAGGCGGACCGCCTGGTCGGTCGGCAGCGGCACGTCCACCACGGGTGCGTCGTCGGGGCCGGCCAGTGCGCGGAAGGCGGGCCGACCGTCGGGGGCGAGCCGTGCCTCCAGTCCGTCGATGCGGACGCGGCCGCGTCCCCGCGAATCGGCGTACAGGCCGGGCGTGATGCCGGACTGCCGTGCCTCCGGCCGGGACACGACCACGCGGTCCGGGCGGTACCAGTCGCGCAGGGTCGCGGGGTCCACCCACCCAACGCTCGGGACGCCCCGCGTGAGTGCCGCCGACTCGTCGGCGGCACGTTCGTCCAGGGCGCCGAGCGGGTGCTCGCCCCGCACCGCGACGAGGCCCTCGTGCGGGCTGCCCGCCGGCGGCTCGTGGTCGAGCACCTCGACACGCTTCGAGACCTTGCCGCCGTGGCCGTCGAACGTGGCGAAGGTGCGCAGGTCGGTGATCGTCATGACGTCAGATGCTACGACTCGTCGCCTGCTCGGCGCGGGTGTGCGGGGACGAGGGCCCGGATCTCGCCGGTGGACAGTGCGGGGTCCGCGCCCTCGGCGGGACCGGCCGGACGCGTCGCCCGACGCGGCTGCAGGCTGTTCCGCTGGGCCGAGCGGAGCAGGCGGTCCTGCGGTGCGTCGGACGACGTCCTGCGCAGCGGCGGCCGCACGGGCTCGCCGCGGCGTTCCTGCCCGGGCAGCGGACGGGACCGGCGGCCGTACAGCAGCTCCGAGGAGTCGAGCAGCCACGGCACGAGGGCGACCGTCACGCCGTGCACGAGCAGCAGCTTCTTGCGGATGCGGCGGCCCCGGTGGTTGTGGAGCAGCCCCTCCCACCAGTGCCCGACGACGAAGACGGGCGTGTAGACGGTCACGACCTCGGAGCCGTGCTCGAGGCGGTGCGCCTTGATGTACTTGATGAGCGGCATCGAGATGTCGCGGTAGGGGCTCGGCACGATGGTGAGCGGGACCTCGAGGCCGAACTCCGCCCACTGCGCCCGCAGCCGCTGCGCGTCCGCGTCGTCGATCGCGACGTGGAGCGCCTCGATGCTCGCGTGCTCGGCGGCGACCGCGTAGTCGATCGCCTTGAGCACCGGCTTCTGCAGCTTGTTCACCAGCACGATCGCGTGGTCGCCGGTGGCGCCGAATCGCGTCTCGACGTCCGCCTCGATCTCGTGCGAGACGTCCCGGTAGTAGCGGTTCACGCCGAGCATCAGCACGTAGAGCACCGGCATGATGAGGAAGACGAGCCAGGCGCCGTGCGTGAACTTCGTGATCGTGACGATGACGAGCACGACGAACGTGAAGCTCGCACCGACGGTGTTGATGAGCCGGGAGCGCACGACCTGGCCGCGGTGCACGGGTTCCGTGGCGGTGCCCGCCCGGTCGGCCCGCAGCAGCCGTGTCCAGTGCACGACCATGCCCGTCTGGCCGAGCGTGAACGACACGAAGACGCCGATGATGTAGAGCTGGATGAGGCTCGTGACGTTCGCCCGGTAGACCACGAGCAGCGCCGCGGCGACCAGGGCCAGCACGATGACGCCGTTCGAGTAGATGAGCCGGTCGCCGCGGGTCGACAGCGCCTTCGGGGCGTAGGAGTCGCGCGCCAGGATCGAGCCGAGCAGCGGGAACCCGTTGAAGGCCGTGTTGGCCGCGAGGAGCAGGACCGCCGCGGTCGTCGCCTGGATGACGAAGAACAGGACCGAGTCGTTGCCGAAGGTCGCGGCCGCGATCTGCGCGATGAGCGAGCGCTGCGGCGTGGTGGCGCAGTCCGCGAAGCCCTGCAGGTCGCAGGCGCGCTCCGCGTAGTGCACGTGCGACACGAGCGCCAGCGTGATGAGCCCGACGAACAGGACGATCGCGATGCCGCCCATGGCGACCAGGGTGGCCTGCGCGTTCCGGATCTTCGGACGGCGGAACGCCTGCACGCCGTTCGCGATGGCCTCGACGCCGGTCAGCGCCGAGCAGCCCGAGGCGAAGGCGCGCAGGAGCAGCAGGACGAACGCCGCCTGCGTGGTGTGCTCGACGTTGTCGACGGTGTACCCGGCCGACTCGGCGACCGGCGCGTGGCCGGCGGCGACGCGGACGAGCCCGGTGACGACCATCACGAACACGCTCGCCACGAACAGGTAGGTGGGGACGGCGAAGGCCTTGCTCGACTCGCGGACCCCGCGCAGGTTGGTGGCGGCGAGGAGCACGACGAACACCAGGGCGAGCTCGACGCGGACGCCGTTGAGCACCGGCAGCGCCGAGATGATGTTGTCGACGCCCGAGGCCACCGACACCGCGACCGTCATCACGTAGTCGACGAGCAGTGCGCTCGCCACCACGAGCCCGGCCTTCTCGCCGAGGTTCCGGTGGGCGACCTCGTAGTCGCCGCCGCCGGACGGGTACGCCTTGATGAGCTGCCGGTAGGACGCGACGACCACCACGAGCAGCAGCACCACGAGCGCGGCGACCCACGGGGCGAACGTCAGGAACGCCATGCCCCCGAGCAGCAGGATCATGAGCAGTTCCTGCGGCGCGTACGCCACCGAGGACAGCGGGTCGCTCGCGAAGATCGGCAGGGCCAGGTGCTTCGGGAGGAGCTGTCCTTCGAGCTTCTCGGAGGGGAGGGGATCCCCGATCAGTCGCGCTTTCAACGACCGGATCTCGTTCGTCACGAGCGGCAAACCTACTCAGTTCCGGGCGCGAGTCAACACGGGCCGCAGGGCACGTATTCCCGGATCGGCGCAGCGGTTCCGCCGACGGTGCACGGTCGGGTTCGTCGTTGACGCAGGGGCAACCCCTAGCGTGTCATGCATGAGCGATCCGTCAGACATGGACGACGTTGCTGCGAAAGCGCCGCACGGCATCGCCACGGTGGCGCGTTCCGCCGGGGTGTCGAGCCGCACCCTGCGGCACTACGAGGCCGTCGGTCTGCTGCCGCCGACCGCGATCGGCGACGGTGGCGTCCGACGCTACGACGGCCGCGCGCTCGTGCGGCTGCAGCGCATCCTGCTGCTGCGAGAGCAGGGACTCGGTCTGCCCGCGATCCGGGCGCTGCTGGACGAGGCCCCGGACGACGACGCCGCCGTGCTCGCCACGCACGTCGCGTGGCTCGAACGGGAGCGGGACCGGCTCGCCCGGCAGCTCGCCGCCGTGCGCACGACCGTCGCCCGGCTCGAGCGCGGCGAGGCGCTCGATCCCGCAGGCGTGTTCGACGGGTTCGCGCCGCTGCGGTAGCCGGGTGCGGCGCGCGTGCGCGCTGTGCGCTGGTGCCGCTGCCGGTCGCGTTCGGCAGGTCGCGGAACGTGGCTCCGACGCGGCGGACGGGAGGCTCGGCTCCTGTCCGCCGCGTCGGCCGGCGGTTTCAGAGGGACTTGCGCAGGGCCTCCAGGCCGTCGCGCAGGCGCGTCACGGTGTCCGGACCGAGCGTGCCGCGGGTCGCACGGCGTCGCAGGTCGGCGCGGACCTGCTGCCGGAACGACGACAGCGCCATCTCGAGTTCACGCAGGGCACGGGCGCCGTCCGACGGGACCGACTCCGGCTCGGCGGCCGGGGTCGCCGGGTCGGGGGTCTCGGCCGAGGCCGCGAGGTCCGCGCGCAGTGACCGCATCGCCTCGCCGACCGAGGCGCGGACGCCGTCCGCCAGGGACTTCACCGAGTCGGCGACGCCGGATTGCACCGCGGTGACCTCGTCGGCGCGGGCGTCGAGCTCGGCACGGCCGGCGTCGGTGATCGCGTAGACGGTCTTGCGGCCGTCGGCGGTCTTCGTGACGAGGCCGTCCTCCTCGAGCTTGGCCAGCCGCGGGTAGACCGTGCCGGCGCTCGGCACGTAGGTGCCGCCGAACCGGTCGCCGAGGGCCTGGATGAGCTCGTACCCGTGCATCGGGTGGTCGGCGAGCAGGACGAGCAGGTAGAGGCGCAGGTGGCCGTACGCGAAGACGGGGCTCATTCGTGCACCGCCGTCGGGTCCTGCGCCTGGTCGGCGGCGCCGTCGGAGGGCAGGCCGGCCGGAGCGGGGACCGGCGGTGCGTGCACCACCGCGATGTCGCCGGACACGGACTTCACGCGGAGCTCGAGCCAGCGGCCGGAGAGCTCCCCGCCCTGCTCGACGTGGGTGCCGCGCACGCCGCGGAGCTCGGCGTCGTCGAACTGCAGCCTGCCGGTGGCCGTGCTCACGGTGGCCTGGTAGGCGACGCCGTCCTCGAGGCGGACGCTCACGCGGCCGGACACGGTGTTCACCCGGGCGGACTCGGGCACGCCGTGCAGGTCGAGCACGACGTCGGCGGAGACGCCGTCCGCCGAGAAGCGGGAGATCGGGCCGGTCGCGACGACGTCACCGGAGACGGTGCGGACCGTCAGTGCGCCGTCGAGCTCGCGGACCGTGGTGGTGCCGGACACCGCGTTGACGGCGACGTCACCGGCGACGCCGTCGACCACGAGGTCACCGGTCGCCGAGTTGAGGTTCGCACCGCGGTTCGTCCCGGACAGCAGCGCGCCGGCGGACACGACCCCGAGCGTCACCGCGACGTCGCGCGGGACCAGGATGCTGACGTCCGCGGTGGGCTTGCCGCTGAAGGACCGGACGAAGCCGACCGGGTCGTCCCACCGGATCTGGGGGTGGTCGACCGTCAGCGTGTCGCCGTCGACCTCGATCTTGAGGGCCTTGCCGGACACGCGGTGCACCTCGACCCGTGCCGTGGGCTCGTCGTGTGCGACGACGTCCACCTGACCGGCGACGAGCCCGACGCGCAGGCGTCGGACGATGCCGGTGTCGATGACCTTGGGCTCCTCGACGAGCCACTTCTCCTGTGCCATGTTGTCTCCTCGAACTCGCGATGTATCGCGTCGTGGAGGATACGCTATGTCGCGTTCCTGGGAGCCGCTCGGGTGCCGGCCCGGTCACGGGCCGGGAGCAGGAGCGGGCGCGGCGGTCGCACCGGGCGCGGCTGCTGTGCGGGCCTGCCGCTCGGGGCTCCAGGGGAACCGACGGAACAACGGCATGATCGGCTGCACCATCGGGCCGATCGCGAACGCGGCGACGACGGTCCCCACCCCGACGTCGCCGCCGAGCACCCACCCCACGACGACGACCGTGACCTCGACCAGGGTCCGGGCGAACCAGATCGGCCAGCCGAGCCGTTCGTGCAGGCCGACCATCAACCCGTCACGGGCCCCGGTGCCGAAGCCGGCACCGATGTAGAAGGCGGTGGCGACCGCGAGCAGCACGAGGCCCGCGGTGAACAGCGCGATCCGGGGGAGGAGCCCGTCCGGCTCCGGTACGGCCCAGAGCACGAGGTCGGCGCTCGGGCCGATGGCGAGCGCGTTGAGCAGCGTGCCGATCCCCGGCTTCTGCCGCAGCGGGATCCAGAACAGCAGGACCACCCCGCTCGACACGATCGTGATGACGCCGAACGACCACGGCACCACGTGCTCGAGCCCCTGCGTCAGGACCGTCCACGAGCTGACGCCCACGACGGCCCGGACCTGGAGCGCGGTCGCGGCGCCGTAGAGGAACAGGCCGACGAGGAGCTGCACGAACCGGAGGGTCAGGGACATGGCTCCATCGTGGCGACGGATTGGACTGCTGGTCGAGAGCCAATCGGGCTACGGTGGACCCGTGACCCCCGTCCTGCTGAGCGCCCGCTCCGCCGCCCTCCTGCTCACCGACTGGCGGGTCGCCACCGACGCGCCGGCGTACGAGGCGCTGTCCGACGCGCTCCGCGTGCTCGTCATCGACGGTCGGGTCCCGCTCGGAGCGCGGCTGCCCGCCGAGCGCGGGCTCGCGGACGCCCTCGGGGTGTCCCGCACGACGGTCGCGAACGCCTACGCCCGGCTGCGGTCCGACGGGTTCCTCACCTCGGTCCGGGGCTCCGGCAGCGTGGTCCGCCTGCCCCGGGAGCTCGCCGGGCGACCGGACCCCGAACGGCTCGGCGGCGTGGTCGACGGCGGACTCCTCGACCTGCGCAAGGCGGCCCTGCACGCGGCACCGGGGGTCGCCGAGGCGATCGACCGTGCGGTGCGCCACGTCCCCGCGGCGCTCGCCGGGATCGGCTACGACACCGTCGGCGACCCGGGTCTCCGCGCCGCCGTCGCCGCGCGCTACACGGAACGGGGCCTGCCGACTGACCCGTCGCAGATCGTCGTCACCATCGGCGCGCAGCACGCGATCGCGCTGCTCGCCCGTGTGCTCGTCCGCCGCGGCGACGCCGTGCTCGTCGAGTCGCCGACCTACCCGCACGCGCACGAGGCCTTCCGCGAGGCCGGCGGACGTCTGGTCGGCGTCCCCGTGGACGCACGGACCGGGTGGGACGCGGCCGCGCTCGAGACGACGCTGCGTCGCGCCGCCCCGGCCGTCGCCTACGTCATGCCGGAGCTGCACAACCCGACCGGCGCGACGATGTCGGCGGAGACCCGCCGCCTGCTGCTGTCCGTCGCGGCGTCGGTCGGCACCGTCGTCGTCGCCGACGAGACCATGGGCGAGCTGCGGATCGACGGCGAGGCGTCCGCCCCGCTCGCCGCCGCGGACCCCGACGGCACGTCGGTCGTGATGATCGGCTCGGCGGCCAAGGTCTTCTGGGGCGGCCTGCGGATCGGCTGGGTCCGCGCGGCACCCGCACTGCTGCAGCGGCTGCTCCGCGCCCGCCCGACGGGCGACCTCGGCACCCCCGTGCTCGACCAGCTGGTCGCGCGCGAGCTGGTGCCGCGGACGGCGGCCGTCCTGGAGGCGCGGCGTGCGACCCTGCGCGACGGTCGCGACGAGGTCGTGGCCGCGCTCCGGACGCGGCTGCCGGAGTGGGACGTCCCGTCACCGGCGGGCGGGTTGACGACCTGGGTGGGGCTCGGCCGTCCGGTCTCCAGCGCGCTCGTGCTCGCCGCGCGGGCCGAGGGCGTCGTGCTCGCCTCGGGCGGGGTCTTCGGTCCGGACGGCGGGTTCGAACGCTTCCTGCGGGTGCCGTTCACGATGGGACCGTCGGACCGGGGGCGTCTCGTCGACGTCCTCGGACGGGCGTGGGCGCGCGTCGGCGGCGAGGCGACCGGCACGCGGGGATCGCTGGCCGCCGTGGTCTGAGCGTCTCATCCGGACGGTTGACCCGCGGGGGACGGACTCGACCCCGCGGATGATGTGCGGCGGGTGCCGGGCGGCGATCCTGGAGCCGTGGACGCGACCCTGACCTCCGGCACCCGACCGACGACCTCCGGGGACCCCGTGCCGTCCGGGTGCCCGGCGGTCCCGGCCGCCGCCCGGGTCACGATGGCGCTGAGCGGCGCGCTGTTGGCCGGGGTGGGCACGTCGTTCGGGCAGGCCGTGCCGGCGTTGTCGTCGGCGTCGAACTCGGCCGGCCCGTGGTTCGTCGTCGCCGCGGCGCTCTGCCTGGCCGCCGGTGTCCGGGCCGGTCGGTCCGCACTGCCCCTCGCCATGGTGCTCGGTGTGGTGCTGCTCGAGCTCATGCACGTCGGCTACTGGGCCACCTCGAACCTGCGCGGGTACCCGGACTCCCTGTCGATCACGAACCCGTGGGTCCTGCTCGGGGTGCCGGCCGGCCTGCTCGCGGGGGCCGTCGCCGTGTCCGTCCGGTCCCGCGACGAGCGCTGGCGGGCGGGGGCGCTCGGCGTCAGCGCCGCCGTGCTCGTCGGCGAGGGCATCCGGGCACTGCTCCAGCTCGCCGCCACGACCGGCCACGCCACGTGGGTCGTCGAGGTCGTCGTCGGGGTCGCGCTGCTCCTGCTCGGGGTGGGCACCGCCCGCACGCCGCTCGGCCGGGTCGTCGCACTCGGCACCGGGGTGCTCGGGACGCTCGGGGTCCTCGGTGCGTACCTGCTGATCAGCGGCTGAAGCGCGCGGCTGTCGGCTGCGCCTGCGAGGATCGGACCGTGCACCTCCTCTCGGTCTTCAGCCTCCGCAACCGTGCCCTCATCGCGCTCGTCACCATCGTCGTCGCTGTGTTCGGTGGGATCTCGCTGACGAGCCTCAAGCAGGAGCTCATCCCGAGCGTCGAGTTCCCCCAGGTGGCGATCGTCAGCGCCTACCCCGGGGCGACGCCGGAGGTCGTCTCGAACGACGTCGCGACGAAGATCGAGCAGGCGATCCAGGTCGTCCCGGACCTCGAGTCGACGACCGCGACCTCGTCGACCGGGCAGAGCGTCGTGTCGGCCTCGTTCGACTACGGGTCGAACCTGGCCAGCGCCGAGGACAAGATCCAGACCGCGGTGAACGCGCTGTCGCTGCCCGACTCGGTGCAGACGCAGATCGTCACGGGCTCGTTCGACGACCTGCCCGTGCTCCAGCTCGCCGTCACCGGCGAGGGCGACCAGGAGCAGCTCGTCGACCGCCTCAACGCGACCGCCGTCCCCGACCTCGAGAAGCTCGACGGGGTGCGTCAGGCCGACGTCTTCGGCAACCCGGGCCGTCGCGTCGTCATCACCCCGGACGAGGACGAGCTCGCCGCACGCGGGCTCACCACGCAGTCGATCTCCGACGCGCTCGACGACAACGGCACGCTCATCCCCGGCGGCACCATCACGCAGGACGGCTCGACCCTGTCCGTGCAGACGGGCGAGCGGATCGCCTCGGTCGCCGACATCGAGGCACTGCCCCTGACGTCGTCGTCCTCGTCGTCGTCCTCCGACTCCACCGGGGCCGGGAGCGGCTCGACCGACGCGACGGGCACGTCGGGCGCGACCGGCGCCCCGGGCGCGACCGGCACGGCGGACGGCAGCGGCGTGACGGGCGCGGGCAGTGCCTCCAGTCCGGCCACCGGCACCGGGACCACCGCGAGCGGCACGTCGGACGCGACGACCACGACCACGACGCCGACGTCGCTCGGCGATGTCGCGAAGGTCGCGATCGAGGAGTCGCCGCGCACCTCGATCAGCCGCGTCGACGGCGAGACCGCCCTGACCATCGCCATCACGAAGACGCAGGACGCGAACACCGTCGACGTCTCCGAGACCGTGAAGCAGGCACTGCCCGGCATCACCGCCAAGGTCGCGGGCGACCCGCGCTTCACCGTCGTCTTCGACCAGGCGCCCTACATCCAGCAGTCCATCGACTCGCTCGCCGAAGAAGGCCTGCTCGGCCTCGGCTTCGCCGTCCTCGTGATCCTGGTGTTCCTGTTGTCGGTCCGGTCGACCCTGGTCACGGCCATCTCGATCCCGACGTCGGTGCTGCTCGCGGCCATCGGCATGCGCGCCGCCGGCTACACCCTCAACATCATCACGCTCGCGGCCCTCACCATCGCGATCGGCCGCGTCGTCGACGACTCGATCGTCGTCATCGAGAACATCAAGCGACACCTGCAACCCGGGGTCGACCGGGCGCAGGCCGTCCGCGAGGCCGTCCGCGAGGTCGCCGGTGCGGTCACCGCGTCGACCCTGACCACGGTCGCCGTGTTCCTGCCGGTGGCGTTCGTCGCCGAGCTCGTCGGCGAGCTGTTCCGTCCGTTCGCGCTCACCGTCACGATGGCGCTCGTGGCGTCGCTCCTCGTTTCGCTCACCATCGTCCCGGTGCTCGCGTACTGGTTCCTCCGCGCGCCGAAGGCGCACCGGCACGCGGTGGCGGAGGGCGACGGCGACGACGCCGCGACTGCGGCTGCGTCCGCCACCGGGTCCGCGTCGACCGGCGAGCTCAGGTCCGCCGCGGACCTGCACGACGCCGGACGGCCCGACCGGCTCCAGCGCGGCTACCAGCCCGTGCTCCGCTGGGTGATGCGGCGGCCGGCGGTCGTCCTCGTCCTGGCCGTCCTCGTGCTCGGCGGCACGGCCGCCGCGGTGCCGTTCGTGAAGACGAACTACCTCGGCGACTCCGGCCAGAACACGTTCACGGTCACGCAGGACCTCACGCCGGGCACCAGCCTGGCCGTGCAGTCCGACGCCGCGCGGAAGGTCGAGCGGGTGCTGCAGGACGTCTCCGGCGTCGAGACCGTGCAGACCACCATCGGGTCGAGCGGCCAGTCGATCCAGGCGGCCTTCGGCGGGGGAGCGTCGGCGTCCGTGCAGTACAACGTCACCACCGACGCGGGTGCCGACCAGACCACCGTGCAGTCCACGGCACGTGACCGCATCGAGGCCATCGACGACGTCGGCGAGGTCTCGCTGTCGTCGGCGGGCGGCGGCTTCGGCGGCTCGAGCGACATCGAGGTCGACGTCACCGCGCCGACCCAGTCCGAGCTCCGCACCGCGGCGCAGCAGGTCCTGCGCGAGATGCGCGGCGTCGACGGCACCACCGGCGCGACGAGCAACCTGTCCGCCGCCGAGCCGTTCCTGGCCGTCAAGGTGGACCGCGAGAAGGCCGCCGCGAAGGGGCTGACCGAGACCCAGGTCGGCGGGATCGTCGCCGCGGCGATCTCCCCGCGCGACACCGGCAGCGTCGAGATCGAGGACGCCACCCTCGACGTCTACATCGCCGCCCCCGAGCCGCCCACCACGGCGAAGGCGCTCCGGGCGCTGTCGATCCCGACGGCCTCGGGCGACGTGCCGCTGTCCGACCTGGCGACCGTCGAACGGTCCGAGGGGCCGACCACGATCACGACGTCGAACGCGGCCCGCACCGCCACGATCACGGTCACGCCGGACTCGACGAACCTCGGTGCGGCCGTGCAGAACGTCACCGCAGCGGTCGACCGCCTCGACCTGCCGCGGGGCGCGTCGGCGTCGATCGGCGGCGTCGCGTCCAGCCAGTCGTCCGCGTTCAGCCAGCTGCTGCTCGCCGCGCTCGTCGCGATCCTCATCGTCTACGTGATCATGGTGGCGACCTTCCGGAGCCTGCTCCAGCCGCTGCTGCTGCTCGTGTCGGTGCCGTTCGCGGCGACCGGTGCGCTGCTGCTGCAGATCATCACGGGCATCCCGCTCGGGGTGGCCTCGCTCATCGGCCTGCTCATGCTCGTCGGCATCGTCGTGACGAACGCCATCGTGCTCATCGACCTCGTGAACCAGTACCGCCGCAGGGGCCTGCGCGTCGCCGAGGCCCTGGTCGAGGGCGCCACCCGGCGTCTCCGCCCCATCCTCATGACGGCGCTCGCGACGATCTTCGCGCTCGTGCCGATGGCGATCGGGCTGACCGGCAAGTCCGGCTTCATCTCGCAGCCGCTCGCCCTCGTGGTGATCGGCGGCCTGGTCTCGTCGACGCTGCTCACCCTCGTGGTGCTGCCGGCGCTGTACTTCGTCGTCGAG
The DNA here is from genome assembly GCF_001864895.1 of Curtobacterium sp. MCBA15_009. Classification (GTDB taxonomy): domain Bacteria; phylum Actinomycetota; class Actinomycetes; order Actinomycetales; family Microbacteriaceae; genus Curtobacterium. The sequence goes on from NZ_MJGO01000002.1 coordinate 272,613, forward strand.
CGGCGCGCGGAACGCCGGGCTGACCGCATCGCTGCCGGTCGCACCCGCAAGGAGGACCGCGCGCTGCGCAAGCAGGAGCGCGCCGAGCGCCGGCAGGAGCGCGCCCGGGCGAAGGCGGCGGCGTAGCCACGGCCCGGGTGTCCGTCGTCGGCGGACTCGCCGTCGAGGTCGCACGAAGTCGGCGGACTCGCCGTCGAGGTCGCACGAACTGCCGTTCGGCGGGGCCGCGGGCGAACGGTCGTGCGACCTCGCCGGCCGTCGTGCGGCGGGTCGTGCGACCTCGGAGCGGGCCGGCTGGCGCGAGCCCGTCCGGTGCCCGGTCAGTGGGCGCCGGGGCGGCCGAGGTGTCCGCCGTCGAGGTCGCAGGAACTGCCGTTCGGCGGGGCCGCAGGCGACAGAACGTGCGACGTCGGCGGCGGTCGTGCGGCGGGTCGTGCGACCTCGGTGCCGCGCCGGTCGGAGCTCGAGCCGGGTCGGCTAGCGCCGGTACTCGGCGTCGACGAGCGCGATGACGTCGGTCGGGACCGCGGGAACGCCGGCAGGCGTCCTACGCGTGCGCTCGGTTCGTTCGTCCTGCTCGACCGCGCGGAACCAGGAGACCAGCACGCAGGTCAGCGCGACCAGGAACAGCACGCCGGCGACCTGCGACACCACACGGAGCTGCCCGCCGGACGCAGCCGCGTAGCCGCCGAACGCCACCGCGGCGGTGAAGGTCAGTCCGAGGGACAGCTCGACGACCGTCCGCAGCGCGGAGTGCTCCCAGCGGGCGGCATCGGCGCGGGTAGGGCTCGTCGAGGTGTCGGTCACCCCCGGAGTCTGACCCCGCCCGCGCCCGGAGGGCAGTCCCGAGTCCGGGTGCCACCCAGACGGGGCGACCGTGCGGGGGCGGTCGAGCGGGGCCGTCCGGCGCCCGCGCGGTCAGCCCAGCTCGGCGCGCAGGAAGGTCACCACGCGGCGGCTCATGGCCTCGTCCAGCTGCGCGATCGAGTGCGCCGAGCCCTCCACCGCGATGAAGGTCACCGGCACGTCGTGCTCGCGGAGCGTCGCTGCGAACTCCTGCGACTCCCACAGCGGGATGAACTCGTCGGTCGAGTGCCCGATGAAGAACGGCGCCGTGTCCGACGTCACGTGGTACTCGGGCGACGCCCGCACCGCCGCCGGGCACGCCGTGTAGTTCCGGCAGCCCAGGTACAGCAGCTGCTTCCGCTGGAACGAGGCGGAGACCCCGTCCGGCTCCGTGGAACGGCGCGTCAGGTTGGTCGGCCCGCTCAGGTCGACCACGGCGCGGATCCGGTCGCCCTCGGCGAAGGCGCTCGACTCGTGGTCGGTGACGGCGAGCATCGCGGCGAGGTTCCCGCCGGCGCTGCCGCCGAACAGGCCGACGCGTTGCGGGTCGACGTCGTAGGTCTCGAGCGTCGCTGGTCGGAAGACGTAGTCGAGCGCGCGACGGACGTCGTCGAGGCCGGCCGGGAACGGGTCGGTCGGCGCGAGCCGGTAGTCCACGTTGAAGGTGACGAAGCCCTCGGAGGCGAGGTACTGGCAGACGGACCGGTACGCCGCGGTCGCCTTGTCGCCGTGCGACCAGCTGCCGCCGTGGATCATCATCACGGCCGGACGCCCGGTGCCCGGACCGGCGGCGGCCGCTGCTGCGGCGTCGTCCGGTGCTGCGGAGGCACCGGCCGTGGGGGTCGCGGTCGGGGTCGCCGACGTCTCCGGCTCGCTGTCCGCGGGCAGGCACACGTCCATGCGCTGGAGCGGGTCGGCTCCGTAGGGGACGTCGGCGACCACGTCGATGCCGTGGTACTGCAACGACAGCGGGTAGATGACGCTGTCCGCGGTGACCGTCGTGTTCCCGTCGCCGAGCGGGTCCGTGCTGCACCCGGTCGCCACCCCGAGCGCCACGACCGCTGCGACGAGTGCGAGCACTGTGCGGCGGCCGGGGTTCACCGGATCAACGGTAGCCGCAGGCAGCGCGCCGGACGTCACCCGAGCGGAGGAGGGACGGTTGTCCACAGGCGGACGAGCGGGGCCACTGCTCGTCATCACGGTGGTGCAGGATGAGGGGCGACGCCGGACCGCAGGAGGACCCATGAGCAGTCGCAAGTCGTGGAACGCCGACCCCGAGCCGCTGTTGCGGGTCGAGCCCGGGTTCCGCCTCGACCAGGTCGACCCCGACGCGACGCCGGGCTTCCCCGGCCGCAAGATCGACGGCCTCGAGGCGCTCGCCGCCGGCTCATCGCGGCTCGCCGCCCTGCAGGAGCGCCTGTACGCGGCTTCCACCGGTGGGGACGAGCGACGCGTCCTGCTCGTCCTGCAGGCGATGGACACCGCGGGCAAGGGCGGCATCGTCTCGCACGTCGTCGGTGCGGTCGACCCGAACGGAGTGCACTACGCCGGCTTCAAGGCCCCGACCGCCGAGGAACGCGAGCACGACTTCCTGTGGCGCATCGAGCGGCAGCTACCGCAGGCAGGGCAGCTCGGCGTGTTCGACCGGTCCCACTACGAGGACGTCCTCATCCAGCGCGTTCGGTCGTTCGCCGAGCCGGACGAGATCGAACGTCGCTACGGTGCGATCGTCGACTTCGAGCAGCGCCTCGTCGAGCAGGGCACGACGGTCGTCAAGGTCATGCTGCACATCTCGAAGGACGAACAGCGCGAACGGCTCGGCGATCGGCTCGACCGCCCGGACAAGCACTGGAAGTTCAACCCCGCCGACATCGACGAGCGGCTGCTCTGGGACGAGTACCAGGAGGCCTACCAGATCGTGTTCGACCGGACCTCGACGCCGCAGGCGCCCTGGTACGTCGTGCCGGCGAACCGCAAGTGGTACGCCCGGCTCGCCGTGCAGCAGCTGCTGCTCCGCGCGCTCGAGGACATGCACCTGTCGTGGCCCGCGGCCGACTTCGACGTCGCCGAGCAGCGGCAGCGGCTCGCCGAGTCCTGAGGGGCGCGAGCGCGTCGTCGAAGGCCGGTCAGGAGGCCCGGATCACCCCGCGCGGACGGCCGCCGGTCCCGGCGGGGCTGGTACCGGGGCGTCCGGTCGCGTAGGATCGTCCGGTCGGCCTTCGACACCGTGACATCGTGATCACGGACTTCTGCTGGGTGTGTGTTGCTCGAGGGCTGGAATCACGTCGAATCGCGACGGGATGAACCCCCTCTCCGCAAGCAGCCCCCGCCGATGTCGCTGTCGGGCGCTGCGGTACGTTGCGCACCCGAGAAAGCAGTCATGGCCCCGTACAACAAGGGCGGCGCGGACAACCGCGCCTCCGACCGTGTCCGTCACCCGAACGGCACCCCCGCCGCTCGCAGCAGCAAGCACCGCGGCTTCCGCGCCGCCGACCCGTCGCAGCCGCGCCAGAAGCAGCGCTGGGACGCCGAGGAGCGTCGCGGTCGCTCGGCGCAGGGCGACCGCCCAGCCCGTCCGAACTGGGAGCCGCGCGACGCCGGCCAGCGCCGCGACGACCGTGCCCCGCGTCGCTTCGACCGGGACGACCGTGCCCCGCGTCGCTTCGACCGGGACGACCGTGCTCCGCGTCGTGACAACGACGACCGCCCGCGTCGCTTCGACCGGGACGACCGTGGTCCTCGTCGCTTCGACCGCGACGACCGTGCTCCGCGTCGTGACACCGACGACCGCGCTCCCCGTCGCTTCGACCGGGACGACCGTGCGCCTCGTCGCTTCGACCGCGACGACCGTGCTCCGCGTCGTGAGAACGACGACCGCCCGCGTCG
>NZ_MJGO01000003.1 GCF_001864895.1 Curtobacterium sp. MCBA15_009
CGCCCAGATCAAGTAACACCACCGCACCACCACGCGAAGGGCCGCCCCGGGACACCCCGGGGCGGCCCTTCCGCACGCCCCGGGGGTGGTTCGGGTTGGTGCTGTTCCGCGCGTAGGTGGTCGTTCCGCGCATGCAAGGGCGGTCCGTATGCAGGTAGTCGTTCCGCGCATGGAAGGGCGGTCCGTGCATGGTGCGACGTTCCGCGCACAGGAAGCCGTTCGTTCCGGCCCCCAACGCGCGAAACACCTTCCCATCCCACGGGCAATGGGACGGAACGCGCGCCCGGACCCTGCGCACCGCGGGACCACCAGCACGCCGTGACGGTCCTGGTTCCCAAAACCCGGACCCCACGAACCAAGACCGTCAACGACCAGATCGTGTCACCACACCCCCGGCTCCGCCCGGCGAACCACGGCTCCGACGACGGTTCCCGCTCCAGCGTGCTGCACAGCCGAGCAGCAGCGGCGGGCACATCTGCACCGACGGTTGACGGTCCTGGTTCCCGAAACCCGCTCATCGCGAACCAGAATCGTCACGAACCGGATCCGACCAGTACCCCGGCCCGGCAACGCCATCAGACGTGTGCCGTGACGTTCCGCCCGTGCGACGACACCCGTTCCGACCGCCTCCGCACGAAACGGCTTCCCGTCCCCCGTTCGGCGGGGAAGAGCGCGCTCAGACGCCGGGTGCCCGACCTTGCAGCGGAGCACTCCGGACGCCACGGAACCTGTCGGACCTGGTCGCCGACGCTCCTGCTCGCCGAACGGAACCGCCCGAACCGGGCCCGCGCCGGGGTCGAACGTCCTGAGCACGGGGAGACGTACCGCGCGGACCAAGCCCGTCCTTCCGACCACGTACGCGCGCAACAGCTTCCGATCTCACCTGCAGCGGGAGGGAACGCACGCTCGATCGGCAGGCAACCCGGTGCAGCCACGGCCCACACCCGCACCCGCACCCGCACCCGCGCCCGCACCCACACGCGGCCACCAGCCCCGACGCACCGGAACGGCCGGGAGCCCCGGTGCCGAGTGGCACCGGGGCGCCCGGCAGTTCGTTCCGACCCCCGCGTCAGCGGATGATCGAGATGTTGTCCGCCTGCGGGCCCTTCTTGCCGGGCCCGATGTCGTACTGCACGTGGTCGTTCTCCTCGAGGGACCGGTAGCCGGTCGTCACGACGATGCTGGAGAAGTGGGCGAACAGGTCCTCGGACCCGTCGTCGGGGTGGATGAAGCCGTATCCCTTGGCGTGGTCGAACCACTTCACGGTGCCGGTGGGCATGCTCGTCAACACGGCGTCAGTGGATGCGCAACTGCGCGACCATCGGGCAGTTGAACGGGTCGCGGGCGGCGAGCCCGACCCGGTTCAGATACCGCACGACGATGCCGTAGGAACGCAGCAGCGTGGTCTCGGTGTAGGGCACGTCGAGCGTGTCGCAGTGCTCGCGGACGAGCAGGCGGGCCTGCTTGAGCGCGGGGCGCGGCATCGACGGGAACAGGTGGTGCTCGACCTGGTAGTTCAGGCCGCCCATCAGGAACGAGACCCACCAGCCGCCGCGGATGTTGCGCGAGGTGCGCACCTGGCGCGAGAAGAAGTCGACCTTGGCGTCGTGGGCGATGGTCGGCATGCCCTTGTGGTTCGGGGCGAACGAGGCACCCATCATCACGCCGAACACGGCGAGCTGCACCCCGAGGAACGCGCAGGCCATGCCGAACGGCAGGAACCAGAACACGACCGTCAGGTAGATGCCGAAGCGGGCGACGAGCAGTGCGGCCTCGAGCCAACGGTGCTTCACGTCGGCCTTGGTGCCGTTGCCGGTGACGATGCTCATCACGGCGTAGCGGTGCAGGTTGAGGCCCTCGAGCGTCAGCAGGGGGAAGAACAGCCAGCCCTGGAAGCGCAGGAACGTCGACATGAGCGGGCCCTTGGCCGCGGCGGCGTCCTCCGGCAGGAACCGGATGCCGTCAGGGGCGATGTCCGGGTCCTTGCCGACGGTGTTCGGGTTGCCGTGGTGGCGGGTGTGCTTGTTCATCCACCACGAGTAGCTGAGGCCCACCATGAAGGTGCCGAGCCAGCGACCGGCGTGGTCGTTCCACTTCTGCGAGGCGAACACCTGGCGGTGCGCGGCTTCGTGCGAGAGGAAGGCGAACTGGGTGAAGAGGACGCCGAGTGCGCCGGCGACGATGAGCTGGAACCACGAGTCGCCGAGGAACGCGAAGGCGACCCAGGCGAGGGCGAAGGTGCCGACGAGGCTGCCGAACAGCGCCCAGTAGAAACCGGTGCGGCGGTTGAGGAGCCCGTTGTCCTTCACCTGCGCGAGGAGGGAGGAGTAGGTCGAGGTGCCGTTGCGGCTCCCCGTGCCGGGGCGGGTCCGGGTGAACCCGGGAGCGAGCGGAGTGGTGGTCATGAGGACCGACCTTCAGTACGGACCGGCCCTTCGGCCGGTTCGAGAGAGTTCACGCGATTGCGCTTGTCGCGACTCTAGGGCCTGCACATGCGATTGCACCTGGCAATCCGCCGGTCCGGCTACGGTGGCCGGATGGGCAAGGTCACGCTGCAGGACGTCGCCGTGCACGCGGGCGTGTCGACGAAGACCGTCTCGAACGTCGTCCGCGGGTACCAGCACGTCAGCCCGGCGATGCGCGACCGGGTGCAGGCGGCGGTGGACGAGCTCGGGTACCGCCCGAACGTCTCCGGCCGGTCCCTCGCCACCGGCCGGTCGAACATGCTCGCCTTCGCCTTCCCCGACCTGCGACGCCCGTACTTCGCCGAGCTCGCGCACGTGTTCTCGCGGGTGTGCGCCGCTCGCGGCTACCAGCTGCTGCTCGAGGAGACCCTCGGCGACGCGGACGGCGAGCGGTCCGCGGTGCGCGGGCGGGAGTCCGGGGTGGTCGACGGCGTCGTGCTGCACCCGCAGGCGCTGTCGCCCGAGGTGATCGACCGCCTGCGCGGCGACACCGCGGTGGTGTTCCTCGGCGAGGACCGGCGACCCGAGCGTGCGGACCAGGTCGTCATCGACAACGCCGCCGCGGCAGCGCAGGCGGTGGCCCACCTGGTGGCGCTCGGCCGTCGCCGCATCGGGTTCTTCGGCCACGAGACCGGACCGGAGTCGAGCACCTCGGGCGTGCGGCTCGACGGCTACCGTGCCGGACTCGCCGCCGCGGGGCTGCCCCTCGACGACGCACTGCTCGTCCCCCGCGAGGTCGGCGACGCCGCGGGGGCCGAGGTCGCGTTCGGCCGCGCGCTCGACGCCGGGCTCCGGCTCGACGCGCTGCTCTGCCGCGACGACCTGGCCGCCGTCGGGGTCCTGCGGGCGATGCGGCTGCGCGGGCTCGACGCCCCGCGGGACGTCGCCGTGGTCGGCTGGGACGCGATGGGGCTCGGCTCGAGCCTGGTGCCGAGCCTGACGTCGGTCGCGCCGGACACGGTGGCGCTGGCGGACACGGCGCTCGACCTGCTGCTCGAGCGGATCGACGGGTCGGACGTGCCCGGACGGCTCGTCACGGTCGGCCACCGGCTGGTCGTCGGCGAGAGCGCACCGTTCCCCGACGGCACGGTCGACCGCGCCCCGGCCGGCGTGACGGCCTGACGGCCGCCGCCCCACCGGGCAGGACCCTCCGTGCCGACGCAGCCACCGGGGTGGCGGTGACCGCCGTCGGACGGGAGGCCCGTGGCGGACCCGCCCCGTGCCTCCCGTCCGACGCGTGCCCGGGTGCCGACCCGCGGTCCGCGCGGTGCCGGCCCGCCCGCTCAGTGGCCGCTCGGGTGCACGCTGCCGAGGAGTTCGACGACGACCGCGCGCACCGACTCCGGCAGGCCGACGGTGCCGAGCTCGACGATCCGGTCGGCGCGCGGCAGGTCCTTCGACACGACCTGCCAGGCGGCGAGCTTCTCGGGGTTGCCCGCCTGGGCGCCCTCGAGCACGCGGCGGACGGCGGGTCGGGCGTCCAGCCCGACGACCGGCGGGCCGGCCAGGGTGACCACTCCCCCGGCGGCGGTGTCGACGTCGAGGTCGACGGAGAACCGGTCCTCGGCACGCGCCGACGTCGCCTGGCCGTCGGCCGGGACCGCCAGGAAGGTGACCCGCCACGAGCGACGGCCGGGCACGACGTCGACCGCGCCCTCGGTCGGGTGGACCCGGAACTCGGCGAGCGCCGCGTCCCACGTCAGGCGGGTCCGGGCGGTGCGGTCGGGGTCGCCCTCGCGGTCCTCGACCAGGGTGAAGGACCCGGACGTGCCGGGGGCGACGAGCACCTCGAGTGCGGTCGGGTTCGCGGTCGCGTCGGTCTCGTCCGGTGCTGCCAGGGGCAGCACGCCGCCCTCGCGGAGCAGGACGGGGACGGTGTCGAGCGTGCGGTGCAGGTCGACGAACCGGTCGCCGGCGTAGGTGGTGCCGGTGAACACGTCGGTCCAGGTGCCCGGCGGCAGCCACGCCCGTGCCACCCCGTGCCGACTGACCGGGTCGCGGGGTGCGACGATCGGGGCGACGAGCAGCTCCGACCCGAAGGCGTAGGTGTTCGGCGACTCGTAGGCCTCGTCCCGGCGGGGTTCCAGGTGGTAGAGCGGTCGGACGAGGGCGGCGCCCTCGGCGGTGCCGTGGTTCATCGTGTGCAGGTACGGCACGAGCCGGTGCCGGAAGCGCAGGGCGTCGCCCATCGCGGCGCGGGCCTCGGCGGGGAACGCCCACGGCTCCTTGCGGATGAACGGGTTGTTCGCCGAGTGCAGGCGCATGATCGGCGAGAACACCCCGAACTGCACCCACCGGGTGGCGAGTTCGTCGTCGCGGACGCCGCGGGTGTGGCCGCCGATGTCGTGGCTCCACCAGGGGTAGCCGATGTTCGCGGCGGTGGCGGTGAACTCGGGCTGGAACGCGAGCGACGCCCACGAGACGACGGCGTCGCCGGAGAACCCGACGGCGTACCGGTGGCTGCCCGGGCCGGCGTAGCGGGAGAACGTCATGCCGTCGGCGGTGTCGGAGCCGCGTGCCGAGTCGAGCAGGTGGAAGTGGTTGAGCAGCCAGAGCGGGTCCACGCCGGGCAGGCCGGTCTCGCGGCCCTGCTGCCAGTCGATCCACCAGAAGTCGACGCCCTGGTCCTCGAGGGGCCGGTGCAGGACGGCGAAGTACGCCTCGAGGAACCGGCGGTCGGTGGGGTCGAACGGGATCGGTTGCTCGGTGTCCGGGTCGACGCCCATCGCCTCGGCCATCGCCGGGTAGGCGTCCTCGAAGGCGCGGACGCCGTCGGCGGGGTGCAGGTTGAGGGTGGTGCGCATCCCCCGGCGGTGCAGCTCGGCGAGGAAGGCTGCCGGGTCCGGGAAGAGCGAGGGTTCCCACGAGTACCCGGTCCACCCGTTGCCGAAGCGCGGCGGCACGGAGTCGACGCGGTGCCAGTCCATGTCGACGACCGCGACGGAGAACGGCAGGTGCTCGTCGGCGAAGCGGTCCACCAGCTCGAGGTACGAGGCGTCGCTGTACGGGTGGTAGCGGCTCCACCAGTTGCCGAGGGCCCACCGGGGCAGGCGGGTGGGAGCGCCGGAGACGGCGTGGTACGCCCGCAGGGCGGCGTCGTAGTCGCGCCCGTACGCGAACACCGTGACGTCGCGTCGACCGGGCACGCGGGTGCCGATCCAACCGTCGTCCGAGAACAGGAAGGACGCGCTGTCGTCGAGCACGGTGATGCCGTCGCGGGCCAGGACGCCGGACTCGAGCGGCATCCGACCGTCGACGTCGTCCAGGGTGCGTCCGGTGCCGCCGAGGTCGCGGGGTTCCTGTCCCCAGCGCCACCGGTTCGCGTCCGGGCCGGTCGTCTCGACGACGAGTCCGCTCGGGCTGAACGGGCGGCCGTCGTACCGCAGCCGGGCGCGCTCGGTGGTGACGAGGACGCCGCCGTCGGCCGTGCGGTCGACCGTGAACGACGGCACGGTCAGGCGGCGGCGCATCGCGAAGGTCGAGGCGCGGTCCTCGAACCCGCCGTCCTCGCTCCACTCGACCCGGAACGCCCCGGCGTCGAGGACGGTGACGCGCCAGTGCTCCCCCGTGACGACGGCGGCGGGGTCGGCGACCGGGTCGGACCCGGGGAACGGCCGGACGGTGCTCGTGGTGGTGGTCGGTGTCGTGGTGCTCACTCGCTGTCCCTCAGCTCTTGACCGCGCCCTGCGTCACGCCGCTGATGACCCAGCGCTGCGCGAACAGGTAGACGATGATCGTCGGGGCCATCGCCATCAGGTACGAGGCGAAGGCGACGTTGTAGTTCGTGCCGAACTTGCTCTGGAAGATGTTCTGCACCACGGGGAGCGTCTGCAGCGCCGGGTCCGCCGTGATGAGCGACGGCATCATGAAGTCGTTCCAGGACGCCAGGAAGGCGAAGATGCCGACGGTCGCGTTCATCGGGCCGAGGAGCGGCAGGATGATGCGCCAGAAGATCTGCCACGTGGACGCGCCGTCGATGCGGGCGCTCTCCTCGAGCTCGACGGGGATCGACCGCAGGTACGCCGAGTAGAGCAGCACGCTGAACGACAGTTGGAACATGGCGTGCAGGATCCCGACGCCGACCGGGTTGTCGAGCCCCATCTCGGCGGTGAGCTTGATCTGCGGCAGTGCGACGACGGGGAACGGCAGGAACATCGCCGCGAGCAGGTACACGAACGACCAGCGGAAGAACCGGCGGTGCCAGTTCCGGACGATCGCGTACGAGGCGAACGAGCTGAGCAGCAGTGTCGCGACGACGGTGAGCGCGGCGACGCCGAGCGACACGGTGAAGGACACCGGGAAGCGGGTGAGCTGCCACGCCTCGGCGAAGGAGCCCGGGTTGAACGGGAACGGCAGCGAGAGCGCGTTGCCGTCGACGGATTGTGCGCTCGTCTTGAACGCCATCGCGACCGTGACGTAGAGCGGGATGAGGACGGTCAGCGACGCGAGGCCGAGGACGACCGTGAGCGTCCAGTTCGTGCCGCCGAGGCGGTGCCGGCGCGGGCGGCCCGGACGGCCGGTGTCGGCGGTGGTGAGGGTGCGGGTGTCGGTGCGGGTGTCGGTGGCGGTCATGCGAGACGCAGGTTCCTTCCGCGGGTCGCCGCGAGCTGCAGCACGGAGATGAGGACGGTGATGACGAAGAACACGGTCGCGTTCGCCATCTGGTAGGCGTAGTCGCCCCCGGTGAAGCCGCCGAAGATGGTCATCGCGACGCTGCTCGTCGCGCTGCCGGGTCCGCCGTTGGTGAGGCCGACGATGACGTCGTACGCCCCGAGGTAGCCCTTCACGCCGAGCACGGTGTTGATGACGATGAAGCCGCCGAGCAGCGGCAGGGTGATCGCGCGGAGCTGCTTCCAGCCGGTGGCGCCGTCGAGCGCGCTGGCCTCGTACAGGTCCTCGGGGATCGAGGTGAGCCCCGCCGTGTAGATGAGCAGTGCCCCGGGGACCGTCTGCCAGGCGGACACGATGACGATCGCGAGCCAGGCGAGGTTCGGGTCGCCGAGGATGCTCTGCTGGAGCGGCCCGAACCCGACGCCCGTGGCGAGGGCCGGCACCGTGTTCGAGAACAGGTAGTTGAAGACGTAGGCGACGACGATGCCGGAGATCACCATCGGGATGACGAAGACGGAGCGCAGTCCGGCGGCGAACCGCACGCGCTTCGCCAGGGCGATCGCCAGTGCGAGGGCGATGACCTGGGTGACGATGACGGTCACCACCGCGAAGCCGAGCGTGAACCCGTAGGACCCGATGATCGCGGGGTCGGAGACGAGCGCCCGGTAGTTCTCGATGCCGAGGAACTGCCACTGCCCGAAGCCGAGGTAGTCGGTGAAGCTGTAGAAGATGCCGACGCACGCGGGTGCGACGACGAACGCCGTGAACAGCACGAGGGCCGGCACGAGGAACAGGTAGTACATGCCCTCGGTGCGCTTGAGGGACCCGACGCGGCGGTGCGTGCGGGCGGCCGCGGTCGCCGGTCCGGACGTCGCCGGGTCGGTGTCGCGGGAGAGCGGTGTCTGCATGGTCATGGTGGCTCCTGTCCGGGTCAGACCGTCGCCGACCGGCCGGCGAGACGCCGCCAGTCCGCGTCGAGCCGGCGCAGCATCGAGGTGAAGTCGCCGCTGCGGATCGCGGACTGCAGGTAGTTGCCGAGCGGGATCGAGGCGGGGATGAACGTGCCGGCCCCCTGGTAGAAGGCGGCGTCGTCGACGTACTGCTGCAGACCGGCGAGCCGCTCGTCCTGCTGCGGCGGGGCGTCCTTCGTCGGCGAGTACGCCAGGTTGTCGTCGTTGTACGCGTCGATGACCTCGGGCTGCATGAGGAACTCGACGAGTTCGCGGGCCTCGTCACGGTGCTGCGAGGCCGTCGGGATCCAGAGCCCGAGGTCGATGTTGACGCGGGCCTTCCGGTCCCCCGGGTCGTTCGACACCGGCAGGGCGAACGTGCCGACCTCGAGGTCCTCGTCGATGAGCGCGATCTGGCCGAGCGCCCACGGGCCCTGCAGGTACATCGCGGCCTTGCCCTGTCCGAAGGCGAGGTTGCCGTCGGCGTAGGCGCGGGTGGCGTGGTCCGGGTTGAAGAACGACGAGATCGTCTTCGCGCGCTCCATCGGGACCGCGAAGTCCTGCTCGAACGAGACCTCGGAGTCAGGTCCGATGTCGGTGCCCTGCGCCTTCATCTTCCGGAAGAACGTGCCGGTGTCGACGAGACTGCCGACGGAGTAGTCGAACAGGCCCTGCCACAGGGTCCAGGTGTCGCGGTCGGTGGCGTAGATCGGGGTGACGCCGGCCTTCTGCAGCGTCCGGCACACCTCGACGAAGTCGTCCCAGGTGGTCGGGACCGGCAGGTCGTGGTCGGCGAAGATCCGCTTGTTGTAGATGACCCCGGCGGCCGCCAGCGAGTACGGCAGCACGCTCGTGCGGTCCTCGAACCGGGCGTACTGGTTCGTCAGGGTGTCGACGTCGGGTCGGACCCGAGCCGCCGACGGCAGGTCGGAGAGGTCGCTGAGCACCCCGCGCTCGATGTACCGCGCGAGCTCCAGGTTGTCGTTGAAGCAACCGACGTCGGCGGGCTCGCCGCGCACGAACTGCGGGGCGATCGCGGTGGTCGTGTCGTGCACCACGGACAGCCGCGGGTGGGCGCCCTCGAACCGGCGCAGCAGGTCGTCGAAATAGGCGATCACCTCCTGCTTCTGCTCGTAGAAGCGCAGCGTCGTCGTGCCGCCGGCCGCTGCGCGCGGGGTCGCGCAGCCCGCGAGCGCCATCGTGCCGAGTGCGAGCCCGCTGGCTGCGCCGGCGAGGAACCCCCGTCGACTCACGGCCGCTCGCGTTCCGGTCCTGCTTCCCACCATCGGGTCACTCCCTCTGTGCGCGTCGTCGCGCACCCCTTTTTTACAGCGCTGTAAAGGTGATGTCAACGTTGTAATTACCCCGCGCGCTCGAGACCGGGCCGTGGGACGGACGGGAGGCGCGGGGCGGTGCCGCACCGCGCCTCCCGCCCGTCACCGTCCGCGTCCACGGCGCGACACGCCTGAGTGGGCGTACAGACACGCGGCCGGGCACGATGGAGGGCATGTCGCGCACCACCCCTCCAGCACCCGAGTCCACGACGTCGAGTCACCAGGTCAGGCGGTGGGTGTTCTGGCCCGCGGCCGTCCTCGTGCTCGGCTTCGTCGCGTTCACCCTCGTCTCGCCCTCGAGTGCCGAGGCCATGTTCGTCGGCCTGCAGGACGGCATCGTCCGCAACTTCAGCTGGTACTACGTGCTCATCGCCGCGTTCTTCGTCGGGTTCTCACTCTTCGTCGGCTTCAGCAGGTTCGGCGACGTCAAGCTCGGCAAGGACGCCGACGAGCCGGAGTTCTCCACGGCATCGTGGTTCTCGTTGCTCTTCGCGGCGGGCATGGGCATCGGCCTGGTGTTCTACGGCGTCTCCGAGCCGCTCAGCCACTTCGCCTCGCCGCGCCCCGGCGTCACGGGCGACGAGAACGAACTCGCCCAGCAGGCGCTCGTGCAGACGTTCCTGCACTGGGGCCTGCACGCCTGGGCGATCTACGTCGTGCTCGGCCTGGCCCTCGCGTACGCGATCCACCGCCGCGGCCGCCCCGTCTCGATCCGCTGGGCGCTCGAGCCGCTGCTCGGCCAGCGGGTCCGCGGCGGGTGGGGCAACCTCATCGACGTCCTCGCCCTGGTCGGCACGCTGTTCGGCGTCGCGACCTCGCTCGGGCTCGGCGTGATCCAGATCGGTGCCGGGCTCGAGGCCGCGGGCATCGCCGAGAGCAGCATCGTCAGCCAGATCGCCATCATCGCGGTGATCACCGCCGTCACCATCGTCTCGCTCGTCACCGGGGTGTCGAAGGGCATGAAGGTCCTGTCGAACTTCAACCTGCTGCTGGCGGCGGCGCTCCTGCTCTTCGTGCTCATCGTCGGGCCGACGCAGTTCCTGCTCCGTGACTTCGTGCAGTCCATCGGCGCCTACCTGCAGAACGTCGTCGGCTTGTCCTTCAACGTCACCGCGCAGCAGGGTGCGGCCGGCGAGGAGTGGCAGGGCGCCTGGACCACGTTCTACTGGGGCTGGTGGATGTCGTGGGCGCCCTTCGTCGGCGTCTTCATCGCCCGCATCTCGAAGGGCCGCACCGTCCGGCAGTTCGTGTTCGGCGTCCTGCTCGTCCCGACCGCCCTGACCTTCCTGTGGTTCGCCGTGCTCGGCGGGTCGGCGATCCACCGCCAGACCGACGGTGCGGGCGGCCTGGTCGGTGCGGACGGCACGGTGGACGTCGAGGGGTCCCTCTTCGCACTCCTCGGCGACCTGCCCGCCGGCGCCGTGCTCACCATCGGCGCGATCCTGCTCATCGGCGTCTTCTTCGTGACGTCCTCGGACTCCGGCGCGCTCGTCATGGCGATGATCTCCTCCGGCGGGGACATCGAACCGCGGAACTGGCTCCGCGTCTTCTTCGCGTTCGTGTCCGCCCTGCTCGCCGTGGCGCTGCTGCTGAGCGGCGGGCTCGACGCCCTGAAGACGGCGGCGATCACCACCGCCCTGCCGTTCAGCGTCGTGCTGCTGCTGACGTGCTGGTCGACGATCATCGCGTTCACCCGGGAGCGCCGTGCCTACGACAAGGCCGAGCGCGAGGTGCTGCTCGAGCACGTCGGGGCGTACTACGGCCTCGAGGTCGAGGAGCCCACCGAGCGCGGCGGGCGCGGCGGCCCCGGCGCGGGCGGCCTGGGCGGGCTGACCCGACCGTGGGCGGCGGTGAAGCGGCGCGTCCGGGGCGCACGACCCGGCGCTCCGGAGGCTCCCGTCGCCGCGGACGCGGTCGAGGACTTCCCGGTCCGGACCGAGCACGTGTCGGAGGACCCGGCGCTCGACGCCGCCCTGGACCGCACCGGGGACGACGACCGCTGAACCGCGCGGGCGGCTGCCCGGGGCGTCAGGTCAGGCTGCGCTCGGCCTTCTGCACGGCGGCGTCGACGATCGTGCGGAGCTCGGTGTCCTCCGGCACGCCGAACGAGTACGGTGACCCGACGGTCACCAGGACGAGGTGCCCGTCGCCGGCGACCATGCAGGTCTCGCCGGTGACGGAGCTCAATTCGTAGCGGATGCAGGTCGACGCCGCACCCCACTCGCCGAGGTCGAGCGGCACCGTCGTGATGCGCTGCTGCTGGCCGTCGATCGTGTAGGTCGCGCCGTCCGTCGGACAGTCGGCGACGGCGTCGGCGACGGTCCGGACGTGCCCGGCGGCGTCCGGGTCGGCGGCGACGGCGACGGAGAGGTACGACGACGTCGACTCGCGGGTCCAGTCGGCACCGCTCTCGGGGACGTCGTCGAACTCGTCGGGGAACGCCTCGGAGAAGTCCGCCGCGCAGGCGCCGGGGCTCTCGGCATCGCGCGAGGTGGTACCGCCACTGCCGTCACCGTCGCCGTCGCTCGTGTCGGGCTTCTCGGTCCACCCGCCCACGGGGAGCTCGCTCGTGGTGAGGACCGCCGAGCGCAGGGCGTCCTCGGTGAGCGCGGCGGTCGGGGTCGGCGTCGAGGTCGGTGCGGCCGGCCGTGCCGATCCGTCGCCGCTGCCCTGCGGTTCGCCGCCGCCGGAGCTGCAGCCCACCAGGATCGCCGTGCAGGTGATGGCCGTGGTCGTCGCGAGCACGCGCGCTCGTCGTGATGGTCCCCCCATGCGGCCAGTCTGGCACCTCCGGTGGGCTCGCGCACGGCACGTCGCGGGCACCCGTCGTCCGTGCCGCCCGTGGCGCTGCCCGCGGGTGGACCCTCGCCGCCGGACGGGATCCGACCGCAGGAACATGAGACCTGCTAACGTACCTCCGACCCCCGATCGGGGGTCACCAGGACGGAACTGCCCGAGTTCACCCGACGTCCGCACCCACCGCAGAACGGCACCGCCCCCGGCGAGGCCGTGCTGCGGCGACGCCTGTCGGTCGCTCGGCAGGCCCTCCGTGAAGGACCCGAACCCAACGGAGAACACCATGCAACGCACCACCACGCGCATCCTCAGCGGTGCCGCCGTCTCGATCGTCGCCGGCGGGATCGCGGCCGTCGCGGTCGCCGGCATCGCCTCGGCGCACACCCCGGTCGTCTCGGCCACCTGCACCGACCTGCACGTGAGCCTGACGAGCTACCCGTCGGGCTCGACCGCCGACGTCGTGCTCGACGGCGCCGACCAGGGCACGACCACGTTCGGCCGCGAGGGCTACGACCGCCACTACGCGCTCGACGTCACGGCGACCCACACGTGGTCCGTCGCGGTCACGTCGGGCGACGGCGACCGGCGCTTCGACCGGACGTACTCCGGAGCCTCGGACGCCGCCTGCGTCCCGACCGCGACCGCCACCCCGACGCCGAGCGCCCCGGCGACGCCGGAGCCGACCGGCACCCCGACCCCGAGCACGACGCCCACGCCGAGCGCCCCGGCGACGCCCACGGCCAGCACCCCGCCGACCGCGCCGGCTACACCCACGGCGACCACACCGCCGACCCCGTCCGCGACACCCGTCGTCGCCCCGCCCACCCCGCTCCCCGCCACGGGGAGCACGCCGACGGCCACGGCCACGGCCACGGCCACGGCGACGCCGGCCGTCGTCGGCGGGACGGACGGCGGCACCGGGCCCTCCGCCACGGGCGAGCTCGCGTACACCGGCTCGCCCGTCGGCCTGGGCGTCGGAGCGGGCGCCGCGGTGGCCGTCGCGCTCGGCGGCGGTCTGCTCGGCTGGACCGCCGTGCGCCGTCGCCGCTCCGCCTGACCCGTGCACGCTGACCGGGAGGGCGACGGGCTGCCCGTCGCCCTCCCGGTCCGCACGCTGCGGGTCGATCAGGCCCGGAGCGGTCAGGCCCGGAGCGATCAGGCCCGGGGCGCGACCGGCTCCGGCTCGCCGAGCAGCCGCCGTGTCCAGTCCGCCAGGGCCGCCGTCGCCCGCTTCGACACGGTCGCCTCCGGCACCATGCTCGTGAAGCCGTGGAAGGCGCCCGGCCAGACGTGCAGCTCGGCGTCGACACCGGCCGTCCAGAGCGCGCCGGCGTAGGCGACGGTCTCGTCGCGGAAGACCTCGGCGCTGCCGCAGTCCAGGTAGGTCGCGGGCAACCCGGACAGGTCGGTCGCCCGGGCCGGCGCGGCGTACACCGAGACGTCGTCGGTGCCGCGACGCGGTCCGAGGTACGCCTGCCACCCGAAGCGGGTCATCTGCCGGTCGGCGATCCCGACGCCGTCGATCTGCGCCGCCGAGACGGTGGCGTCCCGGTCGTCGAGCATCGGCGAGACCAGGACCTGTGCCGCGAGTGACGGCCCCCGGCGGTCACGTGCCAGCAGGGCCGTCCCCGCGGCGAGGCCGGCGCCGGCGCTCTGGCCGGCGATGACGATGCGTGCCGGGTCCACCCCGAGCTCGTCGGCATGCTCGGCAACCCAGACGAGGCCGGCGTAGCAGTCCTCGACGGGGTACGGGTCGGGGTGCTCGGGTGCGAGCCGGTAGTCGACGCTGACCAGGACGACGTCGTGGTCGAGGAGCCACCCGTCGTACGAGTCGAGGTTGCCGAGGTGGTGCCCGAAGGCCATGCCCCCGCCGTGGATCGTGTAGACGGCCGTCGTCGGCCCGGTCCTGCCGGTGCGCCGGATGACCGCGAGGGTGATCGGGTCGCCGCGGTGCCCGGGCACGGTGACGCTGGACCGCTCGAGTCCCCGTTCCCGCAGTCGGGCGTCGAGGACGTCCTCGGTGACGTCGAGCTGCCGCATCCCGGGCAGCATGTCCTCGGTCAGCGTGAACGGGCCGCGGGACGCGACGGCGTCGAGGAACCCGGCGAGCTCGGGGTCGAACGGCGGGCGGACGGTGGGCTCAGACATCGGAGGGCTCCTGCATCGTGGTCGTGGTGGTCTTGGTGGTGGTGGCGGCGACGGGCTGGTCGGTGCTGGGTGTCCCTGGCACGGGCACGGCGGTCCCGGCACGCGCGCGTGCCAGTCCGACGCCGACCAGCACCGCGGCGAGGACCGTGACCGCGCCGGCGGCGACGGCGAGCGCCGTGCCGATGGACGCGCTCCGGTCGGGCGAGGTGACGGTCGCGGTGATGCTGCCGCTGACGAGCGCCGCCAGGACCGCGCCGGTCACGGTCACGCCGACGGCCGTCGCGAGCTCACCGGCGGTGTCGACGAGTGCCGCTCCGACGGAGGTCCGGTCGGCGGGCAGGCCGGCGAGGACGTTGTTGCCGGCGACCGCACCGACCACCCGCATCCCCGCGGCGACGAGGACGAGCGCGACCAGGACGGACGGGTAGCCGAAGCGGCCGGCCACGGCGAACACGGCGAGGCCGAGGACGACCGCGGCGGCACTCGTCCACGCCGCTCGTCCGAGTCCGGCCCGGCGGACGAACGGGCCGACGAAGCGCCCGCTGAGCAGGAGCACCAGCACCTGCGGCAGCGTCCCGACGGCGGCGAGCACGGGTGACCAGCCCCAGACGAGCTGGAGCTGCAGCGTCACCATCGTCGACAGGCCGGCCATCGAGAGGCCGGCGGCGGCCTTGTACGCCAGACCGCTCGCGACCAGGGGACGTGCGACGAGGTGGAGGTCGAGCAGGGGGTGGCGCGCCGCACGCTCGCGCAGCACGAACGCGACCCCGGCGCCCACGGTGACGGCGAGCGCTCCCCACGCGGCCGCTCCCCCGCTGCCCGCGACCAGGACGGTCGGCGTGACGAGCACCCCGACGACCGCGACGGCGCCGAGCAGTGCCCCGGCCAGGTCGACCGGGTCGCGCCGCAGGTCCTCCGGCCGGTCGGCTGCGACCCCGGCACGGATGCCGAGGAACGCGACGGCGGCGATCGGCGCGTTGGCGACGACGAGCACCTGCCACGGGGCGACCGCGAGGACGAACCCGCCGACCGTCGGCCCGACCGCCAGGCCCACGAGCCCGGCGGTGGATATGACGGTGAGCGCCCGGACGCGCAGGCCGTCGGTGTCGAAGAGCCGGAAGGCGAGCGCCATCGACCCGGGCGTGGTCATGGCCGCCGCGACGCCCATCAGAGCCCGGACGGCGACGAGCCCGCCGACCGAGTCCACGACGAGCGTCAGCGCGCTGGCGACCGCGAGCAGCACGAGCCCGACGAGCATGACCCGGCGGCGACCGAACCGGTCGGCCACGGCGCCGAAGAGGAGCATGAGGCCGCCGAAGGCGACCGAGTAGGCGCCGGTCACCCACTGCAGCGCGGAGGTCGACGCTGCGAGGTCACGGCCGATGGTGGGCAGCGCGACGTTCAGCACCGAGTTGTCGAGCATCTCGAACAGGAACACCGCGGACAGGCCGGTCAACGCGACCCATGCGTCGCGGAGGCGGTCCGGTGGCTTCGAGGTGCCGGTCGGCAGCGGGGATCGGACGGTCACGGGCGCACTCCTTCGATGAAGAAGTGGCGGCTCCCGTGAGACGCGTGCGCGCTTCCGCACTGCCTGAGCAGTGCGGGATTTTTCCCTCTGCTGCACACCGTAGCGCACTCGGCGAGGTGCCGCAGCGGGTGTGGCCGGTCAGCGCCTCGTCGGCGCCGACCGCGGCGGGGTCAGTCCGTCGACGGCGGGTCGGTGCGCAGCTTCCGTGCGGCTGGGTCGTCCGAGTGCGACGACGCCGCGTCGACGAAGCGGCTCCCGCCGACCTCCGCCGTGCGCCGTGTCAGCTCGTTGACGAGGTCCTGGTCCTCGGGTTCGAGCTCGTCCTCGGGGGCGACCTCGATCATCACCTGGGACGCCGGACCGAGGAGCACCTGCGCGGTCGCCGCGAGGCCGTCCTGGTCCGAGGTCGGGATCTCGACGATGTCCGTCGTCCCGTTCTCGCCGAGCGCCGCCGCGTACGCGAGCACCGCCTCCGCGATCGCGTCGCCGGTCATCACCTTGTTCTCGCCGTAGACCACGTACTTCATGCGTCCATGGAACGCCGCCGTGGCCGAGAACGCGCTGAGGCGCTGTCCCCCGCCCGC
Source organism: Curtobacterium sp. MCBA15_009 (assembly GCF_001864895.1). Taxonomy (GTDB): domain Bacteria; phylum Actinomycetota; class Actinomycetes; order Actinomycetales; family Microbacteriaceae; genus Curtobacterium. The sequence continues at coordinate 16,417 of NZ_MJGO01000003.1, forward strand.
CACGGCGCCGGGACCGGCCACGATGCGGACGGGAGGCGCGGTGCCGGACCGGCACGTGCCTCCCGTCCGCCCGTGGTCGCGCCTACCGCCCCGCCGGCCGGCGGGCGCGGGTCACCAGGACCGCCGCCGCACCGGTGGCCGTCCCGACCACGAGGACGACCGCGGCACCGATCGTCGCGGCGTCCGGTTCGAGGAGGGCCTGTCCGCGCTCCGCCTGCCACCACAGGAGCGCGACGAGGGCGATCGCACCGACACCCGCGACCCGGAGCAGGTCGCGTCGGACCCGCTCGTCGAGCCGGGTCCGACGGAGCAGGAACCACGCGAGCACCGGCAGCACCTGGAGCATGTGCAGCCCGACGAAGTGCGCCACCCGCAGGTCGCCGTGGTGCAGCGACCACCCGGTGAGCGGCAGGCCGGGGCCGCCGTCGAGCGCGCCGACGGTGTGTCCGCCGTTCGTGGTCGACGTCGTGCCGTTCACGATCATCGACACCGCTTCGAGCATGCCGACCACGCACAGCAGCAGTCCCCAGCGGATCCCCGCGGCGACGCCGGCGTCGAGGCCGGTGGTGCGGAGTGCGAGGACGGCCACGACGACGGTCGCGAGGAAGACGGCGACCACGCTGAAACCGCCCGTGGCGTAGGCGGCGGCGTCGAACGGGGCACCGGTGTTGAAGTGGCTCGTCGTGCCGCGCACGACCTGCACGTCGATCCAGAGCACCTCGACCGCCAGCGCGACGACGAGGACGGTCGCGAGCACGGTGAGGGTCCTGCGGTGCGCGTGGACCGCACCGAGCACCCACCGGATGGTCAGCAGGGCGAGCGCGATCGACACCGCGAACTTCGACGGCTTGACCCATGCCGGCTCACCGCCGATGTGCTCACCGTCCAGGGCGATCGCGGCGGCGCTCACGACGAGCAACGCCAGGCTGACCACCGTCGCGATCCCGAGCAGACGCCGAGCGGGGGCCGACGCCGACGGGTCCGGCGCACGGTGCGGCCGGGCGTCGATGCGGTCCTGGAGCCGGGTGGAGAGCGAGGTCATGCACCCATCGTCGAGCGGCCGGCGGCGCGACGCATCGTCCCTGCGGACGCCTCGACCTCGTCCTGCGGGCCGTGTCCGACCGGTCGGTCGACGGGGGGACGGGCGGAGGGCGCTTGCTAGCGTGCACCGAGGAGAGGACGACGATGCAGGGATCGGAACCGGGTGGACCCCGGCGCCTCGAGCGGCTGTGGGCCGTCCCCGTGGTCCTCGGCGCCCTCGCCGGCGCCGTCGCGTCGTGGAACTCGCCGCCGGCGCTCGTCCTGATCGCGGTCGCCCTGGTGCCGTGGGCGGTCGCGGGCACCCGGCGGACGCTGCCGGAGTGGCTGGCCGCCGTCCTCGCCGTCGGGCCGCCCGTCGTCGTCACGGTGCTCGTCGACCTGAACGCCGTGGAGTTCCTCGTGACGTCGGCGCTCTCGCAGTTCGTCGGACGCAGGGCGGGCCGCGGCCGGGTCGCCCTGGCCGCGGTCGTCGGGGCCGCCGCACCCTTCGTTCCGGCCGCCGTCGGCTGGCCGTTCAACGAGGGCGCCGTCTACTTCGCGATCGGCAACCTGCTGGCGATCGTCGTCGGGCTCCTGCTCGCGCACACCCGCACGCTCGCCGCCGAGCTGCGCGAGGTCGACGCACGACTCACCGCCGCCCGTGCGCAGGAGGACCGCACGCGCCTCGCCCGGGACGTCCACGACCTCGTGGCGCACTCGCTGACCGTCGTCGTGCTGCAGATCGGCGGTGCCCGTCGCATCCTCCGCACCGACGTGGACGCCGCCGAGACGGCCCTGTCGCAGGCGGAGCTCGTGTGCCGCGAGAGCCTCGACGGCGTCCGGGACGTCGTCGGCCTGCTCCGGACCGACGGCGACGAGCCGACCCGGTCGTGGAGCCTCGACCACCTCGTGGCGACGTACCGGGACGCCGGGGTCGAGGTGTCGCTGGTCGTCGACACGGACGTCGAGGCGCTGCCCGTCCTGGCCCGGGGCACGCTGTTCCGGGTGGTGCAGGAGGCCCTCGCCAACGCCGCACGCTACCGACTGCCGGGCACCCCGGTGCGGGTGCGGATCGCCGACGACGACGGCGTCCTCGTCGGGACGGTCGAGAACGAGCGGCCGCTCGACGGACCCGTCCCCTCGACCGGCGGCTACGGCCTGCCGGGCCTGCGGGAGCAGGTCGAGCGCGCAGGCGGCACGGTCGTCAGCGGTCCCGACGGCGATAGCTGGCTCGTCGCGTGTCGCCTGCCGGTCGTGGCCGACCACAGCGGGGCGGCGATCCGGTGACGGTCCGGATCGTCCTCGCCGACGACCAGGCGATGATCCGGTCCGGCCTGGCACTCGTGCTCCGCGCCGAGACCGACCTGGAGATCGTGGAGGAGTGCGCCGACGGGCACGCGCTGCTGCGCGCCGTCGCACGGACCGCACCCGACCTCGTCCTCACCGACGTCCGCATGCCGGGCACCGACGGCATCGAGGCGACCAGGCGGCTCCGAGCGCTGCCGGACGCCCCACCCGTCCTGGCCCTGACCACCTTCGACGACGACGACGTGCTGTGGCCGGCGCTCGACGCGGGTGCCGCGGGCTTCGTCCTCAAGGACAGTCCCGCCGAGGCCCTGGTCGAAGCGGTCCGGGTGGTCGCCGGTGGGGGCACCTGGATCGACCCGCGGGTGCTGCCCCGGGTCGTCGCGCGCGCCGTCGCGCAGCCGCAGCCCGACGCCGACCGTGCACGGGCGCTCTCGTCGCTCACCCCGCGGGAGCGCGCCGTGCTCGACCTGGTGTGCGACGGGGCCAGCAACGCCGAGATCGCCGTGGCGCTCCGCACCGCCGAACGCACCGTGAAGTCGCACGTGTCGGCGGTCCTCGCCAAGCTCGGCGCGCGGGACCGGGCCGGAGCGATCGTCGCCGCCCACCGCGCCGGCTGGCGACCGCGCTGACGGCGGTGCCGACGACTGCCCTGACGGCGGCGCTGACGACCGGGCCGACGACCGCATCGCCCGGAGCGGAACGGTCGCCCGTGTCGCGAGGCGGCACCGGAGTCCACAGAACGAGACGCCCCTCGTGCCCCTTCCTCGGGGGCCATCCGAGCCGTATGGTTTACAGCGTTGTAAACGAGTCGCCGTGGTGGCGGCCCGAGATCCCGGCCGTCGCACGGCCCGATGGACGACGTCGTCCACGAGGAGCACCCACTTGCGCCCCATCTCCTTCCGCTCCCGAGGGCCGCGCCGTGCGCTGTCCTCGGCGATCATCGCGGCGACCGCGCTCGGCCTGGTCGGCATCGCTGCGATCCCGGCCGCCGCGGATCCGGCAGCCGACCGCACCGTCGTCTCCGGGCAGGCCCGGTTCGAGGTGCTCTCCCCCACCCTCATCCGCACCGAGTACGCCGGCGACTCGACGTTCACCGACGGCAGCACCTTCAACGTCATCGGCCGCGACGACTTCGCGCCGACGCCGTTCACGAAGACCGAACGCGACGGCTGGCTGACGCTCGACACCGGCGCGATGACGGTCCGGTACAAGGAGGGCTCCGGCGCGTTCACGCAGGACACGCTGCAGACGACACTGACCCTGCCGTCCGGGCAGCGGGTCACCGGCACGCCGTGGGTGTCGACGCCGACCCCGTCGTGCGCGATCGGCACGTTGTGCGAGGCCGAGACGCTCGGCCTCACCGGCCTGTCCCTCGCCACCGACCACACCGGCTTCACCGGGGCTGGCTTCGCCGCGGGCTTCGAGTCGGTCGGCAACGCGATGACCTTCACGACGACGGCCCCGCGCGCCGGTTCGTACGACCTCGCCCTGCGGTACGCGAACTCGCAGGGCGGTGACGGCCAGGTCGCCACCCGCACCCTGAGCGTGACCGTCGACGGCGGCGCCCCGACGACCATCAGCCTGGCACCGGGGCAGAACTGGGACGACTGGAAGACCACCGCCGCCACGACGCTCGACCTGCCCGCCGGCGAGCACCGCGTCCGCGTCGAGCGCACCGCGAGCGACTCCGGCCGCGTGAACGTCGACAGCCTGGCCCTCGTGCCGGCCGGCGACGCCTACCCGGTACCGTCGACCACGGTCAGCGGCGAGGACTGCGCCTTCGGCACGGTCTGCCAGGCCGAGGACTCGGCACGCACCGCCCCGGCGACCACGGCCACGAACCACAACGGCGCCGCCGGGTCCGGCTTCGTCGCCGGGTTCGAGCGCGCCGGCGCACAGCTGACGACCCACGTCACCGACGTGCCCGCCGCCGGCGACTACGCGCTGCAGGTCCGCTACGCGAACGGCTCCGCCGGCACGCCCACGCTCACCGCGGCACCGGCCGGCCAGCAGGCCACCACCGCCGAGCTCCCCCGCACCAGCGGCTGGGACTACTGGAACACCGTCACCGTGCCGGTGCACCTGGCCGCCGGGGCGAACGACGTCGTGATCGGCTGCCCGACCGTGGCGAACAACTGCAACGTCAACTTCGACACGGTCGCCGTGGTCGACACCGGGTCGCCCGTGCTCGCCGCGCACGCCCCGCTCGGCGGCTACCGCCGCGACCTCGACACCGCGAACGGTGCCGTGAAGACGAACCCCGGCCTGCTCTACCAGGACGGCTGGTCGCTCCTCGACGACAGCGCCTCGGCCCTGTACGACCAGAGCACCGACACCGTCACGCCCGCCGGCGACCACGGCGGCGAGCCCTACCAGGACGGCTACGTGTTCGGGTACGGCACCGACCACCGCCACGCGCTGCAGGAGCTCGCCGTCCTGACCGGCCCGACCAAGCTGCTGCCCCGTTGGGCGTACGGCGTCTGGTACTCCGAGTACTACGACCGCTCGCAGGCCGACTACCTCGCCATCGCGAAGCGGTTCGCCGACGAGGACGTGCCCGTCGACGTCATGGCCATCGACACCGACTACAAGATCGGCAGCCCCACCAACGAGGGCGACAGCAAGTGGGACGGCTGGTCGGTCGACCCGGCCCGCATCCCGGACATGACGGGCCTGCTCGCCGACTGGCACGCCGAGGGCATCCACAACACCCTCAACATCCACCCGTCGATCTCGAGCCAGGACCCGAAGTTCGCCGAGGCGCAGGCCACCGCGAAGGGCAAGCTGACGAAGGGCGACGGCGACCGGTACCTGTTCGACTGGTCCGACCCCGACCAGCTCGAAGCGTACTTCGACCTGCACGGCTCGATGCAGCCGGAAGGCGTCGACATGTGGTGGCTCGACTGGTGCTGCAGCGAGAACTCGAAGTACTCGGCGAACGGCGTCACCCCCGACGCGTTCATCAACCAGCAGTACGCCAAGTACACCGACGAGCAACTCGGCGGCCGTGGTCTGGCGTTCTCGCGGGCGTACGGCTCGCTGACCGCGGGCGGCTACGGCAACCCGCAGGCGGTGCCGACCGGACCGTGGGCGGACAAGCGCACGACCGTGCACTTCACCGGCGACACCACGTCGTCGTGGGACATGCTGCTCGCCGAGGTCGGCTACACCCCCGGTGAGTCCGCGGCGACCGGTCTGGCATCGGTGAGCCACGACATCGGCGGCCACAACGGTGCGCAGTACGGCATCGAGGGCGCCGAGGAGGGCACGACCCAGCTGCCCGAGGACCTCTACGCCCGTTGGGTGCAGCTCGGTGCCTTCCAGCCGATCGACCGCCTGCACAGCAACCACAGCGACCGGCTGCCCTGGCAGTACCCGGCCGCGGCGGAGGCCTCGGCGAAGCAGTTCCTGAACCTGCGCGAGGCCCTGGTCCCGCTGACCTACACCCTCGCCGCCCAGGCGACCGAGACCGGCACCCCGATCCTGCAGCCGCTCTACCTGCAGTACCCCGACGCGCAGGAGTCCTACGCGCAGGCCGGTTCCGAGTACCTGTACGGCCCGGACGTGCTCGTTGCCCCCGTCACCACCCCGAACGACGAGACCGGCACGGCCACCCGCTCCGTCTGGTTCCCAGCAGGCAGCTCGTGGACCGACTGGTTCACCGGCACGACCTACGCAGGCGGCACCACCGCCGACGTCACGACCGGCCTGGACGCGATGCCCGTGTTCGTGAAGAGCGGTGGGATCGTCCCCACCCGCTCGGAGCAGGTGCGGAACGACGCCGCACCGCTCGACGCCGTCACGCTGACGGTGGCGACCGGCGCGGACGGCACCTTCGACCTGCACGAGGACAGCGGGACGGCGGTGACGAAGGCGACCGCGAAGGCCGCCACCGGCAGCGCCTCCACCGCCGTCCGCTACACGCAGCAGGCGACCGGCGGCGAGCTCGACATCGCGCCCGCCGACGGGACCTTCGCCGGCCAGGTGCAGGACCGCTCGTGGACGGCGACGTTCACGAACGCCGACCGACCCCGCACCGTCACCATCGACGGCCGCGTGGTCGCGGAGGATGCCTGGAGCTACGACGCCGACACGCGCACCATCAGCGTGCCGGTCGACGAGCGGTCCGTGACCGAGCGCACGGTCGTGCGCTTCAGCAGCGAGGCGGCGGCGACCCCGGTGCTCCGCGTCGAGTCCCCGACGGTCCGCGCCGGGGCCACGCAGACCGTCACCGGCAGCGGCTTCCCGGCCGACGCCGACGTGGCCCTGTCCACCGCACCGCGGATCGGGACGGCCACCGCCCACACCGACGCGGCCGGTGCGTTCTCGGCCGACCTGCGGGTCCCGACGACGGCCTCCGGTCGCGTCACCGTCACCGCCTCGGTCGGCGGGGACGCCCTCGCCAGGACGGCCTTCACCGTCACGGCCGCCGCTGCCACGCCCGCACCGACCGCGTCGCCGACGCTCGGCACACCGGGTGCCACCGCGCCGGGCGGCACGCCGACCGCTGGCGCCGGCGGCGGCACTGCGGCACCCGGCGACGGCGGCACCGCGGCCGGCAGCGACCCGGGCGGTGCGCTCGCCTGGACGGGAGCGGACCTGCTTCCGATCGGGCTGCTCGCAGCCGCGCTGCTCGCCGCCGGCGGGGTGGTCCTGACGCTGCGGAACCGGCGACGCCGAGCGCGTGGCTGAGTCCGTCTGATCCCGCCCCCTGGGCGCGACCGAGGGCGGACGGGAGGCCCGGCGCCAGCTGGCACCGGGCCTCCCGTCCGTCGGTCACGTGCGTCGGACGCACGCGCTGGGGTACTCCCAGGTCAGTACCGGTCTGGGGTTCCTATCGTGTGAGATCGATCTCACCGACGGTGCGAGTTCGAAGCGCTTTGTTGATGTCCCGGACGAACTACCGCTCATCGGCCGGCGGCGAAGTGCTCCTGGACGGCGGTCGGGGTCAAGGCGTCGTCGTAGACGGCCACGTTGTCGAGGTTGCCCCGGAAGTGGAACGTCGTGTGGTTGCCCGGCCACCCGTTGAGGTTGTCGAAGCCGATCCGCCACCACCCGGTGCTGACCTCGGCCCGGGCGTTGGTGTTCGTCGCGACCTGCCTGCCGTCGACGTAGAGCCGCATGCCCGAGGCGTCCATGGTCGCGGTGGCGAGGTGCCACGCGCCGTCGTTCAGGCCCGCTGCGGAGCTGATCGCGATGTTGGTACCGTTGTAGGCGCCGAAGTACACCGCGCCCTCGTCGGAGAGGTAGAGCTGGCGGTCGTACCTGGTGGACTGGTCCGTCTGCACGTTGCCGAAGCCGAGGAGCATCCCGCCCGTCGTGGTGGTGGTCCGGAACCACGTCTCGATTGCGAACACCTGCGGCGCATCGACCGCCACGTCCGTGACGACCTGCCCCCGGACACCGCCGGTCAGCAGGGACGGGCTGTCACCTGGTCGGCACGAGCCCGGGGCGAGCGAGACACCCGGGGTGAGGGTGCTGTGGTGTCCGTTCCCGGACCCGTCCGCCGCGATCGTCCCGGGTGCGTCATTGAACCGGTAGGTCAGGTACGTGTGTGCGAACGGGGCACGCTGGAGGCACGCGAAGGTGCCGGTGGCGAACCGGTCCCCCGTGTTCGCAGCGGTCGCCGAGAAGGCGGCATGTGCGGCACCGTTCGCGACGACGACGCCGGCGACGACCGCCAGCACGCCTATCAGGACCACGCTCCGGATCCGCTCCGCACGTGCGGACCGTCGCCGTCGCCGTCCGTGCCGGACCGCACGGATCACATCGGGGCCGGTGGGGCCGCTCAGCCGGGACGACAGCACGAGCGCGCCCACGAGTCCGAGCGCTGTCACGGCGAGCCTGCCGACGTCGTGCTCACGGACCCACAGTGCGGGGAGACCGACCAGCGGGACCCGGAGCACGCCGATACCGCGAACGGCCTCCGATTTGACCGTCCGGACGTCGGGCGTGGGGTTGGCGTCACCGCGGAGCTGCAGGGCACCCGACGGCGTCCGCGCGACGAGTCGGTGCAGCAGCAGCGTTCCCCGACGGTTGGGATCCTCGACCAGGAGCACCTGCCCGACCGCGAGGTCCCGATCGTGGACCGGCATCGCCATCACGACGTCACCGGGGCGGATCTGCGGCGCCATCGAACCGGAGACCACCGTCGTGGGGATCCACGCCCACGCCGCGGGCAACGCTGCCCACAGCAGGAGGCTCGCCGTGACCAGGAGGATCGTGCGGCTGAGCAGCGCCGCGACGAACACCGCCCAGGTTGCGGCAGAGGCGTCCTCGGGCGGCGACGCCACCGCAACCGGGCGCCGTTCGCGTCGTCCGTCCGGACGCAGGGCGACGTCGACCACGACCGGACTCAGGAACTCTGTGCTTCCCAGGTGAAACCGATGCGCGCGGTCCCGTTCTGGGCGGAGTTCGGGGTCGCCGCGTCGAGCGCGACCGTCACCTGGTAGGTGCGCGACTCGGAGGAGGCGCCGGTGGTGCGCCACGTGCCGACGCCGTTCGAGAACTTCGTGGCGGTCGTGCCGAAGTCGGCGAGGGTGCCGGACCAGACTGAGGCCCCGGACGACAGCGGGGTGAAGCCGCTGCAGTTGCCGAAGGTCCCGCCGGTGCCCTGCGTGACGGAGACGTTCAGTGAACTCGACAGCGCGTTGGTGGTCATAGGGCCCGTGCCGTACAGCCGAACCGTCGAGGGGAGGGACCCGGTCGACGTGACGACGATGCACGAGGTCTGGGTGTCGCCGGGCTTCAGCCCGGTGGCCGCGAAGAGCGCGGTGTCCGAGTCATCGTCGCTCAGTGCGACGGACCCGGCCGACCAGCTGTCCGGACCGTTGCTCGTGGTGGCGGAGAAGGCGGCGTAGGACGCCTGGGCGATGATGAGGCCGGACGCGAGGACCGCCGTTGGGACGACGGCGAGGGCGACGGCGCGGCGTGCTCGCTGGGTGAGCTGCATGGTCTTCCTTTGAGAGTGTCGACACACGGAGATCGCGGACGCGATAATGTGTCATGTTTTGAGGAACAGTACCTGCGAGTGATCGCAGGCGAAGCCCCCAGTGCGGGGCGCACGTTGACGGCACGCAGCAGCAACGACGCACGGTGTGCGGTGGGGCCGGTGCTGCCGGCCCCACCGCACGCGCGCACTCAGACGCGGCCGAGCAGCGCCTCGTTGAGGACGGTGCCGCCGAGCATCCAGCCGCCGTCGGCGACCTCGTCGAGGATGACGAGCGTCGTCGGGCGGGCTCGCTCGCCGTAGACGTCGACGATGGCGTCGGTGACGGCGTCCTGCAGCTTCTTCTTCGACTCGGCGGTCAGGGTGTCAGCGGGGACCTTGATGTTGGCGAAGGGCATGGTGTTCCTCTCGGTGGGGTGTCCCGGACGGTCCGGGGGGTCAGAGTGCGGCGTTCGAGGACAGGAGGTCCTCGATGCCGACGCGGTGGTAGAACTCGGTCCGGATGCGGTCCGCGACCGCCGAGACGACCTCGCTGCCGTCGCGCGAGGGATCGACGTGGGTGCGGTACGGGCGGCCGCCGTCCGGCAGGCCGACCACGCGCACGATCTCGTCGGCGACGTCCTGCACGTCGGCATCGGCAGGCACGATCGCGGCGAGGCGGTCGGTCAGCTCGCGCCGGAGCGCCCCGTACTCCGTGTCGTGTTCGTCGATGCGGGCGGTGTCCGTCGGGACGGCGGCGTTCGTGAAGTGGTTCGTGCCCGAGGTGAAGGCGCCGGGGACCACGATCGTGGTGTCGATGCCGAAGCGGATCAGTTCCGCCGCGTAGCTCTCGGCCAGGGCGTCCATGCCGGCCTTCGCCGCGAAGTACGGGGCGAGGAACGGCGGGTGGCCGCCGCGGGTGGACGAGCTGCCGACCCAGACGACGAGTCCGGACCGGCGCGCACGCAGGTGTGGCAGGACGGCACGTGCGACGCGCTGGGCGCCGACGACGTTGACGTCGTACAGGGCGGCGAACTGTTCCGGCGTGAACGCCTCGGCCGGGCCGTAGGCCATGTGGCCGGCGTTCTGCACCAGCACGTCGATGCGCCCGTGCTCGCGGATCACGGCACCGGCCGCCTCGTCGACGGACTGCTCCGACTGCACGTCGAGCTCGACCGCGCCGAGCTGCAGGCCCTCGCGCACGGCGAGGTCGTCGAGCGCGGCGCGGGCGGGCGCGTTCCGGCCGTCGACCGCTCGCATCCCGGCGACGACGATGTGCCCCGCCCGCGCGAGCGACTCCGCCGTCAGCCGGCCGAAGCCGCTCGACGCGCCCGTGACGAGGACGACCCGCGGCGTCGGCATCAGACCATCCCGCCGTTGGCGCGGATGGTCTGGCCGTTGACCCAGTGCCCGTCGGGCCCGGCGAGGAACGCGACGACACCGGCGATGTCCTCCGGCGTGCCGAGCCGTTCGAGGGGCGGGACCTTCGCCAGGGTGTCGATCTGCTCCTGCGTCTTGCCGTCGAGGAACAACTCGGTCGCCGTCGGCCCCGGGGCCACCACGTTCGCGGTGACGTCCCGGCCGCGGAGTTCCTTCGCGAGGATCATCGTCATGCCCTCGACCGCGCTCTTGCTCGCGACGTAGGCGCCGTAGGTCGGGAACTGCGTGCCGACGACCGACGTCGACATCCCGACGAACGCCCCGCCGGCCCGGAGACGACGGGCGGCCTGCTGCGCGACGACGAAGGTGCCGCGGATGTTCGTCCGGTGCAGTGCGTCGAGGACGTCGAGGTCCTGGTCGGCGATCGTCGACAGCGCCAGGCGGCCGGCGGAGTGCACGACGACGTCGACGCCGCCGTGTTCGGCCTCGACCCGGTCGAACATCGCGGCGACGGCGTGCTCGTCCGCGACGTCGGCCTGCACGGCGACGGCACGGCCGCCCGTCCGCTCGATCTCGGCGACGGTGGCCTCGGCGGCGGCCGTCCCGCTGGCGTGGTTGACGACGACCGTGAAGCCGTTCGCGGCGAGCCGCGTCGAGACGGCGCGGCCGATGCCGCGAGAGCCGCCGGTGACCACGGCGACGCGGCGAGGAGTGGTGCTCATCGTCTGTCCTTTCAGTGATACGCGTCGAGCATTTCGACGCTACGGCAAAACGTAGCACGGTTACGATCAACGGTACAATCTGCGCTACGATCGGTGCATGGCCCGATCTGACGAAGCGCTCCGCAGCGCCCTGCTCCGCGCAGCGGAGGACCAGCTGGTCACGGCCCCCGACGGGGACGTCGCCACCCGAGCGGTCTGCGAAGCGGCCGGCGTGACCCAGCCCGTGCTCTACCGGATCTTCGGCGACAAGCGCGGGCTCCTCGACGCCCTCGCCGAGACGGGCCTGCAGCGGTACACCGCACGGAAGGCCGAGCTCGAGGTGTCCGACGACCCGGCAGCGGACCTGCGCCGTGGATGGGACGACCACCTCGCGTTCGCTCGGGAGCACGCCGCCCTCTACCGGCTGATGTTCGCTCCGCGGCCGTGGGCGAGCAGTTCCGCGCGGGACGGCCTGACCGCTCTGCTCGAACGGACGCTGACCCGGTGCGCGGCCGCGGGCCTGCTCCGCGTCGACGTCCCCGTCGCAGCGACCATGCTGCTCGCCGCCAACGTCGGACTCGCACTCCACCAGATGACCACGACGGCTCCGGACGGTGCCGACGACGACGCGCTCCGGGACGCGGTCCTCGACGCCGTCCTCGTCGAGGCGTCCGCCGGCGACCAGGACGACGTCGACGCGGCTGCTCGTCGGCAGCTCCGCGCCCGGCTCGACGACGACGGGTCGAGCGCGTTGCTCCCCGAGGAGACCGCACTCATGCGGATCTGGCTCGACCGACTCGACCACGAAGGCACCCTGTGATCTCCACGTTCCTCGTCGAGCACGCACCCCTGGTCCGTCCTGCGTTCTGGGTGGCGGTCGTCATCGCGGCCGTGCTGGCCTGGGCACTCCACCGGCTGCGGCTCCGCGGCGTGCTGCTGGGCTTGTCGGGGCTGTCGCTCGTCGCGGTGCTCGCACTCACCCTGCTGCCCGACGGGGCCCGGACGGGTGGCGTCACGTGCGCCGTGCAGTTCTCCGTGCCGTTCCAGGGCCTCGACACCCTCGCGAACGTCGCGCTGCTGCTGCCGCTCGCGCTCTTCCTCGGGGCGGCGACGGACCGTCCGCTCACCGTCCTCGCCGGCACGGTCGCGCTGTCCGCCGTCATCGAGGTCGTGCAGGCCCTCGCACCGGCACTCGGTCGACGCTGCGACACGAACGACTGGTTCATGAACACGATCGGCGCACTCCTGGGTGCCGTCGTCGCCCTCGTCGTCTGCCGGATCGACCGACGCCGGAGGGCCGCAGCCGTCTCGGGATGAGCGACGGGCGCGGCGCTCGACACGTCGCTGCCACCAGGCAACACAGAAGCCCACCGAGGTCCTCGGTGGGCTTCTGCGTTGCGACCGGTGTCGGACGATGTCCGAGCCGGTGTTTCGGTCGGGCTGACAGGATTTGAACCTGCGACCCCTTGACCCCCAGTCAAGTGCGCTACCAAGCTGCGCCACAGCCCGTGAGCCCCGAGGGGCTCAGGATCCCGGAGGATCCTCGCCCGCGTCCGACCGGAGCGCGAGCGACCGGTCCAGCATAGCGGACGTCAGGCCGCCTCCGTGCCACGGCGGGTCGGCTGCACCACCTCGCGCCGGGCCGCGAGCCACGGCAGCCCGAGCCCGAGGAGCAGCCCGCCGGCGCCGTCCGCCGCCAGGTCGCCGATCGTGTCGTCGTAGCCGACGAAGATCGCCGAGTCGACGAAGTTGTGGCCGAGCCACTCCCCCATCTCCCACGCCGCGCCGATGGCCAGGCCCGCGGCGAGCGCGAGGACCGCGACGACGACCCGGCGCTCGGCGTGCGGCGCCGGGACCGCCCGCAGGTCCGAGCCGATGACGTACAGCACCGCCGCGAGCAGCCCGGTCAGGACGACGTGCATGAACTTGTCCCACAGGAAGACGGTCGTGTACCACTCGAGCACGCTCGACCACCCGGCGAGGAGCACGAGCGCGCAGACGGCGATGTCGAACGCCGGCCGCAGTCCGAGCATCCGCGGCACGACGACCCCGAGCAGCGACAGGGCCATCACCGGCAGCGCGGTCCCGCCCCACCCGATGCTCGCCACGACGAGGCTGACGAGCGTCAGGGCACGCACCACGTCGGCCGCCAGGAACCGCGGCCGCAGGAACGTCGGCCCGAGCGAGCGGATCACGACGCCCACCGCACGACCGCGTGCACGGCCGCGTGGTCGGAGGGCCAGACGTCGCCCGGCCGCCGGTCGGAGACGGCGACCCGCTCGACCTCCGCCTCGTCGGTCACGAGCACGCCGTCGATGCGCCGGTCGCCGACACGGGGGCTCCGGTAGTGCGGGTACGTCCCGTACGCCTCGCCGACCTGACGGGAGGCCCGGTTCCAGCTGTCGACGACACCGGCGTCCGCCAGTGCTCGCCACGGTGCGGACCCTGCCGGGCTGTTCCAGTCGGCCATGACGACCGCGGGCAGCCCGCGCTGCCGGACGATGCGGCCGAGCAGTCCGGCGGACCGGAGCCGGGCCCACGGCGAGGCGACGTCGAGGTGCGTCGCGATCGCCAGGAACCGCACGCCGGTCGCCCGGTCGTCGACGACGGCGCCGACGGCGTGCCGCGGGAACGACGTGGCCCACGAGCGGGACCCGGGTCGCGCGGGGGTGCGGGAGAGCGCCCACGTGCGCTGTTCGACGACGTCGAGGCGGGAGCGGTCGAGGAACAGCCCGACCTGCTCGCCACCGCCGCTGCGTCCGCGGCCGACCAGCACGGGTTCCCAACCGGACCCGAGGGCGGCGGTGAGGTCGGCGGCCTGGGTGGGCAGGGCCTCCTGGACGGCGAGGACGGTGGGCGCTTCGGAGGCGACGAGCGCGATCACGGCGTCGCGGCGTCGCTCCCAGGCGTCCGGGTGGGATGGTGGCCGCGGCACGCGGCGGCGCACGTTGAGCGTCATGCAGTGCACCTCGGGCGACCGGACCGGTCCGATGAGCGGGCGGTCGTCGGGGTGGTGGGGCATACCTCCCTTCTACGAGACGACACCCGTCGGATTCCCAGGGACCTCTCCGCCTGGCTCGTAGGGTGGCCCGATGCGTTCCCGACCTGCTGCCCGAGTCCTCGTCGCGACCGTCGCCTGCGGGCTGCTGATCGGCGCCGCCGGGTGCACGTCGAGCGAGCCGGAGCCGACCCGCGCGACCCTGTCGAGCGCGTCCGCGGACACCGTCACCGTGGCGGCCGGGTCCGATGCGGCCGAGCGGTCGCTCCGGGCGAGTCGCGCCCTGTTCCGGAGCGCGCCGGGGGCCGTCGTCGCACCGGCCGGCGACGCCGACGCGGTGGCGGCAGCGAGCGGGGTGGCCGAGCGCTCCCACGTGCCGGTGCTCCTCGCGGGCGAGGGCGGCGGGAAGGCCGTCGCCCGGGAACTCGACCGGCTCGGCGCCGGGTGGTACCAGGCCGAGGGCGACGTGTCGGTCGACACCGACGCGACGGAGCAGGACGCGCCGGACGGGGGCGACGCACCGGAGGCGGGGCGTGCCTCCCGGCCGACCACGGTCGTGGTGGCGGACGCGAGCGCCGACGCCGCGGTCGTGGCGACCGCGAAGGCCGCCGGTGCACACGTCGTGCGCATGCCCGACGGGGTGACCGATCCCGCGGCGGCGCCCGACGTCGTGACGGCCCTGCACGACGGCGCGGGCGGGCCGACGCTGCTCGTCGGGTCGGCGTTCGCCGCGCTGCCCGACCCCGAGTGGACCGTCCGGGCGGCCGAGAGCGGGTTCCAGCTGCGGAACGGCGGCCAGCGGCCGTTCGACGGACACCGCTACGTCGCGCTCTACGGGGCGCCGGGTGCGCCGGCGCTCGGCGTGCTCGGCGAGCAGGGGCCGGAGGCGACCGTCCGGCGTGCCGAGGCCGTCGCGAAGCCGTACCGGGCGAAGTCCGACGAACTCGTGACGCCGGCGATGGAGGTCATCGCGACCGTCGCCGCGGGCGACGCCGGGGCGGACGGCGACTACTCGACGGAGCTGCCGGTGTCGACGCTCGAGCCCTACGTCGATGCGGCACACGACGCGGACATGCCGGTGATCATCGACCTGCAGCCCGGGCGCTCGGACTTCCTGTCGCAGGCGAAGAAGTACGAGTCGCTGCTGAAGAAACCCGGCGTCTGGCTGGCGCTCGACCCGGAGTGGCGGCTGACGAAGGACCAGGTGCCCCTGAAGCAGATCGGCAGCGTGTCGGCGTCCGAGGTGAACGAGGTCTCCTCGTGGCTGGCTGCGCTCGTGCGCAAGGAAGGTCTGCCGCCGAAGGCCCTGGTGCTGCACCAGTTCCGGCTGTCGATGATCCAGGACCGCGATGCGCTCGAGACCCACCCGGAGCTCGACATGCTCGTGCACGTCGACGGGCAGGGCTCGCAGCCGGACAAGCAGGCGACGTGGAAGGCCCTGCACGCCGGCGCGCCGAAGGGCTTGCACTGGGGCTGGAAGAACTTCTACGACGAGGACACGCCCATGCTGACCCCGTCGCAGACCATGTCCGAGGTGACCCCGACACCGTCGCTGATCACCTACCAGTGAGGCGCCCGGGCGGGGTTTCGTCGGTCGCTGCTGACAGCATGGGGGCATGTCTGGTCTCGGTTCCCCCGCTCCGTCCGCCGTCGCACCGTCCGCGGACATCGCCGCCGAGGCACAGCAGGCCCTCGCTGCCCTGACCGGCCGGCCCGACGCCGTGTTCCACCCCGGCCAGCTCGAGGCGATCTCCGCCCTGGTCGAGCACCGGCAGCGCGCCCTCGTCGTGCAGCGCACCGGGTGGGGCAAGTCCGCCGTGTACTTCCTCGCGACCCTGCTGCTCCGTCGCCGTGGTGGCGGCCCGACGGTCCTGGTGTCGCCGCTGCTCGCCCTGATGCGCGACCAGGTGGCGGCGGCAGCCCGGGCCGGCGTCCGAGCGGTGTCGATCAACTCGGCGAACGCGCACGAGTGGGGCGAGACCCAGGCGGCGCTCGCCCGTGACGAGGTCGACGTGCTCCTCGTCTCCCCCGAACGCCTCAACAACCCGAAGTTCCGCGACGAGCAGATGCCGACCCTCATCGCCCGGATGGGCATGCTCGTGGTCGACGAAGCGCACTGCATCTCGGACTGGGGCCACGACTTCCGACCGGACTACCGGCGGCTGGCCGAGCTCATCCGCTCGCTCCCCCACGGCGTCCCCGTGCTGGCCACCACGGCGACCGCGAACGAGCGCGTGGTCGAGGACGTCGCCGAGCAGCTCACCGCCGGTCCCGCCGACCCGGTCTTCACGATCCGCGGGTCGCTCGCGCGAGCGTCCCTTCGCCTCGGCGTGCTGACGCTGCCCGACGCCCGGCAGCGACTCGGGTGGCTCCTCGCCCACCTCGGCGACCTGCCCGGCAGCGGCATCATCTACACGCTCACGGTCTCGGCGGCCGAGGACATCGCGCGGCTGCTGCGTGACAACGGGTACGCCGTCCGCGCCTACACGGGGCGCACCGACACCGACGAGCGGGAGCAGCTCGAGCAGCAGCTCAAGGGCAACGAATTGAAGGCCCTCGTCGCCACCAGTGCGCTCGGCATGGGCTTCGACAAGCCTGACCTCGGCTTCGTCGTGCACGTCGGCGCACCGTCGTCGCCCGTGGCGTACTACCAGCAGATCGGTCGCGCCGGCCGCGCCACCGACAACGCCGACGTCCTGCTGCTGCCCGGGCGCGAGGACCGCGAGATCTGGCAGTACTTCGCCAGCGCCTCGATGCCGACCGAAGCCCGCGCGGCCGCCGTGCTCGACGCCCTGTCGACCGACACCGCGATGTCGACCGTCGCCCTCGAAGGCCTGGTCGACATCAAGCGCTCCACCCTCGAACTCCTGCTCAAGGTGCTCGACGTCGACGGTGCCGTCCGACGGGTCACCGGCGGCTGGGTCGCGACCGGGCAGCCCTGGCAGTACGACGCACCCCGGTACGAACGCGTCGCCGCGGCCCGTGCCGCCGAGGCCGCGTCGATGCTCGACTACGAGGCCACCTCTGCCTGCCGCATGCAGCTGCTGCAGCAGGACCTCGACGACCCCTCCGCAGAGCCCTGCGGCCGGTGCGACAACTGCGCGGGCGCCTGGTTCCCGACCGACGTCTCCGACTCCGACTCGACCGGTGCCGCCGCCGCCCTCGACAAGGTCGGCGTCGAGGTCGCCCCGCGTGCGCAGTGGCCCTCCGGTATGGCCTCGCTCGGCGTCGCGGTCCGCGGCAAGATCGGCCCCGACGAACTCGTGCAGCCCGGCCGAGCTGTGGCGCGTCTGACCGACCTCGGCTGGGGTGGGCCACTGCGGGCACTGTTCGGGTCGGGTGTGCCGGATGCGCCCGTGTCGCGGGAACTCGTCGAGGGCTGCGTCCGTGCGCTGAAGGACTGGCCGTGGGAGACCCGGCCGACCGGTGTCGTGGCGATGTCCTCGCGGTCACGGCCCGAACTCGTCGGGTCGCTCGCGCAGGCGCTGTCCACGATCGGCCGGCTGCAGTTCCTCGGCACGCTCGGCCGGAACGGCGGCACGCCCCGCGGGGACGGCGCGACGAACAGCGCGTACCGACTGTCCGGCGTGTGGGACACCTTCACGGTGGACCCGTCGCTCGCCGCCGCTCTGCAGGCCCACGAGGGCCCGGTGCTGCTCGTGGACGACCTGGTCGACAGCCGGTGGACGATGACCGTGGCGGGGCGGGAGCTCCGTCGCGCGGGTGCGTCGGCCGTGCTGCCGTTCGCGTTGGCGACGGTGGCCTGAGCCGGGTCAGGGCACGGCGCTGGGGATCCGCCAGCGTCAGTACTCGTACGGCAGGTCGAAGTCCTGCGGCAACCCGAAGCAGGCGGAGCCGGAGATGACGTCGATCACCGTGCCGTCGTCCCAGATGGTCACCAGGAGCTGCACCCCGTCCGGGTCGATGATCTGGACCCGGACGTCGCCGCGCCGCAACGGGTCCTCGCTGACGTCGTAGCCGTCCCTCGTGGCGAACGTCTCGGCGATGCGCTGCTGCGCAGCCGTCGCGTCCACCCCCTCGCTCAGGGTCGCTCGGATGTTGCCGCTCCACCGCACGCCGGAGGAGCAGTCGAGGAACGATCCGGTCGACAGCTGTCGCACCGACCCGACCTGCGTGGACGGCAGCGCGTGGATCGTCCGCAGCTCGGCACGCTGCACGGTCGCCTTCACGACGGCGAGGCGCTCATCCGGGTCAGCGGGCAGTGGGTCGGCGTGCGCACAACCGGCCAGCAGCAGCCCGACCGCGGCGGCTGTGGCGACCGCGATCGTTCGAGCGCGCATCAGGCACCACCGGAGTTCGCGACGGTCACCATCACGACGACGACCAGCAGGAGGACCTCGAAAGCGAGCAGGACGCCAGCGAACAGGACGGCGACGATGCCGAGCACACGAACGAGACGGCTCGCATCCGTCACGTCAGCGATCCCCATCAGCGTCCCGAGCGCTGAGAACACCATCACGAGCGACCAGAAGATCGCCCACCCCGGTCTCCCGTGGGACACGCCTTCCAGTGACAGGTACGCCACCAGAGCACTGACGACCGTCAGCGCTGCCGGGACGAGGATCTTCCAGTGCTGCACACGCCCCCGCGCAGCGGACGACTCTTCACCGGACTCCATCGGCTCCCCCCTTCCGTACACGTTCGCATCGTCACCGTCAGTAGCTCGATGGTGGCACCCAGTCGTCCGGAACCCTGAAGCACGCCGAGAACGAATTGACGTCGATCTTCCGGCCGTCGTCCCAGACGGACGCCAACAGTCGCACACCCTGC
This sequence comes from Curtobacterium sp. MCBA15_009, assembly GCF_001864895.1. Lineage (GTDB taxonomy): Bacteria > Actinomycetota > Actinomycetes > Actinomycetales > Microbacteriaceae > Curtobacterium. The sequence goes on from NZ_MJGO01000003.1 coordinate 35,543, forward strand.
CGGTCGACGAACGCGTACCGCAGCGACCCGACGGACGTCCGATCATGACTGACGTCCAACTGCTCGCGTCGCGCCGCCGCACCCATGCCCCGCAGGACCCGCTCGGCGTCGGTGCCCTCGGCGAGCGTCGCCTGGATGTTCCCGGACCACAGGAAGCCGGTCGAGCAACTCAGGAAGGATGCAGTCTCGATCTGGTGCGTCGCCACCACATCGGACGGCGGGATCAGATCGATGATCGACTCTTCGGCGTCCTGCGCGGACTTCTTGGCCTGGGCCGTACTGACCTCCGGGTCCTCCACCGGCCCACGCACCAGGGCACAACCGCTCAGCAGGACGACCATCGCGCTGACAGCACCGGTGGCGCCGAGCAGCAGGCGGGGACGCGCGGTCACCACGAGCCACCCCCGAAGAACACCTCGGGCACCGCGAAGCACGGCGACGAGGACAAGATGTGCACGGTGTTCGGTTCGGTCCCGAGTGAGACCAGGTACCCCTCCCCGTCATCAGCCGAGAGGTCGATCGTCGCGAGTCCATCGGAATCCCGACGCTTCTCGAGATCCCACCCCGACTTGCCGCGCCACGCATCCTCGACCGCCGCGACGACAGTATGCATGTCGGGCTCCCCGCTCGTGACGACGATCGTGGCACCGACCCACTGACGCTGGTGTTCGCCGCAGGGGAAGAGCGTGCCCTTCTCCTGCTGCCGGACACGTGATCGGTCGGGGACGGCCTCCGCGATCTCCCGTTCCGTGCGCTGGGTCTCCGCCTTCGCCTTGCCGATGACGACTTCGGGCGACGCGGTGGGTGCTGCGGGCTCGCCGGCTGCGGGTCGATCGTTGCCCGGTGCCGAGCAGCCCGTCAGCAAGGCCACGAGGACGATCGGCGCGATGAGTCTGAGTCGCATGTTCTGTCCGAAGTTGGTCGTCGTCGGTAGCGGTCGATGGATGCTCGACGTCATGGAGCCGACTCGAATGGCGTCACAGGTCTTCCGACGAACCAAGGGCAGTTCGCTGCTCGCCGTTCTGCGGACCTGCGCGGACTTCTCGAGGGGCTTCGCATCGTGAGCCAGCGGGACGTCCACGAGGCCGCCGCTGGCCACTGACCGAACTGCCTCCCCATCTCGGCGGCACCGAGGAAGACCGTTCCGGTGACCGATTGGTCCCATCCCACGAGCTCCCACCCAGCACGATCCAGGGGTCGCCCGAGCGGTGGACCGTCGTAGTCCTCGACTACGACTCGAACCCCTGCGGTGGGCTTCCATTCGTTCACCGAATAAGCCGACTTGAGGAGATCACTGCTGGAAGCGGCGACGTCGTCTTCACGCTGGTCAGCATCAGTGGCGGTCACTATGACGATTGTGGTCCCAGAGCCATCGTCGAGGCGGCCAGCGCGATCGTCGTCCCTCGCCTCATGTCGACCCGCTCGACACGTCGCTCCTCCATGGCCATCACGCCCTGTCGGGCTGCCCGGAGTCGACTCGCGATCACCAGGTGCCACCGCCCGAGAAGATCTCCGGCACGGCGAAGCACGACGACGACGACCGGATGTGCACAGTCTTCGCTTCGGTCCCTCGTGAGATCAGGTAGCCTTCCCCGTCACTGGTCGAGATGTCGATCGTCGCGAGTCCCACCGTGTCTTCACGCTTGTCGATCGTCCAGCCCGACCGGTCGCTCCACGCCTTCTCGACAGCCGCGACGACCGCGTCCATGTCGGGCTCGTCGGTCGTCACGACGTTCGTGCCTCCCGACCACTGACGCTGGCGCTTACCACACGGGAAGAGCGCCCCCTTCTCCTGCTGACGAACACTCGATCGGTCGGGTACGACCTCGGCGATCTCGAGCTCGACGCGTTGCGTCCGCGCCTTCGCCGCACGGATCTCGACCTCGGGCGAGGCGCTCGGGGTCGCCGGTTCGGAAGGAGCTTCGGGTCGGTTGTTGTCCATGGTCGAACATCCCGTCAGGAGAGTCAGGAACACGATCGGTGCGATGAGCTTGCGTGAGCGGTTCATCGCACCCCGTAGATGACTTTGTCGATGTGGTCCAGCACGGCTCGATTCTCTCGCGCGTTGGACGCGATCAGGTTGTGGTTGTCCAACAGCACACCCTGATCGGGGTAGGCGTAGTCCACTCCCATCACCGAACCCGTCTTGATGAAGGACTCGGGTCCGGCGTAGAAGTGCTGTTCGAAGGCGTCCGAGGTGCCGGGGTTCCGGCCGTCCCACACCTTCCCCGTCAACTGGGCTTCCCACAGCAGGTCGGGGTAGCTCTCGTGGACGTAGTTCGTCGACGGGTCCGGGGACCACTGCTCGGGCATGCCGGCACCCGCGAGCGACACGACGTTGTCCCAGTGCGCACCGGCGACCTCGGCGGACGTGACGTTCGCCAGCCCCCAACTGTGTGCGATCGCAGTCGACTCTGCCGCGCGGACGATCGGGCTGCTCGCGTTCAACCCCTGTTCGAACGACGCGAGCTGCTTCCCGGACTGCAGGGCGAACTCTTCGTCGTTGGCCTCGAAGATCTTGGTGAGGTCCATGTCGCTCTTCTGTCCGTACTCCCCCGGGTACCGACCGTCCTTGTACACGAACACGACGGTATCGGGGTGGCCCGCGACGATGGAGGATGCGATCGCCTGCGTCGAGCCGTCGTAGAACTTGGCCAGGTCGGCGAACGTACCCGGCGTGTACGTGACGACGTGCTTCGTCTGGTCGGTGATCGTCCCCTCCATCTCGATGATGCGGGACCGATCGGGGTCGTACAGGTACAGCTGCCTCGTCGGGCTGTCTCCGACGGCATCCTTGAGGTAAGCGATCTCGGCTTCGAGTTCGGCCCGACGCTTCTCGAGGGCACGGGTGCTGACGTGGCCCTCGAGCGCAGCGATGGTCACCATCACCGAGTAGAGCTCGGTCTGGTCGGCATCGAGCCGGTCCTGCGCGTTCGTCTTGTTCGCCGCCACACGTGCCTGCGGTGCCAGTCCGTCGAGCGCTCCCATCGTCACCGGCATGGTGGCGAGGAACCACTGCTGCTGTTCGCTGAACCCAGTCGGGTCGGCCGGGTCACCGATCGCGGTCCACCACGCGGCCACGGCCTCGGGCGACGCAGCCGCGATCTTCTTCGCCAGGTCGGGGTTGTCGGCGAGGAGCATCTCGCGGTCGGTCGCGGACAGCCCGACCAGCAGCGCCAACAGGTCGTCGGGCGACTTGCTGGCGACGTCGACTCCCGAGAAGTTGCTCAGTCCGCCGAGGACGTCCTGGTTCTGCAGCGCGGCCGCGCAGGTCGCGTCGATACGGCGGCGATCGGAGACGAGGGTGTCCCATTCGGCGTCGATCGCACGGAGGTCGCTCTGTGCATCGTCGATCAGCCCCTGCGCCTTGGCCTTCTGCTTGGCGAGGTCAGCCTTCGCAGCTTCGTCGTCCGGAGCGGGCTTGCCGGTCAGCAGCGGCGAGGTCGTTTGGGGGAACAGCTCAGGGAACGGCATCTTCGCGCGCGCCGACGCCAAGTCCTGCTCCGCCGTCGCGCGACGCGTCTCGAGCACGACCTGCCGGTCCTTGATCTGCGTCAGCGCACCGGCGTACGTCGTGAGCGCCGTCGCCTGCTTCTCGAGGCCGGTCGCCACGAGCTCGATGTCAGCCGCCTTCTTCGAGAGCTCCGCCGCGAAGGACCGCTGGCTCGCTGCCTCCCAGTCGACGCCGGACTGCGACGCCACGGACTGGATGGTGCGCTGGGCATCACGAACCTTGGCGGCACGCGCGGTGCGCAGCGCTGCGACGCCCTGGATACCGGCCGGACTGCCCTGACCGGGGTCCGCCTCCGACCAGCTCACTTGCCGGCCGCCTGTGCCTGGGCGGCATCGGCGTCGGCGTACGACCGCTTCACCGACGTCGGGAACTTGCCGGCGTCGCGGATGCTGTCGGCAGCGATCTTCGACCGCTGGACCTGCTGCGCCGTGGCGTCGCGCAGGGCACCCGACACGACGTCAGATCCCAGCTCGGCGTTCCCCTGACCGCCCTCGATCTTCGATCCGATCTCGATGTCGTCCCCCGCTGCTGTCACCTTCGTCGACAGCGCGTCCAGCGCGTCGTACGAGATCTTGAGCTTGCCGCTCACCCGTCACCCCCATGACAGGGAGGGCCGACGCCGCACTGCTGCGGCATCGGCCTCCCGATGTCAGATCTCTCCGCTCAGCGACCGAGCTTCGACGCGAGCTGCTGGTCGACGTCGCCCAGCGTGTGGGCGGTGGTGCGCAGGAACTGCGCCAGGTCGTTCAGCCCGCCGATGGTGTTCTGCGCGCCGGTGGTGAAGCGCTGGTAGGCCTCGTTGTACGCACCCGAGGAGCGGTCCGTCTGGAACCCCGCCTGGGTCAGCGAGGCGATCTGCGCCTGCAGCTTGTACAGGGTCGCGTTGATCTCGTCACGGCCGGCGACGAGCCGGTCGGCGTTGCTGTTGAGCTCCTGGTACGAGACGTTGATGTTCGCCACGGTTGCACCCCTTCACGGTGGTCGGTGTCGCCAGCCCCTCCGGCGACTACGCCCACCGTACCACCACGTGATAAAACCTCGCGCGTGAGATGTCTACCCCCTGTTAGCGGGTCACCTTCGCTTCGACTGTGTGAGCGACTTGTACCCGGGTGATCCGCCCCGAGTCCACCATGATCCCTCGACCGACCGGGAAGTCCGAGCGGGTCACCCGCGGGAACGCGGTGCGGAACAGCGTCAGTCCGTCGGTCTCCTCGGGTTGCAGGGCGATGCCGGCGCGCGCGGTCTTCAGCTCGCCGAAGAGCTGCCACGCGCTCGGTGCCGTCACGGTGTCCGCCTCGGCGAGCACGAAGACGCCGGCGCGACGCGCGGCCTTGATGAGCCGCGCCACCTGGCCCTCGGCGGGCAGCCCTTCGAAGTCCCCGACGTTCTCGATGACGATGATCGGTTCGGCGTCGTCGAAGGGCGTGGCGCTCTCGAGCCGCGTCGCGAGCTCCGACGCCAGGGTCTCGGCCGAGGATCCGTCGGTGGATGCCGACGCCCAGGCCGTGGCGTCCCGCAGGACCGACCGGCGTCCGACGATGAGGTGCGCAGGTCGCTCGGGCCAGGTCTGGCGGACCGACCGGATGAGGGTCTGCATGGTCGTGGAACGCCCGGATCCGAAGGGGCCGGTCACGACGAACAGGCCGTCGCCCGGGATGCCGATGGGCGCGAGGGTGTCGTCTGCCAGGCCGATGGTCGGCCGACCGCCGACCGACGCCGGCAGGGACGCCTGGTCCACGACGGCGGGCAGGCGACGGATCGGCGGCGCGACGGCGACGCCGCGGGCGACGAGTGCGGTGGCGAGCGACGACACGGCGGCGTCCTGCACGACCAGGTCCGCGCTGCCGGCGGGCACGGCGAGCTGGACCTCGTGGTCGTCGACGAGCCCCCGGCCGGCGACGGCGTCCTCGAGCACGTCGGCGGGGACGTCCGCCGCGATGTACTCGAGTTCGCTCGCCAGGCGGAGGACGATCCGCTCGCCGATGGCGGCCTGCAGGTTCGAGGGGAACGCCCCCATCCGGTCGGCGGACATCACCAGGTGCACGCCGAGCGCACGCCCGGTGGCGGCGACGGCGACGACCTGGTCGAAGACCTGCTGCGATCCGGGGCGGAACTCGTACTCGTTGCGGAACGCGCCCATGCCGTCGACGAGCACCAGGATGCGCGGCTCCGCGACGCCGGTGACCGCCCGGTACTCGCTGATGTTCGCGGCGCGCGCGGCCGCGAAGCGCGCGGAACGGTCCGAGACGGTCGCCTCGAGGTCGGCCAGGAGGCGCGTGATGCGTTCGTCGTCCGGCCCGCTGATGACGGTCCCCACCGTGGGCAGGGCCTCGAGCATGCTGAGGCCGCCGCCGCCGAAGTCGAGCCCGGTGATCTGCACGGGGAAGCGGTCGGCCACGGCCGAGGCTGCGACGGCGACCGCCCGCAGCGCAGCCGACTTGCCCGCGCCACCGGCCCCGAGCACCGCCAGGTTGCCGATCAGGTCGAGGTCGATGCCGAAGGGCGTCTGCTGCTGCGACTCCGGGACGTCGACGGTGCCGACGACGAGCGTCGAACCGGTCGACGCGGGCAGCGCCCCGAGGTCGATCGTGTCCGGCAGCTGGTCGAGCCACGGCTTGCGGGGCACGGCGAGCGCCCGGTCGTCGGCAGCCCGGGTGATCGTGGCGGCGAGCCGTTCGATGTCCTTCGCGCGCTTCGAGTCGCGCGGGGCGCGCGGCGCGCTCGGCCACACCGTGCCGGGGCCGAACGGGAACTCCTGCACCTCGACGTCGGGTTCGTGCACGACGTCGTCGGACCTGCCGCCCAGGTAGGCGGTCTGGAAGTCGAGCACCCGCCCGGGGCCGATCTTCGCCGCGGCTCGGCCCGGGGTGCCCGGGTCGAAGAAGGCGGCGTCGGACACCCCGAGGACGTCCTCGCTGTCGACGGGGTCGGCCACGCGGAGCGCGATGCGCAGGTTGGTGTTCGCCCGCAGGGAGTCCTTGATGACGCCGCTCGGCCGCTGCGTCGCCATGACCAGGTGCAGCCCGAGGGAGCGTCCGCGCTGGGCGACGTCGATGACCCCGTCGATGAACTCCGGGATCTCGGACGCGAGCGCCGCGAACTCGTCGATGACGATGACGAGCGCGGGCGGAGCCGCCTGGTCGCCGCGCTGCTCGAGCGTCACGAGGTCCTTCGCACCGCGCTCGTTGAGCAGGTGCTCGCGGTACCGGAGCTCGGCGCGGAGCGAGGTCAGCGCCCGGCGGACCAGGTGCTGGTTGAGGTCGGTGACGAGGCCGACGGTGTGCGGCAGCCCGACGCACTCCGCGAAGGCGGCGCCGCCCTTGTAGTCGACGAGCAGGAACGTGACGCGGTCCGGCGAGTACTCCGCCGCCATGCCCATGATCCAGGTCTGCAGGAACTCGCTCTTGCCCGAACCGGTGGTGCCGCCGACGAGCGCGTGCGGGCCGTGGGCGCGCAGGTCGAGGGCGAGCGGTTCGCTCGGTCCCTGCCCGACGACGGCGCGGATGCCGCCCGACTCGCGACCGGCACCGGGGACCCAGTCGGCCGTCAGGCTGTCGTTCTTCGCCCACCGGCTGACGACTGCTCCGGCGTCGCCGGCGACGTCGCCCTCGTACAGGTCGACGAAGGCGACGCTGTGCGGCAGGTCGGTCTCGTCGAGCACCCGGGCACCCGAGTCCTGCACCGGCGCGATCGACCGTGCGACGGTGGCGGCCTCGATGCTGTCGACTCGGTCGAGCTCGTCGAGCACGACGGACTGCCCGGAGCGGACGAAGCCGACGGTCGCCGTGCCCGAGGCGCGGTCGAGGGAGACGTACGTGCGGCAGACCACGGGCAGCGCGCTGAGGGTCGAGGCCAACCACAGCAGGTGGACGCCGTAGTCGGGGCCCTCTTCCGCCAGGGCGACGAGGCGCGCGCGGTCCGCCGGGGCCTCGGCCGTGACGAGGACGACGACGGCCGGGGTCGCCGGCAGGCGGTCGACGGACTCGCCGTGCTCCTCGTCGAGCGCACGGCTCTCGTCGATGCGCGACCGCACGTGCTCGCCGCGACCGACGCCGGCGGCGCGACGGGTGGCGACGAGGCCCTCGAGTTCGGCGAGCAGGGTCGACGCGCCCGCGAAGTCGCGGACCAGCCCGGCGGAGCGCAGCGGGCTGTAGGGCGAGTCCACGTGGGGCAGCCACTTCAGCCACGCCCACTGGTCGGTCGTGGTGCCGCCGGCGAAGGCGGTGACGACGAGGTCGGCCGGGCTGTGCAGGCCGACGAGCTGGACCACGAGCGACCGGGCGACGTCGTCGGCGACCAGACCGGTGCCGGCGACGCCGATGGCCCCGGCACGCTCGAAGGTCTCGACGACGGGGACGGGTCCAACGGTCGCGTACTCGTCGGCGAGCGCCTCGGCCCGGTTCCAGTCGTCGACGCTGCCGGAGTTCTTCGACGGCATCACCACGGTGGAGCGGGACGGCTGCTCCCCCGCGCCGAAGCGCACCTCGAGGAAGGTCGTGTGCTCGGGCTTGCGGGTCCAGAGCAGCTCGGAGCGGTCGCGCATGGCGGCGGTGACGACCGAGGGTGCCGGTGACTCCGCCACGCGCGCCTCGACCTCCTGCGCGCGGGCGGCGGCGAGCCGGGCACCGGTGTCCTCGAGAGACTCCTCGAACCGCTGCCGTTCGTCGCGCTTGCGCCGTCGGTTCTGCACGCGCTGGTCGATCCAGGTGCCGATCATGATGATCGGGGACAGCGCGATGAAGATGAGCGTGTACGGCTGCTTCGTGACGAGGAAGAGCACGCCGCCGAGGATGATCGGCGCGAGGATCGCGATGACGGGCAGCCGCGGCTTCTCGCCGGGCACCGGGATCTCCGGCAGGGTGAAGTCCTTGCCGCGGTGCGCGGGGTCGACGCGCGGCGAACGGGAGAACTCGGTGTGGTCCGCCCCGGCCGCACCCGGCGCGACCGGCAGGGGTGACGTGGACAGCGGGAGGATCCGCAGGGTGGAGCCGCCGACCTGGACGACGGCGTCCGGCCCGACGAAGGAACGCGCGATCAGCCGGCCGTCGACGGCGACGCCGTTCGCGGAGTTCAGGTCCACGACCTCGATCGTCTCGCCCACCGTCACCGAGGCGTGCCGGCGCGACACCTGGTCGTCGTCGGCCAGGTAGACCTGGGCCATCGCGTCCCGCCCGATCAGGTTGACGCCCTGGGACAGCGTGTACTCGTTGCCCGCCTCGGGCCCGGAGAGCACCTGCACGACGGCGGCGGGGGCGTCCTCGACGTCGTCGCCGCGGCGGCGGTCGGTGGCGGGGACGACCTGCACCCGGCACCCGGAGCGGAGCGAGGACTCGTGCACGCTCGCCGACGGGTTGAGCAGTCGTGCCTGCGGGCGGTCGGGCAGCCAGACCCGCAGGGTCAGCGGCACGCCCGTCTGCACGCCCTGGCCACCGACCAGCCGTTCCGCGACGCTGCCGATCGTCGCCGTGACGTCCGCGGTGACGACGACGTCCCGCTCGGTCCCCGCGTCCGCGATGGTCACCTTGAGTTTCACAGTCCACCCCCGTGGCCTCGATCGTAGCGCTGCCCGACGACGCGGGTGCCCGCGGTGCGGCGCCTGGGGACGAGCGCGCTACTGCCGCGCGGGCTTGGGGAACGCGGTGCGCATGTGGTCCGACGTGAGCACGTCGCCGATGCCGACCATGAGCAGGGAGAACACGATCTGCTCGATGACCATCCAGAACGGGTACAGCCCGGGGATCGCGGCGACGACGAGCGTCACGATCGGGAAGACCCGGCTGAACAACCGCATGCGCTGGTACGCCCAGTAGTAGCCGAGCTGGGCGCGCCAGGCGAAGACGTAGAGCGTCAGGGTGATGAGCAGGACGACGGTGGCGCGGAACCAGACCGCCCACGGCACCGACTGCCCGGCGTGCGTGAGCAGCACGGCGATCACCACGGCGGCGACCCCGACGATGGTCTCGGCGACGAGCAGCCACCGGATCCACCGGAAGGACCGCACGGTGTCCGGGTGGTCGAGCATGTCCTCACGGACGACGTAGCCGCCCTGCCGGCCGCCGGCCAGACGGTCGAGCCGCAGACGGCACCAGAGACGATCGGCGCGGGCACCGAGGCCGTCGTTCTGCTGGGTCACGAGTCCATGGTGCCGTACCCGGCGGTGTCCCCGGTGCGCTCAGCCGACCGGCACGAGGGTCGCGCTGCCGACGACCTCGCCGGTGGCGGTGTCGGTGAGGACGAGCGAGCGGACCTCCTCGGGCAGGCTCCACGGGTCGCCCACCGTGATCGACAGTTCACGCTCCGAGGCCTGGAACTGCGCCAGTTCGACGGACGTGCCCGGGATCTCCGTCCGGGGGTCGCCGTCGGCGGGCACCGTCCCCGCTGCCAGGACGACCGAGACGCCGCTCCGGGCCCGGGTGCGCAGGCCGTCGACGTGGACCTCGATCGCGTCCTCGCCGCCGAGCCGGGCGATGCGGACGTGTCCGCTGGCCGCTCCGCCCACGCCGACGACCTCGCCGGCGACCGGGGGCACCCGGAGCCACCACGGCTCGACCGGCGACGTGTCGACCGGACGCGCCTGTTCCCCGGAGTCCGGCACGGTGTCCCCGAGGCCGTTCGACGGCACGAGGCCCTCGGCCGGGACCCGTGCCGTCCCGTGGTCGACCGTGTCGACGCGGGCGACGGGTTCCTGGTCGTCGGACCGAGCGCCCGACCAGAGCGCCACCGCGCCGACGACCGCGACCGCGACCGCTGCCACGACGCCACCCGTCGCGAACCGACGTCGCCCTGTCCCCCACCGCTCGATGCGCACGTTCCCATGGTGCCGCACCGACGGGGCGGAGCCGCACCGGGCCTCCCGGTCGACACCGACGGACGGGAGCACGACGGACGGGAGCACCGACGGACGGGAGCACCGCGACGCAGAACGCGCCCCGGGGATCCGGGGCGCGTTCTGGGCGGACTGTGCGGGTCAGCGCTTCCGGCGCTCGCGCACTCGCATGTTGACGTTGATCGGCGTGCCGGAGAAGCCCCAGACCTCGCGGAGCCGGCGGGTGATGAACCGGCGGTACTGCGGGTCGAGGAAGGCCGACGTGAACAGCACGAACGTCGGCGGCTGGCTCGACGCCTGCGTCCCGAACAGGATGCGCGGCTGCTTGCCACCGCGGACGGGGTGCGGGTGCTCCTGCACGAGCTCGGCGATGAACGCGTTGACCTTGCCGGTCGGGATGCGGGTGTCCCACGAGTCGAGGGCGGTCTCGAGCGCGGGCACGAGCTTCTCGAGGTGGCGGCCGGTGCGGGCCGAGATGTTCACGCGCGGCGCCCAGGCGACGTGCGCCAGGTCCTGCTCGATCTCGCGCTCCAGGTAGCGGCGGCGCTCGTCGTCGAGCAGGTCCCACTTGTTGTAGGCCAGGACGAGCGCGCGGCCCGACTCGAGGACGAGGTCGATGATCCGCAGGTCCTGCACGGAGACGGGCTCGGTGACGTCGAGGACGACGACGGCGACCTCGGCCTTCTCGAGTGCGGCCGTGGTGCGGAGCGACGCGTAGAAGTCGGCGCCCTGCTGCAGGTGCACGCGCTTGCGGATGCCGGCGGTGTCGACGAAGCGCCAGACCTTGCCACCGAGCTCGATCTGCTCGTCGACCGGGTCGCGGGTGGTGCCCGCGAGGTCGTTCACGACGACGCGCTCCTCGCCGGCGGCCTTGTTGAGCAGCGAGCTCTTGCCGACGTTCGGACGGCCGAGGATGGCCACGCGACGGGGGCCACCGACCTCCTGCTTCGCGACGGCCGAGGTGTCCGGCAGCGTCGCGATGATGAGGTCGAGCAGGTCCGCGACGCCGCGGCCGTGCAGTGCCGACACCGGGTGCGGCTCGCCGAGGCCGAGGTTCCACAGCTCGTAGGCGTCGAGGTCGCGGCGGTCGTCGTCGGACTTGTTCGCGACGACGATGACCGGACGGTCGGTGCCGCGGAGCATCTTCACGACGTGCTCGTCGGTGGCGGTGATGCCGACCGTGACGTCGACGACGAAGAGCACGGCGTCGGCGAGGTCGATGGCGACCTCGGCCTGCGCGGCGACCGAGGCGTTGATGCCCTGGGCGTCGGGTTCCCAGCCGCCGGTGTCGACGAGCGTGAATCGCTTGTCGTTCCACTCGGCCTTGTAGCTGACCCGGTCGCGCGTGACGCCGGGGACGTCCTGCACGACGGCCTCGCGGCGGCCGAGGATGCGGTTCACGAGCGCGGACTTGCCGACGTTCGGGCGGCCGACGATGGCGAGCACCGGGTAGGCCGGCAGGTAGTGGACGCCGTCCTCGCCGATCTGACCGGCTTCGAGCAGGGCGAGGTCCTCGTCCTCGAGGTCGTACTCCTCGAGTCCGGCGCGGAGTGCCGTGGCGCGCTGCTCGGCCTCTGCCTCGTCGAGTCCGGCGAGGCGCGCGCCGAGGGCGTCGTCGTACTCGGGGAAGTCGTCGTTGTCCGGGTTGTCCAGCTGGGCCATGGTGGTTTTCCTCGCGAGCGGCCGGGGCCGCGGTGTCGGTGGCCGTTGCCGGCCGGGGCCGGGGGTCCGGCCGTGGGTGACCGGCTGGCCGAGGCCGTCCGGTCGTGCGTCAGTGCGGTGCGGTGACCGGCTGGCCGAGGCCGTCCGGTCCTGCGTCGGTGCGTGACCGGCCGGCCGAGGCCGTCCGGTCCGCGTCAGTGCGTGGCCGCGCGGGCCAGGTCGACGACCGCCTGCACGGTCTGGTCGAAGTCGAGGTCGGTGGAGTCGAGCGTCGTGACGCCGTCCGCGGCGTTCATGAAGTCGACGACCTTCGCGTCCGCCGCGTCACGACGAGCGAGCGCTGCGGAGGTCTCGGCGGCCGACTGGGTCGTGACCTCTGCCGATCGTCGGGCCATCCTAACGGACTCGTCTGCGGTGAGCAGGATCCGGACCTCGGCGTCGGGGGCGACGACCGTGGTGATGTCCCGGCCCTCGGTGATGATCCCCGGGGCGTCGGTCTTCCGCATCACGGTGCGGAACAGCTGCACGAGGCGGTGCCGGACGTCGGGCAGCTTCGCGATGTGGGCGACCGCGCCGGTGACGTCGGGGGTGCGGATGGCCTCGGTGACGTCGGTCTCCCCCACCTTCACGAAGTAGTCGTCGGGGTCGGTGCCGATCGCGTAGTCGAAGGTGTCCCAGCTCGCCAGGACCGCCGCCGGGTCGTCGAGGTCGACCCGCTGCTGCAGGGCGTGCCACGCGAGTGCCCGGTACGCGGCTCCGGTGTCCTGGTAGCCGAAGCCCAGCACGCGCGCCGCCGCGCGGGACACGCTCGACTTGCCGCTGCCGGCCGGACCGTCGACCGCGATGACGGTCTTCGCCACGTAGGCCCCGTCGGCGAGGCCGGACGGCACCGGAGCAGTCGTCGAACCCGGTTCGCCGCCGGGCTCGCCCAGGCCGGCCGGGCCGCCGAGCGGGCCGCCCTCGGCGCCGCCGCGCGCACCGTCGCCGGGCGTCGGGGTGGGCAGGCCGGTGTCGGGCCCGTCGGGTCCGCCGGTCGCGCCGGGTTCGTTCGTCGCTGCGTCCACGTCGTCGATCATGCCCATGCTGCTGCGATCCTCCATCCGCGACCCTCGAGCTGCTCGACGAGTCGTTGTTCCTGCTCGGGGACGACCGACACCTCGACGATGCCGATCGGTGCGCCCGGTGAGTGCTCGAGGCGCATGTCCTCGAGGTTGATGCCGATCTCCCCGATGAACGTCAGGAGCGCGGCGATCTGCCCCGGTGTGTCGTCCACCAGGACGACGACCTGGGCGAAGCGCTTGGTGGTGCCGTGCTTGCCCGGCAGCCGTTCGACGCCGCGGTTGCCCGCGGCGATCGCCTCGGCGAGGGTGCGCGGGGCACCGGCCGCAGCGGGGTCGTCGAGTGCGCCGAGCAGCCCGGTCAGTTCGTCACGCAGGTCCGCCAGCACGTGCCGGACGTTCGCCGCGTTGGCACCGATGATCTGCACCCACAGCCCGGGGTCACTCGCGGCCACCCGGGTCACGTCGCGCACGCCGCCGCCGGCCAGGCCGAGGGCGCCGTCCGGGGCGTCGCGCAGCCGCGAGGCCATCAGCGTCGACACGATCTGCGGCACGTGCGAGACGTAGGCGACGGCGAGGTCGTGCGCCGCCGGCTCCATCGGCACGACGGTCGCGCCGACGTCGAGCGCCAGGTCCTCGACCACCGCGGCGCGCTGGTAGGTGATGCCGTCGTGCCCCGCGATCACCCACGGGCGACCGACGAACAGGTCGGCGCGCGCCGCCGTCGGGCCGCTGCGCTCACGCCCCGCCATCGGGTGGGACCCGATGTAGCGGCTGACGTCCGCACCCGCGGCGACGAGCTCCGCCAGCGGACCGGCCTTCACGCTCGCGACGTCCGTCACGATCGCGTCCGGGTGGTCCGCGAGTTCGCGGGCGACGACCGTCGCCACGACGTCCGGCGGCACGGCCACGACGACGAGCTCCGGGGCGTCCCCGACCGCCGGCCGACGACCGGCTCCGTAGTCCACGGCGAGCGCCAGCGCGGCGGGCGACACGTCGTCGAGGACGACGTCCACCCCCTTCTCGCGCAGCGCGAGGCCGATCGAGGCGCCGAGCAGCCCGGCGCCGACGACGCGCACCGGACCCCGCAGGCGGCGGTCCGTGTCGTGCGGCGTCAGGTCGGTCACCGGGCAAGCCTACCGATCGCGGTGTCCGTCCCCGTCAGTCCGCCGACTCGTCGTCGTCCTCGTCGTCGTCGTCCAGCGCGACGTCGCGGTCGTCCCGGCCCGTCGGCTTCGCGTCGCGGACCGTGGCGAGCAGCTTGCCCACCTCGACCGTGCCGAGCTCGCGCATCTTGCCCGGCGGCAGGCTGCCGAGGTGCAGCGGCCCGAACGACCGCCGGACGAGTTCGAGCACCGGGTGGTCGACGGCCTCGAGCATGCGACGGACGATCCGGTTGCGGCCCGAGTGCAGGGTGATCTCGACGAGCGACTCTCCCCGCGAGGACTCGAGCAACTTCACCCGGTCGGCCTTGATCGGGCCGTCCTCGAGTTCCACGCCCTCGAGCAGTCGCTGCACGACGGCCGGGTTCACGTTGCCGTGCACCTTCGCGATGTAGGTCTTCTGCACCCCGAAGGACGGGTGCGCGAGCACGTGGGCCAGGTCGCCGTCGTTCGTCAGGACGAGCAGCCCCGAGGTCTCGGCGTCGAGGCGACCGACGTTGAACAGCCGTTCCTCGTAGCGGTCGACGAACTCGGTCAGGTCGCGGCGGCCGCGCTCGTCCTGCAGGCTCGAGACGACGCCGGTCGGCTTGTTGAGCACGATGTACCGCCGCGAGGAGTCGATCTGCACCGGCACGCCGTCGACGGCGATCGCGTCGGTCGCGGGGTCGACGCGACGCCCGAGGGCGTCCACCACCTGCCCGTTGACCGTCACGCGGCCCTCGACGATCAGGTTCTCCGCGACGCGTCGGGATGCCACGCCCGCAGCGGCGATCACCTTCTGCAGGCGCTCCCCCTCGGCCTGGAGGCCCGGCTCGGCCCCGCCGGACGCCGTCCCGTCCGCCGCGTCCCAGTCCGGGATGATCGGCCGCTCGGGCGTGCCCTCGAGCGGCGCGCCGTGGCCGTCGCGCTCCCCGCTCGGCTTCGGCGTGGTGCGGGCGGCGCCGGGGCGGTCGCTGTTGCGCACGCTCGTGGTGCCGCCGACGTAGCGACGGCCGTTGTGCCAGACGCGGCTCTGCTGCCCGTCGGGCCCGCGGCGGTCGTCACGGCCGCGGTCGTCACGGCGGTCGTCACGGCCGCGGTCGTC
>NZ_MJGO01000004.1 GCF_001864895.1 Curtobacterium sp. MCBA15_009
GCAATTCCTTTTGGATTGAAGATTGTCAGTAGACAGTCAACAGTCAGAATCAACTCGCTGACGCTTTCGGGTGTTGGTTGTAATTTTTTACGGAGAGTTTGATCCTGGCTCAGGACGAACGCTGGCGGCGTGCTTAACACATGCAAGTCGAACGATGATGCCCAGCTTGCTGGGCGGATTAGTGGCGAACGGGTGAGTAACACGTGAGTAACCTGCCCCTGACTCTGGGATAAGCGTTGGAAACGACGTCTAATACTGGATACGATCACCGGCCGCATGGTCTGGTGGTGGAAAGATTTTTTGGTTGGGGATGGACTCGCGGCCTATCAGCTTGTTGGTGAGGTAATGGCTCACCAAGGCGACGACGGGTAGCCGGCCTGAGAGGGTGACCGGCCACACTGGGACTGAGACACGGCCCAGACTCCTACGGGAGGCAGCAGTGGGGAATATTGCACAATGGGCGAAAGCCTGATGCAGCAACGCCGCGTGAGGGATGACGGCCTTCGGGTTGTAAACCTCTTTTAGTAGGGAAGAAGCGAAAGTGACGGTACCTGCAGAAAAAGCACCGGCTAACTACGTGCCAGCAGCCGCGGTAATACGTAGGGTGCAAGCGTTGTCCGGAATTATTGGGCGTAAAGAGCTCGTAGGCGGTTTGTCGCGTCTGCTGTGAAATCCCGAGGCTCAACCTCGGGCTTGCAGTGGGTACGGGCAGACTAGAGTGCGGTAGGGGAGATTGGAATTCCTGGTGTAGCGGTGGAATGCGCAGATATCAGGAGGAACACCGATGGCGAAGGCAGATCTCTGGGCCGTAACTGACGCTGAGGAGCGAAAGCATGGGGAGCGAACAGGATTAGATACCCTGGTAGTCCATGCCGTAAACGTTGGGCGCTAGATGTAGGGACCTTTCCACGGTTTCTGTGTCGTAGCTAACGCATTAAGCGCCCCGCCTGGGGAGTACGGCCGCAAGGCTAAAACTCAAAGGAATTGACGGGGGCCCGCACAAGCGGCGGAGCATGCGGATTAATTCGATGCAACGCGAAGAACCTTACCAAGGCTTGACATACACCGGAAACGGCCAGAGATGGTCGCCCCCTTGTGGTCGGTGTACAGGTGGTGCATGGTTGTCGTCAGCTCGTGTCGTGAGATGTTGGGTTAAGTCCCGCAACGAGCGCAACCCTCGTTCTATGTTGCCAGCGGGTTATGCCGGGGACTCATAGGAGACTGCCGGGGT
Organism: Curtobacterium sp. MCBA15_009; assembly: GCF_001864895.1. Lineage (GTDB taxonomy): Bacteria > Actinomycetota > Actinomycetes > Actinomycetales > Microbacteriaceae > Curtobacterium. The sequence goes on from NZ_MJGO01000004.1 coordinate 1,232, forward strand.
CAACTCGGAGGAAGGTGGGGATGACGTCAAATCATCATGCCCCTTATGTCTTGGGCTTCACGCATGCTACAATGGCCGGTACAAAGGGCTGCGATACCGTAAGGTGGAGCGAATCCCAAAAAGCCGGTCTCAGTTCGGATTGAGGTCTGCAACTCGACCTCATGAAGTCGGAGTCGCTAGTAATCGCAGATCAGCAACGCTGCGGTGAATACGTTCCCGGGCCTTGTACACACCGCCCGTCAAGTCATGAAAGTCGGTAACACCCGAAGCCGGTGGCCTAACCCTTGTGGAAGGAGCCGTCGAAGGTGGGATCGGTGATTAGGACTAAGTCGTAACAAGGTAGCCGTACCGGAAGGTGCGGCTGGATCACCTCCTTTCTAAGGAGCATCTGGCACCCTCGTGGTGTCCAGGCGCCCGATTCGGACCGAACGTGTCCGACGGGTAGCTCATGGGTGGAACATTGACAGTGCAGTCGGGAGTGATGCTTCCGGTCTTAGTACACCTTGCTTGCAGGGTGGGAACGGGTCGGGGTGGAGCTGCTGGCTGGTGCACGTTGTTGGGTCCTGAGGGACCAGGCTTCCCGGCCGAGTGTGGTCGGGGGTTGAGCCGTGACTGGTGGCGAGGTTCTCGCTTGCTGGTTGCTGGTTCTTCGTCGGGCCAGGATGAGTCCACCGTAGGGTGGGGGAGTGCTGGTGCCGATCGTATGTTGAGAACTACACAGTGGACGCGAGCATCTTAGATCGCTCGTGACGATGATGAAGCCTTCGGGTGGAGTTGTTGTTCGAGTCGATCGCAATTTTAATCTTTGTGGTCAAGTTTCTAAGAGCAAACGGTGGATGCCTTGGCATCTGGAGCCGAAGAAGGACGTAGAAATCTGCGATAAGCCTCGGGGAGCTGATAATCGAGCTGTGAGCCGAGGATTTCCGAATGGGGAAACCCCGCCAGGCGCTTTTGTGACCTGGTGACTCCCGCCTGAATATATAGGGCGGGTAGAGGGAACGTGGGGAAGTGAAACATCTCAGTACCCACAGGAAGAGAAAACAACATGTGATTCCGTGAGTAGTGGCGAGCGAAAGCGGATGAGGCTAAACCGATCATGTGTGATAGCCGGCGGGCGTTGCATGGTCGGGGTTGTGGGACACGTCACTCAGTTCTGCCGGACTGGGGCGGTTACAGCGCATCATAGTCGAACCGGTTTGAAAGCCGGGCCGTAGTGGGTGCCAGCCCCGTAGACGAAATGGTGTTATGGCCGGATGTGTATCCCAAGTAGCACGGGGCCCGAGAAATCCCGTGTGAATCTGTCAGGACCACCTGATAAGCCTAAATACTCCCAGATGACCGATAGCGGACAAGTACCGTGAGGGAAAGGTGAAAAGTACCCCGGGAGGGGAGTGAAATAGTACCTGAAACCGTTTGCTTACAAACCGTCGGAGCCTCCTTGTAGGGGTGACGGCGTGCCTTTTGAAGAATGAGCCTGCGAGTTAGTGATATGTGGCGAGGTTAACCCGTGAGGGGCAGCCGTAGCGAAAGCGAGTCTGAATAGGGCGTTTGAGTCGCATGTTCTAGACCCGAAGCGAAGTGATCTATCCATGGCCAGGTTGAAGCGACGGTAAGACGTCGTGGAGGACCGAACCCACTTCAGTTGAAAATGGAGGGGATGAGCTGTGGATAGGGGTGAAAGGCCAATCAAACTTCGTGATAGCTGGTTCTCTCCGAAATGCATTTAGGTGCAGCGTTGCGTGTTTCTCGCCGGAGGTAGAGCTACTGGATGGCCGATGGGCCTCAACAGGTTACTGACGTCAGCCAAACTCCGAATGCCGGTGAGTGAGAGCGCAGCAGTGAGACGGTGGGGGATAAGCTTCATCGTCGAGAGGGAAACAACCCAGACTACCAACTAAGGTCCCTAAGCGTGTGCTAAGTGGGAAAGGATGTGGAGTTGCATAGACAACCAGGAGGTTGGCTTAGAAGCAGCCACCCTTGAAAGAGTGCGTAATAGCTCACTGGTCAAGTGATTCCGCGCCGACAATGTAACGGGGCTCAAGCACACCACCGAAGTTGTAGATTTCGCACTATAGACAAGCCTTCGTGGTTCAGTCGTGCGGAGTGGTAGGAGAGCGTCGTGTGGCGAGTGAAGCGGCGGAGTGATCCAGCCGTGGACGCTACACGAGTGAGAATGCAGGCATGAGTAGCGAAAGACGGGTGAGAAACCCGTCCTCCGAAAGACCAAGGGTTCCAGGGCCAGGTTAATCCGCCCTGGGTAAGTCGGGACCTAAGGCGAGGCCGACAGGCGTAGTCGATGGACAACGGGTTGATATTCCCGTACCGGCGAACAACCGCCCAAGCTAATCCAGTGGTGCTAAGAGTCCTAACCCGGCGCATCCGGATCCCTTCGGGGTGATGGTGTCCGGTCTAACGCTCGACCCCATGCTGGTGCGGTTAGCGTATGAACAGGTGTGACGCAGGAAGGTAGCTGAGCCAGGCGATGGTATCCGTAAGGTGAACCTGGTGTAAGGATGTAGGGCTGACGATAGGCAAATCCGTCGTCTGTACGCCTGAGATCCGACGCGTACCCGTAAGGGGAAATCAGTGATCCTATGCTGCCGAGAAAAGCATCGACGCGAGGTTGCAGCCGCCCGTACCCGAAACCGACTCAGGTGGTCAGGTAGAGAATACCAAGGAGATCGAGAGAATCGTGGTTAAGGAACTCGGCAAAATGCCCCCGTAACTTCGGGAGAAGGGGGGCCGGACGCGTGACCGGATTTACTCCGTGAGCGTTGAAGGCCGCAGAGACCAGTGGGAAGCGACTGTTTACTAAAAACACAGGTCCGTGCGAAGTCGCAAGACGATGTATACGGACTGACGCCTGCCCGGTGCTGGAAGGTTAAGAGGAAGGGTTAGCCTTTGGGCGAAGCTCTGAATTTAAGCCCCAGTAAACGGCGGTGGTAACTATAACCATCCTAAGGTAGCGAAATTCCTTGTCGGGTAAGTTCCGACCTGCACGAATGGCGTAACGACTTCCCAGCTGTCTCAACCGCGAACTCGGCGAAATTGCACTACGAGTAAAGATGCTCGTTACGCGCAGCAGGACGGAAAGACCCCGTGACCTTTACTACAGTTTGGTATTGGTGTTCGGAGTGGCTTGTGTAGGATAGGTGGGAGACTGTGAAGCGGGCACGCTAGTGTTCGTGGAGTCATTGTTGAAATACCACTCTGGTCACTTTGGATGTCTAACGTAGGACCCTGATCGGGTTCATGGACAGTGCCTGATGGGTAGTTTAACTGGGGCGGTTGCCTCCCAAAGAGTAACGGAGGCGCCCAAAGGTTCCCTCAACCTGGTTGGCAATCAGGTGGCGAGTGTAAGTGCACAAGGGAGCTTGACTGTGAGACTGACAGGTCGAGCAGGGACGAAAGTCGGGACTAGTGATCCGGCAGTGGCTTGTGGAAGCGCTGTCGCTCAACGGATAAAAGGTACCTCGGGGATAACAGGCTGATCTTGCCCAAGAGTCCATATCGACGGCATGGTTTGGCACCTCGATGTCGGCTCGTCGCATCCTGGGGCTGGAGTAGGTCCCAAGGGTTGGGCTGTTCGCCCATTAAAGCGGTACGCGAGCTGGGTTTAGAACGTCGTGAGACAGTTCGGTCCCTATCCGCTGCGCGCGTTGGAAATTTGAGAAGATCTATCCCTAGTACGAGAGGACCGGGATGGACGAACCTCTGGTGTGTCAGTTGTTCTGCCAAGGGCACCGCTGATTAGCTACGTTCGGACCGGATAACCGCTGAAAGCATCTAAGCGGGAAGCCGTCTTCGAGATGAGATTTCCATGCACCTTGAGTGTGAGAGGCTCCCAGCAGACTACTGGGTTGATAGGCCGGATGTGGAAGCGGGGACTAACGACCCGTGGAGCTGACCGGTACTAATAAGCCGAAGACTTGACAACACAATTATTTCCCACACCT
>NZ_MJGO01000005.1:0-53473 GCF_001864895.1 Curtobacterium sp. MCBA15_009
GTAACACCCCGCACCACCGCGAAGGGCCGCCCCGGGCAACCAGGGCGGCCCTTCTGCACGCCCCGAGTGTGGTTCGCGGGTGCTGTTCCGCGCATGGGTGGTCGTTCCGCGCATGGTGTGACGTTCCGCGCGTAGGAAGCCCGATGTTCCGGCCACCTACGCGCGAATTACCTTTCCATCTCACGGGCGATGGGAAGGAACACCCGCCCGGACCCGGCGCACCGCGGGACCAGCAGCACGCCGTGACGGTCCTGGTTCCCGAAACCCGGCCCCCACGAACCAAGACCGTCAGCACCGCGCGCCCACCGGTCCTCCCGAGCCCCGCCCGACCGCGCCCGTCGTCCCACCGGCACAACGGACCGTCACCGCGTCACCGCGACACCGCCTGACATCCCGCACGTGGTGAGACATTCCGCGCATGGGAAGCCATTCGTTCTGACCACCTACGCGCGAAACAGCTTCCCATCCCACACACGATGGGAAAGAACACGCACACGCACACGCAGACGCGCACGGACCCGCACCCGCCCCCTGCCCGAAACCCACGCCCACGCCCCGCCCCGCCAGGCCCCACGCCCCGCGACCGCGACCGCGACCGCCCAGCGGCCGCGCCTACGATCGATCAGATGCCCACTCCCCGCTCGACCGCGCCCCACGACACCCCCGGACCGGACGACTTCATCCGCGTCCGCGGTGCCCGCGAGAACAACCTGCGGGACGTCGACGTGGACATCCCGCGCGACCGGATCGTCGCGTTCACCGGGGTGTCCGGGTCGGGGAAGTCGTCGCTCGCCTTCGGGACGGTGTTCGCCGAGGCGCAGCGTCGGTTCCTGGAGTCCGTCGCGCCCTACGCCCGCCGGCTCATCGCGCAGGGGTCGACCCCGCACGTCGACTCGATCACGGGGCTGCCGCCGGCGGTCGCGCTGCAGCAGCGACGGGGTGCTCCGAGCTCCCGCTCCACCGTCGGCACCCTGACGACGCTGTCGAACTCGATGCGGATGCTGTTCTCGCGTGCGGGGACGTACCCGCCGGGTGCCGAGCGGCTCGAATCGGACTCGTTCTCCCCGAACACGGTCGCCGGCGCCTGCCCGCGGTGCCACGGGCTCGGTGTCGCGCACGAGGTGACCGAGGCCTCGGCCGTGCACGACCCCTCGCTGAGCATCCGCGACGGCGCGATCACCGCGTGGCCGGGCGCCTGGCAGGGCAAGAACCTGCGGGACGTGACCGCCGTGCTCGGCTACGACATCGACCGGCCGTGGCGTGACCTGCCGCGGGAGGACCGCGACTGGCTGCTCTTCACCGAGGAGCAGCCCGTCGTGCAGGTGCACCCGAAGCGGGACCGGGTCGCGAAGCCGTACAAGGGGCGGTTCTGGAGCGCGCGGCAGTTCGTGATGCACACCCTCGCCGACTCGCAGAGCGAGACCCAGCGCACGAAGGTGCTGCAGTTCGTCGAGTCCGGGCCGTGCGGTCTCTGCGGCGGCACCGGTCTGACCCGGGCGGCGCTGGCCGTCACGGTCGGCGGGCACTCGATCGCCGAGCTCAACGCGATGCCGTTCACCGGGCTCACCGAGGTCCTGCGGCCGATCGCATCCATCACCGACGCCGCCGCCGCGACGAGCCGTGCGTCGTCGGGCGAGCACACCGAGGTCGCCGTGGCGATCTCGCGCGACCTCGTGGCACGGGTCGAGGTCCTCGTCGGACTGGGGCTCGGGTACCTGGCGCTCGACCGGGCGACGCCCACGCTGTCCCCGGGTGAGACGCAGCGGCTGCGCATCGCCACGCAGCTGCGCTCGGGCCTGTTCGGCGTCGTGTACGTGCTCGACGAGCCGAGCGCCGGGTTGCACCCCGCCGACGCCGAGTCCCTCGTCGAGGTGCTCGACGACCTGCGGGCGGGCGGCAACAGCGTCTTCGTCGTCGAGCACGACATGAGCATCGTGCGTCGGGCCGACTGGATCGTGGACGTCGGTCCCGGTGCGGGGTCCGGCGGCGGCACCGTGCTGTACAGCGGGCCGGTGGCCGGACTCGCCGACGTCGAGGCCTCGCGCACCCGCCGGTACCTGGAGCCCCGCGTCCGCGACGACGAACGGGTCGCGCGGACCCCGATCGGCACGCTCGAGCTGCGCGACGTGACGCTGCACAACCTGGACGGCCTCGACGTGGACCTGCCCCTCGGGGTGCTCACCGCCGTCACCGGGGTGAGCGGCTCGGGCAAGTCCTCGCTCGTCGGCGGGGTCCTGCCCGCGGTCGCGACCGAGCACCCGCTGGTCGACCGCGTCGTCCAGGTGGACCAGAAGCCGATCGGCCGCACGCCGCGGTCGAACCTCGCGACGTACACGGGCCTGTTCGACACGGTCCGGGCGGCGTTCGCCGCCACCGACGAGGCGAAGGCCCGCGGCTGGACCGCGGGACGGTTCTCGTTCAACGTCGCCGGCGGCCGGTGCGAGGTCTGCCAGGGCGAGGGGTCGGTGTCCGTCGAGCTGCTGTTCCTGCCGGGCAGCTGGGCCCCGTGCCCGGAGTGCCACGGTTCCCGGTACACGGCGGAGACGCTCGAGGTGCGGTGGAACGGTGCGTCGATCGCGGACGTCCTCGGGATGACCGTGGACGAGGCCGCGCCGTTCCTGGCGTCGCTGCCCGCCGCGGCGCGCGGGCTCGAGACGATGCGCGAGGTCGGGCTCGGCTACCTGCGGCTCGGGCAGCCGGCACCGGAGCTGTCCGGCGGCGAGGCGCAGCGCATCAAGCTCGCGACGGAGCTGCAGCGTGCCCGCACCGGGCACACGCTCTACCTGCTCGACGAGCCGACCACCGGCCTGCACCCGGCGGACGTCGAGCTGCTCACCGCGCAGCTCGCGCGGCTGACCGACGCGGGCAACACCGTGGTGGTCGTCGAGCACGCGATGGACGTCGTGGCGAGTGCCGACCACGTCGTCGACATGGGGCCGGGCGGTGGCGCAGCGGGGGGCCGTGTCGTCGCCGCCGGGACGCCCGACGAGGTCGCCGGGTCCGCCGACAGCCGGACCGCTCCGTACCTGCGGGCCCAGCTGGGCCGCTGACACCGCGGCAGCGGCAGCGACCCGCGGCCGCGCGGTCAGATCTCGACGTCGCTGCCCATCGTCACCGTGCGTTGGGCGGGCAGGGCGAACCGTGCCGCCGGGTCGGCCGCGTTGTGGGCGAGCCCGACGAACAGCTTCTTCCGCCACGACACCATGCCCCGGTTGCCCGGCATCGGCCGGAGCGCACCGCGCGAGATGAAGTACGACGCGCGCTGCATCTCGTCGGGGTCGATCTGCAGGACGTCGGCGAGGCAGGCGGCGTGCAGGGCCTTCGGCAGGTCCTGGTCGTCGGAGAACCCGAACTTCACGGTGATGTGGTCGATGCCGTCGTCGGCGTAGCCGAGGTCGTCGCGGAAGAACGCCTTCGCGTGCGGCACGTGCGGCACGTTCGCGGTGAGGACGGACACGATGATCACGGTGCGGTGCACCACCCGGTTGTGCTCCACGTTCGCGCGGAGGGCCAGCGGGGTGGTCTCCTTGTTCGGGTGCGGGAAGACCGCGACCCCGGGCACCCGCGGGATGTGCTTCTCGTTCACCCGGTCGATGAAGTCGGCGAGGGACCCCTCGCGTTCCTTCCGTTCCTCCTGCACGAGTGCACGGCCGCGGCGCCAGGTGGTCATCACCGTGATCACGGCGAGTGCGATGAGGAGCGGGACCCAGCCGCCGTGCACGATCTTCGACAGGTTGCCGGCCAGGAACGTCAGCTCGAGACCGCCGAAGGCCACCGCGGCGACGACGAGCTTCCAGGGCTTCCACCGCCACAGCGGTCGCACGACCAGGAGCAGCAGCAGGGTGTCCACGACGAGCGCGCCGGTGACGGACACCCCGTACGCGGTGGCGAGGTTCGCCGAGGACCGGAACGCGAGCATGATCGCCAGCACGCCGATGAACAGCAGCAGGTTCACCGCCGGCAGGTAGATCTGCCCGCTCTCCTGCCGTGAGGTCTGCCGGATCGTGAGCGGCGGCAGCAGCCCGAGCTGGATCGCCTGCCGGGTGAGCGAGAACGCCCCGGAGATGACCGCCTGGCTGGCGATGACCGTCGCGAGCGTGGCCAGCACGACGACCGGGATCCGCAGTGCGTCCGGGAACAGCAGGAAGAACGGGTCCTTCGCGGCCGTCGGGTCGCTCAGCACGAGCGAGGCCTGCCCGAGGTAGTTGAGCACGAGCGCGGGGAACACGACGAAGAACCAGGCGCGCAGGATCGGCGCCCGGCCGAAGTGCCCCATGTCGGCGTAGAGGGCCTCGGCGCCGGTGATCACCAGGACGACCGCGCCCATCGCCACGAACGTGGCGTACGGGTGGGCGAAGGTGAACGCGATCGCCCACGTCGGCGACAGCCCCTGCAGCACGCCGGGGTGCGCCAGGATGTGCGGGACGCCCGCGACGGCGATGACCACGAACCAGAGCAGCATCACCGGGCCGAACAGGTTGCCGACCTTGCCGGTGCCGAACCGCTGGACCGCGAACAGCACGATGAGGATGACCGCGGCGATCGGCACGACCAGGTGCTCGACCGAGGGCGCTGCGGTGCCGAGTCCCTCGACCGCGGACAGCACCGACACGGCGGGCGTGATCACGGAGTCGCCGTAGAAGAGCGAGACGCCGACGATACCGATCACCAGGAAGATCGTCGCGCCGCCGCGGCGCTTGGCGTAGAGCCGTCGGGCCAGCGCGGCGAGCGCCATCACCCCGCCCTCGCCGTCGTTGTCGGCGCGCATGAGCACCAGCACGTACTTGATCGAGACGATGATCGTGACGCTCCAGAACATCATCGAGATGACGCCGTAGACGTCCTCCTGGTTCGCGCGCACCAGTCCGTCGTCGATGGTGAACACCGTGCGCAGCGCGTACAGCGGACTCGTGCCGATGTCGCCGAAGACCACGCCGAGCGCGGCGAGCGCGAGGACGGCGACGCCCTTGCGCGGACCGTGCCCACCGTCCTCGGTGGTCTCGGTGGTCGGTGTTCCAGAGCGGGTCTCGGTCACGCTCGCCACTTCCGTCTCCGGCCGTCCGGGAGACGGCCGTCGCTCATCATGGCACCGTTCGCGGGGATCGCGTGCAGGTGGCGCACGGGCGTGCGCACGGCGGCTCTCGTCGCGCGCACCGGTCGGACGAGAGGCCCGTGGCGGGGCCGCCCCGTGCCTCCCGTCCGCCCGTGGTCGCGGCAGCCCCACGCGCGCGCCCGCCCGGTCAGCCCGCCATGTCCGCCAGGTCGGCGGCGACGAACGCGGCGAGCGCGTCCGCGCTGGCGTGGTCGTCGGCGGTGACCGTGACGACGGTGTCGCCAGCCTCGTCGAGGAGCAGCATCTGGCCGTACGCGCCGTGCAGGCGCCAGAGCCGACCCGGACCGCCCCACCCGGCCATCGCGTACCGGTCGTAGCCGGGGCCGGAACCCTGCCGGTGCACCCAGTCGGTGTGCATCGCGTCGCACCACCGCGCGCCGACGATCCGTCGCCCGTCGGACACCCCACGGTCGCGCAGGAGCCGCCCGATGCGGGCGAGTTCCCCGGTGCGGAGGGCCAGGCCCTCCCCCGCGGCGACGAACCCGTTCGGGCACCGCGCCCAGTGCACGTCGTCGATGCCGAGCGGGTCGAACAGTCGTCGCGAGACGAAGGCGCCGACGTCGCCGACCTTCGTCTCGAGCACGCGCATCGCGGTGTAGGTGCTGACGTTGGCGTACTGGAAGACCCGACCGCGGGACGGCCGGGCGAGGAACTCGGCGGCCAGGTCCGGCCAGTCCGTCAGCTCCGTCGGCGACCAGGGCATGTCGATGCCGCTCGTCATGGTGAGCAGGTGGCGGAGGGTGACCCCGTCGACGCCGTCGCCACGGACCAGGCCCGGCAGCGACGCGGCGACCGGTTCGTCGACGTCGACCAGGCCGTCGTCGGCGGCGATGCCCGTGGCCAGGACGCAGACGCCCTTGGCGACGGAGTGGACCTCGCGGCGGACGTCGGGGGTCCAGTGGTGCGCGGCGGTGTCGTCACCCGCGCGGACGTGCACGCCGTGGGCGACGAAGCCGGTCGCGTCGACGTACCGGACGATCGCGTCGAGGAGGCTGGTCGCACGGGTCACAGTGCATCCTCTCGTACGCGGCGGTCCAGGACGTCGGTCGCGGCGAGATCGCACTCCGGCCCGGAACCCCGACGACGAACCGGGCCGGAGTGCGATCTCACGCCACCGCGGACGGCTGTCGGTGCTACGCCAGTCGGCGCAGCACCCCCGCCGCCAGGGCGGTCCGCTCGACCATCCGGTCGAGGTCGACGAACTCGTGGCGGGCGTGTGCGCCGTCGCCGACCGCGCCGAGTCCGTCGAGGACCGCGGCACCGAGCGCCGCGGCGAAGTTCCCGTCGCTGGCACCGCCGACGCTCGTCTCGGTGACCGTCAGCCCGAGGGCCGTCGCGGCGGTCTCGGCGACCCGGAAGAGCCGCACGTTCCGGTCGGTGCGCTCCATCACGGGTCGGTTCCAGTCGCCGGTGACCTCGATCGACGCGGCGGGGTCGTGCGGCGTCAGACCGGCGAGGACCCCGTCGATGCGCCGGGACTCCGGTTCCGAGGACACCCGGACGTCGAGCGCCGCGGTCGCCGCCCCGGCCCGGACGTTCGGGCGCGTGCCGCCGCTGAGCACCCCGACGTTGAGCGACGTGCCGGCGTCGAGGTCGGCGGCGCCGTGCAGGGCGAGGACGACGCGGGCCACCTCGTCGATCGCGCTCGCACCGCCGGTGGGGTGGAGCCCGGCGTGCACCTCGACGCCGCGGACGTGCACGTCGAACAGGCCGACGCCCTTCCGTGCGGTCTTCAGCGCGCCGTCCGCCCCGGCCGAGGCCTCGAAGACCAGGACCGGGCCCGGGGTGCGGCGCACGGTGTCCTCGATGACGGGTCGTGAGCCGCCGCTGCCGATCTCCTCGTCGCCGTTCAGCACGAGGCGCACGTTGGGGCGGGCGGCCCCGGCTGCGTCGAGCACGGCGACGGCGTGGGCGAACTGCACCAGGCCGGCCTTCATGTCGTAGGCGCCCGGTCCGGTGAGCCGCGAGCCGTCGGTGCGGACGGGCCACTCGGCGAGGGTGCCGGCGGCCCACACGGTGTCGTAGTGGCAGAGCACCACGGCCCAGGCGTCGGTGGGCACGGGTGCGACGAGGTCGCCGACGACGACGGGGCCGTACCCGTCCGGTTCGTGCAGGGTGCGGGCCGTGAACGGGCCGACCGTGGCGGCGAGGAACCGCTCGACGTGCTCGAGGCCGGCGCGCAGCAGCGCGGTGTCGTCCGAGGGGGTCTCGGTCTCGATGTACGCCACGAGGTCGTCGACCATCCGGGACCGTCGGGCCCGCACGGCGTCGAGGAGCTCGGCGTCGGTGCCGGTCGCGGCGGTGGCGCCGTCCCGGGCGGTCGCGCCGTCGTGGGCGGTCACCGGCCCGCTCCCACGGCCGCGACGAGCCCGCGGATCCGCGACTCGTCCATCGGGGCGCCGTCCTGCACGGCGACGATCTCGTCGACGAGCGCGCTGATGCCCGGCGTCGGCACGCCGAGCTCGTCGCCGCGGGCGACCACGGGCGCGTAGTGCAGCGGCACCTCGGTCTTCCGGTGCCGGACGGCGATGTCCCGCCAGATGCCGGACCGGGTCTTCGACTGCGTGGCGAGCCAGGCCACCAGGGCGTCGAGCGCCGCGGTCGTCGCGGCGGGCGGTGCCCCCGGGGCGAAGGCGCTCGGTTCGAACGCGTCGAAGGGCTCGGCGACGATGCCCTGCGCCTCGGTGACGGCCAGCACCTCGCGCGCGAGCGCCGTCATCACGGTGCGGTTGCGGTCGATGAGCACGCTCATGTCCTCGTCGGCGAGGGCGGTGGCCGTGAGCATGGCGCCGAAGGCCAGCTTCGACCACAGGAAGCCGGCGACGTTGTCGGTGACGACGGGGTCGCCCCACTGCCGCAGGTCCTCGGCGAGCTGCCGGGTGCGGTCGCTCGTGCCGCCGGCGTACTCGCCGAGGGCCATCGCGCCGAGGCCGCCGTCCTGCACCACGCCGGGGGCGACGACGTCGGCGAACAGGTCGACGAACGCGGTGACGGTGCGGTCCGCGCCGACGTGCGCGGCGATGGTGGCCTCGTTCAGGCCGTTCTGCAGCGATGCGACCCAGCCGTCGGCGGCGAGTCGGGGTGCGATCCACGCGGCGGCGGCGTCGGTGGCCAGGGCCTTGACGGCGAGCAGCACCGGCCCGAGCGTCGCGGGGGCGTCCGGGTCGTCGACGTGCCAGATCGGGATGCGGGCGGTCTGCTCGCCCGCCGCGGTGCGCAGGCGCAGGCCGTCGGCCCGGACGGCGGCGACGTGCTCGGGGTCGGCGTCGACGAGCTGGACGGGGACGCCGGCGGCGACGAGGTGGACGGCGAGGGTGCCGCCGATGGCCCCGGCGCCGACGATCGTGTACGGGGTGCGGTCGGTCATGCGGGGACTCCCTGTCGTGTGCTGTCGGTACCGGGCGTCGACGTGGTGGTGCTGAGCGGCAGCGTGTGTGCGCCGGTGGACGAGCCGCCGTCGACTCGCAGGACCGTGCCGGTCACCCAGCCGGACTGCTCCGGGTCGGCGAGCCAGAGCACGGCCTTCGCGATGTCGGCCGGTGCGCCGGGGCGGCCGAGCGGGTTCGGCGACACGGCGGCGGCGTACTCGTCGCTCACCGGGTTCACCGTGCTGTCCACCACGACGAACCCGGGCGCGACGGCGTTCACGCGGATGCCGGCGGCGCCGAGCTCGAGCGCGCTGGCGCGGGTCACCATCTCGAGGGCGGCCTTCGACGTGCTGTACGGCGCTGCTCCGGGTCGGGCGCGGAGGGCCGCTCCCGACGTGATGTTCACGACCGAGGGGGTCCGTCCCGCGGCGGTGGCGAGCCGGCCCAGCGTCACGGTGGCCAGGAGCGGCGCGCGGACGTTGACGTCCTGCACGCCGTCCCAGGTGGCGGCGTCGAGCTCGAGGAACGGGGTCGCCGGGTAGACACCGGCGGCGTTCACCAGGACGTCGACCGGCGCGGTGTCCCACGCCGTGGACACGACCGAGCCCGGCGCCTCGGGGTCGCGCAGGTCCGCCACGAGCACGGACACGCGCCCGCCGTCGGCCGCGCCGGAGCCGGCGACCGCCCGCACCGTGTCGGCGGCCGCATCGAGCGCCTCCGGCCGGTGGTCGACGAGCGTGACGTCGTCGCCAGCCGCGGCCGCGTGCTGCGCCACCGACAGGCCGATCCCGCTCGCCGCACCGGTCACCAGGACGTGTCGGCTCACCGGAGCACCTTGCCCTTCGTCTCCGGCATGGTCAGGTAGACGACCAGCCCGATGGCCGCGGCGATCGCGCAGTAGACCCAGACGAGGTGCCCGAGCCCGGCCCCGCTCAGCCAGGTCGTGATGTACGGCGCGGTGCCGCCGAAGATCGCCACGGCGAGCGCGTAGGGCAGGCCGATGCCGGTGGCGCGGACCTCGGGCGGGAACTGCTCCGCCATGATCGCCGCGCAGTTCGCCGAGTAGCCGAGCAGGAGCAGGATGCCGAGGACCTGGATGAGCAGCAGCGACCAGAAGCTGCCGGACAGGAAGGTGAAGGCGGGCCAGGCGAGGAGCAGGAAGCCCCCGGCGAACGCGGCCATCGTCGGCTTGCGGCCGATCTTGTCGGACAGGATGCCGGCAAACGGCAGCAGGACCAGGAAGACCACCATCGCGACGACGTTGGCGATGAGCGCCTGGTTGAGCGGGATGCCGGTGGTGACGTGGGCGTAGGTGGGCATGTACGAGACCCACATGTAGTAGAGCAGCGTGCCGGCGATGGTGATGCCGAAGACGCGGGCGGTCGCACCAGGGTGGTCCCGGAACATCGCGACGAGGGCGTTCCGCTTCGGCCCGGCCGCCTCGGCGTCGCGGTCGCGCTGGGCGGTGAAGGACTCGGTCTCCTCGACCGAGGTGCGCAGCCAGATGCCGACGAGTCCGATGAGCGCGCAGAACACGAAGGCGACGCGCCAGCCCCAGGCGTCGAGCGCCTCGTCGGAGAGCGTCGAGGTGATGATCGCCCCGATGCCGGACGCGATGAGCACGCCGGCGCCGACGGACACCTGCTGCCACGAGCCGGCGAAGGCGCGGCGCTTCGGGGCGGCGGACTCGACGAGGAACGCCGAGGACGACCCGAACTCGCCACCGGCCGAGAAGCCCTGCGCCAGGCGGGCGAGGAGCAGGATGATCGGCGCGGCGATGCCGATGGTCGCGTAGTCCGGCGTGATGCCGATGACGAGCGACGCCACCGCCATCAGGCCGATGGTGAGCATCAGGCCCTTCTTGCGGCCGTGCCGGTCGGCGTAGACGCCGAGCACCGCGGCGCCGATGGGCCGCATGACGAACCCGACGGCGAAGACGGCGAGCGTCGCGAGCAGCGCTGCGGTGTCGTTGCCCGGCGGGAAGAAGTGGTGGCCGAACACCGACGAGAACGTCGTGTAGACGGCCCAGTCGATCCACTCGACGACGTTGCCGATGCCGCCGGCGATGATCGCCTTGCGACCGCGGGCGGTCAGCCGGGTCTCGTGGACGGTGGTCGGGGCGGTGCCGGGGGCGCCGGTCACCGGACCGGTGGTTCCTGCTGTCATCGTTGCGTCGACTTCCGTGCGGAGGGATGGGGACGGGGCGGAACGGGTGGAGCAGCGGACGGGAGGCGCGGGGCGGGTCGGCACCGGGCCTCCCGTCCGTCAGGGGGTCGCGTCCGGGACGGACGCGGGCCGGTCGAGACCGCTCGCGGTCGCGACGTGCTCGGCGAGGCCGGCGTGGGTGGTGAACCAGACGTCGTCGAACGAGCGGATGTGGGCGAGGAGGGCCTCGAGGACGACGAGGCGCGACCGGTGCCCGATGAAGTGCGGGTGCATGGTGAGCTGGAAGACGCCGCCCTCGGCGCGCGCCACGTCGAACTCGTCGCGCCAGATCCGGCCGACCTCGTGCGGCGGCGTGTACGGCCGCAGCGACTGGAAGCGCTCCATCATCAGGTAGGGCGCGTCGTCGCGGATCCAGTCCACCGGGATCTCGA
This sequence comes from Curtobacterium sp. MCBA15_009, assembly GCF_001864895.1. Taxonomy (GTDB): domain Bacteria; phylum Actinomycetota; class Actinomycetes; order Actinomycetales; family Microbacteriaceae; genus Curtobacterium. The sequence goes on from NZ_MJGO01000005.1 coordinate 11,079, forward strand.
CGATGCCGGTCGGCTCGCCCTGGTGCAGGATCTCGTAGGGGTCGTCGTCGGCCATGAGCGACGAGTCGTAGCGGAACCCGAGCTCGCGGGCGACGTCGAGCGTGGAGTCGCTGAAGTCCCACGACGGGGTGCGGATGCCGGTCGGCCGGGTGCCGGTCTGGCTGGTGAGCACGTCGACGGCGCGGCTGAGCAGGTCGAGTTCGTCGTCGTGGCCGAGCTGCGTGTTGCGCTCGTGGATCCAGCCGTGCACGGCGACCTCGTGGCCGTGCTCGACGTAGGTCGGGGCCTCGTCGGGGCGCAGGAGCGCGCACACCGCCGGCACGTAGAAGGACGACGGTGCCTCGTAGCGGTCGAGCAGTCGGAGGATGCGCGGCACCGCGGCCCGGGCGCCGTACTCCCCCATCGCCATCCGGCCGGGCGAGGTCTCGCCGTCGCGGAGCGCGGGTGTCTCGTGGTCGGAGTCGAACGAGATCGCCACCGCGACGGCGGCGCCGCCCGGCCAGCGCTCGGGGCCGGCCGGCGGGAGCAGGGTGCGGCCGGCGCGGACCGCCTCGACGTGGCCGCGCCAGGTCGGTTCGTCCCACTGCCAGGGCTGCTGCTGGGGTGCGTCGTTCACGGGGTCCTTCCGTCGGTGGTGGACAGGGGTCCGGCGGTGTGGTCGGGGGCGGGCACGCCGAGGGCCGGGCGGTCGCCGGGTCCCCGCTCGGCCGGCGGGACGAAGCGGCCGTCGACGATGCGGCTCCACATCCGCTTGACGGTGCGGAGCTGCACGGTGACGTCGACCTCGCGCACGCCGGGCAGGGCGCCCAGGACGTCGGTCGTGAACACGTACACCGAGGCGAAGTCGGGCAGGAAGACCTGGCCGATCAGGTTGTAGCGGCCGAGCGAGGCCGCGGCGTAGTGCACCGACGGGTGGGCCGCGAGCTGGGCCGCCGCCGCGGAGAGCCGGTCGGGGGCGATGGAGATCCAGACCTCGAGCTCGGTGGTGCGGCCGAGCAGCGCCGGGGCGACGAGCGGTCCGATGCGCATCCGGCCGCTCTGCACCAGGTCCTCGAGGGTGCGGCGGGTGGCCGCCTCGGAGCGGCCGACCTCGCGGGCCAGGTCGGTCAGGGGCTTGCGGCCGTCGTCGACGAGCGCGGCGAACACCGCCTGTTCCTCCGGGGTCGCCTCGGCGTGCAGCGGCGCGACCCCCTGACCCGAGGACGGGTCGGGTGCCGGGGCGTTCGCGGTCGCCGACCGGGGCGTCGGGCCGGCGAGGGCGTCACCGGGGAACACCGTGAACGGGGCGGTGAAGGTGCGGACGATCGGCAGCGCCTCGGTCTCGACCGGGCGGCCGTCCACCTCGATGGTGCTGAGGAAGGCCGTCAGGTCGGCGACCCGGGGCAGGACGACCTCGGCGGTGCAGTCCGCCGACCCCGTCAGGGTGGCGGCGAACCGGACCTCGGGGCGGAGCGCCAGGGCGTCGGCGAGGGCGTCGGCCCGGGCGGCGCCGGAGCGCACCCGCACCTTGGTGGCGGTGCCGAACCCGGCGGCGAGGACGTCCGACGCGGCGATGACGCGCACCGAGCCGTCCTCGACCAGTCGGGTGACCCGGCGCTGCGCCGTCGACGTCGAGCAGCCGGCGGCTTCGCCGATCGCGGCCCACGACGCCCGGCCGTCGTGGGCCAGTGCGCGGAGGACAGCGCGGTCGACGTCGTCCGCCCGGCGGGGCGCCTCGTCCGTGATCGACATGCGAGCCAACGTATTCGATCACTCGGAGGCGGTCAACCGTTGCTATTCGTCACCGTCGAGCCGTAACACGTTGTTTTCATTCACTCGGTGGGCGTCTCGACCCGGTCGGGCTCGGTCGCCGGCTGCTTGCGGGTCCGGACCGTCAGCACGAGGATCCCGCCGAGCACCATGAAGCCGGCCGTGATCCAGAGCGCGATGGTCGCCGTCTGGGTGGCGTCCTTCACCGCGCCGATCGCGTACGGCGCCGCGAAACCGGCGAGGTTGCCCGTCGAGTTGATGAGCGCGATGCCGCCCGCCAGGGCCGTCCCGGTGAGCATCGACGTCTGGAAGCTCCAGAACACCGCCGGGATCGACAGCGCACCCGCGTTGGCGAGCATGAGCCCGATGATCCCGAGCACCGTGTTGTCGCCGGCGAGGATGCAGGTGACGAAACCGATCGCGCTGAGGGCGAAGGCCGCGGCGATGTGCTTCTTCCGCTCGCCGTGCCGGTCCGAGCTGCGGCCGAACAGGACCATCGCCACGATCGCCGCGAGGCTCGGCAGCGCGGACACCAGCCCGACGGTGACGTCGCCCTCGACCCCGAGGTCGCGGATCAGGTTCGGCAGCCAGAAGCTGATGCCGTAGAGCGCGAAGTTGTACGAGAAGTAGATGCCGGTGAGCATCCAGATGATCGGGCTGCGGAACACCGTCGCCAGGCCGGTGTGCCCGGCGGGCGGGGCCTCCGCCTCGAGCAGGTGGCCGAGCCGTGCGCGCTCGGGCTCGGTGAGCCAGCGGACCGTGCGGTGGTCCTCCTGCAGGAACCGGAGCACCACGAAGCCGAGGACGACCGTCGGCAGCGCCTCGATGATGAACAGCCACTGCCAGCCGTCGAGCCCGGCGACGCCGCGCATGCCGTCGAGGATGATCCCGGAGACCGGACCGCCGACCACGCCGGAGGCCGCCAGCGCGATGTAGAAGATGCCCCACGCACGCCCGCGGCGGCTCGCCGGGAACCACTGCGCCATGTAGAAGAGCACGCCGGGGATGAACCCGGCCTCGGCGACGCCGAGCAGGAACCGGAGGACGTAGAACGTCGTCTCCGAGTCCACGAGGAACATGCACCCGGAGATGAGGCCCCAGGTGATCATGATGCGGGCGATCCACTTCCGGGCCCCGACCTTGGCGAGGATCAGGTTCGACGGGATCTCGAACAGGAAGTACCCGACGAAGAAGAGCCCGGCGCCGAGCCCGTACACGGCGTACGAGAACCCGAGGTCGGTGCTGAGCTGTTCCTGCGCGAAACCGATGTTCACGCGGTCCAGGTAGGACAGGAAGAACCCGATCATCGCGAGCGGGAGCACGCGGGTCGAGACCTTCCGGAAGAGGGCGTCGTCGTTGACGGTGGTCATCGGGTTCCTTCGTTCGGGTGCTGGTCAGCCGACGGTGTCGGTGAGCGGGATGCGGTAGACGCGCGCGGCGGTGCCGTGGAAGAGCGCGTCGAGCTGGTCGGGTGTGGCGCCGGCGGCGCCGGACAGGACGGTGTCGACGACCTCGTCGAAGTCGGGCGCGGTGAGGGTCGCGACGGGCAGGTTCGAGGCGAACATCGAGCGGTCGTGGCCGAAGACGGCGAGGGTCTCGCGCACGACCACCTCGTTCGAGGCGCGGTCCCACCGGTTCCCCGGCAGGCCGAGCTCGGACACCTTGACGACGGTGTTCGGCAGGGCGGCGAGCGCCTCCAGGCCGTCGCGCCAGATCCGCATCCCGTCGTCGCTGCGGTCGAGCGGCAGACCGCAGTGGTTCACCACGACGGTGGTCCCCGGGATGTCGCGGACGACGTCGGCGGCCTCGGCGAGGTGGTGGTACGGCACCCGGAGGTCCCAGCTGAAGTCGTGCTCGGCGAGGCGGTGCAGCCCCGCGAGCCACACCGGGTCCTGCATGGAACCGGGCAGACCGCGGACCGAGGCACCCGGCCCGACCGAGGTGACCGGCTTCGACCGGATGCCGCGGACGAGCGGGTGCGCCGCGTGCCCGGCGAGCACCTCGTCGAGGTCGGGCTGGGTGAAGTACACGTGTCCGACCGCCGCCATCGGGAACCGCGGGTCGGCGGCGTGCAGGGCGGTGAGCCACGCGGACTCCTCGACCTGTTCCGTGCGGGAGCGCTCGGCCTCGCAGTGCACCGTGCCGACGACGTCCCACCCGGCGGTCGCCCGCCGGTACTCGTCGGGCATGAACGTGTGGCGCATCGCGGCGTAGTCGCCGAGGAAGAAGTCGGGGTCGACGTCGGTCTGGATCCACGGCCAGTGGCCGTCGCCGTCCAGGTCCCAGAAGTGGTGGTGCGCGTCGAGGATCCGCGGGCGGTGCTCGCTCGGGGTGGTCATGGTCGTCGCTCCTCGGGGATGCGGGCGGGCCGGTAGACGCGGTCCGCCGTGTCGTGGAACACCGCGCGCTGGTCGGCGTCGGGCAGGTCGGCGAGGATCGACCGGAGACCGTCGAGCACCGCCGCGTAGGTGGTGAACATGCCGTCGACCGGGAAGTTGCTGCCGAACATCACGCGGTCGGCGCCGAAGGTGCTGACGAGGGTGCGGACGACCTCGCGGTTGGCCACCGGGTCCCAGCCGTCGTCCTCGGTGCACAGGCCGGAGGCCTTCACCACGACGTTCGGCAGCTGCGCGACGGTGGTCACGGCGTCACGCCACCCCGCGACGGTCTCCGGTCGGTGGTCGAGCAGGACCCCGGCGTGGTTCACGACGACGAGCGTCTCCGGGTGGTCCGCGGCGAGCTCGGCGGCCTCGTGCAGGTTCCACCACGGCGTCTGGAGTTCGAAGTGCAGTCCGTGGGTCGCGAGCAGCGCGTAGCCCGCACGCCAGCGGGGGTCGCTCATGCGGGTGCGACCGGAGCCGACCTGCTCGAGGCGGGCCGGGCCTCCCGGCTTGTGCCGGATGCTCCGGACCGACGGGTGCGACGCCTGCTCGGCGAGCACCTCGGCGACGTCCTCGGCGTCGAGCCGCGCCTGCGCGGCCATCGCGCCGGGGACCCCGGACGCGGACGCCGTCCGCTCGAGGAACCGGGTCTCGCCCACCGGGTCCTCCGGGTCCCACTCGGCCTCCATCGTGACGGTGGCGACGAGGTGCTGACCAGCCGCGTCGCGCAGCAGGTCCTCGGGGCGGTAGTCGTGCTTCACCGCCGTGTAGTCGCCGTACCGGTGCGGCACGAGCACGTCGGGCCGGAGCCACGGGTACCGGTCGTCGGACAGGTCCCACAGGTGGTGGTGCGCGTCGATGACCGGACCGCGGTACCCGGGGTCAGGCACGGGCCGCACCCGTCCGGGCGTTCCCGGCGAAGTTGATGGAGAGCGAGCCGACCAGGTAGACGGCCGCCGCGACCGCGAGGAACACGAGCACCGCGGTGTAGCCGCCGGTCAGGTCGAGCAGCACGCCGGCGGCGATCGGCACGATGATGCCCGCGGCGGTGCCGGCGAAGTTCATCACGCCGCCGACGACGCCTACGTTGCTCGGCTTGGCGAGCATCGAGGGGATGGTCCAGTAGAGGCCGCCGAACAGGTTGCAGAACACCCCGACGCAGAGCAGTGCGATGGCGATGCCGGCGTCGCTGACGAACGGCAGGGCGACCAGTGCGGCGAGGCTCAGGGCGCCGGACCCGCCGAAGAGCAGCTTGAACGCGACGTTCCGGCTGAACCGGCGCTGCAGCCGGTCGGCCAGGAACCCGCTGAGGATCTCGCCGACCGCGCCGCAGAGGAAGATGAGGAAGGTCGCGAAGCCGAGCGCCGACAGGTCGAGGCCACGGGCCGCGGACAGGTAGCTCGGCCCCCACGTGACCAGGCCCCAGAACACCATCGCCCACGCGAGACGACCGATGACCATCGCGACGACGTTGGCGCGGCTCACGCCGGGGCGGTCCTGCTGCTCGTCCTCGGCCTGCTCGATGAGGGCGATCTCGGCCGCGTTCACGGAGCGGTGCTCGGCCGGCCGGTTGCGCAGGTAGGCCCACGCACCGATCCCGAACAGCACGGTGGCCACACCGATGATGACGAAGGAGACGCGCCACGACCCGGTGGCCCCGATCAGCCAGGCGACGAGGAGCCCGCCGACCGCGGCGCCGAGCGGAGCGCCGCTGTCGATGAGGGTGACCCCGCTCGCCCGCTTCCGCGGCGGCATCCACTTCGACACCAGGGTCGACGCGGCCGGCATGAACGGCGCCTCGAACGCGCCGAGACCGATGCGCGAGAGCACGAGCATGACGGCGTTGGCCGCGAAGCCGGCGACCGCCATGAACGATCCCCAGACGACCGAGGCGATCCCGACGACGGTGCGCGGGCCGAACCGGTCGACCGTCAGGCCACCGGGGATCTGGAGCAGGCAGTACGACCAGAAGAACGAGCTGAGGATGATGCCCTGCACCGTGCCGGAGACGTGGAAGTCCTCGCTGATGAAGGGCAGCGCCACGCTGAGGGCGCTGCGGTCGACGCTGTTGATCGTGTAGAAGACGAAGAGCAGGACCACGATCGCCCAGCGGATGCGGGTCGGCCGTGCGGTGGCGGTGCCGCCGTCGCGCTCGAGCCGCGTGGTGGCGCTCATCGGACGGTCCCCTGGTACGCGGCGCGGGCCTGGTCGAACAGGCGGCGGCCGGTCGGGTCGACGTCCTCGAGGTCGTCGAAGGTCAGCAGGTGCCCGGCGGGCAGGTCGCGCACCAGGCGCGCGCCGCCGAGCAGGTAGAACGGGGCCGTGCCCTCGGCCGCCTCGGCGGCGGACAGCAGCACGGGGTCGATGCCGGACACCTCGTGGTGGTGCCCGGCGACCCGGAACACCGTCCCCGCGGCGACGGGCGCGGCGGTCCGGCCGGCGAGCACCGACGACTGGCTCGGCACCGGGGTCGTGGCGGTGTCCTCGACCGCGGCCGCGATGGTGAGCGGGGTCTCCACGCCCATCAGGTGGTACGGCCAGAACACGCAGGCGTAGCGGCCGTCGCGGCTGACGACGTGCCCCTTGCCGGCCAGCAGCGTCCACGTCTCGGGGTCGCCCGTGCGCACCACGACGAACACGCCGCCGCCGAAGCTGGCCTCGTCCGGCAGACGGAGCATCGAGAAGACGTCGAGGCTGCCGGGACGGCCCGTGATCCCGCCGTCGGCGCGGGCGGCGTACACGTCGGCGAGCTCGGCCGTGCGGACGACCGGGTAGTGCAGGTCCTCGCGGTCGGCGGTGTACCCGGTGTACTGCGCGACGACCGTCATCTCGCAGTGGTCCGCCGCGGCCCGGCGCTTGAGCGGCGCGACGAGCCGTGCCCGGGCGTCGAGGGTCGCGTGCAGGTCGTCGCCGAGCGCGAGGAGCTCGGCCATGCCGGGCGCGTCGATGCGCTCGTCGACCTGGGTCACCGTACCCGCGGCGGGGTCGAAGACCAGGTCGTACTCGCCGGACTTGCCGAGCGCGACGACCTCGAGACCGACCCGCTCGACCCAGGCGACCAGGCGGACCAGGTTCGCGGGCTGGTCGCCGTCCCCGGGCAGGTACCGGACGCCGGCGGCAGCGGCGGTCGCGGCGAGCGCGACACCGGCGACCGTCTCGACCTCCTTGCTCACCATCACCACGTGCACGCCGTGCGCGATCGCCGCCTCGGCGTACGCGACGCCCGCGGCGACGCGTCCGGTGGCCTCGACGAGCACGTCGACGGCGCTCCAGTCGACGTCGACCAGGTCCGGCACGACGGCGACGTCGGTGACGGCGAGGTCGTCGAGCATCGCGCGGACGCCGTCGACGTCCGGGTCGACGAGCACGGTGGGCGTCATGTCCGCGACGTTCCGGAGCTGTGCCAGGAGCGTGCGCCCGTACCCGCCGCGTGCTCCGGTCAGTGCCACACGGGTCTGCGCGCCGGTCGGCTGCTGGATCGTCATCGGTCCTCGTCTCGTCGTCGATGCGACCGGCGGGCGAAGGGGATGCCCGCCGGTCGTCCGTCACCGTAACACCGCCTGTCACAGTTGTTCAACTTTCATCACACGGATTCACGTGTAGTCTCATTCAGAGGGCGGGCACCGCTGGCCGCCGGGAGGGAACGACATGGCAACGATGGGCGTCATCGCCGACGACTTCACCGGGGCGACCGACATCGCGACGGCCTACGCCGCACGGGGGTACCGGACGGAGGTGCTGACCGGTCGCACCGCTGCCGCCGCCCCCGGGGCCGACGTCGTCGTCATCGCGCTGAAGACGCGCACGGCACCGGTCGAGACCGCCGTCACCGAGAGCCTCGCCGCCCACGACCGGCTGGTCGCCGCCGGCCACACCCGCTTCACCGTGAAGTACTGCTCGACCTTCGACTCGACCGACCGCGGCAACATCGGGCCGGTGCTCGACGCCCTGGTGCAGCGCACCGGGGCGTCCCGGTGCGTCGTCGTCCCGGCCTTCCCCGCCAACGGCCGCACCACCTACCAGGGGCACCTCTTCGTCGGGTCCGACCTGCTCGAGCACTCGTCGATGCGGCACCACCCGCTCACCCCGATGACCCGGTCGCGCATCGCCGACCTGCTCGTGCCGCAGACGAGCCGCTCCGTCGACGAGGTGCACCTGGCCGTCGTCCGGCAGGGCGCCGCAGCGGTCCGCGCCGCACTCGACGCGACGGACGCCCAGTACCTCGTGGTCGACGCCGTCGACGACGAGGACCTCGGCGTGATCGCCGCCGCGACCGCGGACGACGTGCTGCGCTCCGGCGGCTCCGGGCTCGCGATCGGCACCGCCCCCGGCGGCTCCGACACGGCCACCTCGTTCGTCGCTGCGCCGGGCCGACGGCTCGTGGTCTGCGGCAGCGCCTCCGCGCGGACCCGCGAGCAGATCGCCGCGGCGGCCGCCGCCGGCTCCCCCACCCGTCGGTTGGACGTCGCGCGCCTCGCCACCGACCCGGAGGGCGAGGTCGCGGACACCCTCACCTGGTTGACCGACCAGCCGGAGGGCAGCGCGCCCGTCGTCTTCAGCGTCGGCGACCCGGACGACGTCTCCGACGACGCCGCCAGCTCCGCCCGCATCGAGCACGCACTGTCCGAGGTCGTCGCGCAGGCCGTCCCGCTCGGCTTCACCCGGTGCATCGTCGCCGGCGGCGAGACCTCGGGCGCCGTCGTCTCGCGGCTCGGCATCGAGCGCCTGACCGTCGGCGCGGTCATCGCTCCGGGCGTGTGCTGGGCCGAGGGCGTCACCTCGGCCGGCGAGCGGATCGCCATCGCGCTGAAGTCCGGGAACTTCGGGGCGCCGGACATGTACACGACCGCGTGGGAGGCCCTCGCATGACCACCGACGACGACTGGACCACCGCGGTCACCGCGGTCCTCGCCGCGACCGGCAGACGCCTCGCCGCCGCCGGGCTGAGCCCGGGCAGCTCCGGCAACATCAGCGTCGTCCGCGACGGCCGCGTCGCGATGACCGGCACCGGCACCGATCTCGGCGACCTGCGCACCGAGGACGTCGCGGAGCTCACCCTCGACGGCGTGCACGTCGCCGGCCCCCGTCCGTCGAAGGAGGTCGCCATGCACCTCGCGATGTACGCCAGGAACGCCGGACACGGTGCGTGTGTCCACGTGCACTCGCCGTTCGCGGTCGCCGCGTCGTGCCTGGCCCCCTGGTCGTCGACGAGCGCCGTGCCACCGATCACCCCGTACTTCGTGATGCGCGTCGGGCAGACCCCGCTCATCCCCTACCGCGCCCCCGGCGACCCCGAGATCGGCGCGCTCATCCGGGACGAACCGGTGCCCTCCCGAGCCGTCCTGCTGGCGAACCACGGGCAGGTCGTGAGCGGGACCGACGTCGACGACGCCCTGGCTGCCGCGATCGAGCTCGAGGAGGCGTGCCGCATCGCGGTGCTCACCGCCGGTCACGACCGCCGGCTGCTCAGCGACGCCCAGGCGCACGAGCTCGCCGAGCGGTCCGGGACCCCCTGGACGCCGCGCGGATCGGACCCCGGCACGCCGCTACAGTGACCGTGTGAGGGAGGTGCCGATGTCCGCGACCGAACCGTCGTCCGAGCCGCCCCTGATCCCGGAGCAGCGCCGCGACCGCATCGTCCGGCACCTCCGGCAGGACTCGGTGCTGAGCTACCGGCAGCTCGCCGCGCTGCTCGGCGTGAGCCACATGACGGTGCGCCGCGACATCGCCGAGCTCGAGGAACAGGGCCGGGTCATCGCGACCCAGGGCGGTGCCAAGAGCGTCGCCCGCGTGGCCACCGAGCCCCCGCGCACCGAGAAGTCCACGACCGAGGTCCGTGAGAAGGACGCCGTCGCCGCCCGGGCGGCGGGCATGGTCCGGGAGTCGATGACCGTCTACCTCGACGCCGGCACCACCGTGCAGGCGATGCGACCGCACCTCGACCACCTGCACGACCTGACCATCGTGACGAACGACCTCGTCATCGCCGCCTCGTACCTCGACCACCCGACGATCGAGGTGATCGTGGTCGGTGGTCGCCTGGACAAGCAGAACCAGTCGACCGTCGGTCGGCTGCCGTCGATCGTCCTCGCCGAGCTCTCGATCGACATCGCGTTCCTCAGCACGAGCTCCTGGGACCTGCGGCGCGGCGTGACCATCCCGTCGGAGTCGAAGGTCGAGCCGAAGCAGGCGGCGGCGCGGGCCGCCTCGACCACGGTGCTCGTCGCGACGAGCTCGAAGTACGGCACGTTCGGCCGGTACCGGGTGATGGGGCTCGACGCCCTGACGACCGTCGTGACCGATGCCGGCCTGCCGCGCGCCGAGGCCGACGCGGTCGAGCGGGACGGCGGCACGACCGTGCTGCGCGTCCCGATCGGCCCCGCCGGCCCCTGAGCGCTCAGACCCGCTCGACGTCGACGATGGTCGGCAGCGGGCGGTCGGTGTCCGCGACCCGGGTGATCCGCGCCACCACCGGCTGCATGAGCCGCGACGTCATCACCTTGTCCGCCACGCCCCGTGCGGCCAGCCCGAGTTCGGTCTGCGGGTAGGCGAAGTGCACGATCCCGCGCGGGATGCCCTGCACGTCGTCGACGAGCGGGCGCATCCACTCGTCGAACGCACCGAGCGCCGCGTCGAGTGCCTGCCGGTCGAGCGGACCCGACGACGTGTCGACGCGCGAGAGCGACGCCGCCAGGACGTACCCGCTCGTGAGCGCGAGCGACGCACCGCCGCCACCCATCGGCGTCACGCACCAGGCGGCGTCACCGATCACGCACACACGCCCGCGCCGCCAGGAGGGCATGCGCACCTGGGTGAGCACGTCGAGGTACAGGTCGTCCGACGACGCGAAGCCGTCGAGCACGCGCTCGGACTCCCAGCCGGCGTCCGCGTAGCGCGCACGCAGTCGGCGCACCAGTTCGTCGCGGTCCGTCCCGGTCAGGTCGTCGTCGTCGCCGGCGAACGCCAGGATCGCGCGGGTGGTGCCGTAGGGGTCGGGTCGCAGGTGCACCTGGCGGCCCTCGACGGCGTTGTACCAGCGCCACCGGTCGTCGTCGGCCTCGGTGCGCGGGATGGTGCCGAAGGCCATGGTGACCCCGAGGTCGCGGGTGTCGACGTCGCCGGGCGCACCGAAGACCCGGGCACGGGTCCGGGAGCGCACGCCCTCGGCGACGACGAGCAGGTCCGCGTGGAGCACCCGACCGGCCGAGGTCGTGACGGTCACCCGGCCGGTGGCGAGCCCGCCGTCGTCGACGTCGTCGATCTGCTCGCCGTACACGAACTGCACGCCGGCGGGCAGGGCGTCGAGGATCGTCCGCGCGAAGTCGCCGCGCAGCACCTCGAGCTCGGCGGTCGCACCGTCGGTGCCGTCGGACGGCAGCTCGGCGCGGACGGCGCCGTCGCGGTCGACCAGCACGGTCCCGGTCTCGGTGGTGTTCACGGCGCGGACGGCCTCGACGAGCCCCATCCGCTCGAGCACCTGCCGGGCGACACCACGGACGTCGACGTTCTGGCCGCCGTCGCGGAACCGCGGGGCGCGCTCGACGACCGTGACGGACCACCCGGTCCGCCGGAGCCACCAGGCGGCCGAGAGTCCTGCGATGCTGGCTCCTGAGATCACTGCGTGCGGTGCGGTCATGGTCTGCTCCTGTGCTCGGTCGGGGTCGGCGTGCTGCGGTCGCGTCGCGACCTCCGTGCTTTACAGTAAAGACACTTCACAGTAAAGGTTCCTGGATGCCCGAGATCGACCCGCTCACCACGGCCTGGTCCGACGACGAGGTCGCCGTCATGCACGCGCTGCGCGACTGGGCCGTCACCTTCGACGAGCTGAACCGGCACCTGTCGACCTGGATGCACCTGCCGGTGTCCGACGCGAACGCCCTCGGCCAGGTCGTCTGGGCCGAGCAGGCCGGCGAACCGATCTCGCCGGCGCAGCTCGCACGGCGCATCGGCATGACCTCGGGTGCCACGACCGTGCTCGTCGACCGCCTCGTCACCGCCGGGCACGTCGAGCGACACCGCGAGAGCACCGACCGCCGCCGCGTGACGCTCCGCCCCACCGAGGCGGCCCGCGCCGAGAACGGCCGGTTCCTCGCCTTCGCCGGCACCGAGATCGCCACCGCGCTCGTCGCGACCGACCCGGAGGAGGCACGCCTGGTGACCGCGTTCCTCGCCCGCATGACCGAGGCTGCCGCCACCGCGAACACCCGACTCGTGCAGCACCGGAAGGACCTCGGATCCCGAGCGGTACAGTCGCCCCGAGGGGGATCATGAGTGAGCAGATCGACACGTGGGGCGGCAGCACGCCCGCGAAGGACACCGAACCGCTGTTCGTGACGCGGCGTCCACGGTGGCAGGCGGCGATCCTGCTCGTGCCGGGCTGGGCCGTCATCGCCGTCGCCGTCGTCGTCGCGATTTCCGACGCAACGTCGGGCGGTGCCGACGCGCTGACGTCGGCAGCGATCTCGATGGTCGTCTTCGGTGGCGTCGGCGGTCTGCTCCTGCTCTTCGGCGCCCTCGTCAACGGCTCCCAGGTGCGCGGTCACGACGACCGACTCGAGGTCCGCACCGGACTCGGCCGCTTCCGTCAGGTCGCACCGAAGGACCTGGTGCGCCTGCGCCACGGCTCCCAGCGCACGAACGGCGGCGTCACCTTCATCAGCCTCACCGGCTGGGACGCCCGCCGGAAGAAGCAGTTCATGGTGTTCACCGGCTACCGCGGGTACGCCGAACTGGCCGACTGGCTGGCGGCGAACCGGCCGGAGCAGTGGGCCGAGTGCGTCGCGGTCGGCGTCGAGGACTGACCCCGCCACGTGGCCGCGTCCGGCGCCGTCGTCGCGGTGACCACGGCGTCGCGACCGGACCGGCCAGGAGGCGCGACGTGCGTCGACGACGTCGGTCGCGCCTCCAGGCCGTCACCCACGACGATCACGCAGAGTGACGGACCGACCCCACCGCTCGCTCACCAGGGCACACGTGTGCCGTCCCACGACCAGAGCGCACCGGTGGGGCCGTCGTCCGGCAGGAAGGCGAGCCGGACAGCGCCGAGCGCGGCCTCGGCCGCGTCGCCGCCGGCGGACATGCCACGAACGAGGTTCGTGCGACGGAGCCCGGGCGCCAGGGCGTTGACCTTGACGTCGTCGCCCAGCGTCTGGGCGGTGAGCATCGTCACGGCGTTGACCGCGGTCTTCGAGCTCCGGTACGCCAAGCCAGCACCCCGCGCCTGCTCCCAGTCGAACTGCGGGTTCGGGCTGCTGTTCCAGGCGAGCGATCCCGTGCCGCTGGAGACGTTGACGATCCGCGGGTGGCCGGACCGTCGCAGCGCCGGCAGGAACGCCTGTGTGACGGCGACGAGACCGAAGACGTTGGTCTCGTAGGCGGCACGGAGTTGTCCGAGCGACGTCCCGGTGACGTCGTCACCACCCGGGTTCACACCGGCGTTGTTGACGAGGACGTCCAGCTCGCTCACCCGCTCCGCTGCTGCCGCGACCGACACCGGGTCCGTGACGTCGATCTCGAGGAGGTCCGCGCCGGAGCCGAGTGCTGCACATGCCCGTCGTCCTCGTTCCGCGTCACGGGCCCCGACCCACACGGACACCCCGTGGTCGAGGAGCAGGCGGGCTGTCTCGAACCCGATGCCGCTGTTCGCGCCGGTGACCAGCGCGGTGGTGCCCGGCGCAGGAGCCTGGACCGCGACGGGGAGGCGGGTGATCTCTTCCATGTTCTTCTCCAACTCCAACGATGTGGTTGGAATCGTAACCCCTCGGCGAACGATCTCCAACCGAAGAGTTGGTAACCTGCGTCCGTGGCTTGGGATGTCGAGGGAACACAGCGGCGGCTCCGCGAGGCCGCGCTCGTCGAGTTCGCCGCCAACGGGTACGACGGCACGACCGTCGCGTCCATCGCGGCGCGGTCCGGGGTGAACAAGGAGCGCCTGTACAGCTACTTCGGGGACAAGCGGGCACTCTGGGACGTCGTCCTCACGGCAGAACTCGAACGCCTCGCCGCCGCCGTCGAGCTGACGGGTGTCCGGCTCGACGACGTCGGAGCGTTCGCCGGGGCGACGTACGACTACCACGCGGCCCATCCCGAACTCGGCCGGCTGCTGCAGTGGGAAGGCCTGCAGGACGACCCCCCGGCTCGCGTCGAGGCCCGCACCGCGCACTACCGGGAGAAGGTGGCCCGCTTCGCGGAAGCGCAACGCAGCGGACTGCTCGACCCGGAGCTGGAACCAGCGCACCTCGTGTTCGCGCTGATCGCCCTGGCCGCCTGGTGGCACACGGTGCCACAGCTCGCCGAGATGATCACCGGCGCGGGGCCCACCGACGAGGACGAACGTGCTGCACGTCGCCGCTTCGTGGTCGAGGCCGCGGAACGGATGGCCGCACCGCGGCACCGGTGAACAGCACCCGACGACCGGACACGCCTTCGCTCCGCCTCCAGGATTCGAACCCGGACCTAACGGCACCAAAGGCCGTCGTGCTGCCATTACACCAAGGCGGAACGCACCCGGAGGTGCCCGACCATCCTCCCACGACTGCCGAGGCTGGCCGTCCGCAGCGACGTCGGCCAAGATGGAGGGATGCCACCAGAGGACGAGGTCGACCGCATCGTCACGGCGTGGGGCCGCGAGCGCGGTGACCTCGACTTCGCCCCGTTGCAGGTGCTCTCGCGGGTCGACCGGCTGGCCCGGCACCTCGACCGCGCGCGGCGGGCGGCCTTCGACGCGAGCGGCATGGAGCCGTGGGAGTTCGACGTGCTGTCGGCGCTGCGACGGGCCGGTGAGCCGTACGAGCTGAGCCCGAAGACGCTCCTGCAGCAGACGCTGGTGTCGAGCGGCACGATGACGAACCGGGTCGACCGGCTGACCTCGCGGGGGCTCGTCGCCCGCCGCACCGACCCGCGCGACGGCCGCGGCATCCTCGTGTCGCTGACGGCGGCCGGGCGGACCGCCGTCGACGCCGCCATCGCCGACCTGCTCGGGGCCGAGCGGGACATCCTGGCGGGGGTCTCCGACGACGAGCAGGACCAGCTCGCCGGGTTGCTCCGGCGGCTCATCCTCGGCCTCGGCGACTGAGCCGACCGCTCGGCAGCGTCGAACCGGCTTCACCCGCACGACCGAAGGCGGCTGCCGTGCTTCGGTCGCCGGGTCGATGTGTGCCGTGGTGCACCGGCGGCACGATGATCCCGTGTCCAGACTCCGCGCCCTCGTCCGTCGCCGCCGGTACACCCTCGCGCTCGCGGTGGTGCTCCTCCTGCTCGCGGCCGGCATCACCGCCGCGACCTCGGCGATCGGCGCGCAGCGGCAAACGGCAGCGGCCGAGGAACGCTGCACCGCCGACGGTCTCGCCGCTCGCTGGCACCACGGCGAGCTGTTCCTCGACGCCCGCTCCGCCCGGACCGGCACGACGGTCCTGACCCGCCGGGGTGACGTGCCGACGCAGACGGGCAGCACGATGAAGGTCGTCACGGCGGCCGCCGCGGTGTCCGCCCTCGGACCGGACCACCGGTTCACCACGACGGTGGTCGCCGGCGCGACGCCCGGAGCGGTCGTCCTGGTCGGCGGCGGGGACCCGACGTTGAGTCGTCTGCCCTCGGGTCAGGACAGCGTCTACCCGCACGCCCCGCACCTCGACGACCTGGCCGAGCAGGTGCTGGCCGCCCGCGGTGGGCAGCCCGTCACCTCGGTGCAGGTGGACACCAGCCTGTTCGACGGACCCGCGTGGCACCCGAGCTGGCCGGAGAGCGCCCGCACGAGCGGCAGCGTCTCGAACATCACGTCGCTCATGGTCGACGGCGACCGCGACGACCCGACCGAGTCGTACTCGATGCGGAGCGCCGGAGCGGTCGCCCGCGCGGCGACGGCGTTCGCGGCGCTCCTCGGCCCGGGTGTCAGCGTCGACACGACCTCGGTGGCGGTGCCGGCGGGTGCGCAGGTCCTCGGGTCGGTGCACTCGGCGACGGTCGCGGAGCTCGTCGGCATGCTCCTCACCGACTCGGACGACACCCTCGCCGAGGTGCTCGCCCGACACGTCGCGATCGCCGAGGGCGCGGGTCGGTCCTTCGACGCCGTCCAGGCCGGCAGCACGAAGGCGCTCGTCCGTTACGGAATCCCGACCGCGGGGCTCCGCCTGGTGGACGGCTCGGGCCTCAGCCCGGACAACCGCGTGCCGGCCTCGGCGCTCACCACACTCATGCGCGCCGTCGCCGCGAACCGGGACGGCCTCGCGCCGGTCGACGCCGGGCTCGCCGTCGCCGGTCGGACGGGCACGCTCGGCGAGGACGGCCGGTTCACGGGAGCGGCCGCCGACGCCCGCGGCCACGTGCGCGGCAAGACCGGCACGCTCGACGACATGTACGGGCTCACCGGCGTGACGGACGAGGTCGCCGGGGACCGCATCGTCTTCACGGTCTTCGCCGAGGGGACGAGCGACTCGGACGCACGCAAGGAGATCGATGCCCTCGCCGCGGCGTTGTGGCGCTGCGGCGGACACGCCCCGGCGGCGCGCTAGCCCGCAGCGGCGGCGTCAGCGGCGGCGGCAGCACCTGCGCACAACCCAAGTGATCCCGAACCACGTGATCGCGCGGCGCGGATGCACTTCGGTTGTGCGGAACCGGCACCGACGCGCGCCGGCACCGCCGCCGCGCCGGCGCGCGCCCCCGCAGGCTCAGACCCCGAGCAGCTCCGCGACCTCGAGCCAGCGCTCCTCGAGCTGCTCGACCTCGGCCTCGAGCGCGCCGAGCTTCGTCTGCAGCTCGCCGAGCCCGGCGTAGTCCGACTGGTCGTGCGTCGCGAACTGGTCGAGCAGCTTCTTGCGGTCCGCGCCGACCTTCGCGATCTTGCGGTCGAGCGCCGACATCTCCTTCTCGGCCGTCCGACGGTCCGCACCCGACAAGCCGGAGGCCGCCGCAGCCGACGCGCCGGAACCGGCCACGGCTGCGGACCCGGCCACGGCACCGGCCGAGCCGGTCCCGCCGACGGTGTCGGGCCTCCCGGCAGTCGCGGCGGCAGCCGCAGAAGCGGTCCCGCCACCCGTGCCGGCCTCGCGCAGCCGCATGTACTCGTCGACGCCGCCGGGCAGGTGGCGCAGGTGCCCGCCGAGCACGGCGTACTGCTGGTCGGTGACCCGCTCGAGCAGGTACCGGTCGTGGCTGACGACGAGCAGGGTGCCGGGCCAGGTGTCGAGCAGGTCCTCCATGGCGGCGAGCATGTCGGTGTCGAGGTCGTTGGTGGGCTCGTCGAGGATGAGCACGTTCGGCTCGTCGAGCAGGATGAGCATGAGCTGCAGGCGGCGCTTCTGCCCACCAGACAGGTCCTTCACGGGGGTGGAGAGCTGCTCCGAGGTGAAGCCGAGCCGCTCGAGCAGCTGCGACGGCGTCATCTCCTTGCCGTCGGCGACGTAGCTCGTCTTCTTGCGGGCCACGACCTCGCGCACGCGGTCGTCGGCGAACTGCTGCAGGTCGGCGAGCTGCTGGTCGAGCACCGCGACCTGGACGGTCTTGCCGGTCTTCACCCGCCCGCTCGTCGGCTGCAGCCGGCCGGAGACCAGGTTGAGCAGCGTCGACTTGCCGGCGCCGTTCGGGCCGAGGATGCCGGTCCGCTCCCCCGGCGCGATGCGCCACTCGATGCGGTCGAGGATCTGCGTGCCGTCGAACGAGACGCTCACGTCGAGCAGGTCGACGACGTCCTTGCCGAGGCGCGCGGTCGCCGTCCGGGACAGCGCGACGGTGTCGCGGATCGGCGGGACGTCGTCGATCAGGGCGTTCGCCGCGTCGATGCGGAACTTCGGCTTGCTCGTGCGGGCCGGTGCGCCGCGGCGGAGCCACGCGAGCTCCTTGCGGGCCAGGTTCTGGCGGCGCTGCTCGATCGTGGCGGCCTGCCGGTCACGCTCGACGCGCTGCAGGATGTACGCGGCGTAGCCGCCTTCGAAGGGGTCGACGACACCGTCGTGGACCTCCCACGTGTCGGTCGACACGGCGTCGAGGAACCACCGGTCGTGCGTCACGACGACCATGCCGCCCTGGTTCGACGACCACCGGCGGTTGATGTGCCCGGCGAGCCACTCGATCCCCTCGACGTCGAGGTGGTTGGTCGGCTCGTCCAGGAACAGGACGTCCCAGTCGCCGACCAGCAGCCGCGCGAGTGCCACACGACGACGCTGCCCACCGGACAGGTCGTCGACGCTGACGTCCCACGGGATGTCCGACACCAGGCCGCCGATGATGTCGCGGATCTTCGGGTCACCGGCCCACTCGTGCTCCTCGAGGTCGCCGACGACGGTGCTGCCGACGGTCGCCCCCTCGGGCAGGATGTCGCGCTGGTCCAGGTAGCCGATCGTCAGGCCGCGGCGGTGCGTGACCCGACCGTCGTCCGGCTCGAGGCGCTGGGCCAGCAGTGCGAGGAGCGTCGACTTGCCGTCGCCGTTCCGACCGACCACGCCGATCCGATCACCCTCGTCGATGCCGAGGGTGACGCTGTCGAAGACGACCTTGGTGGGGAACTCGAGATGCAGGTTCTCGGCGCCGAGGAGATGAGCCACCCCTCAAGGGTAGGCGGCGTGGCGGGGTGGTCGGTCCGGTGCTGCGTCCTGCCTGGTCCCGGCGCCGTCCGGCGGCGCGCTGCGGTGTGCTGCGGGTCTGCCGGGAGGCCCGGGTCAGCGCACCGAGGCGGGCTCGGCTCCGGCAGGGGGCTCGGTCTCCTGCAGGAACGCGCGCCACCGCGCACGCGAGCGCAGCGTCGCGACGAGCAGCGCCAGGAGGACCGCCCCGCCGATCGCGAACGCACCGGTGACGACCGACCACTCGGTGGACACCACCCGCGCCAGGATGATCGCGCAGACTCCCCCGACGAGGAACGCCGTGGACGCCGTCGTCCGGAGCTTCCCGGCGGCGACGGCCCGCACCTCGGCCACGCGGTGCGGTGGGCACGGCACCCGTCCCAGCGCCATCCGCCCGATCCACTGCTGCTCGCGGCGAGGGACACCGGCCAGCGGGATCGCGCGTGCGCCGACCGACCGGTTCCGGACCAGGAACACGACCACACCGACGATGATGCACAGCAGCCCGACGAGGTTGCCGGCCAGCCCGACCGCGCCGGGCCAGCCCGCACGGGACTCGCCCTGCACCAGGGCGTCGAGACCACCCCCGGACGCCGACGAAGATGCTCCGGCGAGCAGCCCGGCGCCCGTTCCGATGACGACCGCGGCGACGAGGGAGACGACGAGGACCCGGGTCAGCCGACGCTGGGCCGTCTCGACCGCGGGGTGCGGCCGACCCGCGACGGCGTCGGCCACCAGGTCCCAGGACTCCTCGGAGACGGGCGAGGTCTGCGGTGCAGCGCTCGACACCGGTCAGCTCGCAGCGGGAGCGTCGCCTTCGCCGGCGGCCTCCTTCGCCCGCTTGAGCCGGGCCTGGGCCTCCCAGTACTCGATCTCGCGCTCGAGTTCGGCGAGCTCCTGCTCCGTACCGCTCACCCGCTTGTCGCCGTGGGCGTTCCGGGCGTCGCCGAGGGTGGCGTAGCGGTCCTCGTGCCGCGCGGGCTCGAGGTACCGGCCGTGGTTGCGCTCCCCCGGTGCCCAGTCGTGCCCGATCGCGAACCAGACGATGCTGCCGACGACGGGCACCAGGATCACGAGGATCACCCACGCGATCTTCGGCAGGCCCCGGATCTGGTCGTCGTTCTTCGTCAGGATGTCGATCAGGGCGAAGACCAGCAGGACGACGGTGATGCCGGGCAGCAGGACGCTCATGTTCGTGAGTCTAGAGAGCCGCCGAGGATCCGTGCCACGCCCTCGTCGGGGGGCGGGGTGCGGGCGTTGCGCGCGGAGAGGTGCGGGGTGGTCGGGGTCGGACAGGTGGGCGGGCATCTCGTGAGCAGAAGATGTCGAGTGCGCGGACACCAGGCGACATCTTCTGCTCACCAAGCGAACCGCGCGGCCGCACCGCCACGCACCACCACGTGCTGGTGCGGGGGCGGGCAGGTGGGCGCGCATCTCGTGAGCAGGAAGTGTCGAGTCCCCGGACACCAGGCGACATCTTCTGCTCACCGAACGAAGCGTGCGGCCGCACCACCACGTGCCGACCCCGTGCTGGTGCGGGGGCGGAGGCGGCGGGGGGCATCGAGTGAGCAGAAAGTGTCGAGTCCCCGCACGCCGAGCGACGTCTTCTGCTCACTCGACGTCGCGCGCGCCGCCCTGCGCGCACCCCGTCAGAGCGCCGCCACCCACTCGTCGGTGCCGTCGGTGAAGCGCTGGTGCTTCCAGATCGGCACCCGCTCCTTGACGAGGTCGACCAGTTCCCCGCACGCCGCGAACGCCTGTGCCCGATGCGACGACGCCACCGCCGCGGCGAGCGCGACGTCGCCGATGCCGAGCGCGCCGACGCGGTGCAGCACCGCGACCCGGACGTCGGGGTGCGCGTCCGCGATGGTGCGGGCGACCTCGGCGATGACCTCACCGGCACTCGGGTGCCGTTCGTAGTCGAGGGCGGTGACGCCCTTGCCGCCGTCGTGGTCGCGCACGACGCCCGCGAAGGTGACGACGGCGCCGTCGTGCTCGGTGGCGGCCACGGCCGAGACCTCGTCGACGCTGATCGCCCGGTCGACGACGTCGGCGAGCACGACGCGGTCGACGGGTGCGTCCGGGGCGGCGCTCACGACGCGCTCCGCGGTGCGTGCCCCGCACCGTGCACCTGGGCGAGCACGTGCTCGTGGACGCCGTCGAGCACCGCGAGCCCGTCGGCGACCCCGCCGCGCGACCCGGGCAGTGTGACGACCAGCGCGCCACCGCTGCTGATGCCGGCGACCCCGCGGGTGAGCAGCGCCGTGGGCCCGGCGCCGTCGAGGCCCCGACGACGGATCTCCTCGATGATGCCGGGCAGCTCGAGGTCGAGCAGCGGCGCGACGGCCTCGGGGGTCCGGTCGGTCGGTGTGACCCCGGTGCCCCCGGTCGTGACGACGATGCGGGCACCGGCGTCGAGCGCCGCGGAGACGGTCTCGGCGATGCTGCCCCCGTCCGGCACGATCACGGGTTCGTCGACGGTGAAGGAGCGCTCGCGCAGCCAGGCCGCGATGACCGGACCGGTGCGGTCGAGTGCGGGGTCGGCGGCGGCCTGCGTGGAGACCACCACGACGGCGGCGCGGCCGCGGGTCGGTTCGCCGGTCATCGGTTGCTCCAGTCCCCGGAGCGCCCGCCGTGCTTCTCGAGCACCCGGACGTCCGTGATCGTCGCCGCGCGGTCGACGGCCTTCACCATGTCGTACACGGTCAGGGCGGCGACGCTCGCCCCGGTGAGCGCCTCCATCTCGACGCCGGTGCGCGAGGTGGTGCGGACGGCGACCTCGATGCGCACGCGGTCGTCGGCCCCGGTGATGTCGACCTGCACCCCGGCGATCGGCAGCGGGTGGCAGAGCGGGACGAGGTCCGAGGTCTTCTTGACGGCCATGATCGCGGCGATGCGGGCGGTGCCGATCACCTCGCCCTTGGGCAGGGAGCCGTCGAGGATGCGTGCGACGACGTCGGGACGGGTGACCAGGGTCGCGGTCGCGGTCGCGGAGCGGTCGGTGACGTCCTTCGCGGAGACGTCCACCATGTGGGCGGACCCGTCGGCACGCACGTGGGAGAGTTCGGTCGGGTCGGTCGTCATCGGAGGCTCCAGACGGTCAGTTCGTCGCCCGGTTCGACGGCGTCGACCCCCACCGGGACGTGGACGAGGTGGGTGGCGGCGGCGTGGTGTGCGAGCAGGTGCGAGCCCGGCCCGCCGACGAGGTGCACGAGCCCGTCGGCGACCCGACCCCGGCGCACCTGGTGCTTGCCGGGCGGCGACGCGGCGGCAGCGGCGGCGGGCAGACGCTGTGCGGGTCGCTCGGCCGGCAGTCCGACGAGCGGCGCGAGCAACGGGCGCAGGAAGACCTCGAACGAGACAAGCGCGGACACCGGGTTGCCCGGGAACGACACCACCGGGAGCGGCCGACCGGCGAGCACAACGGTGCCGGACGCCTGCGGACCGCCCGGCTGCATCGCGACCGGGGTGACGGCGAGCCCGCGGGGCTCGAGCGCCTGGCGGACGACCTCGTAGGCGCCGGCACTGATGCCCCCGGTCGTGAGCACGAGGTCGGCCCAGCTGCCCACCGCGGCGTCGAGCGCCCCGACGAAGGACGGCACGTCGTCGGGCACGCGGACGGCGCGGGACCCGGCACCGACCTCGGCGAGCGCCGCCCGGAGCGCGGTGCCGTTCGCGTCGCCGATCGTCGCCGCGTCGACGTCGGCGCCCTGCAGCTCGGAGCCGGTCGACACGACGAGCACCCGCAGCGGCCGTCGGACCGACACGGTCGACACCCCGGCCGAGGCGAGCGCGCCGAGCAGCGCCGGTGTGACCACCGCACCGGCCGGAGCGAGCTCGGCGCCGGTCGCCAGGTCGCTGCCGGTCGTCCGGACGAAGGTGCCGGCGGTCAGGTCGCCCGGCACGGTCACCTGCGGCAGGTCGAGTGCCGCGGGGAACGCACCGGGCCCGGTGGCCTCGACCGGGAACACCGCGTCGGCGCCGGTCGGGATCCGCGCCCCGGTCATGATCGGCGCGGCCGTCCCGGGCGCGAGCGGCTCGGGCACCACGCCGGCCGGGATCGGCTCGACGACCCGGACCGTGTCCCCGGCGTCGGCGGCGCGCACCGCGAAGCCGTCCATCTGGCTGTTGTCGAACGGTGGCAGCGGCACAGGCGACACGACGGGTGCCGCGAGCACACGCCACCCGGCGCCTGCGCTGCTGCCGGCGGCGAGCTCGTCGACCGCGCACTGCTCTGCGCCGAGTCCCGCCAGGACCGGCGCGAGCAACGCCGCCAGGTCGTCACGGTGCTGACCGATCGTTCGCACGGGTGCCTCCGAACAGGGGTGGGGTCGCCGCCACCCGGTTCGCCCGGGGTCGGCTTCAGTAGCGTATCCAGCGCGCGGACCGCGCAGACGACCATCCGGAGGACCTGTGGAGAACGACGAAGCCGTGACGATCGGTGTGATCGGGGGCTCCGGCCTCTACCAGCTGTTCGAGGAGGGGAGCGCCGACGAGGTAGACGTGCCGACGCCGTTCGGCCCGACGTCGAGCCCGATCAGCATCGGCACGATGTCCGGTCGCCGTGTGGCGTTCCTCACCCGGCACGGGCGGCAGCACTCGGTCGCCCCGCACCGCATCAACCACCGCGCGAACGTGTGGGCGCTCCGGTCGCTCGGCGTCCGGGCGATCGTGTCGTCGAGCGCCGTCGGCGGCCTGCACCCCGACTACGCGCCCGGCACCTTCGTCGTCACCGACCAGCTCATCGACCGCACCTGGGGTCGTGCGGACACCTTCTTCGAGGACGACGTCCAGCACCTGTCGTTCGCCGACCCGTTCGACCCGACCCTGCGCCGTGCGGCCGTCGAGGCGATCGCCGCGCTCGACGTGCCCTTCCGCCCGACGGGCACGTGCGTCGTCATCCAGGGCCCGCGCTTCTCGACGCGCGCCGAGTCGGTCTGGCTCCGCGAGGCCGGCGGCCACACCATCAACATGACGATGACGCCGGAGGTGCCGCTGTCCGCCGAGCTCGGCATCGGCACGGTCAACCTGTCGTTCGTGACCGACGCCGACGCCGGGCTCGCCCCGAGCGAGGACGAGGCGGCCGCCAGCACGGCAGAGCCGGTCACCCACGCGATGGTGATGGAGCGGCTGGCCCGCGCCAACGAGGTCATCGTCCGCGCCATCGGCTCGATCGTCGCCGCGATCCCGGCGGACTTCACGCCGCGCGAGCTCGTCCCGGCCAGCGCGAGCGAGCGCATCGCCCGGGCGACCGATGCCCCAGCAGCGGGCACGACCGGCACCGGGACCCCGGCAGCCACCGGCACCGCGACCCCGGGAGCCACCGCGTGAGCCGCCTGCTCGTGACCGGTGGTGCCGGCTTCATCGGGTCCGCCATCGTCCGTCGCGCGCGCGCCGAGGGCCACGAGGTCCGTGTGCTCGACTCGCTGCGGGCCGACGTGCACGGCGCCCCGGAGGAGGTCGTGCTCGCCCACCAGCAGCAGGGCATCGAGTTCGTGCACGGCGACGTCCGCGACCGGGTCGCGCTCGACGCCGCGCTCGAGGGCGTCGACGTCGTCTGCCACCAGGCGGCGAAGGTCGGCCTCGGCGTCGACTTCCAGGACGCACCCGACTACGTCTCGTCGAACGACGCCGGCACCGCCCACGTCCTGGCGGGCATGGACCGGCACGACATCGGGCGGCTCGTCGTCGCGAGCTCGATGGTCGTCTACGGCGAGGGCGCGTACACGACCGCCTCGGGCGACCCGATCCGTCCGCCGGCGCGGCGCCGCGAGGACCTGGACGCCGGACGCTTCGACCCGATCGGGCCGGACGGGCAGCCGCTCGTGCCCGGGCTCATCGACGAGGGCGCGGCGCTGGACCCCCGCAACGTGTACGCCCAGACGAAGGTCGCCCAGGAGCACCTGGCGTCGAGCTGGGCCCGTGCGACGGGTGGCCGGGCGATCGCGCTCCGGTACCACAACGTCTACGGTCCCGGGATGCCGGCGAACACCCCCTACGCCGGTGTCGCGTCGCTGTTCCGCTCCGCCCTGGCCCGTGGGGAGGCCCCTCGGGTCTTCGAGGACGGCGCCCAGCGCCGCGACTTCGTGCACGTCGACGACGTCGCCGGGGCGAACGCCGCCTCGATCGCGGCGACCGCCGACCTGCCGGCCGACTCGTTCCGCGCCTACAACGTCGGCTCGGGCACCGTGCACACGATCGGCGACATGGCCGCGGCGATCGCCGGCCCGGACGGCCCGCAGCCGGTCGTCACGGGCGAGTACCGCCTGGGCGACGTCCGGCACGTCACCGCGTCGTCGGAGCGCATCGCCGCCGACCTCGGGTGGCGGGCCGCCGTCGACTTCGAGCAGGGCATGCGGGACTTCGCGACCGCCCCGCTCCGGAGCGCGGTGCAGTAGACCACGCAGGAACGGTCGGGTGCCGAGCGGCGACCCGACCGTTCCTGGGTACGCGGACGCCCCCAGTCCAGGGGCGGACGCGCCCGGGAAGTGCGCGGAACGTCCATCAGATCGTCGGAACCCGTACTCCTGACGGTTTCATCGTGTTGTGTCGGGTGCATGACACAACAGACCCGTCGATCCGGTGGACCGCACCGAATGCCCGGTATGCGTGTCGATGTGATCCTGCCGTGCCTCGACGAGGCGGATGCCCTGCCGAAGGTCATCGGGCGCCTGCCGAGCGGGTACCGCGCGATCGTGGTCGACAACGGCTCCACCGACGGGTCCGCCGACGTCGCGCGCGCCCTCGGCGCGACCGTGGTCACCGAACCCCGCAAGGGCTTCGGCTCGGCCTGCGCCGCGGGCGTCGCGGCCGCCACCGCCGACTACGTCGCGTTCTGCGACGCCGACGCGTCGATGGACCCGGCCGAGCTCCCCCCGCTCGTCGACCGCGTCGCCAGCGGCCGCGTCGACCTGGCCCTGGGCCGCCGCGTCCCGACGGGCAAGGGCGCGTGGGCTCCGCACGCACGTTTCGCGAACCGCGTCCTCGCCGTCCTCATGCACCGCGCGACCGGCTACCGGCTGCGCGACCTCGGCCCGATGCGCGTCATGCGCCGCGAGGACCTCGTCGCGCTCGACCTGCAGGACCGCCGCAGCGGCTACCCGCTCGAGATGGTGCTCGCCGCGCACGCCGCGGGCTGGCGCGTCGACGAGTCCGACATCGGGTACGCCCAGCGCATCGGCGACAGCAAGGTGACGGGCACGCTGCGCGGCACCGTCAACGCCGTGCGCGACATGTCCCGACTGCTGCGCGACTACCGCCGGGACGCCCGGGGCCGCGTCGTCGCACCCGCGCCGGCCCGTCCCGTGGCCGGCGCCACCGCTGTCGAGGAGGTCCGCTCGTGAGCGCCGGGATCACCGTGGCCGTGGTCGCGAAGGAGTGCCTGCCCGGCAAGGTGAAGACCCGGCTGACGCCGGCGCTCACCCCGGAGGGCGCCGCCCGCGTCGCCGCCGCGAGCCTCGCCGACACCCTGGCCACCGTGCGCGCCCTGCCCGCGGCCCGTCGACTGCTGTTCTTCGACGGCGCGGTGCTGCCGGACGGCTCCGAGGGCTTCGACGTCCTGCACCAGCCCGGCGGCGGCCTCGACGAGCGCCTCGGCTTCCTCTTCGACACGGTCGAGGGCCCGACGCTGCTCGTCGGCATGGACACCCCGCAGGTGACCGTCGCCGACCTCGCGCCGGTCTTCGACGAACCGGGCCGCGACGCCTGGTTCGGCCCTGCCGAGGACGGCGGCTTCTGGTCGCTGTACCTGCGCGACCCCTCCGGCGACCTGCTCCGCGGTGTCCCGATGTCGCAGGACGACACCGGGGCCGTGCAGCGCGCACGGCTGGTCGAGGCCGGCCTCGACACCGGTGACCTCGGCGAGCTGCTCGACGTCGACACCATCCCGGACGCCGAGCGCGTCGCCGCCCTCGTGCCGGACTCCGGCTTCGCCGAGGCACTCCGAGCCGAGACCGTTGGGAGCTCCCGATGACCATGCACGCACCCGTCACGTTCGGCGCTGGCGGCGGCGAGCCCTACGCCCGCGCCCTGCGCACCGACGGTCGCCTCCGCCTGACCGACCCGGACCGCCCCGGCGAGGTGACGACGCTCGACGTCGGCCGGTGGAGCGCCGCCGCCGACCAGGTGGACCGCTCGCTGCTCGAGAACGTCGACGGCGCCGTCATCGACATCGGCTGCGGTCCGGGCCGGATGCTCGTCGCCGCCGCCCAGCTCGGGCTCCCCTCGCTCGGCGTGGACGTGTCGGCCGAGGCCGTCGCGATCGCCACGCGCTCCGGCGGCACCGCACTGCAGGGGTCGGTCTTCGACCCCGTGCCGGACGAGGGCCACTGGGACACGGCACTGGTCATCGACGGCAACATCGGCATCGGCGGCGACCCGGCTGCGCTCCTCGACCGCTGTCGGGCGATCGTCCGCGAGGGCGGCCGTGTGGTCGTCGAGACGAACCCGGACCCGCTCGCCGACCGTGTCTACACGGCCCGCGTCATGGACGCCGACGGCCACGAGAGCGCCGGCTTCCCCTGGGCCGAGGTCGGGCTCGACGCGCTGCACCGGCACGCGGCCGCTGCCGGACTGGTGGCCCGCCAGAGCTGGACCGTCGAGGGCCGCAGCTTCTGCGAGCTCGTGGCCTGAGCCATCCTTCTCTTGCATCATGCAAGAGAAGGACGTAGGGTGGTGGAACCAGCCGACGGCGTCAGGGCCGCCGGACCGGTGTCCCTCGACGTCGCCACACACCGAGGAGACCACCATGACGAACAGCACCTTCCCGTTCGGCGGCAGCTTCGTGTCCGGGATCGGCGGGCGTGACGACCGCGGGACCTACACGGGCAACCGCACCGCCGACTCGATCGGCACCTACACCGGCGCTCCGGTGACCGGGCGTCTCGGACGCTTCGTGGACACCCAGCGCATGCGACCCGGCACGTCGACGGCCTCGACCCGGACGGTGACGGGTTCGTTCCGCACCGCCACGGGGTCCTTCCGCACGGCCTGACCGACCACCGGCGCACACCCGACGCCGCCCGGCCCTCCCCCGGCCGGGCGGCGTCGTGCTGTGTGCCGGCCGGACGCGAGCGGCTGCGCGATGCCAGGATGGGTCCATGAACGACCGTGCCGGCACCCCAGCCACCGCAGACGACCTCGTCGACCTCGACGCACTCGTCGCCGCCTACCACGACCGCGTGCCGGACGTCTCCGTCGCCGAGCAGAAGGTCGTGTTCGGCACGTCCGGCCACCGCGGGTCGTCGCTCGACTCCGCGTTCAACGACACCCACATCGCGGCCATCACGCAGGCGATCGTCGAGTACCGCCGGTCGCAGGGCACCGACGGCCCGCTCTTCATCGGCCGCGACACGCACGCCCTGTCCGCCCCCGCCGAGCGCACCGCCCTCGAGGTCCTCGCCGCGAACGGCGTGCACGTCCTGGCCGACAGCGCGGACGGCTACGTTCCCACCCCGGCGCTCAGCCACGCGATCATCCGGTACAACCGCGAGGACCACGCCGACACGGCGGACGGCATCGTGATCACCCCGAGCCACAATCCGCCCCGCGACGGCGGCTTCAAGTACAACCCGCCGCACGGCGGCCCGGCCGACAGCGACGCCACGAGCTGGATCGCGGACCGCGCGAACGCGATCATCGCGGGCGGCAACGCCGAGGTGCAGCGCACGGAGCAGGCCACGCCGGATCGCTACGACTTCTTGAACACGTACGTCGCCGACCTCGAGAACATCATCGACATCGCGGCGATCAAGCGTGCCGGTGTGCGGATCGGGGCGGACCCCCTCGGTGGCGCCTCCCTGCCCTACTGGAACGCCATCCGCGACCACTACGGCCTCGACCTGACCGTCGTGAACCCGGACGTCGACCCCACCTGGGCGTTCATGACGCTCGACTGGGACGGCAAGATCCGGATGGACCCGTCGAGCCCCTCCGCGATGGCCTCGGTGCTCGCCCGGAAGGACGACTTCGACGTCCTGACCGGCAACGACGCAGACTCCGACCGGCACGGCATCGTCACCCCCGACGGTGGCCTGATGAACCCGAACCACTACCTGGCCGTCGCGATCGAGTACCTCTACGCGCACCGCCCGGCGTGGCGCGACGACGCCGCCGTCGGCAAGACGCTCGTCTCATCGAGCATCATCGACCGCGTCGCGGAGTCCCTCGGCCGTCGCCTGTGGGAGGTCCCGGTCGGCTTCAAGTGGTTCGTGCCCGGGCTGATCGACGGCTCCGTGGCGTTCGGCGGCGAGGAGTCCGCCGGAGCGTCGTTCCTGCGTCACGACGGCACCGCGTGGACCACCGACAAGGACGGCATCATCCTCGCGCTGCTGGCGTCGGAGATCATCGCGGTGACGGGCAAGACCCCGTCGCAGCTCTACGCCGAGCTCACCGAGCGCTTCGGCGACCCGGTCTACCAGCGCGTGGACGCGGCGGCGAGCAAGGAGCAGAAGGCCCGCCTCGGCAAGCTCGACGGCGAGGCCATCGCGGCCGACACGCTGGCCGGCGACCCGATCACGGCGAAGCTGTCCGAGGCGCCCGGCAACGGCGCGGCCGTCGGCGGCGTCAAGGTCGTGACCGAGAACGCCTGGTTCGCGGCGCGACCGTCCGGCACCGAGGACGTCTACAAGATCTACGCCGAGAGCTTCGTCGGACAGGAGCACCTCGAGCAGGTGCAGCGCGAGGCCAAGGAGATCGTGGACGCCGCCCTCGGCGGCTGAGCACGAGCGGACCACGAGGGGGACGGGGACGTCATGGGGTTGTTCGGACGGAAGAAGCGGGAACCGGGAGCGGGAGCGGGAGCGGGAGCGGCACCGTCGCTCGTCGTGCTCGCGCGGCGCGTGCTCGCCGAGCGGGGCGTCGAGACCACGGTCGAGGGGCCGGCGGACGACCCGTCGGCCGCCCGGCTGCGCGGTTCCGACGGGCAGGTCTACCTGTTCGGCAACCTCGCGGGGATGCTCGAGGGGGCCGACGCCGCCACGCAGGAGGCCGCGGTCCGACGCCACCTCGACGCCATGCTCGCGTCGCGGAGCGACCCGGCGGCCGAGGACATGTCCCCCGACGAGCTCCGGCAGCGCATCCGGCTGCGGCTGCTCGCCGAGCGGGGTCCGGACGGCATCGACCTGTCCTACGCGCGGCCGTTCGTGCCGGGCGTGGTCGCGGCGCTCTGCGTCGACTTCCCGACGACCGTCGCGACGCTCTCCGCCGAGACCGTGCACCGGCTGCCGCTCGGCATCGACGAGCTCTTCGCGATCGGCCAGCTGAACAGCGACGACGAGCCCGTCGACCAGCAGAGCGAGGTCGCCCCCGGGTTCGTCGTCGTCGAGGGCGAGTCGCTGTTCACCGCGTCGAAGGCCGTCAACCTGCCCGCCGTGCTCGGAGCGCTGCCGTACGGGGCGGTCATCGCGATCCCGCACCGGCACCTGCTGCTCGCCGTCCCGATCCGCGACGCAGACAGCCTGACCGCGGTGAACACGCTGGCGGGAGCACTCGTCCAGCTCGTGTCCGACCCGCGGGGAGCACCCGGCGGTGTGCTGAGCGACCGGCTGCTGTTCGCCCGCGACGGCGAGGTGAGCATCGTGTCGTCGTTCGACCCGGAGTCCGGGGCGATGCGCATCGAGGTCGACGAGCGCTTCCAGGAGGCGCTCGAGCAGGCGATGGCCTGACGACCGCTCAGTCGTCGGCGGCCGCGAGCGCCAGTTCGCAGAACATCGCGTCCGCCCACGAGAACCACGGTCGCGAGAACCGCGTCGGGTCGTCGACGTCGAACGCCTCGTGCATGTCGCCGGTCCCGCCGTCGGTCGCCACGAGCACGTCGAGGAGCTGCCGCCGCCGTGCGGGCGACCCGGAGACGAGTCCCTCGACCGCCAGGGCGATCGGCCACACCCGGTTCGGCAGCGTGTGCGGGCTGCCGACCCCGGCCGCCGCAGCACCGCTCGACCAGTACGGGTTCGCCGGCGACAGGACGAACTCCTGCGTCGCCGCCCACACCGCTCGGTCGACCACCGACGGCGCCGACAGCGGCAGGGACAGCAGCGACGGGGTGTTCGCGTCGTCCATGAGCAGCACGCCGCCGAGCCCGTCGACCTCGTACGCGTACACGTCCGTCCCCGACGGCCCCGGCACGATGCCGTGCCGTCGGACGCCGTCCGTGATCGTGCTCCGCAGCAGGTCGGCGTCGTCCGCGAGGCCGGTGTCGGCCCAGACCTCGCGCGCGATCGCCGCGACGGCGAGCAGCGCCTCGGCCGCGAACAGGTTCGCCGGCACGTTGTAGCCGTACGTGCAGGCGTCGTCCGAGGGGCGGAACCCGCACCAGGTCATGCCGGTCACCGCGACCGGGGTGCCGCGGCCGTCCCGCGCCAGGGTCTCGGTCGGGATCGCACCATCGCGGACGAAGCGGTACGCCGACGCGTCGTGGTCCTGCTCGGCACGCCACTGCGCGACGATCGTCCGGAACACCCGGTGCGCCCGCTCGTCGAGCACGTCGGTGCGCCCGGTCGCCCGCCACAGCGCGTGCGCGAACGTCACCGGGTAGGCGAGGCTGTCGACCTCGTACTTCTGCTCCCACACCAGCGGGTCCGCGTTGAGGTCGTCCTCGTCGTAGTGCGCGCCGTTCGGCTCACGGTTGAACGAGTTGGCGTAGGGGTCGTGCTCGACGAGCCGGAGCTGGCGGCGCACGACCGCCCAGAGCAGGTCGGCGAGCGCCGCGTCGTCCGCGACGAAGCGCAGGTAGGGCGTCATCTGGGTCGTCGAGTCGCGGAGCCACATCGCCGGGATGTCCCCCGTGATGACGAAGGCGCCGTCGTCGTCGAGCGTGATGGTGTCGCGCAGGGTCCGCACGAGCGCGCGCTCCACCCGGTCGCCGACCTCGACGCCGATCGTGGCCCGCGCCCGGTCGGCCGCCGCGGCCAGGGTCGGGGTGACCTCCTCGAGCCGCACCTGCGTCACGACACCCATCGCACTGCCTCCTGTCCGTCGGTGACGCGGACGGTCCGCGTCGACCCGGGCGGATCGAGCACGTCGTCCGTCCAGCAGTCGAGGTCGAGCGGCCGTGCACCGAGCCGCAGACCAGCGTCCCACGTGCCGAGTGCATCGAGTCCGAGGGTGAACGCGGTCTCGACGGTCGTGCCCGGCGGCACGTCCACGGTCACCAGGGCGAGCAGCCGCCGACGCCGCGGCCGCACGCCCGGTTCGCGCCGCCGCCCCCACAGGGGCACCGAGACCCGACGGGGTGCGTCCGATGCGTTGTGCACCGTCACCGGGACGGTCACCGTGCCCCCGGCCAGGAGGCGCACGGCCGTCACCGCGTCGGTCCCGTCCGCCAGTTCCACCTGGATGCCGGCTCCCGGTCCGGGTGCACCGGTGACGGTCGGCGGCGCGGAGACGTCCACGTAGCCGCGCGCCGTCTCGAGGCGTTCGTCGTGCGCGACGGGCAGCACGCCGTCCGCGCCGGGCCAGGTCGCGGGGAGCCGCCCCTCGGCCGGGGCGCCGAGCAGCACGTCGACGACGGCCCCGCCGCCGGCGGGTCCCGGGAACGGGACGACCAGCACGCTGTCCGCCAGGGCGAGCACCTCGGTCAGGACCCTCGGCCGACCGTCGACGACGACCGCCACGACGGGCAGACCGCTCCCCCGCGCGGCGCGGAGGACGTCGAGCTGTGCCTCGGGCACCGCGACGGAGGCCAGGTCGACCCCCTCGCCGTTCGTCGTGTCCGGTGCCGGACCGCTGACCGCGCCGTTGTCCTCGAAGCCGTCGTCGTAGGTGCGGCGACTCGACCCGCCGAGGACCACGACCGCGACGTCGGCGTCGGCGAGCGCCGCGTCCACCGCGGCGATCCCGTCGGGGCCCGGCAGCGGGTGGCGGAGGCGACTGCCCCGGGCGGTGCGGATCCGGTCGGGGCCGAGCCGGGCCTCCAGGGCGGAGCGCACGGTGGACGCACCGGGGTCGACGGGCGGCCGCGGCGGCGCGTAGTCGCCGAGCAGCGCGTCGACGTCGTCGGCGTTCGGGCCGACGACGGCCACGACGGCGTCGGCGGCGATCGTCGGGAGCGGCCCGCCGAGGGCCACCACCGCCCGCCGGGCCGCACGCTCGGCGAGCAGCACCGTGGCGCGCTCCGGCGGTGTCCGGTGCTCGACCGGGGCCGGCGGCGCGCCGAGCAGCCCGACGCGCCGCTTCAGGGCGAGCACGCGGTCGGCCGCACGGTCGAGGTCCGCCAGGTCCACGAGCCCGCGGTCGAGTGCTTCGTCGAGGTGGGTGAAGGCGTCGTCCCAGAGGCTCAGGTCGACGCCGGCCCGGAGCGCGAGCGCCGCAGCCGAGGCCGGGTCGGGCGTGACGTCGCGCAGTCGGTCGACGGCGGTGCCGTCCGCCATCACGAGCCCGTCCCACCCCCAGGCGTCGCGGATCGTCGTGGTGAGCAGGTCGTGGTTGCCGCAGCAGGGCACCCCGTCGACGTCGTTGTATGCCGCCATGAACCCGGCGACGTGCGCACGCGCCGCAGCGAGGGCGGGCGGCAGGTGCACCTCGGCGAACTCGCGTCGGCCGATCGGCGCGCCGGAGCCGTTGCGGCCACCGATGCCGGCACCCTGCCCGGCCAGGTGCTTCGCGACGACGGCGACGTGCCGCCCGTCGATCGGGCCGTCCCCGCCGCCCTGCATGCCGCGCACGGTCGCGGCGACCATGACCGCCGCGAGGGCGGCGTCCTCCGACCAGCACTCCTCGCTCCGCCCCCAGCGGGGGTCGCGCAGCACGTCGAGCCCGGAGACGAGCGCGACGTGGGTGCCGCGCGCGCGGACCTCCGCAGCGACCGCGGCTGCGAGGTCCTCGACGAGCTGCTCGTCCATCGCGGCGCCGAGGGCGAGGTTCACCGGCACCGTCGTGCCGCCGAGGGCCTGCAGGCCGTGCGGGACCTCCTCCACGAAGAGGGTCGGGACGCCTCCGTCGGCGTGGGCGACGACGTGCTCCTGCACGGCCGCGTACGCCTCGGCCGACCGCTCGGGCGGGGTGCCGTTCCCCCAGTGCACGCCCGACCACGGGTCGGCGCGGAGCACGCCGTACACCGCGCCGATGCCGCCCCAGCGGTCGACCTCGGCACGCAGGACATCGGTGATGCGGGGGCGGCCGTCGACCCAGCGGACGGCCTCCCACCCCTTGAGCCGCTGGTTGACCTGCCCGATCCGGGCGCGCACGTCGAGGCTCGTCGCGGTCGGGTGCCCGGTCATCCCTTGATCGCTCCGGACACCAGCGCGCGCTGCATCTGGCGCTGCAGGATCGAGTAGACGAGGTACACCGGCAGCAGGGTGAACAGGGTGCCGGCCATGAGCATCCCGTAGTCGGTGCCGGCGTCGACCTTCAACGTCGGGAGCGCCACCTGGATGGTCCGCTGCGCGGTGTCCGGGCCGATGAGCACCAGCGCGTACAGGTACTCGTTCCAGAACGACAGGAAGTTGAGCAGCAGCACGGTGGCGATGCCCGGGATGCAGATCGGCAGGTAGACCTGCCGCATGACCTGCCACGCCGAGGCGCCGTCCATCGACGCGGCCTCCTCGAGTTCGCGCGGGATCGTCCGCATGAACTGGGTCAGGATGACGACCGCGAGCGGCATGGCGGTCGCGGGCAGCAGCAGCACGAGGAAGGTCCGGGTGTGGAACAGGCCCATGCCGGCCGCGAGCAGGAACGTCGGGAACAGCGCCGCGAACGACGGGATGAGGAACCCGAGCGAGAACAGCGCCTCGACGACGCGACCAGCGCGGCCGGTCGCCCGGGCCAGGGCGAACGACGCCGGCAGCGCGAGCACGAGCGTCAGCACGAGCGCCGCCACCGTGGTGATGACGGAGTTCGCGATCGCCGGGCCGAGCGACGCCTGCCGGATCGCGTCGGTGAAGTTCGACAGGTCCCACGAGGCGGGCAGGGCGAGCGGGGACTCGAAGATGCCGTCGTTGTCCTTGAAGGACGAGACGACGAAGTAGTAGAACGGCAGGATCAGCAGGGCGGCGTAGATCCACGCCACGGTGCCGCTCGTGATGGAACCGATCCGGTCGCGCAGCCGGATGCCGGCGGTGGGCTTCGCCATGGTGGTCTCCCGGGGTCAGTGGCTCAGTGGCTCAGTGGGTCTTGCGGAGGACCCGGCGGATGACGAACATCCCGACGAGCCCGAGGACGAACAGGACGACGCCGACCGCCTGGCTGTAGCCGAGGTCGGTGTCGACGAAGGCCTTCTGGTACACGAGGTACGACAGCGTCGTGGTGGCGGTGCCCGGTCCGCCCTGGGTCAGGAGCAGCACG
The DNA here is from genome assembly GCF_001864895.1 of Curtobacterium sp. MCBA15_009. Taxonomy (GTDB): domain Bacteria; phylum Actinomycetota; class Actinomycetes; order Actinomycetales; family Microbacteriaceae; genus Curtobacterium. Next base: position 46,042 of record NZ_MJGO01000005.1, read on the forward strand.
TTCTGCGCCGAGCTGAACAGCATCGCCAGGAACTGGAGCATCGCGACGACGCCGATGAAGTCGCGGGCGATCGGCCAGTACACGCCCCAGGCGAGCCGCCACGAGCCGGCGCCGTCCATCCGGGCGGCCTGCACGACCTCGGCGTCGACGCCGTCGAGGCGGCTCGCGATGAGCACCGCCGAGTAGCCGATGCCGGCCCAGAGGTCGACCACGATGAGCGCGCCGAGGGCCGTGGCGGGATCGGCGAGCCAGGCCTTGCCCCCGATCCCGACGGTCGCCAGCACGCCGTTCACCAGGCCGTCGGGGTTCAGCATCGCGTAGAACATCATCGCGGTGGCGGGCGCGGAGATGAGCGCCGGGATGAATAGCAGGTAGCGGAGCACCTTGTGCCCGCGCGGCTTCTGCACGACGTGGAACGCGAGCAGGAACGCCAGCACGATCATGATCGGCAAGCCGACGACGATCTGCACGGTGCTGTTCCGGACCGCCGCCCAGAAGGTCTCGTCCGAGAACAGGACCCGGAAGTTGTCGAGCCCCGCGAAGGTGGGCGAGACGAGCATGCCCGGCCAGCTGAGGAACGCGATGATGATCATCGCGAGCACCGGCCCGATCATGAACAGGCCGTACCAGACCAGCGCGGGGACCGCGAAGGTCGGGAAGGCGCCGCGAGCGGTCCCGACGGCACGGTTGCCCCGGCGGCCGGGGCCGGACGGCGTCGACGCCGACCGGACGGGTGGTTCCTCGACGAGCACTGCCATGGGGAGCTCCTTCTCGCGGATCGGGTGGTCAGGCGGCCGTGTAGGCGCGCTCGAAGAGGTCGATGATGCGGTCGGCCGAGGTGCCGGAGCCGTACGCCAGGCTCGTCGCGCGGATCATCGGTTCGTAGGCCGAGTCGGGCACGAGCAGGTCGGGCAGCATCACCGGGGTGACCTGGTCGTCGGTGAGCTTCGACGCCTGGGCGACGAGCGGGAAGTCACGGCTGACGGTGTCCGTGATCCGGCTCATGTCGCGGCCGGAGTTCAGGACGAACTCGCTCGTGACGGCCGACGAGTACAGGTACTGCACGAACGGCTTGATGAGGTCGAGCTTCGCCCGGCCGTTCTCGCTGATCCAGATGCCGTGGCCGTTGTAGCTCTTGATGACGCTCGGGTGCGCGATGGCGGCGTCCTTCGACGGCACCGGCCAGCCGCCGACCGTGACCTCCTTCGCGCGTTCCTTCGACACCAGCGCGAGGGCGGAGGACATCGCGGGGACGATGGCGGCCTTGCGCGTGGTGAACTGCGTCAGTTCGGAGTCCGAGGTGAACCCCTGCACCGAGTCCACGAAGACCCCGGCGTCGCGGAGTTCGACGAAGTGCTCGACGCCGCGGACCGCCCCGGGGCTCTCCGAGATCTTGCCGGTGGAGAACACCGTCGCGGCTTCGTCCTGGGTGACGAAGCCCTGGATGACCTGCATGAGGAGCTTCTGCCCGCTCCAGTCCGACCCGCCGACGGTGACCGGGCCGATGCCGGCGGCCCGCAGGCGGTCGGCCGCGGCGATGAGCTGGTCCGAGGTCGTCGGGATCTCGCTGACGCCGGCCTCCTCGAGCAGCGCCGTGTTGAACGACACCGGCCAGTTCGTCCGGGTGAACGGGAACGCCCGGAGCCGCCCCTGGTCGTCGGTCCACTCCTCGAGCGCCTCCGGGATGATCTTGTCGCGCAGGTCCCACTCGTCGAGGTAGCGGGAGACGTCGATCGTGGCGTCCTCGCCCGTCCAGGACAGCGTGCGCCCGACCATGTTCACGATCGCGACGTCGGCTTCCTTGCCGGCCAGGGAACTCGTCTCGAAGACGATCGGCAGGTCGGACCCGTTCGAGAGCAGGGCGACCCGGCGGTCCGTACGGCGGCGGTAGGCGGCGACGACGTCCGTGAACGTCTGCGCGCCGGCGACCGCGCCGCTGAGCTGGGTGTGCACGCTGAGCGTCCCCGGGCCGCTCGACGCCGGCGTGAGGGCGCTGCACCCCGCCAGGATCGGCGCGAGGATGCCGGCGCCGAACCCGGCTCCGAGGAGGGTGCGTCTGCTGATGCCGTCCGTCACGGTGCCTCCCTGGCAGTGGATGGTGGAGCGGTCCCGATGCGATTCGGTACAGCGGTGTACTTCAGGTGACGAGCAACGTATACCGCTTTACACGAGGTGGTCAAGCCTCTACGCTCGACCGCATGAGCGACACCACCGCCGGCGCCGTCGACCGACGCCGCGTGACCATCGCGCAGGTCGCCAAGCGCGCCGGCGTCTCGACGTCGGCGGTCTCACACGTGTTCAACGGACGACCGAACGTGTCGGCCGCCACCGCCGCACGCATCCGGAAGGCCGCCGACGACCTCAACTGGCGGCCGAACCTGGCGAGCCGCAAGCTCTCCGGCAACGCCGGGCACAGCCTCGGGCTCGTGCTCGCCCGCTCCCGCGACACCTTCCAGCGCGACCCCTTCACGATGCGCCTCATCGCCGGGCTGACCGAACCGCTCGCCGCGATCGGCTGGTCGCTGTCGGTGACCCTCGTGCAGGCCGACGACGAAGCCGCCGTGTACCGCCAGTGGTGGACCGAGCAGCGGGTCGACGGGTTCCTGCTCGTCGACGTCCGCACCGACGACCCCCGCATCTCCCTGCTGCAGCACCTCGCCGCACCGGCCGTGATGCTCGGTGCCCCCATCCCCGGCAGCACCGTGCCCGCGGTGACCGTCAGCGACGCCGACGCGACCGAGTCGCTGCTCGACCACCTCGGCACGCTGGGCCACCGGCGGATCGCCCGCGTGGGCGACGGACCGGCGCTCGCCCACACGGGCGCGCGTGACGCCCGGTTCACCCGGGCCGCGCGGCGCCGGGGCGTCGAGGCCCTCGTGCTCGACTGGCGCGCCGGCGCCGAGGACCCCGTCGCCGACCTGCTCGCCCGGCTCGACGGGGCGACCGCCATCGTCCTCGACGGCGAGGCGATCGCCGCCGAGGTGGTCGCCCACGCCCCCGAGCTCGGCGTCCGCGTCCCCGACGACCTGTCCGTCGTCGCGTGGGAGGACTCGTGGGTCTCCACGATCGTCCGCCCCGCGCTCACGGCGCTCGACGCCCCGGTCGAGGACTCGGCCCGCACCGCCGTCGCGCTCGTCGAACGACTCGTGCGCGGCGACGAGGTCGCCGACGCCGAGGTCGGCGGTCGCGCCCTGCACGTCCGTGGGTCGACCGGACCGGCGCCCACCCCAGCTCCCTGACCGAAGGAGACCGATGACCACCGCCACCCGCTTCGGCGTCAACTACGTACCGTCCACCGACTGGATGTTCCAGTGGCAGTCCGTCGACGAGACCGTCGTCCGTCGCGACCTCGAGGCGATCGCGGCGCTCGGGCTCGACCACGTCCGGCTCTTCCCGCTCTGGCCCACCCTGCAGCCGAACCGCACGCTGATCCGCCGCCGGGCGCTCGACGACGTGGCACTCGTGGTCGACCTCGCCGCCGAGTTCGGGCTGGACGCCAGTGTCGACGTCGTGCAGGGGCACATGTCCGGCTTCGACTTCGTGCCCGCCTGGCTCGTGAACTGGCACGACGGCAACATGTTCACCGACCAGCCGGCGATCGACGCGCAGGCCGCCCTCGTCGCCGCCGTGTACGACGCCGTCCGCGACCGCCCGAACTTCACCGGCCTGACCCTGGGCAACGAGCTGAACCAGTTCCAGCCGCCGAACCCCGCTGCGATGCCCGCGGACACCGACCAGGTGACGCACTGGCTGACGTCGCTGCTCGGGGCGCCCCACGACAAGGACCCGCGGCACGTCGTCACCCACTCCGAGAACGACCACCTCTGGTACCGCGACGGCCACCCGTTCGTCCCCGCGCACGCCAGCCGCCTCGGCGACGTCACGACGGTGCACTCGTGGATCTTCAACGGGGTCGCCGATCGCTACGGGGCGCTGTCCGACGAGTCCGTCCGCCACGCCGAGTGGATGATCGAGCTCGCCCGCGCCTTCGCCACCGACCCCGACCGGGCGGTCTGGCTGCAGGAGGTGGGCGCCCCGGACCGGCACCTCGCCGAGTCCGAGATGCCGGAGTTCCTCGAGCGCACGGTGGCGGCCGCCCTGACGACCGAGCGGTTGCACGCGGTGACGTGGTGGTGCTCGCACGACGTCTCCCGCGACCTCGGGGACTTCAAGGACCTCGAGTACTCGCTCGGCCTGCTCGACGTCGACAACCGGGTGAAGCCGCTCGGTCGCCGCTACGCCGAGGTCGTCGCCGACGCACGCCGCGCCGCACCCGCGCCGACGCCGCGCACGAGCGCCGTGGTGGTCGACGTCGACCACGCCGACCTGCCCCTGCGCCGCTCCGACCTGGCCCCGGGCGGCGCCGTGTTCGAGCAGTGGCACCGCCTCCGTGCCGCCGGTCAGGCGGTCACGGTCGTGACGAGCCGGACCGCAGCCGACCCCACCGAGCTGGCGGCACGGGGCGTGACCCGGGTCGTGGAACCCGCGGCGGTCTGACGGGGCCGAGCCGGGCCTCCCGGCCGTCCGTCCACGCCGCGCGCCGACGTCCGGAGCCGGCGCACCGGCGGAGCGGACCAGGCGTACGGTGATGCCGATCGGGTGCCCCCGGCGCGTCCCTCGGTGCCACCCGTGCAGATCCCTGCCGATCCGTTCAGGAAGCCGAACCCACGGGCGCGAGCACGTTGCGGCTGCTGTAACTTTGCACGCAGCGCAAAATTCGTGTGCGCCAGCGCACCGGACCGGGAGACCCTGCTCATGACCCAGACGGCGACCGCACCCGCGGCCCCCACCACGGCGTCCAACGTCGTGATGAACCACCGACAGATCCTGTTGGTGATCTACGGCCTGATGGCCGGCATGTTCCTCGGCGCCCTCGACCAGACGATCGTCGGCACCGCGATCCGCACCATCGGCGACGACCTGCACGGCCTCGACCAGCAGGCCTGGGTCACCACCGGGTACCTCATCGCGTCGACCGTCACCACGCCGATCTACGGCAAGCTCTCCGACATCTTCGGCCGCCGCCCACTGTTCATCACGGCGATCGCGATCTTCATCATCGGGTCGTTCGCCGCGTCGTTCTCGACCTCGATGCTCATGCTCGCCGGGTTCCGCGCGCTGCAGGGCCTCGGTGCCGGTGGCCTCATGTCCCTGCCGCTGGCGATCATGGGCGACATGCTCGCCCCGCGCGAGCGCGCGAAGTACCAGGGGTACTTCCTGGCGGTCTTCGGCATCTCGTCGGTGATCGGCCCGCTCGTCGGGGGTGTCTTCGCCGGAGCCGACCAGCTGCTCTTCATCGCCGGCTGGCGCTGGGTCTTCCTCATCAACGTGCCGATCGGCATCATCGCCCTCTTCATGGTGCTCACGTTCCTGCACCTGCCGAAGTTCGGCGACCGCGGCAAGCCCCGCATCGACTGGTGGGGCGCGACGCTCGTCATCGTCACCCTCGTGCCGCTGCTGCTCATCGCCGAGCAGGGCCGCGAGTGGGGCTGGGACTCCCCCGGTGCGTTCGCCTGCTACGCCATCGGAGCGCTCGGGCTCATCGCGTTCATCATCGTCGAACGGGCGATGGGCGACGACGCGATCCTGCCGATGAAGCTGTTCGGCTCGCGGGTCTTCTCGATGGCGGCGATCCTGTCCGTCCTGGTCGGCTTCGGCATGTTCGGCGCGATGCTGACGATCCCGCTGTACCTGCAGATCGTGAAGGGCGTCACACCGACCGAGTCCGGGTTCGCGATGCTCCCGATGGTCCTCGGCCTGATGATCTCGTCGATCGCCTCCGGCCAGATCATCTCGCGCACCGGCCGCTACCAGGTGTTCCCGGTGACCGGCACCGCCTTCACCGCCGTCGGCTTCACGGTCCTGACCTTCCTGACGGCCGACCGTCCGCTGTGGTTCCTCATGACGGGCATGTTCCTCATCGGGCTCGGCCTCGGCCAGCTCATGCAGACCCTGACCCTCGCCGCGCAGAACTCGGTCTCCCCGCGCGACATCGGCGTCGCCACCAGCGCCGCGACGTTCTTCCGCCAGATCGGCGGCACCATGGGCACCGCCGTCCTGCTCTCCGTGCTCTTCACGCTCATGCCCACGAACATCACGGCCGCGATGCAGAACGAGGGCGACCTGAAGCGTGCGCTCAACGCCGCGCTCACCCCGTCGGTCGCCAGCGCCTCGGAGAACGAGGGCGTCATGGACCAGATCTGGTCGAAGATCGTCGACCCGGTGCAGCGCAACGTGCAGGACGGCCTCGACAAGGCCGCCGCGCAGGCGAAGCAGTCCGCCGACCGGGCCGTCACGGAGCAGGTCACCGCCGCCGTCCAGGAGCAGGTCGACGCGGGCACGCTCCCGGCCGCCGCAGCCGACACCGTCATCGCGCAGCAGGTCGACGACGCCACCCCCGCCGCCGAGCAGAAGGCGCTCGAGGCGGTGGCCGCCAAGGCGGACGCCGAGGTCGTCGACGGCTCGGTGCAGGTGGACTACTCGAACCGGTCGCAGCGCCAGAACGTCGTCGACGGGGTCGCCCCGTCGCTCATCGAGCAGCTCAAGCGGGGCGACACGAGCGCGAGTTCGTCGAGCAACGCGACCACGAGCAACACCTCGTTCCTCAACGGCGCCGACGAGCGGCTGACCCGGCCGTTCCTGGTCGGCTTCAGCGACTCGGCCGTCCGCGTCTACTACGTCGGGCTCGCCGTGATCCTGCTCGCGTTCGTGCTGACCTGGTTCTTCCGGGTGCCACCGCTGCGCAAGACCTCGGCCCTGCAGGAGCAGGCCGACGCCGCACGCACCGCGGACACCGTCGCCGGCCCCGGGCCGAGCGTGGGCGCTGCCGCCCCGGTCGGGTCGGGAGCCTCGGGTGGGTCCGGCGCCGTGGGCGGGTCTGGTGCCTCGGGGGTCCCGGCCGCCGTCGCCTCGTCAGGTGCCGATGCCGTGCCGACCTCGCCGGACGTCGTGGCGCAGCCGCGATCGGCCCGTTCCGCGGGCGCCGGCGACGTGTCCGTCCTGCCGTCGGACACCCGCTCCGAGCCGGACGACACCCGGGCCCCGCTGCCCGACGCCACCACGCACGGTGCGCACTCGGCCGCGGCACCGGTGGACGAGCCGCCGACCGCCACCGGCGCGATCCGGACCCACGCCGCGCACGTCGCCGGAGCTCCGGCGCCGGCTGCGGAGTCGGCTCCGGGTTCGGGTTCGCCGTCGGCTCCGGTGTCCGATGACACGCACCCGCACGGGCGGCACTCGGCCGAGTAGGCGCCCTGCACTCCTTGCGGGTGCATGTTCCGACGGACCACGCGTCGATCGGCTCGTGGTCCGTCGTCACATGCGCGTGCATCCGGTGCGTGAGCATCCTGCGACGGAGCACGTGTCGATCGACTCGTGCTCCGTCGCACGGTGCACACACATGCACCGCCACCGCGGCACTGCGGCACTGCGG
>NZ_MJGO01000005.1:54175-85184 GCF_001864895.1 Curtobacterium sp. MCBA15_009
GCACTGCGGCACTGCGGCACCGCGCCACCGCGCCGCCGCCCCGCATGCGCCCGAACCCGCTCAGCCGCCCGCGGTCACCCCTCGAAGAACGCCCCCGGCAACCGTTTCCGCATGACCTCGATCGCCGCCGGGTTGTCGTCGATGAGCACGTACCGCCGGCCGAGCGCCGAGGCCACCGCACCCGTCGTGCCGCTGCCGGCGAAGAAGTCGAGCACCCAGTCCCCCTCGCGCGACGACGCCTGCACGATCCGGCGGAGCACCCCCTCGGGCTTCTGCGTCGGGTAGCCGGTCTTCTCCTTGCCGGTCGGCGACACGATGGTGTGCCACCAGACGTCGGTCGGCAGCTTGCCCCGCTCGCGCTGCTCCGGCGTGACGAGCCCCGGCGCCATGTACGGCTCCCGGTCCACCGTCGTCGAGTCGAACCAGTAGCGCGCCGGGTCCTTCACGTACACCAGGATCGTGTCGTGCTTGGTCGGCCAGCGGGACTTCGACTTCGCGCCGTAGTCGTAGGCCCAGACGATCTCGTTGAGGAACGACTCTCGACCGAACAGCGCGTCGAGCAGCACCTTGGCGTAGTGCGACTCGCGGTAGTCGAGGTGCAGGTACAGCGTGCCGTCGTCCGCCAGCAGTCGCCACGCCTCGACGAGCAGGGGCTCGAGGAACGACCAGTAGTCCTCGAACCGGTCGTCGAACCGCATCAGGTCGCCGCGGACCCGCTCGTAGGTCCGGCCGTGGAACCCCATCACCGGCCCGTCGGCAGACGGCACCGCGGCGCTGGCGTGCCGGCGCTGGTAGCGCCCGGTGTTGAACGGCGGGTCGAGGTAGACGAGCGTGAACGAGCCGTCGGCGTACGCGGGGACGACGTCGAGCGCGTCGCCGTGGACCACGCGGTCGGGGCCGCGATCGTCTGCCGTGTGCACGGTCCATTGTCCCGCACGGGACGCCACGGCCGACGCCGCACCCGCCGCACCCCCGCGGCACCCCGCGCCACCCAGCCGGGACCCAGCGAGCGACCGCACCCGGGCGTAGCGTGCACGGCATGGCAGCACCCGAGGTCCGGAACGACACCGACAAGCAGCAGTACTCCCTCGTCGAGGACGGCGAGGTGATCGGCTTCGCTGCGTACGAGGTCGACGGCGACGAGATCCGCTTCGTGCACACCGAGGTCGACCCGGCGCACCGCGGTGGCGGACACGCGTCGATCCTCGTGCAGCACGCGCTCGACGACCTCCGGTCCGGGTCCTCGCTCCGTGTCGTGCCGCAGTGCAGCTACGTCCACGCCTGGATCGAGCGCCACCCGGACTACCAGGAGCTCACCACGCGCTGACGCGCACCGGGACCGGTCTCGGCGAGGACGCGACCGCGACGCGACCGGCCGGCTGCGATCACCCGTCCCGCGCGGTGTCCGGCAGCTGTGAGCCACCGGCTCGGTCCGTCAGCGGGTCCCCTCGACGGGGACGTCCCACCAAGAGGGCTGCTCGTACTGCTCGGACCACCCGCGGCGCATCCGGGTCGCGGCCCGGTCAAAGGCGTCGACGAGGTCCGTGTCCGCGGTCAGCAGTGCCTGCAGGCGGAGACCGTCGTGGAGCGCCAGGAGCTGCTGCGCTCCCCGGATCGGGTCCATCGTCCCCGGCTCCCGGCCGTCGCGGACGTCCGCGGCGAGACCGTCCCGGATCATCTGCCGGAACCGGCGGTACGTCGACCGGTGGTAGTCGGCGCCGTCCGCCGTCGGGTCGGCTGCCGACGCGAGGCTCGCGGCGAGGAGCTCCATCAGCCCCGGCTCCTCCGCCTGCGCGGCCAGCAGGGCGTGCAGGAACGCCACCGTGCCCTTCTCCGCGATCAACGGGACCAGCGGCGCCGAGATCGCCTGCGTCCACCGCTCCACCGTCGCCGCGAGCAGCGCCGGCTCCGACGGGAACACCTCCTGCAGTTCGGCCACGCTCATCCCCGCACGTTCAGCGGCGACCTCGAGGGTGAACCTCGTGACGCCGCCGTCGTGGAGCGCGGTGATCGCACCGTTGATCGCACGCGTCCGTGGGGCTTCGTCCGCTTCGGCGGTCCGGCTCGTCAACGGGGCGAGCGGGTGCTTCCGGAACCACTCGAGCAGTGCACGGGCCCGGGTCACCCCCGCCGACGGGTCGAGTGCGTGGTCGGGGGCGAAGAGGTCGCTGAAGCCCGGGACCTGCTGCAGCAGCGGATCCAGCGGTTGGAACGCCATCGACCAGTCCGGGAACGACCGCTGCCCGACCGACTCGTCCGCCAGGACCCGGACGTTCGTGTGCCGCGGGTCGGCACGCACCTGCTCGAACCGCGCGGCGACGGTCTCGTCGTCTCCCTCGAGGATCCCGAGGCAGTTCTCCTCCTTGTGCGCGAGGATGCCGGTCACCCCGAGGGCGGTGTTCTTCTCCCGGCCCACCGCGAGGATCTGTGCGAGCTCGGTGTCCGTGATCGGACGGGTCTGTGTGCTGCTGTACACGATCGAACGCATCAGTCCTGGTCTCCCTCGCTCGCCGGAACGCGTTGCCCTGTCGAGTGAACCCCTCTGTCCGTCGCCCCACAACCCCTGCGGCCGCGGACGGGGAGATCGGTCGCCCGCCCCGTCTGCTCGCGCGTGCTCAGTACGAGCGGTCGTGCGTCCCGACGCGCGCCTCGTGCCGACCGGTGCTCCGCACCGTCGGCACCCGGATGAGCACGCTCCCGCTGAGCAGGTCGTGGTCGTCGTCCGCCGGTGTCGGTGCCTCTCTCGGGAGGCGCGACTGCCGTTCGTACTCGGCCTGCGTCTCGTGACGGGTCGGCGCGAACACCTCGTCCATCATCCCGATCGCACCACCGGATCCGCCGCTGCGCGTGGACTTGTTCGACAGGTCGATCCACCCCACGCGGTCGGCGATCCACACCACGACGGCCAGCGCGGCCACCGCCCCCAGGAAGATCAACCAGTTCACGGCAGCGACGTTACGTGGCGGACCGCGACGGGACATCCGCCGCGCGGGTGATGTGCACCATTCGCAGGTCGGGTGCACCGAGACGTGCTGCATACCGTCCCCTGGCCTCCAAGGACCCCGCGGTGCCAAGATGGCGACGTGCTCGACGACGCAGACCGGGATCTCATGCGGGCGATCGCCCGCTACATCGACCATGCGAACGAACTCGTGGGGTCCGAGCAGCAGACGGTCCTGACGCCGCTCGGCGAGCGGGTGCGGGACCACCTCGGCGTCGACCCGCGATCCGTTCCCGTCGTGACCGAGGAGCTGCCGGACCACCGGCTCGTCGACGCGGACGTCGCCCTCGCGGAACTCGCGGGGGACGACCCCGACGCCCTCCTCGGGATCGCCGGAGACGACAGCCGGTTCCACAGCTCGGTCAGCGAGTTCATCGCGAACCCGAGCACCCGGTGGGCCGTCGGCCCGGTGAGCTACTCGGACCGGGCGACGGGACCGGACGACACCCGTCGCGTGGTGTCCTTCGGGCTCCGACTCCTGACGTTCGACGGCGCGCGGATCGCGGTCGTGCAGCGGTCCGCCAAGCCGGAGTACGGCCGCGGGAGCGCGACGATCGAGGTCCTCGGTTCCGACCAGGACGTCGTGGCCGCGTTCCTGCGCCGGTTCCGCGCGCTCATGATCGAACGCAGCGTGCTGCGAGGGCAGGTGCTGTCCTTCGTGCAGTCCGAGTACGGCGCGGATGCCGGCGCGACCTTCCTGCGCCGACCGGACGTCACCGCGGACGACGTCGTGCTCGCCGACGGCGTGCTCGACGAGGTCGTCGACCACGTCGTGGGGATCGGCGAGCAACGCGAGGCGCTCCTCGCCGCCGGACAGCACCTCAAGCGCGGGGTCCTGCTCTACGGCCCGCCCGGTACCGGGAAGACCCTGACCATCCGCCACCTGCTCGCCCGCACCGAGGGCGTCACGGCGGTCCTGCTCACCGGGTCGAGCATCGCCGCGATCGGGGCCGCGGCCGAGATCGCCCGGACGTTCCAGCCCTCACTCGTCGTGATGGAGGACATCGACCTCGTCGCGATGGAGCGCCACAGCTCCCCGCAGCCACTGCTGTTCGAGGTGCTCGACGCCCTCGACGGTCTCGACGGCGATGCCGACGTCGCGTTCGTCATGACGACGAACCGGGTGTCCGTGCTCGAACGGGCCCTGGCGGACCGCCCCGGCCGAGTGGACCTGGCGGTCGAGATCCCGCTGCCGGACCTGCCGGAGCGCACGCGGCTCTTCCGCCGGTACGCCGGTTCGCTGCCGTACTCCGACGACGCCCTCGCGGTGGCGGCGGAGCGCGCCGCGGGCACCACCGGCTCGTTCGCGAAGGAGCTCATGCGCCGGAGCGTCCTCGCCGCCGCCCTGCGCGGAGCGGAACCCGACGACACCGACCTGCTCTCGGCACTCGACTCGCTGTTGACCGAGCGGAGCGCCCTGACGCGGAAGCTGCTCGGCACCCGTTCCGACGACGACACCGACGAGCCCGACGAGGACGAGGACGAGGACGAGGACGAGATCACCTTCAGCGGTTCGTACATCGCGCCCGTACAGCAGATCGCCCTCCGCGCGGACCAGCCCGCGGCCGGCGTCGACCTCGTCCTCCGCGATCCCGAAGACGAGGACGATCAGCCCGGGTCGTGACTCGAACGTCCGATCACGGCACCCGCTCGAGCCACTCCTTCGTCGCGAACTTGGTCCGCACGAGTTCCTGCGCGCGCTCGCGCTCGGCCTCGGTGACGTGCCCCTCGGTCGCCCCGTAGAGCTTCGTGAAGGTGCCGATGAGCCGCTCGATGACCTCGGCGCGGGGCAGCCCGGTCTGCGAGCGCAGCGGGTCGACGCGCTTCGCAGCCGAGGTGGTGCCCTTGTCGCTCATCTTCTCGCGGCCGATGCGCAGCACCTGCACCATCTTCTCGCCGTCCATGTCGTAGCTCATGGTGGCGTGGTGCAGCAGCGCGCCGGTGCCGAGGCGCTTTTGCGCGGCGCCGCCGATCTTGCCCTTGGTCGAGGTGATGTCGTTGAGCGGCTGGTAGGACGCCTCGATACCGAGCGACTTGAGCGCCTCGATCACCCACTCGTCCAGGTAGGCGTACGAGTCGGCGAAGGTCATGCCCTGCACCAGGTCGCTCGGCACGTACAGCGAGTACGAGATGACCGCCCCGGCGTCCATGAACATGGCGCCGCCGCCGGAGATGCGCCGGACGACCTCGATGCCGAACTTCTCCGCGCCCTCGGGGTCGACCTCGTTCTTGAGCGACTGGAACGACCCGATGACGACGGCCGGCTGGTCCCACTCCCAGATGCGCAGGGTCGGACCGCGGCGGCCGGCGCCGACCTCCTCGGTGAGGACCTGGTCGAGCGCGAGGTGCTCGTTCGGACTGATCGGGCCCTCGTGGACGATCTCCCAGGCGTAGTCCTGCCACGACGACGCGCGCGAGAGCGCCCGGCGGACGGCGACCCCGACGGCCTCGGGCGTGAAGCCGAGCAGGACGGCGTCGGCGGGGAGCGCTGCGCGGACGGCCGCGGCGATGCCGGCGGCGTCCGTCGTCGCGGGCAGACCGTTCACGGCGTCGTCGATGCGGGCCAGCGCCTCGTCCGGCTCGAGGAAGAAGTCTCCGGCGAGCCGGAACTCCTGGACGTCCCCGTCGACCACCTCGAGGTCGACGACGACGAGCTTGCCACCTGGGACCTTGTACTCACCGTGCACGCCACGAGCCTACGCCCGCGCGGACAGGTCCATGCCGGTCCACGTCGCCCCGGCCGCCATCACGCACCCACCTGCCGGACGGGAGGCCCGTGTCGGCCCCGCCACGGGCCTCCCGTCCGTCGTTCCCACCCATCGCACCCACAGTGGGAAGCACTTTCGCGCGTAGGAGGCCGGAACTTCCTGCTCACCACGCGCGATCCGCCTTCCCATGCGCGGAACAGCCACCCACGCGCGAAACTGCACCCGCGCGGAACAGCCACCCACGCGCGGAACAGCACCAGCGCGGAACAGCCACCCGCGCGGCACAACCCCCTACGCTCGCGCCGCCACCCGGTCCAGCCACGCGACCAGGTCACCGACGACCTCGTCGCGGTTGGTCTCGTTGTAGACCTCGTGCCGCGCGCCCTCGTACACCTGCACGGTCACGTCGGAGAGCCGGCCGCGTCGGCGGTACGCCTGCGCCAGCCGCTCGACCGAGCGCGGCCCGCCGAGGGTGTCGTCCGACCCGACCTGCAGCAGCATCGGCAGGTCGTGCGGGATCCCCCGTCGCGGCACGCCGAGCAGCCGCAGGGTGTCGGGCAGGCCGAACAGCCCGATGACGTCGGCCTCGACCGCGAGCGGATCGAGCGCGATGGCGTCGATGATCGAGCGGTCGCGGGTGAGCCACTCGTACTTCGTCGGCCCGGAGCCGGCGTGCCGGGCGTTGAGGTCGCCGCCGTTCATCCAGCCGGGCAGCCGGTAGGCGGTGGCGGAGAGCACGACGCCGTCGTACGCCTCCGACGCCGTGTTCACGATCCGCTGGGCCATCAGCGATCCCCACGAGTGGCCGAGCAGCACGAGCGGGACGCCCGGGGTGTCCGCGCGGGCGACCGCACCCATCTGCTCGACCGCCGCGATCGCGGCGCGCAGCCCGCCGGGGCCGAGTCGGCCGAGCTTCGCGTGGTCACCGTCCCACTGCCCGAGGCCGGTGCGTCCGTGCCCCCGGTGGTCGTTGGCGTGCACGGTGTACCCGGCACGGACGAGGTCCTGCGCCAGGGGCTCGTACCGCAGCCCGTGCTCGCCGACACCGTGGGCGATCTGCACGATGCCCTTCGGCCGCGCCGCACGCCAGGTCGAGTAGACGATCTCGACGCCGTGCGCGTCGGTGAACGAGGCGTCGCCTCGGGCTGCGGAGAACGTGGGCACGGCCACATCTTCGCAGACGCACGAACCCGCCGACCTGTTCACCCGGCGTTCACGCGGCGGGGTCCGAGCGGGCCTAGCGTCCTCCGCATGGACGTCCTCGTCATCGTCGTGCTGGTGATCGTGGTGGCCCTCGTGTTCGACTTCACGAACGGGTTCCACGACACCGCCAACGCCATGGCCACGTCGGTCGCCACGGGTGCGCTCAAGCCCCGGACCGCCGTGCTCATCTCCGCCGTCCTCAACGTGGTCGGCGCGTTCCTGTCCACCGAGGTCGCCAAGACGGTCTCGCAGGGCATCATCCGCGAGGGCGAGAGCGGCATCGCGATCACCCCGACCATGATCTTCGCCGGGCTCGTCGGGGCGGTGCTCTGGAACCTCGCCACGTGGTACTTCGGCCTGCCGTCGTCGTCGACGCACGCACTGTTCGGCGGGCTCATCGGCGCCTCGATCATCGGCGCCGGCATCGACTCGGTGAGCTGGTCGACGGTGGTGTCGAAGGTCGTGCTGCCGGCGGTGCTCTCCCCGGTCATCGCGGGGGTCATCGCGCTCGTGGCCACCTACCTGGCGTACACGCTCACGAAGAACGCCACCACGCACGGTGCCGCGACGGGCTTCCGGCACGGCCAGACGATCTCGGCGTCGCTGGTGTCGCTCGCCCACGGCACGAACGACGCGCAGAAGACGATGGGCGTCATCACGCTGACGCTCATCGCGGCGGACTACCAGGACGCCGGCACCGGGCCGGCGCTCTGGGTGATCCTGGCCTGCGGGCTGGCGATCGGCCTCGGCACCTACACCGGTGGCTGGCGCATCATGCAGACCGTCGGCAAGAAGATCTCCGACGTGCAGTCGCCGCAGGGCTTCGCCGCCGAGACGAGTTCCGCTGCGACGATCCTCGTCTCGTCGCACCTCGGCTTCGCGCTGTCCACGACGCACGTGACGAGCGGGTCGGTGGTCGGCTCCGGGCTCGGCAAGAAGCTCGCCGACGTGCACTGGTCGGTCGTCGGGCGCATCGTCGTCGCGTGGGTCGTCACGTTGCCGGCAGCGGCGGTCGTCGGGGCCCTCGCCACCGCCGTCGCCGCGAGCTCGACGGTCGGCCTGGTCGCCGTCGTGGTGCTCGGCCTCGCCGCCGGGCTGACGTTCTGGTTCCTCGCGAGGCGCAAGCCGATCTCGCACGAGGACGTCACCGCCGACGACACCGCGGACCAGCCGGCCGCGGTCGTGAACTGAGGAGGACGACGATGGACATCGACTTCACCGCCATCGCGACGGTCGCCGTCGTGGGGTTCGTGTCGGCCGTGGGCGTGGTGCTCGTGTACACGCTCGGCCTCCGCCTGCTCGGGACGGGCCAGCCGGTCGACGCCGGCGGCGAGCGCACCCGGTACGCGCAGGAGACGCCGCGGTCCGGCCACGCCCCGCCGGCCGCGCTGGCGGGCGCGGTGGTCTGCTTCGCGGTCTGCGTCGCGGCGGTCCTGACCGGGATCTGGCTGACCATCCCCCAGTTCCACTGACGGTGGACGTGCGGCGACTGCGATGATCGGAGGGTGCCGACCACCCACCGTCTCGAGTCCACCGCCGACTCCACCGTCGACGTCCTCACCGCCGAGCGCCGGCCGGTGCTCACCGTCGCCCCGGGTGACACCGTCACCGTCCACACCCTGAGCGCCGCCGGGTACACGGAGCGGCAGCCGGCACCGGGCGTCGACGCCCCGACGCTCATCGACCCGCGCCGCGGCCACTGCCTGGTCGGCCCGATCGCGGTCACGGGCGCGCGGCCGGGGGCGGTCCTCGCGGTGCGGTTCGACGACCTCGTGCCGGACGACTGGGGCTACACCGGCTCCGGCGGAGTGGACACCCCGGTGAACCGGGCGCTCGGGCTGACCGACCCGGCGTCCCGCGGTCCGCTCCTCTGGGACATCGACCCGGAGCGGGGCGTCGCGGTGAACCAGCTCGGGCTGGGGGTCCGGACCGCGCCGTTCCTCGGCGTCGTCGGGCTCCCGCCGGAACCCACCGGCGAGCACTCCACGATCCCGCCGCGACCGCTCGGCGGCGGGAACATCGACTGCCGCGAGCTCGTCGCCGGCTCGACCCTCTACCTGCCGGTCACGGTGCCGGACGCACTGCTGTCCGTCGGCGACGGGCACGCGGCGCAGGGCGACGGCGAGGTCTCCGGCACCGCCGTCGAGTGCGGCATGACCACCACGATGACGCTGACGCTCCTCGACACGGCTCCGGTCGAGGGCGTGCACGCGGACACCCCGGCGGGCCGGATCACCTTCGGCTTCGACGCCGACCTGAACGCCGCGACCGCGACGGCCCTCGACCGCATGGTCGACTGGATCGTCGCGCTGCACGGCACCAGCCGCGCCGAGGCGCTCGCCATGGCGAGCGTCGCGGTGAGCATGCGGGTGACGCAGGTCGCGAACCGCACGTGGGGCGTGCACGCCCTGCTCCCCCACGACGCGATCCTGACGGGCGCCTCCGCGACGGACGCGCGGCCCTGACGGACAGGAGGCCCGTCCAGCGCGAGCCGACCGGCTCACGCTGGGCGGGCCTCCCGTCAGACCACCACGCGACGCGCGTCAGTGCGCGGAGTAGCCGCCGTCGACCAGGTGGTAGCTGCCACTGATGAAGGACGCCTTGTCGCTCAGCAGGAAGAGCACGAGCGCGGCGACCTCGGTGTCGGTGCCGAGGCGCTTCGCCGCGTGCTCGGCCTCGAGCGCCGACAGGGCCTCGGGCGAGAGCGACGCGCGCACGAGCGGCGTGTCGATGAAGCCGGGGCCGACGGCGTTCGTGCGGACGCCCTGCGCCGTGTACTCGAGCGCAGCGACCTTCGTCAGCCCGACGAGCGCGTGCTTCGACGCGACGTAGGCGGCGTTCTCGGCGATGCCGACCGAGCCGAGCACCGACGCCATGTTGACGATCGCGCCCCCGCCGGCGGCGAGCATCGCGGGGATCTCGTAGCGGAGCCCGTAGAAGACGCCGTCCAGGTCCACCGCGCGCACGCGGTCCCACGCCTCGACGTCGTACTCGCCGATGGGCTGCGGGGCGGCACCGATGCCGGCGTTGTTCACGGCGAGGTGCAGGGCCCCGTACGTGTCCACGGCGAACCGCACCATGCGCTCGTTGTCGGCGGCGACGGCGGAGTTCGCCTCGAACGCCGAGGCGGTGCCACCGGCTGCCTCGATCTCACCGACGACGCGCTGCGCGGCGTCCTGCTTGATGTCGGTGACGACGACCGTCGCGCCCGCCGCGGCGAGCTCCTTCGCGATCGCCTCACCGATCCCGCTGCCGCCACCCGTGACGATCGCGACCTTGCCCTCGAACTCGGACATGTTCTCCTTCTCTCTCGGCAACACCTGTTGTCTGTCTGCAGCGTACACCGACCGGGAAGTTCGTTCGCTGAACTAATGAGCTAGACTAACGACCCGTGACCGACGCCACCGACCTCCGCATCGCCGTGAACCGGCTGTCCCGGACGCTCCGCGCGCAGAAGGCCGACGCCGCCGTCACCGACGCCCAGTTCTCCGCCCTGGCACGACTGCACCGCGACGGCGCGATGACGCTCGCCGAGCTCAGCCGCCAGGACGGCGTCACCCCGCCGTCGATGACCCGGACCGTCGCGGTGCTCATCGAGCGCGGACTCGTCTCGAAGAGCGGGCACGACGACGACCGCCGCAAGGTGGTGCTCTGCGCGACGCCCACCGGCGCCGCCCTGGTCGAGGAGACCCGACGGCGCCGCGACGGCTGGCTCACCCCGCGGCTCGCCGCACTCACCCCCGCCGAGCGGGCGACCCTCGCCGACGCCACCGAGATCATGAGGAGGCTGGCCCAACCGTGAGCGCCATGTTCCGATCACTCGCCGGCCGCAACTACCGCATCTGGTTCGCCGGCGCCCTGGTGTCCAACGTCGGCACCTGGATGCAGCGGACCGCCCAGGACTGGATCGTCCTCACGCAGCTCTCCGACGACGACGCCGTCGCGGTCGGCATCACGATGGCGCTGCAGTTCGGCCCGCAGCTGCTGCTCCTGCCCCTGACCGGACTCGTCGCGGACCGCTTCGACCGACGGCGCACGCTCATGCTGACCCAGGCCCTCATGGGGCTGCTCGGCCTCGGGCTCGGCGTCATGGTCCTCACGCACACCGCCACCCTGCTGGCGCTGTACGGCTTCGCCCTGGCACTCGGCATCGTGGCCGCGTTCGACACCCCGGTCCGCCAGGCGTTCGTCTCCGACGTCGTGCAGGGCGAGCACGTGGCGAACGCCGTCGCCCTCAACTCGGCGTCGTTCAACGCCGCCCGGCTCATCGGCCCGGCGGTCGCCGGCGTGCTCATCGCGGCGATCGGCTCCGGCTGGGTCTTCGTCATCAACGCCGGCTCGTTCCTGGCGGTCCTCGTCGCGCTGCGCTTCGTCGACCCGGCGCAGCTCGCCGAACGGGTCCGGGCGAAGCGCGGCAAGGGGCAGGTCGTCGCCGGCTTCCGCTACGTGCGCACCCGGCCGGACATCGTCGTCGTCCTCTGCATGATCTTCGTGGTCGGGACCTTCGGCGTGAACTTCCCGATCTTCACCTCGACGATGGCCCGGGTCGAGTTCCACCAGGGAGCCGGCGAGTTCGGTCTGCTCAACTCGGTGATGGCGATCGGCTCGGTCGCCGGCGCCCTGCTGTCGGCGCGACGGGACCGTCCGAGGATGCGCACCCTCGTGCTCGCGGCCGGTGGCTTCGGCCTCGCCTGCACCGCCGCCGCCCTCGCGCCGACGTACTGGACGTTCGCCGTCGTGCTGGTCTTCGTCGGACTGGCCGCGCTGACGTTCATGACGACCGCGAACGCACTCGTGCAGACGACGACCGAACCGGTGATGCGCGGCCGCGTCATGGCGCTCTACATGGCGATCTTCGCCGGCGGCACCCCGATCGGGGCACCGATCGTCGGCGCCGTCGCGGACGCCTGGGGCCCGCGGTGGGCGATCACGGTCGGCGCCGCGTCGGGCTTCGTCGCCCTGGCCATCGCGATCGTGTGGCTCGTCCGGTTCCAGCACCTGCGGCTGCGGTACGACGCCGACAGCCGACTGCACCTCGCCGTCACCGCCTCCGTCCCGGTGCTCGACCCCGCGACCCGACGGGCCGCACTGTGCGCCGAGCTCGAACGCGACGAGGCCGTCACGGACCGCTCCAGCTCCGTCTGACCGCTCGGGGCACCCGGCTTCGGGACGCGCGGCTCAGTGTGCGGGGGCGGACACGGCGAACACGCGTTCGTCGAGCGCCACGATCACCCGGTCCGCGGCAGCGGCGATGTGGGCGCCCGCTTCGGACACGACGTCGAGGGCAGCGTCCACGGGCACCGCGTCGAGCCGGGCGCGCGCCTCGACGAACCCGGCGACCTCGTCGTCGACGCAGGACGGCGCGAGGTCGTCGAGGCACTCGGCGGCACGACGTACGCCGAACCGCAGAGAACGCGGGCTGTGCTCGTCGAGGAGCAGGAACGCGGCGGCGTCGACCGGCACGGGCGCGTGGTCGCGACCCCGCAGGAAGGCCTCCCCCGCGCCGCAGGCCCGGAGGGCCGCCACCCACGAGGTGATCTCCTCCGACGCGATCAGCCCCGAGGCGAGCAACCGCGCCGTCGACGCGCAGCGGGTCAGCGAGCGGCCGAGCGTGAAGAACTCCCAGACCTCGTCGCGGCTGGCGTCCCCCTCCACCACGCCGATCGCCAGGGCACTCCGTTCGCGCACCCACGACAGGAACTCGTGCGCCCGGTCCGGCGCGACCTTCCGGGGCATCCGCGACCGCGTGACGTCGAGGCAGTCCCAGAGCTCGCTCGAGACGACCTCGCGCGCGCGGCGGGCGTGGTCGCGCGCGACCGCGACGGCGGCCGCGATCGAGGCGGGCTCGTGCCGGTCGAGCGCCAGGCCGTCGATCGTCGTCGCACGGTCGGCGTCGTCCCCGGGGCCGGCGGCGCCGACCACCGACCGGAGCTCCGCCGCGACGAGCCGGTCGTCCTCGACGGTGCCGGGCTCCCGTCGCGCGACGTACACGTCGAGCAACCGGGCGACGACGTCGGTCCGCTCGACCGCGCTCCCCACGTGGAAGACGTTGCCCGCGAGACGGCTCAGCACGGCTGCTCCTGCATGCCCAGAACCTAACGAGCGGGCGTTGCGGGAGTGTTTCCGGACCGCGTCACGGGTGTTGCGGCTGTCCCGAGGCCGCGCTCGCTAGACAATCTAACTAGAGCGTCTAGCATTGAACCATGACGTCCGAGGTGATGACCGGCACCGCGGGGTACTGGTACAGGGACTCCGGGGTCGCCGCTGTCGACGTGTTGAACGCGCTCCGCCGCTACCGCAGCGCCGAGAGCGCCGCGCAACGCCGTGCGCGGGAAGCGCTGGGCATCGGCGAGAACGCACTGCTCGCGCTCCGCATCCTCATCGACGCCGAGCACGAGGGTCGGTCGATGAACGCGAAGGACCTGGCCGAGCGGCTCGAGATCACCGCAGCGTCGACCTCCGCCCTGGTCGACCGGCTCGTCCGCAGCGGCCACGTCGAACGACACCCGGACCCGAACGACCGTCGCGGGGTCATCCTGACCGCCACCGGTACCTCGATGCGGGACGCCCTGCGGGTGATCGAGGAGCTCGACAACCGCGCGCTCGGGGTCACCGAGCACCTGCCCGTCGACGAGATGGCGGTCGTCGTGGAGTTCCTCGACGAGATGGTGCGCGTGGTCGAGGACGCCGACACGGGCGACCACGCCTCCCGCGCGTAACCTGCTCTCCATGGAGCCTCGCCGCACGCAC
This sequence comes from Curtobacterium sp. MCBA15_009, assembly GCF_001864895.1. GTDB lineage: Bacteria > Actinomycetota > Actinomycetes > Actinomycetales > Microbacteriaceae > Curtobacterium. Next base: position 67,838 of record NZ_MJGO01000005.1, read on the forward strand.
GACCCCGAGGACGACATGCCGCTCGCCGAGCTCGACGCGCGCGCCCGGGCCGAGGCGGCGCTCCGGCGGATCGAGCGCGGAGCGGATCCCACCCGCGAGGCCTTCGACCTCGCGAACACCATGAACGACGAGGCCGTCGGACGGCTCACGAAGCGTCTGCGGGAGCTCTTCCGCCGGAGCTGACGGCGACCCGGGTCAGAACGCGGTGCCGACCGCCGCGATGTCGTCTCCGCCGTGCCCCGCAGCACTCGCGTCCGCGTAGACGCGGCCGAGCGCCTCGAGCACCGTGGTGGTGACCCCGGCGTCGCGCGCGGCCGCGGTGATGAGCCCGATGTCCTTCCGGAGCCCGTCGAGCGCGAACTGCGCCGGGAACGCCCCCTCGAGCATCGCGGCGCCCTTCGTGTGGGCGTAGGCCGAGTCGCTCGCACTGCCGTCGATGGCCTCGAGGAAGAGCCCCGGGTCCAGCCCGAGCGCCCGGGCGATGGCCAGCGACTGCCCGGTGGCCGCGGTGATGGAAGCGATCCAGGCGTTCGCGGCGAGCTTCAGCGCGGTGCCGGCACCGACGGCGTCCCCGGCCCGGACCGTCTTCGCGCCGACGGCGTCGAGCACGGGGTCGACCCGGTCGAGCACGTCCGAGGGCCCCGCTGCGAGCATCGTCAGCGTGCCCTGCTCCGCCGGGGCCTTCGTGCCGAGCATCATCGCCTCGACCAGGGTGATGCCGTACTTCGCGGCGAGCTGCACGATCGTCTCGGTGCCGGCGACCCCGACCGTCGAGCACTGCACCCACACGGCGTCGGTCGGCGCCTCGCCGGCGGCCTGCTCGAGCACGTCGACGACCGCGTCGGTGTCGAACAGCGTCAGCAGCACGACCTCGGCCTGCTCGACGGCATCACCGGGGTCGTGGGCGACGACGGCTCCCCGGTCGCCGAGCGGGGCGGCCTTGTCGGCGCTCCGGTTCCAGACCGTGACCTCGTGGCCCTCGCGGAGCAGCGACCCCGCGACCCCGGCCCCCATCGCTCCCGTCCCCAACACCGTCACTCGCACGTGCGTCTCCGTCCTGCCGCGACGCTCGTGCCGCGGCCGGTCAGACGGTACGCGCGCCGGACCGGGGCGGTGCTCGGCGAACGGTCGCGGGCTAGAGCAGTCCGCGGTCCCGCAGCCAGACCGCCGGGTCGACCGGGGTGCCCGCGACCACGACCTCGAAGTGCAGGTGCGGACCGGTCGAGACGCCGGTGCTGCCGACCGCGCCGAGTCGCTGCCCGGCGGCGAGCTGCTGGCCGACGCGCACGTCGATCACGGACAGGTGCCCGTACCGGGTCTGCATGCCGTCCGCGTGCTGCACGACGACCTGGTTGCCGTAGCCGCCGAGCGGCCCGGCGGTCACGACGCGACCGGGCAGGGTGGCCACCACGGCGGTCCCGGTCGGCGCCGCGAAGTCGATGCCCTGGTGGACCGTCGAGCAGGCGCCGCACCCGGCGACCCACCGCGTCCCGAACCCGCCGGCCGCGGGGACGGTGCCGACGGTGGGGCGCGCGGCGATCGCTGGTCCACCCGGCGCGGAGCGGACCGAGACCCCGGGCGCACCGACGACGGAGAAACCGTCACGGGCCACGCTGGCGCGGCCAGCACCGTCGGCGACGAAGGACTGCACGAGGTGGATCGAGGGCGCCTGCTCGTCGGTGGCCGCCACCGCGGTCTGCGGCGACCCGACGGTGACGAACAGGCAGGCGACGGCGGCGGCTGCCGAGACCGGGAGCGTGCGCCGGAGCGGCCCGCGGAAGCAGGACGTCACGGGAGCCGGCGCGCCCCGCCCGGGTGCGGTGGAAGCCGGGGTGACGGGAGGGGACACCGCCACCCCGGCGGTTCGGGAGGCGTCCCGCCGGAGCCGGCGCCGTGCGACTCGGGCGGGGGACGCCGTGGTCCGGTTCGCAGCCCGCCGCTCGGCACCGCGCGGGCGCAGCGGCAGGCCGTCGGGGGTCGTGGACATCGTGCCGTCGGCTCCGCGGTCAGACGCGCACGACGCCGTCGCGGGCGATCCGGTCGAGCTCGGTGACAACGGCGTCGACGATCGCGCGGGTGATCGCGTCGGCGACGGTCTCGACGAGCACGAGCTGCTCGGGCCGGACGGTGAGCTCGGTCGCGATGGTCGAGGCCACCCGCTCCGGGATGCCGTCGATCGCCGCGACGAGCGCTGCGGGGACGAGCGTCGAGTCCCCCGCGCGGACCGGGGCCGAGAGCGGCGAGGTCGGCGCGCTGGCCGGCTGCGGCCGTGACGGGGCGCTGCCCGCCTGCGGGTGGTCGTGCCGGTGGGCGATCGAGTCGAAGAGCGGGGTGGAGGACATGCTGCTGGCCATCCGATCTGGTCGTGGGGCGCGGCTCGGGATCGGGCGAGCCACTGACGGGAGGTGTGCCGATCGGCACGTCCGTCATTCAACCAGCAATATTTCAGATGTGCAATAGCGGGGCGCGGGTGGGGTCAGTCGGGGTCGACCGCGGCCACGTTCGGGTCGTCCGGCTGGAGCACCCGTCGCACCCGCTCGACGATCGTCGTCGCCGGCGGGTTGTTGTAGGCGTTCGCCGGTTCCTGGCCGCTGAGCTCCTGGATCGCGGCCATCACGGCGTCGGTCGCGTGGCGTCGCGCGCGGCCGGACGACGCTTCGCCGAAGGTGGACAGGTCGAGCGGCTCGCCGAACTCGATCGTGACCTTCGCGAGCTTCGGCATGCGCGAGCCGACGGGTTGGACGTGCTCGGTCCCGGTGAGCGCGACCGGCACCACGGGTGCACCACTCGTCAGCGCGAGCCAGGCCACGCCCGTCCGGCCCTTGTACAGACGGCCGTCCAGGGATCGCGTGCCCTCCGGGTAGATCGCGAAGGCCTCCCCCTCACGCAGCCGCTCGAGCCCGAGGTCGAGCGCCTGCTGTGCCGCCGCCCCCGCACCGCGCTGCACGCCGATCGCGCCGATGCCACCGAAGAACGAGCGGGACACCGCGCCACGGAAGCCCGTCCCCGTGAAGTACTCCTGCTTCGCCAGGAACGACACCTTGCGCGGTGCCATGAGCGTGATCGCCGGCGAGTCGATGAACGAGCGGTGGTTGCTCGCCAGGATGACGGGACCGCGGCGGGGGACGTTGCGGCGACCGATGATCCGCGGACGCCAGAGCAGGCGGGCCAGCGGCGTCACGACGGCGCGGCTCAACACGGTGGCGAACTTCGTCGAACCGGACACCGGACCTCCTCGTGGCAGCGGGGTTCCGAGTGTAATCAGCCCGCGCTGGAGCACATGCCCGGACGGGCATGGACCGCCGCCGACGTGCTCAGTCTGCCGCCGCGACGACGTCGAGCACGGCGCGGCCGTAGTGCTCGAGCTTCGCCGCGCCGACGCCGGAGATCTCGGCGAGCTGGTCGACGTCGCTCGGACGGACGGCGGCGATGCCGCGCAGGGTGGCGTCGTTGAAGACCACGTAGGCGGGCACGCCCTGCTCACGGGCCTGTGCCGCACGCCAGGCACGCAGGGCCTCGAACAGGCCGACGGCTTCCTGCGGCATGTCGGTGACGACGGTCCGCCGACTGCTGCGACCGGCGCGCGGGGCCTTGACCGGGTCGCGACGCATCCGTACCTGGACCTTGCCGGTCAGGACCTCGGCGCTCGTCGGGCTGAGGACCACGGTGCCGAACCCGTCGCCGGACACCGCGGCGTAGCCCTGGGCGAGCAGCTGCCGGGCGACCGCGCGCCACTCGCCCTCGGACAGGTCGGACCCGATGCCGAAGGTCGCCAGGGAGTCGTGGCGGAGCTCCTGCACGCGGGGCGACTGCTTGCCGACCAGGATGTCGACGAGGTGCGCGACACCGTACCGCTGGCCGCGCTCGCGTTCGAGGCGGACGACGGTGGACAGGAGCTTCTGCGCGGGGACGGTGCCGTCCCACGACTCGGGCGGTGCGATGCACGTGTCGCAGTTGCCGCACGCCGTGCTCTCCTGCCCGAAGTACGCGAGCAGGCGCACGCGACGGCACTCGATCGTCTCGCACAGGCTGAGCATGGCGTCGAGGTGGGCGCTGAGCTGCCGGCGGTGGGCGGCGTCGCCGTCGGACTGGTCGATCATGCGGCGCTGCTGCACCACGTCGTTGAGGCCGTAGGCGAGCCACGCCGTCGACGGCAGGCCGTCGCGCCCGGCGCGGCCGGTCTCCTGGTAGTAGCCCTCGACCGACTTGGGCAGGTCGAGGTGCGCCACGAAGCGGACGTCGGGCTTGTCGATGCCCATGCCGAACGCGATGGTGGCGACCATGACGATGCCGTCCTCGCGCAGGAAGGTCGACTGGTTGCGCGCACGGACCCTCGCGTCGAGACCGGCGTGGTACGGCAGGGCCTGGATGCCCTGCTCCGCGAGCGCCGTGGCGGTGCGCTCGACCGAGTTGCGGGACAGGCAGTACACGATGCCCGAGTCACCGCTGTGCTCGGTCCGGATGAACGTCAGGAGCTGCTGCAGCGCGCCGGTCTTCGGTTCGATGCGGTACTGGATGTTCGGCCGGTCGAAGTCGGCGACGAAGTGCGCGGCGTCGTCGAGGCCGAGCCGCCCGGAGATCTCGCGGTGGGTCTGCGGGGTCGCCGTGGCGGTCAGGGCGATGCGCGGCACCGTCGGCCAGCGCTCGTGCAGGACGCTGAGCTCGAGGTAGTCCGGTCGGAAGTCGTGCCCCCACTGGGCGACGCAGTGCGCTTCGTCGATGGCGAACAGCGAGACCCGGGCACGGTCGAGCAGTGCGCGGGTGGACTCGAGCCGGAGCCGCTCGGGCGCCAGGTAGAGCATGTCGACCTCGCCCTGGACGACCGCGCGCTCGACCCGGGAACGCTCGTCGGGACCCTGCGTCGAGTTGAGGAACGCCGCCCGCACGCCGTTCGCGGCGAGGGCGTCGACCTGGTCCTGCATGAGCGCGATGAGCGGCGACACCACGACCCCGACGCCGTCCCGCACGAGGGCGGGCACCTGGTAGCAGAGCGACTTGCCGCCACCGGTCGGCATGAGCACGAGGGCGTCGCCGCCGGACACCACCTGGTCGATGATGGCGGCCTGCTCGCCGCGGAAGTCGTCGTACCCCCAGACCCGGTGCAGCACGTCGAGTGCAGCGCCACGGGAAGCAGACACGGCAGCGGGCGCGGGCGTGGTGCTCATGGGACGAGCCTACGGGCGACCGGCGACACCCTGGGGCTTGTCCACAGCGACGGGACCGTCGCCCGTGCCGTCCTCGTCGGGCGCGGCAGGGGCGGTGGCGGTGACCGCCTGGCCGGGTCCGGCCGGCGCGGCCTGCCAGCCCGTGCCTCCTGGCCGGAGCCAGGTGCGTCCGCCCGCCCAGACCGGCACGGGGCCGCGGAAGCGGGGCGACTCGGCGCCCGCGAAGCGGCGGTCGAGTCGACGCCACCGCGCGAGCAGTTCGACCATGCCCCAGAACAGGAGCGACGTGCCGAGGGTGACGAGCCAACCGCCCGGTGTGCCGTTCGCGTCCTCGGACGACAGGTCGATCCCGGACCAGCCCGGCGCCTGGAGCACGAAGATCATGATGTTGTTGAAGGCGTGCTGCAGGACGGTCGCCTCGAGCCCGCCGGTGCGCAGGACGATGATCGCGGCGATGAGGCCGAACGAGCCGACGTCCAGGATGCCCCAGATGTTGTAGCCGTTCGGGATGTGCAGCACGGCGAACACGACGGTCGAGACCGCGACAGCGATGACGGTCCCGCCGACCCGCCGGGGGATCCACGAACCGATGGTCTGCATGAGGAAGCCGCGGAAGATGTACTCCTCGGCGGCGCCCTGGAACGGCACGAGCGCGACGACGAGCACCAGCGTCAGGGTCAGGGTGCCGAGGGAGACGGTCGACTGTCCGATCGCGTCGTGGTTCCAGGCGAAGCCGCCGTCGGTCGTGATCATGCCGCCGTCCCAGAACAGGCCGGTCTGCACCACGAACATGATCGCCGCGATGACGAGCGTCGGCAGGAGGCACCAGGCCGTCCACGCCCAGCGCACCCGGAAGCGCACCGAGGACAGGATGCCGGCCGGGCCGACGCGGGCGACCCGCACCGCGAGCAGGATGCCCGGCAGCAGCACCACGAGCGAGACGAGCGAGAGCGACAGGATGAGCGGGTCGGTGGGGTCGAGCGCCCCGCCGGCCAGGTCGTCCTGCAGGTCAATGAGCCCCTGGGCGCCCTGTGTCGCCCCGATCGGCACGAAGAACGCGACCGCGATGAGGACCTGCGAGACGAGGTACCACCCGGCCAGGAAGGCGAGGGCGACGAGGGGGCGCCACCACCTCCAGCGTGCGTCGACGCGGGGCAGGCGGTGGTAGGGAACGCTCACGCCGTGCAGGCTACCGGGCGGGCCGGGGCGCGAGCCGTGCGGGCGCCGGACGCCGAACGGATCAGTCGTCGGGGATGAGGCGCTTGCCGAGCGACACCGCGTGGTCGGGGGCGTAGCCGAGCGACTCGTAGAACCGGAGCACCTGCTCGTTGCCGGCGCGCACCTGCAGGTTGAGCTTCGGGCAGCCCATGTCCGTGAGCAGCCGTTCGAACTCCGCCATGAGGCTCCGGCCGAGGCCGGAGCCCTGCAGGTCGGGCTGCACGGCGAGGTAGTTCACCCAGCCGCGGTGCCCGTCGAACCCGGCCATGCCCGCAGCGACGATCGCCGACCCGGACGGCGCGGTGGCCGCTGGGCTGGTGGCCGGTCGCCCGACATCCGCTGGGCTGGCGGCCGGTCGTCCGGCATCGGCTGGCCCGGTGCCCGCCCGCTCGACGACGAGGAACAGCTCAGGCTGCACCGAGCGCTTCCGCTCGATGTCCCGGCGCGGGTCGTTCCACGGACGGACGAGACCGCACGACTCCCAGAGGGCGACGACCTGCTCGGTGTCGTCCGGGTGGAACGGCCGGGTGCGGTACTCCATCCCGTCACCGTAACGGGGGTGTGGAGAACGTCGTCACCGGGCCGTCGCCGTGATCTGATAGACCTGTCCGACCACCATCCGATCAGGAGCCCCGTGACCGCACACGACACCCTCCCGTCGCGCCGCAGCGCACGGGACGGCGCACGCTCCGGACGACCCGCGCGGCGTCGTCAGACGGTGGGCGGCGCGATCGTGTCGTTGATCGCCGAGCTGCTCATCATCGCCGGCGCCGGGACCGGCCTGTACGTGGTGTGGACCGCCTGGTGGACCGACGTCGTCGCCGTCAACGAGCAGACCAAACTCGTGCAGGGCCTCGACCAGCTGAAGACCCCCGACGAGGTCGGCACCGAACACCGCGGCGCCGCCCCCGTCCTCGCCGAACCGCCGGACGTCACCGACGTCTTCGGCACCATGCAGATCCCCCGCTTCGGCAAGGACTACAACCGCCCCATCGGCGAGGGCACCGACCGCGAACGCGTGCTCAACACCATCGGCCTCGGCCACTACCAGGACACCGCGATGCCCGGCGCCCCGGGCAACTTCGCCGTCGCTGGACACCGGGTCACCTACGGCAAGCCGCTCAACCAGATCGCCGAGCTGCAGAAGGGCGACTCCGTCGTGGTCCGGGTCACCGACGCGAAGAAGAAGTTCGACGTCTGGTACGTCTACAAGGTCACTGGCAGCCAGATCGTCACTCCCGACCACATCGAGACCATCGCACCGGTCCCGAACGAGCCCGGCGTCGAACCCTCCGCGAAGGACCGCTGGCTCACCCTCACCGCCTGCCACCCGATGTGGTCCGCCGCGGAACGCTTCGTCACCCATGCCAAGCTCGACTACTGGATGCCCGCCTCCGAGGGCACCCCGAAGGAACTCGCGGAGACCGCCCGATGATCTTCCCGCTGGTCTGGCGGCTCCTGCCCGGACCGACCGTCCTCAAGGTGCTCGAGCTCGTCATCCTGCTCGCCGCGATCGTGTACGTGCTCTTCACGTGGGTCTTCCCCTGGATCGCCGCCGACATCCTGCCGCCGCCCGACGGCACGGTCGAGTCGACGCCGACCCCCTGACGCCGGCGGCGCTCGGCGGCGGTCGGGCGGCCGGGCGGCGCTCGGGCGGCATCGAGTGAGCAGAAGATGTCGGGTGCGACGAGCGCACGCGGCGTGTCCTGCTCACTCGCTGCGAGCTGAGGCGCTGACGCCGGTGGACCGAGGGCCGCGGCGTTCAGTGCGCAGTGCTCGGCGCGCGATGTCAGGCGCTCGGCGCTCGGGCGGCGGTCGAGCGCTCGTGGCTCGGGGCTCGGCGCTCGGCGCTCGGCACTCGGCGCTCGGCGCTCGGGGCGGCATCGAGTGAGCAGAAGATGTCGGGTGCGACCAGCGCACGCGGCGTGTTCTGCTCACTCGCCGCGAGCGAGGACTCGCCGCGAGCCGGGGCGAGACGGGACCAGGCGCGCCGCCGCGAGACGCGCCCCGCGCCCCACCTCCGTCAGACGGTCGTCGTGACCTGTGACCCACCCGCCGCGGTGCGCCGGACGGCGATGCGCTCCGGGATCCGCTGCTTGAGTTCCTCGACGTGGCTGACGATGCCCACCTGGCGGCCACCGGCGGTCAGCCGCGAGAGCTGCCCGATGACGTCGTCGAGGGTCTCCGGGTCGAGCGTCCCGAAGCCCTCGTCGACGAAGAGCGTGCCGAGGGACACCCCGCCGGCCTCGGCCTGCACGACGTCGGCGAGCCCGAGCGCGAGGCAGAGCGACACCGTGAAGGTCTCGCCGCCGGACAGGCTGCGCGGGTCGCGCACGGTGTCGGTCGTGTGGTCGTGCACGGCGAGCGCCAGGCCGGTCCGGCGCGAGCGTGACCCGGACTCGCGTTCGTCCGAGGTCTCGAGCGTGAAGCGGCCCGCGAGCATGCCCCGAAGCCGGTCGTTCGCCGCGGCGACGACGTCCTCGAAGCGGCGCATGAGCACGTAGGTGCCGAGCGTGATCCCTGTCGGGTTCACCGAGGACACCCCGTTCGCGACGTCGGCGAGGCGGACCACGGCCCGGCTCCGGGCCGAGGTGTCGTCGCGGGCCCGGACGGCACGTGCGAGCTCCGCGGCGCACCGGTCGACGGCGTCCGCTCGGTCGGAGGCGGACACTGCGGCGCGGGTGGCGTCCTGCAGGGCGGCCTCGGCACCGGCTCGGGCGTCGCGCGCACCGTCCGGCTCGAGCTGTGCGGCGTCGTCCGCTGCCGCCGCGACCACCCCGGGCTCGGCCAGGCCGGCCTGCACGACGGCGTGCTCGGCGTCGGCGGCGGTCACCACCGCGCGGTGACGCGCGGCGGTGTCGGCGTCGAGCAGGGCGGCGCGGGCCCCGGCGACGTCGTCGAAGCCCTGTGCCGCGAGGACGCGTGCGACCTCGTCGCGGCGCTCGGCGAGCGTGCGTGCGGCCTGCGCGGCGCGCTCGTCCGCCTCGGCCACGGCGCGGAGGCCCGCGAGCCGGACATCGAGCCGGTCGACCACCGCCGCGAGCGGGAGCGGCGCGTCGTCGGGGCCGAGGTCGGGACGTGGGGCGAGGCGGGGAGCGAGACGCTCGCGGGCGTCCTGCACGGTGCGCAGGTCGGCGTCGAGGCGCTCGGCGTCGGACACCGCCGTCGCCGCCGTGAGCCGTTGCCGGGCGTCGAGGTCGTTGCGCTCCCGTTCGAGCACGCCGGTGCGGGTGTCGTGCTCGGCGCGCTGCCGTTCGTGGTGGAGCACCAGCTCGGCCGCGTCGCGCGCCGCCCGGACCCGCTCGGCCGCCGCCGCCGCCATGGCGTCGATCCCGGCCTCGTCGAGGGCACCGACGACGCCGACGAGACGCTGGTGCTCGGCGCGGTCGACGGCGAGACCGGCGGCCGCGTCGGCGAGCTGCTGGTCGGCACGACGGGTCGCCGCGGCCGCTGCGTCGACGTCGGCGATCGAGGGGTGGTCGTCCTGCGGGACGGCGACCGCGGGGTGCGTCGTCGATCCGCACACCGGGCAGGGGTCGCCCGGTGTCAGCGCTGCACCGAGTTCGCCGGCGAGGCCGGCGATGCGCCGCTCGCGCAGCGCGCGTTCGGCGTCGATGGCCCGCGTCGCGGCGACCCGTGCGGCGGCGACCGACCGTTCGGCGTCGGCCGCGCGGACTGCGGCACGGTCGCGGGCGGCGAGGTCGTCGCGGAGGCCGCGGACCCGCGCGACCTCGTGCGCCGCGGGGTCGGCGTCGGCCGCGGTCGTCGCAGCGGTGCGGGCGGCCTCGACGATGCGCGCGCGTTCGGCCGGGCGGGCGTCGAGGGCGGTGTTGAGCTCCACGAGCTGCGCCGCGAGCCGCTCGGCCGTCGCGGTCGCGTCGGCGACGGCGGCGCGTCGGCCCGCGGCGCCGGACTCGACGCCGACCAGGTGCCGCACGGCGGCGAGGTCGTCCGTCAGGGTGTCCCGCTGCTGCACGACGGTGTCCGGTTCGTCGTCGACCAGCCCGTGCTCGTCGCGCAGGCGCTCGGCCGCCGTCGCGGTGTCGTCCGCCCGGCCCTGGGCGGCGTCGAGCCCGTCGGCGACCGCGGCGACCCGTGCGGCCCGCTCGCCGTCCGCCACGGCCGAGCGCGCACGCTCCACCGTCGGGGCGTCCGCGTCGAGTGCGGTGCGTCGACGCAGGAGCTCGGCGCGGCGGTCGCGCGCGGCGATCCTGGCGGTGACCTGCTGCTCGTGCGCCACGGCTGACGCGGCGGCGGCAGCGGCAGCGACCCGTTCGGCCTCGGCGGCGTCCGACGCGGCCCGCAGGGACCGGACGGTGGGCTCGACCACGGCCTCGTCGGCGTCGTCGACGCCCGCGGCCTGTGCGAAGCGGTTCAGTGCGTCGCGCACGCGGTCGTCGGCGCCGTCGACCTCGGCCTGCACGGCGCGCCGGCGTGCGGCGAGCTCGTCGGCCGTGCGGTCGTAGACCTGCGTGCCGAACAGCGACTGCAGGAGCTTGCGGCGGTCCTCGCCCGGGGAGCGGAGGAAGCGGGCGAACTCGCCCTGCGGCAGCACCACGGTCTGCAGGAACTGCGCCCGGTCGAGGCCGACGGCCCGGGTGATCTCGAGACCGATCTCGGGGATGCGCGACGACACCGGTTCGCCGGCGACGTCGGCGGGTCCGGCGAGCCGGAAGAGCTGCGCCGACGCCTGCTGCTTGACCGTGCCGGTCCCCCGCTGCTTCGGACGGTCGTACTGCGGGGTCCGTCGGACCCGGAAGACCCCGGCGCCGGTCTCGAAGACGAGCTCGACGAACGGCTCGACGGCGGGGTCGGCGTGCTGGCTGTGCAGGCGGTCGGAGCTGGCGTCGGACCCGGCGAGCCCGCCGTAGAGGGCGAAGACGACGGCGTCGATGATGGTGGACTTGCCAGAGCCTGTCGGCCCCTCGAGCAGGAAGACCCCGGACGCGGCGAGCGCCGCGAAGTCGATGGAGACCAGGTCCGGGTAGGGGCCGATGGCGCGCAGGTCGAGGCGGTGCAGGTACATCAGCGGTCCCCCTCGCGCTGCAGCGCCAGGGCAGCGGCCTCGTACGCCTCGGTCAGGACGGCGTGCTCGTCGGCGTCGGGCACCGCACCGGTGGCGTAGGCGACGAAGTCGGCGGCGACCTCGACCGGGTCGGACGTGGCGGTGACGGCCCGGGCGACCGAGGCGGGCCCGCGGTCGGCCGGTTCGTGCGTGATCGCCAGCGCGTGCGGGAAGTGCTCCTTGACGCGGGCGTACATGCGCTCCGGGTGCACGGTGTCGGTGACGGCCACCCGGACCCAGGCGTCGGCGTCCGCCCGGTGGGCCCCGGCCTCGAGCTCGTCGATCGTGCCGCGGACGTCGACGAGTCGGCGGGGCACCGGGGCGGGGACGAGGTCGACGGTCACCGCACCGGCGGCGTCGAGGTCGACGACGGTGACGGACTTGCGCTGGTCGCGCTCCCCGAAGGAGAACGCCAGGGGCGAGCCGGCGTAGCGGATCCGACCGCCGTCACCGACGCGTTGCGGCCCGTGCAGGTGCCCGAGGGCGACGTAGTCGAAGTCGGCGAACACCGACTCGGCGACGCGGTCCACGCCGCCGACGCGGATGTCCTGCTCGCTGTCGCTCGGGTCGGCCCCGCCGACGAACGCGTGCGCGACGACGATGCTCCTGGTGCCGGCACGCCCTGCGAGGTCGGCGCGGATCCGCTCGGTCGCGGCCTGCACCACCGCGTGGTGGGACCGTGCAAGCGGCTCGTCGGGCACGGCGGCCAGGGCGTACCGCGTCAGGTCGGGGTGCAGGTACGGGATGCCGTAGACCGCGACCGGACCGTGGTCGTCGGTGACGAGCACGGGTTCGCCGACGCGTGCGGGTTCGGCGAGGATCCGGACCCGGGCGCCCATCACCCCGGCTCCGAACCCGAGCCGCGCGGCGGAGTCGTGGTTGCCCGGGGTGAGCACGACCGTGGCGGTCTCGGCCAGGCGTTCGAGTGCGCGGGACAGCATCCGGACGGCGTCGACCGGCGGGATGGCCCGGTCGTAGACGTCGCCGGCGATGACGACGAGGTCGACGGACCGCGCCGCGACCAGGTCGACGAGCCAGTCGAGGAACGCCGCCTGGTGATCGAGGAGGTCGGCACCGAGCAGCGTGCGGCCGAGGTGCCAGTCGCCGGTGTGCAGGATGCGCATGCCGCCACGCTAACGCCGGCCGGGGACATCCCCCGCCGGCCGCGCGCAGCCTGTGGAGAACCGGTCAGCCGCAGGCCGCGGAGGTCAGCACGCCCGCCACCGACGACACCTTGACGTTCACGGTGGCGGTGCTCACCGTGGTCCACGACCCCCCGAGGTTCGTCCGCAGCTGCAGCACGTACGGGGTGTTGAGGGCGAGGAGCCCGCCGCCGCTGTACGTCAGCGACTGGGCGGTGCCACCGGCGGTCGCGAGCACGGTGCTGCCGGACACCAGGTCGAAGGAGACCGGGACGGTCGAGCCCTGGTACGTCCAGCTGATCTGGACCGACGTCGACGACGACGTGGACGACGCAGGGGAGCAGGAGAGCGTCGGCACGGCGGTCGCCGTCCCGGCGACGAAGGTCGAGGTCGGGTTGCCGGTCGTCGTCCCGAACGGTGCCGCCACCGCCTGCGCGGGGAGCAGGAACCCGGTCGCGGCGACGACCACGACCACCACCGCGGCCCCGCCCCGGCGCAGGCGCCGGACGCGACGTTCCCGCGCCCGTGCGGCGCGGCGGCTGCGGACGGCCGTGCCGACGGACGGGAGGCCCGTGGCGGCGCCGACCCGTGCCTCCCGTCCGGCGGGGACGCGAGCCGCGACGTCGCCGTCACCGTCGTCGTCAGCCGGTGACGGTCCGTCGTCCGGGTCCGACCGGGCGGCGCGACGGAGGGACCCGTCGGCGCCGCACAGCGCGAGCAGGGCGACCAGGCCGACCGCGAGGACGGCGACGCTCCCCCACTGTCCCTCGCGGAGCCAGCGGACCGGCTCGCCGACGAACGGGATCCGCAGGAACGCGACCCCGCGGACGGCGGACCGTGCGACCGGGGTCGAGTCCTGCTGCGGGTTCGCGTCGCCCTTCGTGACGATGGTGTCGCCCGGCCCGTCCTCGACGTAGCGGTGCATCCGCAGGTGGCCGGGCTGGTCCGGGTCCGCAGCGAGCAGGATCCGACCCGGACGCACCTCGGACGGCGCGACCGGACGGGTGACCACGACGTCGCCCGGCGCGAGCCGCGGCTCCATCGACCCGGTCATCACGGTGGTCGGCTGCCAGCCGATCACCGCGGGGGCCGCCGACCACAGGGCGAGCCCGAGGAGCGTCGCCACCACGCCGCGGGCGGCCGTGGCGACGACCACGCGGCCCCACTCGACCGCGTCGTGGAGCGCCTGGTGCGGTGGGTGACCACCGGGCGCCGGGATGCTGACCATGACCGCCTCCGACGGATCGTGCGGGGCGATCAGCTGTTCTGGGCCTCCCACGTCAGGCCGAGCGAGGCGGTGCCGCCCTGCACCGTGTTCGGGGCGCCGCTCGCGACCGTGTAGGTGAAGCGGTAGACGCGCGCCTCGGACGATCCGCCGCCCGGGGCCCAGGTCCCGACGCCGGAGGCGAAGTTCGTGGAGGTCGACCCGAAGCCGGCGACCGTGCCGGTGTAGAGCGTGCCGCTCGTCGCCGCCGGGGTGAAGCCGGTGCACGACCCGGCGCCACCGCCGGTGCCCTGCTCGACCGTCAGGTTGAGGTTGGCGGCGAGGTTGTTCGTGGTCGACGCGTTCGTGCCGTAGAGCTTCACGGTCGAGGGCAGCGAGCCCGTCGAGGTGACGGTGATGCAGTTCGCCGCCGTCGACCCCGGCTTGAGGTTCGTGGCGGTGAAGAGCGCGGTGTTGCTGTCGTCGTCGGTCAGGGCGACGGTGCCCGCGGTCCAGTTGTTCGTCGGGTTGACGGTGGTCGCCGAGAAGGCCGAGTAGGACGCGGTCGAGACGACCGCTCCCGAGGCGACGAGCGCGGCCGGGATGGCGATCCAGGCGGCGAGACGGGCAGCACGAGGCGTGACACGGGACATGGGTGTCCTCCGAGGTGAAGATGTCTGATCGAGGGTCCGGCCGGATCCGCGGTGGTTGGTCGCGCTGCGTGCCGGGGTGGTACGACGATCAAGCTACGTTCGTCGGACGGGCCCCACAAGGGGGGCCGTCACCCCCACTGTTGGGGGTGGTTCGATCATCGAGATGCTTGGACACTGACGTGCACGGCGGAGTCCCCCCGCCGTCACGCCGTCCCTGCGGCGCACCCCTGAGAAGAGCCGATGACGGACACCACCTGGGCCGTCCGGCCCACCCCCACCACCACCCTCGAACCGACGCCGACCCCGACCGCGGACCAGGACCTCGACCGCGCACTCGAGGCCTACCGGAGCCTGCAGGTCCACCACGCGCGCGTCGCCGCCGCCGAGGCCACCCGGCGCGGCCTCGGGACCACCGACCTGCGCTTCCTGTTCGCGCTCGCGGCGCAGGCGAGCGGCCGGGTGCTCCCGAAGCAGGCCGCCGGCGCCCTCGGCCTGTCGACCGGCGCGATGACGTCGTTGATCGACCGGCTCGAGGCCCGCGACCTCGTCCGCCGTGTCCCGAACCCGGCGGACCGGCGCAGCGTCGAGGTCCGCATCACCGAGGCCGGCACCCGGAGCGCCGCCGAGGTCAAGGACGTCTACCGCGAGGCCTTCTCCGCAGCCGTCCCGACGGACCGGATGGCCGTGCTCGCCGCGCTGCTCGAGTCGCTCGACCAGGAGCTCGTCGCCCGCCTCGCGTGATGCGGACGTGTCGTCGCCCCGGCGTAGCGTGAGCGGCATGACCCCCTCCGAAGTCCTCATCGAAGCGTTCTCCCGCGTGCCGTCGACCGTCGAACGGGCCGTCGAGGGCCTGTCCGAGGACCAGCTCGCGGCACGCCCCGCCACCGGGGCGAACACCCTGGCGTGGCTCGCATGGCACATCGCCCGCGGCCAGGACGCACAGGTCGCCGACCTCGCCGGCACCGAGCAGGTCTGGACGGCCGACGGCTGGTACGACCGGTTCGACCTGCCGTTCCCGGCCGAGGCGCTCGGCTACGGCATGTCCCGCGACGACGTCGGTCGGGTGCGGGCCTCCGCCGAGCTGCTCACCGGGTACCTCCGCGCGGTGCACGAGCGCACGGTGGCGTACCTCGGCACGCTCGGCCCGGACGACCTGGACCCCGTCGTCGACGACGCATGGGACCCGCCCGTGACGGCCGGCGCCCGGCTCGTGAGCATCCTGGACGACTGCACGCAGCACGCCGGGCAGGCCGGCTTCGTGCGCGGCCTGCTGTTCTTCAACCGCTGAGCGGTGCCGCGCGCTCGTGCGCGCGGTCGCTTCGTGAGCAGGAATGGTCGGGTCCGACTTCGCGACCCGACCATTCCTGCTCACCATGTGACGGACGGGAGGCCCGGTACCAGCTGGTACCGTCCCTCCCGTCACGGCCGTCGCGCCGCTGACGCGTCACGCCGGTACCGGCGGGTGGGGCCCACCTCCCGTCCGTCGTGGGGTCGCGACTAGCGCGCAGCGAGCTCCGACACGATGCCGTCACCGGGTGCGGCCTGCACCAGGTCCGCCTCGATCTCCGCGCGCTCGAGGATGCCCTCGATCTTGCGGATGCGGCCACGCGGGACGATCGTGACGACCGTGCCCTCCTTGCCGGCACGACCCGTGCGGCCGGAGCGGTGCATGTACGCCTTGTAGTCGTCCGGGGCGTCCGCCTGCACGACGAGCGAGACGTCGTCGACGTGGATGCCGCGGGCGGCGACGTCGGTCGCCACGAGCACGTTCACCCGGCCGCTCGTGAGCAGCTGCAGGTTGCGCGTGCGGCGCGACTGGTTCAGGTCACCGTGGAGCGAGGTCGCGCGGATGCCGGCGTCCTCGAACTGGTCGGCCAGACGCTCGGCGTAGGCGCGGGTCCGGGCGAAGACGATGGTCTTGCCGTCGCCGGCGACCAGCTCCTCGAGCAGACGGTCCTTCTCGCGCTGCTCGACCACGAGCACACGGTGGTCGATGGTCGAGGACGCCTGGTCCTCACCCGCGACCTCGTGCACGCTCGGCTCGTGCAGGAACTCCTCGACGAGCGCCGCGACCTGGGTGTCGAGCGTCGCACTGAACAGCAGCTTCTGCGCGCGGTTGCCCTGCGGGGTGACCTCGGCCGTGGCGGAGAGGATCTCCTGCACCGGCTCGAGGAACCCGAGGTCGCACATGTGGTCGGCCTCGTCGAGCACGGAGATGATGACCTCGCTGAGGTCGAGCTTCCCCTTGTTCATGAGGTCCTGCACGCGACCGGGGGTGCCGACGATGATGTCGACACCGCGCTCGAGCGCGCCCTCCTGACGGCCGTAGGGCACGCCGCCGTAGATCTGCGTCGTGAACAGGCCGACCGAGCGGGCGATGGGCTGCACGGTGCGGTCGATCTGCAGGGCGAGCTCGCGGGTCGGCGCGAGGATGAGCGCACGCGGGGCACGGCCCATCTTGCGCTTGGTGCCGCCGCCGTGCTCCATGAGCTTCTCGACCAGGGGCGCACCGAAGGCGATGGTCTTGCCGGAGCCGGTGCGGCCACGGCCGAGGACGTCCTTGCCGGCGAGCACGTCGGGGATCGTCGCCGCCTGGATCGGGAACGGGCTCGACGCGCCGAGCTCCTGCAGGGCGCGGGAGATGTTGCCGCCGATGCCGAGGTCGCCGAAGGTCACGCCCTCGACGTCGGCCGCGATCGTGGCCTCGGCCTGGAGCTTCTCGAGCTTGACGTCGTCGGCCGGCACGAAGGCCGAGCGCTCGGAGCGGGCCTCGCGCTCGAAGTCGCGGCGCGGGGCGCTGCGGTCGTCGCGGTCGAACCGACGCGGCGCACGGTCGTCGAACGAGCGACGCGGGCGGTCGTCGTTGTCACGACGGGGAGCGCGGTCGTCGCGGTCGAAGC
>NZ_MJGO01000006.1:0-24602 GCF_001864895.1 Curtobacterium sp. MCBA15_009
CGGGCCTCCCGTCCGTCAGGTGGTCGCGACTAGCGACCCAGGAACTTCTGCAGGCTGGCGAGCTCTTCCTCGGTCGGCGCCTTGCCGCCCTTGGCGGCGCCGCCGAGCCCGAGGCCCGATCCCTGCGGGGCCTGCTGCGGCGCGGCCGCGGCACCGGCGGCGAGGGCCGCACGCTTCGCCGGGTTGCCGACCTTGGACTTCTTCTTGCCGCCCTGCTGCTGCTTCTTGCCGCCGTGCATGCCCGGGATCGGGCCCATGCCCGGCATCTGCGGCACGCCACCACGGGCGACGGTCTTCATCATCTTCGCGGCCTGCTCGAACCGGTTCACGAGTGCGTTGACCTCGGTCACGGTGGACCCGGCACCCTTCGCGATGCGCAGTCGGCGAGACCCGTTCAGCAGCTTCGGGAGCTCGCGCTCCTGGGGGGTCATCGACTGGATGATGGCCTCCGTGCGGACGATCTCGCGCTCGTCGAAGTTGTCGAGCGCCTCGCGCATGCCCTTGGCGCCCGGGAGCATGCCGAGCATGCCCTTGATCGAGCCGGCCTTGCGCAGCTGCTGCATCTGGCCGAGGAAGTCGTTCAGCGTGAACGAGTCGGTCGCGATCTTCTCGGCGACCTTGCGGGCCTCGTCCTCGTCGAAGGCCGACTGGGCCTGCTCGATGAGCGACATGATGTCGCCGAGGTCGAGGATGCGGCTGGCCATGCGGTCCGGGTGGAACGGCTCGAAGTCGTCGAGCCCCTCGCCGGTGGAGGCGAACATGATCGGGCGACCGGTGACGCTGGCGACCGAGAGCGCGGCACCACCGCGGGCGTCGCCGTCGAGCTTCGACAGGACGACGCCGGTGAAGTCGACGCCGTCCTGGAAGGCACGGGCGGTGACGACGGCGTCCTGACCGATCATCGCGTCGATGACGAACAGG
This sequence comes from Curtobacterium sp. MCBA15_009, assembly GCF_001864895.1. Classification (GTDB taxonomy): domain Bacteria; phylum Actinomycetota; class Actinomycetes; order Actinomycetales; family Microbacteriaceae; genus Curtobacterium. The sequence continues at coordinate 922 of NZ_MJGO01000006.1, forward strand.
ACCTCGTCGGGGTCGACGGCCTTGCGGATGTTCGCGGCCTGCTTCATCAGCTCGGCGTCGACGCCGAGACGACCGGCGGTGTCCACGATGACCGTGTCGTACTGCTGGTCGACGGCGGCCTTGATCGCGTTCTTGGCGACCTTGACCGGGTCGCCGACGCCGTTGCCGGGCTCCGGCGCGAAGACGTGGACGCCGGCCTGCTCACCGACGACCTGCAGCTGCTGCACGGCGTTCGGACGCTGGAGGTCCGCCGCGACGAGCATCGGCGTGTGGCCGTCCTTCTTGAGCCACTTGCCGAGCTTGCCGGCGAGGGTGGTCTTACCGGCACCCTGCAGACCCGCGAGCATGATGACCGTCGGCGGCTTCTTCGCGAACTCGAGCCGACGCTGCTGGCCGCCGAGGATGCCGACGAGTTCCTCGTTGACGATCTGGACGACCTGCTGCGCCGGGTTGAGCGCGCGGTTGACCTCGTCGGAGAGGGCACGCTCGCGCACCGCTGCGGTGAACGCCTTGACGACCTCGAGCGCGACGTCGGCGTCGAGGAGCGCCCGCCGGATCTCGCGGACGGTGCCGTCGACGTCGGACGGAGTCAGCCGACCCTTGCTCCGCAGGTTGCGGAAGGTCTCGGTCAGCCGATCGGAGAGTGAACCGAATTGCGCCATGATCCGTCGATTCTACCGGGTCGCCCTCCCGCTCGGGTGCCGCCGCCCTCGGTATCGTCTCGACATGCGTGCCGTACCAGCAGGACTCGACCCCGCCGTGGTCGCCGAGATCGACGACCGACTCGCCCGGCTGCAGACCGACCTCGGGGTCACGATCCCGTGGGCGGTCGAGAGCGGCTCGCGCGCGTGGGGGTTCCCGTCGCCGGACAGCGACTACGACTGCCGCTTCCTGTACGTGCGTCGACCCGACGACTACCTGTCGCTGTGGCCCCGCCGCGACGTCATCGAGACACCGGTCGACGAGGTGTTCGACGTGAACGGGTGGGACCTGGCGAAGACGGTCCGGCTCGCCGTGAACGGGAACGCCACGGTCGGTGAGTGGCTCCGCTCCCCGATCGTCTACACGGGCGACGAGGCGTTCCGCGACCGGTTGCTCGCGTTCGTCGCGAGCGTCGCGGACCGGGGTCGCATCGGCCGCCACCACCTGCACGTCGCGGACCGCCAGGCGGAGCGCGGAGTCACCCTGAAGCGGTTCTTCTACATCCTCCGGACCGCGGCCTCGCTGCGGTGGCTCCGTGACCACCCCGAGAGTGCGACCCCGCCGATGGACCTGCCGACGCTCCTCGCCGAGTCGTCCGCGCCCGAGGCGGTCCGGGAGGCCGCCGCGGAGCTCATCGTCGTGAAGGCCCGGACGCGTGAGCTGGGGCACGGTGAGCCGCCCGCGGTCCTGGCCCTGTTCGTGGCCGACGAGCTCGAGCGGGCGCGCTCCTTCGACGACCTGCCGCCGGAGAACAGGTCGGCCGAGGCCCGCGAGCGCGCGGACGCCTACTTCCTCGGCGAAGTGGAGCGGTTGCGCTGAGGCCGTCGGGCCCACGGCGGCGGCTCCGATCGGGGAGACCGCCCGGCGTGTGACCCCCTGTTGCGTCGTGTTTCGGCCCGTTGCGCACCTCGTTGCCCGGTCGTCACCGGGCCTCGTACGGTCACGCCATGACCGAGTCAGCAGAGGTGACAGCCCGCCCACGTGGCGCGCTCGTGTTCCGCACCGTCCGACCGGACGACCCGGCTGCGGCACCGATGCTCGCGGACCTCGAACGCGAGTACGACACCCGGTACGGCGACCACTCCGGCGAGCCGGCCTCGGTGGAGCTCGCGCGCTACCCGGTCGAGGACTTCGTCGCACCCCGTGGTGCGTTCGTGCTCCTCCACGAGGACGACCGGCTCGTGGCCGGCGGCGCGTTCAAGCCGTACGACGACGACACCGTCGAGTTGAAGCGCATCTGGACTGCTCGCGACGCCCGCGGGCGCGGGCTCGCCGGACTCGTGGTCGCGGAGCTCGAGGACGAGGCGCGCCGCCGGGGCTTCCGCCGCGTGTACCTGACCACGGGGCCTCGACAGCCGGAGGCGGTGTCGCTCTACCTGCGCGCCGGGTACTCCCCCCGCTACGACGTGACGCGGTCGCCGGAGGAGATCGGCATCCACCCGTTCACGAAGACCATCGCGGGGGACGCGACGGAGCCGCACCGCGCCTCCGGCGCGACGACCGGGACCGCGCCGACCACCACCATCGACGCTGCCGGCCGCGCCGCGCTGGACCGGCCGGTCCTCCCGCTGCGCCACCCCGTGCGGTGGCTCGCCGCTGCGGTGGTGCTCGTCCTCCTGCTCGACTTCGTCGAGACCCTCTTCACCAACGCCGCGTGGGGCTGGTCCACCGTCGGCAAGTGGCTGTTCAGCCCGGCGATCCTGACCGGCCTGCAGCTGACGCTCGTCGCGACCGCGCTCAGCGCCGTGATCAGCTTCGCGGGCGGTGTGCTGGTCGCCGTCGGCCGGCTGTCGCGGAACCCGGTGCTGTCCGGGCTGGCCTGGGGCTACGTCTGGTTGTTCCGGTCCGTGCCGCTCATCCTGGTGCTCGTCTTCCTCTACAACCTCGGGTCGCTCTACCCGAGGATCGGGATCGGGATCCCGTTCGGGCCACAGCTCGAGGTGCCCACCACGAACGTGCTGAGCGACCTGGCCATCGGTGTCGCGGCGCTGAGCCTCACCGAGATCGCCTACGCGTCGGAGATCGTCCGCGCCGGGGTGCTCGCCGTCGACCACGGGCAGCACGAGGCCGCCCAGGCGCTCGGCCTGCCCCGCCGCCGGCAGTTCGTCCGGGTGATCCTGCCCCAGGCGCTGCGCTCGATCGTCCCGGCGTTCGTCAACCAGGTGGTCGGGTTGCTCAAGGCGTCGTCGCTGCTGTTCTACGTGTCGCTGCTCGACCTGTTCGGTGTCGTGCAGAACCTGTCGAGCACCTACCCCACGGACATCATCCCGCTGCTCGTGGTCGCGACGATCTGGTACCTCGCGCTGACCAGCGCGGTGTCGGTCGTGCAGTACCACGTCGAGCGCTGGACGGCTCGCGGGTCCGTGCGGACGCTGCCACCCACGCTGTTCGGACGGGTCCGGGCCGCGGTCCGTCGTCGGTCCGGACGCGGTCCGGGCCGACAGGCAGCCGCAGCCGCCCCCTCCGGCAACGCTCCCACCATCGACGACGGGGCCGTCCGATGAGCGCCGACATCGCGATCCACGGAGCCGTGAAGGCGTTCGGCGACCAGCGCGTCATCGACGGCGTCGACCTGACGTTCCCGGCGGGCAGCGTCACCGTGGTCCTCGGGCCGTCCGGGTCCGGCAAGTCCACCCTGCTGCGGGCGATCAACCACCTCGAACCGCTCGACCGCGGGGTGGTCACGATCGGGGGTGAACCGATCGGCGTGCGGCTGCGGACCGGCCGGGACGGGACGCCGCGGTTCAAGGAGCTGCCCGAACGGCTGATCCTGCGGCAGCGTTCCCGGATCGGGTTCGTGTTCCAGCACTTCAACCTGTTCCCCCACCTCACCGCGCTCGAGAACGTCGCCGAGGGGCTGCTCGCGGCCGGGGTCGACCGCGCCACCGCCACCGCGCGGGCCCGTGACCTGCTCGGTCGGGTCGGCCTCGCGGAGCGGACGGACGCCCGTCCGCGACAGCTCTCCGGCGGCCAGCAGCAGCGCGTCGCCATCGCCAGGGCCCTGGCGCTCGAACCTGCGGTCGTCCTGCTCGACGAGCCGACCTCGGCGCTCGACCCGGAACTCGTCGGCGAGGTCCTCGACGTCATCGCGTCGCTCGCCGAGTCCGGCACGACGCTCGTCATCGTCACGCACGAGGTCGCCTTCGCGCGCGACGTCGCCGACCACGTGGTGTTCCTCGACCACGGCCGGGTCGTCGAGCAGGGACCACCGTCCCAGGTCGTCGACGCCCCCCGGCACCCACGGACCCGGGACTTCCTCGCACGCGTCCGCTGACCGCCCAGTCCGCCCTCACGAACCCAGGAGCACCATGCCCACCACCACCAGCACCACCACCCGCTGGCGCCACCGTGCCGGAGCCCTCGTCCTCGCGACCGGCGTCGTCGTCGCCCTGGCCGGGTGCTCGGCGGGCGGGTCCGCCGGCGACGGGGACCCCGGCTCGTCGGACGGTTCCGTCACCATCGGCGCGGCCTCGAACGGCGCCGGGACCGAGACGACCGTCACGGTGACCGAGGACGAGGCGCTGCACGACTCGCTGCCCGCCGCGGTCAAGGAGTCGGGCGAGCTGGTGATCGGCGTCGGCGCGCTCCCCGCCGGGTTCCCGCCGCTGGCGTTCACCGGCGACGACCAGAAGACGCTGACCGGGTCCGAGCCGGACCTCGGGCGTCTGGTCGCCGCGAAGCTCGGCCTGCAGCCGAAGGTCGAGAACGCGACGTGGGACAACATGTTCGTCGGCATCGACGGCGGCAAGTACGACGCCGCCTTCTCGAACATCACGGTGACCGAGCAGCGCAAGGAGAAGTACGACTTCGCCTCCTACCGCCGCGACGAACTCGCCCTGCAGGTCCTCCGGGGCTCGGACCTGACGTTCGAAGGCGACCCGTCCGTGCTGGCCGGCAAGACGATCGCCGTGAGCTCCGGGACGAACCAGGAGAAGATCCTCCTCGAGTGGAAGTCGCAGCTCCAGGCCGCCGGCGAGGACGTCACCGTCAAGTACTACCCGGACGGCAACGCCGTGGAGCTGGCGCTCGATTCCGGCAAGATCGACGGCTACTTCGGCCCGAACCCGACGATCGCGTACCAGAACACGCAGAGCGCGGGGAGTGCGCACCCGTCGGACACGGCCGGCACGTACTCGGGCGCCGGGTCGACGCTGCAGGGCCTGATCGCGGCGACGACGAAGAAGGGCAGCGGGCTCGCGGAGCCGATCCGGGGCGCGATCGACGAGCTCATCGAGGACGGCACGTACGCGAAGTGGCTGCAGGCGTACAACCTGTCGAACGAGGCCGTCGAGCAGTCCGAGGTCAACCCCGAGGGGTTGCCGCTCGACAACAGCTGACGGCGGTCGCCGGTCGGGACGGGAGGCGCGGTGCCAGCTGGCACCGCGCCTCCCGTCGTCCGTCCTCCGTCGTGTCACACACTGCTCGCGACCGGCCTGTCGGACGCCGCGGCCCGCCGGACCCACTCCGCCGCGAGCAGCTCGTGGGAGCGCACGCGCGCCGCGTGGTCGTGCGTGATCGTCGTGACGAGGAGCTCGTCGGCGCCGGTGACGCGGCCGAGGACCTCGAGCCGATCGGCGACGTGTGCCGGGTCACCGACGAACCGAGCGGCGAGCCGGTCCCGTACCGCGGCCGCCGCGTCGCCGACCAGGGGTGTGGCCCTGGCCTCGTCCGGCGTCGGGTACGGGATCGCACCGGTACCCGACCGGATCGACCACACCCACTGGCCGTAGCCGAGGGCCAGTTCGTCGGCCTCGTCGGGGTCCCGTCCGACGACGACGTCCGCCGAGACGATCACGTGCGGTGCCCGCAGGACCCCTGGTCGGAACGCCGCCCGGTACGCCTCGACCGAGGCGAGGACGGTGCCGGGCGACGAGTGGTAGTTGGCGCCGTACGGCAGGCCGAGCGCGCCGGCGATCCGGGCGCTCTCGCCACCGGTCGAGCCGTGGATCCACAGCTCGACGTCGACCCCGGTGGCGGGCGGGGCCTCGACGACGACACCGTCGCGCGTGTGGGTGCCCGCGAACAGCTGCCGGATCAGGGTGAGCTCGTCCTCGAACCGTTCCACGTCGCCGGGGACGCGACCGAGCAGTTCGCCCTGCAGCGCGAACCGGCTGCCCGGGGCGATGCGGAACTCGAAGGGGGCCGGGAGCAGCAGCCCGTCGACCTCCTCGTCCGCGCGCGGAGCCAGTGCCGGCGGCCTCGGGGTCCCCGCCGCCGGCGCTCCCGAACGCCCGAGTCCGAGGTCGAAGCGCGAACCGTACAGGCCGGTGAGGGTGCCGAAGGTCTCGGCGATCTGCAGGCCGCGGACGTTGCCGACGAGGGTCGCGGCGCTGCCGACCCGGATGGTGCTCGTCGCCGCGGCGACCGCACCGAGGACGACGAGTGGTGCGCTGCCGGCGACGCCCGGGTTGAGGTGGTGCTCGGCGAGCCAGTACCGCGCGTACCCGGCACGCTCGCTCGCCCGGGCGAGCGCGATCGTGTTGTGCAGGGCTGCGCCGGGCGTCGAACCGGACGACACCGGCACGAGGTCGAGCACGGACAGCGGGACGGCCGCTCGACCGGTCGCCGATGGGGTCGTCGGGGTCATGCGAGCGCCCCTCGCCGGTCGCGCACGTGCCCGGGCAGGCCGAGGGTGCTGCGGAGGGTCGCGCCGTCGTCGTACGCGGTGCGGTAGACACCGCGCTCCTGCAGCAGGGGGACGACCCGGTCGACGAACTCGTCGAGTCCGTGCGGGTTGGTGTGCGGCACGACGACGAAGCCGTCCGTGGCGCGCTCCTGCACGTACCGGTCGATCTCGGCGGCGATGTGCGACGGGGTCCCGACGAAGCCGCCGCGGGTCGACACCCGGATCACGAGGTCGCGGATCGACAGGCGTTCCGCCTCCGCCAGTTCACGCCAGGTCCGCACCGTGGCGCGCGGGTCCTGGGCGAGCCGGACACGACCGCGCGTGATCGCGTCGGCGTCGACGTCCGGCTCGACCTCGGGCAACGGCCCGTCGACGTCGTACCCGGACAGGTCGCGGTTCCAGACCTGCTCGAGGAACGCGATCGCGGTCGCGGGGCTCACCTGTGCGCGGCGGATCGCGCGGGAGCGGTCCTCGGCGTCGGCCGTGGTGTCGCCGAGGACGAAGGTCGCACCGGGCAGGACCAGCAGTTCGTCACGCGTCCGGCCGACGCGTTCGAGGCGCTGCGCGACGTCCGCCGAGAAGGCCTTCGCGTCGTCGAACTCGGTGTGCAGCGAGAAGACGACCTCCGCCTGACGGGCGGCGAGGTCGCGTCCCTCGTCGGAGTCGCCGGCCTGCACGACCACGGGGTGCCGCTGCGGGCTCCGCGGGACGGGGAAGGTGCCGGTGACGTCGAACTGCGGCCCGTGGTGGTCGACGTCACGGATCCGCGACCGATCGGCGAAGCGGCCCGAGGCGGCGTCCGCGACGACCGCGTCCGGCTCCCACGAGTCCCACAGCTCCCGTGCGAGCGAGACGAACTCGTCGGCGCGCGTGTACCGGTCGGCGTGGTCGAGGAAGCCACCGCGTCGGAAGTTCGCGCCGTGGAACGCGTCCGAGCTCGTCACGACGTTCCAGCCGGCACGCCCGTCGGAGAGGTGGTCGAGCGTCGCGAGCTGCTTCGCGAGCTCGACCGGCTCGTTGAACGTCGTCTGCAGCGTGCCGACGAGGCCGATGTGCTCGGTGACCCCGGCCAGGGCGGCGAGGATCGCGAGGGTGTTCGGGCGGCCGACGACGTCGAGGTCGTGGATGCGGCCCTTCTGCTCGCGGAGCCGGAGCCCCTCGGCGAGGAACAGGAAGTCGAAGAAGCCGCGCTCGGCGTTCCTCGCGAAGTGCTCGAACGACGAGAACGCGATCTGGCTCTCGGCTCGCTCGTCGCTCCACACGGTGGTGTTGTTGACCCCCGGGAAGTGTGCGGCGAGGTGGACCTGGCGCTTCGTGCTCATGCTGGGACCCCCTGGGCAGCGGTGGTGCGGGCGTACCGGCTGACGGCCGGGGCGATGCCGAGCCGCGTGCGCAGGTCGGCGGTGGGGCGGGACGCGACGTCGGCGCGCAGGCCCGCGGTGACCAGCGCTGGCACGAGCTGCCGGGCGATCGCCGTCGAGTCGACCGGGATGCGCAGCGGTCGGAGCCGGACACCGGCGTAGCCGAGGCCGCCCAGGTCGCCGATCCGTGCGACGAGGTCCGCGACGGTCGTCGCGAGCACCGTCGTGTCGGAGCCGGAGCCGACGGCGTAGGGCGCGCCGGCGGCGCGGTCGAGCGCGGCGAGGTCGTCCTCGGCCTCGGCGGTCGAGGACCCGATGAGCACCGCGAGGTCGGCGAGGACCGGACGTGTCACGTCCGACCCGGCCTCCTGCTCGAGGTGACGGACCTCGTCGAGCAGGTCCCGCGCTCGCCGGCCGGCGAGGCCCGGGGTGACCAGGACGACGTCCGCGCTGTCCACCGCGAAGGACGCTGCGTCCGCGCGGTGTGCCAGCGAGAACACCGGCGGCCGCCCCTGCGGCGACCGCGGCACGATCGACGCACCGTGCACCGCCACGTGCTCCCCGACGAACGCCGCGCCGTGGATCCGGTCGCGGTCGATGAACCGGCCCGTGGCCACGTCGCGGATGATCGCGTCGTCGTCCCAGCTGTCCCAGAGGCGGGAGACGACCTCGGCGACCTCCCGGGCCTCGTCGAAGAGCGGCGCGGTCGCCGCCGGGTCCGCCGTGCCGGTCCACGCCGGCAGCTCCCGGCGCCCGAACAGCGCCGCTTCCCGCGGCGTGGGGCTCACCTGGATCCGCCAGCCGGCACGTCCGAGCGAGACGTGGTCGAGGGTCTGGAGGCCCGTGGCGACGTGGAACGGCTCGGTGTGCGTCACCGAGACGGTCGGCACCAGGCCGACGGCCCGGGTCGCGGGCGCGACCGCGTTCGCGACGAGCAGGGCGTCGAGCCGCCCGACGACGGTCCGGGTGTCGAGGTCACCGTCGGCGGCCACCGGGCCGGCCGTGAAGGCGTCCTCGATGGTGACGGCGTCGACGCCGAGCCGGTCCTGCTCGACGACGACGTCACGCCAGTGGCGGAGGCTGCTGAGCCGCCGGGCGGCCGGCCCGGCGACACGCCAGGCGGCAGGGTGCCACCCGGCACCCTGCAGGGCGGTGACCAGGACCGGGCGCGCGGTCACGGACGGGCCTCGGGGTGGTCGTGCTCCGGCACGGCCGGCGCGGCGTCCGCGCCGAACTTGAAGCCCAGTCGACCGTGGGCGAACCCGCCGCCGGCGCGGATCGCCGTGGCGACCCACGCCGCCTCGGCGAGCTCCGCCTCGGAGGCCCCCGCGGTCACCGCGCGCTGGCTGTGCGCGTCGATGCAGTAGACGCACTGCGTGGTGATGCCCACGGCCAGGGCGATGAGCTCCCGGTACCGCAGCGGGATCGCCCGGCCCTCCGCCTGGAACACCGCCGAGTCGAACTGCAGGAACGCCTGCAGGATGTCCGGGGTCTGCTGCTTGTAGACCTTCGTGAAGGTCGCGTCCTGCTCGCGGTCGAGGTAGTCGGTCATGGGTTGACGCTACGAGCAGGACGGCGCCGGGGAGCCGATGTTGCACCGCGTGACGTCCCGGCTCCGAGCACACCGACCACTCACGTGCTGCAGGTTCTTGTACTCCGTCCAACAACCGGCGTACGCTCCCCTCATGCCGCCACTCGAACTCGTGCGGCCCCCGGGGCTGCTCGACCACGCCAAGGGGCTCGCACTGCAGCGGGCCCTCCACGCCGACGTCGTCGCCGGCCGCTCCCCCGGAGCGCTCGTCCTCTGCGAGCACCCGTCCGTGTACACCGCCGGTCGCCGCACCGAGGCCTCCGACCTGCCGACGGACGGCTCCCCCGTGGTCGAGGTCGACCGCGGCGGCCGGATCACCTGGCACGGGCCCGGGCAGCTCGTCGTGTACCCGATCGTCCGGCTGGCCGAGCCGATCGACGTCGTCGCCTGGGTGCGCGACCTCGAGCAGGTCGTCATCGACGCGGCGGCGTCGGTCGGCGTCGACGCCCGGCGCATCGACGGCCGCAGCGGCGCGTGGACGACCGACGTCCCGCCCGCCAAGGTCGGCGCGATCGGCCTGCACGTCGCCGAGGGGGTCTCGAGCCACGGCATCGCGATCAACTGCGACAACGCCCTCGACGCTTACGCCGCGATCGTGCCGTGCGGGATCACGGACGCCGGCGTCACGACCCTCAGTGCGGCGGCCGGTCGGCACGTCGGCCCCGACGACCTCGTGCCGCTCGTCGCGCGACGCGTGCAGGACGCCGTCGACGGCATGCACACCGGCCACCGGATCAGCAGCACCGCCACGACAGCCGCCCCCGCACGTCAGGAGACCCTCGTATGACCCTCGCCCCCGACGGCCGCCGCATGCTCCGGGTCGAGGCCCGCAACGCCGAGACCCCGATCGAGACGAAGCCCGCGTGGATCAAGACCCGCGCCACCCAGGGTCCGGAGTTCCGCGAGCTGTCGGCCCTGGTGAAGACCAAGCAGCTGCACACCGTCTGCCAGGAGGCCGGCTGCCCCAACGTCTTCGAGTGCTGGGAGGACCGCGAGGCGACCTTCCTCATCGGCGGCTCGCAGTGCACCCGCCGGTGCGACTTCTGCCAGATCGACACCGGCAAGCCCGAGCCGCTCGACCGCGACGAGCCGCGCCGCGTCGCCGACTCCGTGGCCGAGATGGGCCTGAAGTACGCGACGGTCACCGGGGTCGCCCGCGACGACCTGCCCGACGGTGGTGCGTGGCTCTACGCCGAGACGATCCGTGCGATCCACGAGCACTCCCCCGGCACCGGCGTCGAGATCCTCCTGCCCGACTTCAACGGTCGGCCGGACCAGCTCGGCCAGGTGTTCGACGCCCGCCCCGAGGTCTTCGCCCACAACGTCGAGACGGTGCCGCGGATCTTCAAGCGCATCCGGCCCGCGTTCACGTTCGAGCGGTCGCTCGACGTCATCAGCCAGGGCCGAGACGCGGGGCTCGTCACGAAGTCGAACCTCATCCTCGGCATGGGCGAGGAGCGCGTCGAGATCGAGGACGCCCTGCAGCGCCTGTTCGACGCCGGTACCGACATCATCACCTTGACGCAGTACCTCCGCCCGTCGCCGCGGCACCTGCCGGTGGCGCGCTGGGTCACGCCCGACGAGTTCGTCGCATTGCGCGAGGTGGCCGAGGCGATGGGCTTCGCGGGGGTGCTCGCCGGACCGCTGGTGCGGTCGTCGTACCGCGCCGGTCGCCTCTGGGCCCGGGCCACGGTCGCGCGCGGCGGCTCGGTGCCGGAGCACCTGTCGCACCTGCTCGACGCCGCTCCGGGTCGCCAGGCGGTCTGAGACCTGGAGACGGACGGACGGGAGGCACGGTGCCAGCTGGCACCGTGCCTCCCGTCCCGGATCTGCGCCCGTGCAGGGCGCGTCCTGCTCAGGCGCGGCCGCGGATGCTCCGCAGGAGCCAACCGATGATCGAGAGCAGGATCAGGGCGATCCCGATGAACAGCAGGAACTTCAGGGCGCTGACGAAGATGCCGCTGAAGAGCAGGACCAGGCCGACGATGATCGCGATGATCAGGAGAGCGGGCATGTGGGGCTCCTTCCGGTGTACCTGGACGATCCCTGTACTGCGGAGACGGTACCCGGGATCAGCCGACGAGGTTCTGCACGAACACGTGCGGCGTGAAGCCGGTGAGGTCGTTGATGCCCTCGCCCTGGCCGATGAGCTTGATCGGGATGCCGGTCTTCTCCTGCACGCTGAGCACGAACCCGGCCTTGGCGGAGCCGTCGAGCTTCGTGATGACGAGCCCGGTGACACCGGCGCCCTCGATGAACGCCTGCGCCTGGGCGAGGCCGTTCTGCCCGGTCGTGGCGTCGAGCACGAGGAGCACCTCGCTGATCTCGACCTGCTTCTCGACGACGCGCTTGATCTTGGTCAGCTCGTCCATCAGGCCGGCCTTCGTGTGCAGACGGCCCGCGGTGTCGATGACGACGATCTCGGTCTGGTCGCGGATCGCCTTCTCGACCGTCTGGTAGGCCACCGACGCCGGGTCCTGCCCGGGCTGTGCGGGTCGGACGACGTCGACACCGGCGCGCTGGGCCCAGGTGGCCACCTGCTCCACCGCGGCCGCACGGAAGGTGTCCGCGGCGCCGACCAGCACGGAGCGGTCGTAGGTCCGGAGGAACTTGGCGAACTTGCCGATGGTCGTGGTCTTGCCGACGCCGTTCACGCCGACGACGAGCACGACGGCGGGGCGCGCGCTGAGCTTGAGCGTGGTGTCGAGCTTCGAGAGCCGCTCCTCGAGGACCTCGCGGAGCATGCGCTGCAGGTCGGCGGGGTCGGTCGTGCCGTACCGGTCGACGCGGGCGTGCAGGTCCTCGATGATCGCCTCGGAGATGTCGGGACCGAAGTCCGCGCCGATGAGGGCGGTCTCCAGGTCCTCCCACGTGGTCTCGTCGATCGTCTTGCGCTGGAACAGCCCGCGCAGCCGGGAGGACAGTGACCAAGAACTCGCCATGTTCCCAGCTTAGAGCGCACCGCTCGCACAGGGCGTCCGCTACGCTCGGTGGTGCGAAGGGGAGTATTCCCTCTCGGCGACCCCGTCAGTACGGCCCGGAACGACCCGGACCCGGGGCGTCGGTCGCGGCACGTGGCCTCCGGCAACAGTCAGAGCACACGGTCCGCGGCGGAAGAGACCTTCAGGCTTCAGCGCACCCGTTTTCCGGGGCGCTCCTACCTGAAGGAAATCCGTGGACGTCCCACTCGCAGTCTGGCTCATCACGATCGCCGGCATCCTCGGCCTGCTCGTGTTCGACTTCTTCTCGCACGTGCGCACACCGCACGTGCCGCACATCCGTGAATCGGCCTTCTGGTCGGTCGTCTACATCGCCCTCGCGATCGCCTTCGGCGTCGGCGTCTGGGTCTTCGGCGGCGGGCAGGCCGGTGGCGAGTACTTCGCCGGGTGGCTCACCGAGAAGGCGCTGTCCGTCGACAACCTGTTCGTCTTCCTCATCATCATGACGTCGTTCGCGGTGCCGAAGGAGTTCCAGCAGAAGGTCCTGCTCGTCGGCGTCGCGATCGCCCTCGCCGCCCGCGGTGTGTTCATCGCCCTCGGCGTCACGATCATCGACAACTTCTCGTGGGTCTTCTACCTGTTCGGCGCCCTGCTGTTCTGGCTCGCCTGGTCGCAGGCCCGCAGCGGCAACGACCACAGCGGTGACGAGGCCGACTCCCGCCTGATCCGTCTGCTCAAGCGCATCATCCCCACGTCGGACCACTACGACGGTGACCGCCTGACGACCAAGGTCGACGGCAAGCGCCTGTTCACCCCGATGCTCCTCGTCATGGTCGCCATCGGTCTGACCGACGTGCTCTTCGCGCTCGACTCGATCCCCGCCATCTTCGGGCTCACGCAGGACGCCTTCATCGTGTTCACCGCGAACGCGTTCTCGCTGCTCGGTCTGCGTCAGCTGTACTTCCTCATCGCGGGGCTGCTCGAGCGCCTCATCTACCTCGGTCAGGGGCTGGCGGTCATCCTCGGCTTCATCGGTGTCAAGCTCGTGTTCCACGCGATGCACGTCAACGAGCTGCCCTTCATCAACGGCGGCGAGCACATCGAGTGGGCCCCCGAGATCCCGATCTGGTTCTCGCTCGGCTTCATCATGCTCACCATCGCCGTCGCGACCGTCGCCTCGCTCGTCGTGTCGAACAAGCGTCGGAAGCGCGGCCTGACCCCGTCGGGCGAGCCCGCGGAGGCCGTCGAGGCGGACGCGAAGTAGTCCAGACCCCCCTCTCGGACAGGAGGCGCGGTGCCAGCTGGCACCGCGCCTCCTGTCCGTCGCTGGGGGCGTCCAGGGCCGCGCGCTCGTTGCTGCGAGAGCGACAGTTGTCCGCGTGGTCGTTCGGACAGTTCCGTGAAAGCGACTGTCTGCCGCGAACTGTTGGCGGGAACCTGTCGCTTTCGCAGAGCGCCCCGGTGAACGGCTGCGGCGAGCTACGCGACCGCGACCGCGTCGGCAGGCTCGGGCTCGGGCTTCTGCACGCGCTGTCCGACGACGGCCGAGACGCCGTCCTGCCGCATCGACACCCCGTACAGGGCGTCGGCGATCTCCATCGTGCGCTTCTGGTGGGTGATGACGATGAGCTGCGAGGTCTCGCGCAACCGCTGGAACACGGTGAGCAGACGGCCGAGGTTCGCGTCGTCGAGCGCGGCCTCGACCTCGTCCATGATGTAGAACGGCGACGGCCGCGCGGTGAAGATCGCGACGAGCAGCGCCACCGCGGCGAGGGACCGCTCACCGCCGGACAGCAGCGTCAGGCGGTCGATCTTCTTGCCGGCGGGCTTCACCTGGACGTCGATCCCGGTGCCGAGCAGGTCGGTCGGGTCGGTGAGGGTGATCGACCCCGAGCCGCCCGGGAACAGGATCGGGAAGACGACGTCGAAGGCTTCCTTCGTGTCGTTGAACGCCGACTCGAAGATCGTCTGCATCTTCGTGTCGAGCTCGTCGATGATCGTCATCAGGTCGGTGCGGGTCTTCTGCAGGTCCTCGAGCTGCTCGGCGAGGAAGGCGTGCCGCTGCTCGAGGGCCTGGAACTCCTCGAGGGCGAGCGGGTTCACCTTGCCGAGCTGCCCGAGGTCGCGCTCGGCGGCCTTGAGCCGTCGCTCCTGCTCGGCGCGGACGTAGGGGACGGTCTCGACGTCGGCGGGGTCGATCTCGTCCGTGGTGTCGAACTCCGGCAGTGCGGGTCCGCCGGGCAGCGTCGAGGCCGCCTCGACGAGCGCGAGGTCGTCGGCTTCCTCGGTGCCCACGCCGTCTCCGGTGTCCTCGGTGTCGTCGGCGGCCTCGCCGGTGGGGGCGTCGGGGTCGCTCGACGCTGCGGCAGCGGCGGCGCGCTCGGCCTCGCGGTGCTTCCGCGCGAGCACCCGCGGGTCGACGAGCACGTCGACGGGCACCGGCACGTGCGGGCCGTACTCGGCGACGAGCACCGCCTCGGTCAGCCCGAGGTCGCTCTGCGCCCGGTCGAGCACGCCGGACACGTGCAGCTTCTTCTCGTAGATCTCCATCTCGAGCGAGTGCACGCCGTCGGTGATCGTCTGCAGGCGGTCCCGGAGCTCGCGTTCCTCGTTGCGGATCGCCTGGAGCTCGGTGTTGCGCTTCGCCCGCTCGGACTCCTCCGTCGCGAGCCGCACCCGGGCCTCGGCGAGTGACCGGTCGACGGCGCCGAGCACCTCGGGCAGGTTGGCGAGGACGCCCTCGGCGGTCCGGATCTGCCCGCGCCGGATGACCGCGAGCCGGGCGGCCTCCTCGGCGGCGGCACGCTCGGCCTCGAGCTGCCGGTCGAGCTGGTCGGCCCGGTTGCGCTCGGCCCGGACACGCTCGCGGACGGTCTCGACCTGGATGCGGTGCTCGACCTCGGCGGCCCGCGCGGCCTCGAGGGCGTCCTGCAGCGCCGGCCGCTCCGAGGCGTCGACCACGGGTCGCTCCTGCGCCGTGAACGCGCGGTGGGCCGCCTCGGCCTCGGCGAGCGATGCCTCCACCGCCTCGACCGCGCCGTCCGTCTCGGCCAGGGCGGCCCGGAGCCGCTCGACCTCGGCCACCGCGTTCTCCGCCTTCGCACGCGTCGACGCGCTCGTGCGGTCGTACTCCGCCTTCGCCCGGGTGTACGCACGGGATGCCGCGTCGGCCTCGTCCACCGCGCGGCGCGCGTCCTCGACGGCCACGCGCGCGGACTGGAGGCCCGTGGCAGCGTCCTCGGCGTCCGTCGCGATCGCGTCGCGCCGGCTCACGGCGTCGTCGCGTTCCGCGGCGAGCTCGATGCGCGAGGTCACCCGCTCGCCGCCGCCCGTCACGCGCACCGCACGGACGAGGTCACCCGACCGCGTCACGACCGTCGCCAGCGGGGCGGCGGCGAGCACCTCCTGCAGGTCGACGTCCTCGGTCTCCGCGACCAGCGTGTCCCGCAGCACGGACGCGAGCGCGGGCGGACCCTGCACCAGGTCGAGCGCACGTCGGACGCCTGCGGGCAGGGTGTCCGGCAGGCTGCTCGTCCCGACGACGGCGTCGGCGACGACCACGTCGATGCGCCCGATGTCCGACGACCGTGCGTGCGCGACGGCGTCCGTGGCGACGTCGCGGTCGTCGGCGAGCACGGCGTCGGCGAGCCCGTCGAGGGCGATCGCGACGGCCGCCTCGAAGCCGGGCGTCACCGTGAGGTGGTCGGCGAGCCGGCCGACGATCCCGGCCCGACCGGCGTCGATGAGCGCCTGCGAGCCGTCGCGCACGTCGATCGACATGCCGAGCGCCGCCACCCGGGCGTCGAGGGCGTCGCGCTCGCGTTCCAGGCCGTGCAGCCGGTCGCGCTGTCCGTCGCGGAGGGTCTGGGCCTGTTCGAGGGCGGCGCGGGCGGCCTCGAGCGCGGTCGTGAGTGCGTCCTCGTCGACACCCTCCGAGGGGTCGGTCCCGAGGTCGGCCAGCGCCGACGCCGCCCGCTCGGCGCGTTCCCCGGCCTCGGCGAGGGCACGCTCGCGACGCTCCCGGTCCGCCACGGCCGACCCGCGTCGTGACCGTGCGACGTCGACCGCGTTGGCGAGCCGCTGCGCCTCGAGGTCGTGCCGGGACACCCGTGCGGCCTGCTCGGCGATGCGCTCGTCGAGGGCGTCCAGGGCGTCGCGGGCCTGCTGCACGGCCCGCGCCGTCGTCGCCGCACCGCCCTGCACCTCCTCGGCACGGGCCGCGAGCCGCTCGGCCTCGGCACGGACCCCGGCGACCTGCTCGGGCGTGACGGTCGGACCCTGCTGCGGTGCGTCGGCCTGCTGGGCGAGGAACATCAGCCGCTGGTTCGCCAGGCTGGACAGCCCGCGCAGCCGCTCCTGCACGCTCTCGAGCCGGTGCACGACGGTGCGAGCACGGTCGACGTCGTCGCCGACCATGCTCTGCTCGACGTGCTGCTGCCGCACCCGCGTCTGGTCGAGCCGCTCGGTGAGCACGATGCGCTCGGACTTGCGGCCGGCCTCGACCTCCTGGTGGTCGTGCAGCTCGCGGCGCAGGCGGACGACGTCGTCGGCCAGGATGCGCGCCTTCGCGTCGCGCGCCACCGCGGCGACGGACTGCGCCTTGCGCGCGACCTCGGCCTGTCGCCCGAGGGGCTTCAGCTGCCGCCGGATCTCGCCGGCCAGGTCGGACAGGCGGGTCAGGTTCATCTGCATCGCGTCGAGCTTGCGGAGGGTCTTCTCCTTGCGACGGCGGTGCTTGAGGATGCCGGCGGCCTCCTCGATGAAGCCGCGGCGGTCCTCCGGGGTGGCGTGCAGCACCTTGTCGAGCTGCCCCTGCCCGACGATGACGTGCATCTCGCGGCCGAGGCCGGTGTCGCTCAGCAGTTCCTGGACGTCGAGCAGCCGGCAGTTCTCGCCGTTGATGGCGTACTCGCTGCCGCCGTTCCGGAAGAGCGTGCGCGAGATCGTCACCTCGGAGTACTCGATCGGCAGCAGCCCGTCGGTGTTGTCGATCGTCAGGAGCACCTGCGCGCGACCGAGCGGGCCGCGGGTCGAGGTGCCGGCGAAGATGACGTCCTCCATCTTGCCGCCGCGCAGGGTCTTCGCCCCCTGCTCCCCCATCACCCAGGCCAGGGCGTCGACGACGTTCGACTTCCCGGAACCGTTCGGACCGACGATGCACGTGACGCCCGGCTCGAAGGCGAACGTCGTCGGCTGCGCGAAGGACTTGAACCCCTTGATGGTCAGGCTCTTCAAGTACATGCGGTCTCCGGATGCTCTGGTTGGGCGTCAGGCTAACGCGTACGCCGACGAGGGCGCGGTTGGCACACGGGGCAGATGTGGCTCGACCGGTTCATGAAGGCCTCACGCACGATCGTCGTCCCGCACCGGGGGCAGGGCTTTCCCTGCTGCCCGTAGACGTTCAGCCGCTGCGAGAAGTACCCGGACTGCCCGTTCACGTTGACGTACTGCGCGTCGAAGCTCGTGCCGCCGTCCTCGAGCGCGCGCCGGAGCACGAGCCGCACCTCGTCGAGCAGCAGGCGCAGGTCGCCGCGGGTCAGGCGGTCGGCGGGTCGGTCGTAGTGCAACCTCGCGGCCCAGAGGGACTCGTCCGCGTAGATGTTGCCGATCCCGCTGACGACGCCCTGGTCGAGCAGCACGCGCTTGATCCCGCTCGAACGCTTGCGGGCCATCGCGGTGAACCGGTCGTCGTCGAAGGCGGGGTCGAGGGGGTCCCGCGCGATGTGCGAGACCTGGCCGGGCACCCACCGGCGCCACGGGGCGTCCGGGTCGGCGTCGTCGACGTGCCCGGCGGACCCGGCCGGTGCGCCGTCGACCGTCGGGACCATCGTGTCGATCGCCATCGACCCGAACGTCCGCTGGTCGACGAACTCGAGCTCGACCGGCGGCTCCTGGGCACCGTCGCGACCGGAGCCGGACGGCTGCACGTCGATGAGGATCCGGCGGTGCCGCGCGGCCTCGCGCCCGCGGCCGAGCAGGATCTGCCCGCTCATGCCGAGGTGGGCGACGAGTGCCTCGGGGCGGTCCCCCTCGTGCTCGGGCAGCAGCGGCATCCAGAGGAACTTGCCCCGGCGCACGGCGGCGGCGATGGTGCGCCCGGTCAGCCGGTCGGCGAAGTCCTCGGACGGGCCGTCGTGGCGGGTGAGCGCGCGGTCGTCGACGACGTCCACGTGCAGCACGCGCGCGCCGCTGACGGCGGGTTCGAGGCCGGCGCGGACGACCTCGACCTCGGGGAGTTCGGGCACGCGGTCAGGCCGCTCGGCCGGAGAGCCGGGTCCACGCGTCGAGCGCGGCGGCCATCTCGGCGGCCTTCTTGCTCGAACCGGTGCCGGCGGCGACGTCCTCGCCCTGCAGGACGACGGTCGCGCTGAAGGTCTTGTCGTGGTCCGGGCCGGTCTCGGTGACGCGGTACGCCGGGTTGCCGAGCGACAGGCTCGACGCGAGCTCCTGCAGGCTCGTCTTCGGGTCCATCGCGGCGCCGAAGCGGTCGGGGTCGATCATGAGCGGTTCGACCAGCCGCAGCACGAGCTCGGTCGCCGGGTCCGCGCCGGACGACAGGTAGGTGGCGCCGATGACGGCCTCGACCGTGTCCGCCAGGATCGACGACTTGTCGCGGCCGCCGGTCTGCTCCTCGCCCTTGCCGAGCCGGAGGTAGGCGCCGAGGCCGATCATCCGGGCGATCTCGGCGAGGGCGACGGTGGACACCAGGCTCGCCCGGCGCTTCGCCAGGTCGCCTTCGTCCAGGTCGGGGAAGGACCGGTAGAGCTTCACGGTCACGGCCTGGCCGAGGATGGAGTCACCGAGGAACTCGAGGCGCTCGTTGTGCTTGATCCCGCCGTGCTCGTACGCGTAGGAGCGGTGTGTCAGGGCGAGCTGGAGCAGCTCGAGGTCGATGTCGACCCCGAGGATGCCCTGCAGACGGACGACGTCCGGCCCCACGGGGCGGGACCCCGCGGCGCCGGACGTCGTCGTCATGCGTTCGGTCCGATCAGACGTCGGCGACCTTGCGGCCCTTGTACTCCATGTACAGGGGGGTGCCGGCCGAGTCCTCGACGACCTTCGCGCGGTGCGGGAGGCTGTACGTGACCTGGCCGTTCTCGACGGTCTTCACGAGCTGGATCGGCGTGGCCTTCCACTGCGAACGACGGGCGTGCGTGTTCGCACGGGACTGCTTGCGCTTGGGAACGGCCATGGTTGATCTCTTTCGGTTGGTCGGTGGTCGGTACGGGGGCTGGCGGTCGCGGGGCCTACTCGGCCTCGGCCCGCTCCTGACCCTCGGTGGTCGTGTCGGCGGTGGGGGTGTCGTTGTCCAGCTGGACCGC
This sequence comes from Curtobacterium sp. MCBA15_009, assembly GCF_001864895.1. GTDB lineage: Bacteria > Actinomycetota > Actinomycetes > Actinomycetales > Microbacteriaceae > Curtobacterium. The sequence goes on from NZ_MJGO01000006.1 coordinate 20,463, forward strand.
GCTCAGCGCTGCCCAGCGGGGATCCAGTGCCGGTCGGGCGGGCTGTTCACCGAGGTCTGCCAGGCGTTCGCCCGTCTCCGGGTCGAGTCCTGGGCAGTCCGGACGACAGACCGGCTGGAACGGCAGCGCCAGCACCACCGCATCTCGAACGACCTGTTCGGTGTCCACGTGGTCATCGCGAACGAAGAAGTCGAAATCCTCCGAGACATCGTACGCGAACAGCTCGGCGAAATCGACCTCGACCGGCTCGCTGATGTCGATGAGGCAGCGCGAGCACTCCCCCGTGGCGTCCGCCGAGGCGTGGCCGGAGACCAGGACGCCCTCGTGCAGGCCCTCGAGACGGAGGTCGATGCGCAGCTCGGCGCCCTCGCGGACGGCGATCACGCCGGCACCCATCGCGTCCGGCACCGTGACGTCGAGCGTGTGCTCACGCATCTCGCCCGGACGGTGCGCGAGGTCGCGCACCCGGAGGGCGTAGGGGCTGTTCACGTGGGAAGACACGATCGTCGATCCTAGCGCGATCGGGACCGGGAGTCGAGGCAGCGCGGGGCGTGTCCGGGACCGGTCGTGCGCCTGCGTCCTGTCCGGGGCCCGTGCGGCGGTCCGGTCAGCGGGCCGCGAGTGCCGCTGCGACGACCCGGGGCACGTACGGCGTGACGTCGCCACCGAGCGACGACACCTGCCGGATGAGGGAGCTCGACACGTGGGCGCGCGACGCCTCGGGCAGCAGGAAGACGGTCTCGACGTCGGCGAGGTGGCGGTTCATGATCGCCATCGGGGTCTCGTACGCGACGTCCTCGCCGGAGCGCACGCCCTTGACCAGGACCGTCGCGCCGACCTGCCGGCAGTAGTCGACGAGGAGCCCGGCGGTCCACTCGCCCACCGTCACCGTCTCGGGAGCGCCGACCTCGACGAGCGACTCGCGGATGAGCCGCACGCGGTCGACGGCCTCGAACATCGCCGGCTTCTTGTCGGGGTTGTGCACCACGAGGACGTGCACCTCGTCGAACAACCCGGCCGCGCGGCCGATCACGTCGAGGTGCCCGAGGGTGACGGGGTCGAAGGAACCGGGGACCACCGCGATCTGCGCCATGCGAGCGACGATACCGGTCCGCGGCGTGCCGGAGGCCCCCGTCAGTTCTTGCCGAGGAACGCCGCGTCGGACTCGTCGAGCCGTCGGCCCAGTGCCTCGCGCAGCGCGGGACTGCCCTGCAGGTCGGGATCGCGCTCGAGCACCCGTTCGGCCTCGCCGCGGGCGTCGACGATGAGGTCGGCGTGCTCGACGACGCGCAGCAGGTTCAGCGACGACCGTCCGCCGGACTGCCGTTCGCCGAGCACGTCCCCCTCGCGGCGGAGCTCGAGGTCCACCCGGGCGAGCTCGAAGCCGTCGTCGGAGGCCGACACGGCGTCCACCCGCTCGCGCGACGTGGTCTCGAGTTCGGCGGTGGTGACGAGCAGGCACACCCCGGCCCACTGCCCGCGGCCGATGCGTCCGCGGAGCTGGTGCAGCTGCGAGACCCCGAAGCGGTCGGCGTCGAGCACCGCCATCATGGCTGCGTTCGGGACGTCGACGCCGACCTCGATCACGGTCGTCGCGACGAGGACGTCGAGGTCACCGGCCGCGAACGACGTCATCACGCGGTCCTTCTCGTCCGCGGTCATCCGGCCGTGCAGCACCGCGATCCGCCGGCCCGCGAGCACGGGAATCGTCCGCATCCGCTCGGCTGTCGCGAGCACGGTCGCCGGCGCACGCTTCGGCGCGTCGGGCTCCGCCGCGGCGTCGGTCGGCGCGGGCTCGCCGTCGTCCTCGGTGTGGGCGTCGTCGATCGCAGGGCACACCACGAACGCCTGGCGGCCCTTGTCGAGCTCCTCGGCCATCCGTGACCAGATCCGGGACTCCCAGCCAGGGTGCTCGGCGAGCGGCACCGTGAAGGTCTCGACCCCGGCGCGGCCGGACGGCAGCCCGGTGATCGTCGAGACGTCGAGGTCGCCGAACACGGTCATCGCGACGGTGCGCGGGATCGGCGTCGCGGTGAGGACGAGGACGTGCGGCGGGGTCGCGCCCTTGGTGCGCAGGGCCTCGCGCTGCTCGACACCGAACCGGTGCTGCTCGTCGACCACGACGAGCCCGAGCTCGGCGAAGTCGACGCGGTCGCCGAGCAGCGCGTGCGTGCCGACGACGAGCCGGGAACTACCGGACGCCGCGGCGAGCAGCGCCCGACGACGTTCGTCGGTGCTCTGCGAGCCGGTCAGGATCACCGGGCGGAGCTCGGCTGCCAGGTCGGGTCCGAGGAACTTCACGATGGAGCGGAGGTGCTGCGCCGCCAGCACCTCGGTCGGGGCGATGAGCGCGGACTGGCCGCCGGACTCGGCCACCGTGAGCATGGCCCGGATCGCCACGAGCGTCTTGCCGGAACCGACCTCGCCCTGCACGAGACGGTGCATCGGCCACGTACGGGCGAGGTCCTGGTCGACCTCGGCGCCCACGGTGCGTTGGTCGTCGGTCAGCTCGAACGGCAGGGTCGCGTCGAACCGCTCGAGGATGCCCCCGGGGGACGCCACCCGTGCGGTGGCGGCGGTGCGCCGTGACCGGATCCGGCGCTGCACCAGTGCGGTCTGCAGCACGAACGCCTCGCGGTAGCGCAGGGCGTCCTGCGCCCGCTTGAAGTCGGCGACCTTCTCGGGGCGGTGCAGGAGCTCGAGCGCGCGACGGAACGGCACGAGGTCGAGCCGCCCGCGTGCTGCGGCCGGAACGGGGTCGGGCAGGTCCGGCAGGGTGTCGAGCACGATCGCGATGGACTTCGCGATCTGCCACGACGACAGGGACGCGGTCGCCGGGTAGATCGGGATCGGCTGCCGCGACCACCGGATGGCTTCGTCCGAGCCGGGCTCGGCGGTGGCGCGCGGGTCGTCCGCGTCGAAGAGCTCGTAGTCGGGGTGCGCGAGCTGCCGGGCGCCGCGGTAGTCGCTGACCTTGCCCGCGAAGATGCCGCGGGCCCCGGGCACGAGGTCCTTCGTGCGCCAGCCCTGGTTGAAGAACGTGAGGGTGAGCAGCCCCTTGCCGTCGCCGATCTTCGCTTCGAGGATGGACCCGCGCCGGGCACGCATCGTGCGTTCGCGGACGTCGACGACCTCGGCGACGATGGTGACCGGCTCGCCGATGGCGAGCGAGTCGAGCGCGGTCAGTGCCCCGCGCTCGGCGTACCGCCGCGGGGCGTGCTCGAGGAACTCGCCGACGGTGCGGTAGCCGAAGGCCTTCTCGATCGCGCTCGCCGTCCGGCCGCCGAGGACGCTCGCGAGCCGTGCGTCGAGGGGCGCCGGACCGAGGTCGGCCGCGGGCGGCACGGCGGGGGTTGCGGAGGTGACCACGGCGTCAACGGTACCCGGCGGGACCGACGGCCACGCGCCTCCCGACCGGCCTGTGGAGAACGCCCGGACGGTCCGGTGGGGCCGCTACGGTGGCTGCATGACCCGCATCATCGCCGGTGCCGCCGGCTCCACGACGCTCCGGGTGCCGAAGTCCGGCACCCGGCCGACGAGCGACCGCGTGCGCGAGGCCCTGTTCTCCTCGCTCGAGTCCCGCGGGCTCGTGCAGGGCACCTCCGTCGCCGACCTCTACGCGGGCACCGGCGCCCTCGGGCTCGAGGCGGCATCGCGCGGCGCGGCCGAGGTCGTGCTCGTGGACCGGGCCTCCGCGGCGGCGCAGGCGTGCCGGGCGAACGCGCGCGCGGTGCAGCAGCGGGTGCCCGGCGTCCGGATCGACGTGCAGCCGCAGCCCGTGCTCGGCTACCTGCGCGGGACCGTGCGCACGTTCGACCTCGTGTTCATCGACCCGCCCTACGACGTCACCGAGCACGAGCTGGCCGAGGTGCTCGAGACCCTCGCCCCGCGGCTCACCGCCAACGCCGTGGTCGTGGTCGAGCGCAGCAAGCGCTCCCCCGAGCCGACGTGGCCAGCCGGCCTCGAGCCGTTCAGCAAGCGCAGCTACGGCGAGACCCTGGCGTGGGAGGCCGTGGTCCCCTCGTCCTGAGCGCGGTGCCGCGGGGCCGGCGGGCTGACGGGGCCGGGGCCGGCGGGCTGGCGGGCTGGCGGGCTGGCGACCAGCTCGTAGGACGACGTTGCTGTCGCACGACGTCGACC
>NZ_MJGO01000006.1:25259-45418 GCF_001864895.1 Curtobacterium sp. MCBA15_009
CACGACGTCGACCATGTCGCAGGACGGCGCCGCGACCGCCCCGGCCTCCCCTGTCCGATGCTCGTGCGGGGCTGCGCGACAACACCGCTGTCGCACGACGCCGACCATGTCGCAGACACGGCCGTACGCGCCCGTTCCCGAGGCACCGGGCACCGGCGCGCCGGTCGCGGCAGCTCAGCCGGCGGCGCCGTCCCAGTCGGCGTAGGGGTCCCAGCCGGTCGTCGGCACCGCGGATCCGCCACGCACCAGGTCGTGCTCGCCGCGTTCGCGCACGACGCCGATCCGGCGGAAGCCGCCGGGCAGCACCGCACCGGGCGGGAACGTCGCGAGGAGGCCGTGGTCCTCGCCGCCGTGCACCGCGGCCGTGTCGAGTGCCTCGTCGTCGTCGAGCTCGAGCGTCACGCGGCTCGCTCGGGCCAGCCGCCCGGCGTCGATCGCCAGGCCGTCCGACAGGTCGAGCATCGCGGTCGCCCCGGCCGAGGCGGCCAGGGGGCCGTCCGCGATCGGGGGCACCGGCCGACGCTGCCGCGCGACGTCGGGGTCGGTGTCCGCCCCGCTCGCCACGACGGCCGCCCGTGAGGGCTCCCCCTCGGCGTCCACACCGTCGCGGAACAGACGCGACAAGCCGCGCGCGGCCGGTCCGAGTGCGCCGGAGACGGCCAGCACGTCGCCGACGCGGGCACCGGAACGCAGCACCGCGGCACCGCCGCCGAGGTCGCCGAAGGCCGTCACCGTGACCGTGAAGGTCGCCGAGGTGGACAGGTCGCCGCCGACGACCCCGCACCCCGGCGCGAGGGCCTCGACCCCGGCGCGCACCCCGTCCGCGAACGCCTCGAGCACCGCCACCGGGGTCTCCTGGGGTGCGGCCAGCGCGACCACGAGCCCGCTCGGCACGGCCCCCATCGCGGCGACGTCGGACAGGTTCGTCGCTGCGGCCTTCCAGCCGACGTCGGCGGGCGAGGACCACGCCCACCGGAAGTCCGGACCGTGCACCATCATGTCGGTCGTGACGACGAACCGGCCGTCCGGGGCGGCGACCACGGCGCAGTCGTCGCCGGGTCCGACGAGCGGGGAGCCGGTGGGCAGCCGTCGTGTGACCGCCTCGAGCACGGCGAGTTCGCCCACCTGCCCCACGGTCGGTCCGGCCCAGGCGTCGTACGTCGCGTCCACACGAGAACGGTAGCCTGGACGGCGATGGACACCGCGCGCCGCACCCCTCGCACCCTCGCGATCGTGGGGGCCGTGATCGCCCTCGCCGCCGGTCTCACGGGGTGCACGAACACGGTCGGGATGACCGCGGCGCCCTCGGCGAACGCGGCCGCGTGCGCGTCGGCCCAGGTGCGGCTGCCGACGACGGTCGACGGCACGCTCCCGCTGCGGAACACGAACGCGCAGTCGACGGCGGCCTGGGGCGACCCCACCGCGGCGCTCTGGCACTGCGGGGTCGCCGTGCCGACGGTGTCCGACCTGCCGTGCTTCTCGCTCGGCTCGGTGGACTGGATCCGCGACGACCGCGGCGCGCAGATCGTCTACACGACCTTCGGGCGCTCCCCCGCGGTGCAGGTCGTCGTGGACACCGCGAAGACCGCCGGCAACCAGGTGCTGCAGGACGTCGGCACGGCCGTGTCGACCCTGCCGACGGACGGGCACCGGTGCCTCGACCCGTCCGACGTGGACGGCTGACGCCGTCCCGCGGACTCAGCGGACGGCGGCCCGACCCAGCTCGAGGAGCTCGGTGACGAGCTCGGCGTAGGACACGCCCGATGCTTCCCAGCACCGCGGGTACATCGACAGCGGGGTGAAGCCCGGCATCGTGTTCACCTCGTTGACCACGAAGCCGTCGTCGGTGAGGAAGCAGTCCACCCGCGCGAGTCCGGAGCCGCCGATCGCCTCGAACGCCCGCGCGCCGATCGACCGGATGGCGTCGGTCTCGTCCTCGGTGAGCGGCGCCGGGCACAGCAGCGACTCGTCGCCGCCGAGGTACTTCGACTCGAAGTCGTAGAAGCCGGACTCGTCGACGACGATCTCGCCCGGCAGGCTCGTCCGCGGCACACCGTCGCGGCCCTCGAGCACGGCGACCTCGACCTCGCGCCCGACGACGCGGGGTTCGACGATCACCTTGGAGTCGTGCTCGAACGCCAGCTCCATCGCCGCGGCGAGCTCGTCCGGGCCGTCGACCCGCGACACACCCATGCTCGAACCGGCACGGGCGGGCTTCACGAAGAGCGGCCAGCCGTGTGCCGCGACGGTCTCGGCGACCCCGAGGGGCTCGGCGGCCCACTCGCGGCGCAGGACGGTGGTCCACGGCGCGACGCGGAGTCCGGCGTGCTCGAGCACGGCCTTCGCCGCGTGCTTGTCCATCGCCAGGGCGCTCGCGAGCACGCCGTCGCCGACGTACGGCAGGCCGGCGATCTCGAGCAGGCCCTGGATCGTGCCGTCCTCGCCGAACGGGCCGTGCAGGATCGGGAAGACCACGTCGACGGCGACAGTCGTGACGGACCCGTCGGGGTGCGACACGACGAGTTCGTTGGTCGCCGGCGAGGTCGGGAACGCCACGCGCGTGCCGTTGTCCGGCACGGTCGGCAGGGCGCCGTCCCGGATCGTCCACTGGCTCGGGTCGTCGGACTGCAGCGTGAACGCGCCGTCCTTCGTGATGCCGATCGGGACGACCTCGTACGCCGTGCGGTCGACGACGTCCATGATCCCACCGGCCGTCACGCAGCTGATCTCGTGCTCGCTGGAGCGGCCGCCGAACAGCACGGCGACGGTGGTCGTGGGCATGAGGACTTCCTCGGGGATCGTTGGCACGACTGTCCCTCCGTGGCTCGGGTGCGGACCGGTCACTCGCCCTGGGGTTCGTCGGTCTCGGTGAGGTGCGGCGCGATGTTGCGCGGATCGAGCCTACCGGCGAGCACCTCGGCGACCTGGCTCACGATGGGCATGTCGACGCCGTTCGCGGACGCGAGCTCGAGGATCGGGGCGACCGACGCCAGTCCCTCGGCCGTCTGGTCCATCTGCCGGACGACCTCGTCGAAGCGGTACCCCTGGCCGAGCAGCCGCCCGGCGGTGTTGTTGCGCGACAGCGGCGACTGGCACGTGGCGATGAGGTCGCCGAGGCCGGCGAGCCCGGAGAGCGTCGAGGGCTGGGCGCCGAGCGACACGGCGAAGTCGGTCATCTCGGCGAGACCGCGCGTGATGATCGACGCCTTGGTGTTCTCGCCGTACCCGACGCCGTCGACGATGCCGATCGCGACGGCGATGAGGTTCTTCAGCACGCCGCCGAACTCGGTGCCGATGACGTCGGTGTTGATGAACGACCGGAAGTACGGGTTCGTCGCCACCGCTGCGACCGCGCTCGCGGTGTCCGCGGACGACGACGACACGACGGCCGCGGTCGGCTGCCGCCGGGCGATCTCGAGCGCCAGGTTCGGTCCGCTCGCCACGGCGATGCGGTCGCGGTCGATGCCGAGCCCCTCGAGCAGGACCTCGCTCATCCGCAGCCCGGTGCCCTTCTCGACGCCCTTCATCAGGCTGACCACGGGCACGTCGGCCGGCAGCAGCCCGCGGATCGCGTCGAGGTTCGAGCGGAGGGTCTGCGACGGCACCGAGACGTAGACCTGCGAGGCGCCGTCGAGCACCTGCGCGAGCGACGTCGACGCGGTGAGCGTGCGCGGCAGGTTGATGCCGGGCAGGTAGTCGGAGTTGCGCTTCGTCTCGGTGATCTCGCGGGCCACCTCGGGGCGACGGGCCCACACGACGGTGGAGGCGCCGCCCTCGGCGAGCACCTTGGCGAACGTGGTCCCCCAGCTGCCGGCGCCGATCACGGCGACCCGCGGCTTGTCGGTCGACTGCATCACCACCCGGATCGCGGCGGTGTCGATCGCTCCCGGCGCAGCGGCCGCGGGGTCCGGACGGTCCTCGTGCGGGCGGAGGCCCGGTCCCTGGTCACTCAAACTTCCCGGTCTCCTTCTGGTTGTTCGCCGCCGGGTCCCAGCGGGTGGCGGGTGCCCGTTCGCCGCGCAGCTGCTCGAGCAGCTCGGTGATGCGCTGCATGAGCACCTCGGTGGCCTCGATGAGCGTCTGCTGGTCGACCGGACGCCCCCGGTACGCCGACAGGTCCACCGGGTCGCCGACGATGACGTCGACGCGCGAGCGCGGGAACAGCCGGAGCTTCTTCGAGTACCGCGCCATGATGCCCTGCGTGCCCCAGTGGGCCATCGGGATGAGCGGCACGTCGTTCTCGAGTGCGATGCGGACGGCTCCGGTCTTGCCCCGCATCGGCCACAGGTCGGGGTCACGCGTCAGCGTGCCCTCCGGGTAGACGATGATCGCGCCGCCCTGCTCGATGAGCGAGCGACCGCCGCCGAGCGGGTCGCTCAGCCGGGTGCGCCCGGAGCGCTCGACCGGGATCTGGCCCATGCCGGACATGAGCCCGCCGAAGACGGGCACCTTGAACAAGGACGCCTTCGCCAGGAACCGCGGGGCCCGACGGCTCAGGTAGACGGCGGTGCCGACGACGAGCGGGTCGATGTTCGTGAAGTGGTTCGGCGCGAGCACGAACGCCCCGTCCGCCGGCAGGCGGTTCGGGCCGACCCAGTGGTAGTTCGACGAGAACCGGAACGTCGGGATGACGATCGAGGCCACGATGCGGAACGCGGGGTTGAGCTCCCCGCGCTTCCAGCGCCGTCCACGCACCGGCACACCGGTCGCGACGGGCAGGGCGGACGCACCACGGGCCTCCCGGGCGTCCGGGCGCGCCGATCCGTCACCCGTCTGCGGAGCCGACACCGCGCTCAGCCGGCGAAGTCGAAGTCGGCGCCGAGCTTCCGCAGCTTCGGGATGAAGTGCTCGTAGCCGCGGCTGATGATGCCGACGTTGGTGATGTGGGACTCGCCGTCGGCGGTGAGCGCCGCGATGAGGTGACTGAAGCCACCGCGCAGGTCCGGCACTCGGACGTTCGCGGCGTGCAGCTTCGTCGGGCCGGTGATGACCGCGGCCTGCTCGAAGGGGCGGCGGGCGACGCGGCGGTCGTGGCCGGGCAGGCCCTCCTTGTGCACGACGATGTCGGCACCCATCTCGTTGAGCGCGTCGGTGAACCCGAAGCGGTTCTCGTAGACGGTCTCGTGCACGATGCTCTGGCCCTCGGCCTGCGTGAGCGCCACGACGAGGGGCTGCTGCCAGTCGGTCATGAAGCCGGGGTGCACGTCGGTCTCGATGACGACGGGCTGCAGGACGTCGCGCTCGCGGTAGAAGCGGATGCCGTCCTCTTGGATGTCGAACCCGCCGCCGACCTTGCGGAAGACGTTGAGGAACGTCATGAGCTCCTGCTGCTTCGCGCCCTCGACGAAGATGTCGCCGTCGGTGGCGAGCGCGGCGGAGGCCCAGCTGGCGGCCTCGTTGCGGTCGTTGATCGCGCGGTGCGTGTAGCCGCGGAGCGACTCGACGCCCTCGATGAAGATGACGCGGTTCGGCTCGACCGAGACGATCGCGCCCATCTTCTGCAGGATCGCGATGAGGTCCATGATCTCGGGCTCGATCGCCGCGTTCCGCAGTTCCGTGACCCCGGAGGCCAGGGTCGCGGAGAGCAGGACCTGCTCGGTCGCCCCGACGCTCGGGTAGGGCAGCTCGATGTAGGCGCCCTTGAGGCCGTCCGGGGCCGTCAGGTGGATGCCGTTGACCTGCTTGTCGACGACGGCGCCCATGGCGCGCAGGGCGTCGAGGTGGAAGTCGATCGGACGGTCGCCGATGCGGCAGCCACCGAGGTCGGGGATGAACGCCTCGCCGAGCTTGTGCAGCAGCGGACCGCAGAACAGGATCGGGATGCGGCTCGACCCGGCGTGCGCGTCGATCTCGGCGAAGTGGGCCGACTCGACGTTCGACGGGTCGAGGATGAGCTCGCCGCGGGCGGGGTCGGTGATGCGCACGCCGTGCACCTCGAGCAGCCCGCGGACCACCTTGACGTCGGAGATGTCCGGCACGTCCTTGAGGATCGACGGGGTGTCGCCGAGCAGCGACGCCACCATGGCCTTGGTCGCGAGGTTCTTCGCCCCGCGGACCTCGATGCGCCCCACGAGCGGCTTGCCCCCGCGGATGACGATCTCGTCCGACTTGAGGCCGACGCGCGCCCCTGCGGCCGCTGCGTCCTGTACGAGAGAGTTCACTACTTCACCGGCAATGTCTTCGGCCGCCAACTGGAGCGGCGGGATTCGAACTCCGTGATCGAGGTCTCGTCACGGAGGGTGAGCCCGATGTCGTCGAGCCCTTCCATCAACCGCCAACGAGTGTAGGCGTCGATCTCGAAGGGGACGTCCACATCCCCGAGCGACACGCGCTGCTCCACCAGGTCCACGGTCGCCGACACCCCGGGGTTCCGCTCGATCTCGGCCCAGAGCCGCTCGACTTCCGGTTCGGTCACGATCGCCGTGACCAGCCCCTGCTTGCCCGCGTTGCCCTTGAAGATGTCGGCGAACCGGGGTGAGATGACGACCCGGAACCCGAAGTCACGGAGCGCCCAGACGGCGTGCTCGCGCGACGAGCCGGTACCGAAGTCCGGACCGGCGACCAGGACCTTCGCGTTGTCGTACGGAGCCTGGTTGAGCACGAACGAAGGGTCCTGCCGCCAGCCGGAGAACAGGGCGTCCTCGAAGCCGGTCTTCGTGACGCGCTTGAGGTAGACCGCGGGGATGATCTGGTCGGTGTCGACGTTGGACCGCTTGAGCGGGGCGGCGATGCCGGTGACGGTGGTGATCTTGTCCATCAGAAGGTCCCCTCGGTGGTGTTCGCTGTGTCGGTCACGTTCGCCAGGGCGTCGTCCGTCGCCAGGTCCCACGGGCTGGACAGCGTGCCGCGCACCGCGGTGGCGGCGGCGACGAGCGGCGACACCAGGTGGGTGCGGCCGCCCTTGCCCTGGCGCCCCTCGAAGTTGCGGTTCGACGTGCTCGCGCAACGCTCCCCCGGGGCGAGCTGGTCGGGATTCATGCCGAGGCACATCGAGCACCCGGCGAAGCGCCACTCGGCGCCGAAGTCGGTGAACACCTTGTCGAGCCCCTCGGCCTCGGCCTCGAGCCGGACCCGCGCGGAGCCGGGCACGACCATCACCCGGACGCCGTCGGCCTTCGTGCGCCCCTCGATGACCGACGCGAAGGCCCGCAGGTCCTCGATGCGCGAGTTCGTGCACGACCCCATGAAGACCGCGTCGACCGCGATGTCCTTCATCGGGGTGCCGGCCGCGATGTCCATGTACTCCAGCGCACGCTTCGCGGCGGCCTGGTCGTTCGGGTCCTCGAAGTCGGTGGGCGACGGCACGCTCTCGGACAGCGAGACGCCCTGGCCCGGGTTCGTTCCCCAGGTGACGAAGGGCTCGAGCTCGTCGGCGTCGATGAAGACCTCCGCGTCGAACACGGCGTCGTCGTCGGTCGCCAGGGTGTCCCAGTACGCGACGGCGTCGTCCCAGTCCTGGCCGGTCGGCGCGTGGTCGCGGCCCTGCACGTAGTCGTAGGTGGTCTGGTCGGGAGCGACCATGCCGGCGCGGGCGCCGGCCTCGATCGACATGTTGCAGATCGTCATGCGGCCCTCCATCGAGAGCGCACGGATCGCGGAGCCGCGGTACTCGAGCACGTACCCCTGCCCGCCGCCGGTGCCGATCTTCGCGATGACGGCCAGGATGATGTCCTTCGCGGTCACCCCGGGGCGCAGCGTGCCCTCGACCGAGATCGCCATCGTCTTGAAGGGCTTCAGCGGCAGGGTCTGCGTGGCGAGCACGTGCTCGACCTCGGAGGTGCCGATGCCGAACGCCATCGCGCCGAAGGCCCCGTGGGTGCTCGTGTGCGAGTCGCCGCAGACCACCGTGATGCCGGGCATCGTGAGGCCGAGCTGCGGGCCGACCACGTGGACGATGCCCTGCTCCTTGTCGCCGAGCGAGTGCAGGCGGACGCCGAACTCCTCGCAGTTGCGGCGCAGGGTCTCGATCTGGGTGCGGCTCGTCGGGTCCGCGATGGGGCGGTCGATGGCGAGCGTCGGGGTGTTGTGGTCCTCGGTCGCGATCGTCAGGTCGAGGCGGCGGACGGGCCGGCCGGCCTGCCGCAGGCCGTCGAACGCCTGCGGGCTCGTGACCTCGTGCACGAGGTGGAGGTCGATGTAGAGGAGGTCCGGCTTCCCGTCCTCGCCCTTGACCACGACGTGGTCGTCCCAGACCTTCTCGGCGAGCGTCTTTCCCATCGGCTCGGCCTCCCTCGTTCTCGTGTCGTCGGGCGCCGCTGACGCGACGCTGCGGTGGCAGCCTACCAGCTTGGTATACCAACGTGCGTCCCGGGACGGTGGACGGTCGGGAGGCCCGGCTCGACTCCCCGACACCCTTCGCGGTGGGAGGATGGTCGCGACATGACGACACCTGCGCACTCGACCCGGACGACCAACCTCGAGGGCGCAGCACGCGCCGCGATCGCCGGCGGCGCCCCGCTCGCCCTGCTCATCGCCCTCGGTCTGCCGCAGTACGCGGCCTTCGGGGTGTTCGCCGGGTTCACCGCGATCTTCGGCGCGACCGAGCCCTACCGGCAGCGCGCCGTCACGACCGGCGTCGCCGGCGGCATGCAGGCGCTGTGCATGTTCGCAGGCATCGGCGTCGGGCTCCTCGGCGCGCCGCTCTGGTTGCAGGCCCTCGGCCTCGTCGCGGTGCTCGTCTTCGCGGTGTGCACGCTCTCGACGCTCCGGGCCATCCCGGCACAGCCGATCTTCCCGACGTTCGCCTTCCTGGTGTCCGCCCTGGTGCCGGCGCAGCCCGCCGACCTCCCGCTCGTCACGACGATCATCGTCTGCTCCGTGGCGTGGGCATGGCTCGTCGCGATGTCCGGCGCCGTGCTCCGTCGGCTCCTGCACCCGCACGCCCCGCACCGGTTCCGCCCGCTCGCCGACCGCAAGCACCGTTCCTTCGCGGTCCTCGGCACCGCGGCGCTGTGGGAGACCGTCCTGCTCAACGTCGTCGGCGCGCTCGCCGCCGGGGCCGCGGCGTCGATGATCCCGTGGCTCGGGCACCCGTACTGGGCGGTCATCGCGGTCGTGTCGACGCTGCCTGCGATCCGGCAGCGCCACACCGTGCTCCGGGCGTTCCAGCGCTTCATCGGGACGATCGGCGGCACGGTGATCGCCGTCGGCATCCTGCTGCTCGAGCCGTCGGCCTGGTGGGTGGTCGTCATCGCGGTGGTCGGCCAGTTCTTCGCGGAGATCTTCGTCGCCCGGAACTACGCCGTGTGCCTGCTCTTCCTGACGCCGCTCGCCCTCGCCGTGTCGTGGCTGAGCCTGCCCGAGGCCCCCGAGCTCCTGGCGCTCGACCGCGTCGCGCAGACCACCCTCGGCGCCGTGGTGAGCGTCGCGCTGCTCGTCGTCGGCCGGGCGATCGAGCGGCGCCGCGGCCGGGCCCTCGGCGCCACGAGCGCGATCCGCACGGTGTGAGCGCGGGCGCCGGGGTGGGCGCCGGGGTGGGCGCGGAGGTGAGCGCCGGGGTGCTGTTCTGCGCGTAGGTGGTCGTTCCGCGCGTCGGGAGCTCTTCCGCGCGTAGGAGGCCGATCGTTCCACCTCACCACGCGCGTTTCCGCTTCCCATTCCCCGCGCGATGGGAACGACTGCGCGCGGCAGGCTGTTCCGCTCGTGGGAGGCCGTTCCGCGCACGGCAGGCTGTTCCGCGCGTAGGAGGCCGATCGTTCCGCCCCACCACGCGCGTTCCCGCTTCCCATCCCCCACGCGATGGGAACGACTGCGCGTAGCAGGGCGTTCCGCGCACGGCAGGCTGTTCCGCTCGTGAGAGGCCGTTCCGCCCACGGCAGGCCGTTCCGCGCACGGCAGGCTGTTCCGCGCGTCGGAGGCCGATCGTTCCGCCTCATCACGCACGTTCCCGCTTCCCATCCCCCACGCGATGGGAACGACTGCGCGTGGTCGGACGATCCCCGCACGGTCGGACTGTTCGCACTTGGTCGGACAACCTCCGCGAAACCAGACGATCCGTACCGCATCGCCGCGCCGCGCTGCGCCACGCGATGCGACGTCGACGACGAGAGCAGCAGGTGCGGACCCAGACCCGACGGGGCGGGAGACACGGGACGGAGCCGCCCCGGCCTCCCGGCCGACCGCACGGACCACGCGACCAGCGCGCGCCCGCTACCAGGAACGCGCGCCGTCGCCTCAGTCGCGCGGCTGGATGTTCCAGGCGTCGATGACGGGCCGGCCGTGCTCGTAGCCGAGGACGCTCACCGACGCGGTCGACAGTGCGAGCACGGCGCCGTCCTGCGGGGCGAGGCGGATCCACGCGGCGCCGAGCGCGCGCAGCACGTGGCCGTGCGCGACGACGACGGCGTCGTCACCCTCGGCGAGCACCGGCCGGACCCGGTCGAGGACGCGCTCGACGCGGACGCGGACCTCGGCGGCGGTCTCCCCCGGGGTGTCACCGGCCGGGACGCCGTCGGTCCAGAGGTCCCACGGGCCGTGTCGGAGCACCTTGATCTGCGGGGTGGTCAGGCCCTCGTAGGCGCCGTAGTCCCACTCGTACAGGTCCTCGTCGAGCTCGGGGTCGACGCCGATGAGGCGGGCGGTGTCGCGGGCGCGCTGCAGCGGGCTGGACAGGGCCGTCGCGAACGTGCGGTCGGCGAGGTACCGGCCGGCGCGTTCGGCTTGCTGGATGCCGGCGTCGGTGAGCGGGATGTCGGTGCGGCCGGTGTGCTGACCGCTCTTCGACCACTCCGTCTCCCCGTGACGGACGAGGACGAGTTCGCCGGGGCGTTCCGAGGTCATGTGTTCCTTCCGAGCCAGAGGCCGAGCGCAGCCGCGCCGACCGAGACGACGAGCATGCCGAGGCCGTTCAGGACGGCGAGCCGGGGTCTGCCGGATCGGAGGAGCTGGACGGTCTCGACACTCGCCGTCGAGAACGTCGTGTACCCGCCCATCATGCCCGTCCCGAGCACGGCGACCGCCGGGAGCGGGATGGTCCCGGCCTGTCCGAGGCCGGTGAGCACGCCGAGCACGAGCGATCCGGAGACGTTGATGACGAGGGTGCCGAGCGGGAACCCGGTCACCCGCGCCTTGACGACGCCGTCGAGCACGAAGCGCAGGGCGGCACCGACGCCGCCGCCCACCGCGACGAGCAGGAGTCCGAGGGCCGTCATCGTGCCCGGCTCGCGATCCAGGTGCCGGCCGCGACGGCGACGAGTCCGAGGAGCACCGAGAGCAGGGCGTAGCCGCTGCCGGCTCCCCAGCGACCGGCGACGAGCAGCTGCGCGGTGTCGTCGGCGAGGGTGCTGTACGTGGTGAAGCCGCCGAGCACCCCGGTGCCGACGAACAGGCGGAGCAGCCGTCGCCGGCCGGCGTCGGGGCCGAGGCGGGCGAGTCGCTCGAGCAGGACTCCGAGGCAGAAGGCGCCGACGACGTTGATCGCCAGGATCGCCCAGCTGATGCCGTCGTGCGCCGGGAACGCCTCGGCGAGCGCCGCCCGCGCACCGGTGCCGATCGCGCCGCCGATCGCGACGAGGGCGATCAGCCGCCACCGCCGGTGCAGTGGTCGGTCGTCGCGCACAGCGATCAGGCTAACGGAAGGAGTCGGCGCCGGACGGCCCACGCGTGCACGCCAAGTCGTATTATGAATAGACACATTGAGGAGCGATGATGCTGTACCAGTCGACCTTCGAGGACCTCCGCGCACGGATCCGGAGCGGGGAGTTCGCCGTGGGCGACCGGCTCCCCACCGAGGCGGAACTCCTCGAGCACTACCGCATCAGCGCCATCACGCTGCGCCGCGCCCTCGACATGCTGCGCGCCGAGGGCTACGTCGCCCGGCGTCCCCGGGTCGGCACCACCGTCGTCAGCGTCGACGCGACCGCTCCGACGGACCCGACCGCGCAGGTCGACATCGGCGTGGTGCTGACGAACTTCGACGACACCTTCGGGACGCGTCTGCTCGAGGGGATGCTCGACGAGGCCGGCACCGGCGCGAACGTCATCCTGAAGCGCACGCACGGGGACCACGATGCCGAGGACGCCGCGATCCGCTCCTTGGCGTCCCGCGTGCAGGGGCTCATCGTGCTGCCGAGCAGCTCCGAGTTCATCCCGCCGGCGGTGCTCGAGCTGCTGCCGGCCGGGTTCCCGGTGGTGATCCTGGACCGGCGGTACGAGGGGATCCCGGTGTCGGACATCTCGACCGACAACATCGCGGCCGGGTCGGCCGCGACCGAGCACCTCTTCGCGCTCGGGCACCGCGCCGTCGCGCTCGTGACGTCGGACAGCCGGGTGACGTCGAACGACGACCGCCGCCGCGGCTGGGTCGGCGCGCACGCGCGCAACGACAAGGCGCTCGACGACGGGCTCGCCTTCCACGACGTCGAGTCGACCCTGCCGGGTGCGACGGACCGTCCCGAGGACGACGTGGCCCGGTTGGTCGCGTTCGTCGAGTCCCACCCGGAGGCGACCGGCTTCGTGGCCGGTGAGTACAACATCGCACTGCTCCTGCGGGACGCCCTGGAGGCACTGGGCAAGCGGGTCCCGCAGGACGCGTCCGTCGTGTGCTTCGACCACCCCGCCGCCACCTTCGACCGACGCATGTTCCGGTTCACGCACGTGGCGCAGGACCAGCCCGGCGTGGGACGCCGGGCTGTCGAGCAGCTGCTGCGGCAGGCACGGGGCGAGACGGCGTCCCGGAAGATCCTCGTGCCTGCCGAGCTGGTGCCGGGGGCGTCGACGGCTGCGCCGCCTACGCGTCGAGGCGGGCGCGCAGCTCCGTCGCCATCGCGGCGCTGAGCTGGGTCGAGTACGGCACCCGCCCCTCCGCCCGGTCGTTCCAGTCGTTCGCGGCGGGACGGTCGAGCGCCTCCGGCACCGATGCCCACAGCGCGTCGGTGCTCGCGCGGAGGAAGTCGAGCAGCTCGGTGCGGCGCGCGTCCTGCTCGGGGAGCCGGTCGAGCAGGAGCCCGAGGTAGCGGTAGTAGACCCCCTTGAACAGCCCTTCGTCGCCGCCCTCCCCCTCCTGCCGGAACACCGTGCCGTCGGACAGCTCCCGCACGGCCGTGACGGCGGTGCGGGCGGCGACGTCGAGCAGCGCTGCGTCGTCGTGCGTCGCGGCGAGCTCGACGGCGGCGCCGACCCAGAGGCCCTGGTTGTAGGTGAACCGCCACTGGGTGTCGACACGGCCGTCGTCCTCGCGGTTGATCCCGTCCTCGACGAAGCCGTCCTCGCCCACCAGGGTGCGGCGGAGCCAGTCGAAGGCCGTGTCGGCGTAGCGCAGGAACCGGTCGTCGCCGGTCAGCCGGTGCAGGCGGGCACCGAGGATGACGAGCGGCCCGTTCGCCGGGGTGTTCTTGTACGCGAGCTGCTGCTTGCGCCAGGCGAGGCTCTCGCCGCCGCGGTCGTTCCAGCCGTGCTCGACGACGTGGTCGAACAGGGCGACGGCGTCGTCCCGGTACGCGACGTCCCCGGTGGCGTGGTGCAGGCGGAGCGTCGCGAGGGCGAACCAGAGCATGTCGTCGAAGTAGTCGTTGTACAGGCTCCCGCCGTTGCGTTCGACGATGTTCCGGTGCGCCTGCCGCGCCTGTTCGAGCCGTTCGGGGTCGCCGCTGCGCTCGTGGGCGTCGAGGCGCACGTCGATCAGGTGGGCGAGCCACCAGTAGTTGAACGTGGCGTCGTCGCTGTCGGCGGTGGGCCAGGAGTTGTGCAGGTACTGGGGCCACGGCGCGCCGTACAGCTGCTCGATGCTGTCCTGGATCCGGTCGGCCCGGTCCGTCCAGGTGGCGGTGTCGGTGGCTGCGGTGGTGGTCACTTGCGGTTCTCCTGGAGGATCTGGTCGCCCTGCTTCGCGGCCTGGGCGAGGGCCTGCTCGGCGGTGAGCTGTCCGGACATGAACTTCTCGAGCGCCGGGGTGAGCGCCTTGCCCTCGACGTCGCTGTACCCGGGGACGTCGGGGCGGACCTTCGCGTACTCGAGCGTCTTCACGAAGCCGGCGTACCGGGGGTCGTCGGTGAAGAACGGGTCGTTGGCGGAGGCACGGTTGGCGGGGATCCAGCCGGAGATCTTGGCGAAGTCGACGCCGTTCTCGGCCTTGGTGGCCCACCACTTCTCGAAGGCCCACGCGCCGTCGGCCTGCTTCGCGCCGGTCGGGATCGCGAGGCCGAAGCCGCCCATCACGGCCCCCTTGTCGCCGCCGGGTCCGGCGACGGGCTCGGTGACCGCCCAGTCGAGGTCGTCCGCCTTGTCGAGGTTCGGGACGTCC
Organism: Curtobacterium sp. MCBA15_009; assembly: GCF_001864895.1. Lineage (GTDB taxonomy): Bacteria > Actinomycetota > Actinomycetes > Actinomycetales > Microbacteriaceae > Curtobacterium. The sequence continues at coordinate 39,499 of NZ_MJGO01000006.1, forward strand.
CACGGGCCGTCGTACTTCATCGCTGCCTGACCGGCGGCGAAGACGTCGTTGCTGTCACCGAAGCCGTTCGTGTAGACGCCGTCGTCCATGAGGGACTTCCAGAAGTCGAGCACCTCGACGCCCTCGGGGCTGTCGTAGGCGGTCTTCGTGCCGTCCTCGGTGAGCAGCTGCCCACCGGCCTGCTGCAGCCACATCGAGAACAGGCCGGGGTCGTTGAGCATGAAGCCGGACTGCTGCAGCTTGCCGCCCTTGTCGACCGTGAGCTTCTGCGCATCGGTCTTCAGTTCGTCCCAGGTCGTGGGCGGGGTGAGCCCGGCGTCCGAGAAGAGCTTCTTGTTGTAGACGAGCGAGCGGTTGTCGACGAGCAGCGGCAGCCCGTACAGCTTGCCGTCGTACCGCATCTCGGACAGGGCCTGCGGGTAGAAGTCGTCGGTGTCGACCTTGTCCGACTCGACACGGTCGTCGATGGCCTGCAGGGCGCCCTTCGGCGCGTAGAGCGAGGTCTGGTAGCGGTCCCAGAGCACGAGGTCGGGGACCTGTCCGCCCGCGATCGCGGTGAGGAGCTTCTGCTCGACGAGCTCCTGCGGCACGTACTTGACCGTGTACTCCTTCTGCGAGTCGTTGAACGCGGTGGTCATCTGCTCGATCTGCTTGACCTGGTCACCGGACCAGGATCCCCACATCGTGACCTGCTGGCGGCCGTCGGCACCGGTGGTGCCGCTCGAGCCGGACGAGCAGCCGGTGAGGACGAGGGCCGCGGCGGCGAGGGCCGCAGCGGCTCCGAGGAGACGTCGTGACTTCATTGTCGTGTTCCTTTTCGTTGCGTGGGCGTCGCGCGGACGGCGACGCCGTGGTGGTCGGGTGTCAGACGGTGGGGGTCTCACCCGGAGGTCTCACTTGGTGCCGGCGTGCGCGATGCCCTCGATGATCCAGCGCTGCGCGAGGATGAAGACCACGAGCACCGGGACCATCGTGATGATCGTGCCGGCCATGAGCGGGCCGTAGTTCGTCGTGTAGTTGTTCACGAAGCCGGCGAGCCCGACCTGGACCGTCATCATCTTCGGGTCGTTGAGGACGATGAGCGGCCACAGGAAGTTGTTCCACCCCGCCTGGAAGCTGAGGAGTCCGAGCACGGCCAGTCCGGCCTTCGTGAGCGGGAAGTAGATCGACGTGAAGATGCGGAACTCCCCCGCTCCGTCGATGCGCGCGGCCTCGCCGAGTTCGTCGGGCAGCGACTCGAAGAACTGCTTCATGAAGAAGACCGCGAACGCGCCGGCGGCACCGGGGACGATGACGGCCCAGTACGTGTTGATGAGGCCGAGTCCACCGTTGCCGCTCAGGTCGTTGCCGCCGAGCAGCGGGAAGTGCCGGAGCACCAGGAACGTCGGGATCATCGTCACGATGCTCGGCACCATGAGCGAGGACAGGAACGTGATGAACACCGCCTGTCGGCCTGCGAACCGGAGCTTCGCCAGCGCGTAGCCGGCGAGCGACCCGAAGAACAGGTTCGCGACGGCACCGCCGACGCCGAGGATGAGCGTGTTGACGAAGTACCGCCCGTACGGCACGGTCGTCACGGCCTGGACGTAGTTGTCGACGGTCGGCCGCAGCGGGACGAGCGAGAGCGAGTGCGCGAGGATCTCCCCCGCGGGCTTCAGCGACGTCGCGAGGGTCCAGACGAGCGGCGCGACGGTGACGACGCTGACCAGCACGACACCGATCCACCAGGCGACGGTCTTGACCCGCCCGACGGTGGTCGCCCGGCGGCGGAGCCGCGAGGGCCCGGGCGACGCCGGGCGAGCGGAGATGGCGGTGGCGGTGGCGGAGGCGCGGGGTGCGGTGGCGGTCATCGTTCGGAGTCCCGGTTCGTGAGGCGGGCGTTGATCAGGGAGAACGCGAGGATGATCACGAACAGGACGAACGACAGCGCGGACGCGTAGCCCATCTGCAGGGATCCGAACCCGCGGTCGTAGATGTAGTAGACGATCGTGACGGTGGAGTTGCCCGGCCCGCCCTTCGTCAGGACGTAGGCCTGGTCGAACACCTGGAACGCGTTGATGATGAGCAGCGTCGACACCAGGAAGGTGGTGCGTCGGATGCTCGGCAGGACCACGTAGCGGAACACCTGCCACGCGTTGGCGCCGTCGAGCCGGGCCGCTTCGCGCAGGTCCGGCGAGACACCCTGCAGGCCGCCGAGGAAGATCATCATGTTGCCGCCGAAACCGGCCCAGACGCTCATCATGACGATCGCGAACATCGCCCAGTGCGAGTCGTACAGCCACGCGGGCCCGTCGATGCCGAACCACCCGAGTGCGGCGTTGAGCAGGCCGTGCTGGGGGTTGAGCACCCAGTACCAGACGGTGGCGGTCGCCACGGTGGACGAGACGACCGGGATGTAGAAGAGCGTGCGGAAGATCCGGACGGCCCGACCGCTGCGGTTGAGCAGCAGCGCGGTGGCGAGCGCGATGACGAGTCCGAGCGGCACGTAGAGGGCCGTGTAGTACACGGTGTTGCGCAGCGCCGTCCAGAAGAACGGGTCGCCGGCGATCCGCGTGTAGTTGTCGAACCCGACCCACTTGAGGTCGCCGATGACCGCGTAGTCGCTCAGGCTGACGACCGCGGCGACGACCACGGGCAGGGCGGTGAAGAGCAGGAACAGCGCGCCGGGCAGGGCCAGGAAGACCCAGGCCGCACGGGTCTGCTGCTTGCGGGTGGCGCTCACCCCCGTGCCGCGTTCGGTCCGGCGACGCTGCGGCCCCGGAGCGCCGACGGCCTCGGCGGCCTCGCCCCCGACGACGGCCTGCGCCTCCGGGGTGGTCACGACGCTCACCGGGTGCTCCGTTCCGGCTGACGGGCGCCGGTCCGCAGGTCGGCCACGTCGAGGACGAACTCGCAGAACATCGCGTTCGCCCACGAGAACCACGGCCGGGTGAACTCGGCGGGGTCGTCGACGTCGAAGGACTCGTGCATGAGCCGGGTACCGGCGTGCGTGGCGCAGAGCTGCGCGAGCACCGCGGCCCGCTCGTCGGCCGAGGTGGACGTCAGACCCTGCACGGCGAGGGCGATCGGCCACACGTTCCGGCCCGGGGTGTGCGGGCTGCCGATGCCGCTGCCGGCAGCTCCCGCGTACCAGTACGGGTTCGCCGGGGACAGCACGGCGGCGCGGGTGCGCAGGTAGAGCGGGTCGTCGACCGCGCACCAGCCGAGCATCGGCAGCGACAGCAGGCTCGGCACGTTCGCGTCGTCCATGACGAGCGCCGAGCCGAGCCCGTCGACCTCGTAGGCCAGGACCTCGCCGTGCTCCGGCAGCAGGACCGTTCCGTGCCGGTGGATCGCCGCGTCGATCTCCTCCGCCAGGGCGGTGGCGCGCTCGGCCAGGTCGTGGTCGTCGAGCACGACCGTCGCGATCTCGGCCACGTGCCGGAGCTCGGTCACGGCGAAGGCGTTGCCGGGCACGTTGTAGCCGTGCGTCGTCGCGTCGTCGCTCGGACGGAAGGCGCTCCAGGTCAGGCCGGTCCGGGCGGTCAGCGGGCCGGCGCCGTCGCGCACCAGGGTGTCGGACGGCAGCAGCGGATCGGGCCGTTCGAACCGGTAGCCGGAGGCCGTCTCGTGGTCCTGCTCGAGGGTCCAGAGGTCGACGGCGGCCGACGCGACGGCGCGGAAGTCGGCGAGGTGGTCCATCCGCCCGGTGCGCGACCACAGCGCGTGGGCGAGCTGGATCGGGTAGCAGAGCGAGTCGATCTCGTACTTCCGCTCCCAGACCCACGGGCTCATCGGCGTGTGGTCGTCGGTGTGGCCGGCGCCGTCGGGTGCGCGGTTGAAGGCGTTCGCGTACGGGTCGACGAGCACGAAGGCGAGCTGGCGTCGCGAGACCGCCGCGACCGTGTCGGCCAGTGCCCGGTCGTCCGCGACGAAGTGCAGGTACGGCGTCAGTTGCGCCGTGGAGTCCCGGAGCCACATCGCGGGGATGTCGCCGGTCACCATGAAGGCCGTCCCGTCCGGCATCGCGGTGATGGTCGTCGACAGTGTGTTCGCGAAGCAGTTCGCGAAGAGGTCGCCGACCTCGCTGCCGAGCCGGTCCGTCACCTGTGCTGCGACCTGGTCGACCAGGTCCTGATGCGTCTGAGCCACGTTGCTCCCCTTGACTTCTCTCGGTGTGGCTCCAACTATATTGATTAGCCTCATCCGCGCAAGAAGTAGTTTGAGTATACTTTTTACTGATGCGCAGGGCATCGGGATGAGGCGTGGATCGAAGGAGATTCCATGCAGCACAGACTCGTCGGCCTGCTCGTCGCGGGGGCGCTCGCCACCGCCGGGCTCACCGGGGCCGGTCTCGCGACCGCACCGGACCGGGCCTCCGCGCTCACCACGACCCAGGCGACGGACGCCTACGACGCGTTCGTCGACACCTACTGGGACCCCGACGCGAAGTACTTCACCACCTGGAGCGACCACCAGGTGCACGCAGAGCACGCCGTCGGCCCGCAGGGCGGCGCGTACACCGACTACTGGTGGGAGGCCCAGGCCTGGGAAGCCGTGATGGACCGGTACGAGCGCGCGCACGACGCGGCGAGCCGGCAGATGATCGACGACGTGTTCGACGGCTGGCGTGCGGCGTACCCGGACTTCCGCGAGAACGACTGGAACGACGACATGGGCTGGTGGGCGCGGGGCAGCATCCGTGCCTACGAGCTGACCGGCGAGGCCCGGTACCTCACCGAGGCGCAGGACATCTTCGCGTACATCGCGCAGTACGAGGACACCACCTACGGCGGCGGGATCTGGTGGAAGAACGTCGACGTCGGCGACGGCACCCGCAACGAGAAGAACGTCGCGACGAACGGCACGGCGGTCTGGACCGCGCTGCGGCTCTACGCCGCGACCGGGGACACCACCTACCGCGACACCGCCGAGCGTCTCTACGCGTGGCTGCAGACGAACTTCGACCGTGACGGCCACATCCGCGACCACGTCAGCGGGACCGGACAGTTCACCGACTACGACTGGACCTACAACCAGGGCCAGTTCGCCGGCGCCGCCCTGCAGATGTACCTGCTCACCGACGACCAGCAGTACCTCGACCGCGCGACACGTGCGACCGACTGGGCCGTCGACAACCTGACGGTCGCGGGCACCTTCCTGAACGAGGGCACGAGCGACACCGAGGGCTTCAAGGCGATCCTCACGCGCGACATCCGGGCGCTCATCGACGACGCCGGCCAGACCCAGTACGAGGCGGTGCTCACCCGGAACGCCTCGCAGGCCGCGAACCACGTCTCCCCCGAGGGCATCGGCGGTGCGGACTGGACCGCTCCGACGCCGTCCGTGACGACCACGCCCCAGCTGTCGCTCGGCGCCGCGGCGACCGTCGCGATCACGCAGCAGGCCGTGCCGGACGGTTCCACCGCGGTCGTCGAGGGCGACGGCGTGTACCAGGCCGAGAACGTCGATCACCCGGGCATCTCGACGGAGTCCTCGAACACGGGGGCGACCGGCCGCGGGTACCTCGCCGGCTGGAACACCGCCGGTACCGCGGCCACGTTCCACGTGAACGTCGCCACCGCAGGCACTCACACCCTCACGTTCCGTTCCGCCGCTGCGGCCGGGACGGCCGTCCGGTCCGTGCGGGTCGGCAACGGCCCGACGACGACCGTGTCGTTCCCGGGCACGTCGTCCTGGTCGCAGTGGACCACCACGACGGTGACGGTCGACCTGGCCGCGGGCTCGAACGCGGTGGTCGTCTCCGCCGGGTCCGGGAACGCGAACTACCTCAACCTCGACGCGATGTCCGTGTCGCACTGAGCGCAGCGAAGCAACCCCGGAAGTCACTGAGCAGAGCAGAGCGACCCCGGAACGCACGGAACCCCGCCGGACAGGAGTCCGGCGGGGTTTCGTCGTGCTGGTGACCCCAGCGGGATTC
>NZ_MJGO01000006.1:46261-66726 GCF_001864895.1 Curtobacterium sp. MCBA15_009
GCCGCTATACGATGGGGCCGTTCCGACAACTCGACAAGTATGGCACAAGCCGCGCACGGAGCCAAAACGAGGCGTGTCGCCCGGGTGTGCCGTCGGACGGGAGGCCCGTGGCGGGGCCCGCCACGGGCCTCCCGTCCGACCGTGCGGGCGTCCGGAGCCGCGAGCCGCACCCGGGACCGGTCGCCCCGCGGACGTGGCGTGGTCAGACGGTCATGGACTCCCCCGGCCGGAGCACGACGAGTTCGCCCGCGGTGCCGAGCGCGTCGCGGAGGCGCCCGGTGTGCATCGCGTACCCGACGTCGGACAGGGTGGCCTCGTGGACCGGGTATGCACGCGACGGGGCGACCGCGGCGACGTAGTCCATCAGCTCACCCACCTTGAGCCACGGTGCCCCGACGGGCGCGGCGAGCACCTCGACGGGGACGTCGGGAACGGTGTACGAGTCGCCCGGGTGGAACAGCCGGCCGCCCACGAGCACGCCGGTGTTGTCGACGACGGGGACGCTCGCGTGGATGACGTTGTGCCGCGTCCCGTGGAAGTCGAGCGTGAACGGCCCGACGGTGCGGTGGTCGCCGTGGGTGACGACGTCGACCTCGATGCCCGCGTCGGCGAGGACGGCCCGGACCCCCTCGGGCCCGATGACGACGGCACCGGGGTTCGCCGCCGTGATCCGGAGCACCTGCTCGGGCGTGACGTGGTCGGGGTGCTCGTGCGTGACCACGACGGCGACGACCCCGGTGGCCTCCACCGGTCGGGTGAGCTCGCCGGGGTCGAGGACGAGGCGGGCGCCGCCCTCGGTGACGATCTGGCAGGCGTGTTCGAGCTTCGTGACCTCCATGCGGGCGACCCTACGCGGCGCCGACGGGGACCGCGTGCGTCGCACCGCCGCCCGGTGCCCGCCGCTCGCCGCTCGCCGCTCGCCGCTCGCCGCTCGGGGACGGTGACGCCGCACAACCAAAGTGAGCCCGCGCCGCGCGGTTCCCGGGTTCGAGCGCACTTCGGTTGTGCGACACGAATCCGCGCCACGTCCGCGCCGCCCGCACCGAGCCGCGTGCTCCGCGCCACGTCCGCGCCGCCCGCACCGAGCCGCGTGCGCCGCGCCCGCACCCCGTCCGCCGTCAACCGCCCGGCACCCGCCCCGTCGTCGCACGCACGACGAGCGCCGCGGGCGCCGCCGCGATCGACCGCGTGGCCGCCCCCTCGACCTCGGCGAGTACCGCGCGCGCGGCCGTCCTCCCCTGCGCCTCCGGGTCCTGCGCGACGGTCGTCAGTCCGACGGTCCGGCCGTACTCGTGGCCGTCGATCCCCATCACCGACAGGTCCTCCGGCACCGACAGCCCGGCACGGTGCGCCGCGAGGAGCACCCCGAGCGCCATCTCGTCCGAGGCGCAGAGCACCGCCGTCGGCCGCTCCGCCACGTCGAGCAGCGCCGTTCCCGCCGCGACGCCGCCCGGGAACGAGAAGCCGCCGTCGACCAGCCGGTGTCCCGGCACGGTCCTACCCGCGGCCCGCATCGCGTCGACGAAGCCGTCCCGGCGCAGGTGCGGTACGGCGACGTTCATCCCGGCCTCGTCCTGCCCGCCGACGTAGGCGACCGCGCGGTGCCCGAGCGCGCACAGGTGCCCGACCGCGGTCCGGGTGACGGCACGGTCGTCCACGCCGACGTTCCGCAGGCCCGGTGCGGGGCCGCCGATCACGATCATCGGGTGCCGTGCGAGTTCGAGTTCGGCGCGTTCGGTCGCGTCGAGCACCAGGGACATGAGGACGAGGCCGTCCACCCGGTGCCGCAGCATCGACCGCCGGAACGCCCGGTCGCGGTCGCCGCCCGGCCCGCCGAGGTTGTAGAGGACGAGGTCGTACCCGGCGCGCTTGAGCTCGGCGTCGACGCCGCCGAGCGCCTTGACGAAGAACCACCGGTCGATCACCGGCAGCACGACGCCCACCGCGCGCTGCCGCCCGGTCGCGAGGCCGGCCGCCGCGGAACTCGGGACGTAGCCGAGCTCGTCGGCGACGCGCCGCACCTGGTCGACGGTGGTGTCCGCCACGCTCGGCATCCCGCGGAGCGCGCGCGACACCGTCGACTTCGACAACCCCGTGGCGGTCGCGATCTGCTGGATGCCCGCCGCACCGCCCGGGAGGCCCGTCACCGCTCCGTCGCGCGCGTCGCGTCCGCCGGGTGCACGGCCCGAGCGCCGTGGTCCGGTCCCGCGGGTGCGTCCGTCGTGTCCGTCGGGCCGGGACCGCCACCCCCGGCCGGTCCGTCACGCCGCTCGCGCCGTGGCCGTCCGGCTCGTCGGGCACGTCCGGCCCGCTCGACCTCGTCCCAGCCGACGTGTCCGTGCACCCGGCCGTCCGGGCCGGGCTGGTCGTCGCGGCTGCTGCCGGAGCGCACGGGGACGAACGCGGCGGCGGTCCCGGAGCCGTCGTCGTCCTGCCGCCGGAGGACCCGGACCCGCCAGCGGTCGAGCGCGACCACGGCGAGCACGCACGCGAGCAGGGTGAGCGCCCAGCCGAGCGCCGGCCGCCCGGCGAGCTCGCAGGACACCGTGACGACGAGGAACAGGACGCCGAACGCGCCGACGAAGCCGATCGCCTCCTCGATCCGTGCGGTGGGCCGGGTGGGGCCGCGCTGTGCCATCGTCGTCAGCCCTTCACGCCGCCGGCGGTCAGGCCGGCCACGATCCGGCGTTGGAAGACGAGGACGAGGACGACGAGCGGGATCGTGACGATCGTGCCCGCAGCCATCACCGCCGTGTAGGGCTCCTGGTGCGGCTGCGACCCGGCGAACGAGGCGATCGCCACCGTGACCGGCTGCGTCGCGTCGCTCGACAGCTGCGACGAGATGAGGTACTCGTTCCAGCTCGAGATGAACGCCAGGATCGCCGTCGTGAACACGGCGGGCGCGGCGAGCGGCAGGATGATCCGCCGGAACGCCTGGACGCGGGTGCACCCGTCGATCCGCGCCGCCTCCTCGAGGTCCCAGGGCATCTCGCGGAAGAACGACGCCAGCGTGTAGACCGTCAGCGGCAGCACGAACGAGATGCTCGGCAGGATGAGCGCCTGGTAGCTCCCCATCCACCCGATGTCGGTGAAGAGCTGGAACAGCGGCGAGATGAGCGCGACGCCCGGGAACATCGAGGCGGCGAGGATCGCGCCGGCGATGAGCGACTTGCCGCGGAACTCGAGCCGGGCGAGCGCGTACGCCGCCGACGTGCCGACCAGCAGCGCGATGACGGTCACGGCGATCCCGATGAAGACGCTGTTGAGCAGCGCCCGACCGAGGTGGTTGCCGAGTGCCGTGGAGAACGCGGTCGCGTAGTTGTCGAGCGTGACGTGGGTGAACCACGGCGTCGGGTCGAACGTGTAGCCGACGTCGCGGAAGCTCGTCACCACCATCCAGTAGAACGGCAGCAGGCACCAGACGGCGATGACGGCGGCCTGCACGACGGTGCGGACGGTCGGCCCGTGGTGGCGGCGCACCCGGACGTCGGAACGGTCGGCGGCGCGGTCGCGGCGCGTCGCCGCCGGGGACCGTGGTCGGTCGGCTGCGAGGGTCACTTGAGTTCACCCTTCTGCTGGGCTGCCTGGGTCTGCACGACGTTCGCCCCGAGGAAGCGGACGAAGACGAAGGCGACGATGAAGACGATGAGGAACGTGATGGTGGACAGCGCCGAGGCGGCGTTGAACCCCTGCCGGATCTGGTCGACGACGAGCACGGAGAGCGAGACGGTCGCGTTGCCGGATCCGCCACCGCCGCCGGTCATGATGGCGATGAGGTCGTAGATGCGCAGCGCGTCGAGCACGCGGAACAGCACGGCGACCATCAGCGCCGGACGGACCAGGGGCAGCGTGATGAGCAGGAAGCGTTGCACGGTCGACGCCCCGTCCATCTTCCCGGCCTCGTAGACGTCCTCGGGGATGAGCTGCAGGCCGGCCAGGATGAGCAGCGCCATGAACGGGGTCGTCTTCCACGTGTCCGCGATGACGATGGCGAAGCGGGACGCCCACTCGTCGGAGAACCAGAGGACCTGGTGACCGATGACGTGGTTGAGGACGCCGTTGGCGTCGAAGATGAAGTACCAGAGCTTCGCCGTCACCGCGGTCGGGATCGCCCACGGCACGAGGATCGCGGCGCGGACGAACGCACGGCCGCGGAAGTCGCGGTTCATGATGATCGCCATCCAGAGCCCGATGACGGTCTCGAGCACCACGGTCACGGCCGTGAAGAAGAAGGTGTTGCCGAAGGCCACCCAGAACTGCGAGCCGAGGCTGCCGGGCGGGCAGCTGACCTCGCCGCACCGCTGGCCGAGCCAGTGCACGTAGTTGGCCAGGCCGGCGAAGCCGCCCTGCACGAACATGCCCGTCGCCTTGTCCAGGCCCTGGTCGAGCTGGAACGACTGGACGATCGCGCTGACCACCGGGTAGCCGATGACGACCGCGAGGAGCACGATCGTCGGGCCGATGAGGTACACGGCCCACCGGCCGTGGTCCGCGTTGAGTCCGCCGGGGCGCCGTCGGCGCTCCGGCTCCGTCCCCGTGGGGTTCGGGACGGCTGCGGGGATCTCGGTTGCTGCTGACACGTGTCGGCCTCCTTGCCGGGTGTCGGGACGCAGGACGGGACGGACGGGAGGCGCGGGGCGGGGTCGACCCGCGCCTCCCGTCCGGTGCGACGTGCGCCGCGTCCGCTAGTTGCCGCTGTCGGTGGCGGACTGCAGGGCGGCCTGCATGTCCTGCACCGCCGCGTCGACGGTCTTCGAGCCCTTGAGGGCGGCGTAGGTGTTGTCCTGGATCGCCTTCGTCACCGCCGGGTAGAAGGGCGTGACCGGCCGCGGTTCGGCGGACTCGATCGACTTGAGCAGCGTCGGCAGGTACGGCAGCTTCGCGGTCAGCTCGGGGTCGGTGTAGAGGTCGCCGACGACCGGGGCCAGCGAGCCCTGGGTCGCGAAGAACTTCTGCGTCTCGTCCGAGGTGAGGAACTCGAGGAAGTCGTGCGCCGTCGCCTTGTGCTTCGAGTAGACGCTGATCGCCGCGTTGTGACCGCCGAGCGTCGAGGCACCCGTGCCGTCCTTGCCGGGGATCGGTGCGACGCCGAAGGTGTCCTGCACCTTCGACGAGCCGTCGGTCTTGGCGAGGTTGTACACGTAGGGCCAGTTGCGCAGGAACAGCAACTTGCCGGACTCGAACGCGGTGCGGCCCTGCTCCTCCTGGTAGGTGATCGCCTCGGCCGGGATGTTCCCGTCCTGGAACGCGTCGACCAGGTTCTGCAGGCCGGCCTTCGCGTCGCCGTTGTCGACGTCCGGGCTGCCGCTGGACGACAGGATCGATCCGCCGGAGCCGTTGATGGCCTCGGAGGCGTTCACGGTCAGACCCTCGTACTTCGCGAACTGGCCGGCGTAGCAGCCGATGCCCTCGTCCTTCGCGATCGAGCAGTCGTCCATCATCTCGGCCCAGGTCGTCGGGGGCGTCTTGACGAGGTCCTTGCGGTAGTAGAGCAGCGCGCCGTCCGAGGTCTGCGGTGCGGCGTAGAGGGTGTCGTTGTACGTCGCCGTCTTCACCGTGGCGGGCAGGAGCTTCGACGTGTCGATCGCCATCGACCCCTTCAGCGGGGTGAGCCAGTTCTTCGCCGCGAACTCGGCCGTCCAGACGACGTCCACGTCGACGACGTCGTAGCCGGAGTCCTTCGCCTGGAAGTGCTGCACGAGGTCGTCGTGCTGCTGGTCGGCCTGGTCGGACTGCTCCTTGAACGTGACCTTCTCGTCGGGGTGGGCCTTGTTCCACTTCGCGATCAGCGGTCGGACGACGTTCGAGTTGTCCTTGCCCTGCACGTAGGTGATGGGTCCGCGGCTGTCCTGCCCGTTCGCCGCATCGCCCGCTCCCGAGCTCCCGCTCGAGCAGCCGGTGAGCACGAGGCCGATGACCGCGACCCCCGCAACGGATGCGGACCGCACCCTGGCGCGTGTTGTCTTCACAGCGTTGTCTCCTCATCGAGATCACCAGGACGACGTCGGACGGAACCGTCCGACGCTGTCCTGGAGCAGGCGACGCTGCCTGCTGGGCGGTGACGCTACGCCCGGCGGCGTGCTCCTGCAACCGGTTGCACTGACACCGTGACCTGAGCGTGACCTCGGAACCCGGCGTGGATGTCCCGTGAGCGCTCACCACCGCTCGGCCGGATCCGCACCGGTGCGGGAGTCCGCACGAACACCGCCACTGCGCTCCCGCGCCGTTGTCCGGCTCCGGCGTGCCCCCGTAGCGTCCGCGGCATGACCCAGCTCTCCTCCGTCTCCGTGCCCGGGCCCCGACGGGTCGTCAGCGTCGACCTCGACGCTCCCCTGCCCCGGCTCGTCGCCGACGAGACCGGCACCTCGGCACTGGTCGTCGGCTACCGCGACGGACACCCCGTCGCGACGCGCGAGGTGCTGCTGACGGCGGACCCCGACGACGCCGCACGCGCGCTCGAGCCGATCGCGGGCGTCCGCGCCGACCGCGCCGGTGACGACACCCCGGTGCCGGACGAGCTGCTGCCGATGATCTCGATCGTCGTCTCGACCGTCGTCGCCCGGGTCGAGGACCTCGGCCGGTTGCTCGACGTGCTCGAGCACCTCGACTACCCGCGGCACGAGGTGGTCCTCGTCGACAACCGGGTGGTGCTGCCCGAGTCCGACCCGCTGCCCGCCCTGCTCGAGGGCCGGACGGTCCGGCTCGTCACGGAACGCCGCCCGGGGTGCTCGGCGGGTCGGAACGCCGGGGTCGCCGCAGCACTCGGCGAGGTCATCGCCTTCACGGACGACGACGTGCGGGTGGACCCGCAGTGGCTCCGGATGATCGGGACCCGCTTCGTGCGGGAGCCCGCGCTCTCGGCCGTGACCGGCATGATCCTGCCCGTCGAACTCGCCACCCCGGCACAGATCTGGTACGAGGCGTACTACGGCGGCTTCAGCGGCGAGCGCACCTTCGACCCGGTGACGATCGTCCCCGACGACGTGCCCGGTGTCATGCGCCACGCCCGTGTCTCCGCGGTCGCCCCGGACGGCTCGATCCGGAAGCACTTCGCCGTGTACGGCATCGGCGGCTACGGCGCCGGCGCGAACTGGGCGTGCCGACGGTCCGCGTTCGACGCGGCGGGCGGCTTCGACACCACGCTCGGCGCCGGGGTACCAGCCCGCGGCGGCGAGGACCTCGCGATCTTCATCGACATCCTCTGGAACGGCGGCCGGATCGGCTTCGAACCCCGCGCCGTCGTGCACCACCGGCACCGCCAGGACCTGGCCGGCCTGCACCACCAGCTGCACTCGAACGGCGTCGGCTTCACCGCCCTGATGTGCGCGCTCGTCGTGAAGGACCGCCGGCACCTGCTGGCCCTGGCCCGTCTGATGCCCGTCGCCGCGGACGTCAAGACCCGCCAGCTCGTCTCCCGGCTGGCCGGACGACGCGACGCAGCACCGGAGACGGTGACCGAGGCCTCGACGACGCGCATCCCCCGGTCCCTCGCGTTCCACGAGTTCCGCGGCTTCCCGGCCGGCCCGGCGGCGTACCTGCGCAGCCGACGGTTCTGGCGCTCGGTCGAGGAGGGCCGCTTCCGCCCGTAGGGGCACCGGGCGGTGCCGTGCCGGTGGGGTGTGCCGGTACGGTGCGGTCCGTCCGCTGTGCCGGTGCGGTACGACGCGCCGGTGCCGGTGCCGGTGCCGTGCACGTGCGGGCGGCGCTGCCGTGCGACGAGATCGACGTCGCACGACACCGACGATGTCGCAGCCGCCGATGCCCCTCGCACGGCGCGACAAAGTCGACGTCGCACGACCTCGACGATGCCGCAGCCCCGCCAGCCCCCGCCAGCCGCGCCGAGCGCGACAACACCGCCGTCGCACGACACCGACATCGTCGCGCCAGCCCGCGCACCATCCCTGCGCGCCGCGTCCCCGCGCGCGGAGGTCAGCCCCGCCGAACCCGTCCGACCAGGTACCGCCACGGACCGCCGAGCGCCGCGAGGAGCTCCACGCGCTGCAGCCCGGCGGTGGCCTGCCGGAACTCGTCGTCGACGGGCCAGCCGCCCACGGTGTCCACCGCGACGGGTTCGCCGGCACCGGCCGTCCCCTGCCCGAGCGCCCCGAGCTGCCGCAGCGCGCCGACGGCCCGACGGAGCACCGCCACCGCCGTCCGCGGTCGCAGCACGAGCTTCGTCACCCACGCCCCGAGACCGGTGCCGTAGCCGAGCGCCTGGGACCGCAGGGCGGCGCGGTCGGAGCGGTGTCGGTGCCAGACCACCGCCGCGGGCTCCACGGCGAGCGCCCCGCCGGAGAACAGCACCCGCGTGAACAAGTCCGGGTCCTCGCCGGCGCGGGCGGGGGTCCCCGGGCCGAGGGCGACGTCGAAGCCGCCCAGGGCGAGCGCGGCCGAGCGCCGCAGCGACATGTTCGCCCCGGTGCCGAACGCGCCGACCGAGAACGGGAAGAGCGGCAGGTCGGCCGGCGGCGCCGAGGTCCGGAAGACCCGGCGGTCGGTGTTCCGCGCCCAGGTCACCCGCTCGTCGAAGTACCGCTGGGTGGGCGTGCGCAGCTCCCCGCTCGGCACGAGCCCGGTGACGCAGACGACGTCCGCGTCGCGGGCGTACGCCTCGGCGAGCGCCGCGAGCCAGAGGCGGTCGACGACCACGTCGTCGTCGACGAAGGCGACCACGGCTCCCGAGGCGACGGCGAGACCGGCGTTCCGTGCGCGTGAGACGCCGGGTCGGGCCTCCAGGACGTAGCGCAACCGGGGGTCGTCGAACGACGCGACCACGTCGCGGGTGGCGGTGGTCGAGGGCGCGTTGTCGACGACGACGACCTCGAGGTCGTCGTACGCCGAGTCGAGCACCGACCGGACGACGTGCCGCACGTCGTCCGGTCGGTCGCGGGTACCGATGACGACCGAGATGCGGCCGACGGGCGTGCCGGTCGGTGCGGCCGGGAGGCCCGTGGCGCGCAGTGCGCGGACGGCCGGTCCCAGCTCGGCCGGGTCCACCGCCCCCGCTGCGTCGACGGCGACGTCGACGAAACCGGCGACCTCACGGCCGTCCCGGACGAGGAGCCGTGCGCGGCGGAAGCCCTCGGCGTCCTGGAGGGCGACGGCGGTCGCGGTGGCCGCCTCCTGCCGGTCGACGGCGCCGACCCAGGCGGCTCCGGCCCACGTCGGGACCCCGGCTGACGGCATCGCGGGGGTGACGGTGAGCACGCCGCTGACGGTCGCCTGGGGTTCGGTCATGCTCCGATGCTCGGGTGGGGGCTCCGGCCGGTCAACGACGGCCGGAGGCGCGTGCGGCGACGGACGCGCGACTTGCGGTTTGCCGCCAGGCGCCCGGGCGAGCGATCGCGGCGGCCCCCGGCGGACGGACGGAGCGGGCCGGGTCGGCGGTCCGGGCGGCTCCCGGGCGCTGCCCCTAGGATCGACGGGAGACCCGGCGGCAGCACGTCGGGCACGAGGAGGACGCATGTCGCTGGGCCCCACGACCGAGCTCGGCGTCCCGACCTGCGTCTGCGGCCACGTGCAGGACGCCCACGAGCACTACCGTCCGGGCAGCGACTGCGCACTGTGCGACTGCCCGAGGTTCCGCCGACAGCGCTGATCCTCGGGCCCGCTGCGGGAAACCGCCGCTTCACCGCAGTGGCCCCACGGCCGCCTTGTCGCCCCGATCGCGTGCGCCTAGCGTCGCGTCCATGGCCATCTCCCCCGCGGCTCCGGCCTGCGTCGTCCTCGCGCACGAGGACCCCGTGCACGTCCGGCGGCTCGTCGAGGCGCTCGACCCGTTCCCCGTGTTCCTGCACTGCGACTCCCGGACGCCGGACGACGTCCACCGGGCGATGACCGAGGGGCTGCCCGACCGGGTGCGGCTGCTGCCGCGGATCCGGACCGGCTGGGCCCGGTGGGAGAACGTCGAGGCCGAGGTCGCCGGCTACCGTGCGGCACTCGCCGAGACGGACGCGACGCACGTCGCCGTGCTGACCGGCAGCGACTACCCGTTGGCGTCCCCGGCGGAGACGACGGCGCTGCTCGAGGCACACCGGGACCGCTCGTTCGTGTTCGCGCACCCGCTGCCGCACCCGGAGTGGGGTCGCGACGGCGGCGTCGGCCGGATCCGCTACCGGCACTGGGCCTGGCGGAAGCACATGCTGCGGCTGCCGGTACCGCGGCGAGCGCCGCGTGACGTGGTGCTGACGGGTGGCTCGCAGCTCAAGGTCCTCGCGCGCCGGCACGCGGCCGCGGTCGTCGACACGGTGGACCGCCGGCCGGACCTGACGCACTTCTGGCGGCGCACCTGGGTGGCCGACGAGACGTTCGTGCTCTCCGTGCTCGGCTCCCCCGCGCTGGTGCCCGGCTTCGCCGACGAGCACGTGCCGCACTCGCTGTGGTGGATCGGGTGGGACGGCACGGCGCAGAAGAGCCCGCCGTGGCTGACCATCGAGGACGCCGGGCGGCTCCTCGCCGGCCGGACCGACACCGCGGACGCGCTGCCGCAGGTCTTCGCGCGGAAGTTCTCGACGGACCGCAGCGCCGACCTGCTCGACGTCGTCGACGGCGCGTTCGGGCTGCGTCCGGGCACGGCCGCAGCGGTCACCTCGTGACACTGCCCCCGCAGACCCGGCGGCAGGCACGGGCCGCCCGCGACGGCGACGGTGCATCAGCCGTCCGCAAGGGCGCCTCGGTCCTGTTCGGCCGCGGGTTGCTCTACGTCGTCGTCTGGTCGATGCAGCTCGTCGTCTCGTCGCTCATCTCGCCCGTGCTCGCGCACCTCATGCCGCCGTCCGAGTTCGGCGTCCTGGCCTCGGCGATCGCGCTGTACCAGGCGCTCGTCGTGCTGGCGGTCGCCGGCCTCGACCAGGCGGCGGTCCTGCAGCGCGCCGAGGACGGCGACGACCGGCGGGCCCGCGGCCTGCTCGCGGTCGGGGTCGTCACCGCCGCCGTCGTGACCACGGCTGCGCTCGCGACGATCCCCGCGTGGGGCGACGCCGCCGGGTTCGTCGGCGCGCACCCGCTGCTCCTCGTCGCCGTGCTCTGGACGGGACCGTCGGCCATCGTCCAGCTGTCCCTCGCAGTGCTCGTCGCCCAGGACCGCATCCGCGTCTTCGCCGTGACGAGCCTGCTGTCGTCGATCGGCGGGTCCGTCATCGGACTCGGCCTGCTCGCCGCCGTGCACGCGGACGCCACCACGTACGCGTGGGGCGGTGTCGTCGCGCAGGGCGCGGCGATGGTCGTGGGGATCGCGGCGACGCGACCGCGGATCGCCGGGTTGCTCGACCGCAGGACGACCGCCCGCGCGTTCCGTCTCGGCATCCCCGTGGCGCTCGGCAACCTGTCGTACTTCGTGCTGAACGCCGGCGACCGGATCGTCGTGCAGCGACTGCTCGGTCCGGACGAGGTCGCGCGCTACCAGATCGCGTACGTCGTCGGGTCGGCGGTCATCCTGCTGCTCACGTTCACGAACCAGGCGTGGGCGCCGCACTTCGCCGCGGTCCGCGACGCCGTGGCCCGGCGCGAGCTCGCCGTGCACGCCCGCGACGAGCTGTACCGGTTGCTCGCGCCCGTGCTCCTCGCGGTGACCCTGGTGTCGCCGATCGCCCTGCCCGTCCTGGCACCGGCGTCCTACCGGGTGCAGGGGCTCACCGTCGTCGTCTTCATCGTCGCGGCCACGGCCCTGCCGGTCGTCGCGAGCGGCGCCACCGGCCGGCTGCTGCTCGTGGAGCGACGCGGTGTGGCGGTCGGCGTCATCGCGGCGGTGGCGGGAGCGGTGAACATCGGCGCGAACCTCGTGCTCGTCCCGCTGTTCGGCATCGCCGGCGCCGGGGCCGCGACCGTCCTGGCGTACGTCGTGCTCGCGGTGCTGCAGCTCGCGGTCCTGCCCGACCGGCGTGCCTGGACGGGCCCGGGGCCCGCGGTCGTGCTCCCGGTCGCCGGGGCACTCCTCGTGGCGGCCGCGTCGCTGTTCGTGCCGCAGGACGCGCTCTGGAACTGGGTGCGGGCCGCCGGGGTGCTCGCCTGCCTGCCGTGGTTCGTCGTCCGGCTGCGGTCGGCTCGGGGACGGGGCGCGACGACCTCGTCCTGACGGCAGCACGAGGGCGCGCGTCCGGTGGGGGCGGCTCGCCGGCCGCACCGCGCCGAGCACCGCCCCGGCGCCGAGCGCCCGTCGCACGGCGCACACCGCGCGGGCGCCCAGCGCCCGTCACGCACCGTGCCGGCGCGCAGCACCCGTCACGCCGGCGCTCAGCACCCGTCGCGCCGGCGCTCGGCGCCCGTCGTGCCGGTGCTCAGCGCCCGTCGTGGTCCGGCGTGGTCGCCTGCGGGTCGGCACCGGCCGCGGGCACGTCGATCGTCACCCAGTCGACGAGCAGGGACCCGGCGGCGCTCCGAGGCGGGACACCGGCGATCGAGCCGGCCTGCACGACCAGGTGCATCCGCGCCGTCGGGATGAACTCCGTCGTCGTGCCGACGAGGGCGCCGTCGACCAGGAACGACATCCGCGAGCGCGTCCACTCGATCGTGTAGGTGTGCCAGTCGGCCAGCGACGCGGCGGTCTCGTTCTGCACGCACTTCTGCTCCGGGTCGCCGACGCAGTGCACGTTGAGCCCGGCCGTGCCACCGAGCGCGCCCTCGGGGAAGTCGACCTCGCCGTCCGCCCAGACGTTCTCGTCGCTCCAGAGCAGCACCGCGACGCCGTAGCCGTCGACCCGGTCGCTCTTCATGCGGATGCTGTACCGACCGGCGGTCTGTCCGCCCCACCGGCCGTCGACCAGGGGGACGACGCCGCCGGCGAGCGGTGTGCCGCCCGCGGTGGTGCGCAGGTGCACGTCGAGCACGCCGTCGTGCGCGGTCAGGGCGGAGGCCTGGTAGCGGCCCGTCCCGGCGGTGTCCGCGAACCCGTGGTACACCGAGAACCGGTCGCCGTAGGTGCGCTCGAAGGCGCCCGTCGCGGTCGGTTGCGCGAAGTCCTCGGCGAAGACGCGCTGCCACCCGCCGCCGCCGTCGGCCGTCGGCATCACCGCTCCGCTCGGGTCGACCGCGTCGACGTCCCGGCCTGTCGTGGCACCGGCGACGACGGCCGCGGCGACCACGACCGCCGCGGCGACGAGCGCGGCACGGCGGCCGCTGCTCGCTGCACGGCGGTGTCGGGAGCGGCCGGTGGCGTGCGCCGCCGGCGCGCCGTTGGCGGCTGCGGCACGGGGATCGAGCGACGGTCCGACGCGGGTCACCCCGCGGCCCCGGCGGCGCGGCGCAGCCCCGCCGGCGTGAGCTCGTAGAGCGTCGTGGTGCCGGACGACCAGACCCGCTGCCACTGCGGCGAGGACGCCATCGCCCGGGCGAGCCGCTGGTAGTCGGCGTCGCTCTGGTAGCCGTACCGCTCGTCGTAGGCACCGAACGGTTCGGCGACGAGTGCGTAGTACTTCGTCGCGGCCCAGTTCTGCACGAGCTCCCGGGTCAGGACGGACACGTCGGCGGTCGCGTCGTAGCCCTGCGGGGACGGGTACGGTCCGAGGGCCTCGCGGGACAGGTAACCGACGTCGAAGTACCGTGCGCCGGTGTTGCTCGGCACCGCGTTCGCCGAGCCGGTCAGCAGCATCACCGACCCTGCGGGTGCGGTGCGGTCGTAGAGCCGCGTCGCCTCGGACTGGCTGCGGGTCATCACCCGGTTCCAGTCGAGCGCGGTCTGCCCGAACGCCCCGACCGCGACGAGCGCGGCGACCCCCGCAGCGGCGACCGCGTACCGCACCGCGGTGGGACGGCCCACCCGTCGCAGCAGCGCGCCGACGGGCGCGAACCGACCGGCCGGCAGCGGGAGCGCGGCGGCCAGGACGGCGATCCAGGGCGTCGCGAACAGGACGACGCGGAACACGCCCTCCTGGCCGTAGTTCGTGGCGACGAGCAGCGACACCGGGCTCGCGGCCGCGGCGAGCAGGGCCCAGTGCACGCGGTCCCGGCGGAGCAGCACCGTGACGACCGCGGCCGTGCCGAGCAGCACGAGCGCGGCCGCCGGCACGTCGAACGCCAACCGGGTGACGAGCGGTCGCGGCAGCACGGTCAGGTCGTGGGCGGGCGGCTGGACGTTGTCGAGCACACGGCCGACGGCGGCCAGGGACAGGAACTTGCCGAGCACGTCGCCGTTCAACGCGGCGAACACCACTGCCGGCACGAGCACGACGACTGGCAACCACCAGGGCCGGAGCAGTCGGAAGACCACCAGGACGACGAGCGCGGCGACCGTCAGGTAGGGCGAGATCTGGTGCGTCACGGCGAGCACGACGCCGATCACCGCGATGGCGGCGATGCGGGTCGGTCCGACGGTCCGGGTGCGCGCACCGGATGGGGTCGTGGCGTCCCGGACGGGCCCGGTCGCGAGCACCAGGATGACGACGGACAGCAGGATGCCGGTCGACTGCGGCGAGAAGTACGTCGTGTTGAGCGATCCCGTCATCGCGGTGAGCAGCGCGGCGACCCAGGGGCGTCGTGTCCCGGGCAGCCAGTGTGCCGCGAGCACCCCGACCGCGATCGTCGTGCTGAACGCGAGCAGCACCGGCACCCACGCGGCGATCGTCATCGTGTCGACGATGCCGCCGACGTCGGCCACCCAGGCACCGCCGGCGAACAGGCCGGACCACGTCTGGAAGATGTCGGCGGCGGGATCGGTGCCGCCGTGCTGCCGGATGTACTCGAGGACGCCGATGTGCCGTGCGGCGGCGGTCACGGTCGGCACGCCGTACGTGATCGCCTGTGCGAGCTGGACGACACCGCCGAGCACCACGACGGGGACCGCGAGTCCGCGTCCGCGGACGAGTGCCAGGACCGTCGCGGCGACCACCAGGACGAGACCGACGACGAGCCCGGGCCCGAGCGAACCGAACAGCCCGGCGGGCACGGGGTCGCCGACGTGGGTCACCGCAGCGACGACCACGATGCCCAGCCCGACGAGCGAGAGCGTCGTGACGATCGTGGTCGGTCCGGTGCGCCACCCGCGCGGCGCACCGGACGGGCGTACGGTCCGCAGCGCCCGCAACGCCCGCAGGTCCCGCGGCACGACGACGTTGAGCGCCACCACGGTGCCGACGACCAGGGCGACGAACGGTCCGGACGGCTCCCAGCTGTGGGCCGTCGCCATGACGTACCCGATGCCGATCGTCCCGACCAGGGAGCCGGCCACGGCGAGGACGGCGAACCGCGCGAGCGGCATCGGCCGGACGAGCAGGAGCGGCGCGACGCCGAGCAGTGCGAACAGGAAGACCCCGACGGCGCTCCCCCGCAGGGTCGGCAGGTCGGCGACCGTGCCGACGAGCGCGACGAGGAGCGTGGCCACCACCGTCGCAGCGGCCGTGAGCCGCGCGGCGGGCCCCATCACCCGGTCGCGGCCGTCGCGCACCGGGGTGCCGTCGTCGGACGCGGGCGGGCCGGACGGGTCCGGCGAGGTGACCGGCGCGAGCGTCGCCCCGGTCACCTCGCGCTCACCGGCTGCTCGACCGGGCGGGCCGCCGGCGTGGTGACGACCACGCCGCCGAGCACCCGGCCCACGGCGTAGCCGAGGACGGTCGAGGCAACGGACAGCACGATCGCGCCGGCCCGGAGACCGCCGCCGCGGCCGGTCCGGCCGAGTTCGCGCAGGACGGCGCCGGGGATGACCCGCGTCAGGTACGTCGACTCGCTCGCGAGCGAGTCCCCCGTGCCGACGCGCCGGCTGAGCACCGCCTTCGAGATGCCCTCGTAGTAGCTCCGACGGCGCAGGTAGCGCATGGTCACGCGGTCCGGTGAGACCCGGTGCGCGACGTTCGACCGCGGCTCGTAGCGGATCCGTGCGCCGGGCCGGACCTGGGCGATCCGGATGCACAGCTCGGTCTCCTCGCAGCCGAGGGGCTGGTCGCCGACACGGCCGATGCCGGAGCGGAAGCCGCCGGCCAGCAGGATCGCCTCGCGGCGGAACGCCATGCTCGACCCGATCACGTTGCGGACGTCGCCCGGCGCCTCCGGCAGCCCGCGGTACGAGCACCCGACGATCCAGAGCAGCTCGTCGGCGTAGGGGCCGGCCCCGGTGGCGGTCGGCCAGGACGGTGTCGCACGGCCGCCGACGCCGACGACCTCGGGGTCCTCGAGCGCGGCGAGCAGGTGGCGCAACCAGTCGGGGTCCGCCGTGGCGTCGTCGTCGAGGAACGCGACCACGTCCGCCTCGGTCAGGGCGACGCCGGTGTTCCGCGCGCCGGAGAGACCGCGGTCCTCGGTGTTCGGCACGACCCGCAGGTCGGGCCACCGCGCCGACGCCCGGGCCAGGAGCTCGGGCTCGTGGTCGATCACCACGACCACCTCGGGCTGCTCGGGTTGGCGGACGGCGGATTCGACGCTGTCCTGCAGGTCGCCCCACCGCTGCTGCGTGTACGCGCAGATGACGACCGCGACGGTCGTCACGCGACGTCCTCCTCGAGGCCGACGACCACGGCGGCCGCAGCGGCCGCGACGGGAGCGCCGTGCGCCGCCGCCGGCTGGCCGGCGACGATCGGGGGGACGGCGTGGACGGCGACGCGACGTGCCTCGGCACGGCCGGCGACGGCGCGACGGCGCTCGTGCATGATCGACTTCAGCACGCGGATGCCGTCCGTGACGGCGTTGAGGTTGCTGTGACCGTGCACACGGAGCTTCTCGTGGCTCGGCACCTCGGTGATCGCCAACGCGGCGGACGACCAGCGGCAGGTCAGGACGGTCTCGATCTCGAAGCCGTCGCCCCAGAGCATCGTCCCGTCGGCCGGGCGCGGCAGCTCGGAGGAGAGCAGCCCGATCTCCGGCAGGACGTCCGCCCAGAAGGCGTTGTAGCCGTAGCAGAGGTCGCTGTACCGGGTGCCGAGGATGACGTTGCACAGGGCGTTCAGCCCGCGGTTGCCGAGGTTCCGCAGGATCGTGATGTCGTCGCTCCCCCCGCCGAGGGCGTACCGGGTGCCCTTCGCGACGTCGGCGCCGTCGACGAGCGCCTGCACGAAGCGCGGGATCTCCTCGGGGTCGGCGGAGCAGTCGGCGTCGAACATGACGACCACGTCGCCGGTCACGGCTTCGAACCCGCAGGCGAGCGCGTTGCCCTTGCCCTTGCGGGTCTGGTGCACGACACGGATGCCGGGCAGCACGCGCTGCGCCGTCGCGACGGTGTCGTCGACCGAGTTGCCGTCGACGAGGATCACCTCGTGCACGGGCGGGAGCATCGGCAGGATGATCTCGAGGTTGCGGGCCTCGTTGCGGGCCGGGATGACGACGGAGACCCTCGGGTCTGCGGGGCGGACGGTTCGAACGGGCATGAGCACGGTCCTGTCGGGTCAGGGTTGCGGTCGGGTGTCTCGAAGTGGGACCGGCGTCCGCTGACGACGCCGCGACGGCATGGGAACGCCGCCGTTGGGTGGGCGCGGCACCGTCGCCACCGGGAACGCGGCCGAGTGGGTACTCTCGCCCGCGGTCCAACCATCGCCGCGGGCGGGGCGCCGGTCAATGCGGGTCCGGGTCGCTTGCGGACCCGCCGGTGCGGATACGGAAACCCGCAACCGTCGTGCAGGCGGCGCGGTGGGCGCGGCGGCGCACGGTCCGGAGACGGAACCGGCTGCCGGACGGGAGGCTCGGCGCGGCCCCGCACCGCGCCTCCTGTCCGTCCCGTGCTCCGGCGACACGGCGACGCGGCGCCTGCACGACGCGACGCGTCGGTCTCGCGGATCGCCTGCGGAGACGAGAACAGCCCCCGGGATGATCCCGGGGGCTGTTCGTCGAGTGCTGGGGTACCTGGACTCGAACCAAGAACGACGGTACCAGAAACCGCTGTGTTGCCAATTACACCATACCCCAAGAGGCCCTGCGGCCTCGTGTCCCGTTGTCCGGGGCACGATCAACTACTGTACAGCATCCCGGAGGTCCGTGAGACCACCCACCAGGTCCCGGTGCACGGCGGCAGCCGTCGCGGCACCGTGGCCGGCAGCCACGATGAGCTGCTCCGGCCCCGGAGGCGTCACGTCCCCCACGGCGTAGAGCCCCGGGACCGAGGTCCGGCCGACCCGGTCGACGACGAGCAGCCCGTCCGCGTCCCGACGGAGCAGCGGGCGCCCTCCGGGCGTGTCGTCGCGGTCGTCCGGACCGTCCGCGACCTGCAGCCAGTCGAGGTCGGCGTGCCAGGTCGGGCGCACGAAGCCACCGGAACGGGGCTCCACGTGCCCGTCGGCGAGCCGGACGCCGGTCATGCCGGTCCGGTCGCCTTCCAGGTCCTCGACACGTCGCTCGTCGAGCACGACGCCCGCGGCGGCGAGCCGGGCACGGCCGGCGTCGTCCACCCGGGCGACGCCGTTCGTGTAGACGACCAGGTCGTCCGTCCAGGCCGCGACGAGCAGGGCGCGGTCGACGACGTCGTCGGTCTCGCAGATGAACGCGAGGGGCTCACCGGCCTTGTCGTATGCGTCGCACTCGACACAGCTGTGCACGGACGTGCCGTAGAACGCCCGCAACGTCGGGAGCGCCGGGAACTCCTCGCGGAGCCCCGTGGCCACGACGACGGCGCGCGCCCGGGCGTCGAGCTGGGTCCCCCGCCACGCACCGTGCAGGCGCCACCCCGCGGCGTCCGGCGTGACGAGGTCGACGACGGACTGCACGACCGTGGCCTCGGGGTAGCCCTCCACCTCGGTACGGCCGAGTTTGCGGAGCTCCAGCGGCGAGATCCCGTCGCGGGTGAGGAACCCGTGCGACCGCAGCGTGGCCGCGTTCCGGGGCCGGTTGGCGTCGACGAGCAGCACCGTCCGCTTCGCACGGACCAGGTTGAGCGCAGCGCTCAGCCCGGCCGGGCCGGCGCCGATCACCGCGACGTCGTGGACGACCGGTCCGTCCTGCGGTTCGGTGGTGCTCATCGTGGGCGGGTCAGCGGGCCGCGAAGGCGCGGAGCCGCGTCAGGGTCGAGTCCTTGCCGAGGATCTCCATCGACTCGAACAGCGGCGGGCTGATGCGTCGGCCGGACACCGCGACGCGCAGCGGCCCGAAGGCCACCCGCGGCTTCAGTCCGAGCCCGTCGATGAGCGCCGCACGGAGCGCGGCCTCGATCGCCTCGGTCGTCCAGTCCTCGACCTGCTCGAGGGCGGCGGTGCTGGCCGTGACGACCTCGGTGGTGTCGCCCTTCAGCGAGGCGAGCGCGTCGTCCTCGACCACCAGGTCGGCGTCGTCGGTGAACAGGAAGCCGAGCATCGCGGGCGCCTCGCCGAGCAGCTGCATGCGCTCCTGCACGAGGGGCGCGGCCTTCGTGAGGACCGCGAGCTGCTCCGGCGTCGCCGGGTCCGAGACGAACTCGTTCAGGTACGGCAGCAGGCGCGACCGGAAGTCGTCGGCGTCGAGCAGACGGATGTGGTCCCCGTTGATGGCCTCGGCCTTCTTGTGGTCGAAACGGGCCGGGTTCGGGTTGACCTGCGTCACGTCGAACGCGGCGACCATCTCGTCGATCGAGAAGACGTCGCGGTCCGGGCCGATCGACCAGCCGAGCAGCGCGAGGTAGTTGACGAGCCCCTCCGGGATCATGCCGGCAGCACGGTGGTGGAACAGGTTCGACTCGGGGTCGCGCTTCGACAGCTTCTTGTTGCCCTCCCCCATCACGTACGGCAGGTGGCCGAACACCGGGATGGCCGGAGCGATCCCGATCTCGTACAGCGCCTCGTAGAGCGCGATCTGGCGCGGCGTCGACGACAGCAGGTCCTCGCCCCGGAGCACGTGCGTGATGCCCATCAGGGCGTCGTCCACCGGGTTCGTGAACGTGTAGAGCGGCTTGCCGTTCGGCCGCACGACCACGAAGTCCGGGAACGTCCCCTGCTTGAAGGTGATCTCCCCGCGCACCAGGTCGTCGAAGCTCAGGTCGCGGTCCGGCACACGCAGTCGCAGCGCCGGCTCGCGCCCCTCGTCGCGGAAGGCCTGGCGCTCGGCGTCGGTGAGGTCGCGCTCGTGGTTGTCGTAACCCTGCTTCGGGTCGCGGCCGGCTGCACGGTTGCGGGCTTCCATCTCGTCCGGGGTCACGTAGGACTCGTAGACGTGCCCGGAGGCCTTGAGCTGCTCGATCACGTCGTCGTAGATCGCTGTGCGCTCGGACTGCCGGTACGGGCCGTGCTCGCCGTCGGCGTCCACGCCCTCGTCCCAGTCGAGCCGCAGCCAGCGCAAGGCGTCGAGGATCTGCGCGTACGACTCCTCGCTGTCGCGGGCGGCGTCGGTGTCCTCGATGCGGAAGACGAGCTTGCCGCCCGTGTGGCGCGCGTACGCCCAGTTGAAGAGCGCCGTGCGGATGAGCCCGACGTGCGGGGTCCCCGTCGGGCTCGGGCAGAAGCGGACGCGGATGTCGGAGCCGGAGGCAGTGGTGAATGGCGCAGTCATGACCCGCCGATCCTACCGTGGCCTCCAGGCCCCGGGAACGCAGAAAACCCCTGACCACGAATGGTCAGGGGTTCCCTGGTCTTACTGAGTTAAGTCCGGCG
>NZ_MJGO01000007.1:0-166 GCF_001864895.1 Curtobacterium sp. MCBA15_009
CGCCCCGGGCCTCCCGGCCGCACGGTGCACGCGTGGGCGTGGGCGTGGGCGTGGGGCGCGGGGC
The DNA here is from genome assembly GCF_001864895.1 of Curtobacterium sp. MCBA15_009. Lineage (GTDB taxonomy): Bacteria > Actinomycetota > Actinomycetes > Actinomycetales > Microbacteriaceae > Curtobacterium. The sequence continues at coordinate 65 of NZ_MJGO01000007.1, forward strand.
GCACGCGTGCTGCGACGATCCACCGGTCGATCGTCGCGCGCACTGACGCTCGATGCGCACGCACCGGATGCGTGCGCAACGAGCGACACCCCACGAGTCGAT
>NZ_MJGO01000007.1:837-36142 GCF_001864895.1 Curtobacterium sp. MCBA15_009
GCGACACCCCACGAGTCGATCGACTCGTGGGGTGTCGCGGAACGGTGCCGAGGGCGCGACGCGCCCGGGCGTCAGGCGTCGAGCGGTTCCCGCAGGGCGAGGCGGCCGGCACTGCCCCGGGTCGAGAGCACGACGGCGGTGGTCGCGCCGACGAGCAGCCCGGCGAGCACCATGTGCGTGCCGACGAGGCCGGCCGGCAGCCCCGTCCGGGCCTGCGTCAGGCCGACCGCGATCTGCAGGAACTCGACGACGAGCAGCAGGAGCGCCCACTTGCTCGACAGCCGCAGGCGCACCGCGCCGACGACGAGCACGAGGGTGAGGGCGAAGAGGGCGTAGGCCGGCCAGGCGTGCACGTGCTCCATGACCGCGGGGTCGAAGCCGGTGCGGTGCAGGCGTCCGCCGTCGACCTTCTCGTCGGCGCCGGCGTGCGGGCCGCTGCCGGTGGTGAGGATGCCGACGAGCACGGTGACGACGACCGCGGCGACGGTGGCGCGGACGACGCCGGTGTACCAGGCGGGCACGAGCCGGTCGGCGGTGCGGGGACCGTGCACGGTGCGGTAGACGAGGGCCGCGGTGACGGCGGTGAGGGCGGCCGAGACCACGAAGTGCAGGCCGACCACGAACGGGTTCAGGCTCGTGAGGACGCTCAGCCCGCCGATGACGGCCTGCACCGGGATCGCGACGCCCTGGGCGAACGCGAGCCAGAACAGCTCGGGCCGGGTGCGGAGCATCCGGACGACCGCCAGGAACATCGCGACGGCGACGACGACGAGCACGAACGTGAGCAGGCGGTTGCCGAACTCGATGACCCCGTGGATGCCCATCTCGGGCGTGGACACGAGCGACTCCGCGGTGCACTTCGGCCAGGTCGGGCAGCCGAGACCGGACGCGGTGAGCCGCACGAGGCCGCCGGTGCCGATCAGCAGGACCTCGACGACGAACGACGCCCATGCGAGCGCGACCACGCGAGCGTCGACCACGCGGGGGAGCGACCACCACGGCTCGGAGCGGACGTCCTGCTCGACGGGGGTTCCGACGCGTGTCACGAGGGTGGTGCCTTCCTGTTGTTCCGTGCAGTGAACCTGTAGGATTCGAGGGTTCAGCAGCAGTCAAGTCTAGGCAGGCGCCGGCTCCGAATGAGCCGAGTTCGCCGATCACTCCACGGACTGCGTGGAACCATTGTCGTTGCGAGGGAGCAGCACCGTGTCCGCCTGTCGGCGGTCTGCGGTGGAATGGCGTCCAGACGCCACGGGTTCACACCCGAGAACGCTGTCCGCGAGAAGGAAACGAGGAGACCATGTCCGACGTGCTCATCGACCGTCCCGAGCTCGAAGGGCTCGGCCAATACGAGTTCGGCTGGTCCGACTCCGACTCGGCCGGCGCCTCCGCCCGTCGCGGTGTCTCGGACGAGGTCGTCACCGACATCTCGAACCTCAAGGGCGAGCCCGAGTGGATGCTGAAGAACCGCCTCAAGGGGTTGTCGCTCTTCGGCCGCAAGCCGATGCCGACGTGGGGTGCCGACCTGACCGGCATCGACTTCGACAACATCAAGTACTTCGTGCGCTCCACGGAGAAGCAGGCGCAGTCGTGGGAGGACCTGCCCGCCGACATCCGTGAGACCTACGAGAAGCTCGGCATCCCCGAGGCGGAGCGCCAGCGCCTCGTCGCCGGTGTCGCCGCGCAGTACGAGTCCGAGGTCGTCTACCACCAGATCCGCGAGGACCTGGAGCAGCAGGGCGTCATCTTCATGGACACCGACACGGCGCTCCGCGAGCACCCCGAGCTGTTCGAGGAGTACTTCGGCACCGTGATCCCGGCCGGCGACAACAAGTTCGCCGCGCTGAACACGGCCGTCTGGTCCGGTGGCTCGTTCGTCTACGTCCCGAAGGGCGTGCACGTCGAGATCCCGCTGCAGGCCTACTTCCGGATCAACACCGAGAACATGGGCCAGTTCGAGCGGACGCTGATCATCGCGGACGAGGACTCGTACGTCCACTACATCGAGGGCTGCACCGCCCCGATCTACAAGTCGGACTCGCTGCACTCGGCCGTCGTCGAGATCATCGTGAAGAAGAACGCCCGCGTGCGGTACACGACGATCCAGAACTGGTCGAACAACGTCTACAACCTCGTCACCAAGCGTGCGATCGCGCACGAGGGCGCGACGATGGAGTGGATCGACGGCAACATCGGCTCCAAGGTGACGATGAAGTACCCGTCGATCTACCTCGCCGGCGAGCACGCCAAGGGCGAGACCCTGTCGGTCGCCTTCGCCGGCCCGGGCCAGCACCAGGACGCCGGCGCGAAGATGGTCCACATGGCGCCGTACACGACGTCGTCGATCGTCTCGAAGTCGATCGCCCGCGGTGGCGGTCGTGCCGGGTACCGCGGCGAGGTCCGCGTCGACGCCAGCGCACACCACTCGGCGAACACCGTGCGCTGTGACGCGCTGCTGGTGGACACGATCAGCCGGAGCGACACCTACCCGGCGATCGACATCCGGGTCGACGACGTGCAGCTCGGTCACGAGGCCACGGTCTCGCGGGTCAGCGAGGAGCAGCTCTTCTACCTGATGTCCCGCGGCATGCCCGAGGACGAGGCGATGGCGATGATCGTGCGCGGCTTCATCGAGCCGATCGCCCGTGAGCTCCCGATGGAGTACGCACTCGAACTCAACAAGCTCATCGAGATGAGCATGGAAGGATCCGTCGGCTAGATGTCCAGCACCACCCCTCCCCACATCGACCAGCCGATCGAGCCCGCGGCCCCCGCCCAGGGCGGGACCCAGCACGGCGCCGGAGCCCACTCCGACGGCGGCTGGGACGCCCCCGACAAGACCGTCCCGGTCCAGACCCGCTCCGAGCGGTTCCAGTCCGGTGACCTCGACGCGTTCCCGGCGGTCACCGGGCGCGAGGTGAACTGGAAGTTCGCGCCGCTCGCGAAGCTCCAGCCGCTGCTCGACGGCGGACTCGACGGGTCCGCCTACCCGTACCTCGCGCGCCAGTCCGACGGTGCCGACGTGGACTGGGGTCGCAGCGACGACCCCCGCGTCGGTTCCGCCGGGCTCCCCGAGGACCGCGCCGCCGCGGCGGCCTGGTCCGCGCGGGACGCGGTGCTCGCGGTCACGATCACGGCCACCGACGCGAACGAGTTCATCACGCTGACCCGTTCGGACTTCGGTTCCCAGCCCCGCGCGGCGCACACGGTGATCACCGCCGAGCCGCACGCGCAGGGCATCGTCGTCCTCGACAACCGGGGTTCCGCGCTCCTCACCGAGAACGTCGAGATCGTCGTGCAGGACGGCGCGCGGCTGACGGTCGTCAGCGTGCAGGACTGGGACGACGACGCGGTGCACGTCGCGACCCACTTCGCCGAGGTCGGCCGCGACGCCTTCCTCAAGCACGTCGTGGTCTCGCTCGGCGGCGACGTCGTCCGGGTCAACCCCTCGACGCACCTCGGTGCCCAGGGCGCCGACACCGAGATGTACGGCGTCTACTTCGCCGACGCGGGTCAGTACATCGAGCAGCAGGTCTACGTGAACCACGACGCGCCGAACACGCGCGGTCGGGTCAACTACAAGGGCGCGCTGCAGGGCCAGGGGGCGCACACCGTCTGGATCGGCGACGTCCTGATCGGGCGCGCCGGCGACGGCACCGACTCGTACGAGCAGAACCGCAACCTCGTGCTGACGGACGGCACCCGCGCCGACAGCATCCCGAACCTCGAGATCGAGACGGGCAACATCGAGGGCGCCGGCCACGCGAGCGCGACCGGGCGCTTCGACGACGAGCAGCTGTTCTACCTGCAGGCCCGCGGGATCCCGGAGGAAGAGGCCCGTCGCCTCGTCGTGCTCGGCTTCCTGGTCGAGATCATCCAGAAGATCGGCGCGCCCGAGCTCGAGGAACGTCTCATCGCCGCCGTCGAGCAGGAGCTGGCGGAGGGCCGTTCGGTCATCGCGGCACCCGCTGAGCCCACCGACGCTGCGTCCGAGAACACCGAGGCGACCGCCTGATGGCCGAGAAGGTCTGCGCCGAAGCCGACATCGCGGTGGACAGCCCGATGCGGGTCGTCGTCGGCGGTACGGCCGTCGCCATCGTGAAGGACTCCGCCGGCACAGTCCACGCGATCGGCGACACCTGCACGCACGGCGACATTTCGCTCGCCGAGGGGTTCGTCGAGGGCGACTCGCTCGAGTGCTGGGCCCACGGGTCCCGCTTCTCACTGACCACCGGCAAGCCGCAGAACTTCCCGGCCTACGAGCCGGTCCCGGTCTTCCGGGTCGAGGTCCGCGACGGCGACGTCTACGTCGACGTCCAGGACGTCGTCCCGGTCGACTGAGCCCCCACACTTCCCGCGGCTGACGCCGCACCACAGCTGCAACCGAAGGAACGCAATGTCCACTCTGGAAATCCGTGACCTCAAGGTCTCGATCGACACCGATCAGGGCACGAAGGACATCCTCAAGGGTGTCGACCTCACCATCAACGAGGGCGAGATCCACGCGATCATGGGGCCGAACGGCTCCGGCAAGTCGACCCTCGCGTACACGATCGCCGGGCACCCCCGCTACAACGTGGTCGGCGGCTCGATCACGCTCGACGGCCAGGACGTCCTCGCGATGAGCGTCGACGAGCGTGCCCGTGCGGGCATGTTCCTCGCCATGCAGTACCCGGTCGAGATCCCCGGCGTGACGGTGTCGAACTTCCTCCGCACCGCCAAGACGGCGATCGACGGCGAGGCCCCGGCCCTGCGCGGCTGGATCAAGGAGCTCCGCCAGTCGATGGCCGACCTCAAGATGGACTCGTCGTTCGCCGAGCGCAACGTCAACGAGGGCTTCTCCGGCGGCGAGAAGAAGCGCCACGAGATCATGCAGCTCGAGCTCCTCAAGCCGAAGTTCGCCGTCCTCGACGAGACCGACTCCGGCCTGGACGTCGACGCGCTGAAGATCGTGTCCGAGGGCGTCAACCGCGCCAAGGCCGCCACCGGCCTCGGCGTGCTGCTCATCACGCACTACACGCGCATCCTCCGCTACATCAAGCCGGACTTCGTGCACGTCTTCGTCGCCGGCAAGGTCGCGGAGCAGGGCGGCCCGGAGCTCGCCGAGCGCCTCGAGAACGAGGGCTACGACCGCTACGTGCAGGCCGCGGCCGCCGAGGTGCAGGCCTGATGATCGCCGCACTGGCACCCGAGAAGTTCGACGAGGTCGTCGAGGGCCTCAAGGAGGTCCAGGACCCGGAGCTCGGCGTCAACATCGTCGACCTCGGGCTCATCTACGACCTCGCCTGGGACGACGACGCGAACGCGCTCGTCATCAGCATGACGCTCACGAGCGCCGGCTGCCCGCTGACCGACGTCATCGAGGGCGACACCGCGAACGCCCTCGACGGCATCGTGGACGCGTTCCGCATCAACTGGGTCTGGATGCCGCCGTGGGGTCCGGAGCGGATCACCGACGACGGGCGCGAGATGATGCGCGCCCTCGGGTTCGCGATCTAGTCGCGACCCACCGACGGACGGGAGGCGCGGTGCCAGCTGGCACCGCGCCTCCCGTCCGTTCGTCGGTGCGTCACGCGCGGGGCGCGCCGCCGAGGTCGCGCAATCTGTCGCTCGCGACGCGATCTGGCGGCACTTCGTGCGACCTCGGCGAACCGCCGGCGGCGGTTCTTGCGACCTCGGCACCCGGCCGTACGCGCGCTGCGCGCTGGGCGCGCCGCCGAGGTCGCGCAATCTGTCGCTCGCGACGCGATCCGGCGGCACTTCGTGCGACCTCGGCGAACTGCTCGCGGCGTGTCCTGCGACCTCGGCGCCCGTGCGCAGAACGGCCCCGCACCGAACCGGTGCGGGGCCGTCGTCGGCACGCTCAGCGGCGCCCGAGCGCCTTCCACGCGAGCGGCAGGACGCCGGCGGCGATGAGGGCCTTGGCGATGCCACCGACGACGAACGGGTACAGGCCGGCGGCGAGCACCGACTGGACGTCGTTCGGGGCGCCGAGCTGGCCGAGCGCCACGGCGAGCCAGGGGAGGCCGGTCACGAACGGGACGGCGCTGGCGAGCAGCATCGCGACCGCTGCGCGACCGACGTGACGGTCCCAGTCGCGGCGCGCGAGCCAGCCGACGAGCCCGGCGGCCGGGATGAAGCCGATGACGTACCCGAAGCTCGGCAGGGCGAGTGCCTGCAGGCCGCCCTGCATGTCGGCGAAGAACGGGGCGCCTGCGAGTCCGGCGACTGCGTAGACGAGCAGCGAGAGCATGCCGCGGCGTGCGCCGAGCGTCGCGCCGACGAGCACGACGGCGAGCGTCTGCCCGGTGATCGGGACCGGCCACATCGGGACCTCGAGCTGTGCCATCGCGGCGGTGAAGAGCGCTCCGCCGGCGACCAGGGCGGCGTTCGTGGCCAGGCCGTGCGACCGGAGACGGTCGGCGAGGACTGCGCGGGGAGCGAACCCGGTGGCGTTCGTCATGGATTCTCCTAGAATGGACTGCTGGTCCCGTTCGGGACCATCGGTCCCGTCAGCGTAGCGGTGCACCTCCCGCACACGTCGTTGTGCAAAACCACCAACTGATTGGACGTCCACTGTGCTTGCCGTGCACGAACTCGAGATCCGCGTCGGAGCTCGTCTCCTCATGGAGGACGTCTCCTTCCGTGTCGAGAAGGGCGACAAGATCGGACTCGTCGGCCGCAACGGCGCGGGGAAGACGACGATGACCAAGGCCCTGGCCGGGGAGACCCAGCCCACGGACGGCAAGATCGAGCGCGGTGGCGAGATCGGCTACCTGCCGCAGGACCCGCGCTCCGGCGACCCGGAGGAGACCGCCCGCAAGCGCATCCTCGATGCTCGCGGGCTCGGTGAGCTCGTCGAGGGCATCCGCCTCGCGACGCTCGACATGGCGAGCGACGACGCGGCCGTGGCCGAGAAGGCGATGCGCCGCTACAGCCGTCTCGACGACCAGTTCAACGCGCTCGGCGGCTACGCGGCCGAGGCCGAGGCCGCGTCGATCGCCTCGAACCTCAAGCTGCCGGACCGCATCCTCGACCAGCAGCTGAAGACCCTGTCCGGTGGCCAGCGTCGACGCATCGAGCTCGCCCGGATCCTGTTCTCGGACGCCGAGACGATGATCCTCGACGAGCCGACCAACCACCTCGACGCCGACTCGGTCGTCTGGCTGCGCGAGCACCTGAAGACCTACCCCGGCGGCGTCATCATCATCTCCCACGACGTCGAACTCGTGGACGAGGTCGTCAACCGCGTGTTCTACCTCGACGCGAACCGGCAGACCATCGACATCTACAACATGGGCTGGAAGCTCTACCAGCGGCAGCGCGTCGCCGACGAGGAGCGCCGCCGCAAGGAGCGCGCGGGCGCCGAGAAGAAGGCCGCCACGCTCAAGGACCAGGCCGCCCGCTTCGGCGCCAAGGCGTCGAAGGCAGCCGCAGCGCACCAGATGGTCGCGCGCGCCGACAAGCTGCTCGCCGGCCTCGAGGACGAGCGCGTCGCCGACCGTGTCGCGAAGATCCGCTTCCCGACGCCCGCCCCGTGCGGCCGAACGCCGCTCATGGCCGAGGGGCTGTCGAAGTCCTACGGGTCGCTCGAGATCTTCGCGGGCGTCGACCTGGCGATCGACCGCGGCTCGCGCGTCGTGATCCTCGGCTTCAACGGCGCGGGCAAGACGACGCTGCTGCGGATCCTGGCGGGCGCTGACCTGCCCGACACCGGCGAGATCCAGCCCGGCCACGGCCTGCGCATCGGCTACTACGCGCAGGAGCACGAGAACATCGACGTCAACCGCACCGTGATCGAGAACATGGTGTCGGCGTCGACCGACCTCAACGAGACCGAGGCCCGTCGCGTGCTCGGGTCATTCCTGTTCACCGGCGACGACGGCTACAAGAAGGCCGGTGTCCTCTCCGGCGGCGAGAAGACCCGACTGTCGCTCGCGATGATCGTGGTTTCGGGCGCGAACGTCCTGCTGCTCGACGAGCCGACGAACAACCTGGACCCGGCGTCGCGCGAGGAGATCCTCAACGCCCTCGCCGGCTTCGAGGGCGCGGTCGTCCTGGTGTCCCACGACGCCGGCGCGGTCGAGGCGCTCAACCCCGAGCGCGTGCTGCTCCTGCCGGACGGCACCGAGGACCACTGGAACAAGGACTACGCGGAGCTCATCGAGCTCGCCTAGGCGCGTTGGTCTGGTGGGACCGGCTTGACGGACGGGAGGCCCGTGGCGAGATCGCCGCGGGCCTCCCGTCCGTCGTGTGCGCACCTGACGACGTCCGGGCGGGGAGTCGATCCGCGCGTGGTGGGGTGGAACGTCGGCTCTCGGTGGTGTGTGCGGTGCGCGGTCTGCGTGGGATGGGGCGTGGGGCCTAGCTGTGCTGGTCCTGCAGTGGGAGTTGTTGTCGTCGGCGGAAGGTCACGTCCCATCGCGCTCGGCATGGGAAGACGAACCGCGCGTCGGTGGGCGGAACGTCGAGCCTCCTACGCGCGGAACTGCTCACCACGCGCAGAGCTGTTCACCGAGGGCGACGAGGCTCACCATGCGCGAGAGTTCCCATCGCGCGCCGCATGGGAAGGTGAAGTGCGCGTCGTGGGGCGGAAGGTTCGGCCTCCTACGCGCGGAACTGCCAGCCACGCGCGCATCTGCAGCGCCCTGCGGCGGGAAGTCTTCTCACGCGCGGAAGTTCCCATCGCGCGCGGCATGGGAAGGTGAATCGCGCATAGTTGGGCGGAACGTTCGGCCTCCTACGCGCGAAAGTGCCTCCTACGCGCGGAACGACCTCCGACGCGCGGAACTACACCCCACGCGCGGATCAGCGGCGCGACGCGAGCAGCTCGTCCTCGATCTCGGCGTCGGTCTTCGGCTTGGCGTCCTTGCGGCGCTGCCGCTCGAGGGCGCGCTCGCGTTCCTCGGGGTCGTCCTGGTTGAGGTTGCGGTACTCCTGCACCATCACGTACGCCAGGAAGCCGAAGCCCCCGGCCGCGAACAGGAACCACTGGATGAAGTAGCTCAGGTGCAGGCCGGTGTCGGCGTTCGGGCGTTCCCAGCCGAGGGGACGTGCCTCGGCGGGGGCGGGGGACTCCGACGCGAGCTGGCCGTAGGCGCCGGTCCAGATCGGGGTGTCGACCTTCTTCGCGACGTCGCCGAGGGTCACCGACTGCACCTGGTCGGTGTGCGCCGGGTCGGTGCGGCCGGGGATGCGGGGCTCGCTCTCCTGCAGACGGACGATCGCGGTGACCTCGCCCGACGGGGGAGCGGGCACGTGGTCGGGGGCGTCCTGCGCGTTGCCGGTCGGGACCCAGCCGCGGTCCACGATGAAGGCGCGGCCCTCCGCGGTGACGAGCGGGGTGAGGACCTCGAACCCGGGCTGTCCGTTGTGCACGCGGTTGCGGACGAGGAGCTGGGCGTCGGTGTCGTAGCGACCGGTGACGGCGACGCGGAGCCACTCCTGCTCGTCCTGCCAGCTCGACGCCGTCGGCAGCGCCTGGTCGAGCGGGACGGGGGTGTGGTCGTAGTTCTGCGCGACCTGCTCGTTCTGGCGGACGGCCTCGTTCCGGCGGTCCCACTGCCACATGCCGAACAGTGCGCACACGATCGCGAAGGCCACGGCGATCGCGAAGTAGCCGAGCCAGCGGCGGCTGCGGACGAAGCGCCAGCCGACGAACGGCTCGTCCGGGTCGCGGGAGGACTCGTCGTCGCGCCGGACCTGTGCCGTGGCCTGCTGCAGCCGGGCGGCGTGCTTGCGGCCGTAGCGGGAGTGCGGGTCGAACGGCTCCGTCATCGCGAGGTGCCGGTGGAGCGCACCCCGACGTCGTTCTTGGGCGCCGACGCCGGGTCGCGTTCGTCGTCGAGGTGGTCGACGTCCTCGTGCATGCCGGTGACGCGCACCGGGAAGGAGCGGGACCGCAGGTAGTCGGCCAGGAAGTCACGGTGCTCGTCGCACGCCGCCCAGATCTTCACGCGGTCGGCGGAGTGGATGCGCGGGTTGCGCCAGTTGACGCGCCACGCGGCGGTCGATGTGCAGCCGGCCCGCGAGCACACCGGCGTCGAACCGGGCTCGGTGTGCAGGTCGAAGGTCGCGCCCATCAGCGGTGACCCCACATCTTCGTGCGGTCGCCGTTGCGCTGCCACTCGTCCTGCGCGTTCTGGGCCTGCTCGCGCAGACGGTCCTGCTCGTCGCGGTAGGCCTGGGCGCGGGCGTCCTCCTGCTGTTCACGCAGGCGCGGGTCGACCGCGTCGTAGAGCACGATCGAGCCGGCGGGCGAGACCATGTCGCTCTCGGTGCGGCTGCCCGCGTTCGCGATGACGACGGCGACCCAGGGGATCACGGCCGCGAGGACGATCGGGATGACCGCGAACCACGAGTGCCAGGTCGTCCAGACCAGCACGGCGACGATGAACAGGACGACCCTGACGGCCATCTGCCAGATGTAGCGGGACAGGCGGTGCGCCCGGTCCTGCTCCGGCGAATCCGGGAGCGTCGTGATGCTCGTGTGCGTGCTCTTCATACAGATGGTCTCCGTCTACCAGGTCTCCAGCCTAAGCCCGCGAGGCCGTGCGTGGTCACGGCGCGCGCACGCCGGACGGCGCGTCGTGCGCAGGCGGGACGGCCGCGGTGCCTCCGGTACGCTCGTCCGGGCGTGTCCGCCGGTGATCCGGTCCGACCCGCCGGCAGACCACCACCGAACGGAGCGCTCATGACCACCCCCCGTACCGTCCTCATCACCGGCGGCAACCGCGGCATCGGCCACGCGCTCGCAGCGCGGTTCGTCGCCGCCGGGCACCGCGTCGCCGTGACGTCGCGCAGCGGCCAGGGCGGTCCCGAGGGCGCGCTCACCGTGCAGGCCGACATCACCGACACGGCCTCGGTCGACGCGGCCTTCACGCAGGTCGAGGCCGAGCTCGGACCGATCGAGGTCCTCGTCGCGAACGCCGGCGTCACGAACGACCAGCTGCTGCTCCGCATGTCCGAGGAGGACTTCACGAGCGTCGTCGACACGAACCTCACCGGCACCTTCCGCGTCGTGAAGCGCGCGACGAAGGGCATGATGAAGGCGAAGTTCGGCCGCATCGTGCTCATGTCGAGCGTCGTCGGCGCCTACGGGCAGGTCGGGCAGGTCAACTACGCCTCGTCGAAGGCGGCGCTCGTCGGCATGGCGCGGTCGATCACGCGCGAGCTCGGCTCCCGCGGCATCACGGCGAACGTCGTCGCGCCGGGGTTCATCCAGACCGACATGACGGCGGCGCTCCCCGCCGAGCTGCAGGCCGAGTTCAAGAAGCAGATCCCCGCCGCGCGCTACGGCACCGTCGACGACGTCGCCGACGCGACGCTGTTCCTGGCGAGCGACGGCGCCGCCTACGTCTCCGGTGCGATCATCCCCGTCGACGGCGGCCTTGGGATGGGCCACTAGCCCCCCGGACGCCTCAGCCGCGCAGGCCGAGCGTCGCGAGCACCGTCGACAGGTCGCGGTCGACCACGGCGACGTCGGCCTGCTCGCGGACGCGCGGCTTCGCGTCGAACGCCACCGAGAGCGCGGCGACCCGCATCATCTCGAGGTCGTTCGCCCCGTCGCCGACCGCGACGGTGCGGACGTCGTCGACCCGGTCGGCCGCGGCCCACTCCCGCAGGGCGTCGGCCTTGGCGCGCGCGTCGACGACCTCGCCGAGGACGCGCCCGGTGAGCACGCCGTCGGCGACCCCGAGCCGGTTCGCGCGGCAGTGGTCGAGCGCGAGCCGCTCGGCGAACGGGTCGAGGACCTCGTGGAAGCCGCCGGACACCACCCCGACGGTCCCGCCCGCGGCGTGCACGCCGCGGACGAGCTGGTCGGCGCCCCGCGTCACGCGGACCGCCTGCTGTGCGCGTCGGAACACGTCGGTCGGGAGGCCCGCCAGGGTCGCGACACGCTCCCGGAGGCTCTCGGCGAAGTCGAGCTCCCCGCGCATGGCGCGCTCCGTGATCGCCGCCACCTGTGGCCGGGTCCCGGCGCTGTCGGCGAGGAGTTCGATGACCTCGTCCTCGAGGAGAGTGGAATCGGCATCGAGGACGACGAGGAAGCGGGGCACGCACCAACGGTACCGACAGCAGGAGGCACGGCTGCGTCGTGTGACGCGAGCCGTGCCTCCTGTCCGGTCCTGGTGGACCCGCTGATGCGGGCGGCCGACGCTACGCCTCGACGCGGACGCCCTTGCCCACCACGGTGATCCCCGACTCGGTCACGGTGAAGCCGCGCGCCTCGTCGGCCTCACGGTCGACGCCCACCTGGGCGCCGGGTGCGAGGACGACGTCCTTGTCGAGGATGGCGCGGTGCACGACCGCCCCTGCGCCGATGGTGGCACGCTCGAAGACGATCGAGTCGAGCACCTTCGCACCAGAGTCGATGCCGCACCAGGGGCCGATCATGCTGCGCTCGACCTGTGCCCCCGAAACCAGGCAACCGAGCGACACGAGCGAGTCGACCGTGGAGCCGGTGTTGCCGTTCGCGTCGCGGACGAACTTCGCCGGGGGCAGGTTCGTCTGCTGGTTGAAGATCGGCCAGTCCTGGTTGTACAGGTTGAAGACCGGCACCGGCGCGATGAGGTCCATGTGGGCGTCGAAGAACGAGTCGATCGTCCCCACGTCGCGCCAGTAGTACTTGTCGCGGTCGGTGGAGCCGGGGACGTCGTTGCGCTGCAGGTCGTACACGCCGGCGTCGCCGCGGGCCACGAAGTCCGGGACGATGTCGCCGCCCATGTCGTGGGCCGAGGACTCGACCTGGCCGTCGCGCAGGACGGCGTCGACGAGGGCGTCGGCGTTGAACACGTAGTTGCCCATCGACGCGAGGACCTCGCCGGGGGAGTCGGCCAGGCCGACCGCGTCCTTCGGCTTCTCGAGGAACGCGTCGATCTTCGTCGGGTCGTCCGGGTCGACCTGGATGACGCCGAACTGGTCGGCGAGGCCGATGGGCTGGCGGATCGCGGCGACCGTGGCACTGCGGCCGGACTCGATGTGCGCCTGGACCATCTGGTCGAAGTCCATCCGGTACACGTGGTCGGCGCCGACGACCACCACGATGTCGGGACGCTCGTCGCGCAGCAGGTTGAGCGACTGCAGGATCGCGTCGGCCGAGCCGGCGAACCAGCGCTTGCCGAGGCGCTGCTGCGCGGGGACCGAGGCGACGTACGAGCCGAGCAGGCCCTCCATGCGCCAGGTCTCGGCGACGTGCCGGTCGAGACTGTGGGACTTGTACTGGGTGAGGACGACGATCTTCTGCAGACCGGAGTTCACCAGGTTCGAGAGCGCGAAGTCGATGAGCCGGAAGTTCCCGCCGAACGGGACAGCGGGTTTCGCGCGGTCGGCCGTGAGCGGCATGAGCCGCTTCCCCTCGCCTCCGGCGAGCACGATGCCGAATACCTTCTTTGGTGCCATGACGCTCACAGTAGGCGTCAGCACTGGGAACCCGTTACGTTGAACCGGTGCGAGTCGATCTACTGACCAGGGAGTATCCGCCGGAGGTCTACGGCGGAGCAGGTGTCCACGTTGCCGAACTGACCTCGGCGCTGCGGTCCGGGACCGACACCGAGGTGCGCGTCCGCGCCTTCGGGGCGTTCCGGGACGAGGCCGACGTCTGGGCCTACCGGACCCCCGCCGGCCTCGAGCAGGCCAACGGTGCGCTGCAGGCACTCGGCACCGACGTCGCCATCGCGGCCGACGTCGAGGGCGCCGACCTCGTGCACTCGCACACCTGGTACGCAAACGCCGCGGGCCGGATCGCGCAGTTGACGCACGGCATCCCGCACGTCGTCACCGCCCACAGCCTCGAGCCGCTGCGTCCGTGGAAGGCCGAGCAGCTCGGCGGCGGCTACCGCCTGTCGAGCTGGATGGAGCGCGAGGCGTTCGAGCAGGCCGACGGCGTCATCGCCGTGTCCAAGGCGATGCGCGCGGACATCCTGCGGTCCTACCCGTCCATCGACCCCGCCAAGGTGCACGTTGTCTACAACGGCATCGACATCGACGAGTGGAAGCCGACCGTCGACGAGGACGCCGTGCGTGCCCTCGGCATCGACCCCTCGCGGCCCAGCGTCGTCTTCGTCGGGCGCATCACCCGCCAGAAGGGGCTGCCCTACCTGCTCCGCGCCGTGGCGTCCCTGCCCGCCGAGGTGCAGATCGTCCTGTGCGCCGGCGCGCCGGACACCCCGGAGATCATGGCCGAGGTCACCGGCCTCGTCGAGGGCCTCCGGGAGCAGCGCGAGGGCGTCGTCTGGATCGACCGGATGCTCGAGCACCGCGAGATCGTGAACGTGCTGTCCTCCGGCACCGTGTTCGTCTGCCCGTCGGTGTACGAGCCGCTCGGCATCGTCAACCTCGAGGCGATGGCCTGCGGGATCCCCGTCGTCGGCACCGGCACCGGGGGCATCCCCGAGGTCGTGGCCGACGGACTGACCGGCCGGATCGTCCCGATCGACCAGGTCCAGGACGGCACGGGCACCCCGACCGACCCCGAACGCTTCGTGGCGGACCTGGCGGCGACCCTCACCGAGGTGCTCGCCGACGAGGGCCTGGCGAAGCTGATGGGCCGCGCCGGACGCCTGCGCGTCGAGACCGAATTCACCTGGGACGCGATCGCCACCAGGACACGGCAGGTCTACGACGAGGTGCTGGCCCGGACCCCGTAGGCTGGTCGCATGCCCTCGGTCGTGCGCTTGTCAGACGTCTCCGTGGTCCGCAACGGGGCCACCATCCTCGCCACGATCTCGTGGGAGGTGCAGGACGACGAACGCTGGGTCGTGCTCGGCGCGAACGGCGCCGGCAAGACCACGCTGCTGCAGGTCGCCGGGGCGCAGACGTTCCCGACCTCGGGCGACGTCGAGGTGCTCGGCACCGAGCTCGGCGGGGCCGACCTGTTCGAGCTCCGGCCCCGCATCGGCTTCGCGTCGACCGCGCTCGCCCGCCGCATCCCGGTGACCGAGAAGGTCATCGACGTCGTGCTCACCGCGGCGTACTCGGTGACGGGGCGCTGGAACGAGGAGTACGAGGAGCTCGACGTCCGTCGCGCCCAGCGCGTGCTCGACGAGTGGGGCCTCGGCGCCTTCACCGACCGCACCTTCGGTGAGCTGAGCGACGGCGAGCAGAAGCGTGTCCAGATCGCCCGCGCGGTGATGACGGACCCGGAGATCCTGTTCCTCGACGAGCCCGCCGCATCGCTCGACCTCGGTGCCCGCGAGAGCCTCGTCCGGACCCTCGGCGGCTACGCCCAGAGCTCGGACTCGCCGGCGATCGTGATCGTCACCCACCACGTCGAGGAGATCCCCGCCGGCTTCACGCACGCGCTCGTCCTGGCCGACGGCCACGTGCAGGCGGCCGGCCCGATCGACGACGTCCTGACCGACGCGACCCTAACCGAGGCGTTCGGCATCGCGCTGACCGTCACGAAGGACGCGGATCGCTGGACGGCGCGCGCGGCGTAGCGCTCCCGATCCGGCCGTCTCTCTGGTAACGTGGACGGCTGGCGCAAGCCGATGACTTCCCGCGCAGTTCGCGCAATTGCTCACGACCGCTACAGAGGAATCCCCATGAAGACCGACACCCACCCCGAGTACCGCGCCATCGTCTTCCGCGACCTGGCCTCCGGTGAGACCTTCCTGACGCGTTCCACCGCGAACAGCGACAAGACGATCGAGCTCGACGGTGCCACCTACCCGGTGATCGACGTCGAGATCTCGTCCGCTTCGCACCCGTTCTACACGGGCAAGCAGCGCATCCTCGACTCGGCCGGTCGCGTCGAGAAGTTCAACCAGCGCTTCAAGGGCTTCTCCAAGTAAGCAGCCCCGGTACGCCGGAACGGGCGGTCCTCCTGCGGGAGGGCCGCCCGTTCTGCGTGTGCGGGGCGCGGCGGAGACCGGACTCGTGAGCTGTGCGGGCGCGGGTCCTTGTGCCGGAACCCGCGCCCCCGCTGCTCCGTCAGGCGGCGTCGACGGCCGCGCGAGCCCGGTCGATGATCTCCTGGCCGGCCAGGACCCCGCGGGCGTCCGTGACGACGAGGCCCGGCGCGGTCCACCCGGCGGCGTCGAGCTCGCCGTGCGCCGGCCGGATCGCGACGTCCGCCCACACGAGCATCGCCTGGTCGAGCAGAGAGTCGCCGGCCGCGACGGTCCGAGTGGCGCCGATGCGCTCGGCGACGGCGGCGAGGGCACGCTCCTTGCGCACGGCGGTCGGCACGACGTAGAGCTTCCGGCCCTGCAGCGAGACGGTCCACCCGATCGCGGTCATCGCGGCGGTCAGCTCCGCGAGCGCGTTGTCGGGCAGCGCACGACGCTCGACCACCGCGTACGCGAAGAGTTCCTCGGCACGGTGGTGCCGGAGCAACGCCGCCGGGGGCACCGCGGCGAGCAGCCCGCGCTCGGCCTCGGCGAGCGGGGCCGACGTCGCGTCGATCTCGGCGCGCAGGGACGTCGTCCAGTCCTCGTCGGGGACGCCGTCGTGCAGCACGACGGCACCGTTCGTGGTGACCGCCCAGCCGCCGGCCGGCAGCGGCAGCCGGATCCGGCGGTACTGCGCGACGGTGCGGGTCGTCACCGGGACGACGGTCGCCCGGGCGGCGAGCTCGGCGAGGGCGCCCTCGGCCTGCCGGGTCATGAACGACAGCGGAGCGCCGTCGTACACCTCGGCCACGACGAGCGGCGGGGCCTCGTGGTCCGGGCCGTCGAGCAGCAGCGCGGCGGCCGAGTAGACGATGGTGCGGTCGAGGTCGAAGCCGACGAGCGCGGTCATGCGCGGGCCGCCGCGGTGCTGTCGGCGGTCGCGGTGTGGCCGGTCTCCGCGACACGGCTCCCCAGGGGATGGATGAGCCCGACGCAGCTGTACGCCAGGTCCGGGCGTGCGACCACCGGGACGCCGCGCTCCCGTGACAGGGCGACGACGTGCGCGACGTCCGGGTCGTCCGGGTCGCGGACGAGCACCTGCCACGGCACACGGCGGAGCAGCACGCGGGTCGTCTCGCCGACGCCGGGCTTGACGAGGTGCAGGTCCTCGATGCCGAACTCCGCGCCGACGGCCTCGACGGTGCGCATGCCCCGCCAGTCGACGGCGCGCTCCGGGGCGGTGCCGGTCGGCGGTTCGCGGTCGATCGTCTCCTGCACGCGGGCGGTCACGTCGGGGAAGCGCTCGGCGATCGTCGCGATGTAGGAGCGGGACCGGTCGCGGTCGGCGAGGTCCCGGTACTGCTTCGCGCCGTGCAGGGTGCCCTCCGGCGTCCAGCGGCGGTTGAACACCGTGCGGGACACGAGCCCGGACACGGTGGAGTTGAGGCAGGCGGACGGCACGAGGTAGTCCTCGCGGGTGCCGTGCAGCGGGGTGCAGCCGGCCGGGTCGGCGAGGACGGCGAGGTCGCTGCGGAACCGGACCCCGTCCGTCGCCGCGAAGCGGTCGAGTGCGTCGGTGAGCTCCCGGGTGATGGCGCCCTTGCCCGTCCAGCCGTCGACGAACACGACCTGCTCGGGGTCGTGGTGGGCGGCGAGCCAGCGCAGGGCCGTCTCGTCGATGCCCACCCCGCGGACGATGCTCGCCGTGTAGTGCGGCAGCAGGACGTCGTGGTGCTCGAGGGCCCAGCGGCGCATGAGGACACCGACCGGGGTGCCGGCGCGGGCGAGCGAGACGAGGACGGCTCGAGGGCGGTCCCGGAGCACCAGTTCGGTGACGACCCCGACCGCCTCGGCGATGCGTTCCGCCGAGCGGTCGAGCGCGTCGCGGTAGAGCTCCTCGTAGGCGTCGGACGGCACGTACTCGACCGGGAGCGACTCCGCGTAGTTCGCGCCCTCGAGCTGGATCGCGCGCTCCCGCGACGCGGTGTCGGCCTCGAGCTCGGCGTCCGCCAGGTCCTGCAGCAGCCAGGTGACGTCGTCGGGCTCGTAGGACCCGAACGATGGCCCGGTGAGCGGTCGCGGTGGGGTGTGCGCCGTGGTCCCGGCGAGCGGGCTGTCGACCACGACGACCTGGGGGGCGACCGCGCCGAGGGCGGCGAGCAGGCCGTCGTCGCCCTCGAGTGCGGCGGTGTCCGTGCCGGGCTCCGGCAGGACGACGATCGCGTCGAACCCGCGGACGTTGTAGGCGTAGCGCTCGCCCGGACCGTCGACGGTGCGGTCGTGGGAACGGTGCCGGACGCCGGAGCGGATGGGCCACGACGGGTCGTCGAGGATCGCGACGGGGGAGCGGGTCGTCGTCGAGGACCGGACGTCGCGTCCGCTCTGCCGGCGGAGGGCGTCGGCGACCGTGAGCGGCGTGTGCATGTGCTCCTCGGTGCCGAGCACGAGCACCCGCCTGGCGGTCGGGTCGAGCCGGGCGAGCACGTCGGCCGCGATGCCCTCGACGTCGGTGCGCGGCTGTCGGACCCGTGCCGCGGGGGTGCCGTGGCGGTCCACGGTGGTGGCCGGGGCGGCGACGCGGACCGGGGACGGCTCCGGGAGCCCGGGCGCGGACCCGGTGCGGGCACCGTCCGTCGGCCGGCTCGCGCCCGAGGCCACGAGCGCCGCGGCGGTGTCCAGGACGTCCGCCGGCAGGTCGACCCGACCCCGGCCGAGGGCGACGACGTCGACGCGGGCGCCGAGCTCGTCGGCGAGAGCCGCGGTCGCAGCGGTGTCCGCCGCGGACCGCAGGTCGACGAGGCTCGCGATGACCCAGTGGCGCTGCGGCGCGACGGCGTGCAGGGCGCGGATGGTCTCGCGGGCGGTGCGGCCGGTGCTCAGCTCGTCGTCGACGAGCACGACCGTGCCGTCCCGGGGCAGCCAGTCGGCGTCCGCCGGCAGCAGCCGGTGCGCGGTGGCGTGGGAGTGCTCCTCGGAGAACCCCGCGGCCGGCACGGAGCCGGGCGGGTCGTGCCGGGTGGAGTGCAGGTACGCGGACCCGAGGGTCTCGGCGACGAGCGCACCGAGGGCGGTGGCGGTCTCGGCGAAGCCGAGGACGAGCACGTCCGGGTGGTCGGTCCGGTGCGCGGCGAGGTCGGTGCGGAGCGTCGTGGCCGCGCGGTGCAGCCCGGACGAGCGGTCGACGTCCACGTCGAGGTCGGCATCCACGTCGACGTCGGCATCGGTGCGCTCGGTGATCGCTCGCTGGTCGCGGAGCACCGCGTCGAGCCGTGCGACGACGGCGTCGTCGAAGCGTGGACGTGCGGGGGCGTCGAGCAGGTCGGCCACGAGGGTGCCGAGGGCCTCGCCGGCGAGCAGCGCGACCGCCGGCACGGTCGGCACGTGCTTGGCGAGCACCGTCGAGACGAGCAGGTGCGCTCGCTTCGGGTTGCGGCGCAGCGCCAGGCGCACGAGGTCGCCGAGCGGCACCGTCGGGCCCTGCTGCCCGTCGGCGTCGACGACGGCCAGGCCCAGGTCGGCGGGGGACGGCAGGGGCACGTTCACGGGAGGCTCCGCTCGAGCAGGTCGACGTAGGTCACGTCGGGGGTGGACACGCCGAACGCACGGGCACGCAGCATCGTGCGCTCGGCCCAGGCGTGGTGCGGCTTCATCTCGTTCATCTTGTTGCCGTAGCGCGAGGGGGCGACCCCGCCCGACTCCCGGGCGAGCACGTCGGAGGCGTCCGAGTACTCCTCGTCGGTCACCACCGACATCGCGTGCACGAGCGGCACGTGACGCGGGTGGATGACCGTCTTGCCGGTGAGGCCGTTCGCGCGGTCGAGCGCCACCTCGCGGAGCAGGCCGTCGAAGCCCTCGAGCAGCAGCTGGCGGCGCAGTGCCAGGTCGCCGGCCTCCTGGAACGGGGTGGTGCGGAGCTGGGTCTTGAACACGCGGTCCGACGAGGGGTAGTGCTCCCACACGGGCCCCGCGACGACGAACCCGTCGTTCGCGCGGCCGAGTGTGTTGACGACGTCGCCGATGACGGAGGCGAGGACGTGCACGTCGTGCACGGTGAGGTCGGACGGGCGCCGGAGCCCGAAGACGCTCGACAGGTCGGTCGCGCCGATGCGCACCGCCAGCACGTCGGCCCGTCGGGCGGCGAGCAGCTCGTGGATGCCGGCGAGCGTCGTCGCCCGGGTCTCGCGGTGCATGATCGACGGCGACTCGAGGATCGGCATGACGAGCAGCCGTCGGCCGCCGCTCCGCGTGGCGTTCACCCGGTCGAGGACGGAGAAGTACCGTTCCCCGGCGCCGTCGGTCGCCTCGAACTTCGGCAGCACGATGCCGCTCAGCGCGTCGAGCGGGCGGTCACCGAACCGCTCGACGAGGCGCTCGAGGTGCTCGGGGCTGCGGACGCGCAGGAAGAGCTGCGGCAGCACCGCCGGGTCGTCCTCGGTGGCGAGCAGTCGGAGCGCCTGCTCGACCTGCTGCTCGGCGAGCGGGAGGTCGTCGTCGGCGACGGAGTCCTCGAGGCAGAGCACCAGGGACCCGGCACCGAGCGCCGTCTGCCGGTGCACGTCGCGCACCAGGTCCGGCCGGATGCCCGGGACGTACAGGGTCGCGCCGAGCGCGACGGCACGCAGGGCCGGATCGCTGTCGCGTCCGACGTCCTCCGGTTCGCGCAGGAACAGCGCGCCGTGGTCGTCCAGGTTCGCGAAGTGCCGCATCGGTCAGCCTCTCGGGTTCGGGGCGGAGAGGACGAACCCGAACGCGGCGAACACGTCGCCGTCGTGCGACGCCCGCGGGAAGGGTTCTGCCCGCAGTTCCAGTTCGCCGTCGAGCACCGACAGCGCGGTGATCGTCATGGTCTCGGGGTCGCCGGCGTCCACCGCCAGCACCGTGCCGTCGTGCAGGCTCACGACGGCCCGGTCGTCGCCGCGTGCCATCACGAGGGCGCGGCGGAGCGAACGGACGTGCCGGAGCGCGACGACGACGTCGCCGTCGTGGAAGCCGACCAGGGGCCGGTTGCCCGGCGTCTGCACGTCGCGCCCGGCAGCACGGCCGTCCGACGTCGTGGCGCCGACGATCCCGTCGACGGTCTCCCACGCCACGCTGGTCGCGCCGGACACACGGAGCGCCCCCACCGCCGAACGCCGGCGGTCGACGCGCACGACCGGGGTGTCCGGACCGAGCATCCTGACGTCGGCCGGATCGGGTGCCGGGAAGGGGCGGACCCGGGAGGCGCGGGCACGTCGGCGTTCGAGCACGCGTTCCGAGACGGTCCCCTGCGCCGCCGCGGTGCGGTCCGGCGCGCGCGTCTCGTCGGCGGGCGCGGGCGCGGTCCGCGAGGCGGGCGGGGTGGCGGCCGGTGCCGCGGCCGGTGCCGCGGGCGGTGCTGCCGGCGGTCGGTCGAACCCGAGGCTCAGCCCGGCACCGCGGGCGACCGGGGCAGCCGTGCCCGCGCCCGCGCCGGTGCTCGTGCCCGGGTCCGTGCTCGGACGCGGGTCGTCGGCGACCGCTCCGGCGCCTGCGCTCGACGGATGGTCCTGCGCCGGACGCGTGCGTCGTCGCAGGTACGGGTGCCGTGCGGTCATCGCGCGCGGCCGATGCCGTGGTCGGCACGGAGGCCGGTGAGGCCCGTGGTGTAGCCCTGCCCGACGGCACGGAACTTCCACTCGGCGCGGTGCCGGTACAGCTCGCCGAGGATGACGGCGTCGATCGTGTGGTTCCGCTCGGAGGGCAGTGCGAAGCGCACGAGCTCACGGCCGTCCGGCGCGCACACGCGGATCGCCATCGAGCGGATCGACCCGAGGTCCTTCGGGGACCGCGGGTCCGGGTCGAGGTACACCGCGAAGACGATCTTGTCGACGGCCTCCGGCACGGAGCGGAGGTCGACGTCGATCTCCTCCTGGTCGGACTCGTCCACGTAGCGCACCGCGGCCGAGGCGTCGTCGATCTGGTTGAAGAACACCAGGTCGTCGTCGGAGAGCACGCGGCCGTCGGTGCCGCAGACGATCGCCAGGGGCACGAGCTCGGCGGACGGGCCGCGGCTCGGGATCTGCTCCCACGCGATCCCGACGACCACGGCGGTCAGGTCGGGGTTCTCGGCGGTGAGCGCGGCGTTCGCGCCGGGCACGAGCTCCCCGGTCACGAGCCCGCTCCCGGGAGTCGCAGGCCGGGGTCGCCCTCGCCGAGACGCCCCTGCAGGAAGCGGCCGTGCGCGGAGAGCTCGGCGATGGCGCCGCTCCTGATCTGTTCGTGCATGTCCTCCACCGTCTCCGCGACGACGTCGAGTTGGGCCGCCAGCGACCGGGTGGTGGCGCTGTCGGGCGTGCGGTCCTCCGGCGGGAGGGAGCGGTAGGTGCGCACCGGCGTCGGGACGTAGTCGCCCACGATCGCCTGGAACAGGTACCGCTGCTCGGTCGACGCACCCTGGGCGACGACGGTGCGGGACACCTGGCGCAGCTGGTCCTCGACGTGCCGGACGCGCGACGAGATCACGGTCGGGAGGTCGGCGCCGGCGGCACGGACGACCGTGCGCAGGTCGTCGAGGCCCGCGGCCGTCGCGGCGTCGTCGGTGGCGCCCCCGGAACCGCGCACGTCGATGCGCGCCGCCGCGGCAGCGGCCACCGACGACGCGGACTCCGGCTCGGGCGGACGTGGGTCGTCACCGCGGCCGAAGAGCCCGCGGAGCCGGTCACGCACGGCCCGTGACCGCCTCGGTCATCGGGTCGGACGGTTGGAGTCGTCGGACTGCAGGGAACGCTCGAGGTAGGGCTTCGAGCGTTCGATGCCGGACTCGAGCGCCGCGACGGTCGAGGACATGTTCTTCGCGGCCTCGGACCGGAAGGTGTCGATCGCGTCCATCGTCTGGAACACGTTGTCGAACGCCTTCTGCAGCGTCTCCACGCTGACGCCGGAGTTCGTCGCCTGCTGGTGGATCCGCGTCGTCTGGTCGCGCAGCATCTCGCTCGTCTGCAGGATCATCGCGTTCGTGGTGTTGTTCACCGCGTCGATCTGGTCGAGCACCATCTTCTGGTTCGCCAGGGCCTGCGCGACGATCACCGCGGTGCGCAGCGCGGCGATGGTCGTGGTCCGGGCCCGCTCGACGCCCTTGATGAGCTCGGTGTTGTTCTTGCGGATGAGGTCCATCGCGAGGTAGCCCTGCACCGACACCGCGAGCTGGGTCAGGATGTCCTGGTGCCGCTGGCGGACCGGGAAGAGCACGTCCGACTCGAGCTTCTGCGCCTCGTCGACACGGCCGCTGTTCCGCAGCGTGTCGATCTTCTGCACCGCGGCCGCGTCGAGGGCCTTCGCGAAGACGGCGTACTCGCTCAGCTGCTGCATGGTCTCCCACAGCTGGACCTTCTCGTCGGCGAGCGAGGCGTTGTCCTTGCGGAGCTCGTCCTGCCCGGCCATGAGCGACTTGATGATCGCGTCGAGCTGGGTCTGCGCCGACTCGTACTTCTGGAAGTACTTCGCCAGCTTGTTCCCGCCCGGGATCATGCCGAGGATCTTCCGGCCGGTGCTGAGGTCGGCCTGGTTCGGCGTGAGGTCCTCGACCGTGGAGCGGAGGTCGCCCAGGGTCGAGGCCACGCGCACCTGCGCGTTGTCACCGGTGCGGCGGGCACCCGCGACCGAGGACTGCGAGCGGTCGAGCATGCGCGACGAGAAGCCGCCGGAGCGGGCGATCTCGCCACCGGCGATCGACGTGATGCCGTCGACCTTGTCGCCGAACTCGGGGGAGCGGGGGTCGAGCGCGGCGACCTCGTCCACGAAGTCGCGCGCCTGTGCGGCGATCTGCGACTGCCGACCCGGGTCGACCGGGACCATGCCCGGCGCGTCGTCCGGCGTGACGGTCTCCGGGGCGTCCGCCGGCTTGAGGACGAGGGCGTCCTCGGCGTTGTCGGCGGGCTCCGGCGGGGCGAGGGGTCCGGGCATCGGTCTGCTCCTGGTTGCTGTCGGTGCGGGTGTGGTGGGTGCGGCGGGGTCAGCCGAGCTGGACGCCGAAGTCCGTCGCGATGCCGGCGAGGCCGGTCGTGTAGCCCTGGCCGACGGCGCGGAACTTCCACTCGGCGCCGTTGCGGTAGAGCTCCGAGAAGATCATCGCGGTCTCGGGAGCGGCGTCCTCCGACAGGTCGTAGCGCACGATCTCGGTGCCGTCCTGGTCGAGCACGCGCGAGTACGCGCTGCGGACCTGGCCGAAGTTCTGCCGTCGCGCCTCGCCCTGGTCGATCGAGACCACGATGACGACGCGCTCGACGTCGGCGGGCACGGCCTGCAGGTCGATGGCGATGCGCTCGTCGTCGCCGTCGCCCTCGCCGGTCCGGTTGTCGCCCTGGTGCTCCACCGAGCCGTCGGCGCTGCGCGGCTGGTTGTAGAAGATGAAGTCCGCGTCGGAGCGGACCTTGCCCGAGGCGCCGACGAGCAGCGCCGAGGCGTCGAGGTCGAACTGCTCACCGGCGGTGGTGCGCGGGTCCCAGCCGAGGCCGACGGTCGCGACGGTCAATCCGGGGCTCGTCTTGGTGAGCGAGAGGTTGTTGCCCTTCGCGAGGGTGAGTCCTGCCATGGTCGTGCCTTCCGTTCGTTCGGGGGTGGCGTCAGTCGAGGACGACGCCGTAGTCGGTGGCCACGCCGCGCAGGCCGGTGGCGTAGCCCTGGCCCACCGCGCGGAACTTCCACTCACCGTCGTACCGGTAGATCTCCGAGAAGATCATCCCGGTCTCGGACGCGGCGTCCTCGGTGAGGTCGTACCGGACGACCTCGTTGCCGGTCTCGTCGTTCACGACGCGGCAGAACGCGCCGCGGACCTGGCCGAAGTTCTGCCGACGCAGCTCGGCTTGGTCGATGGTCACGACGATGACGACGCGCTCGACGTCGGGCGCGACGGCGTCGAGGTCGATGAGGATCTGCTCGTCGTCGCCGTCGCCCTCACCGGTGCGGTTGTCGCCCTGGTGGACGACGGCGCCGTCGACGGACTGCAGCTGGTTGTAGAAGATGAAGTCGTCGTTCGACCGGACCTTGCCGTTCGCCGCGACGAGGAGCGCCGAGGCGTCGAGATCGAACTGCTCGCCCGCGGTCGTGCGGGGGTCCCAGCCGAGGCCGATCATCGCACGGCGCAGGCCCGGGTCGGTCTTGCTGAGGGAGAGGTTCGTGCCCTTGGAGAGCGAGAGGGAAGCCATCTGGTGCGGGTCCTTCCGCTCAGAGCGCCGCGGAGGCGGGGGCGACGAGGTCCTGCACGGTCCGGCCGTTCGCACGGTCGCCGATGGCGCTGAAGCTCCAGCCCCCGCCGGATCGCGACACCTTGGCCATCACCATGGCGGTGTGCGGGCCGGAGTCGGTCAGCTGGTAGCGGGCGACCTCGGGGGAGCCGGCCGTGGAGTCGTCGACGAGTCGGCAGAACGCGTTCTCGACGGTGTCGAAGGTCTGCCGGCTGTAGCTGCTGATCACGAAGACGATCTGCGCGACGCTCTGGTGCACGGCGCTCAGGTCGACGCGGATGGTCTCGTCGTCGCCGGCGCCGTCACCGGTGAGGTTGTCACCGGTGTGCTGCGCGGAGCCGTCCTTGCTGCGGAGCTGGTTGAACCAGACGTAGTCGACCGCGGTGCCCTGGGCGTCGAAGAAGATCGCCGAGGCGTCGAGGTCGACGTCGGCGGCCTTGCGGCCCCCGAAGAGCCCGCGCCTGACGGCGACGGCGTCCCATCCGAGGCCGAGTCGGACGCGCGTCAGTGCGCTGCCGTCGCTCTTCGTCAGGGAGAGCGACTGACCCTTCTGCAGGCTGAGTCCCATGGGGTGACCTTTCGTGGTGTCGGTCCACGTCCGGGGGCGGACGCGGTGTGGGGCGGTGCGACGCTCAGTGCGTCGCGACGGCGGTGTCCTCGACGGGCGCGTGCGCGGCCTTGCGACGGTTGCGCACCACCGAGGAGAAGAACGCGGCGAGGATGAAGACCACGCCGATCAGGCCGGTGACGACCTCGTTGATCTCGGTCGTGATGGTGACGAGCAGGATCACGGCGAGGGCGCCGATGGCCCAGTGGGCACCGTGGTCGAGGTACTCGAACTCGTCGAGCGTGCCCTGCCGCACGAGGAAGACGGTGAGCGACCGGACGAACATCGCGCCGATGAGGCCGAGGCCGAGCGCGATGATGATCGGGTCCGCCGTGATGGCGAAGGCTCCGATGACGCCGTCGAAGGAGAACGACGCGTCGATCACCTCGAGGTAGAGGAACAGCAGGAACGCGGCGCGTCCGGCGACGTGGCCGAGACGACGCTGCTTGCCGATGCGGTTCGCCTCGGCGACCATCTCGCCGGTGTTCTCGAACGAGTTGCCGTCGTCGTCGGGGTCGCCGACGTCGAAGAGCCCGCCGAGACCGGTGACCAGGAAGTACGTGATGAGGCCGGCGATGCCCGCGACGAGGACGACGGCCTGGTGGTCGCCGGAGGTCGCACCGAACAGCGCGAGGAGCGCGAGGGCGACGACGACGTTCACCATCGGCAGCTTGCCGATGAAGAGCAGCGGCCGCTCGAGCCAGCGGAGCCAGAGGATGTCGCGTTCCTCGAACATGAAGTCGAGGAAGATCATGAGCAGGAACATCCCACCGAACGCGGCGATCTGCGGGTGGGCCTCGTGCAGCAGGTAGGCGTAGGTGCCCGGCTCGTCGATCGGGCCCTTCTCGAGGGCGAGCTGCACGGCCTCGACCGGGTTGAGCTGCGCCGTGACGCCGACGATGAGCAGCGGGAACAGCACGCGCATGCCGAAGACGGCGATGATGATGCCGACCGTCAGGAACATCTTCTGCCAGAACGGGCTCATCCGCTCGAGGATGCGGGCGTTCACGACCGCGTTGTCGAAGCTGAGGCTGATCTCGAGCACGCCGAGGATCAGCGTGATGGCCACCGCGCTCCAGCTGCCGTAGATCAGGGCCGTGGCGAGGGCGAGGACGGTGATCACGAGGGACCAGCCGAAGGTCTTCAAGAACACGTGTGACGGTCTCCCGGTTGCTGCGTCAGTGCGACGGTGGATCGGGACGCTCTCGTCGATCGCCCCCGCTGCATGCTACATGCCTGCTCCTGCGCCGCGGTGTGGCCACCGGCCGTCCGCCGTGAAGGTCGGGTCGCGCTTCGCGCGCATGTACTGCTGGAACGAGGCCGCCTGGTCGGCGCACCACCCGACCTGCTTGCGGTGGAGCTCCTCGGCGGTGATGCCGAGCTCCTCCGGGTAGCGCCCGGCGATGGCCTGGGCGACCCGGCCAGCGGCGACGGCGTCGGCACCGGCGTCGTGGGCGTCGTCGAGGGTGACGCCGTACGTCTCGGACGCGGCCTCGAGCGTCCGCTTGCCCTTGCGGTAGGTGTCGAGGGCCTTGTCGATGACGAGCGGGTCGACGACGTTGCCGATCACGGGCGAGGCGAAGCCGTGCCGCTTGGCCTCGCGGTCGAGGACGGTGAGGTCGTACGGGGCGTTGTAGATCACGAGCGGGATGCCGCGGGCGAACACGGCCTCGATCGCGGCGATCACCTCGGCGACGACCTCGGACGCCGGACGGCCCTCGGCCTGGGCGCGCTCGGTCGTGTAGCCGTGCACCGCCGCGGCGCCCTCGGGGACGGGCACGCCTGGGTCGGCGACCCACGCGCCCTCGACGATGGACGCCCCGGTCATGTCGATGAGCCCGACGTGCGCCGTGACGATCCGGGCGGTCTCGACGTCGACCCCGGTGGTCTCGAGGTCGAAGACCCCGAGCGCGTGCCACCACGGGCGGCCGGCGAGGTCCTGCGGCGGGGCGGGCGTGTCCGTGGGGGCGGTGGAGAACGTCACGCGGTCAGGCTAACCGTGCGCACCGACACCACTGCCTACTGGACCGGCGCGCCGACGTGCAGCCAGTAGAACGACTGCGTCCCCATGGTGAGCGTGACCTCGCCGTCCTCGTCGAAGGACGGGAACGAGCCGCCGCCGAACAGGTCGTACAGCGGGCGACCGGCGAACTCCGGCGCAGAGACGGTGACCGACGTCGGGTTCGTCGCGAACGAGAACACGCAGAGCACGTCCTCGGCGGACGGCCCGAACTGCTGCCCGGAGCCCTCCCACGACCGGACGAACGCGAGCACGGACTCGTTCGAGGTCTGCTGGACCTCGAGCGTCCCCATGCCGAAGACGGGGTGCGCCTTCCGCACGTGGATCACGTTGCGCACCCAGTGCAGCAGCGAACGGGACTGCGCGAGCTGCGCCTCGACGTTGACCTGCGCGTAGTTGTAGACGAGCGACTGCACGACCGGCAGGTAGAGCTTGCCCGGGTCGGCGGTCGAGAAGCCGGCGTTGCGGTCCGGCGTCCACTGCATCGGCGTGCGCGAGGAGTCGCGGTCCGGCAGCCAGATGTTGTCGCCCATGCCGATCTCGTCGCCGTAGTACAGGAACGGCGACCCCGGCAGCGAGAACAGCAGCGCGTGGATGAGCTCGAGCTCGGCGCGGGAGTTGTCGAGCAGCGGGGCGAGCCGGCGGCGGATGCCGATGTTCGACCGCATCCGCGGGTCGTAGCCGTACCAGCCGTACATCGCCTGGCGGTACTCCTCGCTCACCATCTCGAGCGTCAGCTCGTCGTGGTTGCGCAGGAACACACCCCAGGCCGCGCTGTCCGGCACGTCGAGGGTCTCGGACAGGATCGCGGCGAGCTCCTTCGCGTGCTGCGCGCGGAGCGAGTAGAAGATGCGGGGCATGACCGGGAAGTCGAACGCCATGTGGCACTCGGGCTCGTCGTCGGTCCCGAAGAACGCCGCGGTCTCGCGCGGCCACTGGTTCGCCTCGGCGAGCAGCACCCGGCCGGGGTACTCGTCGTCGACCATCGCGCGGAGCTTCTTGAGGAACTCGTGGGTCTCCGGCTCGCCCTCGCCGTTGCCCTCCTCCGACGCGAACAGGTAGGGGATCGCGTCGAGTCGCAGCCCGTCGACACCCATGTCGAGCCAGTGCCGGACGACGTCGTAGACCGCCTCGACGACCGCCGGGTTCTCGAAGTTCAGGTCGGGCTGGTGCGAGAAGAACCGGTGGAAGAAGAACTGCCGCCGCACCGGGTCGAACGTCCAGTTCGACTCCTCGGTGTCGACGAAGATGATGCGGATGTTCGAGAACTCCTGGTCGGTGTCCCGCCAGACGTAGAAGTCGCCGTACGGACCGTCCGGGTCCTCGCGGGACTGCTGGAACCACTCGTGCTGGTCGCTCGTGTGGTTGATCACCATGTCGATGACGATGCGCATGTTGCGCTCGTGCGACTTCGTGACGAGCTCGCGGAAGTCGTCGAGCGTGCCGAACTCCGGCAGGATCGCCTTGTAGTCCTGGATGTCGTAGCCGCCGTCGCGCATCGGCGACTGGAAGAACGGCGGCAGCCACAGGGCGTCCACGCCGAGCCACTGCAGGTAGTCGAGCTTGCCGATGACGCCCTGCAGGTCACCGATGCCGTCCCCGTTCGAGTCGACGAACGAGCGGATCATGCACTCGTAGAACACCGAGCGCTTGTACCACTGCGGGTCGAGCGTCAATCCGGGCAGCTGGATCGGGGCTGTGAAGGTCACCGTGCTCCTCGTCGTGGGTCGTCGGACCGCCGCACGGCCCGCCCCGGACACGATAGGCGCGCGATGCTCCGGGTGTCCGGGGATTCGTCCAGCGGCCTCCCTAGACTGGCGCCGATGCAAACGCCCGTGCTCTCCCCGTACCAGTCGCTCATGGCCGCCACCCCGGTCGTCCACCGGTCCGTGCAGGTCGACGGCCGCACCACCCACTACTGGGAGTACGGCCCCGCCGACGCCGAGCAGACGGTGCTCGCCGTGCACGGCTTCCGTGGCGACCACCACGGCCTCGAGACCATCGCCGCGCACCTCGAGGGCGTGCGGGTCGTCGTGCCGGACCTGCCCGGCTTCGGCATCTCGGACCCGCTCGCGGTCTCGGACATCGAGTCCTACGTGGCCTGGGTCACCGGGTTCCACGCGGCGCTCGGTCTCACCCGGGACACCGTCGTCCTCGGGCACTCGTTCGGCTCGATCGTGGTGGCCGCCGCCGTGGCCGCCGGCCTCGACACCCGCCTGCTCGTCCTGGTGAACCCGATCGCCGCCCCGGCGCTGCAGGGCCCCCGGGCCGTCGCCACCGGCATCGCGATCGGCTACTACCGCGCCGGAGCCGTGCTGCCCCGGCCGATCGGGCTCGGACTGCTCCGCAACCCGGCGATCGTGCGCGTCATGAGCCTCGCCATGCTCAAGTCGCACGACCGCGACCTGCGGCGCTGGGTCCACGACCAGCACGACCGGTACTTCTCGGCCTTCGCGAACCGCACCAGCGTGCTCGAGGCGTTCCGCACCTCGGTCACCCACGACGTGTCCGAGTACGCCGACCGCATCGACGTGCCCGTGCTCATGATCGCCGCCGAGCGCGACGACATCACCGCCGTGCCGGAGCAGCAGGCGCTCGCCCGACGACTCCGCGACGCCGAGCTCGTCGTCATCCCCGAGGTCGGCCACCTGGTGCACTACGAGACGCCGGCGCCCGCCGCGCAGGCGGTCCTGCGACGGATGGCGGACCCGGCCCCGCGCCGTGGACGCGGCCGACGCACCGACGCAGGCCGGTCGACGGGCGCGGGACGGGCCTCCCGACCGGCCGCGACGGAGGCGACCGACCAGGCGGACGGGGCGGACGCGTGACCCGCCGGCTGCGCATCGGGATCGACTGCCGCTACGTGCGGATCGGACGGCACGACGGGATCAGCCGGTTCACGGCCGGCATCGCCGCACACCTGCCGGACCGGCACGACCACGTCCTGCTCGTGCACGACGAGCGGCAGCTCGAGTCGCTGCCGGACCACCTGCCGTGGGAGCTGCTGCCGGCGCCGACGGACGCGGGGGAGCCGCTCGTCGCGCGCCGGGTGAACAGCCTCGGCCTCGACGCGGTGTTCTCGCCGATGCAGACGATGGGCTCGCGCGGTCGGCACTACGCGCTCGTGCTGACGCTGCACGACCTGATCTACTACCGCAACCGCACGCCCCCGCGGGAGTTCTCGTGGCCGCTGCGGCTCGGCTGGCGGGCGTTCCACCTGTCGTGGACGCCGCAGCGCGTCCTGCTGAACGGCGCCGACGGCGTCGTGACCGTGTCCGAGACGACCGCCGGGCTCATCGCCGAGCACCGGCTCACCCGGCGTCCGGTCACCGTCGCGTACAACGCCGCGGACCCGGCGACGCCCCGTGCCGACGACGCCCCGCGCGAGCGGTCGCTCGTCTACATGGGGTCGTTCATGCCGTACAAGAACGTCGAGACGCTCGCAGCCGCGATCCCGCTGCTCGGACCGGACTGGACCCTGCACCTGATGTCCCGCGTGACCGACGCCGACCGTGCCCGACTCGAGGCGCTCGCACCGGCCGGCACCCTCGTGTTCCACGACGGCGCCACCGACGACGAGTACCTGTCCGTGCTCCGGTCGGCGACGGCGCTCGCGACGGCGTCACGGGACGAGGGCTTCGGCATCCCGCTCGTCGAGGCGATGGGCGTCGGGACCCCGGTCGTCGTGAGCGACATCCCGATCTTCCGCGAGATCGGGGGAGACGCCGCGGAGTACTTCGACCCGGGCTCGCCCTCCGCCGTCGCAGCCGCGGTCCGCCGGGTCGAGGCGCGGTGGGAGGACGCCTCGCGGCGGTCGGTCGAGCAGGCGGCGCGGTTCCGGTGGCAGGACTCCGCCGAGCAGGTCGTGCAGGCGGTCGAGCGGGCGGTCGCGGCGCGGGGGTAGGTGCGGGCGTGGGGCGGGCGCGGCGCGGGGCGCGGGGCGCGGCGCTCGCGCGGCGGGTTTCGTCGAGTGAGCAGAAGACGTTGGGTCGGCCGTACTCACTCGACGTCTTCTGCTCACTCGACGTGGCGGCCCAGGTGCGCGGGTCCGCAGGTCCGCGGCGCTGGCGGACCGCTCGTCGAGTGAGCAGAAGACGTCGGGTCGGCCGTGCTCACGCGACGTCTTCTGCTCAGTCAGCAAAGATGCGCGCGCACCTGCTGCGAGTGCCCTGCGGTCCGGACGGGAGGCACGGCCCGACCCCGGCGCTGCGCCCGGCTCGCGCGCACGCGGCACCACTGCCGAGACCCGTCAGCAGGAGCGGTCGCGATCGGCAGGCAAAGGCGTTCGCGACCGGCAGGCGGATGCGGTCGCGTCCGCGTCCCGGTTCACCCCGCGGGCAGGACCTGCACGCTCGCGCCCGGGAACACCCGCTGCGTCTCCTCGGTCACGCGGGCCACGATCGGCGGCACCGCGCGGCCCCGGCCCGGGGTCTCGACGACGACGGCCTGGTCCTCGGCGTCGTCCGACGACTGCGCACCGCGACCCCACGAGCACCGCACCGCGGTGACGCCGCCGATCCGGTCGAGGGTGTCCGCCAGCTGCAGGCGTCGGGCGGCGGTGTCGGCGTGCTCGGTGACGCCGACCTGCTGGACGCCGAGGTCGGCGATCGCGACGACGTGGACGCCGTTGCCGCTCGCCTCGTCCGTCGCCCGGCTGAGCGCCCGGACGAGTTCGGCCCGTGCCGCCGGTTCCAGCGACGGGTCGGCGGTCACGGTCGCCGACACCTCGTAGCTCGCGAACGCGGTCTTCTCGGCCCGGTGGCGCTGCACGTCGGTCACGCCGGGCAGGTCGCGGGCGTCGCTGACGAACCGGTCGAGGGCCGTGCCCGGTCGGGGGAACACCCCGCCGATGCCGGTCTGCACCGACCCGACGATGGTGCCGAGCACCAGGACGATGACACCGGCGACGACCACGGTGCCGCCGCCGATCAGGACCGCCGTGCGGACCCGGTGGCCGGAGCGTGTGGCGGTGCTCCCGGTGTCGGGCCCGAAGGCCCGGTCGAGGTCGTCGGGCGCCAGCGGACGGTCGGCGTCGGGCGCCAGCGAACGGTCGGCGTCGGGCGCAGGTGCGGGGGCTCGGTGGGCGTCGGGTCCGTCGGTCGGCATGTCGATCCCTCCGCCCGGGCGTCTGGTCGGTCCGGGTCCGTCGGAGCGTAGTCCCCGGTCAGTCGCGGCGTTCGAGCGGGTTCTGGGCGGCGAAGGGGGCGCCGCCCGTCTCGTCCGAGACGACGTCGATCGGGTCGTCGAAGCGCACCAGTTCGGCGTGGAAGCGCTCCGGGTCCCAGCGGAACGAGTGGACGGACCCGTTCCGGATCGGCGTGCCGCGTCGTTCCACCGTGCCGGGCGCCGAGGCGTTCACCACGCTGCGGATGACCGCGCCGTGGGTCGCGACCACGACGACGCCGCCGTCGAACCGCACCGCGACCTCGCCGAGGGTCTCGGTCACCCGGGCGAGCAGGGCCGAACGGGACTCGCGTCCGGGGATGTCGTCGTGCGGGTACCGCTCGGCGACCTCGTCGTCGGTGAGGCCCTCGGCCTCGCCGTACGAACGCTCGGCCAGGCCGGGGTACTCGGCGGGCGTGTCGAGGCCGAGCCGGTCGGCGATGATCGCGCCGGTCTCGGCTGCCCGTGACAGCGGCGAGGCGACCACGGCGTCGAACCGGCGGCGCGCGAGGAGCTCGGCCGCCTCGGCCGCCTGGCGGCGTCCGGTGTCGTTCAGGGGGATGTCGGTGGAGCCCTGGATGCGGCGCTGCGCGTTCCAGTCGGTCTCGCCGTGCCGGACCAGGTAGAGGAGCGTCGTCACCGCTCGATCATCGCAGACGCGGGCTCCGGCACGACGAAGTCGTCACCGCCCGGTCGGCGCGAGCCGCTCGGCCAGGTGCACGAGCGTCTCGGTGGTGCCGGCGTCGATCTTGGCGACGGCGCGCCGGTCGCTGCGGGTGTCGCCCCGGTTGACGATGACGACCGGGTTCTTCCGGCGGGTGGCGTGGTCGACCAGGCGGACGCCCGAGTTCACGGTCAGCGAGGAGCCGACCACGAGCAGGGCGTCGGCGTCGGCCACGATGGAGACCGCCTCGCGGAACTTCTCGGCCGGCACGAACTCGCCGAAGAAGACCACGTCCGGCTTGAGCACGCCGCCGCAGACCGAGCAGTCGGGCACGACGAAGCGCTCGACGTCGGTGATCTCGACGTCGCCGTCCGGCTGCAGCTGCACCGAGCCGGGCTCGTCGATCCAGGGGTTGGCGCGGTCGATCGTCGCGGCGAGGTCGGCGCGCGAGAAGACCTGGCCGCAGGTCAGGCAGACGGCCCGGTCCATCGAGCCGTGGATCTCGACCACGCGGCGGGAGCCGGCGCGCAGGTGCAGGCCGTCGACGTTCTGGGTGACGACACCGGTGACGACGCCGGCGTCCTCGAGTGCGGCGAGGCTGCGGTGGCCGTCGTTCGGTCGCGCCGCCGCGAAGGTGCGCCAGCCGAGGTGCGAGCCGGCCCAGTAGCGCTGCCGCTTCGCGGGGTCGGCGCGGAACTCCTGGAAGGTCATCGGCTTGCGGACCACCCGGCCGGCGCCGCGGTAGTCGGGGATGCCCGAGTCGGTGCTGAGACCGGCGCCGGAGAGCACGGCGAGGCGCTTGCCCGCGAGCAGGTCGACGACCCGGTCGAGGTCGTCGGACGTCGTCGACGCAGCATCATCCAGCACCCTGTTCACGGTACCCTCAACAGCCGACCGTCCCGGTCGCTTCCCACCCGGTCCACCGGGTCCGCCCCACCTCCGACCCCCGCCCCGCACCCCACCGGAACGAGCCCCGTGCACCCCGTCCGCATCGACTCCCTCGACGACCCCCGTCTCGACGACTTCGCCCGCCTGACCGACGTGGCCCTGCGCCGGGTGACCGAGCCCGAGGGCGGGCTGTACATCGCCGAGTCGAACACGGTCATCGAGCGCGCGGTCCGGGCCGGACACGTGCCGCGCAGCGTGCTCGTGCAGGAGAAGTGGCTGGACAGCGTCCTGCCGCTCGTCGCGGACCACGACGGCCCGGTCTTCGTCGGCCCCGACGCGCTGCTCGAGGAGCTCACCGGCTTCCGCATGCACCGCGGGGCGATCGCCGCCGTGCACCGCCCCGCGCTGCCGAGCGTCGCCGACGTGGTGCGGGACGCCCACCTGGTCGTCGTCCTCGAGGACATCGTCGACCACACGAACGTCGGCGCGGTGTTCCGCAGCGTCGCCGGGCTCGGCGCCGACGCCGTGCTCGTCAGCCCCCGGTGCGCCGACCCGCTCTACCGCCGGAGCGTCCGCGTGAGCATGGGCACGGTCCTGCAGGTGCCGTGGACCCGGATCGGTGACTGGCCGGAGGCCGGCGAGGAGCTCACGGCACAGGGCTTCCACGTCGCCGCCATGGCGCTCACCGACCGGTCCGTCGACCTCGACGCCTTCGTCGCCGACGTCCCCGAGCGCGTCGCGCTCGTGATGGGCACCGAGGGCCAGGGCCTGACCCCGGCCGCGATCGCGGCGGCCGACACCACGGTGCGGATCCCGATGGCGCACGGCGTCGACTCGCTGAACGTCGCCGCGGCGAGCGCCGTCGGCCTCTGGGCGGTCCGGGACGCCCAGCGCCGCAGCGCGTAGCACCCAGTACCCACTACCCACTACCCA
>NZ_MJGO01000007.1:36865-128512 GCF_001864895.1 Curtobacterium sp. MCBA15_009
ACCCACTACCCACTACCCACCACCCGCCACCCAGCGCCCCGGTCGGGAGGCCCGTCCCGCCTTCTCCACACCGGCGGCGGTTCCCCGGGTGGCCGGTCCCGCACACCGCTACGCTCTGGTGCCGTGTCACGAGTCGTCCGCCGCCCCCGCTCCGCCGTCCGGAGGCCGGTGACGATCACGGTCCTCGCCGTCCTCGTCCTGGCGATCGGCTACCTGGTGGCCGCGGCCGTCGTGCCGTTCGCCCCGGCGAGCGCCACGACCACCACGTACTCGGCGCCGACGTCGAGCGTGCCCGCGCTGCGGTTCCCGGGCTACGGTGCGACGGCGGTGCAGGCGACGGGGTTCCCGGAGAGCCTGCGGACGAGCGGTGACGAGCAGCCGCGCTCCATCGCGAGCATCACGAAGGTGGTGACGGCGCTCGTCGTCCTCGACGAGAAGCCGCTCGAGCGCGGGCAGTCCGGTCCGGCGATCCGCTTCACGGAGCAGATGCAGGGGCTCTACGCGAAGTACCTCGCACAGAACGGCGAGGTCGCGCCGATGCCGGCCGGGCTGCGGCTGACGGAGCACCAGGTGTTCCAGGTCATGCTCATGAAGTCGGCGAACAACTACGCCGGGGCCCTCGCGCTGTGGGCGTTCGGGTCCATGGACGCCTACGAGCAGGCCGCGGACCGCTGGCTCGACGCGCACGGTCTCGACGACACGACGATCCACGAGCCGACCGGGCTCGACCCGGCGAACACGTCCACCGCGACCGACCTGGTCGAGCTCGGCCGGCTCGCCCTGGCGGACCCGGTGGTGCGGGAGATCGTCGGCACGAAGGACGTCACCATCCCGACGGTCGGGCCGATCGAGAACTCGAACAAGCTGCTGGGGCTCGACGGCATCGAGGGGATCAAGACCGGCACCCTCGACGAGGCCGGCGCCTGCCTGCTGTTCGCGGCGACGTACGAGCGCGGCGGACGCGACGTCACGGTGATCGGCGTCATGCTCGGCGGGGTCGACCACGACTCGCTCGACGCGGACGTGCAGCGCCTGCTCCGGTCGGTGGCCGACAACTTCCAGGTGGTGACGCTCACCCACGCCGGACAGACCTTCGGGACCTTCTCGACGCCGTGGCACGACGAGGCCGACGCGGTCACGGCGAAGGCGTCCGAGGTCCTGGTCTGGGGCCGCACGAAGGTCCGCGCGAAGGCGCACCTCGACGAGGTCACCCTGGGCACGGAGGGCGAGCGGGTGGGGACGGTCCGCTTCACCGTCACGGACCACGACCCGGTGACGGTCCCGCTCGTGCTCGAGCGGACCATCGACGACCCGGGTGTCTGGTGGCGGTGGACGAACCCGTTCCAGGGAGCCTGACGCCGCGGCCCGGCAGGCCGTAGGGTCGGATCCGTGACGACGACGTTCCCGCGCAGCTCCCCGTCCGCCCTCGGCATCGACGCCCGCGGTGTCGACGCCCTCGTCGACGCGCTGGAGCGCACACCCGGCGTCGAGCCGCACGGTCTCGTGCTGCTCCGCCACGGGCAGGTCGCCGCGCAGGGCTGGTGGGCGCCGTACGGCCCGGACCGCGTGCACTTGCTGTACTCGCTGAGCAAGAGCTTCACGGCAGCCGCCGTGGGGATCGCGGTCCGCGAGGGGCTCGTCGACCTCGACGCGACCGCCCTGTCGTACTTCCCGGAGTTCGACGCCGACGTCACGGACGACCGCAGCCGCCGCATCCGGGTCCGGCACCTGCTCGCGATGGCGAGCGGTCACCGCGAGGAGACGCTCGACCGGGCCCGTGCCGCCGACGCGACCAACACCGTCCGGGGCTTCCTGCTCACCCCGCCGGACGAGGAGCCCGGGTCGGTCTTCGCCTACAACCAGCCGTGCACGTACACGCTCGCAGCCATCGTCCGGCGGGTGAGCGGCGGGTCGCTCGTCGAGTACCTGCGGCCGCGGCTGCTCGACCCGCTCGGCATCGACGACCTCGCGTGGCGGCGCGACGACACCGGCGCCGAGCTCGGCTTCAGCGGCTGCTACGCCCCGACCTCCGCGATCGCGGCCCTCGGCCAGCTGTACCTGCAGCGCGGCGTGTGGGACGGCGAACGGATCCTCGACGAGGACTGGGTCGCCGCTGCCACCTCGACCCAGGTCGAGAACCCGGGCGAGGAGAACCCGGACTGGTCCCAGGGCTACGGCTTCCAGTTCTGGATGGCCCGGCATGGCTTCCGCGGCGACGGCGCCTACGGCCAGTTCTGCGTCGTCCTGCCGGAACAGGACGTCGTCCTCGCGATGACCGGGCAGAGCCTCGACATGCAGGCGGTCCTCGATGCGGTCTGGCAGCTCCTGCTGCCCGCCGTCGGCGGCACGACGGACACGGTTGCGGACGCCGCCCTGGCGGCACGACTCGCCGCCCTGGGGCTGCCGGCGGTCGTCGGCGGCCCGCTCACGGGCACCGCGGACCTCGGCCCGTTGGCGCACGACGACGCCGGGTGGCGGCTGACGCTCGACGTCGACGGCGGGACGCTGTCCGTGCCGGTCGGCGACGGGGAGTGGGCGGTCGAGGGGGCGCTGGCGGCGAGCGGCGCCGTCGCGGCGGACGGCCGGACCGTGCTCGTCGACGTGCGGTTCGTCGAGACCCCGCACCTGCTGCACGTCCGGGTGGACCGGTCGACGGGCGACACCGCGACGGCGTGGAAGACCGTGCCGCTGCACGACGGTCCGCTCACGCTGCGCCGCCCCGCGGACTGAGCGACCCCACACGCTACCGCCCCCGCACACGACGCGCCCCGGTTCCTCGGGGCGCGACGACCGTGCAGGGCGCGTCGGTCGGCACCCGTCGACCGACGCCTAGGGCGTGTCGGACCGGTGCTCGACGACGTCCTGCAGCTCGGGGCGCTTGGCGGAGACCCCGTCGCCGGAGGACGTGTGCCGGATGCGCCGGACGACCCACGGCACCAGGTACTCCCGTGCCCAGCCGAGGTCCTCGGCGCGGGCCTCGCGCCAGGGCCTCGCCTCGAGCGGTTCCGGGTTGAACGGTTCGAGTCCGTGCGCGACACCGAGGGTGTCGAGGACCGCGGCGGCGACGGTGGCGTGCCCGGTCGGGGAGTGGTGCAGTCGGTCCGGCGCCCACATCCGCGGGTCGCGGAGCACGCGGAGCGCCCACATGTCGGCGACGAGCGCCCCGTGCTTCAGGGCGATCGCGTGCAGGTTCTCGTTGTAGATCGCGGTCTTGCCGCGGACCATGCCGAGCACGGGGGTCATGCCGACGTCCGGCCCGGTGAAGAGCACGACCGTGGCCCCGTCGCTCCGCAGCCGGGCGACCATCGCGTCGACCCGCTCCGCGAGCTCGTCCGGGTCGGAGCCCGGGCGGATGATGTCGTTCCCGCCGGCGGAGACCGTCACCAGGTCCGGGCGGAGCGCGAGCGCCGGCTCCACCTGCTCGTCGACGATCTGCTGCAGCAGGCGGCCGCGGATCGCCAGGTTCGCGTAGGCGAAGTCGTCGGACCCGTGCGCCAGGACCTCGGCGACGCGGTCCGCCCAGCCCCGGTTGCCCCCGGGCACGGTCGGGTCGGGGTCGCCGATCCCCTCGGTGAACGAGTCACCGATCGCGACGTACCTGGACCACGGATGACGAGCTGACACGATCGGGACCTTAGTCTCGTGCCATGACATCGGCCACCAGGGACGCAGTCGGCTGGACCCCGCCGGAGGACCTCCTCGCCCGCATCGCGGCGCGTGCCCCCGGGTACGACGCGGCCAACGCGTTCTGCGTCGAGGACCTCGACGAACTGCGCACGGCGGGGTACCTGCGCATCGGCGTGCCCGCGGAGCAGGGCGGCTCCGACCTCGGCCTCCGGGCGACGACGGTGGTGCAGCGCACGCTCGCCCGGGCCGCGCCGGCGACGGCGCTCGGCCTGGGGATGCACCAGGTCTGGGTGCAGGCGGCCCGGGCCGTGTCCACGCGGGGTGGGGCGTTCCTCCAGTCCGTCACGGACCACGCGGCGGACGACCACCTGCTCGCCTTCGGGGTGAGCGAACCCGGCAACGACGCGGTGCTGTTCGACTCGTCGACGACGGCGGAGCCGGACGGCGACGGCGGGTACCGCTTCACCGGGACGAAGGTGTCCACCTCGCTCGCACCGGCGTGGGACGTCCTCAGCGTGTTCGGCCGCGACGACTCCGGGCCGGAGCCGCGGCTCGTGCACGGGTTCGTGCTCCGGTCCGACGAGCACGTCGAGCAGGGGGACGAGTGGGACACGCTCGGCATGCGGGCGACGCAGAGCCACGGGACCCGGCTGCTCGGGGTGCACGTGCCCGCGGAGCGGATCGTGCGGGTGCTGCCGGTCGGGCCGAACCAGGACCCGCTGGTCTTCGGCGTGTTCGCGGCGTTCGAGCTGCTCGTCGCGTCGGTGTACGTCGGGATCGCCGAGCGCGCGCTGGACCTCGCGGTGTCGGCGGTCACCCGTCGCGTGGCGGCCGACGGGTCGTCGCGCGCCCAGGACCCGGACGTGCGTCGGGCGATCGCGGACGTGCGCGGTGCGGTGGACGCCGTGTCGATGCAGGTGGACTCGCTGGCTCGCTCGGTCGACGAGGGCGACGACCTCGGCGCCCGGTGGTTCCCGCTGCTCGTCGGCACGAAGGCACGGACGGTGGACGCGGCGCAGCACGCGGTCGACGAGGCGATGCGGATCGCCGGCGGCTCGGCGTTCCGGTCGACGAGCGAACTGGCGCGGCTCGCGCGGGACGTGCGGGCGGGGCAGTACCACCCTTCCACCCGGGACTCCGCGGCCCGGACCATCGCCGCGTCGGTGCTCGGACCGCTGCCGTGACGGTCCGCCGCGCGCACGGGGCCGCTCCGGTGTCGGTGGCACCTGGCATCATCGCCACGTGAGCAAGCAGGACGGCAGCAACCGGCTCGTCTCGGACACCCCCGTCGACGACGTGTCGGCGACGGTGCTGCACGTCGACATGGACGCCTTCTTCGCCTCCGTCGAGCTCCTCGACCGTCCCGACCTGCAGGGGCTGCCGGTGATCGTCGGCCACGACTCCGACCGGTCGGTGGTCACCGCCGCCACGTACGAGGCCCGGCGCTACGGCGTGAACTCGGCGATGCCGATGGCGATCGCCAAGCGGCGCTGCCCGAACGCCGTCATCGTCGAACCGCACTTCGAGAAGTACCGCGCGAAGTCCGCCGCAGTCATGGCCGTCTTCGACCGCTTCACCCCACGGGTCGAACGACTCGGCATCGACGAGGCCTTCCTCGACGTCGCCGGCGCACTCCGCCTGTACGGCACGCCTTGGCAGATCGGGCAGGCGATCCGTCGCGCCGTCCACGCCGAGACCGGCCTGCACTGCTCCGTGGGGGCGGCGTCGACGAAGTTCGTCGCGAAGCTCGCCTCCAGCCGCGCCAAACCGGCCGGGCTGCTCGTCGTGCCGGCCGCCGACACCATCGCGTTCCTGCACCCGCAGCCGGTCTCCGCGCTCTGGGGCGTCGGTGGCAAGACGCAGGAGACCCTCGAGCGTCGGGGGATCCGCACCGTCGGCGACCTCGCCCGGACGCCGCTCGGGTCCCTGGTGTCCGCGCTCGGGCCGGCCGGCGGCCAGAAGCTGCACGACCTGTCCTGGGGTCGCGACCCGCGCGTCGTGGACACCGGCGTCAGCGAGAAGTCGATCGGGCACGAGGTCACCTTCGGACACGACCTGACCGACCGCGACGACGTCGCACGCGAACTCCTCCGCCTGGCCGACAAGGTCGCCGTCCGGCTGCGGCACGCCGACGTGCAGGCACGCACCGTTGCCCTGAAGGTCCGGTACACCGACTTCACCACGCTCACCCGGTCCCGCACCCTCGCCGAGCCCACGGACGTCGCCAAGCGGCTGCACCGCGAGGCCGTCGAGCTGTACGACGTCCTGCACCGGCCCGGCAACCGCATCCGACTCATCGGCGTCCGCGGCGAGAACCTCGTGCCGGCGGCCGCCAGCAACGCCCTGTGGGACGACGACGCGCCGTGGCGCGAGACCGAGACGACCGTCGACGCCGTGGCCGCGCGCTTCGGCGCCGGCGTGCTGCGGCCGGCATCGCTCGTCCGGGGGACCCGCGACGGGCACGCCCCGCACGCCAGGCAGGACTGAGCGTGGCGGTAGGATCAGGTCCAGTGAGCGCAGCGGAGTACGACGACCAGCAGCCCGCCACGCTGTGGGCCGAAGCCGGGGACGACCGGGCCGGCGACGGTGGTGCGGTACCGGCACACACCGACCAGACCGCGACGGCCGGGGCGACTGCAGCACGTGACGAGGCCGACGCCGCGGCGCTGGCCGAGGCGGCCGGCAACTCCGCCGTCCAGCACCTCTCCCCGGCCTTCCCCGACCGTGCCGCGTGGGGGACCGCGTCGAAGCTCCGTGCCTGGCAGGTCGAGGCGCTGACGAAGTACTTCGAGACCGAACCGCGTGACTTCCTCACCGCGGCCACGCCCGGCGCCGGCAAGACCACGTTCGCGCTGCGCCTCGCCACCGAGCTCCTGGCCCGGGGCACCGTCGACCGCATCGTGGTCGTCGCGCCGACCGAGCACCTCAAGCGCCAGTGGGCCGACTCGGCCGACCGGGTCGGCATCCGCATCGACCCGATGTTCAAGAACGGCGACGGCATGTTCGGCCGCCACTACCAGGGCGTCGCGATCACGTACGCCCAGGTCGGCATGAACCCCGAGGTGCACCAGCGGATCACCGCGAGCGGCAAGACCCTCGTGATCCTCGACGAGGTCCACCACGGCGGCGACGCACTGACCTGGGGCGACGGCATCAGAGAGGCGTTCTCCGGGGCCACCCGCCGCCTGTCGCTGTCCGGCACGCCCTTCCGCTCGGACACCGCGCCGATCCCGTTCGTGCAGTACGCCCCCGACGAGCAGGGCATCCGCACCTCGATCTCCGACTACAACTACGGCTACGGCCGCGCGCTCAAGGACGGCGTCGTCCGACCGGTGCTCTTCATGGCCTACGCCGGGCAGATGCGCTGGAAGACCCGGATGGGCGACGAGATGTCGGCCTCGCTCGGTGAGCAGGTCACGAAGGACATCACCGCGCAGGCCTGGCGCACGGCGCTCTCGCCCGAGGGCGAGTGGATGCCCGCCGTGCTCTCCGCCGCCGACAAGCGCCTGACCGAGGTCCGTCGTGGCGTGCCGGACGCGGGCGGCCTGGTCATCGCGACCGACACCACGACCGCGCGCGCCTACGCCCGGATCCTGCAGCAGATCACCGGCGAACGCCCGACCGTCGTCCTGTCCGACGAGGCCGCTGGGTCGAGCCGGATCAGCGCGTTCGCCGAGGACACCTCGCGCTGGATGGTCGCCGTCCGGATGGTGTCCGAGGGCGTCGACGTCCCGCGCCTGTGCGTCGGCGTCTACGCCACGAGCGCGAGCACGCCGCTGTTCTTCGCCCAGGTGATCGGCCGCTTCGTGCGTGCCCGCCGGCGCGGCGAGACGGCGAGCGTCTTCCTGCCGAGCGTGCCCGGGCTGATGGCACTGGCGGCGTCCCTCGAGCTCGAACGCGACCACGCGCTCGACCGCCCGAAGGACACCGACGACGGGTTGTACAACCCCGAGGACGCCATGGTCGCCGAGGCCAACAAGGAGGACCGCGCGTCCGAGAGCCTGCTCGAGGTCCAGCCGTTCGAGGCGCTCGACTCGC
The DNA here is from genome assembly GCF_001864895.1 of Curtobacterium sp. MCBA15_009. Classification (GTDB taxonomy): domain Bacteria; phylum Actinomycetota; class Actinomycetes; order Actinomycetales; family Microbacteriaceae; genus Curtobacterium. Next base: position 44,531 of record NZ_MJGO01000007.1, read on the forward strand.
AGGCGTCGTTCGACCGCGTCCTCTACGACGGCGGCGAGTTCGGCACCGGGGGAGAGGTCGGCTCGCTCGAGGAACTCGACTTCATCGGCATCCCCGGGCTCCTCGAGCCCGACCAGGTGCGCGACCTGCTGCGTGCCCGGCAGGCCACCCAGGCCAAGCGCTCGAAGGGCCGGACCGTCAAGGACGGCCAGCCCAAGCCCGCCGAACCGGACCGCCCGATGTACATGACGATCAAGGAGCAGCGCACCGAGCTCGCCCGGCTCGTGTCGATCTGGTCACGCCACTCGAACGAGCCGCACGGCGCGATCCACGCCGAACTCCGGCGGATCAGCGGCGGTCCGGCCGTGGCGCAGGCGAGCATCGAGCAGATCCAGAAGCGCATCGACGTGCTGCGCTCCCGCATCGGTGGGCGACGGTGACCGCGGCGTGATCGAGCCGGTCGACGACCGCACCTGGTACGTCAAGCGCGACGCCGAGTCCTCACCCGAGGCGATCATCGACCGCTTCGGCGGCGGCTACCGGCTCCGACGGTTCTCGCTCACCGAGTCCCGGCGCACCCCGCACGGTGTGTACACCGGTGTGGAGCTCGCCGAGACCGCCTGGTGGCGGCTGAAGCGACGCTGATTCCCGCCAGAGGCGCGGCGCTGGTGACGTTGACGGCCGTCATCCGGTAGACCGGAGGAATGGCAGACTCGATCCCTCACGTCCTCGTCCTCGGCGGCGGCTCCGCTGGCTACTCCACCGTCAAGCAGCTGCAGAAGCACGCGGCCACCGTGCCGATGCGGATCACACTGGTGGACCAGAACACCTACTACACGTACCTGCCGTTCCTGCCCGAGGTCGCGGGCGGTCACATCGCCCCGAAGGACGTGACGGTCGAACTCCGTCGTGCCCTGCGCAAGACCCGGGTCATCCAGGGCAAGGTCACCGCGATCTCCTCGGCCGACAAGACCGTCTCGATCGCGACCGCCGGCGGTGACGACCGCACGCTCGGCTACGACCAGCTCGTCGTCGCCCTCGGTTCCGTCACGCGCACCTTCCCGACCCCCGGGCTCGAGGAGTACGGCGTCGGCTTCAAGAGCGTCGAGGAGGCCGCCTACGTCCGCTCCAAGCTCCTCGACAACATCGCGAAGGCCGCGGCCACCCGCGACGAGGACGAGCGTCGTCGTCTGCTCACGAGCGTCTTCGTCGGCGGTGGCTACACCGGCGTCGAGGCCATCGGCGAACTGTTCGACGTCTCGCAGGCCGCCATCGCGACCTACCCGTCGCTCGCCGGCGAGCAGCCCCGCTGGATCCTCATCGACGCGCTCGACCGCGTCGCGCCCGAGGTCGGCCCGGAGCTGTCGAAGTGGACCCTCGAGTCGCTCCGCGCCCGCGGCATCGACGTCCGGCTGAAGACCACCATGCCGAGCGCCGAGGGCGGCGTCGTCACGCTGTCCGACGGCGACGAGATCCCCACCGGGCTGCTCGTCTGGACCGCCGGCGTCAAGCCGAACCCGCTCCTCGACGCCTCCGACCTGCCGCGCGGCCCGAAGGGGCACCTCGCCGCCAACGCGAAGCTCCAGGTCGAGGCCGAGGACACCCACGAGGTCGTCGACGGCGTCTGGGGCCTCGGTGACGTGGCCCAGGTCCCCGACCTGACCGCCGACAAGCAGCCGGCGTTCTACCCGCCGAACGCGCAGAACGCCGTGCGTCAGGCCGTCGTCGCCGCCGACAACATCGTGGCGACGATCACGGGCAAGCCGCTCGAGGAGTACCGCCACCCCTCGATCGGCACCGTCGCCTCGTACGGCGTCGGCAAGGGTGCCGCGAACATCAAGGGCATCAAGATGACCAACGTGCTCGCCTGGCTCGCCCACCGCGCCTACCACGTGTACGCGATGCCGACCCTGAACCGCAAGGTCCGGATCGTCATCGGCTGGGTCACCGGCGCCGTCTCCGGACGCGACGCGACCTCCCTCATCAAGGAGACCGACCCGCGCCGCAACTTCGTCGAGGCGTCGAAGAGCTGACGCAGAGCTGACGCAGAGCGGACGCACCGACAGGGCGGACAGGAGGCGCGGTGCCGGCTGGCACCGCGCCTCCCGTCCGTCCGGTGGTCGCGCCGACGCGCCCGGTGCGGCAGACTGACTCCCTCGGTGCTGCTGCACGGAGGTCCCGGAAGAGGCCACACGTGACCACCACCTCCTGCACCCGGTGCGGCGCTGCGCGACGCACGACCGGTCTCCACCGGTGCCCCGGCCCCACCGACCCGGCACGTGCGCTGGGCGTCGGTACGGCCGTCGACGCCGTCCTCGTGGCGCTCGGCAGCGTCGGGCGCCCGTTCCTGGTCGGCGGCGTGGTCCGCGACGCCCTGTTGCGGTCGGCCGGGCGTGCGGTCCCGGAGGACGACGACCACGACGTCGACGTCGAGGTCCACGGCGCGGACACGGTCTCGGTCGTGGACGCCCTGCGTGCTGCGGGCGCGGTCGTCGTGACGACCGGCCGGCGGTTCGAGGTGCTCCGGGTCGTGCTCGACGACGTGCACGTCGACGTCGCCGTGGTCCCGGGGACCGGCGACGACGACGCCCTCGCCGACGCCGCCGCGCGTCGCGACTTCACCGTCGACGCGGTCGCGTGGGACCCGGCGACGAACGAGTACGTCGACGCGTCCGGCGGCATCGACGACGCCGCTCGGGGCGTGCTCCGGCACACGTCCGAACGGTTCGGCGACGATCCGTTGCGGGTCCTGCGCGCGGTGCAGCTCGTGGCGCGGTTCGACCTCGCCGTCCACCCGTCGACGGTCGACCTCGCGCGTTCGCTCGCGGACGCCTACCCGTCGATCGCGCCGGAGCGGGTGTGGCCGGAGATCCGGAAGGCGGCCGGGGGCGACCACCAGTCGCACGCGCTCCAGGTCCTCCACGACACCGGGTGGGAGCGGCACTTCCCGGAGCTCGCCGCCGTCCGGGACGTCCCGCAGGACCCCCGGTGGCACCCCGAGGGGCCGGTGCACGTGCACCTGGGACTCGCGGCGGACGCGGCTGCTGCCGCGTGCACGGCCGACGGGGTGACCGGGGAGGACCGCACCGTCGTGGTGCTCGGGGCCCTCCTGCACGACCTCGGCAAGGCCGGCGACGGCACGCAGACGGTCCGGGGTGACGACGGCACCGTCCGGATCCGCAGTCTCGGGCACGAGGTCTCCGGAGCACGGGCCGCCCGCGACCTGCTGCGGCGGATCGGCGCGCCCCGGACCGTGACCGACCGCATCGGCGCCGTCGTGCGCGAGCACATGGTGGTGCACTCGACGGACGGTGCGGCGCCCTCGGTGCCCGCAGCGCGCCGGCTGCTGCGCCGCCTGGGCGGATCGGTCGCGATCGCCGAGTGCTGGGCACGGGTGTGCGAGGCGGACTCGCAGGGGCGGGGTCCGGCGTCCTCGGCCTCGGCGGCTGGGGCGTGGCTCGCGGTGGTGCGCGCGGACGCCGCCGTGCGTCGCGTCCGCCTGGTGACCGGGCGGGACCTCATCGCGTCGGGACTCACCCCGGGGCCCCGGTTCCGCGAGGTCCTCGACGCCGCCGCTGCGGCACAGGACGACGGCCTGTTCGAGGACGCCGAGGGTGCACGCGCCTGGCTGTCGGAGCAGCTCGGCGACTGACCCGCCAGGAAATGCCCCCGGGCCACTGGCCTGGGGGCATTCCTTGTCTTCGTGTCGTTCGTGTTTCTTGTGTCCGAGGGGGGACTTGAACCCCCACGCCCTAATACGGGCACTAGCACCTCAAGCTAGCGCGTCTACCAATTCCGCCACCCGGACAGGGTGTCTGGTGTCTGTTTCCCGAGTGCAACCCGGCGTTCCTGCCGAGAGAAGACACTAGCACGGCTCCGAGGGCACGCTGCACACGGGCGTGCATCCCGGGCGCGTCCCGGGTCGCGGGCCCTCCTGTCGGGGTCGGTGCGGCCCGGTAGCGTGGAGCCATGACGAACCCGGAGCCGACCGTGCCCGAGCTCGAGGCCACGGCGGCGATCGCCCGCGACCTCATCCGCATCGACACCACGAACTGGGGCGAGGGCAAGTCCCGCGGCGAGACCGAGGCGGCGCACTACGTCGAGGCCGAACTGCGTCGCCTGGGGCTCGAGCCGCAGCTGTTCGAGTCCGAGCCGGACCGCGTCAGCGTCGTGGCGCGGGTACCGGGCCGCGACCGCGACAAGCCGGCCCTCGTCGTGCACGGCCATCTCGACGTCGTGCCGGCGGACCCCGCCAACTGGACGGTCGACCCGTTCGGCGGGGTCGTGCGGGACGGTTCGCTGTGGGGTCGCGGCGCCGTGGACATGAAGAACATGGACGCGATGATGCTCACGTCCCTGGCGGACGTCATCGCGGCGCAGGGGGCGCCCGAGCGCGACCTGGTCATCGCCTACTTCGCCGACGAGGAAGCCGGGGGAGTCCTCGGCTCGCACCACGTCGTCGAGCACCACCCCGAGGTCTTCGCCGGCGCGACCGCCGCGATCAGCGAGGTCGGCGGGTACTCCATCACCCTCGGCGACCGGCGGGCCTACCTGCTGCAGACCGGCGAGAAGGCGCTCATGTGGGTGAAGCTCGTCGCGCGCGGCACGGCGGCGCACGGCTCGCACGTCATCCGCGACAACGCCGTCACGAAGCTCGCCGCCGCGGTCGCCCGCATCGGCAGCGAGGAGTGGCCGGTGCGCCTCTCCGCCACGACCGACGCCATGGTCGCCGAGGTCGCCCGGTTCCTCGGCGTCGACCCGGCGGTGACCGGCCCGGACGAGGTCGCCCTGGCCACCGGGTCCGCGTCGCGGTTCATCCACGCGGCACTGCACACCACGTCCAACCCGACGGTGCTCACCGCCGGGTACAAGCACAACGTCATCCCGGACACCGCCGAGGCCCTGGTGGACATCCGCTGCCTGCCCGGCGACGAGGACGCCGTGCTCGCGCGCGTCCGCGAACTGGCCGGCGACGAGGTCGAGGTCGTGACCTCGTTCCGCGACGTCGGCCTCGAGCAGGACTTCGGCGGCCCCCTGGTCGACGCCGTCCGCGACGTCCTCGGCCGGCACGACCCCGGGGCGCCGGTGCTGCCGTACCTGCTGTCCGGCGGCACCGACAACAAGGCCCTGTCGACCCTCGGCATCGCGGGCTACGGCTTCGTCCCGCTGAAGCTGCCCGCCGGTGTCGACTTCCCGGCGATGTTCCACGGCGTCGACGAGCGGGTGCCGCTCGATGCGCTCGCGTTCGGGCGGCGCGTCCTCGGCGACCTCTTCGCCACGTACTGATATCTTGCATGGTCGCCTCCGGGCGGTGTCCTGATCCACTGCACCCCGAAAGGCCCGTGCGATGCACATCCTCGAGGCGATCTTCCTCGGCTTCGTCCAGGGGCTCACCGAGTTCCTGCCGGTCTCGTCCAGCGCCCACCTGCGCATCGTCGGGCTGTTCCTGCCCGACGCGAAGGACCCCGGGGCGGCCTTCACCGCGGTGACGCAGCTCGGCACCGAGACCGCGGTGCTCATCTACTTCTGGAAGGACATCACCCGGATCATCGGGCGGTGGTTCCGCTCGCTGTTCCGACGAGACGTGCCGAAGGGCGACCCGGACGTCCGGCTCGGCTGGCTGGTGATCATCGGCACCATCCCGATCGGCGTCGCCGGGTTGCTGCTCAAGGACTCCATCGAGACCACCTTCCGGTCGCTCTGGATCGTCGCGATCGTGCTCATCGTCTTCGGCGTCGTGCTCGGCGTGCTCGACCGCGTCGGCCGCAAGGAACGCCGCATCGAGCACATGACGTTCGGCGGGGGCGTGCTCATCGGCCTGGCGCAGGTGCTCGCGCTCGTCCCCGGCGTCTCGCGGTCCGGCGCCACCGTGTCGATGGGCCTCGCACTCGGCTACACCCGGCCGGCCGCCGCTCGGTTCGCGTTCCTGCTCGCCGTGCCCGCCGTGTTCCTGTCCGGCCTGTACGAGGCCGCGACGAGCCTCGGTGACACCGGCGCGCCGTTCGGCATCGCCGACACGCTCATCGCGACGGTGGTGGCGTTCCTCGTCGGCTTCGTCGTCATCGCGGCGTTCATGAACTACATCAGCAAGCGGAGCTTCATGCCCTTCGTGGTCTACCGGATCGCACTGGGTATCGTTCTGATCGTGTTGTTGTCGCTCGGAGTGATCCAGCCGTGAGGGCCTGGCAGGCCCCTTCCCTTCCCGACGTCGCCGGTGCGGCGCCGCGACCCGTCGTCCACGACACGGCCACCGGCAAGCCGGTCGACCCGAGCCGTGGCGAGGACCGCGCGGCGCTCTACGTGTGCGGGATCACCCCCTACGACGCGACCCACCTCGGGCACGCGGCGACCTACCTGGCGTTCGACACGCTCGGCCGCGCCTGGCGCGACGCCGGGCTCGACGTCGAGTACGCGCAGAACGTCACGGACGTCGACGACCCGCTGCTCGAGCGCGCCGCCCGCGACGGCGTCGACTGGCGCGAGCTCGCCGCCTCGCAGATCGACCTGTTCCGACGCGACATGGAGTCGCTCCGGATCCTGCCACCCGACGACTTCGTGGCCGTCACCGACCAGGTCGACCGCGTCGCCGAGGCCGTCTCGTTCCTGCAGGAGACCGGCTACGCCTACGAGGTGCCGACCGACGGCGCCGAGGGCGACGACCTGTACTTCGACGTGAACCGCCCGACCGAGTCGTGGAAGCTCGGCGACGAGAGCGGTCTCGACCGCGACACCATGCTGGCACTCGCAGCCGAGCGCGGCGGCGACCCGGAGCGCCCCGGCAAGCGGGACCCGCTCGACCCACTGCTCTGGCGCGCCGCGCGCGAGGGCGAACCGTCCTGGGACACCGAGATCGGCCCCGGACGCCCCGGCTGGCACATCGAGTGCAGCGTCATCGCCGGTGACCGCCTCGGCCTGCCGATCAGCGTGCAGGGCGGCGGCAGTGACCTCGTCTTCCCGCACCACGAGATGAGCGCCGGCCACGCCGCCGCGCTCGCGCACCAGCCCCTCGCGCATGCCTACGTGCACACCGGCATGATCGCGTACCAGGGCACGAAGATCTCGAAGTCGCTCGGCAACCTCGTCACCGTGCGCGGGCTGCTCGACGACGGTGCGGACCCCCGGGCGATCCGCCTCGCACTGCTCTCGCACAAGTACTCCGACGACTGGGAGTGGTTCGACACCGAGCTCACGAGCGCCACCACGCGGCTCGCGGGCTGGGACGCCTGGGCCTCCGGCTCGGCCGCGGGACACGCCGACGACGCCGCTGACGTGGCGGCCCGCATCCGCGCACGCGTCTCAGACGACCTCGACACCCCGGGAGCCGTCGCCGCGGTCGACACCGCGATCGCGGGCGGCACCGCGGTCACGCCCGAGCTCGTCGACCTGGTCGACGCCCTGCTCGGCATCCGCCTGGGCTGACGGTCGGACGGACGGAAGGCCCGGGACGGCTCCGCCGCGCGCGTCCCGTCCGGCAGCCGTCCGGCTCCGTCGGTCCTCCGTCCGGCTCCTTCCCGCCGAGTGGCCGCGACGCGCCGCGTGCCGGTCGCCGAGGTCGCGCAAGGTGACGCCCGCCGGCGCCGCACGCGACAGTTCGTGCGACCTCGGCGGTGGCCGGCGCGCGTGGAGGCGGCGTGCACGGAGCCGGTGCGCGCGGAGCCGGTGCGCGGAGCCGGTGCGCGCCGAGCATCGGGCGGGAGGCCCGTGTCGCCTCCCGTCGGGCGCCTCCCGCCCGCCGAGTGGTCACGACGCGCCGCCTGCGTACCGCCGAGATCGCGCAAGGTGCCGCCTGCCAGCGCCGCAGGCGACAGTTCGTGCGACCTCGGCGCATGCCGGCGCGCGTGCCCGGCGGCGGGCCTGCCTGCCGGCGTGCGATGAGCGTCGGGCGGGAGGCCCCGGTCGCCCCCGTCAAGCGCTTCCCGCCCGCGAGTGGTCCCGACGCGCCGCGTGCTGGTCGCCGAGATCGCGCAACGTGTCGCCCGCCGGCGCCGCACGCGACAGTTCGTGGGACCTCGGCGGTGGCCGGCGCGCGTGGAGGCGCTGTAGGCGACAGTTCGTGCGACCTCGGCGCCCGCCGGCGCCCGCGCGCCGAGCTTCGGGTGGGAGGCCCGGGCTACGCCCATCGGGCGCCTCCCGCCCGCCGAGTGGGCACGACGTGCCGCACGCGTGCCACCGAGGTCGCGCAAGGTGCCGCCCGCCGGCGCCGCGGGCGGCAGTTCGTGCGACCTCGGCGCCCGCCAGCGCCGGATGGCGCGCCGCCGGCACCGGTGAGATCGCAATTCGGCCCGGATCGAGCAGCCGGATGGGGGCCGAAGTGCGACCTCAGCCCCGGCCGGCTGCCCCTCGCCCTACTGCGGGGGCTGCGGCGGGCGCCAGGGGCCCTCGCCGCCGGCGGTGCCGCCGTCCTTGCCGTCCTTGCGCTCGCGCCGACGGAGGTACTGCTCGAACTCCTGCGCGATGGCGTCGCCCGAGGCCTCGGGCGAGTCGACGGTGTCCCGCGCCTGCTCGAGCTGGCCGATGTACGAGGCCATGTCCTCGTCGTCGGCGGCGAGGGCGTCGATGCCCTCCTCCCACTCCGTCGCGTCGTCGAGCAGGGACCCGCGCGGCACGGTGACGTCCGTGAGCTCCTCGATCTTGTCGAGCAGCGAGAGCGTCGCCTTGGGCGAGGGTGAGTTGTGCACGTAGTGCGGCACCGACGCCCAGAGGGACAGGGTGGTGAGCCCGGCCTTGTCCATCGCGTCGGCGAGGACGCCGAGGATGCCGGTCGGGCCCTCGTACGACGAGCGGTCGACGTCGAACGCCGCACGGACGCCGGCGTCCTCGCTCGACACGAACACCGAGATCGGACGGGTGTGCGGGACGTCGGCGAGCATCGCACCGACGAAGACCACGGCGTCGATCGAGTACACGTCGGCCAGGTCGATGATCTCGGCGCAGAATCCGCGCCAGGTGCGCGAGGGCTCCGGGCCGACGAGCACGAAGACGTCGCGGTCGGTGGGGGAGCCGGTCGCACCGATCACGGGGCGGCCCTCGGCGCCGGGGCCGTGCAGCACGATGCGCGGCCACTGGACGCCGCGGTCGCCGTTCTCGTCGGGACCGACGGTCGGCCGGTTGAACTGGTAGTCGACGTACCGCTCGCCGTCGAGTTCACGCAGCTCGTCGAGGTCGAGCGACTCGACGATGCGTCGGGCGAGTCCGCTCGCGGCCTCGCCGGCGTCGTTCCAGCCCTCGAAGGCGACGACGAGCAGTCGACCGTCGCTGAAGGGTGAGTGCTGTGGCACGGAGCGGACCTCCTGGTGGTGGCGCGGAGCGGGGCGGGGCGACGGGCGCTCCCGGCCGGACACGATTCAGGCATCCACTGTAGGCCCAGGCGTCCCGCCCGGCCGCGTGCGTCCGCGCCCAGCGGAACGCCCCCGGTAGACTCGTCGCCCGTGACCGAGCATCCTCCTGCCCCCGTCCTGCCCGCAGCCGTCCTGTGGGACATGGACGGCACGATCGTCGACACCGAGCCGATCTGGCAGCGGTCCCAGGTCGAGCTCACCGGGCGCTACGGCGTCGAGTGGACCCACGCCGAGGGCCTCGCCCTGGTCGGCAGCGGTCTCGAACGCTCCGGCGAGATCCTGCGCGACAAGGGCGTCGACATGGAGGTCGAGGAGATCGTCGAGTGGATGACCGACTACGTGATGGAGCGCCTGCGCGGCGGCGAACTGCCGTGGCGCCCGGGTGCCCGTGAGCTCGTCGAGGAGCTGCACGCCCGCGGCATCCCGACCGCCCTCGTCACGATGTCCCGTCGCAAGATGGCACTCGTCATCGCGGAGGCTCTGGGTGAGCGTGGCTTCCGGGTCGTGGTCGCCGGCGACGACGTCGACCGCCCGAAGCCCCACCCGGACGCCTACCTGTCCGCCGCCGCGCAGCTCGGCGTCGAGCCGACCGCGTGCGTCGCGATCGAGGACTCCGCCACCGGCGTCGCCTCGGCCGTCGCCTCCGGCGCCGTCACGGTCGCCGTCGAGCACATCGTCCCGCTGTCCGAGATCGGCGGCGGCGACGTGCACCTCACCTCGCTCGCCGGGGTCGACGTGGACCGTCTGGTCGAGTTGACGACGCCGGCCCTGACCGCACGGGGCGGATCGACGGGAGGCGCGGTGCCGGACCCGGCGCACGCTGCGGACACCGAGGAGGTCGCCCGATGAGCCACGCCGACGACGCACGCGACGAGGCGGACGCGAGCCGCGCCTCCCGTCCGGCCACAGAACCGACCACGGACCCGACCGCAGCGCTCCCGCACACCGCGGGCGGCGCCCCGCACACCCCGCCGCGCGGCCCGTTCCGGGCCGGCGACCGTGTGCAGCTCACCGGTCCGAAGGGCAAGCTCACGACGCTGTCGCTCGAGACCGCGGGGGAGTACCACACGCACCGCGGCGTGCTCCGGCACGATGACGTCATCGGGCAGCCCGACGGTTCCGTCATCCGGGCGAGCACCGGCGACGAGTACCTGGCGCTGCGGCCGCTGCTCAACGACTACGTCATGTCGATGCCGCGCGGCGCCGCGATCGTCTACCCGAAGGACGCGGCGCAGATCGTGGCCTTCGCGGACGTCTTCCCCGGCGCCCGCGTGGTCGAGGCCGGTGTCGGTTCCGGCGCCCTGTCGTTGTTCCTGCTCCGGGCGATCGGCCCGACCGGCCGGCTGCAGTCGTTCGAGCGCCGCGAGGAGTTCGCGGCGATCGCGAAGGGCAACGTCGGCACCTTCCTCGGTGCCGTGCCGGACAACTGGTCGGTGACCGTCGGCGACCTCGTCGAGGAGCTGCCCGACGCCGTCGAGGAGCAGAGCGTCGACCGCGTCGTGCTCGACATGCTCGCCCCGTGGGAGTGCGTCGACGCTGCGGCGGACGCCCTCGTGCCCGGCGGCCTCATCGTCTGCTACGTCGCGACCGTCACCCAGCTGTCGCGCACCGCCGAGGCCCTGCGCGACACCGGCCGCTTCACCGACCCGATGCCGAGCGAGACCCTGGTGCGCACCTGGCACGTCGAGGGCCTCGCGGTCCGGCCGGACCACCGGATGGTCGGGCACACCGGCTTCCTCGTCACGGCGCGTCGCCTGGCGGACGGCACCGTGCTGCCGAACCTGAAGCGCCGCGCGGGCAAGGCCGAGTTCTCCGACGAGGACGTCGAGGCCTGGACCCCCGGCGCGGTCGGCGAGCGGGCGACGAGCGACAAGAAGCTTCGCAAGGTCGCGCGGCAGTCGGCAGCGCAGGCCCGGAAGGTGGCGGCGGCCGAGGCTGCCTCGGGTGCGGCTCCCGCCGGTGCGGTGTCGTCCGGACCCGACGAGGACGAACGGTAGGCTGACGGCGTGCCCGTCCTGCATCGAACGGAAAGAGGGTCCGTGCGCACCATCCCCGCACTCCTGGTCACCATCGGTCTCGCGGTCTCGCTGACGGCGTGCGCCTCGAACGGCGCCGGCACCACCCCCTCGAGCTGTGCCGCTCCCGGCGACGCCTCCGCGGCCGTGACGGCGACGGGCGCGTTCGGCAAGGAGCCGAAGGTGTCGATCCCGAACGGCCTCACCACGAAGGGCACGCAGGTGTCCGTCCTCCGCCACGGCGACGGCCGCCAGGTCGACGAGGGCACCCCGGTGCAGATCGCGTACACGATCCTCGACGGCAAGAACGGCGAGGTCGCCTCGACGAGCGGCTACACGAACCAGGTGGCACCGATCACCGCGGGTGCGAGCACGTACGGCGCGCTCGGCGAGGCCGTCGAGTGCGCGCACGTCGGTGACCGGCTCGCCGTCGCGCTGCCGAAGAGCGCGGTGAACAACCCGGCGAACGGTGCCCCGGCGACGTCGACCGGCAAGGCGGAGTCCGCCGCGATCGCCGTCATCGACGTGCAGCGCGCCTTCGACGCCCGCGCGACCGGCACCCCGCAGCTCGCCGGTGACCGCATGCCGGCCGTCGTCCTCGCCCCCTCGGGCGCCCCGGGCGTGACGATCCCGTCGTGGGACGCCCCGACCTCGGACGAGGTCCACCTGCTGCGCAAGGGCTCGGGCAAGGTGCTCACCGAGAAGGACAACGCGGTGATCAAGGCCCTGGTCGTCCCGTGGACCGTCGGCGCCGACGCCACGGGCTCGAGCTGGACCGGCGGCGCGGGTGCGCAGGTCGTCTCGCTCGCCAAGGGCCAGCTCAACCCCGAGGGCGTCCGGAAGGCCCTCGTCGGCCACCGTGTCGGGGACCAGGTCCTGGCCGTCGTGCACGAGCAGGGCGCCGTCGACGTGTACGTCATCGACCTGCTCGGATCGCTGTCGAACTGACCCGTCCGCACCGTCCACCGACCGCGGCGCGGGTGCACTCCGGTGCACCCGCGCTGCCGTAGGATCGGCTCGTGCCAGCGACCCGTGTGCCCCGTGTGCCCGCCGAGGAGCGGCTGTTCAGCCTCGTGCTCGCGCTGCTCTCGACGGAGTCGGGGCTGACCAAGGGCGAGATCCTGGCGAACGTGCAGGGCTACCGGCAGCGCTTCACCGCCGGCGGCGACAACGCCTCGCTCGAGCGCCAGTTCGAGCGCGACAAGGACGACGTCCGCGAGCTCGGCATCCCGCTCGAGACGATCGAGACCCCCGGCGCGGCGGGCAACAACCAGACGCTGCGCTACCGGATCCCGAAGGGCGAGTACGACCTGCCCGTCGACGTCCGCTTCACCCCCGACGAGTCGGCTCTGTTGTCGCTCGCGGCGATGGCGTGGCGCGAGGGCGCGCTCTCCGCCGACTCGCGCCGCGGGCTGCTCAAGGTGCGGTCGGCCGGTGCCGAGGACGACGACGGCGCACTCCAGCTCGGCGTCGACGCCTACGCGCCCCGGCTCCGCGCCCGCGACGCCGCGTTCGAACCGCTGCGCTCCGCACTCGACCGCGCCGCGGCCGTCCGCTTCGACTACATCACCCCCGGCCAGCACGCCGCACGTCGGCGCGACGTCGCCCCGCTCGCCCTCGTGCAGCACGGCGGCCGCTGGATGCTCGCGGCGCACGAGTTCGCGACCGACTCGGACAAGAACTACCTGCTCTCGCGGATCGTCGGACCAGTCTCCCAGTACGCCGTCGGGCAGCACACCGCCCCGGCCGGCGCGGCGGAACGCACCCTCGCCGGGCTCGAGCGCATCTGGGCGACCCGCACGGCGCGGATCGCGGTGACCCCCGGGTCGGACGCCGAACGCCGCCTCACCCGACGACGGGACACCGAGACCGACGCGGACGGCTCGCTCGTGCTCCACCACGTCGACCCGCAGATCCTCGCCGAGGAGCTCGCCGCCTTCGGGCCCGAGGTCCGGGTGCTCGAACCCGACGACCTGCGCGCACGCGTGCTCGACCGGCTCCGCGCCCTCGTCGACGACCACGCGACCCCCGATGCCGGAGAGGAACCCGCCCGTGGCTGACGCCCAGCCCCTGCAGGCGCAGGACAAGCTCGCGTTCCTGCTGTCCCTCGTGCCGTACCTGATCGACCGCGAGCGTGTCTCCGTCGCCGAGGCCGCCCGCCACTTCGGGGTGCCCGAGTCCCGCATCCGCCGTGCGGTCGAGCTCATCGCGGTGTCCGGCGTGCCCGGCGAGACGATGCAGTACCAGCACGGCGACCTGTTCGACATCGCCTGGGACGACTTCGACCAGAACGACATGATCGTGCTGACGAACCTCGTCGCGATCGACGACTCGCCGCGGCTCTCCGCCCGCGAGGCCTCCGCCCTCATCGCCGGCCTGCAGTACCTCTCTGCCCTGCCCGAGGCCGCCGACCGCGACGCCATCCGCGCCCTCATGGCCAAGCTGTCCCGCGGTGCCGGCGGTGCCACGTCGACCGTCGCCGTCGGCCAGGACCTGCACGACGTCGCACTCGCCACCATCCGACGGGCGATGGCCGACGGCAAGGGGCTCTCGTTCGAGTACGTCGGACCGCGCTCCCGCGGCGGCACCCGCCGCGTGGACCCGCTCCGGGTCGAGTCCATCGACACCGACTGGTACCTCCGCGCGTGGGACCTCGACCGCCAGGCGCTCCGCACCTTCCGGCTCGACCGGATGTCCGCCGTGCAGGTCGACGACCGTGCGGTGGAGAAGACCGTCGACCAGGTCGTCATGCCGGACACGCTCTTCCAGCAGTCCGCCGAGGACGTCATCGTGACGGTCGAGCTCGACTCGTCCTCGCTGCCCCTGGTGGCGGACTTCCTTGCCGACACCGCGGACGCCCCCGACGCCGACGGCCGGGTCCGCATCCGCCTCGCGGCGTCGCACGGGTTCGACGGGGTGGTGCGGCTCGTGGCGGGGCTGCCCGGCCGCGCGGTGGTCCTCGACCCGCCGGCCGCCCGCGCCGCCGTGCGCGACTTCGCGGCCGCGGCGCTCGACGCGGGCTGAGGTTCTGGCTCTTCGGGACAGTTTTGCGCGTTGAAGGTCGTTCCGCGCGTGGAAAGCAGTTCCGCGCGTAGGAGGTCCCGAGTTCCTGCTCACCACGCGCGATCCCGCTTCCTACTGCGCGCGCAATGGGAAGGACCGTCGGGCCGCGCGGCACTTGTGGTGGCGAAGACAGGTGCCGCCGGGCGCGGGGCTGCTCGCCGCGGGTGGTCGTTGCGCGCGTGGGGAGCAGTTCCGCGCGTAGGAGGTCTTGAATTCCTGCTCACCACGCGCGATTCCGCTTCCCACTCCACGTGCGATGGGAAGGACCGTCGGGCTGCGCGGCACTCGTGGTCTCGAACACCGGTGCCGCCAGGCGCGGGGCTGCTCGCCGCGGAGTGGTCGTTGCTTGCGGGTGGTCGTTCCGCGCGTAGGGAGCAGTTCCGCGCATAGGAAGTTCCGAGTTCCTGCCCACTACGCGCAATCCCGCCTCCCACTCCACGTGCGATGGGAAGGAATCCCGGGCCCGGTGCCGGAGCGGCTCCTGCCCACCAGACACGAAACTTCCCTCCACGCGCGAAACAGCACACCTCGCGCAGAACAGCACACCACCGCACCACCGCACACCCGCACATCTGCACACCGGCACCACCGCACACCCGCGCACGCCCGCCCCGCCGAGGGTCCCATGTGCGTTCCCACCGAGCGCGCCGGACTGTCGGTCCCGACACCGTAAGATCGACGCATGGCTTCGACGACCGCGCGCGGGCGAGCGAAGCGGCAGGGGCGCCAGCAGACCGACGCCGAAGGCCGCATGTCGCTCGGGCAGCACCTCATCGAGCTGCGCAACCGGCTGTTCCGCGCCGTCGTCGCAGTGGTCGCCGCCGCGATCGGTGGGTGGTTCCTCACGCCGTTCGTGCTCGACGCGCTGCGCGCCCCGGTCACCCAGCTGGCCGAGGTCGGCGGGCACACGGCCGAGCTGAACTTCCCGATGATCACCGGGGCCTTCGACCTGCGGTTGCAGATCGCGATCACGATCGGTGTCGTCATCTCGAGCCCGGTGTGGCTGTACCAGATCTGGGCGTTCATCGTGCCGGCACTGGTCCGGCGCGAAAAGCAGTACGTGTGGGGCTTCCTCGGCACCGCGATCCCGCTGTTCTTCGGCGGGTGCTTCTTCGGGTGGTACATCCTGCCGCACGTGGTCACGATCCTCGGCAGCTTCGTGTCGACGCAGGACACCTCGATCGTCGACGCGAAGGCCTACTACGACTTCGTCATCAAGCTCATCGTGGCGGTCGGCATCGCGTTCGTGCTGCCGGTCTTCCTCGTCCTGCTCAACTTCGTCGGGGTACTCAGCGCGAAGGCCATCCTGAAGTCGTGGCGCATCGCGATCATCTGCATCCTGGTGTTCTGCGCGATCGTCACGCCGAGCGCCGACCTCATCTCGATGTTCCTGCTGGCGATCCCGATGACGGTGCTGTACCTCGCCGCGTGTGCCATCACGTGGATCCACGACCGTCGGCTCGCGAAGCGGCAGGCCAAGCTCGACGAGGAGTACGGCCTGTGACCGCCGCCGAGCTCAGCGCCGCCGAGCGCTTCGCTGCGGCGAAGGTGCGCAACCGGTCCCGCAACCTCGAACTGTTCCGCTCCGACCTGCGGTTCGACCTCGACCCGTTCCAGTTCGCCGCCTGCGACTCGCTCGACCAGGGCCGGAGCGTGCTGGTGGCCGCGCCGACCGGTGCGGGCAAGACCATCGTCGCCGAGTTCGCCATCTGGCTCGCGATGCGGCAGCCGACGGCGAAGGTGTTCTACACGACGCCGATGAAGGCGCTGAGCAACCAGAAGTACGCCGAGCTCGTCGAGGAGTACGGCGAGACCGAGGTCGGGCTGCTCACCGGTGACACGAACGTCAACCCGCGGGCCCGCGTCGTGGTGATGACCACCGAGGTCCTCCGCAACATGATCTACGCGGACTCCGACCTGCTCGACGACCTGGCGTGGGTGGTCCTCGACGAGGTCCACTACCTGGCCGACCGGTTCCGCGGTGCGGTGTGGGAAGAGGTGATCCTGCACCTCCCGACCGAGGTCCGGCTCGTCTCGCTCAGCGCGACGGTGTCCAACGCCGAGGAGTTCGGCGACTGGCTGCAGACCGTCCGCGGCGAGACCGACGTGATCGTGTCCGAGGACCGTCCGGTGCCGCTCGAGCAGCACGTGCTCGTGGGGTCGAAGATGGTCGACCTGTTCGACTCGAGCGGCGCCGCGGCGACGAACCGGGTGAACCCGGAGCTGCTCCGGCTGGTCGGCGGTGCCTCGCGCAGCGAGCGGCACGGCGGCGGACACCGCGGGGGCCGGGGCCGCGGCGGCTACCACGACCGCCGTGGGCCGCGGACCGAGAAGCTGCACCGCGAGCGCATCGCGCACATGCTCGACGAGCGGATGCTGCTGCCCGCGATCTTCTTCGTGTTCAGTCGCGCCGGGTGCGACCAGGGCGTCCGGAACGTCCTGCGCTCCGGGCTGTCGCTCACCACGCTGCCGGAGCGCAACGAGATCCGCGAGACCGCGGAGTACCACTGCCGCACCCTGCCCGACGAGGACCTCGCCGTCCTCGGCTACTGGGAGTTCCTCGAGGGGCTCGAGCGCGGGGTCGCCGCGCACCACGCCGGCATGCTCCCGGCGTTCAAGGAGGTCGTCGAGAACCTCTTCCAGCGCAAGCTGCTCAAGGTCGTCTTCGCGACCGAGACCCTGGCGCTCGGCGTGAACATGCCGGCTCGCACCGTCGTGCTCGAGAAGCTCGAGAAGTTCAACGGCGAGGCCCGGGTGCCGATCACGCCGGGGGAGTACACGCAGCTCACCGGTCGCGCCGGCCGCCGCGGCATCGACGTCGAAGGGCACTCGGTCATCCAGTGGACCGACGGGCTCGACCCGCAGGCCGTCGCCTCGCTCGCCAGCCGGCGGACGTACCCGCTCAACTCGTCGTTCAAGCCGACGTACAACATGGCCGTCAACCTGATCGACCAGTTCGGACGGCAGCGCACGCGCGAGGTGCTCGAGACCTCGTTCGCGCAGTTCCAGGCCGACCGGTCCGTGGTGGACCTGGCCCGCAAGGTGCGGTCGCAGCAGGAGTCGCTCGAGGGCTACCGCGAGGCGATGCAGTGCCACCTCGGCGACTTCACCGAGTACGCGGCGCTCCGTCGCGAGCTCTCCGACCTCGAGCGCTCGAACGTGCCCGGTGGGCGCGAGGCCTCGCACGGTGCGCGCCAGGAGCGGCAGGCCGCGATCACCGAGGTCCGCCGCAAGATGCAGCGGCACCCCTGCCATGCCTGCCCCGACCGCGAGGCGCACGCCCGGTGGGCCGAGCGCTGGTGGAAGCTCAAGCGCGTCAACGACAAGCTGGTCCAGCAGATCCGGTCCCGCACCGGTGCCGTGGCGACCACGTTCGACCGGGTCACCGACGTGCTCCTGCAGCTCGGGTACCTGGTCGACGCCGGCAACGGCGAGGCCACGGTCGCCGCGGGCGGCCGTCGTCTGCAGCGCATCTACGGTGACCGCGACCTGCTCGTCGCCGAGTGCCTCGAGGCGGGGGTCTGGAAGGACCTCACGCCGGCGCAGCTCGCCGCGATGGCCGCCACGATCATCTACCAGCCCCGTCGCGACGACGCCCCCGGTACTGAGCACGCCCTGCCGCGTGGTGCCTTCCGTCCGGCGCTCGACGAGACCCTGACGATCTGGTCGCGCCTCGACGACATCGAGCGCGACGCCCGCCTGGCGGGCTCGCAGCCGCCCACCCCGGCGATGGCGGTCGGCATGTTCCGCTGGGCGTCCGGCTCGGCCCTCGACGACGTCCTGCGCACCCTCGACCTGCCCGCCGGTGACTTCGTCCGCTGGTCGAAGCAGGTCATCGACCTGCTCGACCAGATCCGGAACGCCGGTGACGACGACCTCGCCCAGACCGCCCGACGTGCGACCGACGCGGTGCGCCGCGGCATCGTCGCCTACGCAGCGGTCTGACGGGAGGCACGGTGCGGGTTCCGGAGACCGGTGTGCGCGGGGTGCGTGCTCGCCTCGGCCGCGGGGCGGTCGCGGACGGTCCGTTCGCCGCGCTGCCGCTCGGTTCGGCGCTGCCGCTCGCCGTCATCGGTGGGCTGCTGTTCGCGCTGTCGTTCCCGTCGCCGGGCTGGTGGTTCCTCACCTACCCGGCGCTCGCCTGCCTGCTGCTCGCGGCGATGGGCCAGCGTGCCCGCCGGGCCGCCTGGCTCGGGTACGTCGCCGGCGCCGCGTTCTTCGTCCCCGCGATCTCGTGGGCCGGGCGGTACCTGGGGCCGGTCCCGTGGCTCGCGCTGGCGCTCTTCGAGGCGGCGTTCTTCGCCCTCGGCATCGTGGCCATCGCCCTCGCGTACCGGTGGGTCGCCCGCGTGGTGACCTCGTCCGCCGGGCGTGTGTGGGGCCTCCCGGCCGTCGTCGCCGCACTGTGGACCGGACGCGAGTGGTTCTCGGGGAGCTGGCCGTACGGCGGTTTCGCGTGGGGACGGGTCGGACTGTCGCAGTCGCAGGGTCCCTTCACGCACCTTGCTGCCTGGGTCGGGATCCTCGGGTTGAGCTTCGTCGTGGTGTACTGCGTCGCCGTCGTGGTGTCGCTCGCCCTCGTCGTGCCGCGCACGCCCGGGGCGCGGGTGCGCGTGCCGGTGCGGGTGGCCACGGCCGGGCTGCTGGTCGCGGCCGTGCTCGCCGTGCCGGCTTGGCCTGCGACGACCGACGGCACCATCCGGGTCGAGGCCGTGCAGGGGAACGGGCCGGCCGGGTACTTCGACCGAGCGGAGCCGGGCGACGTGCTGGCGTCGCAGGTCGCCGCCACGGACATCGAGGCCCGGGGCGTCGACGTCGTCGTCTGGCCGGAGGCGTCCGCCGAGTACGACCCGCGGCGCGAGCCGGTCATCGCGTCGGCGCTCGACTCGGTGGTCGACTCCGTGGGTGCGCCGATCGTCGCCGGTGCGATCACCCAGACGTCCTCGGGGGTGCTGCACAACACCTCGTTCGTGTGGACCGCGGACGGTTGGCAGTCGTCCTACGACAAGAAGCGTCCCGTGCCGTTCGGCGAGTACGTGCCGGACCGGTGGTTCTTCTCGAAGCTCGCGCCCTCGCTGATCGGGCTGCTGCAGCGTGACTACACCCCGGGGACGAAGCCGAACGTGTTGTCCGTCGCCGGTGTCCGTGCGGGCATCGCGATCTGCTTCGACGTCGTCGACGACGGGCTCGCCACGGACATGGTGCGCGGGGGAGCGCAGGTGATCTTCGCGCAGACGAACAACGCGGACTTCTCCGGGACGGACGAGAACCTGCAGCAGCTCGAGATCGCCCGCATGCGCGCGGTCGAGACCGGACGCTCGCTCGTCAACATCTCGACGGTGGGTGCCTCGCAGGTCATCGACCCGACCGGTCGCACCATCGACCGGGTGCCCGCGTACACCGCGACGTCGATGATCACGGACGTGCCCCTCGGCACCTCGACGACGCCGGCGTCGCTCGCGTCGGGTTCGATCGCGTTGCTGCTCTCACTCGGCGGGCTGCTCGTCCTGCTCGCCTGCGCCCCGTGGGGTCGTCGCCTCCGCCGCTGAACCGACCTGTGCCGGGCCGTCGCCGCGCCCACCCACTGGGAACGGACTGTGAATGCGCCGGGTCGGGAACGACCCCGCGTGGGACAGTGTTGTGGAGGGGTAGACGAGCGAGAGGAGCACACACATGGCTGATCGGAGTCTCCGCGGCATGCGGCTCGGGAGTCAGAGCCTCCAGAGCGAAGAGGGCGTCGAGCTCTCGGATCGCAAGCGCGCGGTCTACCAGACGGAATCGGGGGAGACGTTCGACATCGTCTTCTCCGCCGACGCGGACGTCCCGCAGACCTGGTCGGAGCCGCGCTCGGGTCGCGAGGGCCGGCTGCTCGGTGACGACGGCATCCCCGTCGAGGTCGCCGCAGAGGACGTCAAGGCACCTCGTACCCACTGGGACATGCTGCTCGAACGGCGTTCGCGCGAGGAACTCGAGGAGCTCCTCGAGGAGCGGTTGCAGTTCCTCCGCGCCCGACGCGGCGCCTGACCACACCACACGACGACGCCCGCTCCGGTTCGACCGGGGCGGGCGTCGTCGTTCGTGCACGGGGTCAGCGGCGACCGGACCCGTCGCTGGTGCGGTGACCGGAGGCGTCGTCGGCCGAGCTGGCCGCGGTGCCCGGGGCGTCGGCGGGCTTGTCGAGCGTGACGTCGGTCTGCTGGGCGGTTGCGTCGTCGGCGGCCGCCAGGTGCGCGTCGACGCTGCGGTTCGACTCGGCGAGCCGGGCGTCGAGGTCGGACTCGGGCACGATGTCCGCCGCGGTGGCGTCGGCCCGCGGCATGGCGGCGTCCGCGCTGGCTGCTGCCGTCGTGTTCGCCAGGCTCTCGTTCGCGAGCTTCGAGATGCGCGACAGGAAGTCGGAGCCACCCGCACCACCCGCAGCGGACCCACCACCGGTCCGACCGGTGCTGAAGCCCTTGGCGATGCCGGAGAGCGCCTCGGTGAACTCGCTCGGGATCATCCAGAGCTTGTTCGCGGTGCCCTCGGCGATCTTCGGCAGGGTCTGCAGGTACTGGTAGGACAGCAGCTTCTCGTCGGGGTCACCGGTGTGGATCGCCTCGAAGACGGTCGCGATCGCCTGGGCCTCTCCCTCGGCGCGCAGGACCTGTGCCTTCGCGTCACCCTCGGCCGCGAGGATGGCGGCCTGCCGCTGGCCCTCGGCCTCGAGGATCTGCGACTGCTTCGTGCCCTCGGCCTGCAGGATCGCGGCACGACGGCTGCGCTCGGCACGGAGCTGCTGCTCCATGGCGTCCTGGATGGACACGGGCGGCTCGATCGCCTTGAGCTCGACACGACCGACGCGGATGCCCCACTTGCCGGTCGCCTCGTCGAGGACGACGCGCAGCTGGCCGTTGATGTTGTCGCGGCTCGTCAGGGCCTCTTCGAGGTTGAGGCCACCGACGACGTTGCGGAGCGTGGTGGTCGTGAGCTGCTCGACGGCACCGAGGTAGTTCGCGATCTCGTACGTCGCGGCGCGGGCGTCGGTCACCTGGAAGTACACGACGGTGTCGATGGAGACGACCAGGTTGTCCTCGGTGATCACCGGCTGCGGCGGGAACGAGACGACCTGCTCACGCATGTCGAGCAGCGGGCGGAGCCGGTCGATGAAGGGGACCAGGAGGTTCAACCCTGGGTTGAGGGTCTTGTGGTACTTGCCGAGTCGCTCGACGATGCCCGCGGACGCCTGCGGCACGATGCGGATCGCGCGGGACAGGACGACGATCACGAAGATGACGACGACCAGGATGAGGACGAGCAGAGCGATCGTCCCGGCTGAGATGGTCACGAGGTGGCCCTTTCTCCGAGGCGGACGACGGCTGTCGACCCCTCGATCGACTCGACGACCACAGGGGTCCCGAGCGGCGGTGTGCGGTCGGTGGCGTCGGCGGCGATGCGGGCGCTCCAGGTCTCGCCGTTGGCCAGGCGGACCTGGCCGGGAGCGGACGCGGTGAAGGCCACGGCGACGGTGCCGGGGAGTCCGATGAGGCCGTCCACGTTCGTGCGGTGCGGGTCCGCACCGCGACCGAGCGCGAGCAGCAGGCGGGGGCGCACGAGCGAGAGCAGCACGAGGGCCAGCACGGCGGCGATGACGGCGGAGAGCCACCACGGGGCGCCGAGCAGTGCGGCCACGAGCCCGCCGGCGGCACCGGCCGCGAGCATGATGAAGACGAAGTCGAGCGTGAAGATCTCGACCACCCCCAGCAGCAGCACGAGTCCGATCCAGACGGTGCTCTGGATCCAATCGATCCCGTTCACGCGATCTCCCTCCCTCGGTCGCGCGCAGCGGCTCGCAGCGTCGCGACGGCCGGTACAACTCCGTTCAACATATCAGGGGCGTCTGACAGCCGTGCGGGCCGTTGGTAGGCTCGGTGCGCCCGACCGCCGGAAACCCACCAGGAGAACACGACTGTGAGCAACCCCCTCGCCCCCGGATCCCTCGCCGACACGCGCGCCGTCGTCACCGGCTCGTCGCGTGGCATCGGTGCCGACACCGTCGGCTACCTGGCCGAGGCCGGCGCCAAGGTCGTCGTGAACTACCGCAACAAGGCGAAGCGCGCCGAGCAGATCGCGGAGAAGATCGTCGCCGACGGGGGATCGGCCCTCGCCGTGGGCGCGGACCTCACCGACCACGACTCGGTGCAGGGACTCGTCGAGACGGTCGTCCGCGAGTGGGGCGGCATCGACCTGCTCGTCCTGAACGCCTCGGGCGGCATGGAGTCCGGCCTCGGCGAGGACTACGCGCTGCGCCTGAACCGCGACGCACAGGTCGACATGCTGCAGGCCGCGGTGCCGCACATGCCCGTGGGGTCCCGCGTCGTGTTCGTCACGAGCCACCAGGCGCACTTCATCGAGACCGCCGAGACGATGGACGAGTACGTCCCGGTGGCGAAGAGCAAGCGCGCCGGTGAGCTCGCCCTGCGCGAACTCATCCCGCAGCTCGAGGCCGCCGGCATCGAGTTCGTCGTCGTCTCCGGCGACATGATCGAGGGCACGATCACCGCGACGCTGCTCAACCGGCTCAACCCGGGTGCCATCGAGGGGCGCCGCGAAGAGGTCGGCAAGCTCTACAGTGTCTCCGAGTTCGCCGCCGAGATCGCCCTGGCCGCCGTCGAGCCGATCCCGGCGGACCACACGAAGCTCGTCGGTGACGTCAGCGGCTTCACCCGCTAGCGTCGGCGGATGACCGCGACGCCCGGCCTCCGCCGAACCTCACGCATCCTGCTCCTCGACCCGGCGGGCCGGGTGTTCCTGATGGACACCAACGCGCCGTCGTCGGACGGGTTCCACCGGTGGATCACGCCCGGCGGCGGCGTCGACCCGGGGGAGAGCCACCAGGACGCGGCGATCCGGGAGCTCCGCGAGGAGACCGGCATCGTCATCGACGAGCCGGGGGAGTCGGTCTGGTCGTGGGACTTCGCGGTGGACTGGGACCAGGCCGACCACGACCGGGGCCACTCCGAGTTCTACGTGGTGCACACCACGGGCTTCACGCTGTCCGACGCCGGGTGGACGGACGACGAGCGGGTCGACATCCTCGGGGCCCGGTGGTGGACCGCCGACGAGCTCGAGACGACGACGGAGCCGTTCGAGCCCGCAGAACTGCCGGAACTCGTGCGTCAGCACGGCGGGACCTGAGCCAGGGGACAGGAAACCCGTCCGAAACTGAACGTTCGCCGTGTTCGCGGTCTAGCCTGGTTGAGACGTCACCGATCGGCCGCCCGGTCGCTCCGGGCGTCCTGATCGAAGGAGTCTCATGTCCAGCAACGGCAACGCGCCCGTCCAGACGAACGCCATGGGGATCGCGTCCCTGGTGCTGGGAGTCGTCGGGGTCGCCGGCGGGTTCTTCCTCGCCATCATCGGCGTCCTCGCCGGCATCGTCGGTCTCGTGCTCGGGCTCGTCGCGCGGCGACGCTCCGGCGGCCGCGGGGTCGTCCTCGCCGGCATCATCCTGTCGGTGATCGCCATCGTCGTCGGGATCATCGGGTACGTGCTGGTGGCCGTCAACCCGCCGACGGTCTGACGTCAGCGGGCCGCACGGCGGCCGAGGACGGACGGTCGGGCCGCGCGAGCGACCCGGCCGTTCGTCGTGTTCCCGGCCGTTCGTCGTGTTCCTCGGCGTCGACGTTCCGCGGACGTCTCCAGGCGGGCGCGCGTAGCGTCCGCCGCATGAGCTACAGCCAGCCTGACCCAGCCGAAGAGACCACGCAGAGCGAGACGCCCGAGCAGCCGGACACCGACCAGGACGACCTGCACGAGCAGGACGTCGAGTCGCCGTCGCTCGAGATCAAGTCCGAGGACGTGCCGACCGAACCGGCGGACTGACCGTCCCGTTCGGAACGAGACAGCACGACGCTGGTCGAGTGGGCGTGATCCACTCGACCATCGTCTTCCACCAGCCACTTCCGGCCCGTCGGCGGAGCGCCGATAATGCATATTATGTCAACTCAGGTTCGCCCGGGCGCTACCCCAGCGCCGCCGTCGCGACCCGGAGTTCCTCCAGCGCCGCGATGACGTGGTGCTCGAGATCACCCTCGGTGCCGTCCGGGGCGTCCGTCCACGCCGTGTAGCCGCGTTCGAACGCGAGTACGCCGAGCTCCGCGGCGACCCGCGCCGTCGTCGGCGTCGTCCCCCTGGCCTCGAGCGCGTCGGACAGCGCCACGGCGAGCCCGGCGCTCTTGAGCATGCTGCGCTCCCGGAGCTCGGCGTTCGCGGCGATCGCCGCGGCGATGCTCGGACCGAGTGCGCGGTTCCACGGTTGCATCGCCGACGAGGCTCGGCGGAGCCCGGACGCCACGGCCTGCATCGGCGTCGCGGACTCCCCTGCGTCCGCCACCCCCTCGGCCAGCAGTGCGCTGAGGGTCGCCTGGCCGGCGACGAGGATCTCGCGCTTGTCCGGGAAGTGCCGGAACAGCGTGCTCTTCGTCACGCCGGCGCGTTCCGCGATCTGCGTCACGGTGGTCTCGTCGTAGCCGTGCTCGGCGAAGAGCTCAGCAGCGGCCACCACGAGACGCTCTCGTGCCCCGGGTTCCCATCGCGCCATGGATCGATCATACCGACGGGACAATGGTCCCATAGAGTGCTACCGTGATGCGACAACAGTCCCATCACATTCGAGCACTGGAGCAGGACATGCAGGTCTTCATCACCGGCGGCACCGGACTCGTCGGCACCGCCGTCGTCCGCGAACTCACGACCCACGGGCACCGCGTCACCGGGCTCGCCCGCTCCGACCGGGCCGCCGCCGTCCTCGCCGAGCACGGTGCGGAGAGCATCCGGGGCGACCTCGGCGACCTGGACGGCATCCGCCGAGCAGCATCCACCGCCGACGGGGTCGTCCATCTGGCCTTCCGGAACGACTTCGGCTCCGCCGGTGCCCTCGACGCCGCGATCGCCGAGGAGACCGCCGCGATCGAGGCGATCGGGGCGACGCTGCGCGGCACCGGCAAGCCGTTCGTCGTGGTGTCCGGCACCCCGTGGATCGCCGGTCGCGCGTCGACCGAGACGGATCCGCTGCCGGTCGACGGACCGGTCGGCGGTCGGGGCCGCACGGTGCAGGCCGCGCTCGGTCTGGCGGAGGACGGGGTCCGGGTGAGCGCCGTCCGACTCCCCCGCACCGTGCACGCGGACGGCCAGGGCGGCTTCGCCGGCCTGCTCACCGGGATGGCCCGTGACGCCGGTGTGTCCGGCTACCCCGGCGACGGCACCCAGCGGTGGCCGGCCGTCCACGCACGGGACGCCGCGGTGCTCTTCCGGCTCGCACTCGAGGCAGCGCCGGCCGGCACGGCGTGGCACGCGGTCGCGGACGAGGGCGACGCGGTCCGCGACATCGCCGCCGTCATCGGTCGTCGGCTCGGACTGCCGGTCGAGTCCGTGCCGGTCGAGCGCTTCGGCCCCATCGGCCCGGTGTTCGCCATGGACCAGCCCGCCTCGAGTGCCCGGACCCGCGCCGAGCTCGGCTGGGAGCCGTCCCACCCGTCGCTGCTGGCGGACCTGGAGCGCCTCGAACCCTGAACCGGACCGAACCCGTCCGAACTCGTCCGGACCGAACCGGTCCAGACGGCCCCGTCGGCTGCGGGCTACTCGCCGAAGCCGGACCGGACGAGCTCCGCGAGCGCGTCCACCGCGTCCTGCGCGTCCGCGCCGGAGGCGGCGATCGTGACGACGGCGCCCTTCGGCAACGCGAGCGCCATGATGCCGAGCAGGCTCTTGGCGTCCACGCCGTCGACGCGGACGTCGGCCTCGAAGCGGGCGGCCGTCTTCACGAACTCGGCCGCCGGGCGGGCGTGCAACCCGGACTCGTTGACGAGCTCGGCGGTGGTGGACGCGGCCACCCCGTCGACCGGGGCGGTCGACGCGACCGGTGCCGGGCCTCCTGGCAGGGGCGACTCCCCCGCGTCGGGAGCCGCCGTCGCCGACGCGGCGGCTGCCAGGACGGCGTCGACGTCGCCGCCGGTCTGGGCGGCCACCGCTGCGGCGACCGCACCCTCGACGAGCGGCGCCGGCGAGACGTGCACCCGTGCGCGGTCGTCGTCGTCCAGGAAGTCGAGCGCGGTGTCGGTGGTGAGGTAGGCGGAGCCGAGGTCGCAGAGCACGACGACCGCGTCGGCGGGCCGGAGCTCCTCGATGCCCGCGGTGATGGCGTCGAACGACGTGCCGATGCCACCGTCGTCGGTGCCGCCCGCGGCGACCATCGGCACGTCCGCGGCCATCTGCCGGGCGAGCTCGACGGTCCCGGTGGCGATCGCGGCGCTGTGCGAGACGACGAGCAGTCCGACGGTCACGCTGCGTCCACCGCTGCGCGCAGGAGGTACGCCGACGACTGCGCGCCCGGGTCCCGGTGGCCGATCGCGCGCTCACCCAGGTAGCTCGCACGGCCCTTGCGGGCGACGAGCGGGTCGGTCGACTCGGCACCGGTGGCGGCGGCGTCGGCGGCCGCTTCGAGCACGCGCTCGGGAGACTCCCCCGCGGTGGCCGCGGTCGCGGCGGCGTCGACGGCCGCGCTCCAGGCGTCCACCATGGTCTTGTCGCCGACCTCGGCCTTGCCGCGCGACACGATGCCGTCGCGGGCGGCGGTGAGGACGGCGACCAGCGTGTCGCTGTCGAGCTCGGACGCGTCACCGGCGGCCTGTGCGGCCTTCAGGTAGGCGGTGCCGAACAGCGGCCCCGCGGCCCCGCCGACCGTGGAGATGAGCTTCGTCGCGACGGTCTTGAAGACGGCGCCGGGGGTGTCGAAGGACCCGGCGTCGACGGCCTCGACCACGGCACGGAAGCCCCGGTCGAGGTTCTCACCGTGGTCGCCGTCGCCGATCTCGCGGTCGAGCGTGACGAGCTCCGCCCGGTGCTCGTCGATCGTCGCGGCGGTGCGGCGTACCCAGTCGATGGCCCATGCGGTGTCGAGCGCCAATGCGGTTCCCTTCGTGTGTCCGGCCCGGACGGGCTCGGTGTCGTGGTGCGGTGGGTCAGCGCCCCCAGCGCAGTGCCGGGGTGTCCACCGGGGCGTCCCAGAGGGCGATCAGGTCGTCGTCGAGCACCGTGACGGTGATCGAGAAGCCCTGCATCTCGAGGGACGTGACGTAGTCCCCGACCAGGCTACGCGCGACCTCGTACCCGCGGTCCGCCAGGACCTCGGCGGCGCGTCGGTACGCGATGTAGAGCTCGGACAGCGGCGTGCCGCCCATGCCGTTCACGAACAGCAGCAAACGCGACCCCGCCGGTGCGTCGAGGTCCGTGAGCACGGGTTCGAGCACGCGGTCGACCAGCTCGTCCGCCGGCGCGAGCGGGATCCGCTCACGGCCCGGTTCGCCGTGGATGCCGATGCCGAGCTCGACCTCGTCGTCGCCGAGCGTGAAGGACGGCTCCCCCGCGTGCGGCACGGTGCCGGGCGCGAGTGCGAGCCCCATCGAGCGGGTCACCTGGTTGACGTGGCGCGCGACCGCCACGACCGCGTCGAGGTCGTCGCCGCGCTCGGCGGCGGCACCGGCACACTTCTCCACGACGACGGTCCCCGCGACACCGCGGCGACCGGCCGTGTACAGCGAGTCCTGCACGGCGACGTCGTCGTCCACCACGACGGACTCGACGCGGATGCCCTCGACCTCGGCGAGCTCGGCGGCGGTCTCGAAGTTGAGCACGTCGCCGGTGTAGTTCTTCACGATGTGCAGGACGCCGGCACCCGCGTCGACGGCCTGGGTGGCGGCGACGATCGGGTCGGGCGTCGGGCTGGTGAACACCGGGCCGGGCACCGCGGCGTCGAGCATGCCGGGTCCGACGAACCCGGCGTGCAGTGGCTCGTGACCGCTCCCGCCACCGCTGACCAGACCGACCTTGCCCGCGATCGGTGCGTCCGTGCGGTGCAGGTGGACCGGGTCCTCGACGAGCACGACGCGGTCCGCGTGGGCGGCCGCGAAACCCCGCACCGACTCGGTGACGACGTCGTGCGGGTCGTTGATGAGCTTCTTCATGGCGGAGCCTTCCGGGTCGGCGGGACCGGGGACGCCTGCACACCGCCGACGTCGTCCGGAGTCGGCTCAGCGTACCTCGGCCGGGCGTGCCCCCAGCCTGCACGTTCGTGCACCGGGCTGCTGCCCCGGGGTGGTCGCGGGAGGGTGTGGCGCACACTGCTGATGCACGTTCGTGCAGTTCGGCCGGGATCGCGTTCGTCCGCATCGCCCCCAGCGAAAACCCAGCAGTATGCTCGCCCCAATCACTCGATGGGGAGTGCCCGAGCAGCAGCGGGGCCCCCAACCAGCACACCTGGAGGTCACCGATGGACGACATCGGCGTCAAGTTCATGTCAGAGCTCGTCGGCACCGCGATGCTCATCATCCTGGGTGGCGGTGTCGTCGCCGCCGTCTCGCTCACGAAGTCCAAGGGCTTCGGCGCCGGCTTCCTCATGGTCACGATCGGATGGGGCTTCGCGGTCTTCGCCGGTGTCACGGTCTCGTACAAGTCCGGCGGCCAGCTCAACCCGGCCGTCAGCCTGGCGCAGGCGATCCTCGGCAACATCAGCGTCGGCGAGATGTTCCTGTTCTGGCTCGCGCAGCTCATCGGTGCCGTGATCGGTGCCGTCATCGTCTGGCTCGCCTACAAGCAGCACTTCGACGAGGAGCCCGACGCCGCCGCGAAGCTCGGCGTGTTCTCGACCGGCCCGGCCATCCGCTCGTACGGCTGGAACCTCGTCACCGAGATCATCGGCACCTTCGTCCTCGTCTTCGTGGTCCTCGCCTTCACGAACGGCCAGACCCCGTCGGAGCTCGGCGCCATCCCCGTCGCCTTCCTCGTGATCGCGATCGGTGTCTCGCTCGGTGGCCCCACCGGCTACGCCATCAACCCGGCCCGTGACCTCGGCCCGCGTCTCGCGCACGCCTTCCTGCCGATCAAGGGCAAGGGCTCGAGCGACTGGGCCTACGCCTGGGTGCCGGTCGTCGGCCCCCTGCTCGGCGGTGCCATCGCGGCCGGTCTGTCGACCGTCCTGCTGCCCGTCGTCTCCTGACGCGAGCCCACCGCGACGGCCGGACCGACCACCGCACGCACACGACGCGACGGTCCGACCGGCACCAGCACGCACGACCCCGCGACGGTCGGCCCCACCGACGGGGCCGACCGCAGCACCGAACACCCCTCACGACGGCCGGTCCCACCGACGGGGCCGACCGCAGCACCGAACACCCGTAAGGAGCACCCATGGCCGACTACATCGTCGCCATCGACCAGGGCACGACCAGCACCCGAGCGATCGTCTTCGATCACGCCGGTTCGATCGTGTCGACCGGACAGAAGGAGCACGAGCAGATCTTCCCGCGTGCCGGTTGGGTCGAGCACGACCCGTCCGAGATCTGGGACAACACCCGCGAGGTCATCGGCCAGGCACTGTCCCGCGCCGACATCACGCGGCACGACGTCGCGGCGGTCGGCATCACCAACCAGCGCGAGACCGCGGTGGTTTGGGACAAGAACACCGGCAAGCCGGTCTACAACGCGATCGTGTGGCAGGACACCCGCACGCAGGCGATCGTCGACAAGCTCGCCGACGGCGACACCGACCGCTACAAGTCCATCGTCGGACTCCCCCTGGCGACGTACTTCGCCGGCACGAAGATCATGTGGATCCTCGAGAACGTCGAGGGCGCCCGCGAGAAGGCGGAGGCCGGGGACCTGCTCTTCGGCACCACCGACACCTGGGTCCTCTGGAACCTGACCGGCGGCACCGACGGCGGCGTGCACAAGACCGACGTCACGAACGCGTCCCGCACGCTGTTCATGGACCTCGAGACGCTGCAGTGGCGCGACGACATCCTCGCCGACTTCGGCGTGCCGAAGGCCATGCTCCCCGAGATCGTCAGCTCGTCCGAGGTCTACGGCCACGTCGAGTCCTCGAGCCTGCTCCGCGAGGTGCCGATCGCCGGCATCCTCGGCGACCAGCAGGCCGCGACCTTCGGCCAGGCCGCCTTCGACAAGGGCGAGTCGAAGAACACGTACGGCACCGGCAACTTCCTCATCTTCAACACCGGCACGGACATCGTGCGGTCGGAGAACGGCCTGCTCACCACCGTCGGCTACAAGCTCGGCGACCAGGAGACGCACTACGCGCTCGAGGGCTCGATCGCCGTCACGGGTTCGCTCATCCAGTGGCTGCGCGACAACCTCGGCCTCATCGGCAGCGCCCCGGAGGTCGAGGCCCTGGCCAAGACCGTCGAGGACAACGGCGGCGTGTACTTCGTGCCGGCGTTCTCCGGGCTCTTCGCGCCGTACTGGCGTCCGGACGCCCGCGGCGCCATCGTCGGCCTCACCCGCTACGTCAACAAGGGCCACATCGCACGTGCCGCCCTCGAGGCGACGGCGCTGCAGACCCGCGAGGTCCTCGACGCCGTCAACGCCGACTCGGGCGTCGACCTGACGGAGCTCAAGGTGGACGGCGGCATGACCGCCAACAACGAGCTCATGCAGTTCCAGGCCGACATCCTCGACGTGCCGGTCGTCCGCCCGGTGGTCGCCGAGACGACCGCGCTCGGCGCGGCCTACGCGGCGGGCCTCGCGGTCGGCTTCTGGGCCAACCTCGACGAGCTCCGTGCCAACTGGCAGGAGGACCAGCGCTGGGAGCCGCAGCTCGACGCCGCCGAGCGCGACCGCACGCTGCGCCTGTGGAAGAAGGCCGTCACGAAGACCTTCGACTGGGTCGACGAGGACGTCCAGTAGTCCGCTGCTGACGTGACCGCCTGGAGGCGCGGTGCGGGTCCGACGGACCCGCACCGCGCCTCCGGGCCGTTGCGGTGGGCGCGGGGCGCCCGCCCCGACCCACGCTGCCCCCGGTCCCCGGCTCGCAGGACCCTGCGGAACCTGGTTCCGACCTGCCGGAACCTGGTTCCGCCGGACCGTTGTCGCGGCGGAGCGGGGTCAGGCGGCGGGGGCGGTGCCGACCCATTCGGCGAGCTTGCGTGCGGCGGCGCCGGAGTCGACCGCCTCGGCGGCGACGAGGAGCTGCTCGCGGAACCGGTGCAGGATCGGCCGGTCGGCCTCTGCGGGGTCCTGCGCGAGACGGAACGCCACGAGGCCTGCCGCTGCGTTGAGCAGCACGATGTCGCGGACGGGGCCGGTCTCCCCCGCCAGCACCCGGTGCACGACCGCGGCGTTGTGCTCCGGCTCGCCGCCGAGCAGGTCCGACGTCTGCGCGCGGGCGATGCCGAGGTCGCGCGGATCGAGGTCGTGCTCGATGACCCGGCCGCCGGTGACCTCCCAGATGTGGCTGTGACCGGTCGTGGTGAGCTCGTCGAGGCCGTCGTCGCCGCGGAAGACGAGCGCGGTCGCACCACGGGTCTGGAACACGCCCGTGATGATCGGCACGAGGCCGAGCTGCGCCACGCCCACCGCGTTCGCCTCGCACCGCGCGGGGTTCACGAGCGGCCCGAGGAAGTTGAAGACGGTCGGCACGCCGAGCTCGCGGCGGACCGGGGCGGCGTGGGCGAACCCGGGGTGGAAGGCGTTCGCGAAGGCGAAGGTCAGACCGACACGCCGGAACGTGTCCGCGACGCGCACCGCGTCCATCGTGAGGTCGAGTCCGAGTGCGGCGAGGACGTCACTCGATCCGGACTTCGACGAGCTCGCCCGGTTGCCGTGCTTGACGACCGGGACCCCGGCGCCCGCGATGACGATCGCGGCCATCGTCGAGACGTTCACGGTGCCGACCACGTCGCCGCCGGTGCCGACGATGTCGAGCGCCATCGGGTCCACGTCCAGCGGGACGGCGGCATCGAGGATCGCGTCGCGGAAGCCGACGACCTCGTCGACGGTCTCGCCCTTCGCGCGGAGCGCCACCGCGAACGCGGCGATCTGGGCGGCGGTGGCGCGCCCGGTGACGATCTGCTCCATGGCCCATGTCGACTGCCTGATCGTCAGGTCCGTGCGGGCCATGAGCGCGCTGATGACGGTGGGCCAGGTGAGAGCGTCGAGCATGCCCCGATCGTAGTGAATTCGAGAGACCCGCCAGTGTCCTGCGAAAACACTGTCTGGGGTTTCGGCCATAATGGGTGACGTGACTAGCACCTCTCTCTCCAGAACCGCCAGCGGTCCGGCCCTGAACAGGCCGAACGCCGTTGCCGTGGGGACGATCGTGTGGCTGGGCAGCGAGGTCATGTTCTTCGCCGGCCTGTTCGCGATCTACTTCACGCTGCGCAGCACGTCCCCCGAGCTCTGGGCGACCGAGACCGCCAAGCTCGAGGTGCCGTTCGCCTCCGTGAACACGATCATCCTGGTGCTGTCGAGCTTCGCCTGCCAGTTCGCGGTCTTCGCCGCCGAGCGCTTCCAGGTGCACCGCACGAGCTGGAGCCCCTTCAAGTGGGGCATGACCGAGTGGTTCTTCGTCACCTACGCGATGGGCGCGATCTTCGTCTGCGGCCAGATCTTCGAGTACGCCAACCTCTGGCACGAGGGCGTCACGCTCTCCTCGAGCGCGTACGGCTCGGCGTTCTACATGACCACCGGCTTCCACGGCCTGCACGTCACGGGTGGCCTCATCGCCTTCCTGCTGACCCTCGGCCGCGGCTTCGCCGCCAAGAACTTCGGTCACAAGGAAGCGACCACCGCGATCGTCGTGTCGTACTACTGGCACTTCGTCGACGTGGTCTGGATCTTCCTCTTCTTCGTCATCTACCTTCTCAAGTAGGAACTGGACACCCCTCAGCACATGTTCAACAGGACCAAGTCCAAGAAGGGCCGCCGTTCACCGATGGCGACCGTGTCGCTCATCGTCGTCGGTCTCATGACCACGGGCGGCGCCTACGCGCTGTTCAGCTCCTCGGCGAACGCGGACGACAGCACGAGCACCATCGCGGCCACGAGCCAGTCGAAGGTGAACGAAGGACAGAAGCTCTTCGCCTCGAACTGCGCCACCTGCCACGGCCTGTCCGCGCAGGGCACCGGCGAGGGCCCGTCCCTCATCGGTGTCGGCGCCGCGTCGGTCGACTTCCAGGTCGGCACCGGTCGCATGCCGATGGCAGCCCAGGGCCCCCAGGCCGAGGAGAAGCCCGCGCAGTTCACGGACGAGCAGGTCGACGCCCTCGCCGAGTACGTCGCGTCGCTCGGCCCCGGCCCGGCGGTCCCCTCGACCGAGCTGACCGACGGCCAGGACGGCGACGCCGCCGAGGGCGCGGAGCTCTTCCGGATCAACTGCGCGATGTGCCACAACGTCGCCGGTGCCGGTGGCGCCCTGACCGAGGGGAAGTACGCCCCGAACCTCTCCACGGTCTCCGGCAAGCACATCTACGAGGCGATGCAGACCGGCCCGCAGAACATGCCGGTCTTCAACGACCTGAACCTGACGCCGGACCAGAAGGCCGACATCATCACGTACCTCAAGTACGTGCAGGACAACAAGTCGCCGGGCGGGTTCGCACTCGGCTCCCTCGGCCCGGTGGCAGAGGGTCTGTTCATCTGGATCTTCGGACTCGGTGCGGTCGTCGCGATGACCGTCTGGCTGACCGCGAAGTCCAACTGATCGTCCGTGTCGAACGACACTGAAGGGAACACCATGGCAGAGCACGACGACGAGACGCTGAACTCGTCCTCGGCTGTCGAGAAGCACGGCACGACCAGCTCCCCCGGGATCGCGGTGCTGCCCACCGACCCGTTCGAGAACCCGGGCGAGCCCCCGCACCGCCCCCGCCGCACCGACGTCGACCCGAAGAAGCAGCGTCTGGCCGAGCGCCAGGTCGCGACCTTCTTCTACGTCTCGATCGTCGGCAGCGTGCTGTCGATCGCCGCGTACATCGCCTTCCCGATCGACTCGAACGACTTCGGCACGGTCCGCTCCGCGAACCTCTTCCTCGGTCTCTCGATCGCCCTGGCGCTCATCGCCCTGGGCCTCGGCGCCGTCTACTGGTCGAAGTCGCTCGTCGTCGACCGCGAGATCACCGAGCTCCGGCACGGCACCCGCGGCACCGACGCGACACGCGCGAAGGCTGTCGAGGCCTTCCAGCTCGCCGACAAGGAGTCGGGCTTCAGCCGTCGCAAGCTGATCCGCAACTCGATGATCGGTGCACTGGCCGCCTTCCCGCTGCCCGGCATCGTCCTCGTCCGTGACCTCGCCCCGGCGGAGGACCCGAACGAGCTGCTCCGGCACACCTTCTGGAAGCAGGGCCTGCGCCTGACGAAGGACCCGACGGGTCTGCCGATCAAGGCCTCCGACGTCACCATCGGCTCGGTCTTCCACGTCATCCCCGACGGGATGCTCGACTCCGAGCACATGCTGGAGGAGAAGGCCAAGGCCTCCGTCCTGCTCATGCGTCTCGACCCGAAGGACCTCAACCCCGCCAAGGGCCAGGAGAACTGGGGCTACGACGGCATCGTCGCGTACTCCAAGATCTGCACCCACGTCGGCTGCCCGGTCGCGCTCTACGAGCAGCAGACGCACCACCTGCTGTGCCCGTGCCACCAGTCCACCTTCGACGTCGCGAACAACTGCGAGGTCATCTTCGGTCCGGCCGCACGCCCCCTCCCCCAACTTCCGATCGCGATCGACGACGACGGCTACCTGGTTGCCCGGAGCGACTTCCACGAGCCGGTCGGACCGTCCTTCTGGGAGCGTGAACGCTGATGACCAGCACCACCACCACCACGACCACGAACGCGCCGGGCGCGGCCACCCGGCCCGCCCCGCAGCGCGGATCCCGCATCATCGGCGGCGTGTCGAACTACATCGACGAGCGCACCAGCATCTCCGGCCTCGTCAAGGAGGTCGGCCGCAAGATCTTCCCGGACCACTGGAGCTTCATGCTCGGCGAGGTGGCGCTGTACAGCTTCGTCGTCGTGCTGCTCTCCGGGACCTTCCTGACGTTCTTCTTCCAGGCGTCCATGTCCGAGGTCGTCTACGACGGCACCTACGTGCCGCTCAAGGGCGTCGAGATGTCGACCGCTCTGCAGTCGACGCTCAACATCTCGTTCGACATCCGCGGCGGGCTCTTCGTCCGCCAGGTCCACCACTGGGCAGCCCTGCTGTTCGTGGCGTCGATCATGCTGCACATGGCCCGCGTCTTCTTCACGGGCGCGTTCCGCAAGCCCCGCGAACTCAACTGGGTCTTCGGCTTCCTGCTCTGGGTCCTCGCCATGGGTGAGGGCTTCACGGGCTACTCGCTCCCCGACGACCTGCTCTCCGGCAACGGTCTGCGCATCATCGTCGGCATGATCGAGGGCGTCCCGGTGATCGGCGTCTGGATCGCCTACCTGCTGTTCGGCGGCGAGTTCCCGGGCACCGACATCGTCGGCCGCCTGTACACGCTGCACATCCTGCTGCTGCCCGCGATCCTGGTCGCCGTGCTCGGTGTGCACCTCGTGCTCGTCGTCATCAACAAGCACACGCAGTTCGCCGGCCCGGGCAAGACGAACGAGAACGTCGTCGGTGTCCCGATCCTCCCGGCGTTCGCAGCCAAGGCCGGTGGGTTCTTCTTCATCGTCGCCGGCATCATCGCCCTCATCGCGGCCACGTTCACGATCAACCCGATCTGGAACTACGGCCCGTACGACCCCTCCCCGGTCTCCGCCGGTACCCAGCCCGACTGGTACATCGGCTTCGCCGACGGCGCGCTCCGTCTGGTGCCGCCGCACTGGGAGGTCGTGTGGTTCGGCTACACGGTGTCGTTCAACATCCTGGCGCCGATCGCGGTCCTGGTGGCGCTCATCCTGGCGATCTTGCTCTACCCCTTCATCGAGGGTTGGATCACCGGTGACAAGCGCGAGCACCACATCCTCGACCGCCCGCGCAACGCCCCGACGCGCACCGCGATCGGCGCGGCCGGCATCACGCTCTACGCGAGCCTCTGGGCCGCCGCCTCGTCGGACATCATCGCGACGCACTTCCTGGTGTCGATCGAGCACGTGATCCACGTGATCCAGGCCACGACGGTCCTCGGCCCGTTCGTCGCCTTCTGGATCACGAAGCGTGTGTGCCTCGCCCTGCAGAAGAAGGACCGCGAGATCGTCCTGCACGGGTACGAGTCCGGGCGCATCGTCCGACTCCCCCACGGCGAGTACATCGAGGTGCACGAGCAGCTCGACGAGTACGAGCGCTGGAAGCTCCTGCAGTTCAATGAGTACAAGCCGCTGATGATCCGCCCGAACGCCCAGGGCAAGATCACCGCCGTGCAGAAGGTCCGCGCGAACGTCTCGCGGTTCTTCTTCGAGGACCGCATCGAGCCGGTGTCGAAGGCGGAGCTCGAGGCAGCGCACGCCGCGCACCACGGTCCGGACCTCGAGGGCAGCCACCAGGCCCCGCAGGTCGGCCCCGGAGTGAAGTAAGACTCCTCGGCAAGCTCTCGAGCACCCCTCGTCCACTCTGTGGGCGGGGGGTGTTCCCGTTGGGTGCCACAACACGCCGCCCCCAGTTCACGGCTGGTTCACCGACACGTGCTGGACTCGTCCAGGACGGTGTGGCAACGTGTTGCACCACGCATCCGCCAACGGAATGAGACCCCATTGGACAGCCGGACGGCCGAACACCCCAGGCCGAACCACTTCCTGCTCCACCTCAGTGACACCCACCTCGTGGCCGGTGACGGCGACCTGTACGGGGACGTCGACTCCGCCGCACGACTCGGCGAGATCATCGCCGACATCGAAGCCTCGGGCACCCGGCCGGAAGCGATCGTCGTCACCGGCGACGTGGCCGACAAGGGCGAGCCCGGCGCGTACGCCCGCGTCCGCGAGATCGTCGAACCGGCCGCTCGCCGGATCGGTGCCCAGGTCATCTGGGCCATGGGCAACCACGACGAGCGCGGTGCCTTCCGCCAGGAGCTCTTCGGCCTGCAGCCCACCGACCGCCCCGTCGACTTCGTCTACGACGTCAACGGACTGCGTGTGATCACCCTCGACACGAGCGTGCCGGGGCACCACCACGGCGAGGTCTCCCCCGAGCAGCTCGACTGGCTCGCCGAGGTCCTGTCCGAGGCGGCGCCGCACGGCACCATCCTTGCGATGCACCACCCGCCGGTGCCGAGCGTGCAGGACCTGACCGTCCTCGTCGAGCTCCGCGACCAGCAGGCCCTGGCCGAGGTCGTCGAGGGCAGCGACGTATTGGCGATCATCGCCGGACACCTGCACTACTCGACGAGTGCGGTCTTCGCCGGCGTCCCGGTGTCTGTCGCGAGTGCCACGTGCTACACGCAGGACCTCACCGAGTACCAGGGCGGCACGCGCGGACGGGACGGTGCCCAGTCGTTCAACCTCGTCCACGTCTACGGCCGGAACGTCGTGCACTCGGTGGTGCCGATCGGTCACTACTCGACGGTCGGCCAGCCGGTCACCGCAGCCGAGACGGAAGCACGGCTCGCAGCCGCCGGCGTCCGCATCCCGCCCGCGGTCGAGCCGGCCCCGGTGACGTCGAGCATCCCGGTGTTCACGCTCGACACCGTTCCCGTCTCCCCCGTGCACCGGTAGGTCGCCACACTTCGTGAGCAGCAATGGTCGGGTCCGCGGTGCGGACCCGACCATTCGTGCTCACCATCCGTGGTGGGGGCATGTGGACGGGAGGCGCGTGGTGGCTCCCGTCCGTTCGCCGCGCTTCGTGAGCAGCAATGGTCGGGTCCGCGGTGCGGACCCGACCATTCGTGCTCACCATCCGTGGTGGAGGCGTGCGGACGGGAGGCGCGTGGCGGGTCCGCCACGGGCCTCCCGGGACGCCGTCATCGCGCAGATCGCGTGCCTGGGCTCAGTCGCCGGGCTCGCTGTCTCTCCCCCTAGGTCACCCAACTCCACTGAGCAGAAGACGTCGGGTCCGACATGGCGACTCGACATCTTCTGCTCACTCGGCGATGCGCGGTCGGCGGGCGACACTCGGACCCACCTCGAGTGAGCAGAAGACGTCGGGTCCGAGGTACGGACTCGACGTCTTCTGCTCACTCGACGGCCGCGCACCCTGCGGCAGGTCGGATGGGAGGCTCGAGGGGACGCTGCCACGGGCCCTCCAGCAGGACGCTGGCGCGTCCTATGCGCTGTCGCGCTCCCACGGCGCCGGGAAGGGGAAGTACCGCTCCAGGAAGTCCGTGACGCGCTGCGTCCGCTCCTCGTCGCTGACCTCGGGGAAGCTGCCGTCGTTCAGGCAGAAGAAGTCGACGTTCCGCTTCTTGAGCAGCTCGTCCAGGGTGCGGAGGCCGGACTGCATCGTCGTGTCGATGTACTTGACCGGCGCGTTCTCCTGCACGATCGCCCGACCGGTGAGCAGGGCGTAGTAGTGGTACAGCGAGTTCGTCACCGAGATGTTGTCCGCTGCGCGGAACCGCGAGGCGGCCGTCGCGCGGAATTCGTCGGCGAACTCGTGCTCCATCTCGGTCATGATCGAGGAGCGCAGGGGCGTCGGCGCGTGCTCGAGGTGCCGCGTCGTCACCGCACCGAAGCGCTGCTGCAGGAGTCGTCGGTTCACCCGGGCCGAGTTCTCGAAGCCGCTCCGTGCCGGGTGGTTCGACCCGAGCCCGATGCGAGTGTCGGCGAGGATGAACTTCGTCACGGAGCCCGGGCTGAAGAACACCGACGGGTCGACGAGCCGCCCGAAGAACATGTCGTCGTTCGAGTAGATGAAGTGCTCGCTGATGCCCGGGATGTGGTGCAGCTGCGACTCGACGGCCTGCGAGTTGTGCGTCGGCAGGACCGAGGGGTCGGCGAAGAACTCCTCGCTCCGGACGATGCGCACCTTCGGGTGGTCGGCCAGCCAGTGCGGCGCCGGCGAGTCCGTGGCGATGTAGATCTGGCGGATCCACGGCGCGAACGTGTGCACCGAGCGGAGCGCGTACTTCAGCTCGTCGATCTGCCGGAACCGGGCGGGGGCGTCGTCGCCCTCACCGAGCACCGCGGTCGACTGGGCGGCCTGCCGGGCGCGCTGGTACTCGATGGCGTTGCCGTCCACCCACGAGAAGACGATGTCGATCGGGAACCGGATGTCCGACACGTGGTCGTCGAACATGTGCTCGACGGTGCGCCAGGTGCGGCCGTAGCGCTCGATGTCGACGAGCACGAACTCGTCGATCGGCAGGCTGCGACGCATGAGGGCGTTCTCGACGGGCGCCAGGACCTCGGTGTCGGTGACGCGCCAGAACTCGAGCTGGACGCTGGTCTCCGCGCCGTAGCGCAGGCGGCCGAGCGGCTCGAGGCGGGGCCGGAAGACCCGCAGGACGGGTTCGTCGACGTGGCCGAGGCCGTCGTCGGTCACGAGCACGGCGGGCTCGCCCGGGGGCTTCGCGTAGAACGGTTCGTTGACGGCCGCGGCCATCACGGCGCTCTCGGCTCGCTGGCGGTCGCGTTCGTCGATCGCGATGACGGGCCGCTGGTCGTTGCCGCGGATGAGCAGGTGGTCGACGTCACCGGCGGTGAGTGCGTCATCGAGGAACAGCAGGTCCTCGATCATCGACTGCTGCGGCGTCAGGTGGCCGTTGAGCAACGTCAGGCGGCCCTTGCGGACCACGACGTCGGATCGGTCGAGACCGCCGGAGGACGGTCGAGGGGTCAGCAGAGGACTCTCGGTCACCGGCTCGGTCTCGTCGTTCATCCATGCCCTTCGGGTGCGGTGCCGGGTCCTGCACCCGACTGACCGATCCTACCGTCCGGCGGACCCCGATGCCGCACGCGGCCGTGCGACGGTCAGGAGGCCCGTGGTGCGTCCGCCTCGCGGGGCACCTTCACGACGAGGCCGACCACCACGAAGAGTGCGGCCGCCACGAGCTGCAGCGCCGCCCAGACCTCGTCGGGGATCGGCACGGTGATCAACGGGTTCCAGCAGACCGCGACGGCCGTCATGAGCACGGCGGCCCACCAGGTCCGCCCGCGGACGGCGAACACGAGCACGATGAGCGCGAGGACGGTCACGCCCCACCGGGCGAAGACGAAGCCCGACGAGTCGACGATCGCGACGCACGCCAGCAGCACGACGGCGGCGATCATCGACGGTGCGAGCGCAGGGCGGGTGAATCCCGGCGTCTCGCGGGCGGGCGTGGTGCGTGCCGCGGGGGCGGCCCGGGTGGGTACGCCGGTCTGGGACGACCCCACCGGGGGCCGCCCCTTCCGTGCGGCCATCAGTCCGCGTCCTCGCCGAGGTCGATCGCCTGGATCGAGCGGGACATCGGCGGCAGGCCGCGGACCCGTTCGAGCGCGGGGACGAGTTCGGCCACGTACGCGCGGTAGCCCTCCTCGGTCAGGTGCAGGCCGTCGTCGGTGAAGCGTTCGTCGAGCCGGTCGCCGTCGGCCAGCGCCGGCCACGCGTCGAGGTACTGCGCGTGGCACGTGGCGACGAACTGCCGGAGGTGGCGGTTCGCCTCCTCGATCTTCGCCGCGTGGTCCGCCTGGCGGGGCAGGATCGACACGAGCAGCAGCCGCACACCGGGCAGTTCGCGGCGCAGGGTGACGAGGATCGTCTCGACGTTGCGGACGACGTGCTCGGCGCTCGCCCGGTGGTTGCCGAAGTCGTTCGTGCCGATGAGCAGCACGATCACCTCGGGCTGTTCGGCGACGACGGCGTCGAGGCGTCCGAGCACCCCGTCGGTCGTGTCGCCGCCGATCCCCTGGTTCAGGGTGTGCTCGTCGGGGAGCCACGTGTCCCACGCGCCCTGTTCGGTGATGCTGTCCCCCAGGAAGAGGACGGGGCTGCGGTCGTCGGTCATGCTGCCTCCTCGTGCGCCGGCTCAGGGGTCCCATTGTGCTGGGTCCGGTTGCGCTGCGTCGACTCGGTGTTGTCGGACTCCCGCTCGGCGGCCGCCGTGATGCGCTCGACCATGCCCGGGAAGATGATGCCGTGGAAGGGCAGGATGCCGTACCAGTACAGGCGCCCGGCGAGCCCCTGCGGGAAGTAGATCGCCCGCTGGTGGTAGTCGCTGCCGCCGTCCGGCGTCGGGGTGACGGTCATCTCGAGCCAGGCGCGACCCGGCGACTTGAACTCGGCGCGGAGCCGCAGGTAGTGCCCGCGCTCGAGGCGTTCGACGCGCCACCAGTCGAGCGCGTCACCCTGCTCGAGCCGCTGCTGGTCGCGTCGACCACGGCTCAGGCCGACGCCGCCGGCGACCTTGTCCATCCAGCCGCGCGCCACCCAGGCGAGTGGGAACGAGTACCAGCCGTTCTCGCCGCCGATCGACTCGACGACGCGCCAGACGTCGGCCGCCGATGCGTTCGAGTGGCGCTTCCGGTCGTCGACGTAGACGGTGTGACCCGCCCAGTCGGGGTCGCTCGGCATCGGGTCGGCCGAGGCGCTCGAGAGCGTCGCGCTCCGCCAGCTCGTCTCGACCTGGCCCGACCGCATCTTGTTGAGCGCCAGGCGCACGGCCCCGCGGTACGAGGTGAGCCCGCCCTCGGGCTGCGGCACGACGTCGTCGATGTCGTGCTCGCGCTGGACGCACTCGAACTGCAGCGACTCGATGATTGGTGTCGCGAGCTTGCGCGGGATCGGTGTCACCGCGTTGAACCAGTGCGCGGCGAGGCGCGGGGTGAGCACCGGCAGCACCGTGATCGGGCGCTGCGGCAGCTTCGCCTCGACCGCGTAGCCGTTGAGCATCTGGCCGTAGCGGAGCACGTCGGGG
Source organism: Curtobacterium sp. MCBA15_009 (assembly GCF_001864895.1). Classification (GTDB taxonomy): domain Bacteria; phylum Actinomycetota; class Actinomycetes; order Actinomycetales; family Microbacteriaceae; genus Curtobacterium. Next base: position 86,504 of record NZ_MJGO01000007.1, read on the forward strand.
CCGCCGATGTCGAAGGTGCGGTTGGTGTCGGCGGGGACGTCGAGTGCCGCGACCAGGTAGTACAGGACGTCGCGGACGGCGATCGGTTGGATCCGGTTGCGGACCCAGCGCGGTGCCGGCATCCAGGGCAGGACGTCGGTGAGGTGTCGGATCATCTCGAACGAGGTGCTGCCGGAGCCGATGACGACGCCGGCCTGGTACGCCACCGTCGGGACGCCGGAGCCGAGCAGGATGTCACCGACCTCCTTGCGGCTGCGCAGGTGCTTCGACAGTTCGCCGTCCGGGTGCAGCCCGCCGAGGTAGACGAAGCGGCTGACGCCGGCGGCCTTCGCCTCGTGCGCCATGGTCTCGGCGGCCTCGCGCTCGGCGGCCTCGAAGTCGCCGTCGGCGCCCATCGCGTGGGCGAGGTAGTAGACCGCCTCGACACCGTCGACGGCGGCGCGCACCGCCTCGGCGTCCTGCAGGTCGCCCTCGGCGACGTCGACGTCACCGCTCCACGGGACGTCCTGGAGCTTGCGGGGGTTGCGGACGAACACGCGCACGGCGTGTCCGGCCTCGAGGAGACGGGGGACGAGACGACCGCCGATGTAGCCGGTGGCACCGGTGACGAGGACCTGCATGGACCGCACGCTACGCGGTGTGCCTGACGGCTAGGATTGCCCGGTGGACAACGCAGCCTTCCCCGTCACGACCGACGCCGTCCGCGGCCTCATCGACCACGCGATCCTCAAGCCGGAGCTCACCCGCTCGGACGTGGACGCCCAGCTCGACGAAGCCGCCGCGTACCGGGTCTTCAGCGTGTGCGTGCGCCCGGGCGACGTCACCCACGCCGTCGCCCGGCTGCAGGGCACCGGCGTCGGCGTCGGCACCGTGATCGGCTTCCCGCACGGCACCACCTCGACCGAGGCGAAGGTCGCCGAGTCGCTGCAGGCCCTGGCCGACGGCGCCTTCGAGCTCGACATGGTGCAGGACATCGGCGCGGCGAAGTCCGGCGACTGGGAGCGCGTCGAGCGCGACGTCCGCGCGGTCGTCGACGCCGCTGGCTCCACCGTGGTCAAGGTGATCCTCGAGACCGCGTTCCTCACCGACGACGAGATCGTCGCGGCATCGCGTGCCGCGCAGTCCGCCGGCGCCGCCTTCGTGAAGACCTCGACCGGCTTCGCCGGCGGCGGCGCGACGGCCGAGCACATCGCCCTCATGCGGCGCACCGTCGGTGCCGACACCGGCGTGAAGGCCTCCGGTGGCGTCCGCGGCCTCGACACCCTGCTCGAGATGGTGCAGGCCGGTGCGGACCGCATCGGCACGAGCGCCTCCGCCCGCATCCTCGACGAGGTCGCCCACCGCGTCGAGACCGGTGCCGCGTCGTCGCTCGGCGACGACACCTCGTCGTACTGACCGGCGAACAGCACCCGACCCCGACGACCCGACCCATCCCCGCACCAGGCCGGTGACCGCCGGACGCGACGTCGCGTCCACAGGCCGCACCGGGCCTCCAGACCGCCGCATCGGAGCGCGCATGTCCAGCACCGCACCCCTGTCCACCACCCTGGCCCTCGCCGTCGACCTCGGCGGGACGAAGGTCGAGGCGGCGCTCGTCACCGACCAGGGTGTCGTGCTGCCGGCCACCCGCTTCCGCAGCCCGACGGGCCCGGAGCGGACGTCGGACGAGCTGCAGGCCGCGGTCGACGAGGTCGTGACCGCCGCCCTCGCGACCCTGCCCGCCGACGCGACGCTCGTCGGTGTCGGCATCGGGTCCGCCGGCCCGGTCGACGAGGAGCACGGGCTCGTCTCGCCGCTCAACATGCCGGTGTGGCGCGGTCACCCGCTCCGCGACCGCATCGCCGCCCTCGTGCCCGCCGGCGTCCCGGTGACGCTGCGCATGGACGGCCTCGCGATCACGCTCGCCGAGCACTGGGTCGGCGCCGCGCAGGGTTCGGACCACGTGATGGGCATGATCGTCTCGACGGGCGTCGGCGGCGGCCTGATCCTGCACGGCCGCACCGTCAGCGGTCCCACCGGGAACGCCGGGCACATCGGCCACGTCGAGTGCGGCGGGTACGACGACCCCTGCGCCTGCGGCGGCACCGGCTGCCTCGAGGCGATCGCCAGCGGACCGAAGACCGTCGCGTGGGCGCGCGGGCAGGGCTTCGCCGGCACGACCGGCGAGGAGCTCTCGGCCGCCTACGCCGCCGGCGACGAGATCGCCGTCGCGGCGGTGCGCCGGAGCGGTCGGGCCCTCGGGCAGGCGATCGCAGCCGCCACGAGCCTGGTCGACCTCGAGGTGGTCGCGATCGGCGGCGGCTTCTCGCACGTCACGCTGGACCTGTTCGAGTACGCCCGCCAGGCCGTCGCGGAGCGCGTCGAGTTCGGGTTCGTGACCAAGGTGCGGATCGTGCCGACCGCCCTGTCGCAGGACGGCCCGCTCATCGGGGCCGCCGCCCTGGTGCACCGGGCCGACGTCCTGCGCTGAGGGCCGGCGAGAGGCCCTGCGCCCGGTCGGTCTGCTCTCCACAGGGGCCGGACGCCGACGTGCTGGTCGGGCAGGATGACGGGGTGCCCCGGTCCCGTCTCGTCACCACGGACGACTGGCCGGAGGCCGAGCTCCGCGGTGCTGTCCTCGCCGGTGAGCTCGTCGCGGTCGGACCGTGCTGGGCCTCCCCCGCCACGCCGCAGGACCCGTCGCTGCGGGCCGAGGCGGCTGCCTGGGTGCTCCGCGACCCGCGGATCACCGCCGCCGGACGGACGGCGGCCTGGATCTGGGGAGCGTTGTCACGCCCGCCCGAACCGATGGACGCCAGCGTCTCCCCGCGGGTGCGGCTGACCGCCGGTCCGGCCGTCCGGCTGCGCGAGGTCACGCTGCACGACGACGACGTGGTCCGCGTGGGCGAGCAGCGCGTCCCGGTCACGACCCCGATCCGCACCGCCCTCGACCTGCTCCGGACACCGGGACCGCCGTCGGGCCCGCGGTCCGACGCCGTCGTCGGGCTGCTCGCCACCGGTGCCGTGACCGCGGAGGAGCTCCACGAGCGGTTGCGCGGCCTCGGGACGATCCCGATGGCCCGGCAGGCCGAGCGGCGCCTGCGCGACCTGCTCAGCCCGCGCTGACCCGGTAGACGTCGTAGACGGCGTCGATGCGCCGGACGGCGTTGAGCACGCGGTCCAGGTGGATCGTGTCACCCATCTCGAACACGAAGCGGCTGAGGGCCAGGCGGTCCGAGGACGTCGAGACCGTCGCGGACAGGATGTTCACGTGGTGGTCGGTCAGCACCCGGGTGACGTCGCTGAGCAGCCCGGACCGGTCGAGGGCCTCGATCTGGATCTGGACCAGGAACACCGACTTCGACGACGGCGCCCACTCGACCTCGATCATGCGGTCGGGCTCGTTCATCAGGGACTTCACGTTGGTGCAGGACGACTGGTGCACCGAGACGCCCTGACCGCGGGTGATGAACCCGACGATCTGGTCACCGGGGACCGGGGTGCAGCACTTCGCGAGCTTCACCAGGATGTCGGGGGCACCACGGACGAGGACGCCGCTGTCGCTGGTGCGGAGCTGCCGGCTCGTGACCTGCCGCGGGAACGACAGCTCGGTCTCGTCGGTCTCGGTCTCGGTCTGGACGCTGCCGAGGACCTTCTCGATCACCGACTGCGTGGACACGTGGCCCTCGCCGATCGCTGCGTACAGGGCGGAGACGTCCTCGTACCGCATCGACGACGCGATCTCGGCGATGGTGTCCTGGCTCATCAGGCGCTGGAGCGGCAGGTTCTGCTTGCGCATCGCACGGGCGATGGCGTCGCGGCCCTGCTCGATCGCCTCTTCGCGGCGCTCCTTGGTGAACCACTGCTTGATCTTGTTCCGCGCCCGGGGGCTGCGGACGAACTGCAGCCAGTCCTGGCTCGGGCCGGAGTCCGGGTTCTTCGACGTGAAGATCTCGACGACGTCGCCGCTCGACAGCTGGCTCTCGAGCGGCACGAGCCGGCCGTTCACCTTCGCGCCCATCGTGCGGTGGCCGATCTCGGTGTGCACGGCGTACGCGAAGTCGACCGGGGTGGCGCCGGACGGCAGGCCGATGACCTTGCCCTGCGGCGTGAAGACGTACGTCTCCTTCGCGCCGATCTCGTAGCGGAGCGAGTCGAGGAACTCCCCCGGGTCGCTCGTCTCGGCCTGCCAGTCCGTGATGTGGGCGAGCCACGCCATGTCCTGGTCGTCGGTCGTCGACGAGGCACCGACGTCACGACCGGCCGCACGCTGCTTGTACTTCCAGTGCGCGGCGACACCGAACTCGGCGCGCTGGTGCATCTCGTGCGTGCGGATCTGGATCTCGACGGCGCGACCCTGGGGCCCGAGCACCGAGGTGTGCAGCGACTGGTACAGGTTGAACTTCGGCGTCGCGATGTAGTCCTTGAAGCGGCCGGGCAACGGGGTCCAGCGCGCGTGCACCGACCCGAGCATCGCGTAGCAGTCGCGCACGGTCGGCACGAGCACCCGGATGCCGACGAGGTCGTAGATCTCCTCGAACTCACGCCCGCGCACGATCATCTTCTGGTAGATCGAGTAGTACTGCTTCGGTCGGCCCATGACCTCGCCGCGGATCTTCGCGGCCTTCAGGTCCTTCTTGAGCGTGCCGATGACGGTCTGCACGAACTGCTCGCGCTTCGGCTGGCGTTCCTTCACCAGGCTGTCGATCTCGACGTAGAGCTTCGGGTGCAGGACCGCGAAGGACAGGTCCTCGAGCTCGAGCTTGATCATCTGGATGCCGAGCCGGTGCGCGAGGGGCGCGTAGATCTCGAGCGTCTCCTTCGCCTTGCGCGTGGCGGAGGCGGACTCGACGAAGCCCCAGGTGCGGGCGTTGTGCAGGCGGTCGGCGAGCTTGATGACGAGCACGCGGATGTCCTTCGACATCGCGATGACCATCTTGCGGACGGTCTCGGCCTGGGCGCTGTCGCCGTACTTGACCTTGTCGAGCTTCGTGACGCCGTCGACGAGCATCGCGATCTCGTCGCCGAAGTCGATGCGCAGCTGGTCGAGCTGGTAGTCGGTGTCCTCGACCGTGTCGTGCAGCAGCGCGGCGGCGATGGTGATCGCGCCGATACCGAGGTCGGCGAGGATCTGGGCGACGGCGACGGGGTGCGTGATGTACGGCTCACCGGACTTGCGCTTCTGCCCGTCGTGGGCACGCTCGGCCACCGAGTACGCCCGCTCGATGAGCGTGACGTCGGCCTTCGGGTGGTGCGACCGGACCGTGCGGATGAGCGTGTCCACCGCGCCGGCCGGCTGCGCCCGCGAGAACAGGCGTGGCAGCAGGGAGCGGAGCGAGCCGAGGTTGCCGGTGGTGTTCGGCCCGATCGGACTCGAGGGCCGCGGGGCGGAACCGGGGCGGCTCGGCGCGGACGGCTCTTCGCGGGTGTCCGTCATGATGCGCCTCCCAGGACTCGGTCCGAGAGCTCGATCCGAGCTCGATCCGACAAGACTACGCGTGTCCGGTCAGTGCTCGTGACGGGGTTCGCCCTGGGCGTCGCGGACGACCGGCTCCCCCGACTGCTCCCAGGCGACCATCCCGCCGGCCAGGCTCACCGCGGGGACACCGGACTGCTCGAGGGCCGCCACGACACGGGCGGAACGGACGCCGGAGTGGCACACGACGACGGCCGGCTCGCCGCCGCCGTCGATCTCCTGCCACCGGTCGACCAGGGCGGACATCGGCACGAGCGTCGCCTCGGCGGCGTGCACCTCGTCCCACTCCCCCTGCTCGCGGACGTCGAAGAGCCGGGCGCCGGCGTCGAGGCGGCGACGCGCCTCGGCGACGTCGATCTCGTGCACGTCGATCGGCATCAGACGTCCGCCGTCGCCGCGTCGACCTCGCGCTGGCGCTTCTCCGCAGCGGCGGTCTTCTTCGCGTCGGCCTGCTTCACCTTCGGCTCGTTCTCGCGCAGGTGCGCGTACATCGGCGAGGCGATGAAGATCGTCGAGTAGGTGCCGACGATGATGCCGATGAACAGGGCGAGCGAGATGTCGCGCAGGGTGCCGGCGCCGAGCACGTACGACCCGATGAAGAGGATCGCCGCGACGGGCAGCAGCGCGACGACCGAGGTGTTGATCGAGCGCACCAGGGTCTGGTTGACCGCCAGGTTCACCGACTGCACGAAGGTGCGGTGGGATTCCTGGCTCGTGTTCTCGCGGACCTTGTCGAACACCACGACGGTGTCGTACAGCGAGTAGCCGAGGATCGTCAGGAAGCCGATCACCGCGGCGGGGGTGACCTCGAGGCCGACGATGCCGTAGACGCCCGCCGTGATGAGCAGGTCGTGCAGCAGCGCGACCATCGCGGAGAGCGACATCTTCCAGGTGCGGAAGTACAGCGCCATCACGACGGCGGCGAGGGCGAGGAAGATCACCAGGCCGCGGATGGCCTGGGCGAGCACGTCGGCGCCCCACGTGGCACCGATGAACGTCGCGGCGACCTGCTCGTCGGGCACGTCGTACGCCTTCGCGAGGGCGTCCCGCACCTCGGTGGTCTCACGGTCGGTCAGCTGACCGGTCTGCACGCGGAGCCCGTGCGTGCCGAGCTGCGAGACGCGCGGGATGCCCTCGGGGACGATCTCCTCGACGGTGTCCGTCGCGATGCTCTGGTCGGTGTTCCGGACGTCGGAGAGGGTGAACTCGGAGCCGCCGGTGAACTCGATGCCGAGCTGGTAGCCCCCGCGGAGCCACGGCACGGCGAGCGAGACCACGATCGCGATGACCGCGATGAGGTACCACGTCTTGCGGCGCCCGACGATGTCGTACGAGCGCTTGCCCGTGTAGAGGTCGCTGCCGAACTGGCTGAAGCTGGCCATCAGTCGTCCTTCCCGTCCGGCGTGGTGCCGTCCTGCCCGGAGGCCTGCTGGGCCTTCCGCTCCGCGATGGTCTGGCGGCGCTGGGCCTCGCCCGCGCTGCGCTGGCGCTTGCCGTCCACGACGGGCGCGCGGAACTGTGCGCGACCGCGGTAGACCGCGCCGAGGGCGGCGGGGTCGAGTCCGCTGAACCGGTGGCCCTCGCCGAAGAACCGGCTGCGGGCGATGAGCTGCATCATCGGGTGCGTGAAGAGCACGACGACGACCACGTCGATCAGGGTGGTCAGCAGCAGGGTGAACGCGAAGCCCTTCACGTCGCTGACCGCGAGCACGTAGAGCACGACCGCGGCCAGGAAGTTGATCGAGTCCGACGCCAGGATCGTGCGGAGGGCACGCTTCCATCCGGCCTCCACCGCGCTCTCCAGGCCACGTCCGTCGCGCAGTTCGTCGCGGATGCGCTCGAAGTACACGATGAACGAGTCCGCTGTGATGCCGATGGCCACGATCAGACCGGCGACCCCCGCCAGCGAGAGGCGGTAGTCGACGCGCCAGGACATGATGGCGATCACCAGGTAGGTCAGCACGGCGGCGACGCCGAGCGACAGGACGGTGACGAACGCGAGCGCCCGGTACTGGATGAGCGAGTAGATGATCACGAGGATCAGACCGATGAGGCCGGCGACGAGACCGCCGACGAGCTGCGCGGTGCCGAGGGTCGCCGAGATGTTCTCGTTCGACTGCACCTGGAAGTTGATCGGCAGCGCGCCGTACTTCAGCTGGTCGGCGAGGGTCTTCGCGGAGTCGGCGGTGAAGTTGCCGCTGATCTGCGCCTTGCCGTTCGGGATCGCGACGTTCGTGGTCGGCGCGCTGATCACCGAGCCGTCGAGCACGATCGCGAACTGGTTCTGCGGCTGCTGCAGCTTGACGAGGCGGTTCGTGACCGTCCCGAAGTCCTTCGTGCCGGTGCCGTCGAACGTCAGGTTGACGACCCACTGGCCCGTCGAGGTGCCCTGCGAGTCGGTGCCGAGGCCGGAGGTCGCGTTGCTGATGTTCGCACCGGAGACCTCGACCGGACCGAGGATGTACTTGCCGGCGCCGTCCTGGTCGCAGGTGACGAGCGGCTCGTCGTCGGGCGCCGTCGTGACGTCGTCCGGGGCCGAGCAGTCGTAGTTGGTGTACAGGTCCTGCAGCTTGGGCGTGACCCAGGCGAGGTCGCTCGCGTTCGTCGGCTTCGTGCTCGGCGTCGCGGCGAGCGAGGCGGGCGGCGAGTACGGCGTCGGCGAGGCGCTGGACGAACCGGCGTCACCGACGGACGAGTTCGTCGCGGCCTGGGTGTACAGGACCGGGCGGAACGTCAGCTTCGCCGCGGCTTCGATCCGGTCGATCGTCGCCTGGTCCGGCTTGCCCGGGATCGACACGACGATGTTGTTCGTGCCCTGCGTGTTGATCTGGGACTCGGAGACGCCGGTCGCGTTGATGCGCTGTCGGATGATCTCGACGGCCTGGTCGAGCTGCTGCCGCGTGACGGAGCCACCCTCGGTGTTCTGCGCCGCCAGGGTCAGCTGCGTGCCGCCCTGCAGGTCGAGCGCCAGCTCGGGGACCCAGCTCGCACCCTGGTACCACTTGTCGGTGTCGTCCTTCGAGGAGCCGGCGAGGACCGACGCGGCGGTGTTCAGGCCGGCGAGGATCGCCATCAGGATCACCAACCAGGTGAGCGAGCGAAGCGCCTTCTTGACGGGTGTCGATCGTGCCACCGGTCGTCTCGTCTTTCTGTCAGGACCGTCGGCACAGCGTGCGACGGCGTCGGAGGGCCGCCGGGTCAGTCGACCCGGCGGTCGAGGGCGTCAGTCGTCGGACTTGCGCTTCGTGGGGTCGGTGTCCTCGACCCGCTCGCCGTAGACCGGCTCGCCGTTCAGTTCGACCACGCCGGGCTCGGCCGGCGTCGTCGCCTCGGCCTCGGGCGTCGCGGTGGTCACGACGTCGTTCGCGGTGTCGTCGACCACGCGGGACAGCGTCTGCCGGTGCACGGTCACGACGGTGCCCGGGGCGATCTCGACGTCGGCGGTGACCTTCTCGTCGTCGACGGAGAGCAGGGTGCCGTAGAGGCCGAAGGAGAGCATGACCTTGGCACCGGGGACCATCTTGTCGGCGATCTCGGCCTGCTGCTTCTTGCGCTTGCGGCTGCTGTAGAACATGAAGGCCGCGAACGCCACGATGATGACGATGAGGATGACGGATTGGTCCATGGTGCGATGCCTTCTCTGGTATTTCGGTTTCGGGCCGTAGCAGTCTAGGGCACGGCACTGGACGCGGTGTGTCGGTCCGGTGATCCGCCGTCAGTCCGTGGCGTCCTGGTCGTCGAACAGCGCCGGGGTGGCCACGGCGCCCTGCCCGGGGGTCAGTCCGAGGTGGCGCCAGGCGAGCGGCGTGGCGATGCGACCGCGGGGGGTCCGGGTGACGAGACCGACGCGGACGAGGAAGGGCTCGACGACCGACTCGACCGTCTCGGACTCCTCGCCCACGGACACCGCGAGCGTGTTCAGCCCGACGGGCCCGCCGTCGAAGCGGGTCAGCATCGTCTCGACGACGGCGCGGTCGAGCCGGTCGAGTCCGAGCTCGTCGACGTCGTACAGGTCGAGTGCGCCCTGCACCGCGGCCATGCCGTCGGTGGTGCGGTGCACGAGGGCGTAGTCGCGGACCCGTCGGAGCAGTCGGTTCGCGATGCGCGGCGTGCCGCGGGAGCGCCCGGCGATCTCGCGCAGGGCCGTGCGGTCGATGTCGAGTTCGAGCAGGTGGGCCGCGCGGATGAGGACCTGCTCGAGTTCGTCCTTCTCGTAGAACTCGAGGTGGGCGGTGAAGCCGAAGCGGTCACGGAGCGGGTTCGGCAGCAGGCCGGCGCGGGTGGTCGCCCCGACGAGGGTGAACGGCGCGAGGTCGAGCGGGATGCTCGTCGCGCCGGCTCCCTTGCCGACCATCACGTCGATGCGGAAGTCCTCCATGGCCAGGTAGAGCATCTCCTCTGCCGAGCGGGCCATGCGGTGGATCTCGTCGATGAACAGGACCTCGCCGGGCACGAGCGAGGAGAGCACGGCGGCGAGGTCGCCGGCGTGCTGGATGGCGGGTCCGCTCGACATGCGCAGGGGCCGACCGGACTCGTGCGCGACGATCATCGCGAGCGTCGTCTTGCCGAGACCGGGCGGGCCGGCCATCAGGATGTGGTCGGGGGTGCGGTCCTGCAGCGCGGCCGCCTTGAGGAGCAGGTCGAGCTGCCCGCGGACCTTGCGCTGGCCGACGAACTCGTCGAGCGACTTCGGTCGCAGCGCGCCCTCGAACGCGAGTTCCTCCGGGGACTCGGCACCGGCGGCGGTGATGCCGCTCACCGGCCGGCACCGGCGGGCCGCAGGGCGCCCAGCGCGGCGCGCAGGAGCGCCTGGGTGCCCATCGCGGCGACGCCCGGCTCGGTCGCGACGGTGTCGTCGACGGCACGCTGGGCGGCGTCCTCGCGCCAGCCGAGACCGACCAGGGCGGCGACGACGTCGACGGCGGCGGGGTGCGCGGTGCCGGACACGGTCGCGGCGGTCGGCGCGTGCTCGAAGGCGGCGAGCTTGCCGGAGAGCGCGACGATGATGAGCTTGGCGGTCTTCGGGCCGATGCCGGAGACCTTGCGGAAGGCGCCGTCGTCCTCGGACGCGACGGCGTTCGCGACCTGTGCGGGTTCCATGTGCGCCAGGACGCCCATCGCCGACTTCGGTCCGACCCCGGAGACGCCGCGGAGCAGGTCGAACACCTGCAGCGCGTCGGTCGAGGCGAACCCGAACAGCAGGTGCTCGTCCTCGCGCACGATCATGGCCGTGCGGACGAACACCTCGGAACCGTGGCGCATCGTCAGCGCGTGTGCGGGCGTCACCGTGACGGCGTACCCGACTCCCCCGGCCTCGATCACCACGACCGAGCCGGCGATGTCGATGCAGGTGCCCCGGAGACTCGCGATCATGCTCCGAGCCTAGGGCCGCCCACCGACGACGCCGACCTGCCACGCTGCGGCCGGGCGGCCGCGGCGGCGGCCCGCGCGAGCGGGGTGTCGGCTGTGCCGGCCTGCGCATCCCGCCAGGCGCGCTGGGCGGGGGTGAGGTTCGTCGGACGCGAGCCGGCGACGTCCGGTGACCCGAGCCTCCAGGCATGGCACACGGCCAGCGCCAGCGCGTCGGCGGCGTCGGCCGGCTTCGGGGCCTCGTCGAGCCCGAGCACCCGCGCGATCATGGTCTGCACCTGCCGCTTGTCGGCGTTGCCGTAGCCGGTGACGGCGGCCTTGACCTCGGACGGGGTGTGCAGCCCGACCGGCAGGCCGCGCGCCGCTGCTGCGTGCAGCGCGAGCCCGGCCGCCTGCGCGGTGCCCATCACGGTGCGGACGTTCGCCTGCGCGAAGACCCGCTCGACGGCGACCGCGTCGGGGCGGTGCTCGTCGATCTCGGCGGCGATGCCGTCGGCGATCCGGAGCAGCCGCTGCTCGAGCGGCATGTCCGGCGGGGTGCGCACGACCGTCACGTGGACGAGTCGTGCGCGCCGGTTCGGTGCGACCTCGACGACGCCGACGCCGCACCGGGTGAGCCCGGGGTCCACCCCGAGCACACGGAGCACGGCTACTCGCCCTCGTCCTCGTCGAGCTCGGCCTGGACGTCCGCGGGGATGTCGAAGTTCGAGTAGACGTTCTGCACGTCGTCGGAGTCCTCGAGCGCGTCGATCAGGCGGAACACCTTGCGGGCGGTGTCGGCGTCGACCGGGACCTTGAGGCCGGGGACGAACTCGGCGTCCGCCGAGTCGTAGTCGATGCCGGCGTCCTGCAGGGCGGTGCGTGCGGCGACCAGGTCGCTCGCCTCGGTGATGATCTCGAAGCCGCCGCCCTGGTCGACGACGTCCTCGACGCCGGCGTCCAGCACCGCGGTCATCACGGTGTCCTCGTCGAGGCCGTCGGTCTTCGTGACCGAGATGACGCCCTTGCGCGAGAAGTTGTAGGCGACGCTGCCCGGGTCGGCCATGGTGCCGCCGTTGCGGGACATCGCGGTCCGGACCTCGGCTGCAGCACGGTTCTTGTTGTCCGTGAGGCACTCGATGAGCATCGCGACGCCGTTCGGGCCGTAGCCCTCGTACATGATCGTCGTGTACTCGATGGTCTCGCCCGTGAGACCCGCACCGCGCTTGACGGCGCGGTCGATGTTGTCGTTGGGGACCGAGGTCTTCTTGGCCTTCTGCACGGCGTCGACCAGGGTCGGGTTGCCGGACATGTCGGCACCGCCCATCTTCGCGGCGACCTCGATGTTCTTGATCAGCTTGGCGAACGACTTGGCACGGCGCTGGTCGATGACCGCCTTCTTGTGCTTGGTCGTTGCCCACTTGGAATGCCCGGACACGGTTCTCCTTGCGTATTGCGGAACGTGCCGCCCACTTTAGCGGTCCACGGGCCGTCCACCGGCCTGGAGGCACGGCGCGGCTCCGTCACGCCGGTGCGGACCCGGCGGTCGGTCGCGTCCACCGCCCTACGATGGTGCGGCAGGGAACGAACCACCAGGGGGACGCATGACCGATCCGTTGTCCGCACTCGCCGCGGCCGTCGCCGCGCTGCCCGAGGACCGCGCGCTGCGCCTGCGGTACGCCGAACTGCTCGCCGACGCCGGACGGCACGGCGAGGCGATCGAGCAGGCGGGCACCGTGCTGCAGCAGGCACCGGACGACGCGCAGGCCGCCGGGATCGTGCGGGCGTCCGCCCTGGCCGCCGCTGCGGCGCCAGCTGTCGGTGCGGACGGCCCCGGTGCGGCGGACTCCGGTTCGGAGGGCCCCGGTTCGGCCGCCGGCGGGGCCGGGAGCGGTGGGCCGACGGCGGGCCCGGCGACGTCCGCGCAGGGCGACGGCATCGACTGGTCGGCGCTCGAGCGGTCGATCGCCGACCCGACCGAGCCGCCGTTCCTCGAGCGGGCGGTGACCGAGGACGGCGAGGCGGTCGCCGCCGTGCCCGAGGACGCCGACCCCGTGGTCGAGGTCCGGCGCGAGACCGTCCGGCTCGCCGACGTCGGCGGCCTCGAGGTCGTGAAGCGCCGCATCGACGAGTCCTTCCTGCAGCCGATGGCGCACCCGGAGATCGCGGCCGCGTTCGGCAAGCAGCTCCGCGGGGGCCTGCTGCTGTACGGGCCGCCCGGGTGCGGCAAGACGTTCCTGGCCCGTGCGATCGCCGGCGAACTCGGAGCGCACTTCCTGTCCGTGACGCTGACGGACGTGCTCGACAAGTTCATCGGCGAGAGTGAGAAGAACGTGCACCGCGTCTTCCGCGAGGCACGGCGCCACGCCCCGGCGGTGCTGTTCTTCGACGAGATGGACGCGATCGGCGGCAAGCGCAGCGGCAACACCTCGTCGTCGTTCCGGAACGTCGTGAACCAGCTCCTCGTCGAGATGGACGGCGTCGACTCGCAGAACGACGGCGTCTACGTGCTCGCCGCGACGAACCACCCGTGGGACGTCGACGCCGCGCTGAAGCGCCCGGGCCGGTTCGACCGGATGGTCCTGGTGCGCCCGCCGGACGAGGACGCCCGCGAGGCGATCCTCCGCGGCCACCTGCGGAAGCGCCCGATCGAGGGCATCGACCTCGACGACCTCGTCCGACGGACCCGCGGGTTCTCCGGCGCCGACCTCGAGCACCTCGTCACGACCGCGGCCGAGAAGGCCATGACCGACTCGATCCGCTCCGGCGCCGTGCGACCGGTGCGGATGCCCGACCTGCGCGACGCCCTCAAGGAGGTCAAGCCCTCCATCGGCCCGTGGGTACAGGCCGCCCGCAACGTGGCGGAGTACTCGAACAGCAGCGGCGAGTACGACGACATGGCCGAGTGGCTGCGCGAGGAGCGCGAGCTCTGATGCCGGACGCCGTCGACGTCGTCGTCGAACGCGCGGACGCCCTGCTCGGGTTCGGGCGCCCCGACGAAGCCAGGACGGTCCTCGCGGCGGCGGTCGCCAGCGCGCCGGACGACGTGCGGCTCTGGGCGACGCTCGCCCGAGCGGAACGGGCACGGCACGACCACACGGCGAGCCGGGTCGCCGCGGAACGCGCACTGGCGATCGACCCCGAGCACGCCGGCGCGATGTGGACCCGACTCAACGCGCTCCTCAACACGAACGAGCGGCTCGAGGCGAAGCGCGCGGCCGACCGGCTGCTCGACCGCAGCCCCGACTGGGCGCAGGCGCACCTGCTCTGGGCCTTCGCGCACACCCGGTGGTCTCGGGCCAAGCGCACCATCACCGAGGAGCAGATCTGGCCGCTCGCCGACGTGCCGCGGGCCGCGGCCGCCCTCGACCGGGCACTCGAACTGGCCCCGCACGACGCCGTGCTCCTCGCCGACGCCGCCGGGTGCTACCGCGCCCTGTCCTGGACGGACGAGACCTACCGGCCGCAGGCGACGGCCGCCCTCGACCGCGCCCTCGAACTCGACCCGAACAACGAGTGGGTGATGCTCGCGGCGGGATCGGCGATGCACGCACCGGGACGGGTCGCCAACGCGGCCCAGGTGCTCGCGCAGCACCCGACGTCGTGGGAGGCCCTCCGCCGGGTGGACCACGGGGTCTGGAACCTCGTGTCCATCCCGGTGGCGATCGTCACCTGGTTGCTGCTCGCCTCGGTCCTCGGCGCCCACGTGGCGGCGGGCGGCGGCGCGAACGTGGTGACGAAGGCCCTCGGCTGGGCGGTCACCGGAGTCGTGGCTCTCTGGGTGCTGGTGGCCGAGGTGAACTCGTTCGTGACGTTCCCCCGCGGCCTCCTCCGCCGGACCGCGCGTCGCATCCCGCTCGTGCCGGTCGTCCTCGTGCTGACGGCCGTCACGTGGATCGTGGGAACCGGCATCGCGGTGGTGCTGCTCGCCGGCATCGTGCCACCGGACGGCGACCCCGTCGCCACGCTCGTCGCGGTCCTCGCCGTCGCGCTCCTGCTCGAATCGGCCGCGCGGAGCGCGATCACGATCGCCCGTCGACGGACCCAGGTGCGATCGGGGTTGTGGGCCGGAACGGTCGCCGACCGGGGACGCCGCCGCGAGGACGACAGCGACCGGAGCGGAGCGCTCCTCAGCGGCCTGGCCGCCCTCGCCGCGTGGCTCCTCGTCGCCCTGTCGGCGCCGTCCGTCGGCTCCTGGGCTGCGTGGTCGGTGCCGCTCCTGCTGGCCGCGCGGGTGTTCGTGTTCCGGTTCTCGGCGGAGCTGCTGCGCGCTGACGGCGGACGACGCCGACCGCGTGCCGTGGTGGACGCCGTGCTCGCGGGCGTGTTCGCCGCCGCGGCACTGGGCACCGTCGGCCTGCAGGTCGCGACGGCACTCGGCGTCGCCTGACCGCCGGTCGGGGCCCGTCGCCTGGTGCTCGGTGCTCGGTGCTCGGCGCTCGGCCCCGCCGTGCACGGCGGCGCTCCGCGGTCAGGCGGTGCGGACCAGGTCCAGGAAGCGCCGGTGGAAGCGGTCCTCGCCCGCGACCTCCGGGTGGAACGCACTCGCGATGACGTTGCCCTGCTGCACCGCCACCACCTGGCCGTCCGGCAGGGCACCGAGCACGTGCACGTCGTCGCCGTGCTGCTCGACCACCGGCGCGCGGATGAAGACCGCGTGCACGGGGGCCTCGCCGAGGTCCGGCATCGGGATGTCGGTCTCGAACGAGTCGTTCTGCGCGCCGAAGGCGTTGCGCCGCACCGTGGTGTCGAGCACGTCGAGCGTCTGCTGCCCAGGGATCCCGGCGGCGATCCGCGACGACAGCATGATCATGCCGGCACACGTGCCGTACGTCGGTAGTCCCCCGCGGATCGCCTCGGACAGCGGGGCGGCGACGCCGAACGCGCGGGAAAGCTTGTCCATCACGCTGGACTCGCCGCCGGGGATCACGACGCCGTCGAGTGACGCGATCTCCTCCGGTCGACGGAGCGGCACGACGTCGGCGCCGAGCTCGGTCAACGACGCGATGTGCTCACGGAAGTCGCCCTGCAGCGCGAGGACCCCGATGCGGGGCCGGGCACTCACCAGCCGCGCTCGGCGAGACGGTGCGGCGCGGGGACGTCGGCGACGTTGATGCCGACCATCGCCTCGCCGAGCCCGCGGGACACCTCGGCGATGACCTTCGGGTCGTCGTGGAAGGTGACGGCCTTGACGATCGCCGCGGCACGCTTGGCGGGGTCGCCGGACTTGAAGATGCCGGACCCGACGAACACGCCGTCGGCACCGAGCTGCATCATCATCGCGGCGTCGGCCGGGGTGGCGACACCGCCGGCGGTGAAGAGCACGACGGGCAGCTTGCCGGTGCGGGCGACCTCCTGCACGACGTCGATCGGGGCCTGGAGCTCCTTCGCGGCGACGTAGAGCTCGTCCTCCTTGAGGTTGCGCAGCGCCGCGATCTCCTTGCTGATCGTGCGGATGTGCTTCGTGGCCTCGGACACGTCACCCGTGCCGGCCTCGCCCTTGGAACGGATCATCGCCGCGCCCTCGGTGATGCGACGGAGCGCCTCGCCCAGGTTGGTGGCACCGCAGACGAAGGGGGTGGTGAACTTCCACTTGTCGATGTGGTTGACGTAGTCGGCCGGCGACAGGACCTCGGACTCGTCGATGTAGTCGACACCGAGCTCCTGCAGGACCTGGGCCTCGACGAAGTGACCGATGCGGGCCTTCGCCATGACCGGGATCGACACGGCGGCGATGATCTCCTCGATCATCGACGGGTCGGACATGCGGGCCACGCCGCCCTGGGCGCGGATGTCGGCGGGGACACGCTCGAGGGCCATGACGGCGGTCGCGCCGGCCTCTTCCGCGATGCGGGCCTGCTCGGCGTCGACGACGTCCATGATGACGCCGCCCTTGAGCATCTCCGCGAGTCCGCGCTTGACGCGGTCGGAGCCGGTGATCGAGGTGCCGGGGGTGCTCGGGGTGCTGCTGCTGTCGCTCATGATGCCGACAGTCTAGTGCTGTACGGGCCAGCCCTCGGCGACGAGTCGGCGGGTCTCGCCGAGCATCTGCGACATCGACTTCGTCCGGGCGATGATCGGGAAGAAGTTCGCGTCGGACGCCCACCGCGGCACGATGTGCTGGTGCAGGTGCGCGGCGATGCCCGCCCCGGCGACCTCGCCCTGGTTCATGCCGATGTTGAAGCCGTCGCAGTGGGACACCTGCCGGAGCACGCGCATCGCGGTCTGTGTGAGCTCCCCCATCTCGCGCAGCTCGTCCGGGGTCGCCTCGTCGTAGAGCGGGACGTGGCGGTACGGGCACACGAGCAGGTGGCCGTTGTTGTACGGGAAGAGGTTGAGCAGGACGTAGGCGTGCTCGCCGCGCGCGACGATGAGGGCGTCCTCGTCGGACTTGTGCGGGGCCTCGCAGAACGGGCAGTCGTCGCGGTGGCCGCGGCCCTCGCCCTCGCGCCCGGCGTCGATGTACGCCATCCGGTGCGGGTTCCAGAGTCGTTGGAACGCGTCCGGCACCGCGGCGCCGGTCGCGGCGTCGCGGATCACGAGCGGGTCGTCGACCCCGCCGGCACCAGCCGGACCAGCCGCCCCGATCAGGTCCGGCACACCGGTCGGCTCCGGCGCGCCGACCGGGCCCGACGCGTCGGGAGCGGCCCGCGACCCGGGACCGGCCACGTCGTCGACGCGACCGGTCCCGGGGACGGGATCCGTGCCTCCTGGGATGGTCATCAGACCTGCGCGCGCTCGCGGATGGCGGTGAGGATCCGGTCG
The DNA here is from genome assembly GCF_001864895.1 of Curtobacterium sp. MCBA15_009. Taxonomy (GTDB): domain Bacteria; phylum Actinomycetota; class Actinomycetes; order Actinomycetales; family Microbacteriaceae; genus Curtobacterium. The sequence continues at coordinate 104,073 of NZ_MJGO01000007.1, forward strand.
ACGGCCTCGTCGACGGGCACGGCGTTGTCCTGTCGGCCGTCGCGGAAGCGGAACGAGACCGCCCCGGCGTCACGGTCGTCGCCACCGGCGATGAGCTGGAACGGCACCTTCGCCTTGGTGTGCGTGCGGATCTTCTTCTGCATGCGGTCGTCGGAGTGGTCGACCTCGGCGCGGACGCCGTGCGACCGGAGCTTCGCGACCACCTCGTCGAGGTAGTCGCCGTACTCGGCCGCGACCGGGATGCCGACGACCTGCACCGGCGAGAGCCACGCCGGGAAGGCGCCGGCGTAGTGCTCGGTGAGCACGCCGAAGAACCGCTCGATCGACCCGAACAGCGCGCGGTGGATCATCACCGGACGCTGCCGCGAACCGTCGGCCGCGGTGTACTCGATGCCGAACCGCTCGGGCAGGTTGAAGTCGAGCTGCACGGTCGACATCTGCCAGGTGCGGCCGATGGCGTCGCGGGCCTGCACCGAGATCTTCGGGCCGTAGAACGCGGCGCCTGCCGGGTCGGGGACGAGCTCGAGCCCGGACTCCTCGGCGACCTCGCGCAGCGTGTTCGTCGCGATCTCCCAGACGTCGTCGTCACCGACGTACTTCTCCGGGTCCTTCGTGGAGAGCTCGAGGTAGAAGTCCTCGAGGCCGTAGTCGCGCAGCAGCGAGAGCACGAAGTCGAGGGTCGTGGTGAGCTCCTCCTTCATCTTCTCCGGCGTGGTGAAGATGTGCGCGTCGTCCTGGGTCAGGCCGCGGACGCGGGTGAGGCCGTGGATGACGCCGGACTTCTCGTTGCGGTAGACCGTGCCGAACTCGAACATCCGCAGGGGCAGGTCGCGGTAGGACCGTGCCTGCGACCGGTACGCCAGGATGTGCATCGGGCAGTTCATCGGCTTGAGGTAGTAGTCGGCGCCCTGGCGGGTGACGTTGCCGTCCTCGTCGCGTGCCTCGTCCATGTGCATGGCCGGGAACATGCCGTCCTTGTACCAACCGAGGTGACCGGACTGCTCGAACAGGTCGCCCTTGGTGATGTGCGGCGTGTAGACGAACGAGTAGCCCTCCTGCTCGTGCCGACGGCGCGAGTAGTCCTCCATCTCGCGGCGGATGATGCCGCCCTTCGGGTGGAAGATCGCCAGCCCGGAGCCGATCTCGTCGGGGAAGGAGAACAGGTCGAGCTCGGCACCGAGCTTGCGGTGGTCGCGCTTCGCTGCCTCTTCCAGGCGCACGAGGTAGGCCTTCAGCTGGTCCTTGTCGGGCCAGGCGGTGCCGTAGATGCGCTGCAGCTGCGGGTTCTTCTCGGAGCCGCGCCAGTAGGCCGCCGCCACGCGCATGAGCTTCGCGGCGTTGCCGATCCAGCGGGTGTGCGGGACGTGCGGGCCGCGGCAGAGGTCCTGCCAGACGACTTCGCCCGACTTCGGGTCGACGTTCTCGTAGACGGTGAGCTCGCCGGCGCCGACCTCGACGCTCTCGCCGGAGTCGCCGTCGGTCGCCGCGCCCTTGAGCCCGATGAGCTCCTGCTTGTACGGCTCCCCCGCCATCAGCTCGCGCGCCTGCTCGTCGGTGACGACCACGCGCCGGAAGCGCTGGGCCTGCTTGACGATGCGGTCCATGCCCTTCTCGATCGCCTTGAGGTCCTCGGGGGTGAAGGGCTCGGCGACGTCGAAGTCGTAGTAGAAGCCGTCGGTGACGGGCGGGCCGATGCCGAGCTTCGCGTCCGGGTTGATCTGCTGCACCGCCTGCGCCAGCACGTGCGCGGCGGAGTGCCGGAGGATGTCGAGCCCGTCCTGCTCCTGCAGGGTGACGGCCTCGGCGGTCTCGCCGGCCAGGACCTCGGCCGCGAGGTCCTTCAGCACGCCGTCGACACGGATCGCGACGACGCCGCGCTCACCGTCGAAGAGCTCGGTGCCCGTCGTGGTCGTCGTCGCGGTCCGGGGCTCGGGTGCCTGGGGAAGCTCTGCGGGCGCGGGGGCGACTGACTCGGTCACGATGATGGGACTCCTCGATCGAATTGGTGCGTCAAGACTAGTGCGCACGCGGGGCCCGCGGACGCGCCTGTGGGATCAGGCCGGGACGGCACCGAGCGTCGCGACGGGCAGGCGCGGCTCGAGCCGCTCGCGCCCGGACAGCCCGTCGAGCTCGAGCAGCGCCGCGAAGCCGATCGCCTCGTAGCCGGCGCGTTCGAGCAGCGTGATGGTGGCCGCGCCGGTCCCCCCGGTGGCGAGCACGTCGTCCACCACGAGCACGCGGGTGCCGGCGGGCAACTGCCCGGGCCGGAGCTCGAGCTCGGCCTCGCCGTACTCGAGCGCGTACTGCTCGCTGAGCACCTCGCCGGGCAGCTTGCCGGCCTTCCGCACGGTCAGCACGCCGACCTGGTGCTGGGCGGCGATGCCCCCGGCGAGGGCGAAGCCCCGGGCCTCGATGCCGGCGACGGCGTCGAACCCGGCCCCCACCGCGAACGGTGCCGCGAGTGCCTCGCACACGCGGCCGAACGCGACGGCGTCCGAGAACACCGGCGTCACGTCGCGGAACAGCACCCCCGGCTTCGGGAAGTCCGGTACGAGGGCGGTGAGGCGTTCGACGAGTGCAGCTGCGGTTTCGGTCACCCGACAACGGTACGGGAGGCCCGGGGTGCGTCCGACACGGTGGCCGCGCGAAGGCGGACGTGGGGTCGGCGCGGATGCGCTGCGCACGACCGAAGTCACCTCGAACCGTGCGGCGACGTGGTCCGAGGTGACTTTGACTGTGCGACGTTCGACGCCCGGTCCGCCGCGCGCGTTCCGTCCCATCGCGGGCGGCATGGGATGCAGAACCGCGCGTAGGGAGCAGCAACGAACGGTCGCCCATGCGCGGAACCGCCCACCATGCGCGAGACCGCCGACGGCGACGGGCTCGGGAGGCACGCCCCACCCCCTCCGCGCACGTTCTGTCCCATCGCGCGCAGCATGGGAAGCGGAATCGCGCGTAGGAGGCCGGCAGGAACGGACTGCCGAGGCGACAGCGACGGGCTCGGGAGGCGCGCCCCACCCCCGCCGCGCACGTTCCGTCCCATCGCACGCGGCATGGGAAGCGGAATCGCGCATGGGGAGTCGGAACGAACGGCCTGCCGACGCGACGGCGACGGGCTCGGGAGGCGCGCCCCACCCCCGCCACGAACGTTCCGTCCCATCGCACGCGACATGGGAAGCGGAACCGCGCGTAGGGGGCCGGAAGGAACGGCCGCCTACGCGCGGAACACCTCACCACGCGCGGAACAGCTGCCTACGCGCGAAACTGCACCCGAGCACCCGAGCACCCGAGCACCCGAGCGCCCGCGCGCCGCAGCAGCACGGCGCCGTCAGCGCCACTGGCGCAGCGGGGCGGCGGCCTGCTGCAGCCAGCGGTCCTCGCGGGCCTGCCGTTCGCGCTGCAGGCGGAGGCGCGTCGCCGGGTCGGGTCGCGGCCGGACCCGACGGGTGCGGCGGCTCCAGATGATGAGGGCCAGACCGAGGCGGAGCGCGAGTCGGTCGGCGAGGGAGACCCGGCGCGGCGCCGGGTGGAGATCGGGTGGGCGGGTGGTGGTCTTGACGGACACGATGATGCCTTTCGGGCACGACGGAACTGCCCGGCTCGCGGGCACGACGGAATCGTCCGTCGTCGGGCGACGACGGGAATGCGCAGGAATGCGCGCCGCGACCGTCAGGGAATGCCGGACGGTGCGGTACGGGAATGCACGGACCACGAGCGCCGGACTGCACCTCGACACCGTCGGACCCCGATCGTCGGCGACCGATCGACGCACGTCAGGTGTGCGACGACCGGCCGATCGGTGATCGGTGGATCCGTCGTGTCCGTTGCGCGATCGGCCTGCGATCGGCTCGGCACGGGCGGTCCGCGACGACGAGGTCAGCGGACGGAGATGTCGGGAGGGAGTCGGACGCCCCGGGTCAGCGGACGCGGAACGGGGTACCGACGCGGCCACGCGTTCCGCGGAACGGAGTGGTTGCAGGAATCATCATGGTCGGCCCCCTTTCGGTCTCGAGCTGTTCGGGTCGCTGGCTTTCGCGACGCTCGAACACTATCCGTAGGACATTCCCGAGCGCAAGCCTTTCCCACACATTCTTCCGGAATTGCATTCGCGAATGTCGGGGCGGCGGCCCGCGGACACGACGGCCCGGTACCGAACCGGTACCGGGCCGTCGTGCGGGTGCCCGTGCGGGCGGTGTCGCTACAGTGCCGCGTGCTCCGCGACGGTCGCCGTCAGGGTCTCGCCAGCGACGCCGATCCGGACGGTGTCGCCCGCGCCGGCCGCGCCCTCGACCACCAGGGTCGCGATGCGGTCGTCGACCTCGCGCTGGATGAGGCGGCGGAGCGGACGTGCGCCGTACTCCGGCTCGTAGCCGTGCTCGGCGAGCCAGTCGACCGCGGCGTCGGACACCGACAGGACCATGTCCTGCGCGACGAGCCGGAGCGCGGTGTCCTGCAGGAGCAGGGACACGATCGACGCGATCTGCGACCGGTCGAGCTTGCGGAACAGCACGACCTCGTCGATGCGGTTGATGAACTCGGGCCGCATCGCCTCGCGGAGCTTGCCCATCACGCGGGCCCGCAGGTCGTCCTCGGCGTACCCGTCGGTGGCGCCGACCGGCGCGAAGCCGAGCGCTCCCGAGCGGGAGGCCAGGAACTCCGAGCCGATGTTCGACGTCATGATGACGACGGTGTTCCGGAAGTCGACCGTCCGACCCTGTCCGTCGGTGAGCCGGCCGTCGTCGAGCACCTGCAGCAGCAGGTTGAAGACGTCCGGGTGGGCCTTCTCGACCTCGTCGAGCAGGATCACCGAGTACGGGTTGCGGCGGACCCGCTCGGTGAGCTGGCCGGCCTCGTCGTAGCCGACGTACCCGGGAGGGGCACCGACCAGGCGGGACACCGTGTGGCGCTCGCCGAACTCGCTCATGTCGAAGCGGAGGATGGCGGACTCGTCACCGAACAGCGACGACGCGAGGGCCTTCGCGAGTTCGGTCTTGCCGACGCCCGTCGGGCCGAGGAACAGGAAGCTGCCGACCGGACGACGGGGGTCGCCCATGCCGGTCCGGCTGCGCCGCACCGCGGTCGCGATCGCCCGCACGGCGTCATCCTGGCCGACGACGCGGTCGTGCAGCTCGGACTCGAGGGCGGCGAGCCGCGTCTTGTCGGCCGAACCGAGGCGGGTCACCGGGATGCCGGTGGCGCGTGACACCACGGCGGCGATGTCACCCTCCGTGATCGACGTGTCCGCGCGCTCCGGACGGGAGGCGCGGGTTGCGTCCGCCGACGAGGCGGCGGTGATCCGGGCCTCCAGTCCGACGATCTCGTCGCGCAGGTCGGACGCTTCCTCGTAGTGCTCCTCGGCGACCGCGCGGTCCTTGCGGCCCGTCAGGTCGGCGACCTGGGCACGCAGGGCGTCGACGTCGACGTCGCCCGACAGGGCGAGGCGACGGCGTGCACCGGCCTGGTCGACGAGGTCGATGGCCTTGTCGGGCAGGTGCCGGTCGGTCACGTACCGGTGCGAGAGCTCGACGGCGGCGCGGAGTGCCTCGGGCGTGTAGACGACGCCGTGGTGCTCCTCGTAGCGCGGGGCGAGGCCGGTCAGGATCGCGACGGCGTCCTCGACGGTCGGCTCCCCCACCGTGACGGGCTGGAAGCGGCGCTCGAGCGCAGCGTCCTTCTCGATCCGGCGGTACTCGTTCAGCGTCGTCGCGCCGACCAGGTGCAGGTCGCCGCGGGCGAGCCGTGGCTTGAGGATGTTGCCGGCGTCCATCGAGCCGCCCTCACCGCCGCCGCCGGCGCCGACGACGGTGTGGAGCTCGTCGACGAAGACGATGAGTTCGTCGGCGTGCGCCGCGATCTCGTCCATCGCCTTCGTGAGGCGTTCCTCGAAGTCGCCGCGGAAGCGGGTGCCGGCGAGCATGCCGGGCAGGTCGAGCGCGACGACCCGCTTGCCCTGCAGCAGGGCGGGGACGTCACCGTCGACGATGCGCTGGGCGAGGCCCTCGACGATCGCGGTCTTGCCGACACCGGGCTCGCCGATCAGCACCGGGTTGTTCTTGGTGCGGCGGAGCAGGATCTCGACGGTCTGCTCGATCTCCTCGGCGCGGCCGATCACCGGGTCGACGTGCCCGTCGCGGGCACGGGCGGTGAGGTCGGTGCCGAACTGGTCGAGCGTCGGGGTGTCGCTGTCGGTGGCCTGGTCGGTGCCGACGGCATCGGGTGTTCCGGGCACGGGGCGCCCCTCTCTCGCGGCGGCGGCAGCCTGTGCCGCGTAGTCCTGCATGACCTGCGGGGTGATGCCGGCGCTGGCGAGCAGCTGCCCGGTCACGGTCTCCTGGTCCATCACGAGCGCGAAGAAGACGTGCTCGGGGTCGGTGTAGGTGCTGCCGAAGCCGCGCGCGGCCTGCGTCGCCTCGACGAGGATGCGCTGTGCGGTGGCGGTCAGTGCCGGGCGACCGGACTGCTCGGCCAGCGGCTCGTGCGCCATAGGCAGGCGCTGCTCGATCTCGTCGGCGAGGCGCTCGGGGTCGACCCCGGCGGAGCGCACGACGGCGTCGAACGGTTCGGTGCGGACGAGCACGTGCAGGACGTGCAGTGCGTCGACCTCGCGCTGGCCCTGCGCGACCGCGTACTCGGCGGTGTGCTGGAGCAGCTCGTGGGTCCGGCGGCTGAGCAGCCGGGTGATGTCGACCGGTCGGCCGAACGCGCGGACGCGCTGCTGGTCACCGGTGCGCTGTGCCGCGAGCAGGCGGGCGAGGAACTCGTCGAACGAGTCGTTGCTGCCGGTCGGGCCGAACGTGTCTGGCAAAGGGACCTCCTGGGGAACTTGAGTGCCTTCGACTCAATGCAACGCAGGAGGGCCCGGGTCATTCCCGGGTACGGGAGAAACTTGCGGCGACCCGACTCAGGTCCGGGCGATCGGCGCCGTGACGGCGTCGGTGACGCGCGCGAGGTCCGTCGGCGCGACCTCGATGTCGAACCCGCGGCGCCCGCCGGAGACGAAGATGCTCGCGTACGACAGCGCCGACTCGTCGAGCACGGTGCGCAGCCGAGTCTTCTGGCCGACCGGGCTGATGCCGCCGACGACGTAGCCCGTGCGCTTCTCGGCGAGGGCCGGGTCCGCCAGCGTCGCCTTCTTGCCACCGACCGCGGCGGCGATCGCCTTGAGGTCGAGCCGGTTCGCCACCGGCACGATCGCCACGGCGAGGGCGCCGTCGACCGAGACGACGAGGGTCTTGAAGACCTGCTCCTCGCGCAGCCCGAGGGCGGCGGCGGCCTCTTCTCCGAAGTTGGTGGCGCTCTCGTGGTGCTCGTACACGTGCGGCGTCCAGGGGATCCCGGCCGCCTCGAGCGCGACGGTCGCTGGGGTGCTCGGCGAACCTGCGGTCATGTCGTGATCCTCCCCCGTGCGACCCGTCTGTCCGGCGCGGCACGCGGGCGCTACGCTGATCGCACCATGACCGTCCTCGCGTCGCTGCTGCGCATCCTCGCCGTGCTGGTCACCGGGTTCCCGGTGACCACGGCGTCCGGCGTGCCGGACGCCGTGCCCGTGCTGACCGTCGCCGCGCTGGGCATCGCCGCGGTCGTGACCGCCGTCGTGCTCGCTCGCGTGCTGCTCGCCGTGCTCGTGACGCTGCTCGCCGCCGGTCCGGGGGCCGTCGTCAGCAGAGCGGTCCCGGACCTCGTGACCCGCATCGCGTGGAGCCACCCGGACGCCGACGGACAGGTCCGCTCGCGGGCCCCGGGAGTCGTCGCCACGGCCTGACCACCGATCGGTGGTCGGGCCGCACACGCCTCCCGCACCCACGATCGATCGGAACGTCATGGACCTGTCCACCCTGCCCCTCGTCGGCCCGCTGCTGCACGGCGGCGCCGACCTGCTCGCCGCCCTGACCGCGGCGCTCTCCCCCGTCACGGGGTCCTTCTCGGCCGCGCTCGCGGTCGTCCTCGTCACCATCGCGATCCGGGCCGCACTCGTGCCGCTCGCCGTCCTGCAGGTCCGCGCCGAACGCGACCGTCGTCGCCTCGCGCCCCTGCTCGCCGCCCTGCGGAAACGACACGGCAAGGACACCGCGGCCCTCCAGCGCGCGGTGCAGGAGCTCTACACGAACGAGAAGGTCTCGCCGCTGGCGGGCTGCCTGCCGGTGCTGGCCCAGGCGCCGGTGCTCTCGCTCGTCTACGCCCTGTTCTCGCACGGCAGCATCGGCGGCACCGCGAACGCCCTGCTCGAGGCCACGCTCGTCGGGGTCCCGCTCGGACACTCCCTGGTCGTGACCCTGACGTCGCCGCTGTGGGTGCACGCATGGGTGGTCGTGCTGCTGCTGGCCGTGCTCGCGGTCGTCGTCGAACTGAGCCGGCGCGCGAACCTGCGGTGGAACCCGGTGCCCCCGGCGGAGCCCGGAGCGGCCGTCCCCGGGACGGCCGCCGCCGAGACCGTCGGTCGGGTCGCACCGTTCATCTCGGTGGTGTTCGCCGCGATCGCACCGCTCGCAGCGGCCCTCTACGTCGTGACCAGTGCGACGTGGACCGCCGCGGAGCGCGCCGTGCTCCGACGCGCGATCCGGTGACGCGTCAGCCGCCCTGCCCCTCCTGCTGCGGGCCCTGGTCGACGGGGTCGTACTCGGTGCCGCGACCCTGCTCCTCGTCGGCGGTCGGCACGTGGCGTTCGGTGCCGGACCCGCCGGGACTCGTCGCGACGTAGTCGGCCTCGCCGGACTGCGTGTCGTGGCTCAGCGGCTCGAGGGTCTCGGGGTCGCCATCGTGCCGGTCTGCTGGTTCGGTGCTCATGCGTCACGCCTACTCCCTCGTTCTGGGTGCGCGCACCCGCACGGACGGTGCCACGATGGACCCACGTCCGGCAGAGCGGGAGTGCGCATGGACCACGACGACGTGGATGCGGAACGGGCACGGCTCGAGGCCGTCGCCTGGGGAGCGGGTTCGACCCCGGGGGACGCGGCGCGCGCCCGGATCGCGCTGGCGGACCTCGAGCGCGGGCGCGGTCGCGGTGGCGGGCACCGGTCAGGAGGCCCGACCGCGGTCAGCGGACAGCCTGCCTCGCCGACGCGGCCGGGTCGGGCGCCGCGGTCCGGTGGCGTGGGGACCTCCGGCTGGGCACGAGCGTTCGGCGCCGGGTCGGCAGCGACCACGCCCGACGGGGCCGGGACGGACGCACGGCTCGGGGAGGCTGGCCCTGGCCCCGGCCCCGGCCCTCGCCCGGCCTCGGAGAGCGGTCTGGACGCGGCCGTGCGTCCGGACGAGTCCGCGGGTCCGGGCCCGGGTTCGGGTGCAGGTTCGAGGACTCCAGCGGGTCCGGGCCCGGGCACCGTCACCGGTGTGGTCCGGGCTTCGGACACGACCTCTGGTCCGGGTGCCGGCCCGGGCACGGCGGGACCTCCTGGCGCGACGGCGGACTCCGGGGTGCCGACGGGTCCGGCCTCGGGCCCGTGGCCTCGCCGGACTGCGGGTCGGGACCCGGCGCCACGCGCGGCCACGCCCTCCGCAGCACCCTCGGCAGCCGCGTCGGGCGACGGAGCATCCGCGTCGTGGTCGACCTCGCACGAGGCACCCGGCACGACGTCGGAGCCGAACGCCGGCGACCCGGCCGGCGACGGCGCCGGACCCGACCACGCTGCCGGGGTGGGCGGCGACGGCGGAGGTGCGCCGGGCCTCCCGACCGGACCGCAGCCGGTGCCCCGGTGGCGCACGGCGCTGTTCAGTGCGCGGCCCCGCCTGTGGATCGCGCTCGGTGCGGCCGCGGCGATCGGGGTCGTCTTCGCGGCGGGCACGCTCGTCGGGACCTCGTTGCCGGAGGTGCCGGCGGCGCCGTCGATCACGCCGACCGCCGGGACCGTGACGCTCGAGGAGCTCCTCGACATGCCGCAGACGTTCGCCGACCAGCTGCCCGGGCCGGTCGAGGCGCCGGTGAGCCTGCACACGACCCGACTCGTCTTCACCAACCGGGCGCTCGACGGCGGGTCCTTCGAGACGCCGTGGAACGTCTGGGCCGGGGTCGGGACGGACCGGTCGACGATCTGCCTCGTGGCGACGGCGGACCGGATCGAGTCGACCTCCGCCTGCTTCCCCCGCGAGGCGGCGCTGCACGGGTCGGTGTCGATGTCCGCGCAGTCGATGAGCGGGACCCTGACGATCGCGCTCCGCGGTGGCGGGGTACAGGGTCGGGTGACGAACGAGTACTGATCCGGGGCCGTGCGTGACGGACGTGTTCGCTCTTCGCTGACAAACGTTGGAGCGCTCCCAGAAATCGCCCGGAGGCCCTCGCCAGGGTCCGTCGAGCGTGCAAGACTGGATCAGCGCACTCGCCGTGGAGTCGTACCCACATCATCCACACCAGCAGCGAGCGCGCCCCGCAGACCCCCGGTCACACGCCGTCCCCGACGGCGTCGTCGCGCGTTCCGCCGTTCCCCGGAGGAGGTCAGCATCGTGTCCACCAACACCACCACCTCGGCCGTGTCGACGAACACGCGGCCGATCACCGTCACCAGCCAGTCGATCGTCGGCATCGCCGTGCTCGGCCTGGCGACGTTCTTCGCCATCACCACCGAGCTCATGCCGGTCGGGCTGCTCGGCACCATGAGCGCCGACCTCGGCGTCTCCGAGGCGACGATGGGCATCGTCGTCACCGTGTACGCCGCCGCCGTGGCGATCCTGGCGCTGCCGCTCACCGCGTTCACCGCGAAGCTGCCGCGCAAGACCGTGCTCGTCGCGACCCTCGTCGGCTACACGGTCTCGAACCTGATGATCGCGTTCGCGCCGTCGTTCGCGGTCGTCTGCGCCGGCCGCGTCGTCGGCGGCATCGCCCACGCGCTGTTCTTCTCGGTGGCCTCGGCCTACGCGACGCGCATCGTGCCGCCGCGACTGGCCGGTCGGGCGATCGCGTTCGTGTACTCCGGCAGCTCGCTGGGCTTCGTGCTCGGCGTCCCGGTCGCCACCTTCGTCGCGCAGCACATCGGCTGGCGCCCCGCCGTGTTCTCCGTCGCCGTCGCCGCCGCGGTGCTCGCCGCCGTCGCACTGCTCTTCCTGCCGGCGGTCAGCGGCGCAGCGTCGCCGCACATCGGTTCGCCGAAGGCCTGGGCCCGCACCGGACTCCTCTCCGTCGTCGTCGCCGACCTGCTGCTCTTCGCCGGCCACTACGTCGTCTACACGTACATCGGCCCGTACGCGATCGACGCCGGGCTCGACGCCTCGCTCGTCAGCGGCGCGCTGCTCGTGCTCGGCGGCACCGGCGTCATCGGGCTCTGGCTCGCCGGCATGTTCGTCGACCGGGCACCGCGGCAGACCCTCGTCGTCGCCGTCGCCACGATGGCGGTCACCTTCGCCGCCCTGCCGTTCGTGCACGGCTCGCTGGTCGGCACGATGGTCGTCGCCGGCGTCTGGATGGCCGCGAACGGCACCACCGGCACGCTCTTCATGGCAGCCGCGATCCGCTCGGGCGGGGTCTCCCCCGACATCGCCGGTGCCCTCGTCAACGGCGCGTCGAACATCGGCATCGCCGGCGGCGCCGCCATCGGCGGGCAGGCGCTCGGACTCGTCGGGCTGCAGTACCTGCCGTTCGCCGGTGCCGCAGTGCTCGTCGGCTCGCTCGGAGTCGTGCTCGCGGCCCGGCGCGGGTTCCCGGTGCACTCGCACCACCAGGAGCACCTGTCAACGTCGTCGCTCGAGGCGATCACGTCGTCGCTCGCGGTGGTCACCACGTCGGTCCCCGTCGTCAGCCGGGCGATCCAGACCGTCACCGGGTCGATCGGCATCGCGACCGGCTCGATCCGGACGCAGCGGCGGAGCTCCGAGCTGAGCTGAGGGCGGCTGGTCGGGCTCGGGCCGGGGCGTCGAGGTCGCGAAATGTGCGGCATCCCGGCGCTCGAAGCGGCACGAAGTGCGACCTCGAAGGTCCGGTCGCGGCGTGTCCTGCGACGTCGTACGCCGGACGGCCCACGGGTGCGCCCGCTGCACGGCCCGTGCGCCCGCGGCACTGAGGTCGCAGAACGTGCCGCATCCCCGCGCTTGAAGCGGCACGAAGAGCGACCTCGACGGTCCGGTCGCGGCGCGTCGTGCGAGCTCGCGCCCCTCGGTCCTGCGACCTCGCAGCACCGCCGCCCCACCGCACACGACGGAGGGCGGGCCGGCACCAGCCGACCCGCCCTTCGTTCGTGCGCGCTCAGTCCTGCAGGTGCGACCGGCGGCGGTTGCGCACCGCACGGAAGGTCAGCAGCCCAGCGCCGAGGAGCACGAGCACCCCGGCAGCGATGAGGCCCGGCGTCAGGTCGGCGCCGGTGTAGGCCAGTGGCCCTCCGTTCGCGGCGTCGGACGGGTCGTCCACGGGGATGTTCGCCGAGCCGCCCGGGACCGTCGGCGTGGCCGAGGGCACGGGCGCGGCGGTCGCGCTCGGCGACGGGTTCGTCGGCGGGGTCGTCTCGGCGGCCGGCACCACGAAGGCGAGCGGGGTCGCCGAGCCGGTGTCCGGCGTGACGATCGTCTCGGGCTCGACGCCGTCGACGTCGAGGGCGATCTCGTAGGTCGTGGTCGGTGCCAGGCCGGTGAGGTCGAACGCACCGTCGGCGTCGGTGACCACGGTGACCGGGCCACCGGCGTCGTCCTCCTCCGGGGTCGCGACGACCGTCACAGCATCGACGGGCTCGCCGTTCGTGTCCGTGACGGTGCCGGGCTGGTCGATCGTGATGACCGCCGGCTCGGCGGGCGACTCGAAGGGCAGGTCGGAGTCGACCGTGTCCCCGACGCCCGCGGTCACGCCGGTGTTCGTGGTGTCGCCGGTCGCACCGGGCACGGGGACCGTCGTGCGGACGGTGTAGGTGCCGGCGACGGTGGCGAAGGTGTAGCGGCCGTCCGCGTCCGTCGTGGTCGAACCGACGACCGCGCCCGTCGCGTCGAGGAGCTCGACGACCTGGCCGGCCTCGACCGGGGCCTCGTCGAGGGTCACGCGACCCGTGACCGTCGCGATGACCGACGGCGGGGCGGTGATCGCGTCGGTCGGCACCACCGGCACGCCGGCGTCACCGGTGTCCACCGTCGTGGGGTCGGCCTCCGAACCGACGACCGAGACGTCGACCGCCGCGTCGGCCGGCAGGTCGGAGACCACGTAGACGCCGTCGGTGTTCGTCGTGGTCATGACCGGATCGCCGTTCGGCACGTCGACGACGACGGGGACGTTCGAGGCCGGGTTGCCGGCTTCGTCCTCGACGGTGCCGATGATCGAGGTCGTGTCCGCGGGCGAGGTGAAGGCGAAGTTCCTGACCTCATCGGACCCTCCGGGAACACCATCCTTCGCCAACGACACGCCGGTCGCGACGCCGCTACCGTCCGCCCCTGGTGGCTCTGCGACCTCCACTCGGTAGTTCGCGATGACCGGCAGGAACGGGAACGCGTACTTCCCATCAGCGTCGGTAGTCGTCGTGTAGACGGTGCCGCGCGGAGCCGTTGCAGTCACGGTTGCGCCAGGGATCGGTGTTCCATCGAGCTTCACTACCCCGGAGATTGCAGCGGTCCGGCTCGCGAACCACGTTTGATAGACCGGAAAGCCGCTGCGCTGTTGGTACGCGATCGTCAGGCTGGTGAGGGACACCGTCGGGGTGAACCAACCTGTGGCGCCCGCAGTGTCGTTCGCCGCGGCGTTCCCCGTGAGCGTCCGGGTGCCTGCATCCCAAGTGGGGTTGTCCTGACCCGTTGTTCCGTCCGGATCGGGCGAGCACGACCAACCGACTTGGCCGGGGAGGGAACACGAATTGTAGGAGCCCTGGTAGCCAAGCTGGTCGGCGGTCGCCGCGGCACCGCCCTGCACCGTGGCCGAGATCGTGACCTGGTCGGCGTCGATGTCTCCGAGGACGATCGACCAGCTCTCGGCGCCGGGGGTCGGCTCAGCGAACGTGTAGACAGTCGTCGACGCGCTCTGTGCGTTCGGGCGGTCGACGTTCGGCCGCTGGTTCATGTACGTCTGGCCCCGACTTGTGCCGTAGGCCGCCCCTGCAGGCGTGTCCGCCGACTGCCACGTCGACGCCCCGCTGACCACGGTCGACTGCCGCGAGTTCGACGTGAACGTGGTCTCCGGGAACCCGGCCAGGGTCATCGTGCCGGTGTAGTCCTTGCTCGCCCCGCTCAGGGTGAACGTGCCCCAGTCCCCCGCCGGGTCGGCGGACGCCGTCGTGGCACCACCGATCGCCAGCCCCGTGCCGAGTGCGAGGGTGGTCAACCCCGCCGTGATGGTGCGCCAGCGCCGCATCGGTACTCCCCTGGTGTCCGCGACGGCCCGCCCGACGCTCGGCCAGGCTAACCACGGCGTCCGACGCTCGTCCGGTGCGTTGTCACATCGTGATGCGGTCGAGCAGCGGCACCTGCCCGGCGACGAGCAGGTCGCGGGCTGCGTCGAGCCCCACCCACCGTGCGTCGTCGACCTCCGGCACGTCGACGAACCGCCCGGATCCGCGCGGCAGCTCGAGCCGCACCGTGTTGCTCCGCACCGTCGGGACGTCGAAGCCACGAGGTGCGGGTGCCGAGAAGACCCGGACGCGCTTGCCGGACGCCTGCCGCACCTCGCCGAGGTCGGTCACGTCGTCCGCACGGACCGGAGCGCGGACGCCGAGCTCCTCGCGGAACTCGCGGAACGCGGTCGCGAGCGGCTCCTCGTCGCCCTCGACGAGTCCCTTCGGCACCGACCACGCCCGTGGCCGGTGCCGCCAGAAGGACCCGCCCATGTGCACGAGGAACACCTCGGGCCCGGTCGGTCCGGCCCGGTGCAGCAACAGTCCGGCGCTCACCACCACGTCCGCGACCCTACCGACCGGTCGGCCGGGAGGCCCGGATCACCGCCGCCGGACCGCCCGCGTCCGACGACGCGCGGCTCCGGCGTCGCGCGGGTCGGGCGTCGCGCGGGTCGGGTGTCAACCGGCGAGGGCGCCGATGACGGTCGCCAGACGGTCGGTCAGGTACGCGACCCCGCGGCCGTTCGGGTGCAGCGCGCCCGCCTCGAGGTCGATGCGGCGCAGGTCGCCGGTGCCGGTCAGGGTGACGCCGGCGACGTAGCGGTCGTCACGGGCGGCGCACGCGGAGTGCCCCGCGGTGTCCGCGAGCACGTCGACGAAGCGGACCCCGGCGGCGTCGGCCGCCGTGCGGGACACCTCGTTCAGCTGCTCCTGCACGTCGTGCAGGTAGGCGACGTCCCGGTCGGTGAAGGGGAACGTGTCCGACGGGAACGAGCCCGTCAGCGACCCGAGGTCGAGCGCCGACCGGAAGCACCCCTTCGCCGGGGTGTGCTCGGCGTCGGGGAAGATCGCGGGGTACCCGAGGAACACCACGACGGCGTTCGGCGCCGCCCGTCGCACGGCGGCCAGGGTGTCGGCGACGCCGAGCGCGACCCGGGACTGGATCGTCACACCGAGCTGGTCGACGCCGTCCCGCACCAGGCTGCTCGCGCACGACGGCGCGTCCCGGCCGGAGAACACCGGACCGTGCGCCGAGAGCGCCAGGCACGAGGCCGCGGTGCCGAACAGGTCCGCGTCGTTGCCGCCGATGGTCAGGGTGACGAGCCGGGTGCGGGTGGACAGTGCCTCGATCTGCGGCGGGACACCGGCGAACTGGTGTCCGGAGACGACGTCGGTGCTCGTGGCACCGGCGCACGTGACGTCGGTCAGGGCGAGCCCGAACCGCGCGGCCAGCCGGTGCGGGTAGTCCCGCGCCGACTGGACGCACGCGGTCGTCGGCAGACCGGTGAGCGGGCGGAGACCGTACGCGGCGGAGTAGGAGTCCCCGAGCGCGACGTACTCGCTGCCCGGCGGCAGGTCCGCGAGCGGCTCGGCCGGGTCCGACGTCACCGGGTACGGCTGCGGCACCGGCCACATCGGGGCGGCCGACGCAGCGGTGCCGACGCCCGGTGCCGCCCCGGTGACGACCAGGCCGACGACGCTGAGCGCGGACAGCACCGCGAGCAGCGTCCTGGTGGAGCGGAGCAGTTGCGGCCTCCGGGCGGGTCGGGATCGGGACGTGCGGGACGGGTCCGGGTCAGCGGCGTCCGAGACGACGCTCGCCACCGCTGCCCGTGCGGTACTCGAGGCCGTAGTGCTGGTACAGCACCGGCTCGGTCTCCGCCTCGAGCTGCCCGTCGGTCGGGATCGACGGAGCGTCCTTGACGAGCTTCTTCGGGAAGGTCACGCGCAGGTGCTTCGGCGTCACGGTCGCGCCGACGAGCGGCACGAACAGGAGCTTCTGGAAGCCGACCATGCCGGTCGTCAGCGCACCGAACGACGCCTCGGACGTCGCCGTGTCGTAGTAGATGCTCTCGAGCGTGCCGACCTTGTCGTCCGCCTCGTCGACGACCGGCAGGCCGATCCAGTCTCGGATGTCCGCAGCTTCGAACACGGGTGCTCCCTCCGAGCCCCCGGCGGGTCCGGGTGGCTCTCGGTCGACGCTACAGGCCGGTCGGCTGAGCGGTCACCCGGCTGACCCCGAGCCGGTCGACGGCGTCCAGCACGTCGGCCGCCTGCACGGCGAGGATCGCCGGGTCCGGGTCCTCGGCGAAGACGTCGCCGCGCCGGACCGACGCGTCGGTCAGGACGATGTGCGGGCCGGAGGCCGGCGGGCCCCACGCCTCGGGCGGTGCCGGGCCGAACAGCACGACCGAGGGGACGCCGTAGGCGGTCGCGAGGTGCGCCGCCCCGGTGTCCACCGTGACGACGACGCGGGCGGCGGCGACCACGCCGGCGAAGTCCTGCAGTTCCAGGGAACCTGCCAGCACCGCCTCCGGCGCCAGCCCGGCCCCGTCGGCGACGGCAGCTGCGCGTTCGACGTCAGCCGAGCCTCCCGTCAGGACGACGTCGAGGCCGCGGTCGCGGAGTCCGCGCACCACCTCGGCGAAGCGGTCCGTCGGCCAGTGCCGGGCACCGTGGAAGGCACCCACGTGCACGACGGCGCCGTCCGCGGCGGCCGGCGGGGCCGCCGGACGGTCGATCGCGACGTCGTCGGCGTCGGCGGGGATCCCGTGCCAGGTGAGCAGGTCCGCCCACCGGTCGCGCTCGTGCACGCCCTCGGGCCACTCCGGTCCGTCGTAGCCGTGCGTCGGGTCGGCGTGCCCGATGACGCGACGGGGTGCGAGCGCGGCGATCAGGTCGGACGACTCCGGGCCGGCGCCGTGCAGGTTGACGGCGACGTCGACGGTCCCGGTCGGGACGGCGATCGGGTGGTCGAGTCCGTGCTGGGCGAGGTGCACGTCCACGCCGGACACGAGCTCGACGACGGGCGCGAGCCAGGCCGTCGTCGCGAGCGTGATGCGGTGGTCCGGGAAGGCACGACGCAGCGCCCGCAGCGCGGGGACGGCGACGAGCAGGTCGCCGAGCTTGATGGCACGGAGGACGAGGAGTTCGGGGCGGCCGTCGGACGGCGGCAGGCTCTCGAGGGCGGTCACCGCCGCGATGGTAGACGGCAACGCCTGGTGCACCGCGGAGCGACCGCGTTCCCTGGCTGTTCCTGGGGCACTGCACTGGTGGTCGTCGGTACGCCGGAGTCATGCCCCTCGATCCGGACCGCACCGTGCGCGGCCTGCTCTTCGACCGCGACGACACCATCGTCGTGGACGTCCCCTACAATGCCGACCCGCACCTCGTGGTGCCCGTGCCCGGTGCCCGCCGCGCCGTCGAGCGCGCCCGTGCCGCCGGCCTGGCGGTCGGCGTCGTCACGAACCAGTCGGTCGTCGCCAAGGGCATGGCGACCCGTGACCAGGTCGACGCGACGAACGCCCGCGTCGACGAGCTCGTCGGTCCGTTCGACGTCTGGTGCGTCTGCCCGCACGACGCCGGCGACGACTGCGTGTGCCGCAAGCCGCGGCCGGGGATGGTGCTCGAGGCCGCGGAGCGTCTCGGCCTGCCGCCGGAGTCCCTCGTGGTCGTCGGCGACATCGGCGCCGACGTCGGAGCGGCCGAGGCGGCCGGTGCCCAGGGCGTCCTCGTGCCGACCCCGCGCACCCGGCAGCAGGAGGTGGACGCCGCGACCACCGTGGCCGGCGGACTCGACGAGGCCGTCGCCCTCGTGATCGCCCGCGCGGCCACCCGGCTCGCCGGTCCGGACGTCGCGGCGGCACGGGCGTGAGCCGGCCGCGCGTCCTCGTCGCCCGGCTCGACTCGTTCGGCGACGTGCTCGTCGCGGGCCCGGCCGTCCGTGCCGTCGCCGCCCGGGCCGCGCACGTCACGATGCTGTGCGGACCGCAGGGCGCGCCCGCCGGCGGTCTGCTGCCGGGCGTCGACAGCCTGCGGGTATGGGCGGCGCCGTGGGTGACCGAGACCGCACGCCCGATCGACGACGCGGTCCTCGCCGAGTTCCGCGCGCTCGTCGCCGAGGAACGCCCCGACGAGGCCGTCGTGCTGACGTCCTTCCACCAGTCCCCGCTGCCGCTCGCCGTGCTGCTGCGGCTGGCCGGTGTGCCCCGGGTGTCCGGTGCGTCCGTGGACCACCCCGGCTCGCTGCTCGACGTGCGCCTGCGCCCGGGCGAGGACCTGCCGGAGGAGATCCCCGAGCCCGAGCGCGCGCTGCGGATCGCGGACGCCGCCGGGTTCCCGCTGCCCGCGGGCGACGACGGCCGGCTCGCGGTGCTGACCGACGCGACCCTGCCCGACGCCGTCGCCGCGCTCGACCGGTACGTCGTCGTGCACCCGGGGGCCAGCGTCCCTGCACGGTCCTGGCCGGAGTCCCACCACCGGGCGCTCGTGGCCGCCTACGCCGAGCGCGGCGTCCCCGTCGTCGTGACCGGCTCACCGGGCGAACGCGCCCTCACCGCCGCCGTCGCCGGGGAGACCGGCATCGACCTCGGCGGTCGCACGAGTCCGGCGGAGCTCGCCGCCGTCCTGGCGGGCGCCGAAGTGGTCGTCGTCGGCAACACCGGGCCGGCCCACCTCGCCGCCGCGGTCGGTGCCTCGATCGTCAGCCTGTTCTCCCCCGTCGTGCCCGCGGCGAAGTGGGCGCCGTACGCACCGCACGTCGAACTGCTCGGCGACCAGGGTGCGGCGTGCCGCCTCAGCCGCGCCCGCGAGTGCCCCGTCCCCGGGCACCCGTGCCTGTCCACGGTGCGCGTCGAGGACGTCCTGGAAGCGCACGATCGGCTGCTCCTCCGCGCTTGACGGATGGACCGGAGAAGTCTGCGGGGCAGCCCAGAAGCCAGTGCGTAGCGTCCGGCGAAGGCCCGGTCCGCGTCCCGAGTCCTCCGGACGGACGCTCGCGGGCCCTCACGACCCTCTCGACCCGAACGGAAGCACGCATGCGGATCCTCGTCTGGCACGTCCACGGCGGCTGGATGGACGCCTTCGTCCGCGGACAGCACGAGTACCTCATCCCGACCACCCCGGCCCGGGACGGCTGGGGCCTCGGCCGCGGCGGCCGAGCCTGGCCCGACAACGCGATCGAGATCGACCCGGCCGACGTCGCCGACGCCGAGGTCGACGTCGTCGTCCTCCAGCGCACCGAGGAGTACGACGAGGCCCGTCGCCTGCTCGGCGGCCGCGACGTGCCGATGGTCTTCGTCGAGCACAACGCGCCCCGCGTCGACGTGCCGAACAGCCTGCACCCGTTCCGCGACCGTGACGACCTGACGATCGCGCACGTGACGCACTGGAACGCGCTCATGTGGGACTGCGGGAACACCCGCACCACCGTCGTCGAGCACGGCGTCGTCGACCCGGGCCCGCTGTACTCCGGCACGCTCGACCGACTCGGCGTCGTCATCAACGAACCCGTCCGCCGCAACCGCGTCGTCGGCACCGACCTGCTCCCCCGGTTCGCGGCCGTCGCACCGGTCGACGTCTGGGGCATGGGCGCCGAGCGCCTGCCCGAGCTCGGCTTCGGCGACCGCGTGGTCGCGCTGGGCGACGTGCCGAGCGACCCGATGCACGCCGCGCTCGCGGAGCGTCGTGCCTACGTGCACCCGAACCGGTGGACCTCGCTCGGCCTGTCGCTCATCGAGGCCATGCACATGGCGATGCCCGTGCTGGTGCTCGCCACCACGGACGCCGCCAGGACCGTGCCCCCGGAAGCCGGGGCGGTCTCGACCGACGTCGAGGACCTGGTACGCGCCGCGGCCGTGCTGCTCGACGACCCGGACGAGGCCCGACGCCGGGGCGCGGTCGCGCGCGCGGCCGCCCTCGCCCGCCACGGACTCGGTCGCTTCACCGCCGACTGGGACGACCTGCTCGACGACGCCGTCGACCGGGCGGCACGACGGAACCGCGCGACGGGAGCCGCGCTCGAAGGGAGCCTGCGATGAGGATCGCGATGGTGTCCGAGCACGCGAGTCCGCTCGCCGTGCTCGGCGGAGTGGACGCCGGCGGGCAGAACGTGCACGTCGCCGAGCTGTCCGGGGCACTCGCCGACCGTGGCCACCAGGTCACGGTGTACACGCGGCGCGACGACGCCGAGCAGCCCGTCCGGGTGCTCCTGCGTCCGGGCGTCGAGGTCGTGCACGTCGACGCCGGGCCCGCCCGACACGTGCCGAAGGACGACCTGTTCCCCTACATGGGCACGTTCGCGGCGGTGCTCGCCGCCGAGTGGTTCGTCGACCGTCCGGACGTCGTGCACACCCACTTCTGGATGTCCGGGCACGCGGCCCTCGAGGCCGTCACGCAGGTGCAGACCCGCACCGGCGGCGTCCGCATCCCGGTCGTGCACACCTTCCACGCCCTCGGCGTCGTCAAGCGGCGCCACCAGGGGTCGGCGGACACGAGCCCCGACGAGCGCGAGTGGGTCGAGCCGGCCGTCGGCCGCACCGTCGACCAGGTCATCGCGACCTGCTCCGACGAGGCCTTCGAGCTGAAGACCCTCGGCGTGCCGCTGCAGCGCATCTCCGTCGTGCCGTGCGGCGTCGACACCACCCTGTTCCGGCCGGACGGCCCCGTCGAGGCACGCGGCCGCGCCCTGCGGGTGCTCACCGCGTCGCGTCTCGTGCAGCGCAAGGGCGTCGGCACGACCATCGCCGCGATCGCCGAACTCGTCCACCAGGGCCGCGACGTCGAGCTCGTCGTCGTCGGCGGTGCCGGTGTCGCCGGTGCCGACCTGGTCGACGACCCGGAGTACCAGCGGCTCGACGCCCTGGCCCGCTCGCTCGGCATCCGCGACCACGTGTCCTTCCGCGGGCAGCTCGGCCAGCACGACATGCCCGAGGTCTACCGCAGCGCCGACGTCGTCGTGTGCGCCCCCTGGTACGAGCCGTTCGGCATCGTGCCGCTCGAGGCCATGGCCTGCGGACGCCCGGTCGTCGCCTCGAGCGTCGGCGGCCTCATCGACACCGTCGTCGAGGACCGCACCGGCCTGCACGTCCCGCCGCGCGACGAGGCCGCGGTCGCCGCCGCCGTCGGTGCGCTGCTCGACGACCCGGAGCGCCGCGAGGCCTACGGCCGCGCCGGACGGGAGCGTGCCGAGTCGCGCTACACCTGGCAGAAGGTCGCCGCCGACAGCGAGCGCGTCTACGAGCGGCTCCTCGCCGGGGCCGTCCCCGCCGCGACCGCACCCACCACGGCCGCACGCACGCGTGCGACCGGATCCCCCACCCACGCCGGCCGGGTCGCCCGTGCCGC
Source organism: Curtobacterium sp. MCBA15_009 (assembly GCF_001864895.1). Lineage (GTDB taxonomy): Bacteria > Actinomycetota > Actinomycetes > Actinomycetales > Microbacteriaceae > Curtobacterium. The sequence continues at coordinate 125,642 of NZ_MJGO01000007.1, forward strand.
ACAGCCGACGGAGCGGAGCGCACGATGACCATCGACCAGCAGACCGGGATCGACGAGCAGACGACCACCGCGAGCGGACGCGCGGTGCTCGACCACATCGCCGCGTCGGTCCCCGTGATCGCGTCGCTCGTCGACCACCACGGCCACATCGCCGACTGGGCCGACGACATCGCCGCGCGACTCGTCGCCGGCCGTCGCCTGCTCGCCGCGGGCAACGGCGGGTCCGCCGCCGAGGCGCAGCACCTGACCTCCGAGCTCACCGGCCGCTTCGACGGTGACCGGCCAGCCTACTCGGCGATCTCCCTGCACGCCGAGACCTCAGCCGTGACCGCGATCGGCAACGACTACGGCTTCGACCAGGTGTTCGCCCGCCAGGTGTCGGCGCACGCCCGCGCCGGCGACGTCGTCGTCCTGCTCACCACGAGCGGGAAGAGCCCGAACCTGCTCCGCGCCGCCGAGGCCGCCCGCGCCGTCGGGGCCCGGACCATCGCCATGACAGGTCCCCGCCCGAACCCCCTCGCCGACGCCGTCGACGACGTCATCGCCATCGAGGGGCCGTCCGCACACGTGCAGGAGGCCCAACTCGTGCTCGTGCACGCCCTGTGCCGGGCCATGGAGCCCGCGCTGCGCCGAGGCGGCCGCCGATGAGCGCCCGGTCGGTCCAGCCGGCTCGGACGCTCCGCATCGCCGTCGTCGGCGACACGCTGCTCGACGTCGACGTCTCCGGCACGAGCGAACGGCTCAGCCCCGACGCCCCGGTGCCCGTGGTCGACGTGACGACCGACGATCGCCGCGCCGGTGGGGCCGGTCTCGTCGCGACGATGCTCGCGCGGGACGGCCACGACGTCACCCTGGTCACCGTGCTCAGCGACGACATCCGCGCGCAGGAGATCCGCGACCTGCTGCCGGACGTCACGATCGTCGAGGGTCCGTCGGGTGCACCGACGCCGGTCAAGACCCGCGTGCGCGTCGTCGACCACGCCCTCGTCCGCATCGACGAGGGCTGCGCGACCCCGCCCGTGCCGGACGTCACCGACGCGATGACCGCGGTACTCGACACCGTCGACGCCGTCGTCGTCGCCGACTACGGTCGCGGCGTCGCGTCGGCCGAGGCCATGCGCGCCGCACTGACCGCCACCGCGTCGCGCATCCCCGTCGTGTGGGACCCGCACCCGAAGGGCGCGGCACCGGTCCGCGGGGTCGCCGTCGCCACGCCGAACGCCTCGGAGGCGCGCCGGTTCACCGACCTGCCGGGTGAGGGCGTGCCCTTCGCCACCGTCGCCGCCGCGACCCTCGTCGAGCGCTGGGGCGCCGGCGCGGTCGCCGTGACGCTCGGCGACCGCGGCGCGATCGTCGCCGACGACCGGTCCGGCAGCCGCTTCGTGCCCGCACCCTCCGTCACCGCCGGCGACCCGTGCGGCGCCGGCGACCGGCTCGCCGCCGGCGTCGCCGTGGCGCTCGCCTCCGGTCTCGACGTCGCCGACGCCGTGACCGCGGGTGTCGAGGCGGCCTCGGAGTACCTGGCCGCCGGCGGCGTCACCGCGCTCTTCGCCGACGCCGGCCCGGCACCGATCGCCGTGCCCGGTGCGGACCGCGACGCCCTCCGCGTCGTGCACGACGTCCGGAGCGCCGGCGGCACCGTCGTCGCGACCGGCGGCTGCTTCGACCTGCTGCACGCCGGACACGCCCGCACGCTGTCCGCGGCGCGGGCGCTCGGCGACTGCCTCGTGGTCTGCCTGAACTCCGACGACTCGGTCCGAGCGCTGAAGGGCCCCGACCGGCCGATCATGACCCAGGACGACCGGGTCGAGCTCCTCCTCGCCCTGGACTGCGTCGACGCCGTCGTGGTGTTCGACGAGCAGACCCCGGACGAGGCCCTGCGCCGCTTCCGCCCCGACGTCTGGGCGAAGGGCGGCGACTACACCGCGGCCGAACTGCCCGAGTCGGCGACGCTCGCCGAGTGGGGCGGGCGCGTCGTCACCGTGCCGTTCCACCCGGGTCGCTCGACGACCCGGCTGGCAGCGGCCCTCGAACACGTCGGCTGACCGACACCTCCCCGCCGGTCCGCCGGCGGAACCGCACGACGTCACTGCACCACGTCCCCACGAAGTCCTGATGCAAAGGAACCACATGCCCGTCCCCACCACCCCGATCGGCCGCGTCCTCGTCACCGGCGGCGCCTCCGGACTCGGCGCCGCGGTCGTCGCGGCCGTCACCGAGGCCGGCGGCACCCCGATCGTGCTCGACCTGCGCGTCGACGCGGTCGCCGACGGCGTCGACGCCGTCGCGGTCGACGTCTCCGACACCGAGGCCGTCGAGCAGGCCGTCCGGGACGCCGCCGAGCGCCACGGCGGCCTCGACGCGGTCGTCACCGCCGCGGGCATCGACACCCCCGCACCGATCGACGCCATCTCGTCGGGCAAGTGGGAGCAGATCGTCGCGGTCAACCTCATCGGCACCGCCTCGGTCGTGCGCGCCGCACTGCCCGCGCTCGAGGCCACCCACGGCCGCGTCGTGACCGTCTCGTCGTCGCTCGCCCTGCGCGGCGTCGGCCACGGCACCGCCTACTCCGCGTCGAAGTTCGGCGTGCGCGGCTTCTCGCAGGCCCTCGCCGCCGAGACCGCGGGCCGCATCGGCGTCACGAACGTCATCCCCGCCGGCATGCGGACGAACTTCTTCGCCGACCGCACCGAGCAGTACAAGCCGGGCCCGGACGCCCAGCTCATCGAGCCGGAGTACGTCGCCAACTCGATCATCTTCGCCCTGTCGCAGCCGGCCGGCTGCGAGATCCGCGAGCTCTCGATCATGCCCGCCACGGAGCCGAGCTGGCCGTAGGCCCCTCGCCCCACGGGAACGCGACAGGACCCCGCG
>NZ_MJGO01000008.1:0-3959 GCF_001864895.1 Curtobacterium sp. MCBA15_009
GGGCCTCCCGTCCGTCCCGGACTCGCGTCCGCGCGGTCAGCGCTTGGTCGGTGAGGGGGACGGCGTCCTCGACGCGGACGGCGTCGCCGTCGGCGTCGCCGTTGGCGTCGGCGTCGCGGTGGGCTCCGAGGCGCCGGCCGCCGTCACCACGAAGGTGCGGAAGTCGTCGTTCGTGATCGGCGAGGTGAGCTCGTACTGCTGCCCGTTGACGAGCACCAGAGGCGTCCCCGGGAACTCGGTGATCGACGAACCGGGGATGTCGCCGCCGGCCACCGCGTTCGTGCGCTCGTCGACCCACTTGCTGTAGTCCTGGTCGGCGATGCAGCGCTCGATCGCCCGACGGTCCTGCAGCCCGCTCACCCCGGTGACCACCTTCGTGAGCTCGGCGTCGGTGAGTCCGGCGGTGCCTTCTTCCGGCTGGTTCGCGAAGAGCGCCTTGTTCACGGCGTAGAACCGGTCCGGCGAGTGCTCGGCCACGCAGGCCGCGGCGTTCGCGGCGCGGAGCGAGTACTTCGTGCCCTGCGACCGGTTCGCCAGGATCGCGACCGGGTGGATGTCGACCGTCGCGGCGCCGGAGTCGACGAGGCTCTCGATGTAGTCGCCGTTGGCCTCCTCGAATTGGCCGCAGGTCGGGCAGAGGTAGTCGACGTAGAGCGTGATGCGGACGGTGCCGGCACCGTCCGACGCGGTGGCGCTCGGCGAGGCCGGAGCCGACCCGGACACGGCCTTCATGTCCTGCCCGATCGTGATGCCGCCCTGCGACATCGTCGACGGGCCGGGGCCGGCGGGCTGCACCGAGTCGACGAGGACGAGCGTGACGATCGTCGCGGCCGCGAGCAGCACCACACCGATGCCGATCTGCAGTCCGAGCCGGACGCCACGCTGACGACGCTTCTGCTGGGTGCGGGCACGCTGGGCTCGCTGTCGGGCGGCTTCACGGCGTTCGTTCCGCGCGGCGCGGGCGTCACCCTCGGGGCGGTTGGTCATCGGTGCGTCGTCCTCCTGATCGGCGTCCGCACGGCTCACCCCCGCTCGGCGGACGGACCCGGCGATTGTAGTGGGCCGCTCTGGGAACCACCCAACCAGCCGGGAAACACTGGCGCACCCCGGGGAACTCGTGTTGTATGAACTCCGATGGTCGACGACGACCGTCCGGGGCCCGCACGGGCAACCGCTTCACTCGGATCGTCCGGCACGTACCTGCCGGTGAAGGAAGGATCGAACGCTCATGGCGTCCGTCACCTATGACAAGGCAACCCGTCTCTACCCCGGAGGCAACCGTCCCGCGGTCGACTCCCTCGACCTGGACGTCGCCGACGGCGAGTTCCTCGTCCTCGTCGGCCCGTCGGGCTGCGGCAAGTCCACCTCGCTCCGCATGCTGGCCGGCCTCGAAGAGGTCAACTCCGGCCAGATCCGCATCGGCGACCGCGACGTCACGGACGTCCCGCCGAAGGACCGCGACATCGCGATGGTGTTCCAGAACTACGCGCTGTACCCGCACATGACCGTCGCCGAGAACATGGGCTTCGCGCTCAAGATCGCCGGCGTCGGCAAGGAAGAGCGCGCCACCCGCGTGCAGGAGGCCGCGAAGCTCCTCGACCTCGAGCAGTACCTCGGCCGCAAGCCGAAGGCCCTCTCCGGTGGTCAGCGTCAGCGCGTCGCCATGGGCCGCGCGATCGTCCGTCAGCCGCAGGTGTTCCTCATGGACGAGCCGCTGTCGAACCTCGACGCCAAGCTCCGCGTGCAGACCCGCACCCAGATCGCGTCGCTGCAGCGTCGTCTCGGCGTCACCACGGTCTACGTCACGCACGACCAGACCGAGGCCCTGACGATGGGCGACCGCATCGCGGTGCTCAAGGACGGCATCCTGCAGCAGGTCGGCTCGCCGCGCGACCTGTACGAGAAGCCGAACAACGTCTTCGTCGCCGGCTTCATCGGTTCGCCGGCCATGAACCTCCTGCCGGCCGACGTGGTCGAGGGCGGCATCAAGTTCGGCACGCTCAACCACCCGATCGACCGCGACACGCTCTCGAACGCCCGCGCCGGGAACATCACGGTCGGCATCCGCCCCGAGGACGTCCAGGTGTCGTCCTCCGGCGAGGGCCTGCCCGTCACGGTCGACGTCGTCGAGGAGCTCGGCGCCGACGGCTACCTCTACGGTCACGCCGACGTCAACGGCTCGCGCGTCGACATCGTCGCCCGTGTCGACGGTCGCTCGCACCCCTCGATCGGTGACACGATCGTCGTCACGCCGAAGCAGGGCCACGTGCACGCGTTCGACACCGAGTCGGGCGAGCGTCTCGACGACAAGGCCGTCATCAGCGCGTAGGACCGCAGGGTCACGACCAAGAGGCGCGGTGCCGGACGGCACCGCGCCTCTCCCACGCACCGAACAGGAACCAACCGTGCCCGAGTCGATGTCCATCACCGCCGCCACCGTCGACCCCGGACTGCTCGACCTGCCCTGGGACCTGCCGCTCGCGGACTGGCCGGACGAGACGATCGTCGCGCTGCCGAAGGGCATCTCGCGACACCTCGTGCGCTTCGTGCACCTGGGCGGGTACGTCGCCGCCGTGAAGGAGACGGGCGAGGAGGTCGCCCGTGCCGAGTACGACATGCTCCGGACCCTGCAGCGCATGGACGTGCCGTGCGTCGACCCGGTGGCCGTCATCACGAACCGCGCCGACGCCGAGGGCCAGCCGCTCCACCCGGTGCTCGTCACCCGGCACCTGCGGTTCTCGCTGCCGTACCGGGCGCTGTACTCGCAGACGCTCCGCCCGGAGACCGCCACCCGCCTGGTCGACGCGCTCGCGCTGCTGCTCGTCCGGCTGCACATCATCGGCTTCTACTGGGGTGACGTCTCGCTGTCGAACACGCTGTTCCGCCGCGACGCCGGCTCCTTCGCCGCGTACCTGGTGGACGCCGAGACCGGCAAGCTCTACCCCGGCGGCCTGTCCAACGGGCAGCGCGAGAACGACCTCGAGGTCGCCCGGGTGAACATCGCCGGCGAGCTGCTCGACCTCGAGGCCGGCGGGCGCCTCGACGAGAACGCCGACCCGGTCGACGTGTCGAACCGGATCGTCGCCCAGTACCGGACCCTGTGGAAGGAACTCACCGGCACCGAGCAGTTCGACATCAAGGAGCGGTGGCGCATCAACGACCGCGTCGAACGGCTCAACGAGCTCGGCTTCGACATCGAGGAGCTCTCGATCCACACGACCGAGGGCGGTTCGCAGGTGCGGATCCAGCCGAAGGTCGTCGACGCCGGCCACCACCAGCGCCGTCTGCTGCGCCTGACCGGCCTCGACGCGGGCGAGAACCAGGCACGCCGCCTGCTCAACGACCTCGACTCGTACCGTGCCCGCAACGGCCGTGACGAGCTCGACGAGGAGATGGTGGCGCACGAGTGGGTGTCCCGGGTCTTCGAGCCCGTCGTCCGCTCGATCCCCCGCGACCTGCGCGGGCGCCTCGAGCCGGCGGAGGTCTTCCACGAGCTGCTCGAGCACCGCTGGTTCATGTCCCAGCAGGAGGAACGCTCGGTCTCCCTGCCCGAGGCCACGACCGCCTACATCAACGACGTCCTGCGACACCGCCGTGACGAGCGACTGCTCATCAACCCGCCGACCTCGTCGATGACGCTGCCGATCCCGGTGGTCGACGACGCCGAGGTCGACGCGGACGACTCCGACGACGTCGACGACTGGCGCGCGACCGTCTGAGACGGTCGCCGGTCGGTCACGACACCCCGCCGGGTGGACGCCGACTGGTCGCAGACGGCCGGCAGGGGCGTCTCGCAGCGACGACTCGTGACCACACGGCGGGCACCATCCGACGTGTCCTGACCGTTCGGGGTCGAGAACGCGACCGTCTGGAGGCCCGGCCCACGTCCCGGAGACCGGCGCCGGCCCTCCAGACCGTCACGCCCAGCGCGCACCACCCCGTGAGCAGGAATGGTCGCC
>NZ_MJGO01000008.1:4429-30520 GCF_001864895.1 Curtobacterium sp. MCBA15_009
GCGACCATTCCTGCTCACGACGTGCGTGCGGCTACGCGGAGCGACGGCGCCGCGCGACCTCCCACAGGGTCACGCTCGCGGCGATGCCGGCGTTGAGGGACTCGGTCGCGCTCGAGATCGGGATCGACACGATCGCGTCGCAGGTCTCGGTGACCAGGCGCGACAGGCCCTTGCCCTCGGAGCCGACGACGATGACGATCGGCCGGTCGGCCAGCTCGAGCGCGTCGAGCTCGACGTCGCCGTCGCCGTCCAGACCGAGGACGAACAGGCCCATGGACTTGAGCGACTTGAGTGTCTGCGTCAGGTTCGGAGCCATCGCGACGGGCGTGCGGGCGGCGGCACCGGCCGAGGTCTTCCACGCCGACGCCGTCACGCCGACCGAGCGGCGCTGCGGCACGATGACGCCGTGCCCGCCGAAGGCCGCGGTCGAGCGGATGATGGCACCGAGGTTGCGCGGGTCGGTGATGCCGTCGAGCGCCACCATGAGCGGGACCTGGTCGCGGGCGAACGCCTGCTCGGCGATGTCCTCGGCGACCGCGTACTGGTACGCCGGCACCTTGAGCGCGACGCCCTGGTGCACGCTGTCGTGCCCGGTGATGCGGTCGAGCTCCGGGCGCATGATCTCCATGATCGCCACACCGCGGTGGTTGGCGAGCGCGAGGATCTCCTTGACGCGGTCGTCGACCTCGATGCGGGACGCGATGTAGAGCGTCGTCGACGGGGTCTTCGTGCGGAGCGCCTCGAGCACGGAGTTGCGGCCGGTCACGAGCTCGGAGTCGTCGGTCTTCCGCGCCGGCGGACGGGTGCGGCTCTGCGGCGTCGACGAGGCGCCGTGACGCCCCTTCGCTGCCTCGAACCGGTCCTTCGCGGCCTTGCGCTTGCCGGCGGGGTGGTACGGCCGGTCCTCGGCCTTCGGGGTCGGCTTGCGGCCCTCGAGCGCCTGCGCGCCCTGGCCGCCGGAGCCGACCTGCTTGTTGCCCTTGCGGCCGGAACGGACGGCGCCGGGCCGGCCCTTCTTGTTGCCCGAGACGTTCTTCATGCGTAGCTCCTGTTCGGCACTGCCGTGTTCAGGCGATGCTCCAGCGTGTTCCGGACGGTGTGTCCTCGATCGTGATGCCCGCGGCCGCGAGGTCGTCGCGGACTCGGTCGGCCGCGGTGAAGTCCCGTGCTGCCCTGGCGTCCGCGCGCTCCTGCACGAGGCGTTCGACGAGGGCGGCGAGCGGGCCGGCCGAGGCGTCCTGGCCGGTGCCCGACCAGTGGGCGGCCCGCGGGTCGATGCCGAGGACCTCGACCATCGCGGCCACCTGATGGTACGCGACCCCGAGGGATTCCGCATCGCCGGAGTCCAGGGCGGCGTTGCCGGCGCGGACCGTCTCGTGCAGCACGGCGAGTGCCTGCGGGACCGCCAGGTCGTCGTCCATCGCCGCCGCGAAGGCGTCCGGCACGGCCGGGGCGTCGGCGAGGTGCACGCCCTCGAGCCGGGGTTCGGCGCGGGACAGGAAGCCGTCGATGCGGTCGTACGCCGCCTCGGCCTCGGCGAGGGACCCCTCGTGGTGGTCGATCGACGAGCGGTAGTGCGCGGCGCCGAGGAAGTACCGCACGACCGCGGGCCGTGCCGCCGCCAGGAAGTCCGCGGCGAAGATCGAGTTGCCGAGCGACTTCGACATCTTCTGCCCGTCGACGGTCACCAGGCCGTTGTGCAACCAGTACGAGGCGAACGGGTCGCCCGCCGCGGTCGACTGCGCGAGCTCGTTCTCGTGGTGCGGGAAGCGCAGGTCGAGTCCGCCGCCGTGGATGTCGAACGCCGGGCCGAGGTAGCGGCGGGACATCGCGGAGCACTCGATGTGCCAGCCGGGACGGCCGGGCCCCCAGGGCGAGTCCCACGACGCGGTCGCCGGCTCACCGGGCTTCGAGCCCTTCCAGAGCGCGAAGTCGCGGGCGTCGCGCTTGCCGCGGGGGTCGGCGTCGGCGGCGTCGACCATGTCCTCGCGGCGCTGCCGGGTGAGCGCGCCGTAGTCGGCCCAGCTGCCGGTGTCGAAGTAGACGTCGCCGGACCCGTCGGCCGCCACGTACGCGTGCCCGCGTTCGACCAAGCGCTCGATGATGTCGTGCATCTGCGGCACGCTCGCGGTCGCCCGCGGTTCGTAGGTCGGCGGCAGGATGCCGAGGGCGGCGTACGCGGCCGTGAACTCGAGCTCGACGCGGTAGGCGCGGGCGAACCACTCCTCGTCGGTGCCGGCGGCCAGGTCGAGGACCTTGTCGTCGATGTCGGTGACGTTGCGCACCAGGGTCACACGGTGGCCACGGTACGTCAGCCAGCGGCGCCAGATGTCGTAGACCAGTGCCGAGCGGAGGTGCCCGATGTGCGGCGACGACTGCACGGTCGGACCGCAGACGTACATGCTCACCCGTCCGTCGACCAGCGGGACGAGGTCGACCACGGCTGCGGCGCGGGAGTCGTAGAGGCGAACGGTCACGATCCCAGCCTAGGACGTCAGGCCCGCCGGACGACGGCGGTCGCGATCGCCGCGAGTCCTTCGCCCCGACCCGTGAAGCCGAGACCGTCCGTGGTGGTGCCGGACACCGCGACCGGCGCACCGACCACGGCCGACAGGGCGTCCTGCATCTCGGTCCGTCGTGCACCGATGCGCGGGCGGTTCCCGATCACCTGCACCGTGACGGACACGGGGACGAGGTCCGCGGACGCCAGCATCGCGACCGCGCCGCGGACGAAGACGTCGCCCGCGGCACCGGCGTACTGCGGATCCGACGTGCCGAAGGTCCCGCCGATGTCGCCGAGGCCGCCGGCCGACAGCAGGGCGTCGCACACGGCGTGCGCCACGGCGTCGCCGTCGCTGTGCCCGGACAGCCCCGGTTCGCCGGGGAAGTCGAGCAGGCCGACCCGGCACGGCGACGCGGCGTCGAACGCGTGCACGTCGACACCGAGGCCGACCCGGGTGTCGCCGGGTGCCGCGGAGCGGGCCCGCACGATCGACTCGGCACGGCCGAGGTCCCACGGCGTCGTGATCTTGAAGGCGTCGGCGTCGCCCGGGACGGACCGGACCGTGCGACCTGCGGCCCGGAACACGCCGGCGTCGTCGGTCTCGGAACGCTCGGACGCGGCGTAGGCCTGCCGGAGCGCACCGAGCGGGAACCCCTGCGGCGTCTGCACGGCGACGAGCGCGGACCGGTCCACGGTCTCGACGACGAGGTCCCCGTCGACGCGCTTGACGGTGTCGACGACCGGCAGTGCGGGGACGAACCCGGCACCGGAGCCGTCGTGCACGGAGCCGGCGACTGCGTCGAACACCCGGTCGAACTGGCTGGCGGGCGTCAGGCAGCGGGCCGCGTCGTGCACGAGGACCGTCTCGACGGAATCGGGCAGCGCGGCGAGGCCGGCCTGCACCGAGCCGTGCCGGTCGTCGCCCCCGGCGACCACCGCCGTGTACGCCCCGGCAGCCCCCGCGACCGCGGCGACCAGCCGGCGGCAGTCGTCGAGCAGTGCCGCCGGCGCGACCACGACGACGAGCGTCGGCGTCGCCAGGGTGAAGAGGGGCTCGATCGCGCGCGCGAGCATGAGCGTGCCGGCGACGGGGACGAACGCCTTCGCGGTGCCGATGCCGAGCCGGGTGCCGGACCCCGCCGCAACGACGACGACCGCCCGGTCCACCCCTGCGGGGAACCGTGCGGTCGTCGTCCGTGCTGTCGCGTTCAGTGGCTCAGGAGGCCAGGACCTCGTCGAGGACGGTCGATGCCTTGTCCTCGTCGGTCTTCTCGGCCAGCGCGAGCTCGGAGATCAGGATCTGCCGGGCCTTCGCCAGCATCCGCTTCTCGCCCGCGGAGAGTCCGCGGTCCTGGTCGCGTCGCCAGAGGTCGCGGACGACCTCGGACACCTTGATGACGTCACCGGAAGCGAGCTTCTCGAGGTTCGCCTTGTACCGGCGCGACCAGTTGGTGGGTTCCTCGGTGAACGGCGCCCGGAGGACCTCGAACACCTTGTCGAGTCCTTCCTTGCCGATCACGTCGCGGACGCCGACCAGGTCGACGTTGTCCGCCGGGACCTCGATCGTCAGGTCACCCTGCGTGACCCGCAGTTTCAGGTAGACCTTTTCCTCACCCTTGATGACGCGCGTCTTGACTTCAGAGATGGTTGCCGCCCCGTGGTGGGGGTAGACGACGGTCTCGCCGACCTCGAATTGCATGTATCAGGCTCCGTTCCCAGACTTCCAGTTTACCACAAGGGCGTTTCGGGTAAGGGGACCCTCAGCACGACGCCCACCCGTCGATCGGTAGGATGGTGCGGGACCGTCCGGTCCTCATCGTGACTTACGGAGGAATCTCTTGCGAGCTCGGGTACTCGTGTCCGTCGCCGTTGCGGCAACCATCGCGCTCGGCGCCACCGGCTGCGAGTTCATGTCGCCCGCGCACACCGTCGACATCAAGCAGATCACGGACGGCGTCAACGTCTCGACCGGCAAGGTGGACGTGCGCAACGCCCTCCTCATCTCGGACGACGGCACGGCCGCGCGCTTCGTCGGCACGCTCGTGAACAACGACGAGCGCGACGCGATCACCGTCTCGGTGGAGGTCGGTGGCGACACCGAGACCGTCCTCGTGCCGGCGAACGCGCACGTCGACCTGGCGAACGACTCGCAGCACGCGACGCTCGACTTCGACAGCGCCGACGCCGAGCCGGGCTCGCTGGCGAAGGTGTACTTCTCCTACCCCGACACCGAGGGCGTCTCGGCGAACGTCCCGGTGCTCTCCTCCGCGCAGGAGGAGTACGCGACCCTCGCCCCCACCTCGACGCCCACCGGTGCGGTCACCCTGCCGACCGAGACCCCGTCGGCCACGCCGACGGACGAGCCCTCCGGCGACTGACGCCGAGCGCGTCGCCTCGGCGACGCTGCGCACCGCACGGACAGGAGGCCCGGTGCGAGTCCCAGGGACTCGCACCGGGCCTCCTGTCCGTGCGTCTCAGGCCTCGATGCGGTAGCCGAGCCCGCGGACGGTCACCAGGACCTCCGGGGTGGACGGCACGCGCTCGATCTTCGAGCGGATCCGCTTGATGTGCACGTCGAGGGTCTTCGTGTCCCCGAAGTAGTCCGAGCCCCAGACGCGGTCGATGAGCTGCCCGCGGGTGAGCACCCGCCCGGCGTTCCGGAGCAGCAGCTCGAGCAGCTCGAACTCCTTGAGCGGCATCGGCGTCTCCGAGCCGTCCACCGACACGGTGTGCCGCTCGACGTCCATCCGGATGCCGCCGACCTGCAGGATCCCGCTGTCCGCTGGGTCGTCCTCGGTGCGGCGGCGCAGCACCGCGCGGATCCGTGCCAGGAGCTCCCGGGTCGAGTACGGCTTCGTCACGTAGTCGTCCGCGCCGAGCTCGAGCCCGACGACGATGTCCACCTCGGAGTCCTTCGCGGTGAGCATGATGATCGGCGCGTTCGACCGGGTGCGGATCTGCCGGCACACCTCGGTGCCGCTCAGCCCCGGCAGCATGAGGTCGAGGAGGACGAGGTCGGGGTTCTCGGAGTCGAACTTCGACAGCGCGGTCACGCCGTCGGCCGCGACGGAGGTGTCGTACCCCTCGCGCTGCAGCAGGAACTCCAGGGGCTCGCTCAGGGCCGGCTCGTCGTCGACGATGAGGATCTTGGTCACGATGGCTGCTCTTCCAGTTGCTCTTCGAGTGCTGTGGTCAGTTCGGGGTCCGCTTCGGGCAGGCGGATGGTGAAGGTCGAGCCCTTGCCGGGCTGCGACCAGACGCGCACGTCGCCGCCGTGGTTGCCGACGACGTGCTTGACGATCGCGAGCCCCAAACCGGTGCCCCCGGTGGCCCGCGACCGCGCGGGGTCGACGCGGTAGAACCGCTCGAAGACCCGGTCGAGGTCGGCCTCGGGGATCCCGACGCCCTGGTCGGTGACCGCGATCTCGACGAAGCCCTTCGACGACCGGACGCCCACCCCGACCCGGGTGCGGTCCGGCGAGTACTTCACGGCGTTCGCGATGAGGTTCGACACCGCGACCTGCAGCAGGCCGGGGTCGCCCATGACACGGAGCTTCGTCTTCTTCGCCCGGACGAGCTCGATGTGGCGTGCGCGGGCGACGACCTCGTTCGCGTCGACGGCGGCCTGCACGATCTTGTCGATGCCGGTGTCCTCGCTGTTCTGCAGCGCGTCGACCGACTGCAGGCGGGACAGCTCGATGATGTCCTTCGTCAGGGCACCGAGCCGCTCGGACTCGCTGATGAGCTGCGCGGCGAACTTCCGCACGTGCTCGGGTTCGTCGGCGGCGACCACGAGGGTCTCGGCGAGCAGGCCGATCGCGCCGATCGGGGTCTTCAGCTCGTGCGAGATGTTGGCGACGAAGTCGCGGCGCACCTCGTCGATGCGGCGGCTCTCGGTCAGGTCGTCCGCCGTGAGCAGCACGTACCGGTTGCCGAGCTGCGCGGCGCGGAAGCTCAGGTAGCCGATGAGCTCCCCGTGGTGCCCGCGCGGGAGCTCGAGGTCCTCCGAGGCCATCTCGCCGCTCTTCCGCACCCGGTCGACGACGTCGAGCAGCTCGCGGTGCACGAGTCGGCGGCGCACGACGAGCCCGGCGGTGAGCGCCTGCGGCGACGCCGCCACGACGGTGTTCGACGGGTCGACGACGACCGCCGGGTTGTGCATGGTGGCGATCACGGCCGCGACGCCGTCCGGCAGCGATCGCTCCGCGACGTCGGCTGCCCGTGCCGTGCGCTCGGCGGTGATGATCAGCACCACGACGCCCGCGCCGAAGATCCCGCCGAGGAGCATCGACAGTGGCACGAGCCACGCGTTGTCCATGCCGCCAGTGTAGGAGTCGTCACACGGGGTTCGGACCCCGTTCACCCGTGCTCGCGGTGGTTCCGGGCCACGAGCGCGAAGCGTTCAGCCGGACGTCACCGTTCGTTCACCTGGGCTGACGACACTCGTCCGGTACGCATCAGAGAGGCACTCCCCCATGCGCGAAGTCTTCCAACAGGAACTCCAGGACGTCCAGGAGCGACTGACCGAGATCGCCGGACTCGTCGAGTCCGCCATCACCCGAGCCACGCAGGCGTTCTCCGACTCGGACGTCGCCCTCGCCGACGAGGTGATCGCGGACGACGCGAAGATCGACGAGGCGGCCAACAGCCTCGACGAGATCGCGATCGACATCCTCGCCCGCCAGGCACCCGTCGCCCGCGACCTCCGCGTCGTCGTGACCGCCCTGCGCGTGAGCTCCTCGCTCGAGCGGATGGGCGACATGGCCGAGCACATCGCCCAGCTCGCCCGGCAGCGCTTCCCCGAGAAGGTCGTGCCGAAGGGCCTCCGCCCCACCTTCAAGGAGATGGGCAAGCACGACGTCGCGATGGCGCAGAAGCTCACGCGTCTGCTCGCGACCGAGGACATCGCGCTGTCCGCCGAGATCCGCGACGAGGACGACGCGGTCGACGAGCTGCACGCCAGCGTCTTCGACTTCGTGCTCGGCGAGACCTGGAAGGGCAACCCGATCGACACGGTCGACGCCACCCTGGCCTCGCGCTACCACGAGCGCTTCGCCGACCACGCGGTCTCGATCGCGAAGAAGGTCGAGTACCTGGCGACGGGCGACTGGACCGGCGCCTCCTCGGTGACGGCCTCCCCCGCCTGAACCGACGCCCCGACGTCACCGAGCCGGACGGACCCGCGGTCCGTCCGGCTCGCTGCGTTCTGCGAGGATCGAGGCATGGCACAGGTCGCGATCATCGTCAACGGCATGCCCGGTTCCGGCAAGAGCACGATCGGAGCGGCCCTGGCCGAGGTGCTCGGCTGCCCGTTCCTGTCGAAGGACCGCATCAAGGAGCCCCTGGCCGACGTCGTCGGCCCGATGATCGCGTCCCGCCCCCTCGGCGGCATCGCGATGGACACGATGTGGGCCATGGCGCGGGCCGTCGAGAACGGGGTCGTCCTCGACGCCGTCTGGCTGCCGTCACGCGACCGGGACCTGCTCGAGGCGCAGCTCGCCTCCGCCGGGTCGCCCCGCGCCGTCGAGGTGTGGTGCGACACCGACCGCGCGACCGCCGAGGAGCGGCTGCGCGACCGGTACGACCCGGGCACCGTGCCGGTGCGGCACGAGGTGCACGGGGACCTGGCGTCCGTGCTCGACTTCTGGGACGAGCACGAGGAGACCGCCGGACCGGTCGGGTTGCCCGGCGTCCCGGTGGTCCGCGTCGACACCACCGCGCCGTACGACGTCGGCGCGCTGGTGCAGGAGATCGCGTCCCACTTCGTCTGAACGCCCCCGGCTCGTGGAGCCGACCACAGCGTCGGCGCCGACCGTGCTGCGGGGGCGACAGGTCCGGGGAGCGGTGATCCGTTCCTCCCGGCAGAGCGACAGGAGTCGGCGGAACATCCGCCGCACACTGTCGCTTTCGCGAAGGTTCGCGTGCGAGCTGCTCGTGCGGCAGGGATCGCACCGGAGCCGGCGCCGGGGCTCGCACGAACGCCCCGTCCGGAGTCCGGACGGGGCGTTCTCGTGTGCTGCTACTTCTTGGCGCCCTGGGCGGCCACGGCGGCGGCGCCGGCGGCTGCGGCCTCGGGGTCGAGGTAGTAGGCCGGCTTCGTCGGACGGAAGTCGTCGTCGAGCTCGTACACCAGCGGGATGCCCGTCGGGATGTTCAGCCCGGCGATGTCGTCGTCGGAGATGCCGTCGAGGTGCTTCACGAGCGCGCGGAGCGAGTTGCCGTGCGCGGTGACCAGCACCGTCTTGCCCTCGCCCAGGTCCTTCGTGATGTCGGACTCCCAGTACGGCAGCAGGCGGTCGATCACGAGCTTGAGCGACTCGGTGCGGGGCAGCTGGTCGCCGAGGTCGGCGTAGCGGCGGTCGCCGGCCTGCGACCACTCGGCGTCGTCGGCGATGGGGGGCGGCGGGACGTCGAACGAACGGCGCCACTCCATGAACTGCTGCTCGCCGTACTGCTCGAGCGTCTGGGCCTTGTCCTTGCCCTGCAGGTCGCCGTAGTGGCGCTCGTTGAGGCGCCAGTCGCGCTTCACCGGCAGCCACGCCAGGTCGGCCTGGAGCAGCGCGATGTCGGCCGTCTGGATCGCGCGGGTGAGGAGCGAGGTGTAGAGGACGTCGGGGACGATGCCGGACTCGGCGATGAGGTCGCCGGCCCGCTTCGCCTCCTTCTCGCCCAGCTCGCTGAGCCGGACGTCGACCCAACCGGTGAACAGGTTCTTCTGGTTCCAGTCACTGTTGCCGTGACGGAGCAGGACGAGCGTGGAGGTCATGCCCCGAGTCTACCGAGCAGCACCGGCCCCGTACCCTTGTCCACATGCCCATCGGGAACGTCACGCGCGGGACCACCGGGTACAACCGGCTCCGCCGTGTCGACCGGTGGATCGCCTCGCTGCCGGCCCTGCGCCGGAGCGACGACCCACTCGTCGCCGACGTCGGGTACGGGGCCTCGCCGACGACGACGCTCGAGCTCCGCGACCGGCTGGCGCTCGTCCGGCCGGACGTCGAGGTCACCGGGATCGAGATCGAACCGGCCCGCGTGGCGTTCGCGAACGCGGGCACCCGCGACGGCGTGACCTTCCGGCTCGGCGGCTTCGAGACCCCCACGCCCGGGCAGCGCCGACCGGCCGTGATCCGGGCGTTCAACGTGCTGCGGCAGTACGACGAGTCGGCGGTGGTCGGCTCGTGGCGGATCATGCAGGACCGGCTGCAACCCGGCGGG
Source organism: Curtobacterium sp. MCBA15_009 (assembly GCF_001864895.1). Classification (GTDB taxonomy): domain Bacteria; phylum Actinomycetota; class Actinomycetes; order Actinomycetales; family Microbacteriaceae; genus Curtobacterium. The sequence goes on from NZ_MJGO01000008.1 coordinate 14,148, forward strand.
GCGCTCGTCGAGGGCACGTGCAACGAGGTCGGGCGGGTGGCCTCGTGGGTGACGCTCGACGACGTCGCGCCGCGGACCTTCACGGTGTCGCTCCGGCTCGCCGGGCTCGACGTGCCGAGCATCGTGGCGGAACGGCTGCCGAAGGCCCTCATCCACCGCAACGTGCCCGGCGAACGGGTGCACGCGTTCCTCGGCGACCTCGACCTGTCGTGGGCGGTCGCCGCGCCGCTCGGCACGTACGGGCCCCGGCAGCGGTGGATCGCCACCGTGCGCGGGATGCGGGACCGCGGGTGGCCGGTGCTGCACGGGGTGGCGCGGTGGCGGCTCGGCGAGCTGTCCGTGCCGTGGGCGGCGGTCGAGCCCGCCTGACGCGGGCACGGTCGAGCCCGCCTGACGCGGGCGCGACGCGACCACGACACCCACACCGACACCGACACCGACACCGACACCGACACCGACACCGCGACGCATCCGCGCATCCGCGCATCCGCAACGATCCACGCGTCGATCGCCGCGTGCGCTGTCGGACGATGCACACGCACACGGTGCGTACGCACCACCCGACGGGACACCAGTCGATCGACTCGTGGGCTGTCGGAACCTGCGCATGCACCAGGCGACCGTCGACGGCAGAGGTCCGGCGGACGGACGCTAGGAGCGCTTCACCGCGCCGAGCCTCGGCAGCCGCGGGACGTTCGCCGTCGCACCGGCCCCGGGCGGCACGATGGTCTCCTGCGCCGCGGTGACGACGACGCCGTCGGCCTCGAGCGTCAGCGTCACGGTCGGGTCGAGGGAGCGCTTCACCACGGCGAGGCCGATCGGCCCGAGCTCGTGGTGCACGGCCGAGGCGGCGAGCCGCCCGACCTGCTGGTCGTCGAGCAGCACGGGTGTGCCCGGCGCGGGCAGCACGGCGTCGGAACCGTCGAGGTGCAGCTGGACGACCCGACGCGGCGGGTGTCCGAGGTTGTGGACCTTCGCGACGGTCTCCTGCCCGCGGTAGCAGCCCTTCGTCAGGTGCACCGCGGAGCGCAGCCAGTCGAGTTCGTGCGGGATGGTGCGGTCGTCGGCGTCGGACAGGGTCGGGCGCCAGGCGGCGATCCGCAGGGCCTCGTGCGCGAGCAGCCCCGCGACGGGGACCTCCGACGCGGCGATCGCGTCCGCGGTGCCGGGGGTGACCACCGCGATGCGGAGGGTCCAGTCGGAGCCGGGGTGGGCCTCCTGGGCGGCGTAGCCCCACCCGCCGGGCGTGACGGCGGCCCAGGGGTCGACCCACTCGGCGACGGGCGGTTCCGGCAGGTCCACGGACGCGAAGGGGGCGACCTCGCCGAACCAGCCGATGGTCGCGAACTCGGCGGAGCGGTCCGCGACCTCGACCCGGAGCATGAAGCGCATCGAGTCGAGCCAGCCGGCGAGCGGCGCCGCGTCGGCACGCTCGGTGAGCAGCCACACCGTCGACCCGTCGTCGACGACGCGGGCGGCGTGCTCGACGCGGCCGGCCTGGTCGAGCACGAGGGTCTCGGTGCCGACGCCCGCCGGCAGACCGGTGAGCTGCTGCGAGGTGATCGAGTTGAGCCAGGACAGACGGTCCGGCCCGGTCACCGTGACGACGCCGGTCCCCAGCTCGACCACGGCGCGGCCGCGGGCGAGCAGGCGCTGCTCACCGATCGGGTTGCCGAAGTGCGCGGCGACCGCGCCGTCGTCCGACGCGTCGTCCGACGCGGAGGCCGAGACGAACCCGTCGCGTGCCGCGAACGCCGACATCAGTCGACCTTCGCGAGCTGCCCCGAGGCGTGCGAGGTGAGTTCACGGCCGAGCGCGGCGATGTCCCACGCCCAGAAGAGCTTGCCCTCGACCAACCCGTACAGGCGGGTGGCGGCGGAGTAGTCCTTCGCGTTCGGCGAGCGCATCACGGCGTCGGTCGACAGGTCGATCCGGCCCTTCAGCACGCGGCCGACGTAGAGCTCGTTGACGCCCGTCGGGTGGATGATCGCGGCCTCGACGTCGAAGCCGTCGGTGGTGTTGCGGAGCGCCTCGACGCTCTCGACCGTGCTGAACGGCGTCGGCCCCTCGCCGAGGAGCATCGCCGGGCCGCGGTCGCCCGGCTCGGTCGGCCGGTCGATGCGCCAGTAGCCCATCTCGGCGGCGAGCGGGGTGCGGGCGTCGTCGAGGAACCAGGTCGTGGACGAGTAGTTCAGGTACGGCAGGCCGTCGTGGCTGAAGCTGACGCGCTGGCCGAACTCGTACTTGCGGACGTCCTCGTCGTCACCGACGGGGTACTCCACGACGCCGGTGCCCTCCCAGACGCCGACGAGCCAGGACAGCGGGACCAGTTCGGGGGCGAGCCCTTCGGGCAGCTCGATCAACGCTGACCCTTGAACAGCTTCACGACGACGGTCACCGAGATGAACGCGATCGCGAGCGACGCCAGGCCGAGGAGGCCGACGTAGAACAGCTCGAGCGCAAGCAGCGAATCCATGCCGCGAGTCTACGCGGCCCGGCTCAACGCGCCAGGAGCACCACCGCGGTGACGAGCACCACGACGAAGGCGCCGGACGACGCGATGCTGATGCGTTCGACCAGACCGTCCTTCGTGGCCGTGATGAGCTGCAGCACGAAGCTGACCATCACGCAGGCGACGAAGACGAGCAGCAGCCAGGCGAAGGCGTCCCGTTCGGTCAGCGTGAGCACGAGCACGGCGCCGACGACGGCCAGCACCCAGACCGGCAGCACGGACGTCAGACGGAGGCGACGCTGGTCGAGGGGCTGCACGGGCTCGGTCACGCGCTCCATCATGGCAGCACGGTCGCGCGTGCGCCGCGGACCGTCCGGCCGGGTGCGGGGTTCCCGACCATCACTAGGATGTGTCCACGACGTCATCCACCCCGCGGAGGTCCTGTGGCACAGCTCCTGGTACTCACCTCGACCGCGCCCGGCGACGTCCTGCCGAGCCTGGGACTCCTGAGCCACCGGATCCGCCACGTGCCGGCCGAGGCCTCGCAGCTGGTGAACGCCCCGCAGAGCGACCTGATGTTCGTGGACGCCCGGACCGACCTGGTCAGCGCGAAGGCCCTGTGCAAGATCCTCGCCTCGTCCGGGTCGACGACGCCGATCGTGCTCGTGGTCACCGAGGGCGGCCTGACCGCGGTCACGAGCGACTGGAACGTCGACGACGTGGTGCTCGAGACCGCCGGCCCGGCCGAGATCGACGCGCGCATCCGGCTGTCGTCCGGCCGCGCGTCGAAGGGGCAGTCCAGCTCGAAGATCCAGGCGTCCGGTGTCGTCATCGACGAGGCCAGCTACTCGGCGAAGGTGCGGGGCCGGCCGCTCGACCTGACCTTCAAGGAGTTCGAGCTCCTGCGCTTCTTCGCCACCCACCCGTCCCGCGTGTTCACCCGCGAGCAGCTGCTCAGCGAGGTGTGGGGCTACGACTACTTCGGCGGCACCCGCACGGTCGACGTGCACGTCCGGCGACTCCGCGCGAAGCTCGGCGACCTCGAGTCGCTCATCGGCACCGTCCGCAACGTCGGCTACCGGTTCAACGTCTACGACGACGAGGCCGAGCGCCTGGCGGGGCAGTAGTGCTCCCCGACCTCGACCGCTTCGTCGTCCCCGACGAGGCACCCCCGTTCTCCGACCAGACCCTGGTCGACGTCCGCGCGGGGCGCGCGACGGTGCTCGGCGACGAGCGCGGGGTCGCGGTCGTGCGCGACGGCGAGCTGGAACTCGTGGTCGCCCGGGAGGCCCGGGGTCGCGGTCTCGGCACCGCCCTCGTCGAGCAGGCGCTCGCCCTGGGCGGCGGGGCCGCTGCGCCCCGGCTCGCATGGGCGCACGGGGACCACCCCGCGGCCCGGTCGCTCGCGGCGCGGTCCGGCTGGACGGCGGTGCGCACGCTCCTGCAGCTCCGCGCACCGATCGCGTCCGACGCGCCGGACCCGGCGGTGCCGGACGGCTACTCCCTCGCCGCGTTCCGGGCCGGCGACCCTGCCGACGAGGCCGACTGGCTCGCCCTGAACGCCGCCGCGTTCGCGCACCACCCGGAACAGGGGCGGATGACCCTGGACGACCTGCACGCGCGCGAGGCCGACGCCTGGTTCGACGGCGACGACCTGCTGCTGCTCCGTGACGCCGCCGGGCGGCTGGCCGGCTCGTGCTGGCTCAAGGTCGAGGACGGCATCGGCGAGTTCTACGCCGTCGCCGTCCGGCCGGACCTGCAGGGGCAGCGGCTCGGCGGCGTGCTCATGCGGGCCGGCACCGCGCGGCTGACCGGTCGCGGGCTGACCGCGGCGGCGCTCTACGTCGAGGGCGACAACGAACCGGCCCTGGCGCTCTACCGCCGTGCCGGCTTCACGCAGCACGCGATCGACGTGCAGTACGCGGCGCCGTCCGCCGCCTGACCTGCGGACCTGCTGACCTGCTGACCTGCTGACCTGCTGACCTGCTGACCTGCTGGTAGCGTGCGGCGCATGGACCAGGGGGACCGTCAGCGACCGCACGCCGCACGCCGAGCCACGGGGGCGGGACGGTGAACACGATGATCCCGTCGGTCGCGATCGCCATGGCGGCGATGGTCGCGATCCCGGCCGCCGTCACCGCGCTCGTGCGTCGGGGTGACCGCCGCCGTCCGCCGAGCACGCTCGTCGGCGACGAGGCACCCGGGGCGCTCTTCACCGTCCGCGCCCGCCGGTGGCACCCGGTGCTGCTGCGCGTGTTCGGCATCGTGTTCCTGGTGTTCGGTGCGCTCCTCATGCTGCTCAGCCTCGCCATGAGCGGCGACCCCGAGGCCGCGGGTCCCCTGCTGTTCGGCACCGCCGTCGGCCTGTTCGGCGTCCTGTTCCTGCTGCTCGGCAACGGGATCGCACGTCGCCGCATCGAGGGCCACGACGACCGGCTCGTCGTCACGCCGATGTTCCGGGCGACGCAGGAGGTCGGTCCCGGGGCGATATCGCGCATCCGCCCGACCACGAACCGCTTCGGTGGGCTCGACATGAAGGCGAAGGGGTACCCGGGCACGATCACGGTGCTCGCGACGGACGCCGCCTACCCGTACCTGTGCGCGTGGCTCGACCTGCGGGCACCGGGACCGTGGGGCGAGTTCGTCCGGTCCACCACACGCTGACGGCCGTTCACCGCGCGTTCCCGCAGCGGCCACCTGAGCCGGTCCGGCGGCGGTGGTCGGGTGGCAGGATGTGGGGATGGACACCGAACCGCAGCTCGACGGCGAATCCGTCGCACCCGACCTCGACGACTTCGACGAGGTCGTCGAGATCGAGCACGAGTCGCTGCCCTCGGACCGCTACTTCGACCGCGAGCTGAGCTGGCTCCGCTTCAACCAGCGCGTGCTCGAACTGGGCGAGGACCGCACGCAGCCCCTGCTCGAACGAGCGAACTTCCTGGCGATCTTCGCGTCCAACCTCGACGAGTTCTTCATGGTGCGGGTCGCCGGCCTGAAGCGTCGCATCGACACCGGCATCGCGGTGCCGACCAACGTCGGCCGTGCCCCGAGCGACGTCCTGCGCGACATCGCCACGAAGGCGCACGAGCTGCAGGACCGGCACGCACAGGCCTTCATCGGGTCGCTCAAGCCCGACCTCGACGCCGCGGGCATCCACGTCGAGCACTGGTCCGACCTGGACGAGGCCGACCGGCAGCGCATGCGCGAGTACTTCAACGAGCAGATCTTCCCGGTGCTCATGCCCCTGGCGGTCGACCCGGCGCACCCCTTCCCCTACATCTCCGGGCTCTCGCTCAACCTGGCCGTCCGGGTGCGCAACCCGAAGTCGCAGCGCCAGGAGTTCGCACGCCTCAAGGTGCCGCAGAACTTCTCCCGCTTCATCAAGCTGCCGGACGACAACTCCGGCCGGATGCGCTTCATCCCCCTCGAGGACCTCATCGCGAACCACCTCGACGACCTGTTCCCGGGGATGGAGGTCCTCGAGCACCACGTGTTCCGGGTCACCCGCAACGAGGACGTCGAGATCGAGGAGGACGAGGCCGAGAACCTCATCCAGGCCCTCGAGCGCGAGCTCCTGCGCCGCCGGTTCGGTCCGCCGATCCGCCTCGAGATCACCGAGGACATGGACCCGGTGACGCTCGACCTGCTCGTGCGCGAGCTCGACATCACCGAACAAGAGGTCTTCCGCCTGCCGTCGCCGCTCGACCTCGGCGGGCTGTTCGAGATCGCGAAGATCAACCGCCCCGACCTGCACTACCCGAAGCACGTGCCGACGACGCCCGTGCAGTTCCAGCCGGGCGAACCGAACACCAAGCCCGACCTGTTCCGCGCCATCGCGGCGAAGGACGTCCTCGTGCACCACCCGTACGAGTCCTTCGCGACGAGCGTGCAGGCGTTCCTCGAACAGGCCGCCGCTGACCCGAACGTGCTCGCGATCAAGCAGACGCTGTACCGCACGTCGGGCGACAGCCCCATCGTCGAGGCCCTCATCGACGCGGCCGCCGCCGGCAAGCAGGTCCTGGCGCTCGTCGAGATCAAGGCGCGCTTCGACGAGCAGAACAACATCACCTGGGCCCGCAAGCTCGAGAAGGCCGGCGTCCACGTGGTCTACGGCCTGGTCGGGCTGAAGACGCACTCGAAGCTCGTGCTCGTCATCCGGCAGGAGGGCGGCACGCTCAAGCACTACAGCCACATCGGCACGGGCAACTACAACCCGAAGACCTCGCGCATCTACGAGGACATGGGCCTGTTCACGGCGGACGACACCGTCGGCAAGGACCTCACGCGGCTGTTCAACGAGCTGTCCGGCTACGCGATCGAGAAGAAGTTCAAGCGGCTGCTCGTCGCCCCGCTGCACCTGCGGAAGGGGCTGCTCAAGCGCATCCAGACCGAGGCCGCGAACGCCCGCGCCGGCAAGCCGTCGGGCATCCGCATCAAGGTGAACTCGATGGTCGACGAGCAGATCATCGACGCGCTCTACCTGGCCAGCCAGGCCGGGGTCCCCGTCGACGTCTGGGTCCGCGGCATCTGCTCGCTGAAGCCCGGCATGGAGGGCGTCAGCGACACCATCCGGGTGCGGAGCATCGTCGGCCGCTACCTCGAGCACTCCCGCGCCTTCGCGTTCCACAACGACGGTGACCCGGCGGTGTTCATCGGCAGCGCGGACATGATGCACCGCAACCTGGACCGCCGCGTCGAGGCCCTGGTGCGGCTCACCGCACCGGACCACATCGCCGAGGTGCAGGAGCTCTTCGACCTCGCGATGGCGGACACCGCGAGCTCGTGGCACCTCGAGTCCGACGGCGAGTGGACCCGGCACTCCACGGACGATGCCGGCCGCCCGCTCGAGGACGTGCAGAATGTGACCATGCGGAAGATCTCGGCGCGGAAGCGCTCCACTCGGTGAGCGGCGGTTCCGCGGGCCCGGTCGTGGCCGGGGGCGCCGTCGTCTGGCGCGAGGAGGACGGCACGCCCCTCGTGCTGCTCATCCACCGCGACCACCACAAGGACGTCTCGCTGCCCAAGGGCAAGGTCGACCCGGGCGAGGCCGTGCCGACCACCGCGGTGCGCGAGATCGCCGAGGAGACCGGGTACCGCGTGCACCTCGGTGCGCCGCTCGGCACCGCCGAGTACGTCCTGCCGAACGGCCGCGACAAGGTCGTGCACTACTGGGCCGCGCGGGTGTCCGCGAAGGAGTACGCCCGGGCCGGCGCGTTCACGCCGAACCACGAGGTCGCCGCGCTCGAGTGGGTCACGATCGACGACGCCCGGAACCGTCTGACCTACGAGCGCGACGTTGCGATCCTCGACCGGTTCGCCGAGCGCGCCGCCGCGGGCCAGCACCGCACGTTCGCGCTCATCGCCCTGCGGCACGCGAAGACCGTGCCCGGCTCGGAGTGGAACGGCCCGGACGCGACCCGTCCGCTCCTGCCGGTCGGACGGTCGCAGGCGAAGGCCGCCGCCCCCGCGGTCGCGGCGTTCGGCCCGAAGAAGATCGTGTCGAGCACCGCCGCACGCTGCCTGGCCACGGTCGAGCCGCTGTCGGCGACGACGAAGGTCGGGGTCGCGAGCACCGCGGACATCAGCCAGGACGCCCACGACCGCGGCGCGGCCGACGTCAAGGGCGTCGTGCGCCGCCGCCTCGACAAGGGCAAGACCGTCGTGCTCTGCTCGCACGGGCCGGTGCTGCCCGACCTCATCGCACGGATCGCCACCGCGACCGCGGACGACTCCGGCCGGTTCGACCTGCGCCGCGCCGCGATGCTCTCGGTCGGCGACTTCTCCGTGATGCACATCGCCGACGGCACGCTCGTCGCCGTCGAGACGCACCGCAACACCGTCCCGGCGTAGCGCGCGCCGGCGCCGTGCCGCGCGCGCGTCGCCCACGTGCCCGCGCCCGCGCCCGCACGGCCGCGCCACGTCGAGTGAGCAGAAGACGTCGGGTCAGCGACACCGACCCGACGTCTTCTGCTCATTCGGTGCGCCGACCAGCCCCGACGACCGGCCCCGACGACGACGCGGCCCCGGCCTCCGGCACGCCAGCGATCATGCGTCTGCATGTTCCGAACACGCGCACAGTGTTCCCGATCCTGCTCCCCGCGCGGGTGCGGCGCCCGCCGCCCCGTCCGGGACAACCCCTCGTTCACCTGCCGTTCACCAGCGTGGGTGAGTCCCGTCACCTCGCGTCCCTACAGTCGCTCCCGGGTCAGCACCGGCCCACGGGACCAGCAGCGGTCCCACCTGCAATGACATTCCCGAAGGGACCCCTGTGAACATCAAGCGAATCGGTTCGATCGCAGCAATCGCGATCGCCGGCGCAGTCGTGCTCTCCTCCTGCGCGGCGAACGAGGACGCGGGCAACGGCCCCTCCTCCGGCTCGAGCACCAGCTCCGACCTCACCGGCACCCTGACCGCTTCCGGCTCGTCGGCGCAGGGGACCGCGCAGGCGACCTGGGCCGCCGGCTTCCAGCAGATGGCCTCCGGCGTGACGGTCAACTACTCGCCGGACGGCTCCGGCGCCGGCCGCGAGAACTTCATGTCGGGCGCATCCGACTTCGCCGGCTCGGACGCCGCGCTGAAGGACGAGGAGCTCTCGGGCAAGTTCGAGGCGTGCGCCGCGGACTCCAAGGGCATCGACATCCCGGTCTACATCTCCCCGATCGCCATCGCCTACAAGGTGGACGGCGTCAGCGACCTGACCCTCGACGCGAAGACCATCGCGGGCATCTTCTCCGGCAAGATCACCAAGTGGGACGACTCGAAGATCGCCGACCTGAACGACGGCGTCGACCTGCCGGACGCGGACATCACGGTCGTGCACCGCTCCGACGACTCGGGCACCACGCAGAACTTCTCCGAGTACGTCTCGGCGAACGCCGGCGACGTCTGGACCGAAGAGCCGAGCCAGACCTTCCCGTACTCGGTCGGCGACGCAGCCAAGGGCACCTCGGGTGTCGCCTCGGCCATGGGCAGCGCCTCGAACGCGATCACCTACATCGACGACTCGGGCGCCGGTTCGCTCGACAAGGCGAAGCTCATGGTCGGCGACAAGGCCACCGAGCTCTCGGCCGAGGGCGCTGCCCAGGTCGTCGCCGACTCCGACATCGTGTCGGGCCGTGAGGACAACGACCTCGCGATCGACATCGACCGCAAGGACACCGCCGACGGCGCATGGCCGCTCGTCCTCGTCTCCTACGCCATCGCGTGCCAGGAGTACAAGGACGCCGACAAGGCCGCGCTGGTGAAGGGCTACCTCGACTACGTCGTGAGCGACGAGGCCCAGGACGCCGCCGCCAAGGAGGCCAAGTCGGCTCCGCTGTCGGACGACCTCGCCGAGAAGGCCAAGGCCGCGGTCGACTCGATCAAGTAGCACCCTGAGTGCCCGGACGCCGGTCCCACCCACCTGACCGGCGTCCGGGCACTTCGCCCGTCCACCGGGCGTCCAGCCCCACACCCGAACCCGTCGCCTCCCCCGGCGTTCCTCCGACAGGAGTCCCATGACGACCGCACCGGCCCAGCCAGGGGCCACCGTCACCCCCACCAAGCCGAAGGCCGTCGTCCGCGTCGGTGACCGGGTCTTCTCCGCCGCGTCGGTCATCGCCGGCGGCCTGATCCTCTTCGTGCTCGTGCTCGTCGCCGCCTTCCTGGTCTGGCAGAGCATCCCCGCGTTCGCCGCGAAGGCCGGTGAGCTCCCGAACAACGCGACGAGCTTCTGGCAGTACGTCGGTCCGCTCGTCTTCGGCACCGTCTGGTCCGCGCTCATCGCGCTCGTGATCGCCGTGCCGCTCGCCCTCGGGATCGCCCTCTTCATCTCGCACTTCGCACCGCGGCGCCTCGCCCCGGTGCTCGGCTACGTGATCGACCTGCTGGCAGCGGTGCCGTCGGTCGTCTACGGCCTCTGGGGCATCGTCGTGCTCGCCCCGTTCGTGAAGCCCTTCTACGCCTTCCTGAACGAGTACCTCGGCTGGTTCCCGCTGTTCTCCGGCCAGGTCTCCGGCACCGGCCGCACCATCCTGACGGCGTCGATCGTCCTCGCCGTCATGGCGATCCCGATCATGACCGCGGTCATGCGCGAGATCTTCCTGCAGGCGCCGACCCTCAACGAGGAAGCCGCCCTGGCCCTCGGCGCGACCCGCTGGGAGATGATCCGCCTGTCGGTCCTGCCGTTCGCGAAGTCCGGCATCGTGTCCGCGATCATGCTCGGCCTCGGCCGCGCGCTCGGCGAGACCATGGCGATCGCCCTCGTGCTCTCCGTGTCGACCAACATCACCTTCCAGATGCTGACGTCGCAGAACCCCTCGACGATCGCGGCGAACATCGCCCTGCAGTTCGCCGAGGCCTCCGGCACCGCCCTGAACGCCCTCATCGCCTCGGGTCTGATCCTGTTCGTCATCACCCTGGTCATCAACATGCTCGCGCGGTACATCGTCCGCTCGCGGGTCAGCTGAGAGGTCGCACCCGATGTCCCTCGCGCTCCGTCAGACCGGCACGGCCGGCAACGTCTACGCCAACGGCAAGCTGCACAAGTCCGTGCCGTGGCTGCTCCTCGTCGGCAGCTGGGTCGCGCTCGTCGCGGTCTTCGCCCTGCTCAACGCCGGCGGCTCGGTCGGCGACTTCAACGTCGTCGCCGCGCTCTTCCTCGGCACCGTGCTGTTCGACGTCCTCATCGTCGTCGTCTCCCGCATCGTCGAGGGCGGCCGGCAGGCGGTCGACCGCCTCGTCACCTCCCTCGTCGTCACGGCGTTCGTCATCGCGCTGCTGCCGCTCGTGTCGCTCCTGTGGACCGTCCTCGCCGACGGCCTCGCCCGCTTCGACGCGAACTTCTTCTCGTACTCGATGCGCGGCGTCATCTCCGAGGGCGGCGGCGCCGTCCACGCCCTCGTCGGCACGCTCGAGATCACGCTGTTCGCGGCGCTCATCTCGGTGCCGATCGGCCTGCTCACCTCGATCTACCTGGTCGAGTACGGCCGCGGCGCACTCGCGAAGGGCATCACCTTCTTCGTCGACGTCATGACGGGCATCCCGTCGATCGTCGCGGGTCTGTTCGCCTACTCGCTGTTCGCGCTCTTCCTCGGTCCGGGCGCCCGCTTCGGCCTGGTCGGCTCCGTCGCCCTGAGCGTCCTGATGATCCCGATCGTCGTGCGCTCCACCGAAGAGGTGCTGAAGATCGTGCCGATGGAGCTCCGCGAGGCCTCGTACGCGCTCGGCGTGCCGAAGTACCTCACCATCCTCAAGGTCGTGCTCCCGACGAGCCTCGCCGGCATCACCACCGGCGTCATGCTCTCGATCGCCCGCGTCATCGGCGAGACCGCCCCGCTGCTCGTCACGGCCGGCTTCACCGCGAGCATGAACTACGACCTGTTCAAGGACCCGATGATGACGCTGCCCGTGTACGCGTACACGCAGTACTCGCAGCAGGGCGCCAACCCGGTGCCGTTCGTCGACCGGGCCTGGACCGCCGCACTCGTACTCATCCTCATCGTGATGCTGCTCAACCTGCTGGCCCGGTTCATCACCCGCCTCTTCGCCCCCAAGCTCTCGCGCTAGCGAACCCACTTCCCCACCCACCAGAAGGATCCACGTGTCCAAGCGCATCGAGGTCGACGGCCTCAACGTCTACTACTCGAAGTTCAAGGCGGTCGAGGGGGTCGACATCACCATCGAACCCCGCACCGTCACCGCGTTCATCGGCCCGTCCGGCTGCGGCAAGTCCACGTTCCTCCGCACGCTCAACCGCATGCACGAGGTCATCCCCGGCGCTTGGGTCGAGGGCTCGGTCAAGATCGACGGCGACGACCTCTACGGCCCCGGTGTCGACCCGGTGCTCGTCCGCCGCCAGGTCGGCATGGTCTTCCAGCGTCCGAACCCCTTCCCCACGATGTCCATCAAGGACAACGTGCTCGCGGGCGTGAAGCTCAACAACAAGCGCATCTCGAAGTCGGAGGCCGACGACATCGTCGAGCGCTCCCTGCAGGGCGCGAACCTGTGGAACGAGGTCAAGGACCGCCTCGACAAGCCCGGCATGGGCCTGTCCGGCGGCCAGCAGCAGCGTCTCTGCATCGCCCGCGCCATCGCCGTGCAGCCCGACGTGCTCCTCATGGACGAGCCCTGCTCGGCGCTCGACCCGATCTCGACCCTCGCCATCGAGGACCTGATCGAGGACCTCAAGAAGGAGTTCACGATCGTGATCGTGACCCACAACATGCAGCAGGCCTCGCGCGTCAGCGACAAGACCGCGTTCTTCAACATCGCCGGCACCGGCGCCCCGGGCAAGCTCATCGAGTTCGACGACACCGCCACGATGTTCTCGAACCCGTCCGTGCAGGCCACCGAGGACTACGTCTCGGGTCGCTTCGGTTGATCGCCGTCCGTCCGTCACGCTGACGGACAGCCGGGAGGCCCGGTGCACGTTCGCCACGGACGCGCACCGGGCCTTTCGTGGTTGCGCTGGGTACCGCGTCGGGCACCAGGACGGCCGATGCGTGCACGTGTTCCGACGGAACACCCGTCGATCGACACGTGGGCCGTCGCACGATGCACGTGCATCCGGTGCGAGCGCATGTTCCGACGGAGCACTCGTCGAACGACATGTGCACCGTCGCACGATGCACGGGCATCGACCACGGGCACTGGCACGACCACGACCACGACCACGGGCACGGGTACGGGAACGGGCACGCCCACGCCCACGCCCCACCCGCTCCCCACCCGCTCCCCGCGGGCGCTGCCTGGTGCAGGCGTGCGGAAACGACGAAACCGCTGTCGTGTGACAGCGGTTTCGTCGTTCGGAGTCGGAGCCCGACCCCGACGCGGGGCGGGGGCTCGACCCCGGCGGCCTCAGGCCGTGGTGGTGGGGACGGCCATGATCGGGGTCGTGGTCGGCTGGTCCGAGCCACCGGCGGGCTCGACCGTCATGCCGATCGTCGCACCGTCGGACATCGAGCCCTTCAGCACGGCGGAGTGCACGCCGTCCGCGGCACCGTCGACCAGGCCGGCGGCGGTGATGGCGCCGCCCTCGGCCTCGCCGCCGATGTACCAGAGCTCGTACGTCTTGCCCTTCGGCGCCTGCTGCACGCCGTCGAGGATCACCGCGGACTTGCCGAGGTCGTTCGACCACACGACCGTCGCGGACCCGCCGCCCTCGACCTTGGTCGTGGTGCGCTGGAAGTCCGACGCCGCGTAGATGCGGTCGAGGCCGCTCGAGGCCTGCGTGGTGCCCGGGCCGGAGCTGTTCGACGGGTCGAACACGGAGCCGACCCCGAGCCCACCGAAGAACACCGCGGCGACGGCCGCGGCGGCGGTCAGCATGACCGCCGGACGCTGGAACCAGCGGCGGCGGGCCTCGGAGGACGCCCGACCACCGGCGGTGGGGCCGGCGTCGATGGAGGTGACCTGCGCTGCGGGCGCGGGACGGGCCTCCTGGGCGGGTGCGGTGCGTGCGGTCGAGGCGACCGGCGCTGCCTGGGGGGTCGTCGCGATCTGTGCCAGCAACGACGTCTTGAGCGACGCGGGTGCCTCGACCGGAGCGACCGCGTAGGCCAGCTGGAGCGCGGTCTCGCGCAGTGAATCGGTCTCGGCCTGCAGCTCGGGTGACGTCGTGAGGACGTCCTCGAGGAGTGCGCGCTCGTCATCGGACAGCGCGTCGAGTGCGTAGGCGCCCGTCAGCAGGGCGGGGTCGTCGTGTCGTTCGGTCATGAGGTCACCCCCATCTCGTCTCGGAGTCGGATCATCCCGTCACGGAGACGGGTCTTGACGGTGCCGATGGGGACACCGAGGTGTTCGGCCATCTCGCTGTGCGAGTAGCCGCCGTAGTACGCGAGCTGCACCGCCTGCCGCTGGAACTCGGTCAGCTTGCCGAGGGCGCGGCTGACCCGTTCGTGCTCGATGCGGATCTCGACCGATTCGGAGACCTGGTCGTACCCGGCCTCGAGGTCGCGGATGCCGATCTTCGTGTCGCGGTCGTGCGAGCTCTGGGAGGCCCGGACCCGGTCCACCGCCCGGCGGTGCGCCATGGTGAGGATCCAGCTCGCTGCGGTGCCGCGCTTGCGGTCGAAGCGGGTGGCTTGCTGCCAGACCTCCAGGAAGACCTCTTGGGTGACCTCCTCCGACTGGGCGCGGTCCCGGAGGAGCCGCGTCACGAGTCCGAGGACCCGCCCGGAGACGAGGTCGTAGAGGTCGGAGAATGCAGCCTGGTCACCGTCCGCGACCCGGGCGAGGAGGTCGTCCGGCGATGCCTGTGCTGGCTCGGAGCTCCAGCGTTCGGTGTCGCTATCCACGAGGGCAAGCATTGCAGGTTTCCCTCCTCTCGGTGCATCGGTGTCGGTGGGAGTCTGCGTCGAGTTCGGCGCGAGGCTCCGTTCTGGTGACGGGAGACCGGTGTGACCCACAGGGAATTGACCGGCTGGCGCCGGCCCGGGTCACACCGGACCCTCGTCGTCGTGCCGGTCAGGAACCCCGGCACACTGATGATTCGGCACGGTGCCCGAGGCGGATTGGAACAGATCCTGGGGAGTCCTCACGGGCACGCCCGACGACGGATGTGTCCACCGAGAGTGAACACGGGTCGTGCGGTCAGCCGACGTCTCGTAGACTGTTCTCTGCCGGGCCGCAGCAAGCCCCGGGCTCCAAAATTCGCCGCTTCGAGCGGCCTCGCGCCGAGAGGCGCTTCTGCGGCCCGGTTCTTCTCTGCCCGGACGCGGGTCGCGGTCGGTCTGCGTCGGCGTCGGCGTCGTTCCGCTTGGTGAGCAGGAACGATCGTTCCGCTTGGTGAGCAGGAACGGTCGAGTGGCGCGACGCGACCCGACACCGTGTGCTCACGATGTGCGCGGGCATGCGGCGCGCGGCGTCCGGACGGGAGGCCCGGTGCGGGTCCGCTCCGCTGCTCGCTAGTCCAGACTGTCGCGACGCCAGAGCGCCGCCGCCTCGGTGAGGTCGGCCCCCAGCTCCGTGAGCCGGAGCGCCCGCGTGGTCAGCTCGCTCGCCCGGTCGGCCGCCGTCAGGTCGGACTCGTCCGCCACCGCGGTCGCCCCGGCCGCGGTCAGGCGGCAGAACGCCGCGCCGCGGTCGAGCGCCGTGGCGAAGTCACCCGTGTACAGGCCGTGCAGGATGCGGTCGGCCAGGGTCAGGATCTCGGCGGGACCCGTCGGTTGCTCGGCGCCGGCGACGGCCTGGTCGATCGTGCCGATCCGCTCCGTCCCCCGCTCGAACAGGTGGGCGATCTCCTCCGGGTTCTGCCGGATCACCGTCCGCACCAGGTACACCCGCCACAGGGCACCCGGCAGGGTGTGCGCACCCACGCGGGCCCAGAGCTCCGCGATCGCGTCGATGCCGTGCACGTCCGTGTAGGTGACGAGTCGCTCGACCACCGCGGGGTCCGGGTCCTGGCGCACCCGGTGCAGCAGCGCGTTCGCGGTCTCGTGGGCGACACGGTTCACGAGTGCAGGGTCCTCGCCACCCTGGATGGCGGCGAACTCGGCGTCGGTGAAGTGGACGGGACGGTGGTGATCGCGAGGCACCGCGTCAGTGTAGGCACGGCCGGTGACACGCCCGCCCCTCGTTCGCCCAGAACGCAACCGTGCCGCCGCGCGTACTCTGTTCGGGCAGGGAGGCACCCCTCCCGGACGTGGAAGAGAGGACCCCCTCGTGAACCCCCTGCTCATCATCCTGGCCGTCATCGCGGTCATCCTGCTGTTCGTCGGCGGCTTCGCCGCGAGCCTGAAGTTCCTGCTCTACGTGGGCATCGTCCTGCTCGTCATCGCGCTCGTGCTGTGGGTGGTCCGGACGCTCACGGGACGTCGGGGCTGACCCCGCTCCCACCGGTTCTTCCTGGAGGCCCTCACCCGCTAGCCTTGCGGGTGAGGGCCTCTAGCTCAGTTGGTAGAGCACCGGACTTTTAATCCGAGGGTCGTGGGTTCGAGCCCCA
>NZ_MJGO01000008.1:31314-44409 GCF_001864895.1 Curtobacterium sp. MCBA15_009
GCCTCCTGAACGCCGGCTCTCCATCCGGCGTCGAGCTGCCTGTCGTTCGGCTGGTGCGCCGCCACCGTTGTCTACGATGGAGCAGATGGCACGACGATCTGACCGCGGACGGCCGGGCGCCGACAGCCCTGCCGCGATCCGGCGACGCCGCCGCGTGTTCCCGGGCATCGCCCTCGGCACCATGGCCCTCGGGGTCATCGGCCTGCTCGTGATCCTGCCGAGCGTGTCGAGTGCCTGCCAGCCGGTCACGACGTCGTCGGGCGCCTCGGCGTCGAAGGTCGCAGCGGCGATCGCCCCCGGTTCGCGCGTGCTCATCGTCGGTGACTCGTACACCTCGGGGCGCGGGTCGACGACCGGCCTGCACGGGTGGGCGCAGGACATCGTCGCCGACCGGCGCTGGGACGCGAAGATCGACGGCTACCCGGGCACCGGCTACGTCGACACCGGCCGGACCGGGTCGTCGCACTACACGTACGGCCCGCGCATCGAGCGGCACGCGGCGTTCGACCCGCAGCTCGTGCTCGTGCAGGGCAGCCAGAACGACTGGCTCGTCGACGCCGAGATGCTGCAGGCGCGGGTCGAGCGCACGCTCCGGACGGCCGAGCAGACCTGGCCGGACGCGGTCGTCGTGGCCGTCGGCCCGTCGGCACCGCAGCCGTGGGCGCAGTCCACCACGGGGGTCGCCGCGTCGGTCTCCGCGGGGGCGGCGGCAGCGGGTGTGCCGTACATCGACGCGCTCGGCGGCGGGTGGTTCACCGCGGCGAACAGCCCGCGCTACCAGGCCTCCGACGGCGCGCACCTCAACGACGCCGGGTACCAGTACCTCGCCGACCGCGTCGCACAGTCCCTCGACGAGCTCGCAGGGCCCGCCGACGGCGACGAACAGTGCGCCTGACGCACTGACCACGCCTCGGGGTACAAGGCGCGCACAGGGGCCTCATGGTGGTTCCTCTGCACAACCCAGTCGACGTCCAGCGATCTGCTGGCCTGACGCCGATAGTCTCGTTCCCGGATCCGATCACCGGGTCCTGCAGCACCGCACCACCACGAACGAACGGGGTACACATCGTGTCCGAGCCCATCGACGCCACGCAGACCAGCACCACCGGTGACGCGCGCCGCCTCGTCGAGCTCGCAGCAGCGACGAACACGACGATGAGCAACGAGCTCCTGCTCGACACGCTCCGTCGGAACGCCCAGGTCACCACCCGCCACATCCGTGCGGACTTCGTCGAGGTCGCCTCGGCCACCGCGGTCCTCGGGTACGTCTGCAAGCAGCGCAAGGAGTTCGTCGCCCTGCGCGGCGACGACCCCGCCTGGGCGCACGAGGTGGGCCGCTACCCGAGCGAGTCCCTCGCGGTCGAGGCCCTGCGGATGCGCCGCGGCTGACCCGCAGCTCCGAGACGACGAACGCCGCCCCACACCGGGGCGGCGTTCGTGCGTGCAGCGGAGCGTTGGATCCCCCGCTGAAGCGACAGATCGCCGTCCTCCACCCGCGACGACTCCGCCAGAGCGACACGTTCCCGCGATCCTTCGGCGGGACGGAGTCGCTTTCGCGAGGCGGATCGCGGTGAGCGGGCCGGGCGGCCCGGCTCAGGACCAGACGCGGCGGATGCCCCAGCTGCCCGTCCAGGTCTCGTCGGGTTCGAGCCAGCGCAGTCCCTCGCCCGAGTTGAGCGCGTTGGCCGGTGCGGTCATCGGTTCGACCGCCACCGCCAGGCCCGTGCCGTCGCCCCGTGGGAACTCGCGCGACGTGAAGACCTGCACGTAGGGGAACGACGCGTCCTGCCAGAGCTGGACCCCGTCGCCTTCCGGGCCGTGCAGGGTCGTGTGCCGCACCCCGTCGGCGTCCGGCGTGATGTCGGTGTAGGCGGTGTCGAGGTCCGAGTCGCCGGCACGACGCCCCTGCCGCAGGTCGAACCCGGTGCCGTCGACGGACACCGTGCCGTTCGGCACCTTCTGGTCGTCGACCGTGAACGCGGTCGCCGCGTCGAGCGTGACGACGAGGTCGTCGGCGGGGGTGTCGCCGGCGCGCAGGTACGGGTGGGCCCCGACGGCGAAGGGCGCGCGCACCCCGGAGCGGTTCGTGACCTCGTGGGTCACGCGGATGCCGTCGTCGACGAGTTCGTGGTGCACCCGGGTCTCGAGGGTGAACGGCCAGCCGTGCTGCGGGTGGATCGTCGCCTGCTGCACGATGCCGGTCTCGGTCTGGGTCACGACGCGGTACGGCGCGAAGCGCAGGAGTCCGTGCGAGGCGTTGCCGTACTTCGGTTCGGAGACGTCGAGCTGCTGCGCCCTGCCGTCGAGCTGCCAGACGCCGCCCGCGACCCGGTTCGGCCAGGGCGCGAGGACGATGCCGTTCGCGCCCGGCGGCTGCTCGGTGACCGCGAACGGCTCGGTGAGGTCGAAGCCCGCGACCCGGAGTTCGCGGATGCCGGCCGCGACCTCGGTGACGACGGCCTCGACGACGCCGTCGGGTCCGGCGCGGTGCAGGTGGTACTGGCCACCGGTGGGTGCTGCGGTCATGGCGTGTGGTTCCTTCCGGAGGGTGCGGTGCGGTCGTCGCCTCCGTCGGCCACGAGGACCTGGACCCCGGCCGACCGGATCGTGGCGACCGCGTCCGCCGACGCTCCGGCGGTGACGACGACGTCGATGTCCTCGAGCGCGCGGACGACCCCGATGTGGGCCCGGCCGAACTTCGACCCGTCCGCGACCACGACCGTACGCCGAGCCGAGGCCGCGAGCATCCGCTTCGCCTCGGTCTCGGGCAGGTTCACGTTCGTCAGCCCGTGCTCGACGTCGACGCCGGTGCCGCCGATGAACACGACGTCGGCCGCGATCATCGGCAGCACGGTGCCGTTGAAGGGCGCCACGAGGGAGTGCTGCAGGGGGCGCAGCGTGCCGCCGGTGACGACGACGGTGAACCGGGGCACGGCCGGCTCGAGGGCGAGCGCGGTGGTGAGCGAGTTCGTCACGACGGTGACGTCGACGAGGTCCGTGCGGGCGACGAGCGCCGTCGCGACCGCGGCCGGGGTGGTGCCGACGTCGAGGACGACGCACTCGCCGGACCGCACGAGGGACGCCGCCGCCCGACCGATCGCGGCCTTGGCCGCCTGGTGCTCGACGGCGGTCTCCTCGAAGGGTCGTTCGCCGGGACCGGCCCCGAGACGGACGGCACCGCCGTGCACCCGCCGGAGCCGGGCCTCCTGGTCGAGGACCGCGAGGTCCTGCCGGACCGTCACCTCGCTCGTGCCGAGCGCCGCGGCCAGGGCGGCGGTCCGCACCAGGCCGGGTGCACCGTCGACGATGGCGACGATGCGGTCCTGCCGCAGCGGCGCGGGCAGCGCGCCGGCGAGGAAGGCGAGGTCGTCGTCCGTCATGTCCCAAGTTTCACTTGCTTGCGTTGCCTTTCGCAATGCTTCGGATGCGTACTAGGGTGGTCGGGTGATCACCAAGCGCGCGACGAAGCTCGCGGACGGCCGCGACCTCTTCTACTTCGACGACGCGGACTCCACGCTGCCCGCCGAGCGAGCGATCGACGGCCGCGCCCTCGACCCCCGACCGGAGACCGCCCGGATGCGGCAGGACGTCCTGACGGGCGAGTGGGTCTCCATCGCGGCGAGCCGGCAGAACCGCGCGTTCCTGCCCCCCGCCGACCAGGACCCGCTCGCGCCGCAGACGCCGGCGAACCCCTCCGAGATCCCGAGCACCTACGACGTCGCGGTCTTCGAGAACCGGTCACCGTCCTTCGGCCCCCTGCTCGAGGCGGACGACGCCCCGGAGTCGCTGGCGTCCCTGTCCGAGGTCGGTCTGAACCGGCAGCTCCGCAGCGTCGGGCGGTGCGAGGTGGTGTGCTTCTCCCCCGCGACCGAGGGCTCGTTCGCGTCGATCACCGAGTCGCGCGCCCGCACCGTGGTCGAGGCCTGGGCGGACCGCACCGCCGCGCTCTCCGCGATGCCCGGCATCGAGCAGGTCTTCCCGTTCGAGAACCGGGGCGAGGCGATCGGCGTCACGCTGCACCACCCGCACGGGCAGATCTACTCGTACCCGTACGTCACGCCCCGCACGCAGCGACTCCTCGACTCCATCGACCGCTTCGGTCCGGACCTGTTCGCGCAGCACCTGGCGAACGAGCAGGCCTCCGAGCGGGTCGTGCTCCGGGGCGAGCACTTCACGGCGTTCGTGCCGTTCGCCGCGCGCTGGCCGATCGAGGTCCACATGCTGCCGCACCGCCACGTGCCCGACTTCGCCGGCCTGACCGACGCCGAGAAGGACGAGCTCGCGCACATGCACCTGCGCCTGACCCGCGGCATGGACGAGCTCTACGAGGACCCGACGCCGTACATCGCCGCGTGGCACCAGGCCCCCGTGCACGTCGGCCGGGACACCGTGCGGCTCATGCTGCAGATCACCTCGCCGCGTCGGGCGGCGACCAAGCTCAAGTACCTGGCCGGCAGCGAGGCCGCCATGGGCGCCTGGATCGGGGACCTCGTGCCCGAGCAGGCCGCCGAGTTCATCCGAGGAGGGATCGAGCGCGCATGACGTTCCAGCAGGTCTACGGGTACGAGCCGACCGTGCGGTACTCCGCTCCGGGTCGGGTCAACCTGATCGGCGAGCACACCGACTACAACGACGGGTACGTCCTGCCGTTCGCGATCGACCGCCGCACCACCGCGTCGATCGCCCGCCGCGACGACCGGGTCATCCGGGTCGCGTCTGCCTTCGACACGGCGGGCGGCGCGGTGTCGCTCGGACTCGACGACCTGTCGCCGGACGCCATGGACGGGTGGTCGGCGTACGTGTTCGGCATCGCCTGGGCGCTGCGCGAACACGCCGGTGTCGACCTCGCCGACCGGACCGGCTTCGACGTCTTCATCGACTCGGACGTCCCGGTCGGCGCGGGCCTGTCGTCGAGCGCCGCGATCGAGTGCGGCGTCGCCCTGGCCTTCAACGACCTGTGGGAGCTCGGCCTCGACCGGAAGACCCTGGCCCGCGTCGGCCAGTACTCCGAGAACCACGCCGTCGGCGCACCGACCGGCATCATGGACCAGTCCGCGTCGCTGCTCGGCGAGCAGGACGCCGTCGTGTTCCTCGACTGCCGCACGCTCGACACCGCCGTCGTCGACCTGGCGCTCGAGTCGAACGGCCTCGAGGTCCTGGTCATCGACACCCGCGTCGAGCACGCCCACGCAACCGGCGGCTACAAGGCCCGCCGCGACTCGTGCGAGCGCGGCGCGCAGGTCCTCGGCGTCGAGGCGCTGCGCGACGTGGGCGTCGACGACCTGCCGCGTGCGCAGGAGCTCCTGGACGACGAGACCTTCCGCCGTGTGCGCCACATCGTCACCGAGGACCAGCGCGTCCTCGACACCGTCCGGACGCTCCGCGAGCAGGGTCCGCGGGCGATCGGTCCGCTGCTCGTCGCCTCGCACGAGTCGATGCGCGACGACTTCGAGATCTCCGTGCCGGAGCTCGACCTGGCGGTCGCGACCGCGGTCGAGCACGGCGCCGTCGGCGCCCGCATGACAGGTGGCGGCTTCGGCGGAGCGGCGATCGCGTTGGTCGACCGGGAGGCCCGTGGTGCGATCACCGCGGCCGTCACCGCCGCCTTCGCCGACGCCGGGTACCGCGAGCCGAACGTCTTCACGGTGCACGCCGCACAGGGCGCCCGCCGCGACTGACCTGCTCGCCGTGGCCCGTCAGCCGTCGTGCGACGGGTACTCGACGGCGATCGACACGTCGCCGAGCATGAACGGGTGGAGCACACCGTGCCCCACCGCCCAGAACGCCCACTTGTACTGCACGATGAACAGCACCCACACCAGCACGGTGACGCCGACGACCCCTGCCAGACCGAGGGCGAGCACGCGGTCCTGGTCCCAGCGCGCAGCACCGCGGCGGGCGACCCCGACGACGAAGCCGGCGACGGCGAAGCCGATCGTGAGCACGACCCAGCCGATCCAGGGCCGGGCCTGGAACTCGACGGACCCGAGGGAGACGTCCGCGGTGCTCCCGGGCAGCAGCGGGCCGGCCGACCAGTTCTGCCCGAGCACCTGCAGGAAGAGGCAGAGCAGGGTGATCCAGACGAGCTTCCGGGCGTCCTTCGTGAACAGCGTCTCGCGGCCCTGTGGCGCCGCGGCGGTGATCGTCATGCTCGAACCGTAGCGCGGCGCGGCCCGCAGCAGAACCGCCCGTCCGAGGGGCGGTCGCGGACCCGGCCGCCCCCGCGACCGGACCGGCGCGACGGGGGCGGGTCGGGCCTCCCGGCCGCCCTTCGTGCGCAGGAACGGTCGAGTCACGCGCGGCAACCCGACCATTCCTGCTCACGAAGCGGGGCGAGCGCCCGCGCCCGCACCCGCTCGGTGCCTACTGCAGGCGGCGCTCCGCGGCCTCGACCACGTTCTTCATGAGCATCGCGCGGGTCATCGGCCCGACGCCGCCGGGGGTCGGCGACAGGAAGCCCGCCACCGACGCGACCGCGGGGTCGACGTCGCCGTGCAGCTTCGCCTTGCCGGTCTCCTCGTTCACCACGCGGGTGATGCCCACGTCGATCACGGCCGCTCCGGGCTGCACCCAGTCCGGCTCGACGAGCCCGGCGACCCCGGCGGCGGCGACGATGATGTCGGCCCGACGGCACTCCGCGGCGACGTCGGCCGTCAGCGAGTGCGTCAGGGTCGCGGTCGCCTCGAGGCGGGTGAGCAGCAGCCCGAGCGGACGGCCGACCGTCAGCCCCTGGCCGATGATCGTGACGTGGGCACCCCGGATCGGGATGTCGTACGCCTCGAGCATCGCGACGATGCCCCGCGGCGTGCAGGGCAGGGGTGCGTCGATCGTGCCGGCACCACCGGGCACGGCGAGCACGAGCTCACCGAGGTTGGTCGGGTGCAGGCCGTCGGCGTCCTTCGCCGGGTCCATCAGCTCGAGCATCGGGATCGGGTCGATGCCCTGCGGCAGCGGGAGCTGCACGATGAACGCGGTGACCCGCGGGTCGTCGTTCATCTGCAGGATCGCCGCCCGGATGTCGGCGGCACTCGCGGTCTCGGGCAGGTCGATGCGAACCGAGTCGAGCCCGATCTGCGCCGAGTCCTTGTGCTTGCCGGCGACGTACGACATCGAACCGGGGTTCGAGCCGACCATGATCGTGCCGAGGCCGGGACGGACGCCGTGCTCGTGCAGCCGGTCGATGCGGACACGGAGCTCGTCGAGGGTCCGGGCGGCGAGGGCGGTGCCGTCGATGCGGACGGCGCTGCCCTCCCCCGCCCAGCGCTCACGCGGCATCGGCGCGAGCGAGGACGCGGCGCTCACGCGTACAGCGGGAAGGCGTCGGTCAGGGCCGTGACCCGGGCCGAGAGCGCGTCGATGTCGGGGTCCGGCATGAGCGTCAGCGCGATGATGTCCGCCACCTCGGCGAACTCGGCGTCGCCGAAGCCGCGGGTCGCCAGCGCCGAGGTACCGATGCGGACACCCGAGGTGACCATCGGCGGGCGCGGGTCGAACGGCACGGAGTTGCGGTTCACGGTGATGCCGACCTCGTGCAGCAGGTCCTCGGCCTGCTTGCCGTCGACCTCGGACTCGCGCAGGTCGACGAGCACCAGGTGCACGTCGGTGCCACCGGTGAGCACGTCGATGCCGGCGGCCTTCGCGTCGTCCTGCGTGAGCCGGTCGGCCAGCGCCTTCGCACCACGGAGCGTGCGCTCCTGGCGGTCCTTGAACTCCGGCTGGCCGGCGAGCAGGAACGCGGTGGCCTTCGCGGCGATCACGTGCATGAGCGGGCCACCCTGCTGGCCGGGGAACACGGCGGAGTTCAGCTTCTTGAAGAGCGACTCCTCGTTGGACAGGATGATGCCCGAGCGCGGACCGGCGAGGGTCTTGTGCACCGTCGACGACACGACGTGGGCGTGCGGGAGGGGCGACGGGTGCAGGCCCGCAGCGACGAGCCCGGCGAAGTGCGCCATGTCCACCCAGAGCGTCGCGCCGACCTCGTCCGCGATCTCGCGGAACTTCGCGAAGTCGAGCTGGCGGGGGTACGCCGACCAGCCGGCGATGAGGACCTTCGGCTGGTGCTCGATCGCCTTCGCGCGGATGTCGTCGTAGTCGACCTCGAAGGTCTCCGGGTCGACGCCGTACGCCACGGCGTTGTAGATCCGGCCGGAGAAGTTGAGCTTCATGCCGTGGGTCAGGTGCCCGCCGTGCGCGAGCTCGAGGCCGAGGATGGTGTCGCCGGCCGAGGCGATGGCGTGCAGGACCGCGGCGTTCGCGCTGGCGCCGGAGTGCGGCTGGACGTTCGCGTACGCGGCACCGAACAGCGCCTTCGCCCGGTCGATGGCGAGCTGCTCGGCGACGTCGACGAACTCGCAGCCGCCGTAGTAGCGCTTGCCCGGGTAGCCCTCGGCGTACTTGTTGGTGAGCACGGAGCCCTGCGACTCGAGGACGGCGCGGGGCACGAAGTTCTCGGACGCGATCATCTCGAGGGTGTCGCGCTGGCGGCCAAGCTCCTGCTGCAGGACGGCGGCGATCTCGGGGTCGACCTCGCTGAGCGGGGCGTTGAACGCGGCGCGGGCGGCGGCCTGGTCGACGGCACCGGCGGGAGCGCCCGTCGACTCGGACACGAACGGGGGCAAATCGGTGATGGACACGGGACTCCTACGGTGTGCGGACGACCAGCTGGTCGCACTCGGACGGTCGGTCGGTGCAGCCCAGGCGTACGGCCGCGCACCGTGTCGGTTGTCGCTCCCCGATGGTGACCCATCCAACGCCAGTCGCGACGTGACGATCGTACCGAGCGGCTCGCGCTGTGTCACCCTGGTGGCATGACGCTGCTCTCGCCGGACGTGGACGAACGGACGAGCGTCCGTGCCGACACCCCGTGGGTCACCGTGGTCTGGGACGACCCGGTGAACCTCATGTCCTACGTGACGTACGTCTTCCAGCAGCACTTCGGGTTCTCCCGCGAGCAGGCCGAGCGGCTCATGCACCAGGTGAACGACGACGGTCGGGCGATCGTGGCGTCCGGCCCGCGCGAGTCGATGGAGGCCCACGTGCAGTCCATGCACGGCTACGGCCTGCAGGCGACGGTCGACAAGGCCCCGGCACCGTGATCCCGTTCGTCCGCCGAGCCGACGGCCTGCACCTCGGCCTGTCCTCCGGCGAGCGGGACCTGCTCGCGTCCCTGACCGAGCAGCTCCGGCAGGTGCTCGACGGCGACCTGTCGGCGGACCCGGTCGCCGAGCGGATGTTCCCGGACGCCTACCCGGACGACGACGCGGCGAGCGCGGAGTTCCGGCAGTACACCCGCTCGGACCTGTTGACCCTGAAGACGACGAACGCCGCGATCGTGCACGACTGGCTGACGGGCACCCGCGACGGCGCCCTCGCCGGCGAGGACGAGCAGGCGTGGCTCCGCACCCTGACGGACCTGCGGCTGACGATCGCCGACCGGCTCGGCATCGAGGACGCCGACGACGAGGAACGCTCGATCGAGGCCGACGCGGGCGTCGGCCTCCGCGACGTCTACGACTGGCTCGGGTACGTGCAGGAGCACCTGGTCACGACGATGACCGCCCAGCTGTGACGGTCGCCTTCCGCGCGACCACCGAGGACGACCGGGAGGCCCTGCTCGCCTTCTCGACGCGGGAACCGGTCGCGTGGACCGGTGCGGGCCGGTACCGCGCGGAGGCCGCCACGCGCAACCACCGCCCGGAGTGGTCGTGGGTGGCGGTCCGCGACGGGCGCCCGGTGGCACGGGCCCTCTGGTGGGGCGGCGCGGACGCGGCGGCACCGTCGACGCTCGACGACCTGCTGGTCTCGCCCGACGTCGCGGACGACGAGCGCGTGGCGATCGCCGCCGGGTTGATCGCGGCCGGCGGGTCCGCGTTCGGGGTGCTGCCGGAGTGGATCGTCGACGTCGCGGTGGACTGGCACGACGACCCCGAGGCCGTCGCTGCGCTGTCGTGGCGGGCGGCGGCCGCTCGGTCGGCGGGACTCGGCCGGTCGACGGAACGGGTGAGCGTCGCGTGGACACCGGACCGCGGCGTCCCGACGTCGTCCTCGCTGCGCTTCCGGGCCGGCGGGGACGACGAGTTCGTCGACCTGTTCGCCCGCGTCGCCGTCGGGAGCCTCGACGCCCACACCCGGGCGTCCGTCGAGGAGCTCGGTGCGAGGGGCGCCGCTGCCGACGACCTCGCCTTCTACCGTTCCCTGCCCGGGTCGCGGGACGACTGGCGGGTCGCACTCGACGCCGAGGGGGTCGTGGTCGGGTTCGTGCTGGCGACGCGCACCGCGTACGACGCGGCGATCAGCTTCATCGGCGTGCTGCCCCAGCACCGGGGCCGCGGGGTCGTCGACGGCCTGCTCGCCGAGGGGCTGCGGGTGCACGCCGAGGCGGCGGAGCCGCGGGTGGTCGGCACGACGGACGCGGCGAACACCCCGATGCGCCGGGCGTTCGAGCGTGCCGGCTTCGTGGTGACGAAGCGCCGGATCGTGTTCGAACGCTGACCCGGGCCGCCCCGAACGGGCGAGCACGAGGCATCCGGATAACAGAAGGTGGACTTGCAAGTCGTCCTGCTCAGGGGTAGCGTCCGAGCGTGTCCGATCTCCCCGTGTCCGATGCGACCGTGCTCGACGCGACCGAACTGGCCGACGCCGTCCTCACGATGCACGGCCGGCTCCGACGGTCGCTGCTCGCCTCGAAGGCCGACGAGGTCACCGCGTCGCAGACCGCCGCCCTCGGCCGCCTGCTGCGGCACGGGCCGGCCACCGTCGCCGACCTGGCACGCGCCGAGGGCGTCCGGCCGCAGTCGATGGGGGCGACCGTCCAGGCCCTCGTCGACCTCGGTCTGGCCGAGCGGCAGCCCGACCCGACGGACGGCCGGCGGTCGATCGTCAGCGCGACGGCGGCCGGTCGGGACGCCCGCCAGGCCGCCTGGGCCGCGCGGAACCGCGAACTCGCCGAGCGGCTCGCGGCCCTGCCCGAGGCGGACCGGCGCGTCGTCGCGCGGGCGATGGACGTGCTCGGACCCGTCGTCGATCCCTGACCCGCGCACCCCTCGTCCCGTCCTGCAACCCGGAAGAAGTGTCCTCACGTCCACCACCACGACCACGACCCCCGGCACGACCACGGGCAGCGGCTTCGGCCCGAAGCTCCTCGTCCCGGTGCTCGTCGGGCCCCTGCTCAACCCGATCAACACCACGATGGTGTCGGTCGCCCTCACCCCGATCTCCCGCGACCTCGGGATCGGTGCGGCGCAGGCGATCTGGCTCGTCGCCGCCCTGTACCTGGCGAGTGCGATCGCGCAGCCGACGATGGGCAAGCTCGCCGACCGGTTCGGCCCGAAGAAGGTGTTCCTGACCGGGCTCGTCATCGTCGGGATCGCCGGGGTGGTGCCCGAGGTCCTGACCGGGTTCGGCGGCGCCGTGACCGCCCGGGTGCTCATCGGCATCGGGACGTCGTCGGCGTACCCGGCGGCGCTCACCACGCTCCGCCAGCACTCCGCCCGGGTCGGGAAGCCGACGCCACCGCTCGTCCTCGGGGCGCTGTCCATCACGTCGCTCGTGTCCGCAGCGGCCGGGCCGCCGCTCGGCGGGGCGCTCATCGCGGCCTTCGGCTGGCACGCGATCTTCCTGGTGAACGTGCCGCTCGCGGTCTTCGGCATCGTCGTGGCGGCCCTGTGGCTGCCGTCCGACCGGCTGCGCCCCCGCGAGGTCGACGAACTGCCGGTCCTGCAGGCGCTCGACCCGCTCGGCATGGTGCTCATGACCGGCACCGTCTCGGCACTGCTCGTCTTCCTGCTCGACCTGTCCGCCGGGCTCTGGTGGCTGCTCGCCGTCGCCGTGGTGCTGCTCGTCGCGCTCGTGCTCTGGGAGCTCCGCGCCGTGCGACCGTTCGTCGACGTGCGGCTGCTCGCCCGGAACGGCGCGTTGTCCCGCACGTACGGCCGGCTGTTCCTGACGTACCTGCTCGCCTACACGATGACCTACGGGTTCTCGCAGTGGGTGCAGGACGTCGCGGGCTACCCGAGCGACGTCGCCGGGTACATCCAGCTGCCGGCCGCGATCGTCGCCGGGGTGGCCTCGTTCGTCGTCGCACGCAGGACCGCGATCCGCGGGCCGCTCGTCGTCGCCGCGCTCGTGCCGATCGTCGGCGGCGTGCTCCTGCTCTTCCTGCACACCGGGTCGCCCGTCGTCCTGCTCGCCCTGACCCCGGCGCTGTTCGGGGTGCCGCAGGCCCTGGCGTCGGTCTCGAACCAGGCGGCGCTGTACCGGCTCGTCCCCACGGCGTACATCGGCACCGCCGCCGGGCTGTCACGCACCGCGGTGTACATCGGCGCGATCGCGGCGTCCTCGCTCATCGGCGGCGTGTTCGGCCAGGCCCCGACCACGCCGGACCTGCACGTGCTGGCGTGGGTGATCCTCGGCGTCGCGGTGCTCCTGGCCGTCCTGACCCTGGCCGACCGTCGCCTGCGTGCCGCGGACGCCGGGCGCCCCACCGCCGCTGCTCCCGCGTCTGACGCCGAGTGAGCAGAAGACGACGGGTCGCACCCACGCACCCGACGTCTTCTGCTCACTCGACCACCCGGAGTCCCTTGCCCCCGCGGAGACCGCGGTTTCGTGAGCAGGAAGTGTCGGGTCGTGGCCCCGCACCCGACCGTTCCTGCTCACGATCTGGTCGGACGCCGCTGTTCACCGGTAGCGTCGCCGGCATGGCGAACGGCGGCGGGTTCAGCAGCGACACCAGGGCGGGCGCGATCTGGAACGTGGTGATCTGCGGCATCATGTGCGTCGGTATCCCGATCGCAGCGATCGTCAACGCCGACCGGGGTTCCGCGTACGTCGGCATCGGCATCGCGGCGACGGTCCTGGCCCTCTGCATGGAGGTCTACTTCGTCCGCCGCCTGCTCGCGCACCGACGCTGACGACCGGCGCCCGCCCGCGCTGCCTCGCCCTGCCCCGGCCTGCCCCGGCCCGCCGACTTCGTGAGCAGAACGTGTCGGGTCGCGACCCCGCACCCGACCGTTCCTGCTCACCATCCGGTCCGGCGGAGCCGCGCGGAGCCGCGCGGAGCCCCGCGGAGCCCCGCGGGGCCGCGCGGAGCCCGGCGGA
>NZ_MJGO01000009.1 GCF_001864895.1 Curtobacterium sp. MCBA15_009
CGACCCGGGCCTCCCGGCCGTCCGCGCCGGGGCGCCGGTGGTGACGTGTCAGACGGAGCGCGCGAGCAGGAAGTCGTTGATGCGCGTCGTGAGCTCGGCGTCGACGGGGCGGTCCTCGCCGTCGACGGCGCGGACCGGCGCCGCCTGCCGGACGCTCGAGACGAGCCAGAGCGCGTCGGCAGCGCGCAGGTCGTCGAGCGTGACGAGCTCGTAGGCGGTCTCCATGCCCTGCTCCTCGGCGAAGCGGAAGACGTCTGCCTGCGTGGTGCCGTCGAGGATGCCGATGTCGGTGCGCGGCGTGACGAGGCGGTCGCCGACGCGCATGACCAGGTTCGCCCGCGTGCCCTCGAGCACGTAGCCGTCGGTGGAGACGAACAGGGCGTCGTCGGCGCCGCGGCGGACGGCCTCGCGCAGGGCAGCCATGTTGATGCCGTAGGACAGCGTCTTCGCGCCCTGCAGCAGCCACGGCGAGGTGCGCTCGACGTCGTGCCGGTACCCGCGGTCGAGCAGCACGACCGAGATGCCCTCGGTGCGGGCCCGGGTGGAGTCCGGCGACGGCGCGGCGTAGACCCAGCCCGTCGGGCGGTCGGTGCCCTCGACGCCGCGGGTCATGACGGTCTTCACGAAGGCCTCGCGCACCGGGTCGAGCCGGGCGCAGGCGGCCTCGACCGCCTGGCGCCAGACGTCGGTGTCGGGTGCGGGCAGGTCGAGCTTCGCTGCGGAGCGACCGAAGCGGGCGAGGTGCGGCTCGAGGGCCTGCGGGTGCCCGTCGACGACCGTGATCGTCTCGAAGACGCCGTCACCGCGCGTCGCGCCGAGGTCCTGCACCTGCAGGTGCTCCTCGAGCGGCTCCACCCAGGTGTACGCGTCGGCGTCCGGGTCGTGCGGCGCGGCGTCGCGGGAGGGCTGGTTCAGGACGGCGAGCACGGTGTCGGTCATGCGTCCATCCAACCGCAGCTCAGCTGGCGTCGGGCAGGGCGCCCATGAGCTTCCACACCGCCGGGGTGAGCTCCGGGTGCTGCAGCGCGATCCGGCGCAGGCGGTGGTACTCCTCGCCGAGGGCCGTGCCCTGCCCCGACGCCGGGTGCGCCGACCACTGCGCGTTCCGCTTGCCGATCGCGTCGTCGAGGTCGACCGCGTCCGCGCGGAGGATGAGCACGACCTGCTCGTCGACGGTCGGCAGCGTCGGCATGAACTCTCACGGGTCCTCGCCCTGGCGGCTGCGGTGCTCGACCAGCATCGAGATCTCCTCGGCGGCCTCGGCACGCAGCACTTCGAGGCTGCGCCCCGTCCTGCGGGACTCAGCCACGGTGCCCCCACAGCACGCCTGCCATGCAACGAGCGTACGACACTTCGTCGGCCACACTGGACGGGTGACCCTGCGCGACGAGAGCAAGTCCCAGCACCCACGAGTGGTGGTCGTCTACCTGCTGCGCGACGGCGCGGCCGGCCCGGAGGTCCTGCTCGGCGAGAAGCGCCGCGGCCTCGGCACGGGCCGCCTGGTCGGCCCCGGTGGCAAGCGGGAGCCGGGCGAGACGGCGGTCGAGACCGCCGTGCGCGAGGTGGCGGAAGAGGTCGGCCTGCGGGTCGACGCCGCCGACCTGGAGGCCCGTGGAACGTTGGACTACCGGTTCCCGTTCCGGCCGTCCTGGTCCCAGGTCTCGGACGTGTTCGTCTGCCGCCGCTGGCAGGGGGAGCCGTCGGGGTCCGACGAGCTCGAGCCGCGGTGGATCCCCGTCGACGCCGTCCCGTACGACGCCATGTGGGACGACGCGCGGTACTGGCTGCCGGGCGTGCTCGACGGCGGGAGCGTGCGGGCACGGTTCACCTTCGCCGAGGACGACGCGACGGTCGCCGGCTTCACCGGGACCGGTGTCGGGCCGGGGACGGGTGACTAGCGCGGCTGCTGCGTGCGGGTGCTGCCGGTGCGTGCCTCTTCGGCGGCGGCGATGACCTCGGCCTCGCCGCTCCGGCCGCCCAGGGGCCGCACGAAGAAGTCGATGATGCCGAAGACGATCGCGCCGATCAGGGCGAACATCGCCCATCCGACGAACAGCCCGGCGGTGTTGCGGCCGTCGGCGGGGGCGAGTGCGATGCTCGCGACGTAGAACCCGACCGCCAGCACGAGGAACACGACGACGACGGCGACGAGCACGCGGTGCCAGGTGATGCGGGGCTTCATGTGCTCCAGGATACGCGGCGCCGCGGGTGTCCAGCTTCCCGGTCCCGCGGGCTTTGACCGTTGCCGGTGCCCGTTGCCGGTGCCCGCTGTCTGTGCGCGTTGCCGCTGCCCGCTGCCTGTGCCCGTTGCCGGTGCCCGCACCCGTTGCCTGTGCCTGCCGCCGGTGCCCTTGCGTGGAGCGTTCCGTCCCACCACGTGGAGCGTTCCGTCTCACCACGTGGAGCGTTCCGTCCCATCGCACGCGGAGTAGGAAGCGGATCCGCGCGTGAGGAGTCGGAAGGAACGGCCTCCAATGCGCGGATCGACCGACCATGCGCGGAACGACCTCCGACGCGCAGGACAGCTCGCCGCGGGAGCACGCGTGACCGCGGGAGGTGCGTGCGCATCGTGCGACGGTCCACGCGTTGGTCGACCGGTGCTCTGTCGGAACGTGCGCGCACACGTGCGTGCGCATCGTGCGACGGAGCACGTGTCGATCGACTGGTGCTCCGTCGTGACGTGTGCACGCAGCTCGCCCGCGTGCCCGCTCGGCTAGCGGTCGGCGTGTCGTCCGTGCCGCTGGTCGTCCGCCGCGTCGGACCGGAGCGGAGCGTCGGACCGGGCCGGGGTCCTGGGAGTCTCCGTGCGCGGGACGGGACGTGTGCGTGGACCGGTCCCCGCGCCTCCCGACCGCTGCTGCGGACCGGAGCGGTCGCTGGACCGGACCACGGGGATGCGGCCGGTCGGGGTGGTCTCGACCTCGAGTCCGTCGCGGCCACCGGTGAAGACGTCGCCGCCGACGCGTTCGTCCTGCCAGCCGTCGTCCTGGTCGAGGATGCTCAGCGTGCCGGTCTCGGTGGACTCCAGGCCGTGGCGGGCGAGCTCGGCGTCGCGCTGCTTCCCGAGGAACTCGCGGTTGGCGGTGTTGGCGTCCTGGAACATGGTGGTGCGGCCCGTGACGATCGCGCGGATGCGGCGACGCTCCCACCACTGCTTGCCGAAGTACATGAGCACGAGACCGGCCAACGCGTAGCAGCCCATCGTGATGAGCCCGCGCGCCGGGCCGGGGCCGACGCCGTAGACCTGGTGCTTGATCATGTCGACCATGCTCGAACCGACGACGACGTTGTTCAGCCACGCGAACGGCTCCGGCATGAACCACTTCGGGTAGGCCCCGCCGGACGACGGCATCGACAGGAACACGAAGCAGATCATCGCGGGGGCGGCGATGAACCGGCCGACGAAGTAGCTCAGCCCGTTGACGGCCAGGCCGATCGCCACGATCCAGCCCCAGGCGATGAGGACGAGCTCGATCCAGTGGCCGTGGATGGCGCCGACGACCGGGCCGGCGAGGCTGTTCGTGATGACCGAGATCACGAGACCGCCGACGACGATGACCGTCATGCGGGTGCGGTGGCGCAGCGGGCCGCCCATGATGCCGATGAACATCGCGACCATGTACCCGCCGATGCACCACGCGAGCATGACGT
Source organism: Curtobacterium sp. MCBA15_009 (assembly GCF_001864895.1). Taxonomy (GTDB): domain Bacteria; phylum Actinomycetota; class Actinomycetes; order Actinomycetales; family Microbacteriaceae; genus Curtobacterium. The sequence continues at coordinate 3,652 of NZ_MJGO01000009.1, forward strand.
ACATCGGGACGGTGCCGTACTCGTCCCAGGCGGGCAGCGGAGCGAGCTCCGTCACCTTCGGCGTCGCGGCGCCGATGCCGGTCAGCACCGCGGTGAGCGTCGCCGGCACCAGGCTCGCGACCTGGAACTGGTGCGCGCTCGCCTTGAAGAACTCGTTCGTGGCGGGGTCGTAGGCCACGGCCATCGACCCGGCGAGCACGTCGCGCTTCGCCGCCGCCAGGGAGTCGTAGGTGTGGAAGACGAACTCGCCGGGCAGGGCCTTCTGTACGGCGGCGACGAGCGTCGGGTCACTGCCGATGAGCGCGACGGGGACGTCGTGCGGGTGCGGGGCGTGGAACGCGAAGACGTAGCAGAGGCAGAAGCCGACGATGAAGAACAGCGGCATCCAGAGCTGCAGGCCGATGAGCTGCAGCGAGGGGTGCAGGGTGGCGTACCAGCGGCGGTAGGCACCGTGCTGCTGCGGCTCGGGGACCGGCGCCTGCCGACGGGGAGCCGGCCGGGTCGTGCCGGCGACCTTCGCCCCGCGGCGTGGCTTCGTCCCGCGGGCCGACGGCCTTGTGGTCCGCTGCTTCGGGACGGACGGCGTCCGCGACCCACCACCCCGGTCCGGGGTCTCGTCGGTCCTGGGGACGTCGTTCCGCGGCGTGCTCACTCGGCGCTGTGCTCCTGGTCTCGGTCGGAGCGCCAGGATACGCCCGGACCCCTCAGGACCGACTGCGCGAGGCCTGCGCGGAGTCCATCGCGAGTTCCTCGGCGTCCAGGGTCACGAGCACGCGGCGCATGACCTCCTCGTCGAGGTTGCCCTTCTCGCGTTCCTCGAGCACGATCTCGCGGCGACGGTCGAGCAGTTCGCGACGGATGTCCTGGATCTGCGCGCCCCGCAGCCGGGCCGGTGCGTTGCGCTCCTCGTCCTCTTCTTCCTCGGCGTCGCGGCGGAAGGTCTCGGCCTGCCGCTCCAACCGTGCCTTCAACCGGGTGACGACGGAGTCGACGGCCTCGGACCCGTACTGCTTCGACCAGGTGCTCCGGCGTCGCTCGAGCAGGTCGATCGCCGCCTCGGTCGTGCGCTGGTTCAGGCGCATCTCGCTGCGGACGTCCTCGTCGTCCTCGTCGGGGTCCTGCACCTTGAGCGCCCGGATGACGAACGGCAGCGTCAGGCCCTGCAGCAGCAGCGTGCCGACGGTGACCACGAAGGCGATCACGAAGATGGTGTCCTGCGCCTTGATGTCCACCGGGTTGGCGACCACCGACACCGCCGCGGCGAGCGTCACCACCCCGCGCATGCCCGTCCACGAGATCACGGTGAGCTCGCGCCAGTTCAGCTTCGGTTCGGCGGTGCCGCGCATCCACCGCAGCGACGGGTGCCCGCGCGACAGCCGGATGCGCAGTGGTCGGAGCCACCGTCCGTTGAACCGGTTGCGCACGTACGACTCGAAGATGAAGAGCGGCCGCACCAGGATCACCACGACGAGCACGACGGCGGCGGCCGTCAGGGTCTGCGCCAGGCTCCGCTCGCTCTCGACGAGGTCCTGCACCACGGTGTTGAGCTGCAGGCCGATGAGCGCGAAGACGAAGCCCTCGAGGATGACGTCGATGCTCGTCCACAGCGGACGTTCCTGCAGGCGCGTCGCGTAGCCCTCCTTCGGCGAGTTGTAGCCGATGTACAGGCCGGCGGTGACGACCGCGATGACGCCGGAGCCGGACAGGTGCTCGGCGAGGATGTACGCGACGAACGGCAGCAGGATGCTCATGATCGTCTCGACCACGGGGTCGTTGATGCGCATCCGGATCCAGTGCACGAGCACACCGAGCACGCCGCCGACGACCAGGCCGACCCCGATCGCCAGCCCGAAGATGCCGAGGTCCTGCCAGATGGTGAGCGAGGTGCCCGCGGCGATGAGGGTGAACACGCGCACCAGGGTCAGCGAGGCGGCGTCGTTGATGAGGCTCTCGCCGGACAACACGGTCATCACCCGACGGGGGAGTCCGAGCTTGCGGCCGATCGACGCCGCGGACACCGCGTCCGGCGGGGCGACGATCGCGCCGAGCAGGATCGCGGCGGGCCAGTCCATGTCGGGGATGATGATGTACGCCGCCAGCCCGACCGCGAGCGCGGTGAGGATGACGAGGAAGATGCCGAGTCGGCGGATCTGCTTGATCGACTTCCGGAAGCTCTGCCACGACACGTCGAGGGCGGCCGAGTACAGCAGCGGCGGCAGGATCACCGTGAGGATCACCTCGGAGTCGATCTCCATCGCCGGCAGCCCGGGGATGAAGGACGCGGCCAGCGCCACGGCCGTCACGAGCAGGGGAGCGGGGAGCCCCTTCGCTCTCGCGAAGCCGGTCACCGCGAGCGATCCGATCAGCAGGATGAGGAGCTCGACGGTGTCCATGCCGTCCATTCTTCCATCGGCATGGTTCCGAAACTGAACGAGTGTGAAGGGCGGGTGAACAGGAGGTTGCCGACAGGGTTTGCCTCAGGGCGGTCTGACTGGGACACTGGCCCGCGGTGGACATCACACTCATAGTCGTCCTGGTCATCGCGTTGGCCCTCTTCTTCGACTTCACAAACGGTTTTCACGACACCGCCAACGCGATGGCGACCCCGATCGCGACCGGGGCCATGAAGCCCAAGGTCGCGGTCACCGTCGCTGCGGTGCTCAACCTCGTCGGTGCGTTCCTCAGCACCGCCGTGGCGACCTCGATCTCGCACGGCCTGATCAACGAAGGCCCCGGCGGCGTCGCGATCTCGCCGGAGATGATCTTCGCGGGGCTCATCGGCGCGGTCGTGTGGAACATGATCACGTGGCTGCGCGGGCTGCCCTCGTCGTCGTCGCACGCGCTCTTCGGCGGGCTCATCGGCGCCGCGATCGTCGGGGCCGGGTTCCAGTCGGTCAACTACGTCGCGCTGCTGACCGTCGTCATCATCCCGGCGTTCGCCTCGCCCGTGATCGCGTCGCTCGTGTCGTTCCTGTCGACACGGATCGCCTACCGGATCACGAAGCGTCCGGTGTTCCCGAACGAGCGCGGTGGGTTCCGCGTCGGGCAGATCTTCACCTCGTCGATGGTGTCGCTCGCGCACGGGACGAACGACGCGCAGAAGACGATGGGTGTCATCACGCTGACCCTCATCGCCTCGGGTGCGCAGTCGTCGAACCAGGGCGTGCAGTTCTGGGTCGTCGTGGCGTGTGCCCTCGCGATAGCCCTCGGCACCTACACCGGCGGATGGCGCATCATCCGGACGCTCGGTTCCGGCATCACCGAGATCCGCGCGACGCAGGGCTTCGCCGCCGAGGCGTCGACCGCCGCCACGATCCTGGCGTCGAGCCACCTCGGCTTCGCCCTGTCGACCACGCAGGTGTCGTCCGGCTCGATCATCGGTGCGGGGCTCGGCCGCCGCGGCTCGAAGATCCAGTGGTCCACCGCCGGCAAGATCGTCATCGCCTGGTTCATCACGCTGCCGGCCGCCGCGGCCGTCGGCGCCGTGGCCTCGGGCATCGCACGCTTCGGCGTCGTCGGACTCGTCATCGACGCGGTCGTCGGCGCCGCGGTCATCCTCGGGCTGTACCTCTGGTCGCTGCGGAAGCCGCACGAGCAGGCCTCGGCCATCGAGGTCGACGTCGCCGCGAACGCGGTGTACACCCGCAAGGAGCTGCGCGACCTGCAGCGCAAGAAGCGCGCGGACGCGGTCGCCGCCCGCCGTGCCGAGCTCAGCCGCGAGCGCACCCTGCGCCGGATGGCCGCACGCAAGGGAGGCCGACGCTGATGGGCATCGACTGGTTCGCATTCCTCACGGTGGCGCTCGTCGCGGTCGTCTCCGCGTGCTTCGTCGTCGCGGTCTACTCGGTCGGCCTCCGACTCTGGAGCGCAGCGGACACCACGGCGGGCAAGTTCACCGTGAAGGACGACGGCACCATCGGCCCGGCGACGGTCGGCTTCCCGAACCCGGCCGGGGCCTCGGCGAAGGTCCGCGCGCTGCGCGCCCTGGCGATCGCGTGCTTCGTGGTGTGCGGCGCGGCCGTGCTGTACGGCATCTACCTCATCGTCCCGCAGTTCCACTGAGGCCCGGGGCGCCGCCGAGGCGCTGGGCGCCGCCGGATCTGGGGCACGGGGGCGCCTTCGTGAGCAGAAGATGTCGGGTCAGGACCTGCGACCCGACATCTTCTGCTCACCAAGCGCCCGAGCGCCCGCCCCGCGCCCGAGCGCCCGCCCCGCGCCCGCTGCGCGCCCGAGCGCCCGAGCACCCGCGCCCCGCTGTCCACACCCCGCCCGCCGGTCCCGGACCGGCCAGACGGATCGGACTACCCTCGGAGCCGTGACCGGCAACGACGCATCCCAGGCCCTCGACCACACGTCGACCCGCACCGAGAGCGACTCGCTGGGCTCGCGGGAGGTCCCGAAGGACGTCTACTGGGGCATCAACACGCTCCGGGCGCTGGAGAACTTCCCGATCACCTCGGTGCCGATCGCGGTGTACCCGGACCTCATCGAGGCGCTCGTCACCGTGAAGCAGGCCGCAGCCCGGGCGAACCGCGCGATCGGCGTGCTCGACGAGGAGCGTGCCGACGCGATCGACCGTGCCGCGCAGGAGGTACGGGACGGAGCGCTCCGCGACCAGTTCGTCGTCGACGTCGTGCAGGGCGGGGCCGGCACCAGCACGAACATGAACACGAACGAGGTGCTCGCGAACCGGGCGCTCGAGCTCCTCGGGCGGGAGCGGGGCGACTACGCGTACCTGCACCCGATCGACCACGTGAACCGCAGCCAGTCGACGAACGACACGTACCCGACGAGCATCAAGATCGCGATGATCTTCGGGGTGCGGCGGCTCATCGTGCAGCTCGAGGAGCTCTCCGCCGCGTTCGCGGAGCGGGGCAACGCGTTCGCCGACGTGCTCAAGGTCGGCCGGACGCAGTTGCAGGACGCCGTGCCGATGACGCTCGGCCAGGAGTTCACGGGGTTCTCGCACACCATCCAGGAGGACGCCGTCATGCTCCGGAAGGTCGTGCCGCTGCTCGCCGAGATGAACCTCGGGGCGACGGCGATCGGGACCGGCATCACGGCCGACCCGCTGTACCGCGACGAGGTCCGCCGGCAGCTGCAGGAGGCCAGCGGCATCGACGTCGTGACGGCGCCCGACCTCATCGAGGCGACGAGCGACGCGGGCGCGTTCATGACGCTGTCCGGCACGGTGAAGCGCAGCGCGGCGAAGCTCTCGAAGATCTGCAACGACCTGCGGCTGCTGTCGTCCGGTCCGCAGGCCGGTCTCGGGGAGATCACCCTGCCGGCGCGCCAGGCCGGGTCGTCGATCATGCCGGGCAAGGTGAACCCGGTCATCCCCGAGGTCGTCAACCAGATCGCCTACGCGGTCGCCGGTGCCGACACGACGGTCACCATGGCGGCGGAGAGCGGGCAGCTGCAGCTCAACGCCTTCGAGCCGATCATCGCGCACTCGATCCTGCAGTCGCTGCAGTGGATGGCGCGGGGGTGTGCGACGCTGCGCGAACACTGCGTCACCGGCATCGAGGCGAACGAGGCCCGGCTCGCCGCGCAGGTGGACACGAACGTCGGGGTCGTGACGGCGCTCACCCCGTACATCGGGTACGCGGCCGCCGCGTCGATCGCCCACACGGCGCTGACGACCGCGACGCCGATCTCGACGCTCGTCGTGGCCGCGGGGCTGATGGACGAGGACCAGGTGCAGCGGGTCCTCAGCCCCGCGCGGCTGTCCGGCATCGAGCTGGCGACCGGTGCGATCCCGGTCATCACCGAGGAGATGCTCGACGCCGAGGCGCGCAAGCGCTGACGCGCGACCGCGACCGCGACCGCGACCCCGCCCCCGGCCCCGACCGCGGGGTCAGGGCATCGGTGTCTCGCCGGCGCGGACCTGCTGCGCCATCGCACGGAGGTGCTGTTCGCCAGCGTCCGGCTCGTGCCCTTCGTCGTCGGCGACCCGGGCCGCCTCGGTCCGCACCTGCTTCGCGGCCGCGATGTCCGCGTCCCGCCAGCGCGCGAGCGTGAAGTTCCGGGTGACGTCGCGCAGCGGCAGGCGGATCGACTCGTCGGCCTCGATGCCCGCCAGCAGCTGCCGCATCCGGATCACCTCGGAGTCGAGCTCACCGCCGACGACGAGCACGAAGTTCGAGATGTACAGGTAGACGAGCAGCAGGATCGCCCCACCGAGCCACCCGTACGCGCGGTTGCCGCCGCCGATGGTCTCGACGTAGACGGCGAAGCCGAGCGTCGCGAGCGCCCAGGTGCCGATCGCGAAGCCGGCGCCGGCGGACACCCAGCGCAGCCGCGGTGTCTTGACGTTCGGGGTGGCGTAGTAGAGCACGGCGACCATCACGACGAGGTCGGCGGCGAGCACCGGCCACTTCGCCACGTTCCACACGTCGTCGATCCACGGCGCCCACTCGAGCTGCCGGACCAGCGCCGCCGCGATCGTCGGCGTGCCGAGCAGGATGACGATCGCGATCGCCCCGCCCACCATGACGAGCAGGGTGACGAACAGCATCATGCTGCGGAACTTCCAGATCCGGCGCCCCTCCTCGACCTCGTAGGCGGTGTTCATCGCCCGGCCGAAGGCGGTCGCGTACCCGGACAGCGACCAGAGCGTCAGGACGAGGCCGATGGTGAACCCGAGCCAGGGGTTGTCCAGGGTGAGCAGCTGCCGGAGTGGCCCCTCGAGGTGCTCGGCGGTCTCCGGTCGCACGATGAAGCCGAGGACCTCGACGACGTCGGCCAGGCTGTCGCCCTGCCGGTCGACGACGGACAGCGCGGACACCACGGCGAGCGCGCTCGGGAACACCGTCAGCAACGCGAAGAACGTCAGCGAGGCGGCCGCGTCCACGACGCGGTGTCGGATCACCGAGTGGTAGGTACGCCGGACGACGGCGCGGACACCGGTCCGCGCGAGATCGCGCGACGCGCTGTCCGGCATGCGTCGTACGGTACCCGACACCTGACGGACGGGAGGCGCGGGGCGCGCCCGCCACGTGCCTCCCGTCCGGCCGCCGGTCGTGCCCGGCAGCCGCTGCCGTCCTGTCCGCGGGAGCGACACGGTCCCGCCACCGTGCGCCGTCCCTGCCGTGGAGGCGACACGGTCCCGCCACCGTGCGCCGTCCCTGCCGCGGAGGCGACAGGTGTCCGCGGAAGGTCCGCGCAGAAGTGTCGCTTTCGCGAACCGGCATCGCGCGGATCGGCACCGCGAGTGGCGGCACCGCGCGTGGCGGAACCGCGCGTGGTGGGCGGAACTGCGCGTGGTGGGTGGAACCGCGCGTGGTGGGGCGGAACCGCGCGGAACCGCAGGGCGGCGCCTCAGTTCGCGTGCGGGTGCAGGGCGTCGTAGCGGCGGAAGGACGGCACCAGCCGGAGCAGCAGCGCGACGAGCGCGACGATGAGCACGCCGCCGATGATCGGCGGGTACGCGATGCCCGCGGCCACGACCAGGCCGGCGTACAGGTCGCCGAGCCGCGGACCGCCGGTGACCACGACGACGAAGATGCCCTGCAGCCGCCCACGCATGCCATCCGGCGACGCCGCCTGCAGGATCGTGTTCCGGAACACCGAGCTGACGTTGTCGGCGCCGCCCGCGAGTGCGAGGAAGAGCGCCGCTGCCCCGAGCGCCGGCAGGATGCCGACCGAGAACGTCTCGCCCGACCGACCGCCGAGCGCGTGCGCCAGCGCGATGACCACACCGAACGCCGCGATCGCGCCGCCGTACGCGGTGATCGCCCAGCCGACCGCCTCGCCCTGGCGGCGCACGTGTCCGAGCGGGCCGGAGAACACGCTCGACAGCAGCGCACCGATCGCGTACGCCGCCGTGAGCGTGCCGACCGTGATGGCACCGCCGCCGATGACGAGGGCACCGATCGCGGGGAAGAGCACGCGGGGCTGCCCGAAGGTCATCGCGACGATGTCGAGCACGAACGTCATCGTGATGTTCTTCGACCGGCGCAGGAACTTCGCGCCCTCGACGAGCGAGCCGAGCCCGGGGCGGAGCGCGCCGTGGTCGGCGGCCATCCGCGGCAGGGTGAAGACCCCGAGGAAGGCGAAGGTGAACAGCACGACGTCGATCGTGTACGTCGGGGCGAACCCGACGCTCGCGATGAGGACGCCGGCGACCGCGGGGCCGATGGTGACCTGGAACCCTGAGGCGATGCCGCCGAGGGCGCTCGCCGCGGGCAGCAGGTCGGTGCCGACGAGCCGGGGCACGATCGCCGAGCGTGACGCGCCGCTCACCGTCGCGGCGACGGCGTTCGCGGTCGCGAGCACGTAGAGCAGGACGACGCTGTGCAACCCGAGCCAGGCGTGGGTGGCGATCAGGGCGACCGCGACCCACGCGATGATCGCGGACACGAGTGCGACGGTGCGGCGGTCGAAGGCGTCGGCGAGCATCCCGCCGTACAGGCCGGCGACGATCATCGGCAGCAGGGCGATGACGCCGACGAGCGCGACGGCGAAGGTGGAGTGCGTGATCTCGTAGACCTCGAGACCGACGGCCACGGTGGTCATCTGGGTGCCGATGCCCGCGACGGCGGTTCCCGCCCAGAGTCGGGCGAAGGCGGGGGAGCGGCGGAGCGGGGTGAGGTCGGCGAACAGGCGGCGGCGCGGCGGTGCGGGAGTGGGTCGTGTCACGGTGGAACCATTCTGCTGGTTGCACGCCGGTTCCGGTGGCTCTGGTTGACTTGCGGGCATGACTGACCTCAACAGCAAGCCCGAGTTCGACGCTCCCGAGGGCCCGGCCCCCACCGAACTCGTCATCACCGACATCGTCGAGGGCGATGGCGACGTGGCGAGCGCCGGGTCGACCGTGAAGGTCCACTACGCCGGCGTCGAGTACGAGTCCGGCGAGGAGTTCGACAGCTCCTGGAACCGCGGCGAGCCGATCGACTTCCCGCTCGCGGCCCTGGTGCGCGGCTGGCAGGAGGGCATCCCCGGCATGAAGGTCGGCGGCCGCCGCAAGCTCGTCGTCCCGCCGGAGCTGGCCTACGGTCCCGCCGGCGGCGGGCACTTCCTGTCCGGCAAGACCCTGATCTTCGTGATCGACCTGCTCGGGGTGCGCTGATGCAGGTCGGCGCCCCGACCATCGAGCTGAACGACGGGCACCGGTTCCCGGAGCTCGGCCTCGGCACGTACGGCCTCGACGGCGACGAGGGCGCCGCGGCCGTCGGCACCGCGATCGCGAGCGGCTACCGGCTGCTCGACACCGCCCTCAACTACGGCAACGAGGACGCCGTCGGCCGCGCCGTCCGCGAGTCCGAGGTGGCGCGCGAGGACCTCGTCGTCACGTCGAAGCTCCCCGGCCGGCACCACGGCTACGACGAGGCGCACCGGTCGATCGACGAGACGCTCGGCAACCTGGGTCTCGACTCCGTCGACCTGTACCTCATCCACTGGCCGAACCCCTCGGTGGACAAGTTCGTCGACACCTGGAAGGCGTTCGTCGACCTCCGTGACAGCGGCAAGGTCCGCTCGATCGGCGTCTCGAACTTCACGCCGGAGCACCTCCGTCGCATCGTCGACGCCACCGGGGTCGCCCCGGCGGTGAACCAGGTCGAGCTGCACCCGTACTTCCCGCAGGCCGAACTGCGGAAGGTCCACCAGGAGCTCGGCATCGTGACCGAGAGCTGGAGCCCGCTGGCGAAGCGCTCGGAACTGCTCACCGAGCAGCCGATCGTCGACGCCGCCGCTGCGCACGGCGTCGCGCCGGGTCAGGTCGTGCTCCGCTGGCACGTGCAGATCGGTGCCGTCCCGGTCCCGAAGTCGGGCGACGCCGCCCGCCAGCGGGAGAACCTCGACGTCTTCGGCTTCGAGCTGACCGACGACGAGGTGCGGGCGATCTCCGGCCTCGAGCGCGGACGGCTCTGGGACGGCGACCCGGACACGCACGAGGAGATGTAGCGGCTCGCCCGCCGGAACCAGGTTCCGGACACAGCACCGCGGATCTCCACGGTGCTGTGTCCGGAACGCGGTGTTCGACGGGCGGAACCAGGTTCCGGACTGGAGGCGCGTGGCGGGTCCGCCACGCGCCTCCCGTCCGTCACGGGTCAGGCGTCCTGCGGTGTCGGTCCCGCGGGACTACACTGGGTTCCCCTGTCCCGAAGGGTTGTACGTGTCCGAACCGACCGAGATCGACCGCGAACGCGGCTACGTGGACGGCCTCTTCGGCCGCCTCGACGAGCTGACCGCCGAGGCCGAACAGCGTCTCGCCGAGACCCGTCGTCAGGCGGTCGGCGGGAACCACCAGAGCCGCAGCGAACGCGACGCGTACGCACGGCTCTACGAGGACACCATCGCCACGCTCGAGCGCGTGGGGGACCGCCTGGTCTTCGGACGGCTCGAGGTGTCCGAACCCGAGGACCCCGACGACACCTTCCGGTACATCGGCCGCGTCGGACTCCGTGACGCCGCGCACCGGCCGCTGCTGCTCGACTGGCGCGTCCCCGGGGCCAGCGCCTTCTACCAGGCGACCGCGGCCCACCCGATGGGCATGCGTGCCCGGCGCCACCTGTCCCTGCAGGGGCGGCGGGTCGTCGGCGTCGAGGACGAGGTCTTCGACGCCTCGCTGTACGACGACGAGCGGACCCACCTGCAGGGCGAGGGCGCGCTGCTCGCCGCGGTGACCGCCGAGCGCACCGGCCGGATGACCGACATCGTCGCGACGATCCAGGGCGAGCAGGACCGCATCATCCGCTCCCCGCTCGAGGGCGTGCTCATCGTGCAGGGCGGCCCCGGCACCGGCAAGACCGCCGTCGCACTGCACCGCGCCGCCTACCTGCTGTACTCGTACCGCGAGCGGCTCCGGGGCTCCGGCGTGCTCATGGTCGGCCCGTCGTCGGCGTTCCTGACGTACATCGAGCAGGTGCTGCCGTCGCTCGGCGAGACCGGTGTCGTGATGGCCTCGCTCGGGTCGCTCTACCCGGGGGTGCACGCGACGGTGCACGACTCCCGGGACGTCGCCGCGGTGAAGGGTGCCGCGCAGACGGCCTCGCTCCTGCGCCGCGCGGTCCGCTCGCGCCAGGTCGTGCCGACCGAGTCCGTCACGCTCGACGTCGAGGGCGAGCGGCTCGTCGTCCCGCCGCAGCTCGTCGCCGACGCGATGAAGCGGGCGCAGGACCGCGGCAAGCCGCACAACGTCGCCCGTGTCACGTTCAACAAGATCGCCCTCGACGCGATGACCCGCCTGCTCGCCGACCAGCTGCGCGAACGCGGCACCACGGTCGACGAAGCCGACGAGAAGGTGCTGCGCGAGGACATCCGGAGCTCCTACGACGCCCGGGTGCTGCTCAACACGGCGTGGCTGCCCCTGCCGCCGGAGAAGTTCCTCGAGGACCTCTACGCCCGGCCGAACTGGCTCGCCTCGCTCACCCCCGACTGGAGCCCGGAGCGCCGCGCCCTGCTGCAGCGTGCCCGCGGTACGGCCTGGACCGTCGAGGACGTCCCCCTGCTCGACGAGGCCGCCGAACTGCTCGGCCCGTTCGACCCGACCGGCGGCGCCGCGAAGCGCGCCGCGAAGGCCAGCCGGAACCGCGACATCGAGAACGCGCGCCAGGCGATCGAGAACATGGGCGTCGAGGGCATCGTCACGGCCGAGCAGGTCGCCGGCTCCTTCGCCGAGGGCGGCGACCCGCGCTCCACCGCCGAGCGCGCCGCCGAGGACCGCGAGTGGACCTACGGGCACATCGTCGTCGACGAGGCCCAGGAGCTCTCGCCCATGCAGTGGCGCGTGCTCGCCCGCCGCAACCCGCTCCGGTCGTTCACGATCGTCGGCGACATGGCGCAGGGTTCCTCGCCCGGCGCGGCACGCACGTGGGACGACGTCATCGGCGCCCTCGCGCGCCGCCGGCGCGGCCGTGCCCCGCAGGTGCCGCTCGACCACCGCGTCGAGCAGCTCACCGTGAACTACCGCACGCCGCGCTCCATCGTGCTCGCCGCGGGGGAGTACGCCGACGCCGCCGGGCTGACGGTCACCCGCAACGAGGCCGTCCGCGACGGCGACCCCGTCGAACGCGTCCGGGTGTCCCGCCCGGTCCTGCTCGACACCGTCGCCGCGGTGGCGGATGCCGAACGGGCGCGCATCGGCTCGGGCACCATCGGCGTGATCGTCCCGGAGTCCCAGGTCGACGCCGTGCGGCAGCGCCTCACCCGCACCGAGGCCGACGTGCGGGGGCTCGCGTCGCCGCAGGCGGGGTCCCTCACGGTCCTGACCGGGGCGGACGCCAAGGGGCTCGAGTTCGACGGCGTGCTGCTCGTCGACCCCGACGGCGTGGGCGCCGACGCGGCGCGGGCCGCGGCGGCTGTCTACGTCGCGATGACCCGCCCGACCCGACGCCTGACCGTCATCGACGTCGACTGACGGTCGTGCGCGGGGCGCCGCGCACTCCGTGCGCAGGAACGGTCCCGTCGGCCCGACGCGACCGTTCCTGCTCACGATCCGTGGGCGGCGGCGTCGCCGCGGAGCGGACGGGAGGGCCGGTGCGGGCCCGCCACGGGCCTCCCGGCTCAGGCCTGGTCACCCTCCGACCGCACCCGCGCGACCAGGTCGGCCCACGGACCGTCGAGTCGGCGGCCGGGGATCGTCACGGTCGTGCGCTCGACGGTGATCGTCCAGCTGAAGTCGTCGGGGACCGGCGCGTCCGTCGGGGCGGGGCTGCGCTGCAGGGCGTCGAGCACGTCCGACCACGCGGAGGGGTCACCGGCGGCGTCGGTGTCGACCCGCCAGCGCCGCGTGGTGCCGGCGAAGCCCCCGGTGCGGCGGACCTCGATGCGCATGGCTCCGACGGTACGCCGCCCGGCGTCGCTCAGTCGAGCACGCCCACCGTCCGCCAGGCCGTGCGGACGGCGGTCTGCTGGGCGGAGCCGTCGCCGAACCGGGTGCCGGCGGCGTCGACGGTGACGGTCGCGAAGCCGGCGAAGTCGATCGACGCCGTGACCGACGACGAGGTCAGGGCGTCCCACCAGACCGCACCCGCGCCCTGCCAGGCGTACCCGCCGATGGCGGTGGCGGCCAGGAAGAACGCGTGGTTCGGGATGCCCGAGTTCGTGTGCACGCCGCCCTGGTCGTCGGTGGTGTCGACGTACCCGGCCATGGTCGCCGGCTGGGGGTCCTTGCCGAGCACCGGGTCGTCGTACGCGGTGCCCGGCGCCCGCAGCGACCGGAGTGCGACGCCGTGGACCGCCTCGGTGAACAGGCCCCCGCCGATCAGCCAGGACGCCTGCTCCGCGGTCTGCCCGGCGGTGTACTGGGCGACGAGGGAGCCGAACACGTCGCTGACCGACTCGTTGAGCGCGCCGGACTGGCCCTGGTAGGTGAGGTCGGCGGTGTACTGCGTCACGCCGTGGGCGAGCTCGTGTCCGATGACGTCGAGGGCGACGGTGAACCGTCGGAACACTTCTCCGTCGCCGTCCCCGAAGACCATCCGGGAGCCGTCCCAGTAGGCGTTGTCGTAGTCCTGCCCGAAGTGCACGGTGGCGTCGAGGGGCAGCCCGGCGCCGTCGACCGAGGCCCGGTCGAACACGTCGAGCCAGAAGGCGTGCGTCGCGCCGAGGCCCGCGTAGGCCTCGTCGACGGCGGCGTCACCGGAGTCGGCGTCGCCCTCGCGCCGCACGACCGTCCCCGGCAGGGTGGTCGAGCCGTGCGCGTCCGACACGGTGCGCCGGGGGGACCGGTCGACGGTGCCGGCGACCTGCTGCGGCGCGGTCAGGTGCTGCTCCTTGGGGGACCGGACGGTGTCCAGGGAGGCCAGCGCGGTGCGCGCGGCGGAGGCCGCCCGGGGGTACGCGTCGGCGTCGGCGACGGCGCGGAGCAGGTACGGCGGGACGACGGAGCGGATGCGGTCGGTCGCGGTCATGCGCTCATGGAACCACCGGGTACCGACACCCGCCCGGGTCGTCGTCAGTCGCGGGCGCGGTGCTCCACGAGTGCGAGGGCGTACGCCTCCCACCACCGGCCGGCGGGCGGGCCGCCGTTGCAGCTGCCGTCGCTGAGCCCGGGGGTCTTCACCCAGAGCAGGGCGTCCAGCCGGGTCGTGCCGCCGGTGACGTGCGGTGCCTGCCCGAGTCCGGCGCCCTCGGGGTTGCACCAGGTGCCGCGCCAGCCGCGCCCGTTGCGGGACACGTCGACGACGAAGTGCGGGTCGCCGCCGATCGCGTCGGCGAGCCGGTCGGCGTAGGCGCGTTCCTGGTCGACCCGGTAGAAGTTCGACACGTTCGTGAAGAACCCCTGCACCCGGTCGATCCCGGCCTGGCGGAGCCGGTCGGCCATGGTGTCGACCGGCACCCGGTTCTCGTTCCCGCCGTCGAGGTACACGGTCAGCCCGTGCCCGGACAACGCGTCGACGGCCTTCCGCAGCAGGGGCAGGCGGGTGTCGCGCAACCGGTCGCACTTGCCGATCTGCGCGACGGAGTCCGGCTCGACGAGCACCACGGCGCCCGAGCCGGACATCGCCTCGGCAGCGGAGCGGACCCACGGCAGGTACGCGTCGGCCTCGGTGCCGCCGCGCGAGTAGTTCCCGCAGTCGCGGTCGGGCACGTTGTACAGGACGAACACCGGGGTCGCGTCGGCACGCTCGGCGGCGCGGACGACGGTCCGGACCGTCTCGCGGGTCGCCGACCGCGAGGTGTCCGTGAGCCAGGTGGCGATCGGCTGGTCGGCGATGGCGGCGATCCGGTCAGCGGTGTCCTCGCGACCCTCGGCGCGTGCTCGTCGCTCCCGGATGCCGGGCTGGTTCACGGCCTCGGGCTGTCGGGCGAGCCCGCCGGGGAAGGCGTCGGCGGCCGACTTCCGCCCGACGACGGGACGGTCGGTCGACGCTGAGGGACCGGCTGTCCCGTCCGGGCCTCCGGTGTGCCGGTCCCCACCGGAGGGACCGACCACGACGACCGTCGTCACGACGGCCGCGACGACGAGCGCTGCGGCGGCGATCCACGCCCACTGCCGACGGCCGTGGGCGCGAGCGCGGCGGGGTCGAGCGGGCCCGTGGTGGTGCGGCATGCGGCGGTCCTCCCTGGACGTGACCGTCGGGTCGGGCGTGGACGCCCCGGTCCATGCTGTCAGGTCCGGGTCCGCCGTGGCCAGTGCCCGCCGGCGCCGTCCGGGCGTCGTGCCCGCGGCTCCCAGGAGCGCTCCAGCGACCGTGCAGGAGCGTGCAGCACACTGACGCGGTGTTCCGACGACTCCTCCTCCTCGCCCTGACCGCGGCGTACGCCTGGGTGATCTGGCGGATGACGCTGACCCCGCAGGTCTTCACCTCGGCGCAGAACTCGCTCGTGCTGCACGCCATCGCGTGGGTGCAGCAGCTGCCGCACGGCACGTGGTTCACGTACGAGCGCACCGAGTTCCTCGCCAACATCGCGATGTTCGTGCCCGTGGGTGCGCTCGCCGCACTCTGGCTGCCGCGCCGCTGGTGGATCCTCGGCGCCCTCGTCGCCGTGGCGCTGTCCACCGGCATCGAGTTCGCACAGGCCACCTACCTGCCGTACCGCGTCGCCGACCCGCGGGACGTCCTGTCGAACGGCCTCGGCGGGCTGCTCGGCGCCACGCTCGTCGGACTCGTCCGGAGCCTGCTGCCCGCACCGCGGCGTCGCCGTCTGCGGGCCAGGACCGCCTAGATCTCTGGTAGTCTTGCGCGGTTGCCGTCGAACGGCCGCGGACAAAGAGCGCTCGTGCATCAGGCACGGGCACCGCGCAACGGACAGGAAGGGGATCATCCATGGCACTTGACGCGAAGGTCAAGCAGGAGATCATCGAAGAGTACGCGACCCACCCGGGCGACACCGGATCCCCCGAGGTCCAGGTCGCCGTTCTGACGCGTCGCATCAACGACCTGAACGAGCACCTCAAGGAGCACAAGCACGACCACCACTCGCGTCGTGGTCTGCTGCTCATGGTCGGTCAGCGTCGCCGTCTCCTCGGTTACCTCTCCGACGTCGACATCGCCCGCTACCGCACGCTCATCGAGCGTCTCGGCCTGCGTCGCTAGTCGACCGACCCACGGCTTGACCGAACGCCCCGGCCCTCGTACGAGGACCGGGGCGTTCTCCGTTCCCGGGGAATGCTCGCCGGGCTGGTCCGGTTGGATGCTATGTTCATGCAAACGCATCGAAAGTCGGGACCCACCATGACCACCATTGCCGTCGTCTCCGCCGGACTCTCCGAGCCCAGCTCCACCCGCCTGCTGGCCGACCGCCTCGGCGAGGCAGCCGTCGCCGCGCTCGTCGCCGAGGGCACCCGTGCCCACGTCGAGCACGTCGAGCTCCGCCCGATCGCGCACGAGGTCACCGACGCGATGCTCACCGGCTTCGCGGCGCCGGGGCTCGCCGCCGCGACGGCCACCGTGGTCGGGGCCGACGCCGTCGTGTTCGTCACCCCGATCTTCACGGCCGGCGTCAGCGGCCTCGCGAAGTCGTTCCTCGACGTGCTCGACAAGGACTCGCTGGCCGACCTGCCGGTGCTGCTCGGCGCGACCGGCGGCACGTCGCGGCACTCGCTCGCGATCGATCACGCCCTGCGGCCGGTGTTCGCCTACCTGCGCGCCGCGGTCGTGCCGACGGGCGTGTTCGCCGCGACGGACGACTGGGGGACCGACGGCGACGCCGCGGCCCTGGACGCACGCATCCGCCGGGCGGGGGTCGACCTCGCCTGGGCGATCCGGGCCTCCCGGCGGACCCCGCAGGAAGCCGACGCGCTCCCCGCGACCCCGGACTTCGCGAGCCTGCTCGGCGGCCTCGGGCACTGACCGGCGGTCCGCCGAGCGCTCAGTACCAGTGCGGGTCGACGCTCATCTCGTGCCCCCACGCGGCGCAGGGTGAGCCGTAGGCGCTCTTGATGTACGCGAGTCCCCAGTCGATCTGGGTGGCCGCGTTCGTCCGCCAGTCCGCTCCCGCCGCCGCCATCTTGTCGGCGGGCAGCGACTGCGGGATGCCGTAGGCGCCGCTCGAGGCGTTCAGGGCGTTCGCCCGCCACCCGGACTCCTGCGTCCAGAGCGACACCAGGCACGAGAACTGGTCGCCGCCCCATCCGTAGGCGCCGATCGCGCCGCGTGCGTACGACTGGGCACCGGCGGGGTCGACCACGACGCCCCCGGTGCTCGGGTAGCTCGTGCCCGTCCCGCCGCTGCTCGCGCTGCTGTTCGTCGGCGTCGCGGCGTTCCGGGCTGCCTCGGCCGCAGCGGCCGCGGCGCGCTTGCGCTGCTGTTCGGCCTTCTGCGCGGCGACGCGCTGGCCGAGTTCGTACCCGGCCTGCTGCTCCGCGGTGCTGTCCTTGAGCGACGCGAGCTGCGCGTACAGCTCGTCGCTGTGCTGCTCGGTCGAGTCGACCGCGGCGTCCGCCGCCTGCTCGGCCGACTCCGCCGCGGCCGAGCGTTCCTCGGCCGCCTGCGCGCGGGTGGCCCGTTCCGACTCGGCCCGCTCGGCCTGCTCGTGCAGCGACGACGCGGTGCCGGCGGCGACGGATGCCTCGTCCATCACGCCGGACCACGTCGACGAGAGCTGGTCGAGCGCCCCGAGCTGGTACAGCAGCTGGTCCGGGTCGCCGGCGGTCGCGATCCGGGTCGTCATCTGGTTCGTGCTGCCGTCGCGGTACAGGTTCGCCGCGAGCTGGCCGGCCCGCTGCTGGGCGCGGTCCGCCGTCTCGCTCGCGTGCTGCGCCTGGGCCTGGAGGCTCGTGGCGGCCTGGGTGGCCTCCGCCAGCTCCGCCTCGGCCGCGTCCGCCTTCGACGAGGCCACCAGGGCGGCCTGCGACTTCGCCGCGGCCTCGTCCTGCGCGGCCTGCAGTGCCGACTGGACCTTCCGCACCTCGACGCGTTTCGCGGCCTCGTTGCCCTTCGCACGCTGGACGTCCTGCCACGTCGGGTACTCGGTCGCGTTCGCCGGGACGGCGGTCAGTGCCGGGGCGACGAGCGCGCCGACGACCACGGCGGCCGCGACGAGCACGCCCCGCGAGGGGGTGAGACGCATGTCCGCAGGCTACCGAGGATCACCCGGGTGCCAGCGAGCCGCGCCGCCGATTCCCTGTGGACTGGTAAAGTCGCTTCCGTCCGAGGACCTTCTTCCCCGGACGTCAGACAAACACTGCGCAGGCCGGGCACGGAGCTGGTCATCGGTGGTGGCTCGCGGGCCGGAACGGTTTCCCGAGTGCTTCTACTGCTGGCCAGACATGCGTCCCGACCGATCGGCGCGCACGCACCCTCGTGTGCCGTCGCCACGGCCTGCCGGACACACATCAAGGAGGCACCCTTTTGGAGGGTCCCGAGATCAAGTTCGCCGAAGCCGTCATCGACAACGGCAAGTACGGCACGCGCACCGTCCGGTTCGAGACCGGCCGGCTCGCACAGCAGGCGCAGGGCGCGGTCGCCGCGTACCTCGACGAGGAGACGATGCTCCTCTCGGCCACCAGCGCCGGCAAGCACCCGCGTGAAGGATTCGACTTCTTCCCGCTCACCGTCGACGTCGAGGAGCGCTCCTACGCCGCCGGCAAGATCCCCGGCTCGTTCTTCCGCCGCGAGGGTCGTCCGTCGACCGAGGCCATCCTCGTCTGCCGTCTCATCGACCGGCCGCTCCGTCCGTCGTTCGTCGACGGCCTGCGCAACGAGGTCCAGATCGTCATCACCGTCCTGAGCATCGCGCCGGACGAGTTCTACGACGCGCTGGCGATCAACGCCGCGTCCGCGTCCACGCAGATCTCCGGTCTGCCGTTCTCCGGCCCGATCGCCGGTGTGCGCCTCGCGCTCATCCCGGGGTCCAACGGCACCGACCAGTGGGTCGCGTTCCCGAAGGCCTCGCAGCTCGCCGACGCCGTGTTCGACCTCACCGTCGCCGGCCGGGTCGTCACCGACGACCAGGGCAACGAGGACGTCGCGATCATGATGGTCGAGGCCGAGGCCACCGAGCACAGCTGGGACCTCATCCAGGGCGGCGCCACGAAGCCCGACGAGGCCGTCGTCGCCCAGGGCCTCGAGGCGGCCAAGCCGTTCCTCAAGGTGCTGGTCGAGGCGCAGGCGAAGATGGCCGCGCAGTCCGCCAAGGAGATCCAGGACTACCCGGTCTTCCCGCCGTACGCCCCCGAGGTCTACGACGTGGTCGAGTCCCTCGCCCTGTCCGAGCTCGGTGACGTCTACAAGATCGCCGGCAAGCTCGAGCGCCAGGACGCCGACGACGCCCTCAAGGCCCGCGTCAAGGAGGCCGTCGCCGCCAAGGTGTCGGCCGGCGAGCTGCCGGAGAGCGCCAACGGCCAGGTCAGCGGTGCCTACAAGTCGGTCACGAAGAAGGTCGTCCGCGGCCGCATCCTCACCGAGCAGATCCGCATGGACGGTCGCGGCCTCGCCGACATCCGTCCGCTCGACGCCGAGGTCGCCGTGATCCCGCGCGTCCACGGTTCGGCGATCTTCCAGCGCGGCGAGACGCAGATCCTCGGCGTCACCACGCTGAACATGCTCAAGATGGAGCAGCAGATCGACTCGCTGTCGCCCGTCACGAAGAAGCGCTACCTGCACCACTACAACTTCCCGCCCTACTCGACCGGTGAGACCGGCCGCGTGGGTTCGCCGAAGCGTCGCGAGATCGGGCACGGCTTCCTCGCCGAGCGCGCCCTCGTGCCGGTGCTGCCGTCGCGTGACGAGTTCCCCTACGCGATCCGTCAGGTGTCCGAGGCCCTCGGCTCCAACGGCTCGACGTCGATGGGCTCCGTCTGCGCGTCGACCCTGTCGCTCCTCAACGCCGGTGTGCCGCTCAAGGCCCCGGTCGCGGGCATCGCGATGGGCCTCGTGTCCGACACCGTCGACGGCCAGACCCGCTACGCGGCGCTGACCGACATCCTCGGTGCCGAGGACGCCCTCGGCGACATGGACTTCAAGGTCGCCGGTACCTCGGAGTTCGTCACGGCCATCCAGCTCGACACGAAGCTCGACGGCATCCCGTCGTCGGTCCTCGACGCCGCGCTGAAGCAGGCCAAGGAGGCCCGCTCGGCCATCCTCGGCGTGCTGACCGAGGCGATCGACGCCCCCGACGAGATGGCGGACACCGCTCCCCGCGTCATCTCGGTGCAGATCCCCGTCGACAAGATCGGCGAGCTGATCGGCCCGAAGGGCAAGACGATCAACGGCATCCAGGACGACACCGGTGCCGACATCTCGATCGAGGACAACGGCACCGTCTACATCGGCGCCGTCGACGGTCCGTCGGCCGAGGCCGCTCGTGCCCAGGTCAACGCGATCGCGAACCCGACCAACCCGGAGATCGGGGACCAGTTCCTCGGCACCGTCGTGAAGATCGCCACCTTCGGCGCCTTCGTGTCGCTGCTCCCGGGCCGTGACGGTCTGCTCCACGTCTCCGAGGTGCGCAAGCTCGCCGGTGGCAAGCGTGTGGAGAACGTCGAGGACGTCCTCGGCGTCGGCCAGAAGATCCTGGTCGAGGTCACCAAGGTCGACGACCGCGGCAAGCTGTCGCTCGCGCCGGTCGTGGCCGACGACGTGGACACCGAGGGCCGTGACGACCACGCCTCGCACGCCGAGGCTCCGGCCGAGGGCTGATCCACCCGCGTCCCGACGCACGAACGGCCGCCGTCCCCTCCCGGGGCGGCGGCCGTTCGCCGTTGCGGGGGTTCAGGCGGCCGGGGTCTCCTGCGTGCCGACGAGCTGGGCGCGGCCGAGCAGGTGTTCGCGAAGCACGAAGCCGACGACCGCGGGGGTGGCGTCCGCCGGTGCCTCGAGCACCGGCACGTCGAGCGCGCTCAACGTGAAGAAGTAGCGGTGCGCACCGTGCCCGGCGGGCGGAGCGGCGCCGAGGAACGTGTCCGTGCCGAACTCGTTGCGGCGACGGAGCGCCTCGGCCGGCAGCAGGGCGTCATCGGTCCCGGCGCCCTGCGGGAGCGAGGTCGCCGAGCCGGGGATGTCGGTGAGCGACCAGTGCCAGAAGCCGGAGCCGGTCGGTGCGTCGGGGTCGTACACCGTGAGCACGAAGCTCTTCGTGCCCTCGGGGGCGTCGGACCACTCGAGTGCGGGGGAGCGGTCCTCGCCACCGGCGTCGGTGCCGCGGGCCCACGTCGGGAGCTCGGCGCCGTCGGCGAAGTCGGGGCTGGTCAGGGTGAACGCGGGGACCTCGGGGAGGTTCCAGTTGGGGTCGTTTGCCATGTGCTCCAGCCAACACCCGCGGCCTCGGGGGCGGCTCGGCGGCGGTGCGTGGGCGGCGTGGTGGTGCGGAAGCGACTCCCGTGGGGGGAGCTGCGCGGTTGGTGTCGCGAAGGCGACAGATCGCCGCGAACTGTTGGCGGGGGATTGTCGCTTCGGCGACCCGCGGGGGAGAACGTGACCGTGCGCCGGGCGGGAGGTGCGCGGCGGGGCCGGGTCCGGCCTCTCGGTCGTGGCTGGCGGGCACGCGGCGGCGTTGTGCTGCGGAAGCGACTCCCGTGCGGGGAGCTGCGCGGTTGGTGCCGCGAAGGCGACAGATCGCCGCGAACTGTTGGCGGGATCTTGTCGCTTTGGCGACTCGGGGGTGGGGACGTGACCGTGTGCTGAGCGTGAGGTGCGTGGCGGGGCCGGGTCGGGCCTCCCGGCAGCCTCCGCACCAGCGCGGGGCGACGTTGCGTTACGGAAGCGACACCCGTGCAGGGAGCCGCACGGTTCGTGCCGCGAGGGCGACAAATCGCCGCGAACTGTTGGCGGCAGACTGTCGCTTTCGCGTCAACGCCCGACCCGCCCGCACGGGGCGGTGACGCGTCAGACGGCCAGGACCCGGTCGACCACGCGCTGCAGGGCGGCCGTGGCCGCGATGGCGTCGCCGGCGTACGCGCCCGCCATCGCGCCGTCGCGGGCGAGCATGAGTTCGTCGGCGCCGTCGCCCGGCAGCGGGTGGCCGGCTTCCTGCAGCAGGGTCGCGAGGCGCTCGGTGTACCACTCGCGGTGGGTGGCGACGACCTCGCGCACCGGGTCGCGGGGGTCGTGGTACTCGGCTGCGGCGTTCAGGAAGGCGCAACCGCGGAACTCGGGGTCGTTGACGTCGTCGGCCAGGGCGGTGACCCAGGCCCGGACGGCCGCCGCGGGGGTCTCGGCCGACGTGGTGAACGACTCCATCCGCTGCTGCACGCGCTCGTCCTGTGCGCGGATGTAGGCGAGGATCAGGTTGTCCTTCGACCCGTAGTGCTTGTAGAACGTCGCCTTCGTGACGCTGGCCTCGGAGATGAGGCGGTCGACGCCGACGCTGTGGATGCCCTCTTCGTAGAAGAGTCGCGAGGCGGTCTCGAGGATGCGGACCTTCGCGCCGCCGGAGCGGGGAGTCGGGGGGACGCTCGACCCGTCCGGCGACGCGAGGTTCGTGCTCGGGCCAAGGAGACGCTGGACGGCCGGTTGGGGGGAATCGACCGTCACAGCGTGGCTCCTTGGGCTCATCGGCTCCGCGATCTGAGTGGGGGGGACTCGTCGACCGCGCAGGACTGATGTCCCGAGCCACCGGATCGGAATCTAGGGGGGCTACCGATCCGGCTTGCCCAACTGTAGCACAAGGAGGACAGACAGACGAGTCGGTCTGTCCACACTTTCTGTACCCCACTTCGAGTGGCGTCCGACGCGCCTGTGCAAACTGGGCGAGGCCCGCGAGCCGATCAGTAGGCTCGTCTGCGATGAACCAGCCAGTGCCACTGCCGCTCGGGGCCCCGGACACGTCCTTCCTGACGTCCGGCGGGGCCTTCGTCCGTCGCACCGTGCTGCCGTCGGGTGTCCGCGTGCTGTCCGAGGCGGTGCCGGGTGCCGCTTCGACGAGCATCGGGTTCTGGGTCGGCGTCGGTTCGCGCGACGAACGCGACGGTCAGTTCGGGTCGACGCACTTCCTCGAACACCTGCTCTTCAAGGGCACCGAGACCCGCTCGGCGCTCGACATCGCGATCGCGTTCGACTCCGTGGGCGGTGAGCACAACGCCGCGACGGCCAAGGAGTACACCTGCTACTACGCCCGGGTCCGGGACACCGACGTCCCGATGGCCATCGGCGTGATCGGCGACATGGTCACCGCGTCCGTGCTCGACCCCGACGCCTTCGACGTCGAACGCGGCGTCATCCTCGAGGAACTCGCGATGGCGGCCGACGACCCGGCCGACGTGGCGGGCGAGGCCTTCTTCGCCGCGGCGTTCGGCGGACACC
Source organism: Curtobacterium sp. MCBA15_009 (assembly GCF_001864895.1). GTDB lineage: Bacteria > Actinomycetota > Actinomycetes > Actinomycetales > Microbacteriaceae > Curtobacterium. The sequence goes on from NZ_MJGO01000009.1 coordinate 26,784, forward strand.
CGCTCGGGCGTCCGATCGGCGGCACCCCGGACAGCATCCGCGCCGTCGGGCGTGACGAGGTCCTGTCCCACTACCGCGAGCACTACGCACCGAACGGCATCGTGGTCACCGCCGCCGGCGCCGTCGACCACGACCGCCTGTGCGAGCTCGTCGGGCAGGTGTTCCACGACGCCCCGCGCGCCGACCCGCTGTCGCGTCGCACGCCGCAGACCGTCGCCGACCCGGTGCAGCCGAAGCTGTCGGTCGTGCACCGACCCACCGAGCAGGTGAGCATGCTGCGCGGCTCGCAGGGGCTCGACCTGCGCGACGAGCGGCGCCCGGCGCTGAGCGTGCTGAACGCCGTGCTCGGCGGCGGGATGAGCTCCCGGCTCTTCCAAGAGGTGCGCGAGCGTCGCGGGCTCGCCTACGCGGTGTCCTCGTTCGCACCCGCCTACCTCGACAACGGCGCGTTCGGCGTCTACGCCGGCTGCGCGCCCGACAACGTCCCCGGCGTGATCGACATCGTCGACGCCGAGTTCCGCCGGATGGTCGACCACGGCATCACGGCCGACGAGCTCCGGCGCGCCAAGGGCCAGATCGAGGGCGCGCTGACGCTCTCGCTCGAGGACTCCGACGCCCGCATGACCCGCCTCGGCCGGTCCGAGCTCGGCACGGGGGAGTACACCGACCTGGCAACGGCCCTCGAGCGCGTCGACCGCGTCACCACCGACGACGTGCTCGAGCTCTCGCGCGACCTGCTCACCCGTCCGACGATCACCTCGGTCGTCGGCGCCGTGCAGCAGGACGAGCTCGCGGCCGCGATCGGGATCGGCAGCTGAGCATCGACATGTCGCACTACCTGTACCTCGTCCGGCACGGTGAGCACCAGGACGCCGAGCACGGCCTGCGCGACGGCAAGCTCTCGGAGCGCGGCAAGCGTCAGGCGATGTTGGTGGCCGATCGGCTCGGCGGCGTGCCCTTCGACGGCGTGTACCACTCGCCGCTCGAGGCCCCGAGCGAGACCGCCGCGTTCCTGGCGCAGCGACTGCCCTCGATCCAGCCGGAGCCGTCGACGCTGCTCTTCGACTGCATCCCCTCCGGTCCGACCCCGGACATGCCGCACGCGTACCAGGGCTGGTACGGCGGCATCACGGAAGAGGAGATCGTCGCCGGCCAGGCCCAGATGGGTGACGCCGTGGCCGAGTGGTTCACCCCGGCGCGCGAGGACCGGCACGACCTGCTCATCACGCACAACGCCGTCATCGGCTGGTTCGTCCGCGAGGCGTTCCAGGCCCCCGAGTGGCGCTGGATGGGCACGAACGTCGCGCACACCGCGCTCACCATCATCCGGATCCGGTCGGCCAAGCCGGCCGAGGTGGTCACGCTCAACGACCTGGCCCACCTGCCGGTGGAGCTCCGCACCGGGCTGCCGGTGGACCAGCCCGTCTAGCGGCCGACGGTCCGGGACTCGCGTTCCGGTCGGGAGGCCCGGTCCGGCTCAGGCGATCGGCTTGCGGTACCAGGCGGTCGCGTTCGGGTTCGCGTTGAACGGCTCGACGCGTCGGTAGCCGCGTCCGCGGTACATCGCGCCCGCTGCCACGAGCGAGTCGTTCGTGTCGAGCACGATGCTCGTCGCGCCGAGGCCGGCGCCGGCGCGCTCGAGCACGTCCATCACCGCGGTGGCGACACCCTGCCCGCGACCGGCCGGGGTGACGAAGACGTGCTTCACCTCGAAGCGCACGTCGACCGCGCCCGCGTCGCCGGTCCCGTCCGCGATGCGTCGGAGCCCGCCGCACCCGACCGCGGTGCCGTCCGCGTCGTACGCGACCGCGAAGACCCCGTTCGGCGGCGTGAACTCGGCCGCCGGGGTGCGCTTCCGCGAGTAGGCGCCCTGCGCGCTCGGGAACGTCGCCTCGCGCTCGTCCAGGTACGCGTCCAACAGCACGTCGACCTCGGGCAGATCGGCCGGCACGGTCCTGACCTCGACTGACATGGGTCGATCCTAGGATGGAGCGCATGGTCACTCCCGTCGCCGTCGTCGGCGCCACCGGTCGTCTCGGGGGTCTCGTGGCCGCCGTGGTCCAGGAACTCCCCGAGCTCGAGCTCGTCGCGAGCCTGTCCTCGAAGGACGGCGCGCACGAGGCCGACCCGCAGGTCTTCGCGGGCGCCCGCGTCGTCGTCGACGTGACGGTGCCCGCGCTCAGCCCCGCGATCGTCGAGAACGCGCTGTCGAGCGGCGCGAACGTGCTCGTCGGCACCTCCGGCTGGTCCGCCGACCGGCTGGCGACACTCCGCTCGGGGCTGCAGGACCGCCCGGAGCAGGGGGTCCTCGTCGTCCCGAACTTCTCCATCGGCTCCGTGCTCGGCACGCACCTGGCGACGATCGCCGCGCCGTGGTTCCCCGCGGTCGAGATCATCGAGACGCACCACGCCGGCAAGATCGACTCGCCCTCGGGCACCGCGGTCCGCACGGCCGAGCTCGTCGCCGACGCCCGCCGCGACGTCGGCCCGGTCGACGCCCCGCACGTCGACCAGCGTGCCCGCGGGCAGCAGGTCGCCAGCGTGCCGATCCACTCGCTCCGACTGCCCGGGGTGAAGGCCGTGCAGGACGTCCTGCTGAGCGGTCCCGGCGAGACCCTGACGATCCGGCACGACACGAACGACGACGTCGCCTACGTCGCCGGCATCCGGGCGGCGCTCGGTGCCGTCGGGGCCGCGCGCGGGCTGACGGTCGGCCTCGGCAGCGTGCTCGGCATCGGCTAGGCGACCGCCGTGCTCCGCACCGTCCGTTCGCCTTTCTGGGGCGCGGCGCTGATGACCCTCCTGCTGGCGCTCTACATCGGGCTCGTCGGGCAGCGTGCCGTCGCGTTCGTGGCGACCGGTGTGCCGATCGGCATCGCGATCGGCGTCGCGCTGTTCGTCGTCGCGGCCGTCGGCGCCCTGCTGCTCGTGCTCGAGGTGCGCTTCGGTGTCCGCATCACCCGGCTCGGCGCGCGGCTCGAACGCGAGGGTGGGACCCCCGACGACGTCGTCGTGGTCCGCCCCTCCGGCCGTCCGACGCGGCAGGCCGCCGACGAGGTCTTCCCGCGGTACAAGGCGGCGGTGGAGTCCGACCCGGGCGACTGGCGCGGCTGGTACCGGCTCGGCGTGGTCTACGACGCCGCCGGCGACCGGAAACGAGCCCGGGCCGCGATGCGCGAAGCGCTCGCGCGGTCCCGGGCGACCGCGTCCTGAGCGCACGACGCCGCACCGTCCGGAGCGGTGCAGTGGAGCCGACCGACCCGGTCAGCGGGGTCGCGCGGGGCACGCGGGGCGGGCCTCCCGGCCGTCAGAAGGCGGCGTCGACGGCGTCCTCGGCGCGCGCGTACCGGAACGCGTAGCCGGAGTCGAGCAGCTTCGTCGGCACCATCTGCTGGCTCGACAGGAGCATGTCGTCCGCGGCGTCGCGGAGCGCGAACCGCAGGGCGAAGGCGGGGACGTGGAACAGGTACGGGCGGTGCAGGTCCTCGGCGACGCGCTTCGTCAAGCGGTCGGCGACGGCGGCGTCCGGGCCAGCGAGGTTGACCGGTCCGGTGACCCCGGCGGCCGCGGGGCTCGTCGCGAGGTGCACGATCGCGCCGACCTCGTCCTCGAGGGCGATCCAGGGCCAGAACTGGCCCCCGGTGCCGAGCCGACCGCCCAGGCCGGCCTTCGTCAGGGGGACGAGCGGTGCGAGCGCGCCGCCGCCCTGGCCGACGACGATGCCGGTGCGCAGGGTGACCACGCGGACGCCGTCGGGGGCGGCGTTCGCGGCGGCCTCCCACGCGGTGCAGACGTCGGCGAGGAAGCCGGTGCCGGGGGCCGCGTCGTCGTGCAGGGCGTCGGCGGGGCGGTCGCCGTACACACCCGAGGCCGAACCGGACAGGAACAGCGCCGGCGGGACGGCGGCGTGGCGCATCGCCTCGACCAGGGTGTCCGTGGCGTCGACCCGCGACCGGCGGATCTCGTCGCGGTACGCGTCCGTCCAGGGCAGCTTGCCGATGTTCGCACCGGCCAGGTTGATGACGACGTCGGCACCGTCGAGCACCGCGGGGTCGAGCGGCCGCCGCCCGGGCGCCCACCGGAACTCGGCCGCGGTGCGGGGCTCGCGCCGGACGAGCGTCGTCACGTCGTGGCCCGCCTCGCGCAGCGCGTGCACGAGCGGGGTGCCGATGAAGCCGGAAGCGCCGGCGACGAGGATCGAGAGCGGTGCTACCGCCGTGTCTGCCATGCCCGCAACGCTACTCACGCCGACGTAGTCTTCTGTGTGTGAGCGACAGCGAGACCGTGCAGCCCGACCCCACCGTGCCGACGCCCTACGAGGACCTGCTCCGCCGTGTCCTGACCGAGGGCACCCCGAAGGGCGACCGCACTGGCACCGGGACCCGCAGCCTGTTCGGCGCCCAACTCCGTTACGACCTGTCGCAGGGCTTCCCGCTCGTCACCACGAAGCGGGTGCACTTCAAGTCGATCGCCTACGAGCTCCTGTGGTTCCTGCGCGGCGACGGCAACGCCACCTGGCTGCAGGAGCACGGCGTCCGCATCTGGAACGAGTGGGCCGACGCCGACGGCGACCTCGGGCCGGTCTACGGCGTGCAGTGGCGCTCGTGGCCGACGCCGTCGGGGGAGCACGTCGACCAGATCGCCCAGGTCATCGACCAGATCCGCACGAACCCGGACAGCCGCCGACTCATCGTGTCCGCGTGGAACGTCGCGGACGTGCCGGACATGGCGCTCGCCCCCTGCCACGCGTTCTTCCAGTTCTACGTGGTCGACGGCAAGCTGTCGTGCCAGCTCTACCAGCGCAGTGCGGACATGTTCCTCGGGGTGCCGTTCAACATCGCCTCGTACGCGCTGCTCACGCACATGATCGCCGCGCAGACCGGACTCGAGGTCGGCGACTTCGTGTGGACCGGTGGCGACTGCCACGTCTACGACAACCACGTCGAGCAGGTCGAGGAGCAGCTGTCCCGCACCGCGTACGCGCTCCCGACGCTCGAGCTCGCCCCGCGCGACTCGATCGACGACTACGAGTACGAGGACTTCACCGTCGTCGGCTACCACCACCACCCGGCGATCTCGGCCGCGGTCGCCGTCTGATGGCAGCCGACCGGGTCGGCATGGTCTGGGCGCGGTCCACCGCCGGCGTGATCGGCGCGGACGGCGGGATGCCCTGGCACGTCCCCGAGGACCTCGCGCACTTCCGGCAGGTCACCGGGGACGCGACCGTGGTGATGGGGCGCCGCACGTGGGAGTCCCTGCCGTCACGGTTCCGGCCGCTGCCAGGACGCCGCAACGTCGTGCTGACGCGGGACCCTTCGTGGCGGGCCGACGGCGCCGAGGTCGTGCACGACCTGCGCGCGGCGCTCGACGGCCCCGGCGGCTCCGGCGGTTCGGACGGCTCCGGCGGCTCGGTGTGGGTCATCGGCGGCGGCCAGGTCTACGCGGCGGCGCTCGACCTGGCCGACCGGGTCTCGGAGACCGTCATCGACGTGGACGTGCCGGGCGACACCGTCGCGCCGTCGCTCGACGGGGCCGCCGGCTGGTCGCTCGTCGACGAGGGCCCGTGGCAGGAGTCCCGCGTCGACGGCACGCGCTTCCGTTTCCTGGAGTGGCGCCGCCGCGCGTAGCGCGTGCCGCCGTGCCGCGCGCGGCCGTCGGCGGAACCAGGTTCCGGACACCACACCGCGCGTTTCCGTGGTGCTGTGTCCGGAACCTGGTTCCCGACCGGGGAACCGGCGGGGCGGGGGCGAGCCGCGCCTCCCGGAGCGGGGACCGTCCACCCGGACGGCGGCCTTCGCGCCCGACCCCGGTACGCTGGTGCCCGTGTCCCCGCGTGAGAATCCCTTCGGTCAGGTCCTCGTCGCCCTCGTGACCCCGTTCACCGCGGACGGCGAGGTCGACTGGCCCGGCGTCGAGCAGCACATCGACGACTGCATCAGCGCCGGTGCCGACGGCATCGTCGTCACCGGGACGACCGGTGAGACGAGCACGCTGACCGACCCGGAGAAGCTCCGGCTGGTCGAGGTCGGCAAGTCCGTCGCCGCGGGCCGCGCGAAGATCATCACGGGCGGTGGCTCGAACGAGACCGCGCACGCGATCCACCTGTACAAGCAGAGCGAGCGGGCCGGCGCCGACGGCGTCATGATCGTCACGCCGTACTACAACAAGCCGACACAGGCGGGCGTGCTGACCCACTTCCGGATGATCGCGGACGCCACCGACCTGCCGGTGATCCTGTACGACATCCCCGGCCGCACGGGCATCCCGATCACGTACGAGACGATCGTGCGTGCCTCGAAGCACCCGAACATCCTCGCGGTGAAGGACGCCAAGGGCGACTTCGCCGAGGTGTCCCGCGTGCTCAACAACACCGACCTCATGTACTTCTCCGGCGACGACACGAACGTGCTCCCGCACCTGTCCATCGGCGCGACGGGTCTGATCGGTGTGACGGCGAACATCACGAGCCGGCCGTACCGCACGATCGTCGACGCCGTGAACGCCGGCGACCTGGCGACGGCGACGGCCGAGCACAAGCGTGTCGAGCCGCTCGTCCGCGCCGTGATGACGCACGTGCCCGGTACCGTGGCGGCGAAGTACATCCTGCACGGGCTCGGCCGCATCGGCAGCCCGCGCGTCCGACTGCCGCTCGTCGGCCCCGAGGACTCCGAGGCGTACGCCATCGAGACCTCGCTCGAAGCCGTGCGCGACGTGCCCGGTGCCGACTTCTCGAACTTCCGCCCCGACCGCAACGCAGCGGCCGGCGGCGCACTGCCAAAGGTGCCAGGCACCACCCGCTAGCGAACACCGCGGCGCGCAGCACGCGCGTCGCCTGAATCCGTAGGACCGAATGCCCACACAAGTCTCCACACCGCAGCCGCTCGAGAACGGCACCCTCCGCGTGATCCCCGTCGGGGGTCTCGGCGAGATCGGTCGCAACATGACCGTCTACGAGTACGAGGGCAAGCTGCTCATCGTCGACGCCGGCGTGCTGTTCCCCGAGGAGCACCAGCCCGGTGTCGACCTCATCCTCCCCGACTTCGCGCCGATCCGGGACCGCCTGGACGACGTGCTCGGCGTCGTGCTCACGCACGGCCACGAGGACCACATCGGCGCCGTCCCGTACCTGCTCAAGCTGCGCGACGACATCCCGCTGATCGGCTCCACGCTGACCCTCGCCCTCGTCGAGGCCAAGCTCAAGGAACACCGGATCAAGCCCTACACACTCGTCGTGCAGGAGGACCAGACCGAGCAGATGGGTCCGTTCCACCTCGAGTTCGTGGCCGTGAACCACTCCATCCCGGACGCCCTGGCCGTCGCGATCACGACCCCCGCCGGTCGTGTCCTGCACACGGGCGACTTCAAGATGGACCAGCTCCCGCTGGACGACCGGATCACCGACCTCCGTGCCTTCGCGCGGCTCGGCGAGCAGGGCGTCGACCTGTTCCTGCCGGACTCCACCAACGCCGACGTGCCGGGCTTCACCGCCCCGGAGCGCGACATCGGTCCGGTGCTCGAGAACATCATCACGCGCGCCCGCAAGAAGGTCGTCGTGGCGAGCTTCTCGTCGCACGTGCACCGCGTGCAGCAGGTCCTCGACGCCGCCGCGGCCGCGAACCGCAAGGTCGCGTTCATGGGCCGCTCGATGATCCGCAACATGACGATCGCCGCCGAGCTCGGGTACCTGCGGGTGCCGGAGAACGTGCTCATCGACACGAAGAAGGCGAAGAACGTCCCCGACGACCAGATCGTCTACATGTCGACGGGGTCGCAGGGCGAGCCGATGGCCGTCCTGGCGCGCATGGCGAACCTCGAGCACCAGATCGAGATCGGCGAGGGCGACACCGTCATCCTCGCGTCGAGCCTCATCCCGGGCAACGAGAACGCCGTGTACCGCGTCATCGACGGGCTCACCAAGCTCGGCGCGAAGGTCGTGCACAAGGGCAACGCGAAGGTGCACGTCTCCGGACACGCCTCCGCCGGCGAGCTGCTCTACTGCTACAACATCCTGCGTCCGCGCAACGTGCTCCCCGTGCACGGCGAGCACCGCCACCTGTACGCGAACGCCGACCTGGCGATCCAGACGGGTGTGCCGCCGCGCAACGTGATCCTCGGGCAGGACGGCATCGTCGTCGACCTGAAGGACGGCGTCGCGACCGTCGCCGGCCAGCTCGACATCGGCTACGTCTACGTCGACGGCTCCACCGTCGGCGAGATCACCGACGCCGACCTCAAGGACCGTCGTGTCCTGGCGGAGGAGGGCTTCATCTCGATCTTCGCCGCGGTGGACTTCACGACCGGCCAGTGCGTGGTCGGCCCGGAGATCCAGTCGCGCGGCTTCGCCGAGACCGACGCCGTCTTCGACGACGTCCGCCCGCAGATCGCCAAGGCGCTGTCCGAAGCGGCCGCCAACGGCACGCGCGACTCGCACGCGTTCGCGCAGGTCGTCCGTCGCACCGTCGGCCGCTGGGTGAACACGAAGCACCGCCGCCGTCCGATGATCGTCCCGGTGGTCATCGAGGCGTAGCGCGGTCCGTCGTGATCGGCCGGGAGGCCCGTCCAGCGTCCGTCAGGACGCTGCGGCGGGCCTTCCTCGCTTTGTCCCGGGTGGGGATTAGGCTCCTGCCCATGGCCGGAGGCACCAAGTCGACCACGCGCTCGCGCGCGTCCACGTCGTCCCGTGGCAACGGGACGCGCGGTTCGTCGCGCACCCAGGCCACGACGAAGAAGCTGCCGCAGGCCGCACCGTCCCCGGTCTTCCGCGAGCAGAACCCGCTCGTGACGGCCTGGCTCGCCATGGCGCACGGCGTCGGGGCGATGTTCCGCCTGCTCGGCAAGGAGACGTTGGAGAAGGACCAGCGGCGTGACGGGTTCCCGTTCCTGCTGTTCGTGCTCGCGATCGCCGGGGCCGTGGTCGAGTGGCTCAACCCGACGAACGACGTCTCGATCGCGCTCGACGCCTACACGTTCGGCGGCCTGTTCGGCCGGTTGGCGTTCGCGCTGCCGGTCATCATGGTCGTGTTCGCCGGGTGGTTGTTCCGGCACCCCGCGTCGGTGCACGACAACACGCGGATCGGCATCGGGCTCGGCCTGCTGCTCGTCTCGATCGCATCGCTCTGCCACGTCTTCGGCGGGCAGCCGAGCGCGGCGGACGGCATGCCCGCCCTGGCCGCCGCCGGCGGCGTGCTCGGCTGGGTCGTCATCGGCTGGCTCGTGGCGATCGCGACCGCGTGGGTCGCGGTGCCGGTGGCCGTCCTGCTGCTCGTGCTCTCCCTGTTCATCATCACGAAGACCCCGCCGAACAAGACCGGTCGTCGCCTGCACGAGCTGTACGCGTACCTGTTCGGGGCGCCGGCTCCGGCCGCCGAACCCGAGGCCGAGGTCGCCGAGGCGCCCGCTCCCCGGGCGCGGGCGACGAAGCGCGGCAAGAAGGGCGACACCGACTTCCAGCTGTTCGACGACCTCGGTTTCGCGGACGAGCAGCCCGCCGCCGAGGCCGACGGCGACGGCGAGGGCGGCGAGACGGTGCCCTGGTGGCGCCGGAACAAGTCCGGGCGCGAAGAGGACCCGGCCTACGACAGCCCCGTGCTGCCCCCGGCAGCGACCGGTGTCGCAACGCCGGCACCCGCCGCCGCCGCCGCACCCGCACCTGCCGCAACCCCCGCTCCGGCCGCAGCCGCGCCGTCCGTCAGCCCGAACGCCGGCGCCGCAGCCGGGCTGGTCGACCTCACCCCCGCCGAGCCCGGCTCGGTGAACCTCAACGACTCCGTCGAGCAGGACCTGCAGGACGCCGAACAGGCCCTGCGCGACCTCGGCACCGACGTGCCCGCGCGCCCGGAGCCGACGGCCGCGATCCGCCCGGCGGTGCCCGAGGCCATCGAGGAGCCGCTCGACGAGCCGACCGACGAACCGGCCGAGCTCTCCGCCGCGGCGTCCGACGACGACCCGTCGAAGCCGTACCGTCTGCCGGCCGCCACCACCCTGAGCTCGGGCACCCCGTCCGTGGCGCGCAGCCAGGCGAACGACGACATCGTCGCCGCGATCACGGGCGTGCTCACCGAGTTCAAGGTCGACGCGAAGGTCACCGGGTTCTCCCGCGGGCCGACGGTCACCCGCTACGAGATCGAGCTCGGCCCGGGCGTCAAGGTCGAGCGCGTCACGGCGCTGTCGAAGAACCTGTCGTACGCGGTGGCGTCGAACGAGGTCCGCATCCTGTCGCCGATCCCGGGCAAGAGCGCGATCGGCGTCGAGATCCCGAACACCGACCGCGAGATCGTGTCCCTCGGCGACGTGCTGCGCTCGAACGCCGCACGCAAGTCGAAGCACCCGATGACGATCGGCGTCGGCAAGGACGTCGAGGGCGGCTTCGTCGTCGCGAACCTGGCGAAGATGCCCCACCTGCTCGTCGCCGGTTCCACCGGTTCCGGCAAGTCCGTGTTCATCAACTCGATGATCACCTCGCTGCTCATGCGCGCGAAGCCGTCCGAGGTCCGCATGGTCCTGGTCGACCCGAAGCGCGTCGAGCTGTCGATCTACGCCGGTGTCCCGCACCTCATCACGCCCATCATCACGAACCCGAAGAAGGCAGCCGAGGCGCTGCAGTGGGTCGTGAAGGAGATGGACATGCGGTACGACGACCTGGCGTCGTTCGGGTTCCGTCACGTCGACGACTTCAACAAGGCGATCGAGGACAACGAGATCGTCCTGCCCGCCGGCAGCGAGCGGAAGCTCAAGCCGTACCCGTACCTGCTCGTCGTGGTCGACGAGCTCGCCGACCTCATGCTCGTCGCCCCGCGCGACGTCGAGGAGTCGATCGTCCGCATCACCCAGCTGGCCCGCGCGGCCGGCATCCACCTCGTGCTCGCGACGCAGCGCCCCTCGGTCGACGTCATCACCGGTCTCATCAAGGCGAACGTGCCGTCGCGCATCGCGTTCGCGGTGACGAGCGTCACGGACTCGCGGGTCATCCTCGATCAGCCCGGCGCCGACAAGCTCATCGGCCAGGGCGACGCGCTGTTCCTGCCGATGGGGTCGTCGAAGTCCCTGCGCGTGCAGGGCGCCTGGGTGCAGGAGGGCGAGGTCGCCGAGGTCGTCCAGCACGTCACCCGGCAGGCCCAACCCGAGTACCGACAGGACGTCCAGGCGGTCGTCGAGCGCAAGGAGATCGACGCCGACATCGGCGACGACCTCGAGCTGCTGCTCGCGGCCGTGGAGCAGGTCGTCTCCACCCAGTTCGGCTCGACGTCGATGCTGCAGCGCAAGCTCCGCGTCGGCTTCGCGAAGGCCGGGCGCCTCATGGACCTGATGGAGTCCCGCGACATCGTCGGGCCGTCCGAGGGGTCGAAGGCGCGCGACGTCCTCGTCACCGCGGACCAGCTGCCCGCGGTCCTCGCGAAGCTCCGCGGCGAGGAGCCGCCCGCTGCCGCGGCGCCCGCGGCCCCCGTGCCCGGACCGAGCGACGACGGCGACCGCTACGGCGCCGACCCCGTGGGCGACATGACCCGCGGGTACGATGAAGTGCACGACGAGCCCGATGAGGACGCGTGGGGACTGACGGGCAGGGAGTGAAGGCGATGACCGCCTCGGACGGCACGGACACGACACACGGCGCGAAGTTCCCCTGGCGCGGGCGACTGCTCCGCAAGGGGCCCGGTCCCGCCTCGACGGCGAACGTCGCGAACATCATCACCGTGGTGCGCATCCTCATGGCACCGCTGTTCTTCGTGCTGCTGCTCACCGACGGCGGCGCCGACGGATCCCTGCGCATCTGGGCCGCCGTGGTGTTCGTCGTGGCCATCGTCACCGACAGCGCCGACGGGATCATCGCCCGGCGTCAGGACCTCGTCACCGACTTCGGCAAGCTCGTCGACCCGATCGCCGACAAGGTGCTCATCGGCGGGGCCCTCGTCGCGCTGTCGATCCTGCACGAACTGCCCTGGTACGTGACCGTCCTCATCATGGTGCGCGAGATCGGCATCACGGTCTTCCGGTTCGCGGTGCTGTCCGACCGGGTGATCCCGGCCAGCCGCGGCGGGAAGATCAAGACCGTGCTGCAGGCCGTGGCGCTGACGGCGGCGCTGTTCCCGTGGTGGAACCTCGCCGGGGACTGGGCGCACTGGGTCAACGGCATCCTCATGACCGCCGCCCTGCTCGCGACGGTCCTGAGCGGCATCGATTACCTGTACCAGGCGTGGAAGCACAACCGGACCACCGCGTGACGCAGGCCGACGGGGTGACGGGTGTCGTGCCTCCCGACCAGCAGGGATCGCTCGAGGCGATCGCGCGGCAGCTCGTCGCCGACCTGACCGGTCGCGGTGCGACGGTCGCCGTGGCGGAGTCGCTCACCGGCGGACTCGTCGTCTCGACGCTCGTCGGCGTACCGGGGGCGAGCGCCGTCGTGCGCGGGGGAGTCGTGGCCTACGCGACCCCCGTGAAGCACACCGTGCTCGGGGTCTCGGCCGAGCTGCTGGCGGCCAACGGTGCCGTCGACCCGGAGGTCGCGCGCCAGATGGCGGCCGGGGTGCGCACCGCGCTCAGTGTCGACGGCGAACCCGCCACGTGGGGGATCAGCACGACCGGGGTCGCGGGGCCCGACCCGCAGGACGGCAAGGCCGTCGGCACGGTGTTCATCGGGATCGCGACCGCCGGCTCCGCCACCGCCTGGGAACTCCACCTCGACGGGGACCGCGGGGCAATCCGCACGGCGACCGTCTCCGAACTCCTGACACGGATGTCGTCCGAGGTCCGGGGCCGGGAATAGGTCCCGTTTCCACCGGGTTACATCTCACGCAATCTCCAGCAGGACGGCAGCCAGCCTGGTTAGCATGCTCGAACCGGCAACGCTACTGTTGCTGAACCCGAACTCGATCCACCGGATCGAGCGGGCGCGGAGACGACAGGAAGGAGGAGTTCTCATGGTTCTCGTTCGTCAGGAAATCGGCGATGTGCTTCGGGACTTCCGCTTGCAGAAGGGCCGGACCCTCCGACAGGTCGCGTCCAAGGCCAGCGTTGCCCTCGGGTACCTCAGTGAGGTCGAGCGTGGTCAGAAAGAGGCCAGCTCGGAGATCCTCGCGTCCGTCGCGGACGCGCTGGACACTCCCATCTCCACGATCATGCGCGAGGTGGGCGACCGCCTCGCGATCGTCGAGGGACTCACCCCCGTCCCCGACACGCTCCCGGACGACCTCGTCGCCGAGTTCGACAACGACCTCGCGGTCCGCTGACCGCACCGCACCGAACGCCCCCACCGGCCCCGCCGGCGGGGGCGTTCTGCGTCCGGGCGTCGGCGGGCGCGCCTAGGCTTGACGGATGCGTGTGAGTGAGTTCTGGCGAGCCGTCGAGCAGGTGTTCGGGGACGCGTACGGGTCCGTGGTCACCCGGGACGTCGTGCTCGAGGAGCTCGGCGGGCGCTCCGCCGTCGACGCGCTCCGCGCCGGGGTCGACGCCCGACGCGTGTGGGACGCGCTCTGCGACTCGCAGGACGTCCCGATGGAGCGGCGGCACGGCAAGGGCCTCGCGGAACCCCACGACTGATCGATCCTGACCGAACATCCGTTCGGCGTGTTGCTCGAACGCGTGTTCGATCGGTGCTACGTTCCTGCACAGCGGCGTCGCCCAGGTGTTCCATCCACAGATCGCGTGACCGTCGGCAGTGATGTCGGTGGCCGGCCATAGGTTGATGGACATCGGGAACAGCCCGAAGCCTTGTCGCAGAACCATCGGCCTTGCACCACCGGCCGACGTGGACGCGACAGCCTACAGGCGGCCGAACACGAGCACGAAGGAGCACCCCATGCCATCACCGGCAGACCGCGAGAAGGCCCTCGAGACCGCCCTCGCCCAGATCGACAGGCAGTTCGGCAAGGGTGCGATCATGCGCCTCGGTTCGGACGAACGCGCCCCCGTCAACGTCATCCAGACCGGGTCGGTGGCGCTCGACGTCGCGCTCGGCATCGGCGGCCTGCCCCGTGGCCGCATCGTCGAGATCTACGGCCCGGAGTCCTCGGGTAAGACCACGCTGACCATCCACGCCATCGCCAACGCCCAGCGTGCCGGCGGCATCGCGGCCTTCATCGACGCCGAGCACGCGCTCGACCCCGAGTACGCCAAGAAGCTCGGTGTCGACATCGACGCACTGCTCGTGTCGCAGCCCGACACCGCCGAGCAGGCGCTCGAGATCGCGGACATGCTGGTCCGCTCCGGCTCCATCGACCTCATCGTGATCGACTCCGTCGCAGCGCTGGTTCCGCGCGCCGAGATCGAGGGCGAGATGGGCGACTCCCACGTCGGTCTGCAGGCCCGCCTCATGTCCCAGGCGCTGCGCAAGCTCGCCGGTGGGCTGAACCAGACGCAGACCACGATGATCTTCATCAACCAGCTGCGCGAGAAGATCGGTGTGTTCTTCGGCTCCCCGGAGACCACCTCCGGTGGTAAGGCGCTCAAGTTCTACGCGTCCGTCCGCCTGGACATCCGCCGCATCGAGACGCTGAAGAGCGGCACCGACGCCGTCGGCAACCGCACGCGCGTCAAGGTCGTCAAGAACAAGATGGCGCCGCCCTTCAAGCAGGCGGAGTTCGACATCCTGTACGGCGTGGGCATCTCGCGCGAGGGCTCGCTGCTCGACTTCGGTGTCGACCACGGCATCGTCAAGAAGTCCGGCGCCTGGTACACCTACGACGGCGACCAGCTCGGGCAGGGCAAGGAGAACTCGCGTTCGTTCCTGATCCAGAACCCCGAGATCGCCGCCGAGATCGAGGGCAAGATCCTCGCCAAGCTCGGCGTCGGTGGGGCCAAGGCCGACAGTGACGCAGCGGTCGAGTCCATCGCGCCGAAGCTCGCGGAGCGCAAGGGCGCGTGAGCACCGACCGCGACGACGAGGGCCTCGCACCGGTCACCGACCTGTTCGGTGCGAGGTCCCGTCGCCGGACCCCTGCGGCGTCACCGCCGCACACGCCGGCCGCCATCGGAGCCGAACCGGGCGCCGACGACCCGGCCGGTGCGGACGACCGGGCCGACGCGGACACGCCCGTGCCGCTCCCCATCGGTGGAGCACGCGCGCAGGCCGAGTGGGTGTCGCCGGTGATCGGCGACGGCTCGGGTCGCAGTGCGCGGGCCGAGCTCGACGGCTACGACGACGAGACGGCGGACGCCACGACCGCGTCGGTGTTCTCGATCGCCGGGGGCGAGGAACTCGACCCGGCCGACGTGCCCCGACCCATCGACGAGCAGCGAGCCGACGCCGAACGCGTCAGCATGCGGGCGCTCGGCCGCAAGGGCGTCAGTGAGTCGGAGATGCGGACCCTGCTCACCCAGCAGGACCTCGACCCCGACGTGGTCGAGCACGAGATCGCACGCCTGACCGGCGTCGGTCTGCTCGACGACGTCGCACTCGCCACGGACCTGGTGGACCGGCTGCACGACCGCAAGGGTCTCGGACGGCAGGGTGTGGTCACGGAGCTCCGTCGACGGGGCATCGACCAGGTCGCGATCGACACTGCGCTCGAGCAGGCCGCCGACGACGAGGACGACGAGTTCCTCCGCGCACAGGAGCTCGCCGACAAGCGTGCTCCGCAGATGCGCGGCCTCGACCGGGCGACGGCCGAACGACGGTTGTCCGGGTTCCTCATGCGCAAGGGCTACAGCTCCGGTGTCGTCCGGATCGTGGTCGAACGTGCCCTCGACGGCGGCGGCCGACGCCCGCAGCCGGGCCGCGGGACCGTGCGGTTCGAGTAGTCCGGCCGACCTACACTGGGACGACCATGGCCACCGTCGCAGCGCGCCCCCGCACCTACGAAGTCCGCACCTACGGGTGCCAGATGAACGTGCACGACTCGGAGCGGTTGAGCGGGTCGCTCCAGTCCGCCGGGTACGTCGCGGCGGACGGCGAACAGGCCGACGTCGTCGTCATCAACACCTGTGCGGTGCGGGAGAACGCGGACAACCGGTTGTACGGCAACCTCGGGCAGCTCGCGGGGATCAAGCGCGAGCACCCGGGCATGCAGATCGCCGTCGGCGGGTGCCTGGCGCAGAAGGACAAGAACGTCATCCTCGAGAAGGCGCCGTGGGTCGACGTCGTCTTCGGGACGCACAACATGGGCTCGCTGCCGACGCTGCTCGAGCGCGCACGGCACAACGACGAGGCGCAGATCGAGATCCTCGAGGCGCTCGACGTCTTCCCGTCGACGCTGCCCACCAAGCGCGATTCGACGCACAGCGGCTGGGTGTCGATCTCGGTCGGCTGCAACAACACCTGCACCTTCTGCATCGTGCCGTCGCTGCGCGGGAAGGAGAAGGACCGCCGCCCGGGCGACGTCCTGGCCGAGATCCAGGCCCTGGTCGACGACGGGGCGATCGAGGTCACCCTGCTCGGGCAGAACGTCAACTCGTACGGCGTCGAGTTCGGCGACCGGCAGGCGTTCGGCAAGCTGCTGCGGGCGGCCGGCACGATCGAAGGGCTCGAGCGCGTCCGCTTCACGAGTCCGCACCCGGCGGCGTTCACCGACGACGTCATCGACGCCATGGCCGAGACGCCGAACGTCATGCCCCAGCTGCACATGCCCCTGCAGTCCGGCTCCGACCGCGTGCTCAAGGCGATGCGTCGGAGCTACCGGAGCGAGCGGTTCCTCGGCATCCTCGACCGGGTGCGCGCGAAGATCCCGCACGCGGCGATCTCGACGGACATCATCGTCGGCTTCCCCGGCGAGACCGAGGCCGACTTCCAGGACACCCTGCGGGTCGTCGAGCAGGCGCGGTTCGCGAGCGCCTTCACGTTCCAGTACTCGATCCGCCCGGGCACGCCCGCGGCGACGATGGACGACCAGCTGCCGAAGCAGGTCGTGCAGGAACGCTACGAGCGGCTCGTCGCCCTGCAGGAGCGCATCACGGCAGAGGAGAACGCCCGCCAGGTCGGCCGCACCGTCGAGGTGCTCGTCGCCACGGGCGAGGGCAAGAAGGACGACTCGACCCGTCGCCTCTCCGGTCGAGCCGAGGACTCCCGGCTCGTGCACTTCGCCGTGCCGGACGGGTCCGACGTGCCGCGTCCCGGCGACGTCGTGTCGGTGACGATCACCCGTGCCGCGCCGCACTTCCTCATCGCCGACGGGGACGCCCCGCTGCGCATCCGTCGCACCCGCGCCGGCGACGCCTGGGACCGTGCTGAGGCCGAGAGCTGCGGCGTACCGACCCCGGCAGCGCCCGGCGACGGACCGCGTCCGGTGTCGCTCGGGCTGCCCACGCTCCGTGTCGGGCGCTGACGTCCCCGTCGGACCGGACGACCTCGGGCGCGGCCCGGTCCCGGACCACGAGGACCCCCGCGCCGCGAGCGATGCCGACCTGATCGCGGTCGTCGGTGCGACGGGGACGGGCAAGTCCGACCTCGGGATCGCGATCGCCGAGCGCTTGCGTGCCGCCGGACGGAACGCCGAGATCGTCAACGCCGACGCCATGCAGCTGTACCGCGGCCTGGACATCGGCACCGCGAAGCTGTCGCTCGACGAGCGGCACGGCATCCCGCACCACCAACTCGACGTGCTCGACGTCACCGACGAGGCGAGCGTCGCCGCGTACCAGACGGCCGCCCGCGCCGACGTCGAGCGGATCCAGGCGGACGGCGGCGTCGCCGTGCTCGTCGGGGGCAGCGGGCTCTACGTCTCCGCGGTGCTGTTCGACCTCGCGTTCCCCGGCACGGACGCGGCGCTGCGGGCACGGCTCGAGCGCGAGCACGACGAGCAGGGGCCCGGCGTGCTGCTCGAGCGGCTTCGCTCCCTCGACCCGGCCGCCGCGGCGACGATCGACGCCCGCAACCCCCGGCGGTTGATCCGGGCACTCGAGATCGCGAGCCGGTCCGAGGTCGTGACCCCGAGCCTCCCGTCCGCGCCCCGCGCCTGGCGGCCCGCCCGGATCCTGCACCTGCGTCGGGAACGCGAGCAGCTCGTCACCGCGCTGCACGCGCGGGCGGCGCGGATGTTCGCCGCCGGCCTGGTGGACGAGGTCGCTGCGCTGCGGGGGCAGGGCCTCGAGCAGGGGCGGACGGCCCGTGCCGCAATCGGGTACTCGCAGGCGCTCGACGTCCTGCGAGGCGATGCGACCGTCGACCAGGCGGTCGAGGCCACGGGCGTCGCCACGCGCAAGTACGCCCGGCGGCAGGTGTCGTGGTTCCGGCGGTACGCCGAGGCCGAGACGCTCGACGTCACCGGGGCGGACCACGGGGACCTGACGGAACTGGCCCGTAGGATCGTGCCGTGACCGAGCTGCACTTCACCAAGGGCCAGGGGACCGGTAACGACTTCGTCCTGTTCGCCGACCCCGACGCGACCGTCGACCTGACCCCGGAGCGGATCCGCGCGATCGCCGACCGACGGTTCGGCGTGGGCGGCGACGGCGTCATCCGGGCGGTGCGGTCCGAGTCGATCCCCGAGGGACGCGCCCTGGTGGCCGTCGAGCCCGCCGCGACCTGGTTCATGGACTACCACAACGCCGACGGCACGGTCGCCGAGATGTGCGGCAACGGCATTCGCGTGTTCGCGCGGTACCTGACCGAGTCCGGGCTCGTCGAGCTCGCGCCCGGCGACACGCTGACCGTCGGCAGCCGGAAGGGCCTCGTCGACATCCAGCGCACCACCAACGGCTTCGCCGCCGACCTCGGCCGGTGGGGCCTCGGCATCGAGGGCGGCGGTGCCGACGACGTGCTCGTGCGGGCGAAGAACCTCGACGGCGCGCGTCCGGGCATCGGCATCGACGTGGGCAACCCGCACGTGGTGGTCGCCGTCGCCACCGAGGACGAGCTCGCCGACCTCGACCTGACCTTCCTGCCCGTGCTCGACCCGGCACCCGAGCACGGAGCCAACGTCGAGTTCGTGCTGCCGGGCGACCCGCTCATCAACGACGGCGTCGGCGAGATCACGATGCGGGTGCACGAGCGGGGGAGCGGCGAGACCCTCTCGTGCGGGACCGGCGCCGTGGCGGCCGCGCTCGCGACCCGGTACTGGGTCGGTTCCGGTGCGCCGGACACCTGGCGGGTACGGGTGCCGGGTGGCGTCGTCACCGTGCGGATGTTCGCGGCGGAGGACGGCGAGCACGTCTCGCTGTCGGGGCCGGCCGAGCTGGTGTTCTCGGGGGACCTGACGGTCTGACGCGGGGGCGCGGCGCCGCGGGCGGGCGGGGGTCGGGCGGCGCGGTGGCACGGCGCGCTTGGTGAGCAGAAATGGTCGAGTGCGCTGCGGTGATCCGACGTTTTCTGCTCACAAAGCGCCTGCCGCTCCCCGCGCGCGCCCTGAGCGCCGCGCCGCAGCGGGCGCGAGCGGCGCACGCGCCGCGCGCACGCGCACCGGCGCGCCCTACGCGCTGCGCTGCACCCGGATGACTCGGAAGCCCTTCGCCGTCGACTCCCGGGTGACCGAGTACCCCGAGCCGAGCGCGCCGACGAGCCACTTCTGCAGCGAGTCGCCCCCGAGGTCCTTCGACACGACGAGCCAGGCGTCGCCCCCGACCTCGAGCCGGGGCAGCCACGTCAGCAGGATCTGGTGCAGCTCGTCCTTGCCGACGCGGATCGGCGGGTTCGACCAGATCGTCCGGAAGCGCAGGTCGTCGGGCACGTCGCCCGGTGCCGCGACGGTCACGTTCGTCAGCCCGGCTGCGGTGGCGTTCGCCCGCGCGAGCCCGAGCACCCGTTCGTTGACGTCGACGCCCCACACCTGCGCCTCGGGCGACTCGAGCGCCATCGTGATCGCGATCGGCCCCCACCCGCAGCCGATGTCGAGCAGGGCCCCGTCAGGGGCGGGCGACGGCACCGAGCCGAGCAACACACGCGTGCCCCGGTCGACGCCGTCGGGGCTGAAGACCCCGGCCGCGGTGGTCAGTGTGAGCGGCCGGCCGGCCAGGGTGACGTCGATCTGGCGTTCGCGGGTGTCCGACGAGGGGTTCGCGGAGAAGTAGTGGTCGTTCGCCATGGAAGAACCGTACCGGGAACCCCGTGTGTCAACGGGGCGCCGGAGGTACCCTGTGGACAGGATGACGGATACCCATCAGCAGAACCACCAGACCAACGACGACAGCGCAGACGGTGTCGTCGAACGGGTGTTGCGCAACGCCGACCACCGCGCAGCATCGTCCATCTTCGCCCCCGCCCAGGCGATCCAGACCCGATCGGTCGACGACCGCGGGTGGGACGGCGACGGCGACCAGTACGACCGCGAGGACCGGGCGGCCCTGCGCCGCGTCGCCGGCCTCTCCACCGAACTCGAGGACGTCACCGAGGTCGAGTACCGCCAGCTGCGGCTCGAGCAGGTCGTCCTCATCGGCGTGTACCCCCAGGGCGATGCCTCGGACGCCGAGAACTCCCTCCGCGAACTCGCGGCATTGGCCGAGACCGCGGGCGCCGTGGTGCTCGACGGGCTCCTGCAGCGCCGACCGAACCCGGACCCGGCCACCTACCTCGGCAAGGGCAAGGCCCAGGAACTCGCGATGGTGGTCAAGGCCACCGGCGCCGACACGGTCATCGCCGACACCGAACTCGCCCCCTCGCAGCGCCGTGCGCTCGAGGACGTCGTGAAGGTGAAGGTCATCGACCGCACGGCCGTGATCCTCGACATCTTCAGTCAGCACGCGAAGACCCGCGAGGGCAAGGCCCAGGTCGAGCTCGCCCAGCTGCAGTACCTGCTGCCGCGACTGCGTGGTTGGGGTGAGTCGATGTCCCGGCAGGCCGGTGGCCAGGTCTCCGGCGGTGCGGGCATGGGCTCGCGCGGCCCCGGTGAGACGAAGATGGAGCTCGACCGCCGCAAGATCCACACGCGGATGGCGAAGCTCCGACGGCAGATCGCCGGCTTCACCCCGGCCCGCGAGGCCAAGCGTGCCGAGCGCAACCGCAACGAGGTACCGAGCGTCGCGATCGCCGGCTACACGAACGCCGGCAAGTCCTCGCTCCTGAACCGGCTGACGAGCGCCGGTGTGCTCGTGCAGAACCAGCTGTTCGCGACGCTGGACGCCACCGTGCGTCGGACCGAGAGCGCCAAGGGCCGGGAGTTCACGTTCGTCGACACCGTCGGCTTCGTGCGGAACCTGCCGCACCAGCTGGTCGAGGCCTTCCGCTCCACGCTCGAGGAGGTCGGCGACGCCGACGTCATCGTGCACGTCGTGGACGGCTCCCACCCCGACCCGGGCGCGCAGTTGGCGACCGTCCGCGAGGTCATCGGCGAGGTGGGTGCCCGTGACATCCCCGAGGTCGTCGTCTTCAACAAGGCGGACCTGATCGACGACGCCCAGCGTCTGGTGCTCGTCGGGCTCGTCCCGGACGCGGTCTTCGTGTCGGCTCGAACCGGCGAGGGCGTCGCCGAGCTCCTCCGCGTCATCGAGGACCGGCTGCCCGAACCCGACGTCGAGCTCACCGTCGTCGTGCCGTACGACCGCGGGGACCTGGTGTCCTCGCTGCACGACGCGGGTTCCGTCGAGACGGTCGACTACGTCGAGGACGGCACCCGCCTGCGGGTGCGCGTCTTCCAGCGGCAGGTCGCCGAGCTCGACCCCTACGTGGTCACGCCGGTCGCGTCCTGACCTGCGTCCGCTGACGCGCTCCGGCCGGGAGGCACGGGGCGCGTCCGGCGGTCCGCCGCGCGGTGTCCCGTGGCGCGTCGCGTCGGTGCGTCGGCGCCGGGTTCCTCGCTGAGGGAGCCGGTTCAGGCCACGGCGCCGTCGGAGAGCGCGGTGTGGTGTCCGGAACCTGGTTCCGCCCGACCGGTCGACGGCGTGCGGACATCACCGACGCGACGAGGCGGTCGGCCGCTGCGAGGCCCGGCCAGCCGGGGACCTGCCGGCTCAGATGGAGCGGAGGACCGCCACCACCTTGCCGAGCACGGACGCGGCGTCCCCGAGGATCGGCTCGAACGCCGAGTTCCGCGGCAGCAGCCAGGTGTGCCCGTCGCGCTGGCGGAAGACCTTGACGGTGGCCTCTTCGTCGAGCATCGCCGCGACGATGTCGCCGTTGTCGGCCGTCTGCTGCGCGCGGACGACCACCCAGTCGCCGTCGCAGATCGCGGCGTCGATCATCGACTCGCCCACGACCTTGAGCATGAAGAGGTCACCGGTGCCCACGAGCTGACGCGGCAGCGGCACGATCTCGTCGACGTGCTGCTCGGCGGTGATCGGCACACCGGCGGCGATCCGACCGACGAGCGGCACGAGGGTCGTGGCGTCGACGTCGGGGGAGTCTGCGTCGGACGACGGCTCGTCGACCAGGACCTCGAGTGCCCGGGGGCGGTTCGGGTCGCGTCGGATCCAGCCGCCGAGCTCGAGCTGCCCGAGCTGGTGCGAGACGCTCGACAGCGAGGACAGCCCGGCCGCGTCACCGATCTCCCGCATGCTCGGCGGGTAACCGCGCGAGGCGATCGACGCTCGGATCGCGTCGAGGATCGCCTGCTGCTTCGCGGTCAGCGGCTTCTGGCCCCGCAGTTCGTCCACCACGTCGTCTCGCTTTCGTCGGTGCCGGAGCGGTCGTGGCGGGAATGTCGGTGGTCCCCGCTTGACTTGTCCCAGTCGCTCGAAACAGTATCCGACTGGTCCAAGCCGGACAAACACCTGTTCGAGCGTGTCGCAAGAAAATCCCCCACAAATCCTCTCCCAGGGCTTGTGTGACCTCCGGTTCGAAACTATGTTCGGTACACGACTTCGGTTGACCGAACGGGAAGGCACCACCGACATGAGCACCATCGCCATCGCTGACACCCAGCGCACCGCGACTCCCGCCGTGCGGACGCGCCTGCGGCTCACCCGCCGGGGCCGTGTCGTCTTCACCACGCTCGCCGCGGTCCCACTCCTGGTCGGCGTCGCCCTCGCGATGCTGAACGGCGGGCAGGCGTCCGCCGGAGACTCGGCTTCCGGCGGCAACCACGCCGACTTCGCCACCGTGACGGTCGAGCCGGGGGAGACGCTGTGGCAGCTCGCCGAGCAGACCGCTCCGAACGCCGACCCCCGTGACTTCGTGCAGGACGTCGTGAGCCTCAATGCGCTCGACGGCTCCGAGCTGCAGGCCGGCGAGCAGATCGCCATCCCGACCAAGTACGCAACCGGCGAGTAGTCGGCGGTCCCTCCGCCTTCCCGGCGGACTGTCCGGCGACGCGGTCCCAGAGGGCGACCCGTTGACGGCGGGGCGCCGCCGTCTCAGATGACGGCCCGTTGATGGCCGAGCGCGGCTGTCGGGGTGGACGGTCCGTCCCGTCGACGGCCGATCGTCGCCGTCGGGGCGGACGGTCCGTCGGCGGCCGAGCGCCGCCGTCCGGGCAGACGGTCCGTCGGCGGTCGAGCGCCCTACGATGGATCGGTGGCATTCACGCTGGACGACCTCCCGATCCGAGACGACCTCCGCGGTCAGAGCCCCTACGGCGCTCCGCAGAAGCACGTCCGCGTCCAACTCAACGTCAACGAGAACACGCATCCGGTGCCGGACGCCGTCGCCGAGGACATCCTCGCCTCGATCCGGCAGGCCCTCGCCACCGTGAACCGCTACCCCGACCGTGAGTTCACCGAGCTGCGCCGGTCGTTGGCCGACTATCTCGGGCACGACCTCACGGTGGACCAGCTCTGGGCGGCGAACGGCTCGAACGAGGTCCTCCAGCAGCTGTTGCAGGCATTCGGCGGCCCGGGGCGCTCGGTGCTCGGGTTCCCGCCCACGTACTCCATGCACTCGATCCTCGCTGCAGGGACCGGAACGCGGTGGATCCCGGCGCAGCGTGACGACGAGTTCCGCACCTCGCCCGAGACCGTCGTGGCCGCGATCGAGGCACACCAGCCGGACATCGTGTTCCTGTGCGGGCCGAACAACCCCACCGGCACCCCGCTGCCCATCGAGACGATCGAGGCCGCCTACGCCGCCACCGACGGCATCGTGATGGTGGACGAGGCCTACGCCGAGTTCATGCCGTCGGACGCGCCGTCGGCGCTGTCCCTGCTGCCGGGGCGGCCGCGGCTCGTCGTGTCGCGCACCATGAGCAAGGCGTTCGCGTTCGCGGGTGCGCGCGTCGGGTACCTGGCCGCCGACCCCGCGGTCGTCGACGCCCTCCGGCTCGTGCGCCTGCCGTACCACCTGTCCGCGCTGACGCAGGCGGCGGCCGTCGCCGCACTGCGGCACGCGCCCGCCATGCTGGCGATGGTCGACGACATCAAGGAGCAGCGGGACCGGATGGTCACCGAGCTGCAGGCCATGGGGTACCGGACCTACGAGACGTGGTCGAACTTCGTGCTGTTCGGCGGGGTGGCGGACCCGCACGCCGCCTTCGAGGCGCTGCTCGACCAGGACGTCATCGTCCGCGACCTCGGCATCCCGAACCACCTGCGCGTGAGTGCGGGGACCGCCGAGGAGACCACCGCCTTCCTCGACGCGATGCGCCGCGTCGCCGCCGTGCAGCCGCCGGTTAGGGTGGACGCATGACCGCCCGCACCGCCTCGATCAGCCGCAGCACGAGCGAGTCGAGTGTCGAACTCGAGCTCGACCTGGACGGTACCGGTACCTCGGACATCTCGACGAGCGTGCCGTTCTTCGACCACATGCTGACGGCGTTCAGCAAGCACTCGCTCATCGACCTGCGCGTGCGCTCGACCGGTGACACCGACATCGACGTGCACCACACCGTCGAGGACACCGGCATCGTGCTCGGCCAGGCGATCAAGCAGGCGCTCGGCGACCGGTCCGGCATCGGCCGCTACGGCGACGCCCTCGTGCCGCTCGACGAGGCCCTGGCCCAGGCCGTCGTCGACGTGTCCGGCCGTCCGTACCTCGTGCACACCGGCGAGCCGGCCGGCTTCGAGTTCCACCGCATCGGCGGGCACTTCACCGGGTCGATGGTCCGGCACGTGTTCGAGGCGATCACCGTCAACGCGGGCATCACCGTGCACGTGCGGGTGGTCGAGGGGCGCGACCCCCACCACATCGCCGAGGCCGAGTTCAAGGCCTTCGCCCGTGCGATGCGCAAGGCCGTCGAACGCGACCCGCGGGTCGTCGGCATCCCCTCCACGAAGGGCGCACTGTGAGCGCGCGGCCGAACGTCGTCGTCCTCGACTACGGGTCGGGGAACGTGCACTCCGCCGCGAAGGCACTCGAGCGCGCCGGCGCCGACGTGACCCTGACGGCCGACAAGCAGGCGGCGCTGCAGGCGGACGGGCTGCTCGTGCCGGGCGTCGGGGCGTTCGCCGCCGTGATCGACCAGCTCGAGGGCGTCCGCGGGGGTGAGATCGTCGACCACCGTCTGGCCGGTGGCCGTCCGGTGCTCGGCATCTGCGTCGGCATGCAGGTCCTGTTCTCACGCGGCATCGAACGCGGTGCCGACGTCGAGGGCCTCGGGCAGTGGCCGGGCACCGTCGAGCAGCTCGAGGCCGAGGTCCTGCCGCACATGGGCTGGAACACCGTGCAGGCACCGGAGGACTCCGTCCTGTTCGACGGCCTGCACGACGAGCGCTTCTACTTCGTGCACTCGTACGGTGTGACCGACTTCCCGCTCGAGGCCTACGGCCCGTTCCGTGCGCCCCGGCTCACCTGGGCCGAGCACGGGCAGCGCTTCGTCGCCGCCGTCGAGAACGGTCCGCTCACCGCGACCCAGTTCCACCCCGAGAAGTCCGGGGAGCCGGGCATCCGCCTGCTCACCAACTGGGTGCAGTCGCTCTGAACCCGGCCGACGACGGACGCACGCGTCCGTGCCGGACGTGATCCGGGCCTCCCGGCCGTCGCCCCGACCACCGCACGACCCGAACCGCACCAGCACCACGACGAGACCGACAGGACCATGACCGACCGCACCGACACCCCGCCCCTCGTCCTGCTGCCCGCCGTCGACGTCGTCGACGGCCAGGCGGTGCGCCTGACCCAGGGCGAGGCCGGCAGCGAGACGTCCTACGGCGACCCGGTCACCGCGGCGCGGACCTGGCGGGAGCAGGGCGCCGAGTGGATCCACCTCGTGGACCTCGACGCGGCCTTCGGCCGTGGCGACAACCGGGCCCTCGTCGCGCAGGCGATCCGCGAGGTCGACGGTGTCGCGGTCGAGCTCTCCGGCGGCATCCGTGACGACGCCTCGCTCGAGGCGGCGCTCGCCACGGGTGCGGCGCGCGTGAACCTCGGGACCGCCGCCCTCGAGGACCCGGAGTGGGCCGCTCGGGTGATCGGCGAGTACGGCGAGCAGATCGCCGTCGGCCTCGACGTGCGCGGCACGACCCTGGCGAGCCGCGGGTGGACCGAGGACGCCGGCGACCTGTGGGAGGTGCTCGACCGCCTCGAGGCGGCCGGGTGCGCCCGCTACGTGGTGACCGACGTCACGAAGGACGGCACGCTGCAGGGCCCGAACGTGGAGCTGCTCCGGCAGGTGTGCGACCGGACCGACAAGCCGGTGGTGGCCTCGGGCGGGATCTCGACCCTCGAGGACCTCCGTGCGCTCCGCGCGCTCGTGCCGCACGGCCTCGAGGGCGCGATCATCGGCAAGGCGCTCTACTCCGGGGCGTTCACGCTGCCGGCCGCGCTCGACGTCGCCGCGGAGTAGCCGCGTGGCGGGAATCTCGAACGGACGGGGCACCGGGCCCGACGCGGACGACACCGCCGGTGTCGCAGCTGCGGCGGACTCCGCGGGCCATCCCTGGGCCGGCCGGACGTTCGACCACCACGACACCGCGTTCGCCGACGACGACGGGCTCGCCGACCCGGCCCTGGTCGCGGCGATCGGCGCCCTGACCACGGGAGCCCCGCAGGGCGCGGTCGTCGACGCCCTGCGCTCCGCCCGCTTGCTCATCCCGCTCATCGCCGAGGCCGGCGACGTCGGTACGACCGAGACCGGCGCGCTCGTCGACAAGACCCAGGAGCTCTCGATCGTCACGGTCGCCGGGCCGGACGGCCGCAGCGTCATGCCGGCCTTCACGTCGGTCGACGCCATGCACGCGTGGGACCCGGACGCGCGCCCCGTCCCGGTGGAGTCCCGCCGGGTGGCGATGGCCGCGGCGAGCGAGGACACCCAGCTCGTCGTCCTCGACCCGAAGTCGCCGACCGAGTTCGTGCTGCGCCGTCCCGCGGTGTGGGCGCTCGGGCAGGACCTGCCCTGGACGCCCTGCTTCGAGGACCCCGACGTCGCGGGGGCGTTCGCGGCGTCGGTGCAGGGCGAGCCGAGCGTCGCGCGGGTCGAACTCGCGCCGGGCGACCCGGTCGGTCGCTTCGCCGGACCCGAGCTGACGGTGGGCCTCGCGCTGCACCCCGGCCTCGACCGCGAGCAGGTCGCGGCGCTCGTCGGTCGGCTGCAGCAGCGGTGGGCCACCGACGCCGTCATCGCCGAGCGGGTCGACAGCATGCGGGTCGCCCTCCGCGCCGCCTGATCCACCGACCCCGCAGCGCGGGGCCAGGGGCGCGGCGACGCCGCGGACACGGCCGCGGCACCGACCGGGACCCGACGCAGCCCCGGCTCGGCCCCGGCCCGGCCCGGTGCTGCTGCGGCGGTGCGACCCCGGTCGGGGGGCCGCCGCCGGTACGATGACGGGGTGAGCCCGAACCCGACGACCAACCCCACCGGCGCGACCACCCACGGTCCGACGGGGCGTCCCGTCCGCGAGTTCCCCGTGCCCGAGGAGCTCGACAGCACCGGACCCGCCCGCATCATCGCGCTCTGCAACCAGAAGGGCGGCGTCGGCAAGACCACGACCGCCATCAACCTCGGCGCGGCGCTCGCCGAGTACGGCCGCAAGGTCCTCGCCGTCGACTTCGACCCGCAGGGTGCGCTGTCCGCGGGCCTCGGCGTCCGCACGCACGACATCCACACCGTCTACGACCTGCTCATGGGCGCCGTGAAGGACCCGAACCAGGTCATCCAGCCGACGAACACCCCCGGGCTCGACGTCATCCCCGCGAACATCGACCTGTCCGCTGCCGAGGTGCACCTGGTCAACGAGGTCGCCCGCGAGCAGATCCTGGCGAGCGTGCTCCGCAAGGTCGCGAACGACTACGACGTGATCCTGGTCGACTGCCAGCCGTCGCTCGGGCTGCTCACCGTCAACGCGCTGACGGCGGCGCACGGGGTGCTCATCCCGCTCGAGTGCGAGTTCTTCGCGCTCCGCGGTGTCGCCCTGCTCATCGAGACGATCGACAAGGTGCGCGACCGCCTCAACCCGGCGCTGACGCTCGACGGCATCCTGGCGACCATGTACGACTCGCGCACGCTGCACTCCCGCGAGGTCATGGAACGCGTCGTCGACACCTTCGACGACCGGGTGCTCGACACCGTCATCGGCCGCACCGTCCGGTTCCCCGACGCCACGGTGTCCGCGCGCCCCATCACCCAGACCGCTCCCGACCACGCGGCCGCACACGCCTACCGGCAGCTCGCACGAGAGCTCGTCCAGCGTGGCGCCGTCGCCTGAGCCGGGGTTCCGGGTCCGGCTCGCCAACTTCGACGGGCCGTTCGACCTCCTGCTCTCGCTCATCACGAAGCACGAGCTGGACATCACCGAGGTCTCCCTCGGCGCCGTGACGGGTGAGTTCATCGCCTACGTCCGGCAGGCCGAGTCCGCCGACGAACTCGACGAGGCAAGCGAGTTCCTCGTCGTCGCCGCGACCCTGCTCGACCTGAAGATCGTCGGGCTGCTGCCGCAGGGCGAGCTCGTCGACGCCGAGGACGTCGCCCTGCTCGAGGCCCGCGACCTGCTGTTCGCACGCCTGCTGCAGTACCGCGCGTTCAAGCAGGCGGCCGACTGGTTCGGGGAGCGCTGGGGCGTCGAGTCCCGCCGGCACGTGCGGAGCGTCCGGCTCGAGGAGCGCTTCCGCGCCCGCACGCCCGAACTCGTCTGGACGCTGTCCGTCCAGGACTTCGCGGCGCTGGCGGCGGTGGCGTTCGCGCCGAAGGAGATCCCCACGGTCGGACTCGACCACCTGCACGCGCCGCTCATCAGCATCCGCGAGCAGGCCGCGATCGTCGTCTCGATCCTCCGCACCCGCTCCGACGAGGACGTCTCGTTCCGCGACCTGGTCGCCGGCGTGCTGGAGACGGGTATCGTGGTGGCTCGCTTCCTCGCGATCCTCGAGCTGTACCGGAACGCGTCGATCTCGTTCGAGCAGCTCGAGCCGCTCGGGGAGCTGACACTCCGGTGGACCGCCGAGGACTGGTCCGACGAGAGCCTCGCCAACCTGGGAGCCGACTATGACGGATGACGCGCACGACCCGTCCAGCGCCGAACCCGGCGGGGCCGACGAGATCGCCGACGCCCGCGCGATCGAGCACCTGGTGCACGAGGCGGACACGCAGACGATCCCGGTCGACCGCCAGCTCGAGGCGATCCTCATGATCGCCGACGAGCCGCAGTCGCTCGTGGCCCTCGCGGCCGCCGTCGGTGCTCCCGTCCCCGCGGTCCGCCAGGCCGTCGAGCGCCTCGTCGCGGACTTCGACGGCGTCGACGGCACGGTCCGCCGCGGCTTCGAACTCCGCGAGGTCGGCGGCGGCTGGCGCTTCTACGTCCGCCAGGACCTCGACGCGGTCGTCGAGCAGTTCGTCGAGGCCGAACGGCCGTCGCGACTGTCGCAGGCCGCGCTCGAGACGCTCGCCGTGGTCGCCTACAAGCAGCCGATCACCCGCTCGCAGATCGCGTCCATCCGCGCCGTCAACGTCGACGGCGTCGTCCGCACCCTGGTCGCGCGTGGTCTCATCGAGGAGTCGTTCACCGACGCCGAGACCGGCGCCATCAACTACGTCACGTCCGATCTGCTCCTGCAGCAGCTCGGCATCAACTCGCTCGACGAGCTGCCGCTCATCTCGCCCCTCCTGGACGACGGTGCGGACGGCTTCGAGCAGAACGAAGGGATCCCCGATGGCCGGGTTTGACGACCGGGGGCGCGGCGCGCCCCGAGACCGAGACGACCGCAACGGACGCTCAGGAGGCCCGGATCGCCCCGGGCGTCCGGCTGCCGGCCGCGGCGGGGCCGGCTCCGGCGCCGGTGGCCGCTCCGGCGGGTACGGTCGCGACGACCGCGGGGGCGCACGCCCGCCGCGCGACGACGACCGTCGCGGCGGGTACCCGTCGCGCGACGACCGCGGCGGCGACCGTGGTGGCTACCGGGGTCGTGACGACCGTGCCGGTGGTGGCGACCGTGGTGGGTACCGTGGGGCTTCGGCTCCGCGTGACGATCGCGGTGGGTACCGGGGCCGTGACGACCGTGGGGCCTCGGCTCCGCGTGACGATCGTGGTGGGTACCGGGGCCGTGACGACCGTGGGGCTTCGGCTCCGCGTGACGATCGTGGTGGGTACCGGGGCCGGGACGACCGCGCCGGTGGTGGCGATCGTGGCGGGTACCGTGGCGGCGCTCCGCGTGACGATCGTGGTGGGTACCGGGGTCGTGACGACCGTAGCTCGGCTCCCCGCGAGGACCGTGGCGGCTACCGGGGTCGTGACGACCGCAGCGCGGCTCCGCGCGACGACCGTGGTGGGTACCGCGGCCGTGACGAGCGCAGCGCGGCTCCGCGCGACGACCGCGGCGGCTACCGGGGTCGTGACGACCGCAGCTCGGCTCCGCGTGACGACCGCGGCGGCTACCGCGGTCGTGACGACCGTGACGGCGCACGACCGAACCCCCGCGGAACCGGGGAATCCCGTGGTTCCGGAGCACCTCGGTGGGGCGGAGCGGACCGGAACCGCGGGCGCGACGACCGCAGCTCGGCGCCGCGTGACGACCGCGGCGG
>NZ_MJGO01000010.1 GCF_001864895.1 Curtobacterium sp. MCBA15_009
CCGGCCCGGCCCGGCCCGGACCGAACCAGCCCGGACCGGCCCAAGCGCTGCATGACCGCGCCCGGCCGGCGCGGACCGCCTACGCCCCGGTGCTCGCGCGGCGGACCAGGCGCGTCGGCAGCGCGGCGGGCTCGGCGGCCGTGCCGTCGAGCGTCGCGAGGAGCCGGAGCGCCGCCGCGCGACCGAGGTCGGCGCCGGGCAGCGCCACGCTCGTCAGGGCCGGGGCGGTGACCGAGGACGACGGCAGGTCGTCGAAGCCGGCGACCGCCAGGGCCCCGGGGACGGCGATGCCGAGCGAGCCGGCGACGCGCAGCACCCCGTAGGCCAGGGTGTCCGCGGCCGCGACGACGGCGGTGACGTCGTCGTCCTGCCAGGCCTCGATGACGTGCTCCGTCGCCGCGGCCGCAGCGTCCACGGTGAGGTCGGCGCGGGCGGTGACCTCGGAGACGGTGATGCCGGCGTCGGCGCAGGCCTGCTCGAACAGGTCGCGGCGGACGCCGAACGTCGTCGCGCGCGAGGTGCCGTCGAGGTAGCCGACCCGGCGGTGGCCCAGGGCGTGCAGGTGCGCGACGAGGTCGTGCACGCCGGTGGAGAGGTCGTAGTTGACGGCCTCGACACCACCGGGGGCGTCGAGCAGCACGACGGGGACGCTCGCCGCCATCGACTCCCCGGCGGCGGGGGCGTCGACCAGGATCCCGGCGGGTCGCAGCCGTTCGAAGCGGCGGACGTCGGCGGCGACGGGCTGCGCGCCGGGCTCGGTGACGGAGAGCACGAGCTGGAACCGGTCGCCCAGTGTGTCGCGGACGCCGCGGATGACCTCGGCGAAGAACGGGTTCGACAGGTCGGGCGCGATGAGCACGACGAGGTCGCCGCTGCCCCGCGCCAGGGAGCTCGCGGCGTGGTCGACGACGTAGCCGAGTTCGTCGACGGCGTCGCGGACCCGCGTCGCGATGGGTGCCGAGACACGTCCGCGGTCCTTGCCGTTCACCACGAGCGACACGGTGGCGATGCTCGTGCCCGCGCGCTCGGCCACCATCGCCGCGGTCACGCGACGGGCCGGGGCGGCGGAGTGGGGCACGTGCCGATGCTACCGAGGCTGCCTCGACGACTTGACGTCAAACGCTTGACGTGCTTCCATGTCAAACGCTTGACGCGCTGCGGTGCGACGCGCTGTCGCCCCGCGGATCCCCACCGCGCCGAGCACTCACCCCCTCGATTCCCCGAAGAAGTGGAGCGCCCCGCGTGCCTTCGAAGATCATCCTCGACTGCGACCCCGGCCACGACGACGCCGTCGCGATGCTGCTCGCGCACGGCAACCCGGACGTCGAGCTGCTCGCCGTCACCACGGTCGTCGGCAACCAGACCCTCGAGAAGGTCACCCGCAACGCCCTGGCCGTCGCCCGCATCGCCGGCATCACCGGGGTGCCGTTCGCCGCCGGATCCCCGCGACCGCTGCTGCGCGAGGTCGAGGTCGCGCCGGAGATCCACGGCGAGAGCGGCCTCGACGGCCCGGTGCTGCCGGAGCCGGCGTTCGGCCTCGACGAGCGGCACGCCGTCGACCTCATCATCGACACGGTCATGGCCCACGAGCCCGGCACCGTCACCATCGTGCCGACGGCCGGCCTGACGAACATCGCCCTCGCCGTCCGCAAGGAACCCCGCATCGTCGAGCGCGTCAAGCAGGTCGTGCTCATGGGCGGCGGGGTGCACGTCGGCAACTGGAGCCCCGTCGCCGAGTTCAACATCGTCATCGACCCCGAGGCCGCCGCCATCGTGTTCGAGGCCGGCTGGGACGTCGTCATGGTCGGCCTCGACCTGACCCACCAGGCGCTCGCCACCCCCGAGGTCGCCGCCCGGATCGCCGCCGTCGGCACCGGTCCCGCCGCGTTCGTCGGGGAGCTGCTCGACTTCTTCGGCCAGACGTACAAGGACGCGCAGGGCTTCGACGCCCCGCCGGTGCACGACCCCTGCGCCGTCGCGTACGTCATCGACCCGACGATCGTCCGCGCGGTGAAGGTGCCGATCCGCATCGAGACCCAGGGCGCCCTGACGCTCGGCATGACCGTCGCCGACTTCCGCGCGCCCGCGCCCGAGGACTGCCGCACGAGCGCCGCGATGGAGCTCGACCACGGCCGGTTCTGGGACCTGGTCGTCGACGCCCTCGAGCGCATCGGCGAGACCCCCGACACCGGCTGGACGCCCCGCGCCGCCGCCACCACGACGGAGATCTGAGCACCATGACCACCTCATCGACGACGAAGTCGATCGGCGCCCTCACCGCCGCGCTCCTCGCCGCGTGCATCGCGTTCCAGCTGAACGCGAGCATGCTCAGTCCGGCGCTCGTCACGATGGCGCGCGAGCTGCGGACCGACGACGCCACCATCGGCCTCTCGCAGACGCTGTACTTCACGCTGGCGGCGCTGTTCTCGCTGTTCCTGCCGCGGCTGTCCGACATCGTCGGCCGCAAGCGGGTCCTGCTCGGGATGCTCGCCGTGATGTTCGTCGGCAGCGTCGTCGCGGCGCTCGCGGTGAACGTGCCGATGCTGTTCGCCGGCCGGATCATCCAGGGCGTCACCGGCCCGGTCGTCCCGATCTGCCTGCTCGTCCTGCGCAACGAGATCCACGACCCGAAGCGCTACGGCGCCGCCCTCGGTCTGCTCACCGCGGTGAACGGCGGGATCGCCGGGGTCGACGCCCTGGCCGGCGGCTGGATCGCCACGAACTTCGGCTTCCGCGGGATCTTCTGGGTGATCGCGCTCGTCACCGTGATCGCGCTGGCACTCGTCGCCGTCTGGGGGGTCGAGTCGAAGCCGTCCGCCGGCACCCGGATGGACTGGATCGGAGTCGTGCCCCTCGTGGTGAGCGTCGGCGCGCTGCTCACCGCCTTCAACGAGGCCGGCAAGCTCGGCGCCGCGAACCCGGTGCTCGTGGTCGGCGGCATCGTCGTCGCCCTCGCCGCCTTCGCGGTCTTCTGGGCGGTCGAGTCCCGGGTGCGGGAGCCCCTGGTCGAGACCCGCTTCCTGAAGCGTCGCGCCACGTGGGCGCTGCTGGCGACGACGTTCCTCACGATGACGGGCGTCTTCGCCGTGGTCAACGGCCTGGTCACGTCGCTCGCGCAGAACGGCGACGCCGGCTTCGGCATGGAACCCGATCTGGCATCGCTCGTGTTCCTCACCCCGTACGCGCTCGTCGGCTGGGTCGTCGGACCGTTCGCCGGACGCCTCGCGCCGACCATCGGCTACCGCGCCGTCCTGCGCGTCGGCCTGGTCGGCAGCATCGTGGCGACCGTCCTCATGGCGATCGTCGGCGTGCACTCGCTGCCGGTGCTCGTCGCCGCGACCGTGCTCATCGGCATCACCTACGCCGGCATCGCGAACATCATCCTCAACGGCCTCGGCATCGTGCTCTCCCCGGAGTCGAACCCCGGCTTCCTGCCCGGCCTGAACGCCGGTGCGTTCAACCTCGGCGCCGGGGTCAGCTTCGCCGTGTTGCCGGCACTGCAGATCGCACTCGGGGTCGGCGGGTCCGCGGGCACCGCCGGGTACTCGGGTGGGATGCTGCTCGGGGCCGCCATCACGACGGTCGCGCTGGCCGTCTCGTTCCTCATCCCTCGACCGGAGGGCGCCGAGACCACGTCCGCCGCCCCGCAGAAGGAGTCCGTCCGGTGACCGAGACCATCGTGATCGTCGGATCGCTCAACGCGGACCTGGTGGTCCGGACCGAGCGGTTCCCCCAGCCCGGCGAGACCCTGCACGGGTCCGACCTGGTGGTCCTGCCCGGCGGCAAGTCCGCCAACCAGGCGGTGGCTGCCGGGAGGCTCGGGGGCACGGTCCGCATGATCGGTGCGGTCGGCGACGACGGGAACGGTGCGCTGCTCCGCGACTCCGTCGCGGCCGCGGGTGCGGACACCACGCACGTCGCCGTCCGGGAGGGCGTGGCCACCGGCACCGCCGTCATCACGGTCGACGGCGCCGGCGAGAACACCATCGTCATCTCCGCCGGGGCGAACGGCACCCTGACGCCGGACGACGTGCCGTCCGACGCCTTCGGCGACGCCGCGGTCCTCGGGCTCTGCCTCGAGGTCTCGATCGACGTCGTCCTCGCTGCCGCCCGGGCCGCCCACGCGGCGGGGGTCACCGTGCTCACGAACCTGTCGCCGTTCGGGGCAGTCCCCGCCGAGCTGCTCGAGCTGACCGACGTCCTGCTCGTCAACGAGCACGAGGCCGTGGCGCTCGGCGACCACGGCGTCACCCGGTCGATCGTCACCCGCGGCGGCGCGGGCTGCGTCGTGCACGACGGCGGTGCCGAGCCGGTGTCGATCGACGCCGTCCGGGTCGAGCCGGTCGACACCACGGGCTGCGGCGACGCCTTCATGGGGTCGGTCGCGCTGCGGCTCGCGGCGGGGGACGCCCTCGTCGACGCGGCGCGGTTCGCGGTGGGGGTCGGGGCGTACGCCGCGACGAAGGCGGGCGCGCAGGCCTCGTACCCGACCACGGCGGAACTCGAGGCCTTCCTGCGGGCGTAGGGCGGGCCTCCCGGCCGTTGATCGCCTGCCCGGCCGCTAGCGTTGCGCTCATGCGCGTGGGAGTCCTCGACATCGGGTCCAACACCGGCCACCTGCTCGTGGTGGATGCCCACGGCGGCGCCGCGCCGCTGCCGGCGTCCTCGTTCAAGCAGCCGCTGCGGCTCGCCGAGCACCTGGACGCCGCTGGCGCGGTGACGCCCGAGGGGATCGACGCGCTGACGGCCTTCGTGGCCGACGCCGTCCGCGTCGCCGAGGAGCGCGGGTGCGAGGACATGCTCGCGTTCGCGACCTCGGCCGTCCGGGACGCCGTCAACTCCGAGGCGGTCCTCGCCCACGTCAGGTCGTCGACGGGCGTCGAACTCGCGGTACTGTCCGGCGGGGACGAAGCGCGCCTGACCTTCCTGGCCGTGCGGCGCTGGTTCGGCTGGTCCGCCGGGCGCCTGGCGGTCTTCGACATCGGCGGCGGCTCGCTGGAGATCGCCGGCGGAGCCGACGAGGCACCGGACGTTGCGTGGTCGATGCCCATCGGCGCCGCGCGGCTCGCACGCGCGTACTTCGCGGCGGGCACCCCGACCGAGGACGACGTCCGCCGGATCCGGCACGAGATCCGCGTCGAGATCGCCC
This sequence comes from Curtobacterium sp. MCBA15_009, assembly GCF_001864895.1. Taxonomy (GTDB): domain Bacteria; phylum Actinomycetota; class Actinomycetes; order Actinomycetales; family Microbacteriaceae; genus Curtobacterium. Next base: position 5,150 of record NZ_MJGO01000010.1, read on the forward strand.
GGGACGCCGGACGTCTGCTCCGCTCGGGCAGGCCGGACCGTGCCGTCGCCACCTCGAAGACCTTCCGGTCGATCGCCCGGATCTGCGGCGCCGCTCCGTCCGCGGCGGGCCCGCTCGTGCCGCGTGCGCTCGACGGCGCCGTGCTGCGGCAGCAGCTGCCGGAGCTGCTCATGATGTCGGTGGACGAGCTCGCGACCCTGCCCGGGGTCTCCGCCAGCCGCGCGCACCAGGTGGTGCCCGGTGCCCTCGTCGCCGAGGCGTGCCTGGACATCTTCGACCTGCCGGCGCTCGAGATCTGCCCGTGGGCGCTCCGCGAGGGCGTCATCCTCGAACGGCTCGACCAGCTCTCCGTCCTGGGAGGCTCCCAGGTCTGACCATTATGGTCAGAGAATGACCAGAACGGACACCACCTCGTCGACCGTGCACCGCGGGCTCGTCGTCCCCGCCGTGGCCTGGCTCGTCGCCGGGCTCGGCTGGCTCACCGGCGAAGCCGTCTCGGCATCGGCCTGGCCGGGCTACAGCTACGCGACGAACTACATCTCCGACCTCGGCGTCCCCGACGTCGGCTCGTTCCAGGGCCGCGCGATCGACTCGCCGCTGCACGGACTGATGAACGCCACCTTCGTCGGCCAGGGGGTGCTGTTCGGCGCCGCCACGGTGCTCGCCGCCGTGCTGCTCCGGGGTGCGACCCGCAGGGCCCGGGTGACGGCGGTCGTCCTCGGCGCGGTCCACCTGGTCGGGATGGTCCTGGTGGGGTCGTTCCACGGCAGCCAGGCGAGCACCGAGGACGGCACGATCGCGTTCCACGTGCTCGGCGCCGCGGCGGCGATCACGACCGGCAACGTCGTGGCGATCGTCGCCGCCGCGTCCGGCCGGCGCACCGGAGCCACCCGCGGGTACCGGGTGGCGAGCACCGTGCTCGGGGTCCTCGGCCTCGTCGCCCTCGTGATGCTCGTCGTCGACTCGTCGACCAGCACGGTCGACGTGTTCCCCGACGGGGTGTGGGAACGTGGCTCCGTGTACACGATCATCGCGTGGGAGGTGCTCACCGGCGCCGTCCTGCTCGTCGGGGCCGTCCGCCGCCGGTCGGCGGTGCGCGCGTGACCGCCGGGGCCCGTCGTGGGCGTCCGTCGAGCGAGGACGTCGACCGGGACGTGCTCGACGTCGTCGCCGGTCTGATCGCCCGCCGCGGCATCAAGGACACCGCGGTGCAGGCCGTCGCCGACCGCTCGGGGTACTCGAAGGCAGGGGTCCTCGCGCGGTTCACGAGCAAGGACCTGCTCGTCGAGGCGGCGCTCGCCCAGTGCGCGGCGCAGACCGAGGCGGTGCTGCGGGCGGTGCGCGACCTGCCGGTCGGGCCCGCACGGGACGCGGCGGCGCTCGCCGGCATCACCGACCTCGCGCTGGCCCGACCCGGCTGGGCGGAGCTCGCGCTCGCCGCGTTCACCCTGCACCGCGGCGACGACGTCGGGGCGCGACTCGTGCCGGTCGCCGCGACGCTGCTCGAGCTGTTCGGCACCGACCCCGGGGACCCCACGGCCACCCCCCTCGACCGTCGCGCCCGGGTGTCCGGCGCGTTCGGTGCGATCGTCATGCTCGCGCTGACGTACGAGGACGACGCCTCGGCCGCCGAGGCCCGCCCGCACGTGCTCCGCGTGGCCTGGGACGCGCTCGGCCACGACGGCGGCTTCCCGCACGCGGCCGGCGAGGTCGGCCGGGTCGGCTAGGCCCGCTCGGACCGCGGCGGCGCGAGCAGCCACGGGCGGATCAGCTTCGTCACGAACGGCAGCACCCAGAAGGTCATGATCGGCGTGAGCACGAGCGTCGTGACGAGCACCCGGGGCAGGATCGCGACGTGGGCGAACGCGGGAACGAGCCCGGCCATCAGGTACGTGAACGCCAGGTTCACCGGGAAGAAGCCGAGCCAGATGCTCACCGCCTGCTTCCACCGCGGGGGAGCGCTCGAGGCCGGGGCGTCCTGCGGGACGTCGAACCAGCCCTCGATGCCGGTGCGCCGCTCGACGCGGGACTCGACGACCAGGTCGCGGCCGAGGTCGAGCCAGCGGAGCCGGTCGTCGGAGTTCTCCCACGTGGCCAGGGAGTCGTGGTCGGCGAACCGGTAGAGCATGTGCCACTCGCGGCTCGTCGCGTGCGAGCGCACCCACCCCGAGCCGAGGAAGCCCGGATAGCGGTTCGCCAGGTTCACGCCGGACTGCACCCAGCGGGTGACGTCGGGGATGCGGTCGGGTTCGACCAGCCGGGTGATGGACACGGTGACGGGCGGGCCGCTGAGCGCTCGTGGCGTCGGTGCGGCCCCAGGCTCTTCTGGAGTCATGGGACCAGTGTCGCCGACCCGTGTTACCGGTTCGTGTCGACGGGGTCGCGGCTCGGTCGGTTCGGGGCACGAGCGAGGCGGACGGCGACCCGAGGTCGACCGAGCGCGGGCGGCACGAGACGCCGACCGAACGGTGGGACCGGAACCGGGCGGACATCCAGCAGGAACTCCGGATCGTGCAGACCGGCACCCAGATCCTGGCCGGGTTCCTCCTCACGCTGCTGTTCCAACAGCGGTTCACGACGCTCGACGTCGGGCAGCGGACGATCTACCTCGTGCTGGTCGTCCTGGCGGTCCTCGTCACCGTCACGGCGTTGTCGGCGGTCGCGACGCACCGGCTCGTGTTCCGGCAACGGCAGGAGCACGACCTGGTCCGGGTGGGCAACGTCATCCTGCTGGTGACGCTCATCGTGAGCGCCCTGCTCTTCGCCGGCACCGTGTTCTTCGTCTTCGACGTGGTCGTCGGGGACCTCGGCGGCGTGCTCGGCGGGGTCGCGGTCGCCGTCGGCGCGGCGGCGCTGTGGGTGTCGGTGCCGCTCGCCGTCCGGCGGACCAACCGCGACACCGACGACGACTAGCTGGCCTGCTTCTTCTCGGTCGTCGTCTTCTCGGCCGTCGTCTTCCCGGTGGTCTTCTTCGCCGGGGTCTTCTTCGCCGCCGCCGGCTTCTTCGCCGGGGTCTTCTTCGCCGGTGCCTTCTTCGCGGGGGCGTCCTCGGTGCTCGTCTTGTCGGCGCCCGTCTTCTTCGCCGGGGTCTTCCGGGCCGGGGCCCGCTTCGTCGAGCCGGACGTGCCCGAGTCGGAACCCGACGACGAACGCGAGGTGGACGACGAACGCGACCCCGAGCCTCCCGACCGCTTCTTGTCGACGGACGCGCGCAGGGCGGCCATCAGGTCGAGCACGTCACCGCCCTCGTCGTCGTCGTCCTCGTCGGCCTGGTCGCCGAAGGTCTTCTCGGTGTCGACGTCATCGCCGGCCTCGAGCTTGGCGTCGATGAGCTGCTGCAGTTCCTCTTGGTAGGAGTCGGTGTAGCGGTCGGGGTCGAAGTCCGTCGACATGCTCTCGACGAGCGACGACGACATCTTCAGCTCGTTCGCGCTCACCTTCACCGTCGTGTCGAGCGTTTTGAAGTCGGCCGCGCGGACCTCGTCGCCCCAGAGCAGCCCCTGCAACAGGATGACGTCGTCGTGCACGCGGAGCACACCGAGCCGGGTCTTCTGGCGCAGGGTGAACTGCACGATCGCCAGGCGGTCGGTCGTCGCCAACGTCTCGCGCAGCAGCACGTAGGCCTTCGGCGAGCGCGAGTCGGGCTCGAGGTAGTACGTCTTCTCGAACATCATCGGGTCGACCTGCTCGACGGGCACGAACTCGAGCACCTCGACCTCGTGCGACTGCTCCTCGGGGAGCTGCCCGAAGTCGTCCGCCGTGAGCACGACGGTCTTCTCGCCGTCGTCGTAGGCGCGCTGGATGTCGGCGTACTCGACCTCGTGGCCGAACTCGCACACCCGCTTGTACCGGATGCGGCCCTTGTCCTCGTCGTGGACCTGGTGCAGGGACACGTCGTGCGTCTCGGTGGCTGCGTACACCTTGATCGGCACGTTGACGAGCCCGAACGCGATGGAGCCCTTCCAGATCGACCTCATGCGCTCATGATGCCCGGGTCCCGGGCGGAGCGCCCGGAGTGGTCGGGTCGTCCACAGGTCCGCGACCCGGTGGAACCGTCCACAGGTCCGGCCTCGCTGGACCGCGGAGCGGCCGACGCGAGCACGATGGGCGCATGAGCCAGCTCGACAAGCAGGACCCACGAGACCAGTTCGCCCGCCCGCCGTTCCCCGCGCAGACGCAGCAGGGGTCCGGCCTGGCCGGAGCGATGGACCCGCCTCCCGACCACGGCGAGACGACGTACCTCGGCACCGGACGGATGCGCGGGTACCGCGTCCTCGTCACGGGCGCCGACTCGGGCATCGGCCGGGCCGCGGCGATCGCCATGGCGAAGGAGGGCGCCGACGTCGCCCTGAACGCCCTGCCGGAAGAGCGCGACGACCTCGAGCAGGTGCGGGACGTCATCGGCGACCTCGGGCGCAAGGCGGTGCTGCTGCCAGGCGACCTCACCGACGAGGCGTTCTGCGCGACGCTGGTGCGCGACGCCGTCAGCGAGCTCGGCGGGCTCGACTCGCTGGTGCTGGTCGCCGGTCACCAGCAGGTGCACGAGGACGTCACCGAGCAGTCGACCGAGGACTTCGACCGCACGATGAAGGTCAACGTGTACTCGCTGTTCTGGCTCGTCCGCGCCGCCGTGCCGCACCTGGCGCCCGGCAGCTCCATCGTCACGACGAGCTCGGTGTCCGCCTACCAGCCGCAGGACCGGATGATCGACTACGCGGCGACCAAGGCCGCCATCATCACGTACACGAACGGCCTCGCCCGGCAGCTCGCGCCGAAGGGCATCCGCGCGAACACGGTCGTGCCGGGGCCGGTGTGGACCCCGCTGCAGCCGATCAGCTACCCCGGCGACGAGATCGCCCACTACGGCGAGGGCACGCCGTTCGGCCGGCCGGCGCAGCCCGTCGAGCTCGGCGGCGCGTACGTCTACCTGGCCGGTCCGGAGTCGTCGTACACGTCCGGCACCACCCTCACCGTGGCAGGAGCGACCGGAGTGGCGTTGTGAGCCCGGCCGCCCGGAAGACCGTGGTGCTGGTGGGGGACCGTCGGCTCGCGCTGACGAACACCGACAAGGTGCTCTACCCCGAGACCGGCACGACGAAGGGTCGGGTGATCGAGTACTACGAGCGGGTCGCGCCGTGGATGATCCCGCACGTCAAGGACCGCCCGGTGACGCGCAAGCGCTGGGCGAACGGCGTCGGCGGCAAGGTCTTCTTCGAGAAGAACCTGCCGGACTCCGCGCCGGACTGGGTCCGCCACCACACGATCCACCACACCGAGCACGACAACGAGTACCCGATCGTCGACGACCTGCCGACCCTGGTGTGGATGGCCCAGCAGGCGGCGCTCGAGCTGCACGTGCCGCAGTGGCGGTTCGGTCCCCGCGGCGCGCAGCAGAACCCGGACCGGCTCGTGCTCGACCTCGACCCGGGCGAGGGGGTCGGGCTGCCCGAGTGCGTCGAGGTGGCGCTCGCCGCCCGCGAGATCCTGCACGGCATGGGACTCCACCCGTACCCGGTGACCTCGGGGTCGAAGGGCATCCACCTGTACGCCGCCCTCGACGGTCGCTCCACGACGGCACACGTCTCGGACGTGGCGCACGAGCTGGCGAAGGCCCTCGAGACGGACCTGCCCGACCTGGTGCTGTCGTCGATGAGCCGCGCCGAGCGTACCGGCAAGGTCTTCGTCGACTGGTCGCAGAACAACGGCAACAAGACGACGATCGCCCCGTACTCGCTGCGCGGCCGTGACCGGCCGACGGTCGCTGCACCCCGCACCTGGGCGGAGCTCGAGGAGAAGGGGCTCGCGCAGCTCACGCTGGACGAGGTCCTCGAACGCCTGGAGGCCCGTGGGGACTTCCTGCACCCGGTCGCCTCCGCCTCGTTGGCCGTCGGGCGCGACGACCACGGTCACTGGGACAGCGACCGGACCGAGCGCGCGAACGACGCCGAGCAGCCGGCGCGCGACCGGCTCGCCGCCTACCGGGCGAAGCGTGACGCGTCGAAGACCCCGGAACCGGTGCCGGCGGGCGCGCCGACGGTGCGGAAGGACGGCACCCCGACGTTCGTCATCCAGGAGCACCACGCCACGCGTGACCACTACGACTTCCGGCTCGAGCACGACGGCGTGCTCGTCAGCTGGGCCCTGCCGAAGGGTGAACCGACGGACCCGGGCAAGAACCACCTGGCGGTGCAGACCGAGGACCACCCGCTCGAGTACGGCTCGTTCGAGGGCACGATCCCGCACGACGAGTACGGCGGCGGCACGGTGACCCTCTGGGACGACGGCACGTACGAGCTCGAGAAGTGGCGCGAGGGACAAGAGGTCATCGTCACGCTGCACGGCCGCGCCGGCGGGGTGCGGCGGCTCGCGCTCCTGCACACCCGTGGCCGGGGCGGGGGCGACGAGAAGAACTGGCTCATCCACCGCACGAAGGAACAGCCGGACCGGGCGGCGGACGGCGGCGGCGCACCGGCGGACCGGCAGGGCGACGCGTCTCGCGACGGAGCGGTTGCCGGACACCGCGACGGACGGCGGCGGATCACGGGGGCTGCCGCTGCCGACACCCCGCCGTCCGACCGTCGGACGATGCAGGCGACGGCGGCCTCGGGCACGCCGCGGCTCGACCCGGCGGACTGGGCCTTCGAGATGAAGTGGGACGGCGTGCGGGCGCTCGCGACCGTGCGCGACGGGTCGGTGACCCTCCGCAGCCGCAACGACAACGACCTGACCGCGCAGTACCCGGAGCTGCAGGAGCTGGCCGAGCGTGCCGGGGTCGACGGGGTGTTCGACGGCGAGGTGGTGGCCGTCGACGAGCGCGGGCGACCGTCGTTCCAGCTGCTGCAGAACCGGATGGGTCTGACGAAGGCGCGCGAGGTCCGCGCCGCGCAGGAGACGACACCCGTGCGGTTCCTGCTCTTCGACGTGCTCGAGGCCGACGGGCACGAGCTCACGCGACTCGGGTACGACGCCCGCCGGCAGGCGCTCACCACCGTCGTCGAACCGGGTGGGGCGATCGACGTGCCGCCCGCGGTGTCGGGCGACCTCGACGCGGTGATGGCCGCGTCACGAGAGCAGGGGCTCGAGGGCGTCGTCGCGAAGAAGCGGTCGTCGCGGTACGCCGAGGGCCGCCGGTCCGAGGCCTGGCTGAAGCTCAAGCACCACGCCGCGCAAGAGGTGGTGGTCGGCGGCTGGCGCCCCGGGAACGGGCGACGGGCCGGCGGCGTCGGCTCCCTGCTGCTCGGCGTGCCCGGGCCCGGCGGCCTGCAGTACGTCGGCCGGGTCGGCACCGGGTTCCGCGACCGCGACCTCGACGAGATCGCCGCGGTGCTGCGACCGCTCGCCCGCACGACGTCGCCGTTCGTCGACGTGCCGGGCGTCGATGCGCGCGACGCGCAGTGGGTGACGCCGAAGCTCGTCGGCGAGGTCGAGTTCGCCGAGTGGACCGGTGAAGGCCGTCTCCGGCAGGCCTCCTGGCGCGGCTGGCGCCCCGACAAGGACCCGGAGGACGTCACGCGCGAACCCTGAGCCCGCGCACGGATGCGTTCGCATGGGGTCCGCCGTCGGCGAACTTCCGTCCCCCGTCCGGGCCCTCGGCGGGGGACGATCACGGTGCACGCCTGCTGCGCAGACGCCCGGCGCTGTTACGGTCGCCGGGACGAAGGGGCACCGTGATGAGTTCGAGCAAGTACCTGCCGCCGTACGACGCCGAGGAACGCGTGGCGATCGGGACGGACGCCGAGCCGACGGTCGAGGCGTCCGGGGAGCGCACGGACCCGATCCCGACCCCGGTCCCGGAGGTCACGTACGCCGACTTCCTCGTGGACGAGGACGACTGACGAAGCCGTGCCGGCACGCAGGGTCAGCGGAGCACGGTGGGGCAAGGAAGAACGGCCCGTGCGTCGGATCAGGGAACGCACGGGCCGCTGGAGCGCCGTGGCCGACCGTTCAGGGGCGGCCGACCACGGCGCGCTCGCACCAGGCACGCTGACGCGCACCTGGTAGGCACAAAACTAAAGACGTGACGACGACCCGATTCGTCACGCTGACGACCGAGATCCGTGATGAGGAGCCGCCCGTGGCGAGCGACGAGTCCCTGTCCGCGTTGACCGACGCCTCGCTCGTCGAACGCAGCGCCGACGGTGACACCGCGGCCTTCGGGGTGCTCATCCGGCGCTACGGCCCGCTCATGCGCGCGTACGCCGCACGCATCCTCGGACACGGGGACGGCGAGGCGGACGACGCCGTGCAGGAGGCCGCGTTGCAGGCCTGGCAGCGGATCGACCGGGTCGAGGACCCGGACCGCGTGCGGACCTGGCTGTTCCGGATCACGGCGAACAAGGCACTCGACCGGTTGCGTCGACGGCACCCGCACGCAGACCTGGAGGCCGTGGTCGACTCCGCGTCGGAACAGGCCGTCGACGAGGTGGTCGCCACGCGGCTCCAGGTGCAGGAACTCGCGCGTATCGTTCAGGCTCTCCCGGACGCGCAGCGCGCGGTCTGGGTGATGCGGGAGATCGGTGGCGCTCCCTACTCCGAGATCGCCGAGGCAACGGGGCTGTCGGCGACGAGCGTGCGGGGGCTGCTGGCGCGGGCCCGCCGCCGGGTGATGGAGCAGATGGAGGTGTGGCGATGACCGACGACACCGACGACCGTCACGGGGCCTTCACCCTCGACGAGCTCTCCGAGTACCTCGACGCCCACCGTGACCCGTTCCGCCCCGACATCGAGGGCGACCCCGACGCGGTCAGCGCCCTGGAACGGCTCGAGGCGCTCCGCTCGGCGTCCAGGGAGCTGCTCGACCCGGGCACCGACGGTGACGAGGACGAGCCGTGGATCACCTCGGTCCTCGCGGCGATCCGGACGACGGCGCACGCCGGCCGGGACATCCCGGTGCCCGACGACGACCCGGCATCGGACCTCGTGGTGACCGAGGGCGCGCTGCGCGGGCTCGTCCGGAGTCTCGGCGACGCGTTCCCCGGCGTGCTGGTCCGTCGGACCCGGTTCACCGGCGACCTGACCGTGCCCGGGGGACCGGTCGACGTCGAGGTCACCGTCGTGACGACCCTCGACGCCTCCGTCCCCGAGCGGGCCGACGCGCTCCGCTCCGCGATCGCCGAGGCGCTGCGGACGCACGCGCCCTTCACCGTCCAGACCCTGGTGGTCCGCGTCGCCGACGTCATGACCGGGGGCACCCCGTGAACGCCGACCTGCGGGCGGCGTCCCGCACGCTCACCGCAGTGGTCCTCGCCGTGCCCGGGGTGCGGTCGGTCGTGCCGCCCGGCCCGGCGCTCGCGACGCTCGTCCGCGACGTCCGGACGGCGCTCGACACACCCCGTGACGGCGCCGCGGTGCTCGTCCGACAGGGCGACGACGGCTCCGTCGTGCGTGTCGTCGTGACCGTCGACCGTGGTCTCCCGACGACCGCGGTGCTGCGGGAGGTCCGGGACGCGGTCCGGACGACCGTGGTGGACGTCCTCGGCGGACCACCGGCGCACCTGACCGTCCGGGCCGTCGAGATCGACTGAACGCCGGAACGCCGGGCCCCTGCGGGGACCCGGCGCTCCGGTGATCCGTCGGTGTCAGGCGGCGGGAGCCGGCCCGTCGGCGGGTCCGGCGTGGTCGGCCACGGGCGCACCCTCGTCGACGAGGGTGTCCTCCTCCGGCTCGACCACGTCGGCCGCCGCGGCCTTCGCATCGTCGATGGACTCCTGCGCGCGGCGGAGCATGGCGTCGTCTGCTGGCTGGTCGCTCATGCGCCGGAGACTACGCGGGCGTGCCTGTGTCGGCGTCCCGGCGGCGACCGTCGAGCGGTCCGCCGAGTCGGCGCGCGTCGTCACGGTGCGGCGGCTCGAAGTCGACCGCCGAGGTGGGGGCCGGGCTGGACGGCATCGGCGGGGCGGCCGGCGTGCCGAAGGCGTCCGCGGCGTCGAGCACCGCACGGGTCGCCGCCGCGGCGGTCCGCAGGGCGTCGGCGATCGGCATCGCCCGGTGTGCCGGCGTGCGCACCTCGACGCCCCACGGCTCGTCGAAGCCGAGGTCGCGGACGGTGCGGACGAAGCCGGGCAGGTCCCACGCGCCGGCCCCCGGCAGGTACCGGGCCTGCTGGGACTCCTGCGCCAGGGTCATGCCGGACGGGGTGTGCAGCAGTCCGTCGCTCAGCTCGACCGCGGCCAGGGTCGCGGGCGCCACGCCCTGCCGGATCGAGGCGAGGGTCGACCCGCCACGCAGGGCGTGCATCGCGTCGAGCAGGAGCCCGCCGTTCGGGTGCCCGGCGCCGGCCACGAACCGCGAGGCGCGTTCGACCGTCGGCAGGTTCGACCACGGTTCCGGTTCGAGCACGAGCTGCGCGCCGACCGTCTCGGCCTGCCCGGCGAGGGCGACCCAGTCCTCGGCCATGGCGACCGGTGACGCTCCGGGCAGCGAGGTGTCGGCACGGACGACGACCTGCCACGCACGGAGCGAGGCCGCGGCCTCGAGCACCACGCCGCGGTCGGCGACGTCGTCGGCGGTCCGGCTCGCGCAGGTCCACCACCGGTCCAGCGGACCGAGTTGCACCCAGACGATGCCCGCGCCGTCGAGCATGCGTCGCAGCTCGGCGAAGCCGGTCGTCGCGCGGACCTCGTGCAGGTCGTCGAGCGACAGCGACAGCCCGGCGAACCCGGCCGCACCGACCGCGTGCACGCGGTCCCGGATGCTCTCGTCGCCCGCCCACGTCCACGACGTCGCCAGCAGATCGTGTTCCAGCACGGCGTACCTCCGTAGTCCCGGAACAGTGGCCGCCGCGTCGTTGCGGTGCGCTGCCCCGTGTCCGTCGACGTCCCGATCCCCACCCGACGTCGAGACCATGAGTACGCCTCGTGGCTGCGAACGCTCCCAGCGCGTCGTCACACGCCGGACACGTGCGTCAGACGATCCGGGTGTGGACCGCTCCGACCCCGGCGATCGTGCCGTCCAGCACCTGACCGCGGCGGAGCACCCCGACCCCCTCGGGCGTGCCGGTCATGACGAGGTCACCCGGAGCGAGCGCGACCGACCGCGAGAGGGCCGCGATCGTCTCCCCGACGGACCAGATCTGGTCGGCGAGGTCGCCCGCCTGCCGCAGGGCGCCGTCGACGCGCAGCTCGACGGCACCGGCCGAGGGGTCGACGCCCGCGGCCGGGGTGATCGCACCGATCGGCGCCGACGCGTCGAAGCCCTTCGCCGCGTCCCACGGGCGGCCGAGCCGCTTCGCCTCGGCCTGCAGGTCGCGACGGGTCAGGTCGAGACCGACGGCGTAGCCCCAGACGTGGTCGAGCGCGTGCGCTTCCGTGATGTCGGCCCCGCCGACGCCGATCGCCACGACGAGCTCGACCTCGTGCTCGAGCCGCTCGGTCGCCGGCGGGTACGGGGTGTCCGCGCCGTCGACGACGACCGCGTCGGCCGGCTTCGAGAAGAAGAACGGCGGCTCGCGGTCCGGGTCGTGGCCCATCTCACGCGCGTGCGCGGCGTAGTTCCGTCCGACGCAGAAGACGCGGCGCACGGGGAACCGCCCGCCGGTGGTCGTCGGGACGGTCGGGAGGCCAGGGGCCGGGATCACGAGGTCGGTCACGATCCCAGCGTGGCAGTCCGCGGCGTCGCTGTCAGCCCTCGCCGAAGGACGCCTCGTGCCGCAGACGCCGTGCGCGGGCGCGCTCCTGTCGTCCGCGCCACTCGATGCGCGCCTGCCGGAGTTGCTCCTCGGCGCCCTTCGCCCGCATGAGCTGCCCGTGGTGCGACGAACCCATCCCGTCGTCGTGCACCCACGATGACGGGACAGGGCCGGCCCCGCGGCGGCGGTGACCGGTCCTGTGGAGCGTGGGGCGGGCCTCCCGACCGTCGAGGACCGGCCCCGTGGCGGAGGCGAGCCGTCAGTTGCCGGGCGCCGCCGACTCGGTCTCGCCCTCGCCCGGGTCGCCGCCGGTCCCGCCGGACGCAGGCTCGTCCTGCGGCCAGCCGGAGAACTCCCACCCGTCGACCGAGGGGTGGTCCTCGCCCTTCGTGTAGGCGTGGGTCCGGGCCGCCTCGCGGGCGTCCGTCAGCGTCGCGAGCAGGTCGGCGTGCGCGTCGGCGTCGACCCGCGTCAGCGCGTCGTGCGCGAGCGCGAACCGGTCCATCTCGTTGCGCATGAGCATGTCGAACGGCGACGTGGTCGTGCCGCGCTCGAGGAACCCGTGCACGTGCAGGTCGTCGTGCCCGTTCCGCCGGTACGTCAGCTGGTGCACGAGCGACGGGTACCCGTGGAACGCGAAGACCGCGGGCGTCCCCGGCAGGAAGAGCTTGTCGTACCGGTCGTCCGGGATCGGGTGCTCGTGCTTGCGCGGGTCGCCGAGGGCGAGCAGGTCGACGACGTTGACCACGCGGACGCCGACACCGGGGGCGTGGCGCCGGATGATGTCCACGGCCGCGATCGCCTCCACCGTCGGGACGTCGCCGGCGCAGGCCATCACGACGTCGACCCGGCCGACCGTCTGCTCGGTCCCGGCCCAGTCCCAGACCCCGAGGCCGGCGGCGGCGTGCGCGACCGCGTCGTCGAGGGACAGGAACACGGGTTCCGGGTGCTTGCCGGCCACGATCACCTCGATCCGGTCCGTCGTCTCCATCGCGTGCGCGGCGACGGCGAGCAGCGTGTTCGCGTCGGCCGGCAGCTTGATGCGGACGAGGTCCTGCTGCTTCGACGCGACGACGTCGAGGAAGCCCGGGTCCTGGTGGGAGAAGCCGTTGTGGTCCTGCCGCCACACGTGCGACGACAGCAGGATCGACAGGTTCGAGACGGGGGCGCGCCAGTCGATGTCCGTCGCGGACTCGAGCCACTTCGCGTACTGGCCGACCATCGAGTCGATGATGTGGGCGAAGGCCTCGTACGTGTTGAGGATGCCGTGGCGGCCGGACAGCACGTAGCCCTCGAGCATCCCCTCGAGCAGGTGCTCGGACAGGACCTCGGTGACGCGGCCGCGGGCGGACAGGTGCTCGTCGTCCGGGGACCGTTGCGCCCGCCACACGCGCGAGGTGACGTCGAACACGGCGTCGAGCTTGTTCGAGATCGTCTCGTCCGGGCCGAACAGGCGGAAGGACGACGCGTTGCGGCTGATGAGCTCCGCGACCCACGGACCGAGGGTGCCGGTGGCCGAGGCCGTCGACCCCGCCTCGACACCGTACGGCTCGAGCGACGGACGGTCGAGCGCGGTGCGGATGCGGCCGCCGTTCGCGTGCGGGGTCGCGCTCATCCGGGTCTCCCCGGTCGGCCGGATCGACGTGAGGATGCCCGTGGGGTGGCCGGCGTCGTCGAGCAGCTCGTCGGCACGGTAGGACCGCATCCACTCCTCGAGCTGGGCGCGGTGGGCATCGTCCTCGCGCACCGCGGGCAGCGGCACCTGGTGCGCGCGGAAGGTGCCCTCGACGCGCTCGCCGTCGACCTCCTTCGGGCCGGTCCAGCCCTTCGGGGTGCGCAGCACGATCATCGGCCAGCGCGGGCGGAGGTCCGCGGCACCGGCGGGCTGCCCGGCGGCGGCGCGCTCGGCCTGGGCGCGGGCGGCGGCCTGGATGTCGTCGATGCTCGCCAGGGCCCGACGCAGCGCGCCCTCGAACAGGGCGTGCACGGCGAACGGGTCGTCGTCGACGCGGCGGGAGTCGACGACGAGCGGCTCGTAGCCGAGCCCGCGGAAGTACGCGGTGAGGTCGGCCTCCGGGATGCGTGCGAGCACGGTCGGGTTCGCGATCTTCCACCCGTTCAGGTTGAGGATCGGCAGCACCGCACCGTCGGACACCGGGTCGAGGAAGGTGTGCGCCTGCCACGAGGCGGCGAGCGGACCGGTCTCGGCCTCGCCGTCACCGACGACGCACGCGACGACCAGGTCCGGGTTGTCCAGTGCCGCGCCGTACGCGTGCGCGAGGGAGTAGCCGAGCTCGCCGCCCTCGTTGATCGAACCGGGCGTCTCGGGCGCGGCGTGCGACGGGATGCCGCCGGGGAACGAGAACTGCCGGAAGAAGCGCTGCAGGTCGTGGTCCGGGTACAGCTCGCCCCACGTGCCGTCGAGCCAGGCGTTCGCGTTCATCGCCGGGCCGCCGTGCCCAGGGCCGCACACGTAGAGGAACTGCCGACCGGTGTCCGCGATCACCGCGTTGCAGTGCGCGTACACGAGGTTCAGGGCGGGGGAGGTGCCCCAGTGCCCGAGCAGTCGCGGCTTGACGTCGGAGGGCTCGATCGGCCGCTCCAGCATCGGGTTGTCCAGCAGGTAGATCTGCCCGACCGTGAGGTAGTTCGCGGCTCGCCACCAGGCGTCGATCGCCCGGAGTCGGTCGGTGGAGTGGATGTGTGCTGCGGCCATGCCCCCACGGTACGAACCCGGTGGTCGGAGAAGCCCAGGAAAAGTCGTTCCAATCCGTTCCGCGCGGGGTACCGAATCACTTGCACAGGGCAAAAGCCCAGGGCGCTCTCCGGTCGTGAACGGCCGGTGTTCAGCGTACGCACAGAAGCATTCGTTCGGCCCCCGGCCGGAGTGTCCCTCAGAGCAAAGGATCCACATCATG
>NZ_MJGO01000011.1 GCF_001864895.1 Curtobacterium sp. MCBA15_009
GCGACCCGGGCCTCCCGGCCTCCACGGCGTCACCAGCGCGGTGTGGTGACCCCGGCTCCGTCGGCCCACTCGAAAACGGGCCGGCCGTCGATCCAGACGCGCGTCGCGCGGCTGGACGCGTCGAGCGGGTCGCCGTCCCACAGGACGAGGTCGGCGTCGTAGCCCGCCGCCAGGCGGCCGACGCGGTCACCGAAGCCGAGGAAGTCCGCCGGGTTGACCGTCAGCGCCTCCAGCGCGGTCTGGGCCGGCAGGCCCTCCTTCACGGCGGCGGTCGCCTGGTCGACGAGCATGTTGATCGGCACGACCGGCGCGTCCGTGGTGATCGCGACCCGGACGCCGGCGGCGGCGATCGTCGCGAGGTTCGGGATGCCGCGGTCGCGCAGCTCGACCTTCGACCGGCTCGTGAACAGCGGACCGTAGATGACGGGGATGTCCTTCTCGGCGAGGACGTCGGCGATCTTGTGCGCCTCGGTGCCGTGGTTCACGACGAGGCGGTAGCCGAACTCCTCGGACAGGCGGACGGCGGTCGCGATGTCGTCGTGGCGGTGGGTGTGCTGGTCCCAGACGAGCTCGCCGTCGAGCACCCGGACGAGCGTCTCCTTCGTGAGGTCGCGCGCGAACGGCTCGCCCTTCGCGGCTGCGGCATCGCGGGCGGCCTGGTAGTGCTGCGCCTCGACGAACGCGTCGCGGATGATCTTCGCGACGCCGAGCCGGGTCGACGGGGTCTGACCCTTGCCGCCGTAGACCCGCTTCGGGTTCTCGCCGAGGGCGCTCTTCACGCTGACCGCGTCGGAGATGAGCTGCTCGTCGATCGTGCGACCGCCCCACGTCTTGATCGCGACGGTCTGCCCACCGATCGGGTTGCCGGAGCCGGGCTTCACCACGATGCTCGTGATGCCGCCGGCGAGCGCGTCACGGAAGCCTTCGTCGTCGATGTCGACGGCGTCGATCGCCCGCACCCCGGCCATGTTCGGGCCGGTCATCTCGTTCGTGTCGTTGCCGGCCTCGCCGTTCGCCTCCTCGTGGATGCCGACGTGGCCGTGCGACTCGACGAAGCCGGGCAGCAGCCAGGAGCCGGCGGCGTCGACGACCGGCATGCCCTCGGGCGGGGTGACGTCGGGGCCGACGGCGGTGATGCGGCCGTCCTCGACGACGACGGCACCGCCGTCGAAGGCGGGGGCGGCGACGGGGACGACGTGGGCACCGGTGATCGCGAAGGAGTTGCTCATGCCACCGACGCTACGCGAGGGCGCCGTCGTCGTGGTCGGGCGCAGGCGTCCGGTCGTGCGCGTACGCGTGCGCGTGCGCGTGCTCGCGAGCGCGAGCGCGAGCGCGTGCGCGTGCTCGTGCTCGTGGTCGTGGTCGTGGTCGTCGTGGCTGCGAAATACCGATGCCTGGCGTCCGGCGTGCAGCAGGCCCTAGCGTCGCCGCATGGCACACCGGAGCGAGACCTGGCCCGTCCACGGGCACGCCGACCGACCGTGGCGCAGTGCGTCCCGGGGCCCTCGGGCCGACCGTCAGCTGACGAGCGTCCGGGTCGCCCTGCCCCCACGGATCGCCCGGGTCCGGTGGCGGCCGGACACCCGGACGCTGGCGCTGCTCGACCGGAGCGCCGCCGCCCTCCGCTCGCTCGACGTCCACCACGGATCGCGCCTCGCGCCGCTCGGCCTCGTGCTCGGCCGGACCGAGGCCCTGGCGTCGTCCCGGATCGAGGACGAGTCGGCCTCGGTCGACGACCTGGCACGGGCGCTCGTCGGGGTCCGGGCGAACCCGGGCGCCACCGCGGTCGTCCGCGCCGCCGGGGCCGTCGAGGGGCTCGTCGCCGCAGCCGACTCCGGCGAGGTCACCGAGGCCACCCTGCTCGACGCTCACCGGCGGCTCATGCGGGACGACCCCGTCGACGGTCGGTACGCCGGCCGCTGGCGCGACGTGCAGAACTGGATCGGCGGCGGCCGGACGCCCCGGCTGGCGACGTACGTCCCGCCGCCGCCCGAGCTCGTCCCACCGCTCATGGCCGACCTGCTCGCGTTCGTGCACCGCGTCGACCTGCACCCGGTCGCACAGGCGGCGATCGCCCACGCACAGTTCGAGTCGATCCACCCCTTCACCGACGGCAACGGTCGCATCGGGCGTGCCCTGATCGGCGCGGTCCTGCGGCGGCGTGGCGTCACGACCACCGTGACCGCACCGATCGCGACCGCGCTGGCCGCCGACCGCGAGCGCTACTTCCGGCACCTGGAGCGCTACCGCGCGGGCCGGGTCGACGAGTTCGTCGTGGACCTCGCACTCGCCCTCGGCACGGTGTGCGACGAGGCCTCGCTCACCGCACTGCTGCTCGCCGAGCACGAGGCCGACCGGGCTGCCGGGCCGTGCGCCTCCGCCCCGCACGCCGCGGTCGGACGGGCCCTCGCGGCCGATCCGGTGCTGACCGAGGACCACCTGCAGGACCTGGTGCCGGGGGCCGACCCCGACCGCGTCGCGGACGACCTCGTCCGGGCCGGTGTGCTCCGCCCCGTCACCCGCCGCCGACGGGACCGGGCTTGGGTCGCACCCGCCGTCGTCACCGAGCTCGAGGCCTTCGAGCAGCGCGTGCAGGCCGCCGTGTGCGAGCGTGGCGCGGCGGCGTGAGCGCGGGCGGAGGCAGGGCCTGCGTCAGGGCACTCGAATAGGGTGGGACGGTGAGCAGCGAGCACACCCAGGCCACCCCGCCCAGCGCCGCCAAGCGGCCCGTCACGCGGACCCACCACGGCATCGACTTCGTCGACGACTACGAGTGGCTGCGGGACAAGGAGTCCCCCGACACCCTCGCCTACCTCGAGGCCGAGAACGCGCACACCGCCGCCGCGACCGACCACCTCGCAGCGCTGCGCGACCGCGTCTTCGACGAGGTGAAGAGCCGCGTGCAGGAGACCGACCTCTCGGTCCCGGTGCGCATGGGCGACTGGTGGTACTTCACCCGCACCGCCGAGGGCAGCCAGTACGGCGTGCACTGCCGCGCGCCGATCGCCGGCCCCGACGACTGGACCCCGCCCGCCGTCCCCGAGGGCGAGTCGACGCTCCCCGGCGAGCAGGTCGTCCTCGACGGCAACGCCCTGGCCGACGGCCACGAGTTCTTCTCGCTCGGCACCTACGACATCAGCGACGACGGCACCCGACTCGTCTACGGCATCGACGTCGAGGGCGACGAGCGGTACACCCTGCACGTGCGCGACCTTGCCTCGGGCACCGACCTCGGCGACGCGATCCCGAACACCGGGGCGGGCGCGACGTTCGACCCGGCCGGCCGCTACGTCTTCTACCCCACGGTCGACGAGTCCTGGCGTCCCGACAAGATCTGGCGGCACGCGGTCGGTACCGCCGCCACCGAGGACGTCCTGGTGTTCGAGGAGCCCGACGACCGCTACTGGGTCGGGGTCGGCGTGACCCGGTCCTCGCAGTACATCGTCATCGAGCTCGGCTCGAAGATCACGTCCGAGGCGCACGTCCTCGACGCCGCCGACCCGACCGGTGAGTTCCAGGTCGTCTGGCCCCGCCGCGAGGGCGTCGAGTACGAGATCGAGCACGCCATCGTCGGCGGCAGCGACCGGTTCCTGGTGCTGCACAACGACGGTGCCGAGAACTTCGAGCTCGTCGACGTCCCCGCCGACGACCCGACCTCGGACCGCGACCGCCGCGTCGTCGTCGCGCACCACAGCGAACGTCGCATCGAGTCGGTCGACGCCTTCGCCGGCCACCTCGCGCTCGAGTACCGCTCCGAGGCACTCCCCCGCATCGCGATCATCCCGATCGAGGGCGACGGCTACGGCGACGCGCACGAGGTCCCGTTCGACGAGGCACTCTTCTCGGCCGGTCTCGGCGGCAACCCCGAGTGGGAGCAGCCGACCCTGCGCATCGGGTACACGTCGTTCGTCACCCCGTCCGAGGTGAGCGACCTCGACCTGGCGACGGGCGAGGTCACCGTCCTCAAGCGGCAGCCCGTGCTCGGCGGGTACGACCCCGCCGACTACGTGCAGGAGCGCGACTGGGCGACCGCCGCGGACGGCACCCGGATCCCGGTGTCGCTCGTGTGGCGCCGCGACGCCGTCGACGAGGGCACGCCCGCCCCGCTGCACCTGTACGGCTACGGCTCGTACGAGCACTCGATCGACCCCGGCTTCAGCGTCATGCGCCTGTCGATGCTCGACCGCGGCGTCGTGTTCGCCGTCGCCCACGTGCGCGGCGGTGGCGAGATGGGCCGGCACTGGTACGAGAACGGCAAGACCCTGACGAAGAAGAACACGTTCACCGACTTCGTCGCGGTCGCCGAGCACCTGATCGAGTCCGGCCGGACGAGCGCGGACCGGCTCGTGGCCGAGGGCGGCAGCGCGGGTGGGCTCCTGATGGGCGCGGTCGCCAACCTCGCGCCCGAGCGGTTCGCCGGCATCCTGGCCGCAGTGCCGTTCGTCGATGCCCTGACGAGCATCCTCGACCCGGACCTGCCGCTCACCGTCATCGAGTGGGACGAGTGGGGTGACCCGCTGCACGACGCCGAGGTCTACCGCTACATGAGCGAGTACACCCCGTACGAGAACGTCCGCGACGACGTGCAGTACCCGCAGATCCTCGCGGTGACCTCGATCAACGACACCCGCGTGCTCTACGTCGAGCCGGCGAAGTGGACGGCCAAGCTGCGCGAGGTCGGGGCACCGGTGCTGCTGAAGACGGAGATGTCCGCCGGCCACGGCGGCGTCAGCGGTCGCTACGCGTCGTGGAAGGAGCGGGCGTTCGAGCTCGCCTGGCTCCTCGACGTGCTCGGGCTGGCGGACGAGACGCCCGCGGCGGCGTCGGCGAGCCCGATCGCCGCCGGCTGAGCATGCTCCGTCGCACTCCGTGAGCAGAAGAGGTCGGGTCCGGACGTGGGACCCGACCTCTTCTGCTCACCGAGCGAGCGCAGCGCACGCGCCACGCACCACGCAGCGCACGCACCGTACGCGGCGCGCAGCGCGCTCACACGCGGTTGAGCGCGTGCACCGCCTCGTCGTAGGACTCGTCCGCCAGGCGCACCCGGTCGCCGGCGAGGACGCCGTAGCCGAACGTGCCCTCGCCCCCGCGCTCCGCGATCGCCGCGTTCGTCCGCAGCGTGTCGAGGGCGTGCAGGGAGCGCACCCGCTCGGTGAGCACGTCGGCCGCGGTGCCGATGCGCTTCCAGAGCGCGTGCGGGAAGGCGTCGTCGCCGAGCACGTCCATCGCGAGCCGGGCCCGCATCGTGGCCTGCCAGGCGGCTTCGGTCGTGGCGCGGTCGGCGGCCTCGCGCTCGGCGGCGGTGTCCGAGACGTCGTCGGCCACGGCGGCCTGCACGAGCTCGCGGACGTGCGGCTTGACGACGGCGACGACGTCCTGCGCGGCCTTCTTCGGCGAGCGGAGGGACCACTCCGTCGGCGCGGGGCGCTCCACCGCGTCGTCGAGGGCGTCGAGCAGTTCGAGGAAGGGCTCGCCGTGCAGCGAGGCGACGACGTCCCGCACGGCCTGGTCGCGGCGTTCCCGGGTGGAGGCGAGGATGCGCTCGCGGGTCATCGCGTCGATGAGGTCGTCCTGCGCGGGGGTGGACGCACGCGGCAGGCGGTCGATGAGGTACTCGGCCAGCGCGGCGCGCGCGGTGACGGCGGCGAGGTCGTCGGCGGCCTGGGCGGCGCGGTCGACGGCGTCGCCGTCGGGGAACGCCGGGCGGTACGAGTCGAGGATCGCGGCGATCTCGAGGGTGGTCGCGGCCGTCTGCCGGAGGTCGGCGGTGTCGCCGGAGCGGAGCCGGGCCTCCTGGCCGAGCAGGGCGGTGCGCAGTTTCCGCAGCCGCTTCGCGAGGACGCGCGCGGTCGTGCCCTTGTCCGGCTTCTCCTCGGTGCGGAGGCGCGGTGCCGGTGCGCCGGCGAGCCCGCGTGCCAGCTTGGACGCGACGGCGGCGGGGCCGGCACCGACGGCCGCGAAGCGTCCGTCGAGTGCCGCGAAGAGCTCGTGCGCGACCTGGGCGTCGACGCCCGGGACCGTCTCGACCTCGACCTCGCGCCAGGTGCGCGGGGTCTCGGGCGCTTCGTCGTCGAGCCGCTGGGCCGTGACCTGGTCGTCGGCGAGTTCTGCGACCTGGTCGCCGTCCTCGTCGAGGAGCCGGGTGACGGTGCGGGTCGTCGTGATGCGGACGACGGGGCGCAGGCCGCGGCCGCGACGCTCGGTGAACAGGGCGGCCAGGACCTCGGTCGGCACGGTGTCGGCGTCGTCGGTCAGCGGGAAGTGCTGCTCGTGCCGCACCGTGTCCGACTCGGAGCGCTTGATGTGCCATCCGGCGTCCGGGCCCCCGGTGCGGCGGCGGACCGTCACCCGCGATGCCACGAGGTCGTAGCGCTCGGTGTCCCAGTAGGTCGCGTCGAGCTCGAACGGCTCCTGGTGCTCGGTGCGGATGATGCCACCCGCCCCGACGAGGTCGGGCAGCGCACCGCCCGTCGGCAGGTCGTAGGTGCGCTCGATCTCGAGGTGTGTGTCGCTCACACGCTCTTGTCTACCAGGGCTTCACCGTGCGGCTCGACCACCACCGGGGCATCCGTGGAGAACCGCGAGGCCACCACCCCGGCGACGACGGCGACGAGGAACGGGACGAGCTGCCCGGCCCACCACACGAGGGTCATGACCGAGTAGGACAGCCCGACGGCGATCACCGCGTTCGCGAGCGGGGTGACCACGACGGTGGCGACCAACGGCAGGACGAGCAGCGAGAGCGTCCACAGTGGGCGGCGGAGCGTCACGAGCCAGGCCGCGAGGAACCCGGCGGCGACGAGCCCGACCTGCAGCGACCCGTACCCGGGCACGTGCAGCGTCCCGTCGGTGACCGCCCACCAGACGGCGGCGACGGCGAGTGTCGCGATCACTCCGAGGCCACGACGCCGACGCGGGACGCCGGACGCCAGCAGGAGGCTCGTCGCGACGGCGAGGCCCGGCACCACCGCCATCCCGACGCCGACCAGGTCGAACACCGGACGCGCCTCGGGCAGGCCGTTGTACCGCTGCAGGAGTGCGAGGACGCCGGCGGCGACCACGAAGGACAGCACGGCGAGTGCGATGAGCACGGGGATCGTGCGGATGGTGTGCGGCGCGGCGCGGACGGGCGTGGGCAGTGTGGTCATCGAGTCCCCCCAGGACGATCGGTGCGGTGCGCGTCGGTGGAACAGCGCGGTGGTCAGGGCGCCGAAGGCGAGTGCGGTCGGCGACAGGTCGAGTTCGCGGGCGTCGCGGACGTCGGCGGTCCACTGCTCGCGTCGTGCAGCGCGGTGCGTTGCGGGCGAGGCCGCCAGGGCCGCTCCCAGCAGCACCCGGTCGAGTGCGCTCACGGGGTCACCGGCCGGCTCGACGGCCGGGCAGCCCGGGTGGACACTGCGGCCGCGGGGCGGGCGGCGACGAGCTCCCGCGCGGCGACGACGCCGTCCGCGGTGAACTCGTACAACCGCCGGCGCGGGCCGGGGCGGTCGGCGTCGTCGTCCCACGACGACGCCACCCACCCCTGTCGCTCGAGCCGCTCGAGGATCGGGTACACGGTGCCGGCCTGCCTGCCGGTCGCCTTGATGACGAGCAGCCCCCAGGTCGGACCGTCCCCGGCGAGCAGTGCCTCGAGCACGTCGAGCGTGGGGGCGGTCACGCGTCGGATCGGTTCCATGCAGTGAACCTACCTATGTAGAACAAGCGCCGCAAGCCCCTCAGGAGAAGGGGTTAGCCTGCTGCCATGAGCGACACGATCACCCGCGAGCAGTTCACCCCCGACGCCGGCGGGGTCACGATGTTCACGACGAGCTGGTGCGGCTACTGCGCCCGGCTGAAGAACCAGATGTCGAAGGCCGGCGTGCCCTTCACCGAGGTCGACATCGAGCAGACGCCGGGCACGGCCGAGCTCGTCGCCGAGGTCAACGGCGGCAACCAGACCGTCCCGACCCTGGTGTTCCCGGACGGCAGCACCGCGACGAACCCGTCGCTCGCCGAGGTGCAGTCCCGCATCTGAGCGGCGGAGCCCCGCACGACACGAGTCCGTCCGGACCGCGTGATCGCGTGGTCCGGACGGACTTCGGTCGTGCGAGACGAATGCGCGACGCGCGACGCGCGCCGCCCCCGCACCGCGCGACGCGCGCGCTAGCCCCCGAGCGCCTCGGTCAGCAGCGCGACCATCGCGTCGAGCTGGATGTCGCCGGAGTCGACGACCTCTTCGTCGGAACCGTCGAGCGCGCGGGCGGCCAGGGACGCCTTCGAGTCGATGAGCTCGGCGATCTTCGTGTCGATCGTCTGCGCGGCGATGATGCGCCACGCGGTGACGGGCTCTTCCTGCCCGATGCGGTGCACGCGGTCGATCGCCTGGGTCTGCTCGGCGCTCGTCCACGACAGCTCGGCGAGCACGACGTTCGACGACACCTGCAGGTTGAGGCCGACGCCCGCCGCGGTGAGCGAGCAGACGATGACGGCGACGTCGGGGTCGTTCACGAACGCGTCGATCTCGGCCGTGCGCTGCGTCGGGGTCTGGTCGCCGCGGATCGTGGCGGTGCGCAGGCCCCGGCGAGCGAAGACCTCTTCCGCCTGGTCCATCACGTCGAGGTGCTTCGCGAAGAACACGACCTTGCCGACGTTCGAGGCGAGCTGCGCCGCGTAGTCGGCCGCGAGCTGCGCCTTGGCGCGACCGATGCGGCGGACCATCGAGAACACGTTCTCGCCGGTCGACGAGGCGTCCTGGTCCTCGAGCTCCCAGCGCGCGACCTGCCGGACGAGCTTGTGGTCGATGCCGACGACCGGGTCCTGCCCGGTGCGGGCGTCGAGCGCCTGGTGGTAGCGGCGGACGAGCTTCGCGGTGAGCTCGCGCTCGGCGTCGCGGATGGAGCGGCCCTCGTCACCGTCGAGCTCGACGGGGATGTCGGCGATCCGGCGGGCCGGGATGTCCGCGGCGACGTCGACCTTGCGGCGTCGGACGATGCCCTGGTCGATGACGGCGCGGCGGGCCTCGACGAAGAACCCGGGGTCGGCCGGGGTCAGGCCGATCTCCTCGAGCTCGTTCATGAGCTTCGCGCGCGGCTTCTTGTCGTCGATCCAGCCGAGGTACTCCCAGATGGTGCGGAAGTCCTCGACCGAGTTGATGAGCGGCGTACCGGTCAGCGCCATGAGCAGCGGCGCGGCGGTGCGCTGCCGGATGCGGTCGGCGATCTGCAGCACGAACCGGGCGCGCTGCGAGTCCTTGTTCTTGATGAAGTGCGCCTCGTCGACGACCATGCCCTTGAACCCGAAGTTCCCGAGCCAGCCGGCGTGCCGGTCGAGGATCTCGTAGTTCACGATGACGATGTCGGCGAACCCGTCGAGGTCGTTGCCGTCCCCGTGGATGACCGTCGCGCGGTGGTTCGGCACCCAGCGTTCGGCTTCGCGGGCCCAGTTCGTCTTGACGACGTTCGGCACGACGACGAGCAGCGGGAACGCGTTCGCGGCGTCGGCGGCGAGCAGCGACTGCGCCGTCTTGCCGAGGCCCGGCTCGTCGGCGAGCAGGAACGTCCGGTGCCCCTGCGACGCGGCGGCCACGAGTTCGGCCTGGTGCTTCATGAGCGTGGTGCCCGAGCGCGAGTGCAGCGACGTCGGCTCCGGCAGCGGCATCGACGCCGCTCCCCCGCCCGCGCCGTACTCGAACGACTTGAACAGCGGGCCGAACAGCTCCCAGTTCGCCAGGCGACGCGGGTGCGCGACGGGCTGGTCGGCGAGGGCGAAGTCCGGGGCCATGAAGGGGTTCGCGAGCTGGCGCTGCACGACGGCCTGCGGCACGACCGCGCGCACCGGCGTCTCGACGACGGGCGCCGGTTCCGCCGCGATCACGAGGTCCTCCGGCTGCAGCTCCATGCCGCCGGCGATCATCATGTCGCGCTTCACCGCGCGGGTCGCCTCGGAGACCTGCACCTCTTCGGCGAGGAGCTGGATGACGCTGGTGTCCCGCGCCGCCGTCTTCGCGAGGATCGTCGCCACGCCGTCGAGCCGCTTGAGCTGCTCGGCGCGCTGCGCGTCGGTGAGGTCGGTGTCCGCCTTCACCCGCGCGCGCTCCTCGCGCATGAGCAGGGCGACGGCCTGGAACTTCGTCCGGTTCGACGCCTTGAGCGGTCCGCGCTGCGCCGCCGCCTCGACCTCGCGCACTGCGCGGGCGAGGACGGGGATCACGCCGTCGTTGTCCAGCGGCCGGGTGCGACGTGACGCGGTCCGCGTCCCGCCGGCAGCTCGCCGGGTGCCTGATCGAGCCAACGCTCCTCCTGTTCCGCCCGTTCGTGCGGGCGAGCCGCCCGAGGGCGGGAAGTCCTGCACCGGCGCCCGTCGCGGCTCCGGTGTCTCCGCGGGCCACCGTGGCCCGCCAGTACGCCGGTCCCCGCATCGGGACGTCCGGTGGACTCCCGCGGGCCGTTCCACCGCGAGCGCCTGCTCAGCGCCGGGTGCGACGGTCCGCGCCGGGATCCGGCGTCGTCACACGCACGCGACGCCTCCACGAGGCGGTCACGGCCCGGTCCCCGCGTCGGTCAAGTGACCGACGGCTGCGTCCGGGATCGACGCGGCACGCGGGAACGCGGTGCGTGCGCCGTCAGTTTACTCCCGGACCCCCGACGGAGGCGACTGGCGCGCCACCCGCGCGCGTCGCACCCCGGTCTGTCGCGATCACTCCGCGAGAGCGACAGCTTCCCGCGAACGTTCCGCGTGCGCCTGTCGCGTTCGCGCCAGAGTCACCTGACGTCGGACGGGAGGC
>NZ_MJGO01000012.1:0-142047 GCF_001864895.1 Curtobacterium sp. MCBA15_009
CCACGGGCCTCCCGGCCGCCGGTCGGGCACGTCGTGCGTCGCAGCGGACCGACGTCGGCCGGCACGCCCCGCGACGCACGAGGCGCCGCCGTCCCCGGCGGCGCCTCGACGACACGGACGTCGCCCAGCGGCGACGCCCCGGCCTAGAAGGTGAAGACCTGCGGCAGCAGCGGGTCGATGCCCACGGCGATGAAGAGCAGCGTCAGGTAGGTGATCGAGCTGTGGAAGACGCGCATCGGCTGCACGTGCTCGACGTGCTGGATCGCCCGCGAGTACAGCCGGTGGGCCTCGACGACGAACCAGATGCCGCCGGCCAGTGCGACGACCGTGTAGAGCGGCCCCATGTGCGCGACCGGGATGAGGAGGAGCGAGCAGACGAGCGTCGCCCAGGCGTACAGGACCACCTGCAGGCCGACGACGGTGCGGCCGCGGACGACGGCGAGCATCGGGACGTCGGCGGCGTCGTAGTCGTCGCGGTACTTCATCGAGAGCGGCCAGTAGTGCGGCGGCGTCCAGAGGAAGATGACCATGAACAGGATGACCGGGGCCCAGGTGAGCGACCCGGTGACGCCGGCCCAGCCGATGAGGACGGGCATGCAGCCCGCGGAGCCGCCCCAGACGATGTTCTGCGGGGTGCGGCGCTTGAGCCACAGCGTGTACACGAACACGTAGATGAGGATCGCGACGACGCTCAGCGCGGCGGCGAGCCAGTTCACCAGGAACCCGAGCACCGCCGTGGAGAGCACGGCGAGGACCCACGAGAACACGAGGGCCTCGCGGTCGGAGAGCTCGCCGGTGACGAGCGGCCGCGTGCTCGTCCGCTTCATGAGGCGGTCGATGTCGCGGTCGATGTAGCAGTTGAACGCCGACGCGGAGCCGGCGGACATCGCGCCGCCGAGCATCGTCCAGAAGACGAGCCACAGATCCGGCACACCGCGCTCGGCCAGGAACATCGTCGGCGCCGTGGTGACGAGCAGCAGCTCCATCACGCGCGGCTTCGTCAACGAGACGTACGCACGGACCTTGCGCGACAGGACCGAACGGGGTCGGTCGGTGTCTGGCCGGGTCACGGTGGCAGTCGGCAAGGGAACCTCAGTCTGTTCGCATCAGCTCGCACACTCGGTGGACGACTGCGGCGGCGTCCGGGCATGCGCTGACCCGGAATGTCCACGGGTCCCGATCAGTTTACGCGATGGAAGCGCCGCGACGGTGCCCCGCTCCGACATCCCGACCGGATCCGCGGCGGACCCCGACGCCGCCGACACGCCCGGCGGGGAGCACCGACGGCTGCCCGGGCGCCGACTTCGGAGGTCTCCTGAACCCCCTCTGAGTGCCGGGTCACTATGCTGGACATGCCCTCCCGCAGTGCGTGCCCCGATGACGTCGGCGTGACGAGCCGGTCGGCCGCCGCTCGACGGCGACACGACTCGGCCCCGGGATGGCCACATGTCCGTGCGATGGCACGAGCCCTCGCACATGTCGCATCAAGAAGGGTCAACATCCAAGTGGCTGAATTCACCTGGGACGCCATCGACCGGAAGGCCGTCGACACGGCCCGCGTACTCGCCGCCGACTCGGTCGAGGCCGCCGGCAACGGTCACCCCGGCACCGCGATGAGCCTCGCTCCGCTCGCCCACCTGCTCTTCCAGAAGGTGATGCGTCGCGACCCGAGCGACTCCACCTGGATCGGCCGCGACCGCTTCATCCTCTCCGCCGGTCACGCCTCGATCTTGCAGTACGTGCAGTTCTACCTGCACGGATACGGCCTCGAGCTCGAGGACCTCCAGCACCTGCGCAAGTGGGGCTCGAAGACCCCGGGTCACCCGGAGTACGGCCACACCGACGGTGTCGAGATCACCACCGGCCCGCTCGGCCAGGGCCTCGCCAGCGCCGTGGGCTTCGGCTACGCGCAGCGCTTCGAGCGCGGCCTGTTCGACCCGGAGACCGCCGACGGCGAGTCGCCGTTCGACCACTTCACCTACGTGATCGCCGGTGACGGCGACATGCAGGAGGGCGTCACGAACGAGGCCGCGAGCCTCGCCGGCCGCCAGCAGCTCGGTCGCCTCGTGGTCTTCTACGACTCGAACCAGATCTCGATCGAGGACGACACCGACATCTCCTTCTCGGAGAGCGTCCCGGACCGCTACGAGGCCCTCGGCTGGCACGTCCAGACCGTCGACTGGAAGCAGACCGGCGAGTACTCGGAGGACGCAGAGGCGCTCTTCGCCGCGGTCGAGGCCGCCAAGGCCGTCTCCGACAAGCCGTCGCTCATCGTCCTCAAGACGATCATCGGCTGGCCGTCGCCGACCAAGCAGAACTCCGGCAAGATCCACGGCTCCGCCCTCGGTGGCGAGGAGCTGAAGGGCCTCAAGGAGGTCCTCGGCTTCGACCCCGAGCAGACCTTCCACGTCGACCCCGAGGTCCTCGAGTACACCCGCGGCGCCGTCGCCAAGGGCCAGGCCGAGCACGCCGAGTGGCAGAAGACCTTCGACGCGTGGGCCGCGGCCAACCCGGAGAAGAAGGCGATCCTCGACCGCATCAACGCGGGCGAGCTCCCCGAGGGCCTCGAGGAGGCGCTGCCGGTCTTCCCGACCGACAAGGCCGTCTCGACCCGCGCCGCCTCCGGCAAGGTCATCAACGCCATCGCGCCGCTCATGCCCGAGTTCTGGGGTGGTTCGGCGGACCTCGCCGAGTCGAACCTCACCACGATCGAGGGCGCCAAGTCCTTCGGTCCGGCCGAGGCCTCGACGAAGGCCTGGAGCACCGACCCGTACGGCCGGGTGCTGCACTTCGGCATCCGCGAGCACGCGATGGGCTCGATCCTGTCCGGCATCGTGCTGCACGGGAACACCCGCCCCTTCGGCGGCACGTTCCTCATCTTCAGCGACTACATGCGTCCGGCGGTCCGTCTCGCCGCGCTCATGCAGGCGCCGGCGATCTACGTCTGGACGCACGACTCCGTCGCCCTCGGCGAGGACGGCCCGACGCACCAGCCGATCGAGCAGATCTCCTCGCTCCGTGCGATCCCCGGCCTCGACGTGGTCCGCCCCGCCGACGCCAACGAGGTCGCCTACGCCTGGCTCGAGATGCTCAAGCACACCGACCGCCCGGCCGGCATCGCGCTGAGCCGTCAGAACCTCCCCGTCTTCGAGCGTGGCGAGGGCGAGGCGTCGGGTGAGACCTTCGCGTCGGCGAAGAACGTCGCCAAGGGTGCGTACATCCTGGCCGAGGCGCCGAACGGCACCCCGGACGTGATCCTCATCGCGACCGGTTCCGAGGTCCAGATCGCCGTCGAGGCCCGCGAGCAGCTCAAGGGCGAGGGCATCAACGCCCGCGTCGTCAGCGCACCGTCGCTCGAGTGGTTCCGCGCCCAGTCCGAGAACTACCAGGACCAGGTGCTCCCGAAGGACGTCACCGCACGCGTGTCGGTCGAGGCCGGCATCGCCATGAGCTGGCGCGACATCGTCGGCGACAAGGGCCGCAGCGTCTCGATCGAGCACTTCGGTGCCTCGGCCGACTACCAGACGCTCTTCAAGGAGTTCGGCTTCACGACGGAGCACGTCGTCGCCGCCGCGAAGGAATCGATCGCGGCTTCCTGACCCACCGGGGCCGGGTCCGGTCACCCGGATCCGGCCCTTCTGCCGGGAGGCGCGGCTCGCCTCCGCCAGCCACCTCCCGGCCCCCCACACCACGACTCCACGGCTCCGGTCGTCGCCACGACGCCGGGCCGGTCGACGAAAGAAGAAGAGAAACACATGGCTGACACCACCCCCACCGCCGCCCTCTCCGCGGTCGGCGTGAGCATCTGGCTCGACGACCTCTCCCGTGAGCTCCTCGAGACCGGCAAGCTCACCGAGCTCATCGAGCAGAAGAACGTCGTCGGCGTGACGACGAACCCGACGATCTTCGCGTCGGCCCTCGCCAAGGGCGAGCGCTACGACTCGCAGGTCAAGGAGCTCGCCGCTGCGGGCACCGAGGTCACCGAGGCGATCTTCGAGATCACCACGCAGGACGTCGCGAACGCGTCCGACGTCTTCAAGCCGATCTACGACGAGACCAAGGGCTTCGACGGCCGTGTCTCGATCGAGGTCGAGCCGGGCCTGGCCCACGAGACCGAGAAGACCATCGAGCAGGCCAAGTTCCTGTTCGAGAAGGTCGGTCGCGAGAACGTCCTCATCAAGATCCCCGCCACGGTCGAGGGCCTCGAGGCCATCACCGAGGTCATCGGCGCCGGCATCTCCGTCAACGTCACGCTGATCTTCTCGCTCGAGCGCTACCGCGCCGTCATCGACGCCTACCTCGGTGGGCTCGAGAAGGCCAAGGCCGCCGGCCACGACCTCTCCAAGATCCACTCGGTCGCCTCGTTCTTCGTCTCGCGCGTCGACTCCGAGATCGACAAGCGCCTGGACGCCGTCGGCACCGACGAGGCCAAGGCCCTCAAGTCGAAGGCCGGCATCGCCAACGCGCAGCTCGCCTACCAGGTCTGGACCGAGGCGTTCGCCTCCGAGCGCGCCCTCGGCCTGCTCGAGTCCGGTGCGAACACGCAGCGCCCGCTGTGGGCCTCGACCGGCGTCAAGGACCCGTCGCTCCCCGACACGCTCTACGTGACCGAGCTCGCCGCCCCGAACACGGTCAACACCATGCCGGGCAAGACCCTCGACGCGACCTTCGAGCACGGCGAGATCCACGGCGACGCGATCGCCGGCTCGTTCGACGACGCGCAGCAGGTCCTCGACCAGCTCGCCGCGCAGGGCATCGACTACGACGACGTCGTGGCGCTCCTCGAGAAGGAGGGCGTGGACAAGTTCAACGTGTCGTGGGGCGAGCTCGTCGACACCGTCAAGGCCGCGCTCGAGGGCGCGAAGTAGTGACGGTTTCCATCGCAGCCAGCGGCGATGCCGCGCGGGCCATCGAACAGGTGGTCCCGCGGCTCGTCGCTGACCTGGTGGCCTCGGGCATCACCGCCCAGGACGCCGACCTGTGGGGAGCCGACGCCGAGGCCGAGGCGTCGAAGCGCCTCGGCTGGGTGGAGGCCGTCTCGGTCTCCCGCCCGCTCGTCGCCGAGGTGTCTGCACTGCGCGAGTCGCTCATCGCCGACGGGGTCGACCGTGTCGTCCTCGCCGGCATGGGCGGCTCGTCGCTCGCGCCCGAGGTCATCACCCGGACCGCGGGCGTCCCGCTGACCGTGCTCGACTCGACCGACCCGGCCCAGGTCCGGGCGGCCGTCGCCACCGACCTCGAGCGCACCGTGCTCGTCGTGTCGTCGAAGTCCGGCTCCACGCTCGAGACGGACTCGCAGCGTCGGGTGTACGAGCAGGCCTTCCGTGACGCCGGCATCGACCCCGCCCGCCGCATCGTCGTCGTGACCGACCCGGGCTCCGAGCTCGAGGCCACCGCGACCGCGGCCGGGTACCGCGTCTTCACCGCCGACCCGACCGTCGGCGGCCGCTACTCCGCGCTCACCGCGTTCGGCCTCGTGCCCTCGGGGCTCGCGGGTGCGGACATCGCGGAGCTCCTCGACGAGGCGGACGCCATCTCGGCACTGCTCTCCGTCGACCTCGACGAGAACCCCGGGCTCGTGCTCGGCGCGGTCCTCGCCGGGACGGAACCGCTGCGCGACAAGATCGCGATCGTGCCGGACGGCACCCACATCGTCGGCTTCGGCGACTGGGTCGAGCAGCTGATCGCCGAGTCGACCGGCAAGGACGGCCGCGGTCTCCTGCCCGTCGTCCTGCACCCCGACTCCCCCGAGGTCACCGCCGGCCTGCCCGACGTCCAGGTCATCCGCCTGGTCGGATCGCGCGAGGACGAGCGCCACGTCGTCGAGGGCGAGGTCGAGATCACCGGCACGCTCGGTGGGCAGATCCTCGTCTGGGAGTACGCCGTCGCGGTCGCCGGGCGTCTGCTCGGCATCAACCCGTTCGACCAGCCCGACGTCGAGGCCGCCAAGGTCGCGACCCGGGGACTGCTCGAGGACCGTCCCGTGCCGGCCGAGCCGGCGTTCTCCGAGGACGGCATCGCCGTCCGCGCGACGCCTGGACTGCCCGTCGGGACGACGCTCGCGGAAGCCGTGTCGGGCCTCCTGTCCGGACTCGACGCGACCGGCTACGTGTCGGTGCAGGCGTACGTGGACCGCACCGCGAACGGCGACCTCGAGTCGCTGCGCGACGCGATCGCGGCGCGCACAGGCCGCCCCGTCACCTTCGGGTACGGCCCGCGGTTCCTGCACTCGACCGGGCAGTACCACAAGGGCGGACCCGCGAACGGCGTCTTCCTGCAGATCGTGGCCGACGAAGCGGAGGACCTGGCGATCCCGGGCCGTCCCTTCTCGTTCGGCCGACTCATCCAGGCCCAGGCCGCCGGTGACGCGAGTGTCCTCGCGCAGCACGGCCGGCCGGTCCTGACCCTCACGACGTCGGACGTGCGCGCCGCCACCGCGGCCATCGCCTCCGCCGTCTCACACTGACCCCCGAAGGAGTTCACCGACTCATGTCACCGGTGGCTGTCACTCCGGAGCACAACCCGCTCCGACTGCCCACGGATCGTCGACTGAACCGGATCGCGGGACCGAGCACGCTCATCATCTTCGGCGTGACGGGCGACCTGTCCCGCAAGAAGCTGATGCCCGCGGTCTACGACCTGGCAAACCGGGGGCTGCTGCCCCCGGGGTTCGCGCTCGTCGGCTTCGCCCGACGCGACTGGGAGGACCAGGACTTCTCCCAGCTCGTGCACGACGCGGTCAAGGAACACTCCCGCACCCCGTTCGACGAGGACGTCTGGCGTCAGCTCGAACAGGGCATCCGCTTCGTGCAGGGCTCGTTCGACGACCCCGAGGCGTTCCGCGAACTCAAGCGGACCGTCGACGACCTCGACGCCGAGCGCGGGACGCTGGGAAACCACGCGTTCTACCTGTCGATCCCGCCGAAGATGTTCCCGGTCGTCACCGAACAGCTCAAGCTGTCCGGCCTGACCGAGAAGCGCGACGGCTCCTGGAGCCGCGTGGTCGTCGAGAAGCCGTTCGGCTCCGACCTCCGCACCGCGCGCGAGCTGAACGCGATCGTCGAGAGCGTCTTCGCCCCCGACGACGTGTTCCGCATCGACCACTACCTCGGCAAGGAGACCGTCCAGAACCTGCTGACGCTCCGCTTCGCGAACCAGATGTACGAACCCATCTGGAACTCGAACTACGTCGACCACGTCCAGATCACGATGGCCGAGGACATCGGCGTCGCCGGACGTGCCGCCTACTACGACGGCATCGGCGCAGCGCGCGACGTCATCCAGAACCACCTGCTGCAGCTCCTCGCGCTCACCGCGATGGAGGAGCCCGTCTCGTTCAAGGCCGCCGACCTGCGTGCCGAGAAGGAGAAGGTGCTCTCCGCCGTGCGCCTGCCCGAGGACCTGTCGACCGCCACCGCGCGCGGACAGTACGCCGGCGGCTGGCAGGGCGGCGAGAAGGTGCTCGGGTTCCTCGACGAGGCGGGCATGGACCCGCAGTCCGGCACCGAGACCTACGCGGCGATCAAGCTCGACATCGCGACCCGTCGCTGGCAGGGCGTCCCGTTCTACCTGCGTGCCGGCAAGCGACTCGGCCGCCGCGTGACCGAGATCGCCATCGTGTTCAAGCGCGTCCCCGAGGACGTCTACGGCAACAGCCAGTCGCCGCTCGGACAGAACGCGCTCGTCATCCGCGTGCAGCCGGACGAGGGCGTCACGCTCCGCTTCGGCTCGAAGGTCCCCGGCGTCGGCACCCAGGTGCGCGACGTGACGATGGACTTCGGCTACGGCCACGCGTTCACCGAGGCATCCCCCGAGGCGTACGAGCGACTCATCCTCGACGTGCTCCTCGGCGACCCGCCGCTGTTCCCGCGGCACCAGGAGGTCGAGCTGTCCTGGAAGATCCTCGACCCGATCGAGGAGTTCTGGGCCACGCAGGGCCAGCCCGAGCAGTACCGCCCCGGCACGTGGGGTCCGGCATCCGCCGACGCCCTGCTCGCCCGCGACGGCCGGACCTGGAGGCGTCCATGAAGATCGACATGCCGAACACCACGGTCTCGAAGATCCAGAAGAAGCTCGTCCACATCCGCGAGGAGGGCGGCGCCGTCGCACTCGGACGCGTCCTGACCCTCATCATCTCGACGGCCCTGGGCCACGAGGAAGAGGCGATCGAGGCCGCGAACGAGGCGTCCCGTGAGCACCCGATGCGCGTCATCATCGTGTCGAAGAACGACGGCGACACGAAGTCGCCCGGGCGCCTCGACGCGCAGATCCGTGTCGGCAGCGACGCGGGCGCCAGCGAGGTCATCGTGCTGCGCGCCTACGGCGAGACCGCGACCGACGAGGAGAGCCTGGTCACCGGCCTGCTCCTGCCGGACGCCCCCGTCGTGGCCTGGTGGCCGCAGACCGCCCCGGAGCAGCCGGCCGCCTCGGCGCTCGGCCGCATCGCCCAGCGCCGGATCACCGACGCCGCCGCGCAGAAGGACCCGAACGGGGCGATCGAGGCCCTCGGGGCCTCGTACGTGCCGGGCGACACCGACTTCGCGTGGACCCGCCTGACCCTCTGGCGGAACCAGCTCGCCGCGGCGCTCGACCAGCCGCCGTACGAGCCGATCACCGCGGTCGAGGTCAGCGGCGCGTTCGACAGCCCGTCGACGATCCTGCTCGCGGCCTGGCTGCAGCTGCAGCTCCAGGTGCCGGTGTCGGTCGTGACGTCGCCCCGTGCGACCGGTTCGAGCGGCATCCACGGCGTCAAGCTGGTGCGCGAGTCGGGCACCATCGACCTCGAACGGTCCCTGGTGGACGTGGCGACGCTCTCGATGCCCGGACAGCCGACCCACGACCTGTCGCTGCCACGCCGCAACCTGCGCGACTGCCTGGCCGAGGAACTCCGTAGACTCGACCCGGACGTCCTCTTCGGAGACGTCGTCAAGCACGGGGTCGCCCAGCTGCGCGAGACCATCGCCCGCTGAGCACCCCACACGGCCGTCCGGACCGGCCGTCGCCCGCACACCACGGGCGACGGCCGGAGGGACGGTCGGACCGAAGGCCGTCGCCCGACCGGTCGGCCGCCACGAACACGGGAGTCATGTGACCAACGAACGGCGGGTGCTCGTGCACCCGGACAAGCAGGCCCTCGGCGCTTCGGTCGCCGCACGCTTCATCACGAAGATCATCGACGTGCTCGACGAGCAAGAGCGCGCCGACATCGCCATCAGCGGTGGCTCGGTGTCGTCGCTGGTGCTCGCGGCGATCGCGCAGTCGCCGGCGCACGAGAGCGTCGACTGGTCCAAGGTCCACGTGTGGTGGGTCGACGAACGCTGGGTGCCCGCGGGTGACGCGGACCGGAACACCACCGGGACGCAGACCGACTTCTTCGACCACGTCGACATCCCCGAGGCGAACATCCACCCGATGGCCACCTCGGACGCCGGACTCTCGATCGACGAGGCCGCCGCGCAGTACGAGCGCGAGCTGCAGGACGCCGCGCCCGAGGGTGCCGTCGCTCCCCGGTTCGACATCACCCTGCTCGGCGTCGGCCCCGACGGTCACACGGCCTCGCTCTTCCCCGAGTTCCCGCAGCTCGCGGTGAAGGACCGCGCCGTCGTGTCCGTCGACGACTCCCCCAAGCCGCCGCCGCAGCGCCTGACCGTCACCTTCCCGGTGATCAACGCCTCCCAGCGGGTGTGGGTCATCCTGTCCGGTGCCGAGAAGGCCTCCGTCCTCGGGCTCGCCCTGGCCGGCGCCGCCGTGGACGAGGTCCCTGTCGGTGGCGTGCAGGGTCGGAAGCGCACGGTGTTCTTCGTCGACCAGGACGCCGCCCGCGACGTCCCCGAGAACCTCATCGCGTCGACGTACTAGCCACGTCGTCCTGACGACCACGAGACCCGGTGCCGATCGGCACCGGGTTTCGTGCGTTCCGGGCGCCGGGGCCGACGTGGCGGGGTTCCAGGCCGAGGTGCCGGGCCGCCTCGGCGCCGAGTGGTCACGACGTGCCGTCCGTGTGCCGCCGAGGTCGCACGACGTGTCGCCTCGTCTCGCGCCGAGCGGCACTTCCTGCGCCCTCGGCATCCACGACGTGGCATGTCGTGACCACTCGGCGACCCGGTTCGGGCCCCATCGGGGGCGCACCCACGGAGCACGTGCCGATGCCGCGTGGTCCCGTCGCGCCACCGTGGGGGCGCGAGGGTGCGGAACCTGTCGCCCGACTCCGCGCCGAGCGACAGGTCGTGCACACTCGGCGTCCGGATGCGGCATGTCGCAAGCACTCGGGAGGCAGGAGCCCGCGCGGGAGCCGGTGCCGGCGCTGCGCCTGCGCGTCCGCGACAGCTCGCCCCCGGGGCCGACAGTCGGGACGCCAGGACGCCACCGTCGAGGCGCAGCCCCCGACGAGACGAGCCCACGCAGCACCAGACGCACGAAGGCCCCCGGACCGGAACGGTACGGGGGCCTTCGTCGCGCTCGGTGCGCTAGTCCTTCTTCGCGGTGCCGCGTCGCTCGCGGAGCTGCTGGAGCGCGTCCTCGAGGAGCTGCGCTGCCTCTTCCTCGGTGCGGCGTTCCTTCACGTACGCGAGGTGCGTCTTGTAGGGTTCGGTCTTGGAGACCACGGGCGGGTTCTCCTTGTCGCGACCGGCCGGGAGTCCGGTGGACGGCGAGTCGACCGTCTCGGGGATCTCCTCGTCGGGGAGGTTCGCGGCGAAGTACCGGACGACCTCGTTGCCGAGGGCGTCCCAGTAGGAGATCGCCACACGCTCTGCCTGGACCCCGCGGTCCTGCTCCCCCATCGGGCCGGCGCCGACGCGGGACCCTCGGATTGCACTGCCTCCGCTAGCCATGGATCAGACCCCCGCCGTGAACTTGTTGATGAGACCGAGCACGATGATGCTGACGATCCAGACCAGACCGAGGATCACCGTGATGCGGTTGAGGTTGCGCTCGGCCACGCCGGACGCACCGAGGTTGCTCGTCACACCGCCACCGAACATGTCGGAGAGGCCGCCACCGCGGCCCTTGTGCAGCAGGATGAGGAGCGTGAGCAGGAGGCTCGTGATTGCGAGCAGGACCTGCAGCACGACGGAGAGTATCGCCACGACGTACCTTTCGTGTCAGTCAGCCGTATCAGTGTACCGGCCGCGCGGAGCACGGCCGGTACCTGGACGGGAGTGGTGCGGACTACAGCCCGACGTGCTGGCGGAAGCGCGCGATGGCCGCGAACTCCTGCACGTCGAGGGACGCGCCGCCGACGAGGGCGCCGTCGATGTCCGGCTCGCGGAGGAACCCGGCGATGTTGCCGGACTTGACCGATCCACCGTAGAGCACGCGGGTGTCCGCTGCGGCCTGCTCGCCCCAGACGTCGGCGATGCCGCGACGGATCGCCGCGCACTCGTCCTGCGCCTGCTCGGCAGTGGCGGCCTGACCGGAGCCGATCGCCCAGACGGGCTCGTAGGCGACGACGATCTCGGCCGGCTGCACCGCGTCGAGCACGACACGGAGCTGCTCGACGGGGACGACGCCGGCGCCGCGCTCCTCGCGCTGCGCACCGGTCTCACCGACGCACACCACGGGGACCAGGCCGTGCTTGACGGCCGCCGCGGTCTTCGCGGCGACGACCTCGTCGGTCTCACCGTGCATCGTGCGCCGTTCGGAGTGCCCGACGATGACGTACTGGGCGTCGAGCGCGGCGAGGAAGGCTCCCGACACGTCGCCGGTGTAGGCACCGGAGTCGTGCTGCGAGAGGTCCTGCGCACCGAAGCGGATCGACAGCTTGTCGGCCGAGATGAGCGTCTGCACGCTGCGCAGGTCGGTGAAGGGCGGGAACACCGCGACCTCGACGTCGTCGTGGTCGTGGCGTGCGTCCTTCAGCGTCCACGCGAGTTTCTGCACGGTGGCGATGGCCTGGAGGTGGTCCAGGTTCATCTTCCAGTTGCCGGCGATCAGGGGCGTACGAGTCATCGCGACCACCCCAGTGCCTCGAGGCCGGGGAGCGACTTGCCCTCGAGGAACTCGAGGCTCGCCCCACCACCGGTGGAGATGTGCCCGAACTGGTCGTCCGAGAACCCGAGCGACCGCACGGCCGCGGCGGAGTCGCCGCCGCCGACCACGCCGAGGCCGTCGACCTCGGTCAGGGCCTGCGCGACCGTCTTCGTGCCGGCGGCGAAGGCCGGGAACTCGAACACGCCCATCGGGCCGTTCCAGAACACGGTCTTCGACGCGGAGACCGCGGACGCGAACCGCGCCGCCGTCTCCGGACCGATGTCGAGGCCGATGCCGTCCGCCCCGAAGGACGACGACTCGATCGCGTCCGCGGCGACGGTCTCGTGCGACGCGTCGGCCGCGAACCCGGACGCCACGACGACGTCCGTCGGCAGGTCGATCGTCACGCCGAGCTCCTTCGCCCGCGAGAGGTACTCGCGGACGACGTCGAGCTGGTCCGCCTCGAGCAGCGACTTCGCGACCCCGTGGCCCTGGGCCGCGAGGAACGTGAAGAGCATGCCGCCGCCGATGCACAGGGTGTCGACCTGCGGCAGGAGGTGGTCGATGACGCCGAGCTTGTCGCTGACCTTCGACCCGCCGAGCAGGACCGTGTAGGGCCGCTCCGGTGAGGTGGTGAGTCGCTCGAGCACGCCGAGCTCGGTCTCGATGAGCGAGCCGGCCGCGGACGGCAGCGCCGACGCGAGCTCGTAGACCGACGCCTGCTTGCGGTGCACGACGCCGAACCCGTCGGAGACGAAGGCGTCTCCGAGGGCGGCGATGCGCTCCGCGAACGCGTGGCGGGCGTCGGCGTCCTTCGAGGTCTCCTCCGGGTTGAAGCGGAGGTTCTCGAGCAGCAGGACGTCGCCGTCCTCGAGGGCCTCGGCGGCAGCGGTGGCCTCGTCGCCGACGGTCTCGCCGACGAACGTGACCGGCTTGCCGAGCAGCTCGGACAGCCGCTGACCCACCGGCGCGAGCGAGAACTCCTGCGCGGGCTTCCCGTCGGGACGGCCCAGGTGGGAGATCACGATGACGCGCGCGCCGGCGGTGATCAGCGTGTTCAGGGTGCTCAACGAC
Source organism: Curtobacterium sp. MCBA15_009 (assembly GCF_001864895.1). GTDB lineage: Bacteria > Actinomycetota > Actinomycetes > Actinomycetales > Microbacteriaceae > Curtobacterium. The sequence goes on from NZ_MJGO01000012.1 coordinate 13,045, forward strand.
GCGCGGACGCGGCCGTCGTCCGTGATCGTGCCGTCCTTGAGCGGGACGTTCAGGTCACAACGGACGACGACGCGCTTGCCGGCGAGGTCGCCGAGGTCCTCGAGGGTGCGGAGGGCCATGTGTTACAGACGCTCGCCGACGTACTCGGTCAGGTCGACGAGGCGGTTCGAGTAGCCCCACTCGTTGTCGTACCACGAGGTGATCTTCACGAGGCCGCCGATGACCTTGGTCAGGCCGGAGTCGTAGATCGAGGAGTGCGGGTCCGTCGTGATGTCGGTCGACACCAACGGGTCCTCGCTGTAGAGCAGGATGCCCTTGAGCGGGCCCTCTGCGGCCTCCTTGTAGGCGGCGTTGATCTCGTCGACGGTGACCTCGGACTTGGTCTCGAGGGTGAGGTCGGTGATCGAACCGGTCGGGACCGGCACGCGGAGCGCGAAGCCGTCGAGCTTGCCGGCGAGCTCGGGCATGACCTGGCCGATGGCCTTGGCGGCACCGGTCGAGGTCGGCACGATGTTCAGCGCGGCGGCGCGGGCACGACGGGGGTCCTTGTGCGGGCCGTCCTGCAGGTTCTGGTCGGCGGTGTACGCGTGGACCGTGGTCATGAGGCCACGCTCGATGCCGAACTTGTCGTTGAAGACCTTGGCGAGCGGCGCGAGGCTGTTCGTGGTGCACGACGCGTTCGAGATGATGTGGTGGTTCGCCGGGTCGTACTGGTCCTCGTTCACGCCGAGCACGACGGTGACGTCGTCACCGGTCGCCGGGGCGGAGATGATGACCTTCTTGGCACCCGCGTCGATGTGCTTCTGCGCATCGGCGGCCTTGGTGAAGAAGCCGGTCGACTCGATGACGATGTCGACGCCCAGCTCGCCCCAGGGCAGGTTGGCGGGGTCGCGCTCGGCCAGGACCTTGATCGGCTTGCCGTCGACGACGATGCTGTCGCCGTCGAGCTCGACGGAGACGCCGAGACGACCCGTGACGGAGTCGAACTTCAGCAGGTTCGCCAGTGCGGCGTTGTCGGTGAGGTCGTTCACCGCCACGATCTCGAGGTCGGAGCCCTTGGCGAGGGCGGCCCGGAAGAAGTTACGGCCGATGCGGCCGAAGCCGTTGATACCGATCTTGACGGTCAATGGATCTCCTGGTGGGTGTGGAGCGCCCGGGGGGCGCTGCTTTCGGAGGCGCGCGCCCTGGCGGGCCCGCGTGTGGTGGACGATACGCCCCGTAACGTCGCCGTAACGACCCTAGCAGTCGGACCCCGCGCGACACCGCCGGATGACGGCAGCTGTGGGCAGGCCCACAGACGGACGGGAGGCGCAGTGCCAGCTGGCACCGCGCCTCCCGTCCGGAACGTCGTCACGACCGTCGCTCAGGCCCCCTCGAGCTCCTCGGGGACGCTCGCTTCGGTGCCCGGGATGCCGAGGTCGGACGCACGCTTGTCGGCCATCGCGAGCAGGCGGCGGATGCGGCCGGCGATGGCGTCCTTCGTCATGGGCGGGTCGGCGTGCTGGCCGAGCTCGTCGAGCGAGGCGTCGCGGTGCTGCAGGCGCAGCGTGCCGGCGTACTGCAGGTGGTCCGGGACCTCGTCGCCGAGGATCTCGAGGGCGCGCTCGACGCGGGCGCAGGCGGCCACGGCGGCCTGGGCCGAGCGGCGCAGGTTCGCGTCGTCGAAGTTGACCAGGCGGTTCGCGGTGGCGCGGACCTCGCGGCGCTGGCGCATCTCCTCCCAGTCGGCGGTGGTGCGCGCGGCACCCATCACCGTGAGCATCTGCCCGATGGCCTCGCCGTCACGGACGACCACGCGGTGCACCCCGCGGACCTCGCGGCCCTTCGCGGCGACGCCGAGCCGCGAGGCGGCGCCGACGAGCGCCATCGCGGCCTCGTTGCCCGGGCACGTGACCTCGAGCGCCGCGGCCCGACCCGGGTCGGTCAAGGTGCCGGACGCGAGGAAGGCGCCGCGCCAGATGGCGGCGAGGTCCTCGCGGTTGCCGGTCGTGAGCCGGTTCGGCAGCCCGCGGACGGGGCGGCGACGGGCGTCCATCAGACCGGTCTGGCGCGCGAGGGTCTCCCCAGCCTCGAGCACGCGGACCAGGTAACGGGTGCCCCGACGGGCGGACGCCGACGAGCCGACGGAGGCCTCGCTGCGGACGCCGTAGAGCTCGGCGAGGTCCTTGCGGACCCGGTGGACGATGATCCGGGTGTCGAGCTCGACCTCGACCGCGATCCGCCCCGAGATGACGTGCAGGCCACCCGCGAACCGGAGGATCGTGGCGAGTTCGGCGGCGCGGACCGTGTTGCGGCTCACGGCGACCCTGGCCAGTTCGTCCTTGACCTCGGCAGTCAACGGCACAGCATCATTCCTAACGTTTTCTGGTGGTCCCGCGGGTCCGGCACCCGTGCGTGGGGAGCGGCCGGAGGGACGGTCACTCCCGGCCGAGATCTCGGTTCTTCACCCGCACGGCGACGTTGGGCATCCCGCGGAGGAGACTCGCCAACTCGGCGACGATGGCGACCGAGCGGTGCTTGCCGCCGGTACAGCCGATGGCGATCGTAGCGTGTCTTTTGTTCTCGCGCTGGTACCCCTCGAGCACGGGCTCGAGCACGGAGGCGTACCGGTCGACGAACGGACGGGCTCCGGACTGGGCGAGCACGTAGTCGGAGACGGGTCGGTCGAGGCCGGTGTGGGCCCGCAGTTCCGGGACCCAGTAGGGGTTCGGCAGGAACCGGACGTCCGCCACCATGTCGGCGTCGGCGGGCAGCCCGTACTTGAAGCCGAAGCTCATCAGGGTCACCTGCACACCGACGAAGTGGTCGTCGGCGAACTTCTCGGTGACGGTGTTCGCGAGTTGGTGGATGTTCAGGTCCGAGGTGTCGATCACCATGTCGGAGGCCTCGCGCAGCCCCGCGAGCCGGGTGCGCTCCCGCGCGATTCCGTCGAGCAGGGTGTCCTCGGCCTGCAGCGGGTGCGGCCGGCGGACCTGCTCGAAGCGACGCACGAGGACGGCGTCGGTGGCCTCGAGGAACAGCACCCGGACCCGCGCCGACGTGCTCGACCGGACCTGCTCGACCGCCTGCTCGAGGTCGGTGAAGAACCGTCCGCCGCGGACGTCGACCACCGTGGCGATCTTCGGGATCTTCTCGCCCGCGCGGTCCGCGAGTTCGGTGAGCGGGGCGAGCATCTGCGTCGGCAGGTTGTCGACCACGTACCAGCCGAGGTCCTCGAGGGCCTTGCCGACCGTCGAGCGCCCGGCCCCGGACATGCCGGTGACGATGAGGATGTCGTGTTGCGACGCGTGCGGCGTCGTGGTGGCGCTGTCGGTCATCTGGGAGTGGGCTCCGTCGTGGCGGCCCGGGCGCGTCGCCCGGGGAGGTCTCGGCTGCGGGTCCAGGCTACCGTCCGGCCGACGGCCGGCCTCGCGGGACGTCCGGTTCCGGCAACGGATCCACCGTGGTCGACGGACGGGGGCCCGGGGGGCTCGTGGGGCGTCACGACGGTCGCTGCGGACCGTCGGCGGTCACGTCCGGCACCCGCACCGACCCGGACGGCACGCTGCCCGCGGGCGGGCCCGACGGCGCCTCGGCGCTGGTCGGGGCACCGACGCTCGTCGGGCCGTCGGCGCTGGTCGGGCCGGCGACGCTGGTCGGGCTCTCGGCGCTCGTCGGACCGTCCGCACTCGTCGGACCGTCGGCGCTCGTCGGGGTCTGCGCCAGCTTCGCGACGACCGCGGCCGCGGTGGCCGGTCCGACGCCGTTCACCTCGCCGATCTGCTCGGCGGTCGCCTCGCGCAGCCGCGCGACGGAGCCGAAGTGCTTGAGCAGCGCGTTGACCCGCGTCGGGCCGAGGCCCGGGATCTCGGACAGTCTCGACCGGACGTCGCGCTTGCGCCGGGTGCGCTGGTGGGTGATGGCGAAGCGGTGCGCCTCGTCGCGGATGCGCTGGATGAGGAACAGGGCCTCGGAGTTGCGCGGCAGGATCACCGGGAAGTCGTCGTCGGGCAGCCAGAGCTCCTCGAGGCGCTTCGCGATGCCGACCAGGGCGACGTCGTGCACACCGGCTTCGTCCATCGCACGCTTCGCCGCCTGCACCTGGGGCTGACCGCCGTCGACGATGAGCAGCTGCGGACGGTACGCGAAGCGCTTCGTCGGCTTCGACCCCTCGACGACCTCGTCGGTCGTGACGTCGGGGACGTCCGGCAGCTCGGCGTCCTCGTCGAGGCGGGCGAGCCGCCGCGACAGGACCTGGTACATGCTGTCGGTGTCGTCGGTGGTCTCCGCGATCGTGTACCGGCGGTACTGGTCCTTGCGGGGCAGGCCGTCCTCGAAGACGACCATCGAGGCGACGACGTTCGTCCCCTGCAGGTGCGAGATGTCGTAGCACTCCATCCGGAGCGGCGCCTCCGTCATGCCGAGGGCGTCCTGGATGTCGGCCAGCGCCGCCGAGCGCGTGGTGTAGTCCGCGGAGCGCTTGGTCTTGTAGAGCATGAGCGCCTGCGCGGCGTTCTGTGCCGCGGTGCGGGCGAGTCCCGCCCGGTCCCCGCGCTGCGCGGTGCTGAGCTTCGTGCCGCGACCGCCGCGCCGCTCGCTGAGCCACTGCTGCAGCGCGTCGGCGTCCTCCGGCAGGGCCGGGACGACGACCTCGCGCGGTGGCTCGTCGGTGACGTAGTTCGCCTGCACGATCTGCTCGACGAGCTCCCCCGTCGCGATGTCGAGTTCCTTGTCGACGACCCATCCGCGCACACCGCGGATGCGTCCGCCACGGACCGAGAACAGCTGCACCGCGGCGGCGAGCTCGTCCTCCGAGATGCCGAACAGGTCGAGGTCGACGGAGTCGCGGAGCACGACCGCGGACTTCTCGAGCACCGCCTCGAGGGCACCGACCTGGTCGCGGTAGCGTGCGGCCTGCTCGTACTGCATGGCGTCGGCCGAGGCGCCCATGCGCTGGCGCAGTTCGGTGATGACCCGGCGGTCGTAGCTGCCCATGAACCGGACGAACTCCTCGACGAGCGCGCGGTGCTCCTCGATGGTGACCTTCTGGGAGCACGGCCCGCCGCACTTGCCGATCTGACCGGGGAAGCAGGGCTTGCCGGTCTGCATCGCCCGCTTGTAGGACGAGTCCGAGCACGTCCGGATCGGGAACACCTTGATCATCAGGTCGATGGTGTCGTGGACAGCCCAGATCTTCGGGTAGGGCCCGAAGTACTTGGCCCCCTTGATCTTGCGGTTGCGCGTCACCATCACCCGGGGCGCCTCGTCCGCCATGGTGATCGCCATGTACGGGTACGACTTGTCGTCCCGGAACTTGACGTTGAACGGCGGGTCGAACTCCTTGATCCAGGTGTACTCGAGCTGGAGCGCCTCGATCTCGGACCCGACGGTCGTCCACTCGACGCTCCGCGCCGTCAGGACCATGCGCCGCGTCCGCTCGTGCAGGGTGGGCAGCGGGGCGAAGTAGTTGCTCAGCCGGGCGCGGAGGTTCTTCGCCTTGCCGACGTACAGCACCCGGCCGGCCTCGTCACGCCAACGGTAGACGCCGGGGTCGGTCGGGATCTCACCAGCCTTCGGGCGCCACGGGACGGTGTCCGCCACCTACCGAGCACCCGCCTTCTGCTTCGACCCCGCCTGCTTCTGGGTCGCCTGGCGCGCCCCGACCGCCTGCTGCTTGCCGACCCGGGCGTCCTGCGCGTCGAAGATCTCGCGCAGGAAGACGCCGGTGTGGCTCTCCGGGACGTCCGCGACGTGCTCCGGCGTACCCGTGGCCAGCACGGTGCCGCCGCCGGCACCGCCCTCGGGGCCCATGTCGATGACCCAGTCGGCGGACTTGATCACGTCGAGGTTGTGCTCGATCGTGATGACGGTGTTGCCCTTGTCGACCAGGCTCTGCAGCACCAGGAGGAGCTTGCGGACGTCCTCGAAGTGCAGACCCGTCGTCGGTTCGTCGAGCACGTACACCGTGCGGCCGTTCGACCGGCGCTGCAGCTCGGTCGCGAGCTTGACGCGCTGCGCCTCGCCGCCGGACAGCGTCGTGGCGCTCTGGCCGAGCCGGACGTAGCCGAGGCCGACGTCGACCAGGGTCGCCATGTAGCGGTGGATCGCGGAGATCGGCTCGAAGAACTCGGCCGCCTCGCTGATCGGCATGTCGAGGACCTCGGAGATGCTCTTGCCCTTGTAGTGCACCTGGAGCGTCTCGCGGTTGTACCGTGCGCCGCCGCAGACCTCGCACGCGACGTAGACGTCGGGCAGGAAGTTCATCTCGATCTTGATCGTGCCGTCACCCGAGCAGTTCTCGCAGCGGCCGCCCTTGACGTTGAAGCTGAAGCGACCGGGCTGGTAGCCGCGGGTCTTCGCCTCCGGGGTCTCGGCGAAGAGCTGGCGGATGCGGTCGAACACGCCCGTGTACGTCGCCGGGTTCGACCGCGGCGTGCGGCCGATCGGCGCCTGGTCGACGTGCACGACCTTGTCGAGCTGGTCGAGCCCCTTGACGCGGGTGTGCTTGCCCGCGATGTGCCGGGCGCCGTTGAGCTGGTTCGCGAGCACCTTGTACAGGATGTCGTTGACCAGGGTGGACTTGCCGGAGCCGCTCACGCCGGTCACCGCCGTGAAGACCCCGAGCGGGAAGTCGGCGTCGATCGTCTTGAGGTTGTTCGCACGGGCGCCCTGGACGCTGATCGTGCGCTTGAGGTTCACCTTGCGCCGCTCGGCGGGGACCTCGATCGCGCGTCGTCCGGCCAGGTAGTCACCGGTGACCGACTCGCGGTTCTCGATGATGCCCTCGTACGAGCCGGAGTGCACGACGCGGCCGCCGTTGACGCCCGCACCCGGACCGATGTCGACGACCCAGTCGGCGGTGCGGATGGTGTCCTCGTCGTGCTCGACGACGATGAGCGTGTTGCCGAGGTCCTTGAGCTTGACGAGCGTGTCGATGAGCCGACGGTTGTCGCGCTGGTGCAGGCCGATGCTCGGCTCGTCGAGCACGTAGAGCACGCCGGTCAGGCCGGAGCCGATCTGGGTCGCGAGTCGGATGCGCTGGGCCTCGCCACCCGAGAGGCCGCCGGCGCCGCGCGCCAGGGTCAGGTAGTTGAGACCGACCTCGAGCAGGAACTCGAGGCGGGCACGGATCTCGCGCAGTACGGCCGCGGCGATGTGCGCCTCGCGGTCGGTCAGCTCGAGCGTCTCCATGAACGCGTAGGCGTTGTCGAGGGACATGTCGGTCACGTCGGCGATGCTGCGACCGTCGACCGTCACCGCGAGGACCTCGGGCTTGAGGCGGGTCCCGTCGCACACGGGGCACGGGACCTCGCGCAGGTAGCCCTGGAAGCGCTGACGCTGCGAGTCCGACTCGGCCTCGGCGAACTTGCGCTCGATGTAGGGCATGACGCCCTCGAAACCGCTCGTGTAGCGCATCTCGCGGCCGAAGCGGTTGCGCCACGACACCGACACCTGGAAGTCCTTGCCGGTGAGGATCGCCGCCTGCACCGACGGGTCGAGCCGGTTCCACGGGGTGTCGAGGTCGAACCCGAGCTCCTTGCCGAGACCGGCGAGGAGCTTCTCGAAGTACGAATACAGCCCGCTCGTCCCGGTCCAGGGCAGCAGGACGCCGGACCGCAGCGAGGCCTCGGGGTCGCCGAGCACCAGGTCGGGGTCGACGGACATCCGGGTGCCGAGCCCGGAGCACTCCGGGCAGGCACCGAAGGGTGCGTTGAACGAGAAGGTGCGCGGCTCGATCTCGGTGAGCGCCAGCGGGTGGTTGTTCGGGCAGGACAGGTTCTCGGAGTAGGTGCGGACCGCCCCGGGCCCCTCGTGGTCGACGAGGTCGATGCCCACCGTGCCGTTCGTCAGGCGTAGTGCGGTCTCGAGGGAGTCGGTCAGGCGGCCGAGGATGTCGTCGCTCGACACGAGTCGGTCGACGATGACCGAGATGTCGTGCTTGACCTGCTTCTTCAGCTTCGGCGGGTCACTCAGCTGGACCCGCTCGCCGTCGACGATCGCTCGCGCGTAGCCCGACGCCGCGAGCTCCTGGAAGAGGTCGACGAACTCGCCCTTCTTCTTCGAGACGACCGGAGCGAGCACCTGGAAGCGGGTGCCGGACTCGAAGGCCATGAGCTGGTCGGCGATCTGCTGCACGCTCTGCTTGCTGATGACCTCACCGCAGGTCGGGCAGTGCGGCACACCGATGCGCGCCCAGAGCAGACGCATGTAGTCGTAGACCTCGGTGATCGTGCCCACCGTCGACCGCGGGTTGCGGTTCGTCGACTTCTGGTCGATGGAGACCGCGGGCGACAGGCCCTCGATGAAGTCGACGTCGGGACGGTCGACCTGGCCGAGGAACTGGCGCGCGTACGCGGAGAGCGACTCGACGTAGCGGCGCTGCCCCTCGGCGAAGATCGTGTCGAAGGCCAACGAGGACTTGCCCGATCCGGACAGCCCGGTGAACACCACGAGGGAGTCGCGCGGGATCTCGAGGTCGACGTTCCGCAGGTTGTGCACCCGGGCGCCGCGGACGCTGAGCGTCGTGGAGCTCGTGGGCGTCGTCACGCCGGGGAGGTCGGGATCGGTCGGCTCGCCGAAGGCGTTCCGGCCGGGGGTCGCAGTGCCGCGGTCAGAGGTGATTGTCATCGCCGACGATTCTACGAAGTGGGTCCGACATCCGCCCGCGCGTCGCGGTCAGACGCTTGCGTCGAGAGCGAACGCGACCCCGGCCGCTTGCTCGCTCGCGGTCCACAGCCGTGCTGCCTCGGTCCGGTCGTGGGCCCGCGGCTGCGCCGGCACGAGCGCAGGAGCGCCCGCGAACTGGAAGGGCCCGCCGGGACCCCAGTACTCGCCCGAACGGACACCGGCGCCGACGACCGCGTGCACGAGCGGGTGCGCGCCGACGTCCTTCCCCTGCGCGACCCAGCCCGAGCCGAGGCGCATCCAGGCGGGCTCCGACCGCGTCGGCGCGATGTCCGGACGGGGCGGCGCCGCGGCGTCGAGCGACAGTCCGGGGTGCGCGACGACGCTCAGGACCCGTGACCCGGCGTCGGCCAACCGTTGCGCGAGCTCGAAGCCGAAGAGCATCACCGCGAGCTTGCTGCGGGCGTACTGCCGGTGCCCCTCGTAGTGCCCGGACGCGAGCGGGTCGCGCCGGTCGAGCGTGGCGAAACGGTGCGCGATGGAGCCGAGGTGCACGACGCGACCGGTCTCCTGGTCGAGCAGGGGCAGCGCCAGCGCCGTGAAGGCGAAGTTTCCGAGGTGGTTCGTCCCGACCTGCAGCTCGACCCCCTGTGCGGTGTCCCGCCGCTGCGCGGAGCCGACCACGCCGGCGTTGTTGAGCAGCGCGTGCACCGGCCCGAGGTCGGTGAGGGCATCGACGGCCGCGCGCACGCTGTCGATGTCGGCCAGGTCGAGGTGCAGGTGCGCCAGGTCGGCGTCGGCCACGTGGCGGCGGATGCTGCGCTCCGCTGCCGCTCCACGCTCACGGTTGCGGGTCGCGAGGACGACCCGGTGACCGGCGGCGGCGAGCTGCTCGGCGGCGTGGTAGCCGAGGCCGGCGCTCGCCCCCGTCACGACGACGGTGCGACGGGCGGTGTCAGCGGACATGTCCGGCCGACTCCATCTGCCGCAGCGACTTCTTCAGGTCCTGGACCTCGTCGCGCAGGCGCGCAGCGAGTTCGAACTTCAGCTCCGCAGCCGCCTGCAGCATCTGGTCGTTCAGGTCGGCGATCGTGGCCTCGAGCTGGGTCGCGCCTTCGCCCGCGATGCCCTCGCGTCGCAGGTTCGGCGTGGGCGATCGTCGTCCGTCGGCGGCGCCGCGGCCGTTCAGCAGCGCCTTGGTGTCGTCGTTCTCGCGCTGCAGGACCTCGGTGATGTCCGCGATCTTCTTGCGGAGCGGCTGCGGGTCGATCCCCCGCTCGAGGTTGTAGGCGACCTGCTTCTCGCGTCGGCGGTCGGTCTCCTCGATCGCCGTCTTCATCGAGTCGGTCATCTTGTCGGCGTACATGAGCACCTGGCCCGACACGTTGCGCGCCGCGCGACCGATCGTCTGGATGAGCGAGGTCGACGAGCGGAGGAAGCCCTCCTTGTCGGCGTCGAGGATCGCGACGAGCGACACCTCGGGCAGGTCGAGCCCCTCGCGCAGCAGGTTGATGCCGACGAGCACGTCGTACACGCCCTGGCGCAGCTCGGTGAGCAGCTCCACGCGCTTCAGGGTGTCGACGTCGGAGTGCAGGTAGCGCACCCGGACGCCGGCGTTGCCGAGGAAGTCGGTGAGCTCCTCGGCCATCCGCTTGGTGAGCGTGGTGACGAGCACGCGCTCGTCCTTCTCGACGCGCTGCTTGATCTCCTCGAGCAGGTCGTCGATCTGGCCGTCGCTCGGCTTCACCACGATCTCCGGGTCGATCAGGCCCGTCGGACGGATGATCTGCTCGACGACGCTGTCCGTGACGCCGAGCTCGTAGCGGCCGGGGGTCGCGGACAGGTAGACCTTCTGGCCGACGCGCTCGAGGAACTCCTCCCACGTGAGCGGTCGGTTGTCGAGGGCGCTCGGCAGGCGGAAGCCGTGCTCGACGAGCGTGCGCTTGCGCGAGGCGTCGCCCTCGTACATCGCACCGATCTGCGGGACCGTGACGTGCGACTCGTCGATGACGATGAGGAAGTCGTCCGGGAAGTAGTCGATGAGGCAGTGCGGGGCCTCGCCCGCGGCACGGCCGTCCATGTGCCGCGAGTAGTTCTCGATGCCCGAGCAGAACCCGATCTGCTCCATCATCTCGATGTCGAACGTGGTGCGCATGCGGAGCCGCTGGGCCTCGAGCAGCTTGCCCTGGCCCTCGAGCTCGGCGAGGCGTTCGGCGAGTTCTTCCTTGATGGCGCCGATCGCCCGGTGCATGACGTCGGTGTCCGCGACGTAGTGCGACGCCGGGAAGATCGACACGGCGGGCAGGTCGTCGATCACGCTGCCGGTCAGCGGGTGCAACGAGGAGAGCGCTTCGATCTCGTCACCGAACATCTCGATGCGGATCGCGTGCTCTTCGTACATCGGGATGATCTCGATCGTGTCGCCGCGCACCCGGAACGTGCCGCGGGCGAAGTCGACGTCGTTCCGCTGGTACTGCATCGCGACGAACTTGCGGACGAGCTGGTCGCGCGAGATGGTCTGCCCGACGTGCAGGGCCACGGACGCGTTCATGTACTGCTCGGGCGTGCCGAGGCCGTAGATGCAGGAGACCGTGGAGACGACGACGACGTCGCGCCGGCTGAGCAGCGAGTTCGTCGTGGAGTGCCGCAGCCGCTCGACCTCGGCGTTCACCGACGAGTCCTTCTCGATGAAGGTGTCCGTCTGCGGGACGTAGGCCTCGGGCTGGTAGTAGTCGTAGTACGACACGAAGTACTCGACCGCGTTGTTCGGGAGCAGTCCGCGGAACTCGTTGGCGAGCTGTGCCGCCAGCGTCTTGTTGTGCGCGAGCACCAGCGTCGGACGCTGCACCTGCTCGATGAGCCAGGCCGTCGTCGCGGACTTACCGGTACCGGTCGCACCGAGGAGCACGACGTCGGTCTCACCGGCGTTGATGCGCCCGGCGAGCTCGGCGATCGCGGCCGGCTGGTCACCGCTCGGCGAGTACTCGCTGATGACCTCGAACGGCCGTATCGCCCTGGTCGGTTCGATCGCAACACCCATGACGTCAACGCTAGTCGGCACCACTGACACACGCCCGCGCGCCGGGTGTCAGGCGACGAGACGCGCCCAGACCTCGTCGGCCGACCGGACGGTGCGGTCCAGGTCCCCCGTCGCGTCGACGACGTGGTCGGCGAGGGCGAGTCGGTCCTCGTCGCTCGCCTGCGCGGCCACCCGGCGCTCTGCCTCGTCACGAGCCATCCCCCGGTGCGTGACGAGCCGCTCGACGCGCTGCGCAGCTGGCGCGTCCACGACCACGACGGCGTCGAAGCGGATCGGGCGGGAGCCACGTGCCTCGGCGAGCAGCGGGACGTCGTAGACGACGACGGCGTCGGGGTCGGCGGCGGCTGCGGCGTCGAAGGCCTGTTGCGCGAGCCGCCAGACCTCGGGGTGGGTGATCGCCTCGAGGTCCTTCCGCGCCGCAGCGTCGGCGAACACCACCGAGCCGAGTGCAGGCCGGTCGAGCGAGCCGTCCTCGGCGATGACGCCCGGCCCGAAGCGTTCCGCGACCCGGGCCAGTCCGGGACTCCCCGGTTCGACCGCCTGCCGCGCGAGACGGTCCGCGTCGACCACGACCGCCCCGTGCTCGGCCCAGCGTCGGGAGACCGTCGACTTGCCCGCGGCGATGCCGCCCGTGAGACCGATGATGCGCACCGACCCAGGTTACGACCCGCCGACGACGCTCGCGGCCCACGGCATCCGTCGAGCACGGTGCCCGAGAACGCCGGAAGCCCGGCACCACGAGGGTGCCGGGCTTCCGGTCGGGGTGACCCGCTCGATCAGTTGGTCGAGCTGAGCTTCTCGCGGAGCGCCGCGAGCGAGGCGTCGTCAGCCAGCGGGCTGGCGTTGTTCGACTCGCTCGTGAACGACGACGACGCGGCGGCGGGCAGGTCGAAGCCGCCCTGCGCCTCGTCGGCGATGGTCTTCGCGACCTGCGCCTTGTGGGCTTCCCAACGCGACTGGGCGGCCGCGTACTGGCCCTCCCACTCGGTGCGCTGGGTGTCGTAGCCCTCGAGCCACTCGTTCGTCTCCGGGTCGAAGCCGTCCGGGTACTTGTAGTCGCCCTTGTCGTCGTACTCCGTCGGCATGCCGTAGAGCGCCGGGTCGAACTCGGTGCCCTCCGGGTCCACGCCCTCGTTCGCCTGCTTGAGGCTGAGCGAGATGCGGCGACGGTCGAGGTCGATGTCGATGATCTTGACGAAGACCTCGTCGTTGACCGAGACGACCTGCTCGGCGAGCTCGACGTGCTTGTTCGAGAGCTCCGAGATGTGCACGAGGCCCTCGATGCCGTCGGCGACACGGACGAACGCACCGAACGGCACGAGCTTCGTGACCTTGCCCGGTGCGATCTGGCCGATCGCGTGGGTGCGGGCGAAGACCTGCCACGGGTCCTCCTGGGTCGCCTTGAGCGAGAGCGACACGCGCTCGCGGTCCAGGTCGACCTCGAGGATCTCGACGGTGACTTCCTGACCGACCTCGACGACCTCGCTGGCGTGCTCGATGTGCTTCCAGCTGAGCTCGGAGACGTGGACGAGACCGTCGACGCCACCGAGGTCCACGAACGCACCGAAGTTGACGATCGAGGACACGATGCCCTTGCGGACCTGGCCCTTGTGGAGGTTGTTGAGGAAGGTGGTGCGGGACTCGGACTGCGTCTGCTCGAGGAGCGCACGGCGCGACAGGACCACGTTGTTGCGGTTCTTGTCGAGCTCGAGGATCTTCGCCTCGATCTCCTGGCCGAGGTACGGCGTGAGGTCGCGGACGCGGCGGAGCTCGATGAGCGATGCCGGGAGGAAGCCGCGGAGACCGATGTCGACGATGAGGCCGCCCTTGACGACCTCGATGACCGTGCCGGTCACGACGCCGTCGGACTCCTTGATCTTCTCGACGTCGCCCCACGCACGCTCGTACTGCGCGCGCTTCTTCGACAGGATGAGGCGACCTTCCTTGTCCTCCTTCTGGAGGACCAGGGCCTCGACCTCGTCGCCGACCTCGACGACCTCGTTGGGGTCGACGTCGTGCTTGATCGAGAGCTCGCGCGAGGGGATGACGCCCTCGGTCTTGTAACCGACGTCGAGGAGGACCTCGTCGCGGTCGATCTTCACGACGGTGCCGGAGATGAGATCACCGTCGTTGAAGAACTTCAGGGTCTTCTCGACCTCGGCCAGGAAGTCATCAGCCGAACCGATGTCGTTGATGGCGACCTGCTTAGGAGCCTTGGTCGTAGTGGTTGTCATGTAGAGATTGCTCCGAACGGACATGAGTCGGGCCGTGGCGGGAGGGGGATCAGCCCCCGTGGTGCTCCGCCGTGGCGATTGGTGTGGTGACGCGGATTGCGCCGCACAAGTCTAACCGCACCGGCGGAAGCCCCACAACCGTGCGGGGACCCGGCGCGTCATCCGACCAGGGCGCTCCGCAGGGTGTCCAGCCCGATGCTGCCGAGGGACAGCGCGCGGTGGTGGAAGGCCTTCAGGTCGAAGGAAGAGCCCTCGCGAGCGGCGACCTCGTCGCGGATCGACTCCCACACCCGCTGGCCGACCTTGTAGGACGGCGCCTGCCCCGGCCAACCGAAGTACCGCGCCACCTCGAACCGGACGAACGCGTCGTCCATGTTGACGTTCTCGCGCATGAAGTCGAGGGCGTACTCCCACGTCCAGCCGCCGCCGTCGGGGTTCGTCTTCTGCAGGTGCACGCCGATGTCGAGCACGACACGGGCGGCGCGCATCCGCTGGCCGTCGAGCATGCCGAGCCGGTCGCCGTCGTCGTCGAGGAACCCGAGCTGCTCCATGAGGCGCTCGGCGTAGAGCGCCCACCCCTCGACGTGCCCGGACGAGCCGGCGAGCTGCCGACGCCACGTGTTCAGCTCGCCGCGGTTGTAGACGCCCTGGCTGATCTGCAGGTGGTGTCCGGGGACGCCCTCGTGGTACACCGTCGTCTTCTCGCGCCAGGTCCCGAACTCGGTCACGCCCTGCGGGACGGACCACCACATGCGACCGGCGCGCGAGAAGTCGTCGGAGGGGCCGCTGTAGTAGATGCCGCCCTCCTGCGTCGGCGCGATCCGGCACTCCAGGCGGCGGATCGGGTCCGGGATGTCGAAGTAGGTGCCGGCCATCGCCTCGATCGAGGCGTCGCTCGTCTCCTGCATCCACCGCTGCAGCGCGTCGGTGCCGTGCAGGACGCGGGACGGGTCGGCGTCGAGGACCTCGATCGCACGGGCGACGCTCGCGCCCGGCTCGATGCGGTCCGCGATGCGCTCCTGCTCGTCGCGCATCCGGGCGAGTTCCTCGAGTCCCCACTCGTAGGTCTCGTCGAGGTCCACGGTGGCGCCGAGGAAGCGACGGGAGTGCAGTTCGTAGGCGTCGCGCCCGACCGCGTCCACCGGGGTGGCGAGCGGCAGGAGCTCGTGCTCGAGGAACCGCCCGAACGACCGGTAGGCGGCGGCCGCGACGGTGGCGCCGCGCTCGAGGTCGGCCCGCAGTGCCGCCGGCACGCTGCCGCCGTCGTCGAGCGCGGCGCCGTCGACCAGGCGGCGGAAGAAGCCGTCGTCGGCCCCGTTCCGGGCGGCCTGCTCGGCGATGAGCGCGACCTGGCGCTTGGCGGGGGTGACGTCCTCGCGCGTGCCCTGGAGCAGGGTCTCGCGGATGCCCTCGAGCGCGTCCGGCAGCGCGTTCAACCGACCGGCGACGTCCTGCCAGTCCGACTCGGTGGCGGTCGGCATGAGGTCGATGATCTCGCGGACCGACTGCGCCGGGCTCGCGATCACGTTGAGGTCGCGCAGGTGGAGCTTCCGCTCGTGCGACTCGAGCACGAGGTCGAGCTCGGCACCGAGGTCGGCCTTGGTCACCGCGTCGACCGCGTCGACCGCCGGCGCCGCGTCGAGCGCACGCTTGGCCGCGCGGGCGGCATCGGCCGTGGCGTCGGCCCCGGCCGGCGAGGTGTCGCCGTACTCCCCCGTGCGTCCCGGGACGCCGATGTACGTGGCGGTCATCGGGTCGAGGTCGACGAGGGTGGTCACCCAGTCCTCGGCGACACGGTCGACGGCGGAGGGCTGGCGGACGGGTCGTTCATCGCTCATGCCCCGACCCTACCGACTGGCACCGCCGCCGCACTTCCGCGCATGGTGAGCAGTTCCGCGCGTGGGCAGTCGCGCAGGACGACCTCCCACGCGCGGATGTGCTTCCCACGCCGCGTGCGGTGGGAGAGACCGACCACAGGACGGACGGGAGGCCCGGTGCCAGCCGGCACCGGGCCTCCCGTCCGTGGTGTGGTCGCGACCCACGACCGCAGCGCGCAGCTAGTGCGCTGCGCTCTCCCAGTTCGGGCCCACCCCGACCGACACGTCCAGCGGGACGGTCAGTTCGGCGGCGGCGCCCATCCGGGTGCGGAGGATCTCCTCGACGCGCTCCTGCTCGCCGGGCGCGACCTCGAGGATGAGTTCGTCGTGCACCTGGAGCAGCAGGTGGGAGTCGAGGCCCCCGTCGCGCAGGTCGTCCGCGACGCCGAGCATCGCGATCTTCATGATGTCCGCTGCGGAGCCCTGGATCGGGGCGTTCAGCGCGGCACGCTCGGCGTTCTCGCGCAGCACGCGGTTCGGGCTCTTCAGGTCCGGGAACGGACGGCGGCGACCGAAGATCGTCTCGGTGTAGCCGTCCTCGCGCGCCTGCTCGACGACGTTGCGCAGGTAGTCGCGCACCGCGCCGAAGCGGGCGAAGTACTCGGTCATCAGCGTGCGGGCCTCGGACTGCTCGATGCGCAGCTGCTTCGAGAGCCCGAAGGCGCTCAACCCGTAGGCCAGGCCGTAGGACATCGCCTTGACCTTCGTGCGCATCTCCGGGGTGACCTCGGACGGGTCGACGCCGAAGACCCGGGCGCCGACGAAGCGGTGCAGGTCCTCGCCCTCGTTGAAGGCCTGGATGAGGCCGGGGTCGCCGGACAGGTGCGCCATGATGCGCATCTCGATCTGCGAGTAGTCGGCCGTGACGAGCGTCGTGTACGGCTCGGCGACGGCGAACGCCGACCGGATGCGGCGGCCGACGGCGGTCTTCACCGGGATGTTCTGCAGGTTCGGGTCGGTCGACGAGACGCGGCCGGTGCTCGTGCCGGTCTGCTCGTAGCGGGTGTGGATGCGACCGTCGACGACCGCGGCGTCGAGCGTGTCGACGATCTGGCGCAGCTTCGTGGCGTCGCGGTGCTGCAGCAGCAGGCCGAGGAACGGGTGCGGGTGCTGCTCCTGCAGGTCGGCGAGGCTCGCCGCGTCGGTCGAGAAGCCCGTCTTCGTCTTGCGGGTCTTCGGCATCGCGAGCTCGGTGAACAGGACCTCCTGCAGCTGCTTCGGCGACCCGAGGTTGACCTCGTGGCCGATCTCGGCGAACGCCTGCTGGGCGAGTTCGGCGGCGCGCTCCCCCAGTTCCTTCGACAGCCCGGTGAGCACCGGGCGGTCGATCCCGACGCCGATGGTCTCCATGCCCGCGAGCACCGAGACGAGGGGCAGCTCGATGTCGTCGAGCACGGTGAGCGAGGACTCGTCGATGCGGGCGCGCAGCGCGGTCGCGACGCGGAGCACGAACCAGGCGTGCACGCCGATGTTCACCGGGTCGGTCTCGGGCACGAGCTGGTTCGGGTCGGCGGTGGGGAGTTCCTCGCCGAGCTCCTGGTAGACGAGGTCGGCCAGGGGCTGGCCCTGCTTGCCGGGGTTGGCGAGCCAGCCCATGATCCGGGCGTCGCCGGCGACGCCGTTCACGGCGATGCCGACCGTGCCGAGGGCCTTGATCGCCGCCTTCGCGTCGTGGAAGTGCTTCGGGGCGTCGGACGCGAACCAGGCGGTGAGCTGTTCGTAGTCCTTCGCACCGCTGCCCCCGGGGACGAGCACGGCGTCGTCGTGGGTGGCGATGCCGATCGCGCTGAGCCGGCCGTCGATGACCTCGACCGCGACGCCGTAGCCGTTCGCCGCCTCGGTCGCGTTGCGGCGCTCGAGCCAGTAGCCGAGTTCCTCGTCGATGAGGGTCTTGACCGGCGGCGGGGTCGGGGCGCCGTCGTCGACCGAGCCCTCGGCCGCGGTGGCGTCGGACGGTTCACCCGAGCCGGCGACCTTGAACACGCGGTCGAGCAGGGTGCGGAACTGCAGCTTGGCGAACAGCTCGCGCACCGCGGTCTCGTCGAGGGGACGGAGCGCCACGTCGGCGGGGCCGACCGGCAGCTCCACGTCGGTGACCAGGCGGTTCAGCCGCCGGTTGCGGACCGCGCGGTCCTTCTGCTCGCGCAGGTTGTTGCCGACGACGCCCTTGATCTCGTCGGCGTGCTCGAGGACGCCGTCGAGGGAGCCGTACTGGGTGACCCACTTCACGGCGGTCTTCTCGCCGACCTTGTCGATGCCGATGAGGTTGTCGCTCGTCTCGCCGACGAGTGCGGCGATGTCGGGGTACTGGTGCGGCTCGATGCCGTACCGCTCGTACACCTTGTCGCGGTCGTAGCGGGTGAGCTCGGACACCCCGCGGACCGACGGGTAGAGCAGCGTGACGTCGTCGTTCACGAGCTGGATCGAGTCACGGTCGCCGGAGACGACGTAGACCTGGAAGCCCTGGGCGGCACCCTGCGACGAGAGGGTCGCGAGGATGTCGTCGGCCTCGTAGTCCTCCTTCGTCACGGTGGTGATGCCCATCGCCTCGAGCGCCTGCTGGAGCAGCGGGATCTGGCCCTTGAACTCGGCCGGGGTCTCCGAGCGGGTGCCCTTGTACTCGGCGTACTCCCGCGTGCGGAAGGAGAAGCGGGAGATGTCGAACGCGACCGCGAGGTGCGTCGGCTTCTCGCGCTGCAGGAGCATGAGCAGCATCGAGATGAAGCCGTGGATGGCGTTCGTGTGCTGCCCGTCACGGTTGACGAAGCTGTCCACCGGCAGTGCGTAGAAGGCCCGGAAGGCGAGCGAATGGCCGTCGATGACCATGAGGGTAGGCTTTGCGGAGTCCGACACCCGGACAGCCTACCGACGCCATCCGACACGGGAGTCCGACCACGTGACCGACGAAGCGACCACCAGCACCGGCGTCGACGAGCGGCTCACCGAGCGGGGTGTCGGCGAGCTGGCCGAGAAGATGGGCATGGTCATCACCGAGCTCAGCGCCGAGCGTGCGGTGGGCACGATCCCCGTCGAGGGCAACCGGCAACCGGTCGGTCTGCTGCACGGGGGCGCGTACGTCGTGCTCGCCGAGAGCCTCGGGTCGATGGCGGCGAACGTGCACGCCGGTCCCGGCCGCTACGCCGTCGGCATCGAGCTGAGCGCCTCGCACTCGCGCAGCGCCACGAGCGGCACCGTCACCGGCACCTGCACCGCGATCCACCTCGGCGGCACGCTCACCACGCACGAGATCGTCCTCACCGACGACCAGGGCCGACGGTGCTCGACGGTGCGCATCACGAACATGATCCGCGAGCGGCGCTGATCCGCCGACTGCGCTGATCCCCCGACCGTACCGGCGCGTCAGTCCTCCGGCGGACGCTGCAGCAGCAGGTGCGCGTCCCCGAAGCCGAGCCGCCGGTAGAGCCGCTCCCCGTCGACGCTCGAGTGCACGGAGGTCCGCTCGACCCCGAGGTCGTCGGCGACCTCGAGCAGCGCGGTGACGAGCCGCCCGGCGACGCCGGCACCGCGCAGGTCCGGGTGCACGTAGACCGTCTGCACGTCCGCGGTCAGGCGACGCCCCGGACGGTCCGGCGTCGGTGGGCGCGACACGAGCGCGAGCCACGCCATCGCGAGCACGACGCCGTCACGCTCGGCCACCACGCACCGGTGGGTGTCCGGGTTCGCCGCAGCGAACGCGACCATCGCCTCGCGGTACGCGGCGGGCGTCGCCGCCGGCACCGCCCCGCCCTCGTCGACGCTCCACCGCCAGCGCAGGTCGGCCACCGCAGGCATGTCGTCAGGCCGGGAGGCCCGGATCACCACGTCGTCCACCGCTCCAGCCTGCCAGGTGGCCGGCTCTCGTGCCCCGGACGTGCAGGAGCGCCGCCGGACCGGGGTCCGACGGCGCTCCCCGAGCGACGGTGTCGCCTACTTCTTGGCGCTGAGCTGCTCGATGATCGCCTTGGCGACGTCGTGCATGGTCAGGCGGCGGTCCATCGAGGCCTTCTGGATCCAGCGGAACGCCTCGGGCTCGGTGAGGCCCATCTTCTCGTTGAGCAGGCCCTTCGCACGGTCGACGAGCTTGCGGGTCTCGAAGCGCTCGACGAGGTCGGCGACCTCGGCCTCGAGCGTGATGATCTGCTGGTACCGCGAGAGGGCGATCTCGATCGCGGGGAGCAGGTCGTTCGGGGTGAAGGGCTTGACCACGTAGGCCAGGGCGCCGGCCTCGGTCGCACGCTCGACGAGGTCCTTCTGGCTGAAGGCGGTGAGCAGGACCACGGGGGCGATGTGGTTCTTCGAGAGCTTCTCGGCCGCGGAGATGCCGTCGAGCTGCGGCATCTTGACGTCCATCACGACGAGGTCGGGTCGGAGGTCGGTCGCGAGCTGCACCGCGGTCTCGCCGTCACCGGCCTCGCCGACGACGTCGAACCCGTTGTCGCGGAGGATCTCCACGATGTCGAGGCGGATGAGCGACTCGTCCTCAGCGACGACGACGCGACGGGGTGCGGTTGCTGTTGCTTCTGAGTCACTCACGGAGGAGAGCCTACTAGACGGCGGAAGTGGTGCCGATCAGGGAGTTGCGCGCCGCGCGTGCCTGTGCGGTTCCACAGCGCGCCTGCCCGATCCAGGACGCTGTGGACGGTGCTTGTACGAGTGGCGGGACTTGAACCCGCACGCCGTGAGGCAGAGCATTTTGAGTGCCCCGTGTCTGCCGATTCCACCACACTCGCGAGGGCTCCAGGCTAGCAGGACCCGGGTACCGCCCCGGTCCCCGGCAGTGCCAGCTCGAACACCGCACCGCCGAGCGCCGCTCCGCCCGCGGCCTCCACGTACCGCAGGGTGCCGCCGTGCGCCTCGGCGATCCCCCGCGCGATCGGCAGCCCGAGCCCGGCGCCGCCCGTCCGGGCGTCGCGCGACGCCTCGAGCCGGACGAGCCGGTCGAAGACCCGCTCACGGTCGGCCGGCGGGATGCCGGGGCCGTCGTCCGCGACGCGGACCGCGACCTCGCGCCCGCGGTCCTCGAGCGCGATGACGACGGTGCCTCGACCGCCGGTGGCGCGTGCGGCGTTGTCGACCAGGTTGCCGACGACCTGGGCCAGTCGCTCGGCGTCGACGGTCGCCGGGACCGGGCCGTCGGGGACCGCGACGCGCAGGTCGACGGACGGCAGCCGCAGCCGGAGCCGGTCCCCTTCGGCGACGAGCACCGCGCCGAGGTCGACCGAACGCCGGTCGAGCTCGATGCCGCGGTCGAGCCGGGCCATCGTGAGCATGTCGTCGACGAGCCGTGCGGCCCGGTCCGCCTGACGCACGACGTGCACCGCGAGGGCCTCGCGGGTCGCGTCGTCACCTCCGCCGCGCACGAGCGTGTCCGCCGCGGCACGGACGCCGGCGACCGGCGTGCGGAGTTCGTGCGCGGCGTCGGACAGGAACGAGCGGACCCGGGCCTCGGCGGCGACCGCGTCGTGCTCGGCCCCCTCGACCGCGTCGAGCATCTCGTCCATCGCGACGGCGACGCGGCCGATCTCGGTGTCCCGGCGCGAGGGGCGCAGGCGACGCCCACGGTCACCCGCGGCGATCGACCGCGCCGTGGTGGTCATGACGTCGAGGGGCCGCAGCGACCGGCGGACGACGAGCACCACGCCGGCGACCGCCACGCCCAGGAAGACCGCCGAGGCACCGCCCATCACCCACGCGAGCTGCACGAGCGTGTCCTGGACGTCCCGCGTGCCGGTCGTCAGCGTGATCCGCGTGCCGTCGTCGAGCCGACTGACCAGGGTGAGCACGCCGTCGTCCTCCCGCAGCCGCGACGAGGTGACCGTCCGGCCCCCGTCGGAACCGGGCGACGCCGACGGGGACGCCGAGGGCGAGGCCGAGGCGTCCGTCCCGGGTCGCCGGGCCGGACCGGGGACCGGGAGCGCAGCCGAGTCCGGTGGACCGGAGCGCAGTTCGTCCGGGGTCGGGCCGGCCTCGACCGCGGCGCCGTCGGGTTGCACGATCCGGACCGACAGGCCCTGTGCGGAGAGCCGGTCCGCGAGGTCCTCGGCGTCGACCGTGCCGACGAGCGCCGCGGCCGCCGAGGCCCGGTCGCGGAGCCGGTCCTCGACCTGGGCACGGAGACGGACCCCGAGCAGCGCCTCCACCGCGACCGCGAGGCCGGCGAGCAGGACCGCGAGCAACACCACGGTGGCGACGACGGTCCGCAGGCGCAGCGAGGTCGTGCGGAGGCCGCCGGTCCGCTGGTCGCTCACGCCGGCGTCCGGTCGTCGCTGAGCCGGTAGCCGAGGCCCCGGACGGTGTGCACGAGCCGGGGACCGTGCGCCTCCATCTTCCGGCGCAGCGCGCTGAGGTGCACCTCGACCACGTTCGCCGCGACCTCCTCGTACCCCCACACCTGCGTCGTGATCTGGGCCTTCGAGACCGTCCGGCCGCGGCTCTCGGCCAGGAAGCGCAGGAGGCGGAACTCCGTCGCGGTGAGCTCGAGCCGGACGCCCGCGCGGTGCGCCGTCGCGGCCTCGGGGTCCACGACGAGGTCGGCGACCTCGACCACCGACGGGATCCGCCCGCGACGCCGGAGCACCGCCGTGACCCGGGCGACGAGCTCGGCCATCGCGAAGGGCTTCACCACGTAGTCGTCCGCGCCCTCCGCGAACCCCCGCAGCCGCTCGTCGAGTTCGTCGCGGGCCGTCATCATCACGACCGCCGCGTCGGAGGCCGACCGGATGCGCCCGGCGAGCAGGATGCCGCTCGGTCCGGGCATCATCCAGTCGAGCAGGACCAGGTCGGGGGCTGCGCGACGGAGGTCCTCGAGGACGTCGCGACCGTCGGGGGCCTCGGCGACGAGGAACCCCTCGGCGCGGAGGGTCGTCGCGACGGCGGTGCGGATGGAGTCGTCGTCGTCGACCACGAGGACACGGGCAGGAGCAGGCACGGCGGACACGGTAGGGCCTGCCGTCGGGTACGGAGCCTGGAGGACGCTGGAGAACCCCTGTGCTTCAGGTCTGCTTCAGATTCGGACTCGAGCGTCGTCCTCGTCGGTGGACCACACGGCCCACCTCCGACCCGAACAGGAGACACCACCATGCACGACGAACGAGACGACGAGACGACGGGGACGACCGGGACGACGGGGACGCGCCGCCGGGCGGTGCTGCGCCGGGTGGGCATCGGAGCGGCGGCGGCAGCGGTCCTCGTGCTCGGCGGCGGCGGCGTCACCGCCGCCACCGCTGCGACGGGCGGGGCCACCGCCGGGCCCTCGGCGTCCGCGAGCAGCGGGCCGAGCGACGCGCCGGGCGACGACGCCACCGTGGTCCCCGGGCCGGCCGGACCCGACGCGGCAGCACCCGGGTGCGCCGCACTGCCGGGCGCCGGCGGCGGTGACGGGAAGACCCCGGCACCGCCGGCACCGCCCAAGCAGGGCGACGCACCGAAGCCGCCCAAGCAGGGCGACGCACCGAAGCCGCCCAAGCAGGGCGACACCCCGAAGCCGCCGAAGCAGGGCGACGCTCCCGCCGCACCGACGCCGGGCCGTCCCGACGCGTCGGCGACCGCGACCCCGCAGCCCAGCTCGGGCTCGGGCTCGGGCTCCTGACGTCGGGGCCGGGCGGTGCCGGGCGCGACCCGAGCGGGTCGCGCACCCCGCGCCTCCCGGCCGCCTCGTCGGCCCGGACGGAACCGGAGGCGCCCGCTGCCGGGTAGCGTCGTGGACGTCAGCGGTCAGATCAGCAAGGAGTGCTCGTGGACTCTCGTGCCGTCCGCACGTTCCGGGTGTTCGTCGTCGTCACCGCGGTCGTCGCGATCGTGCTCGGCGTCACCGCGATCGCCTGGCCCCGCCCGTCGCTCGTGGTGGTGGCACTGGTGTTCGGTGTGTACCTCGTCGTCGCGGGCGCCCTGCGCGTGCTGGCGGCAGCGCGGGGACATGGCACGCCGACGCTCTGGCGGTGGACCTCCGGGGTGGTCGGGACGCTCGTCGCGGTGGCCGGACTGGTCACCCTCGTCGACCCCGTCATCCCGCTGCTCGTCTACGCGGTGCTCGCGGGCATCGGCTTCGTCGTCGAGGGCGTCGCGTCGCTCGTCGGCGGCTTCGTCGGGCACCCCGGTTCGTCACGCGTCCCGACGATCGTGAGCGGCGTGGTGTCGGTGCTCGCCGGGGTGGTCGTGCTGCTCGCCCCGGGGACGGCGCTCGCGGTCTTCACGGTGTTCGCCGGCATCGCGCTCGTCGTCGTCGGCGCCGGGACGCTGCTGTTGCTGCCGCCGCGCGCCGCGGTCCGCCGCTGGTAGGGCTGCGGATCAGGCGTTGCCCGTCCCGAACAGCAGCCCGAGCGCGTAGGTCACCACCGCGGCTCCGAACCCGATCGCGAGCTGGCGCAGTGCGCGGCGACCCGGCGAGGCCCCGCTGAGCACACCGACGACCGCGCCCGTCCCGAGCAGGGCGAGCCCGACGAGCGCACCGGCGACGGCGATCGCCGCCCAGCCCTGCATGCCGAACAGGAACGGCAGCACGGGGATGACCGCCCCGGAGGCGAAGAAGCAGAAGCTCGACACCGCGGCACTGAGCCCGGTGCCGACGGCCTCGTGGTCCGCGGTGGTCACGATCCCGCCGGTCGCCGGGGACCGCTCGCCGATGCCGGAGAGCACCTGCGCGGCGTGCTCGGTCGCCTCGGCCTCCGACATGCCACGCGCCCGGTAGACGAGGGCGAGCTCGTTCGCGTCGACGTCCAGGTCGGCGACCGCGCGGCCCGCCTCGGGGTGCGGTGCGGACGCGTCGAGGAGTTCGCGCTGCGATCGCACCGAGACGTACTCCCCCGCCCCCATCGACAGCGCACCGGCGAGCAGTCCCGCGATCCCGCTCAGCAGGACGAAGTGCCGGTCGGCACCAGAGGCGCTGATCCCGATGATGAGCGCCAGGTTCGACACGAGGCCGTCGTTCGCGCCGAACACCGCCGCGCGGAACGTCCCCGACAGGCGCATGCGGCCCCGGTTCGCCAGCCCGCGGACGACCTCGCCGTGGATGCGCTCGTCGGCCGCCATCTGCGCGGTCGCGTCGGCGTCGTCGGCGTACGGCGAGCGGTCCTCCGCCCGCTGCATGAGCGCGAGGACGAACACCGAACCGAACCGCTTCGCGAGCGACGCCAGGACCCGGGTGCGCAGGCTCCCCCGCTGCGGTCGGCCGACGTCCTCGCCGAGCAGGTCGACCCAGTGCTGCTCGTGCCGGCCCTCGGCCTCGGCCAGCGCGGCGAGGATCTCGCGTTCCTCGCCGGACCGGCGCGCGGCGAGGTTGCGGTAGACGGCGGCTTCCGCGCGCTCGTCCGCCAGGTACCGACGCCACCGGCGGACGTCGGCTGCGGTGGGTGCGGTGGCGGTGTCGTCCTGGAGGCTCACCCCGCCCATCCTGCCCGGCCGGCGGTCCGGTCGCGCCCCGGCTCCACCCCACCGAGCGCGCCCGGAGCGTCGACGCGCGTCGGGAACCCCACGACCGCGCCCCGCGGACGTCGTCGCGCCCCGCTGTGCGGGGGCGCGACGACCGCGGCGGGGCGCAGCACCGGTATGAGCGGACGGGACGCGACAGGGCGCGGACCGGAGGCTGCGCGCACCACGTGCGCCGTGCCTCCCGTCCGCGCCCTGTGGCGACGGATCCCGCGGATCAGTCCCGGACGTAGGCCGGGGCGGCCTCGGCGTGGGCGTCACCCACGCGGTGCACCCGCAGGTCGTTCGTCGAGCCCTCGATGCCGGGAGGGGACCCCGCCGTCACGATGACGCGGTCGCCGGGCGCGGCGAGGCCGTTCTCGAGGAGGACGTCGTCGACCTGCGAGAAGAGCTCGTCGGTGTGGGTCTTCCGCTCCACCAGGAACGAACGGACACCCCAGGTGAGGGCCATCCGGCGGCGCGTGGCCTCGTTCGGGGTGAAGGCGATGATCGGCAGGCCGTGGCGGAGCCGCGACATGCGACGGGCCGAGTCGCCGGACTCGGTGAAGACGCAGAGGTACGAGGCCTCGGTGAACTCGGCGATCTCGACCGCGGCGAGCGTGATCGCGCCACCGAGGGTGCGCGGCTTCGTGCCGAGCGGCGCGATGCGCTCGAGGCCGTGGTCCTCGGTCGACTCGACGATGCGGGCCATCGTGCGGACGGTCTGCACCGGGTACTCGCCGACGCTCGTCTCACCCGAGAGCATGACCGCGTCCGCGCCGTCGAGGACGGCGTTCGCGACGTCGGACGTCTCGGCGCGGGTCGGGATCGGCGACGAGATCATCGACTCGAGCATCTGCGTCGCGACGATGACGGGCTTCGCCATGCGGCGGGACAGCTCGACGGCGCGCTTCTGCACGATCGGGACGGCCTCGAGCGGGAGTTCGACGCCGAGGTCACCACGGGCCACCATGATGCTGTCGAAGGCGTCGATGATCTCCTCGAGGGCGTCGACGGCCTGCGGCTTCTCGACCTTGGCGATGACGGGCAGGCGCTTGCCCTCCTCGTCCATGATCTCGTGCGCACGGTCGACGTCGGCGGCGTTGCGCACGAACGACAGCGCGATGAGGTCGGCGCCCTGGCGGATCGCCCAGCGCAGGTCGGCCTCGTCCTTCTCGCTCAGCGCGGGGACGTTGACGGCGACGCCGGGCAGGTTGATGCCCTTGTTGTTCGAGACGGTGCCGGCGACGACGACCTCGGTGCGGACGCGCACCCCGTCGGTGTCGAGCACGCGGAGGCGCACGCGGCCGTCGTCGATGAGCAGCGGGTCGCCGGGCTTGACGTCCTGCGGCAGGCCCTTGAACGTCGTGCCGCAGATCTCCTTCGTGCCGGGGACGTCCTCGGTGGTGATCGTGAACACGTCGCCGACGGCGAGCTCGTGCGGCCCGTCCGCGAACTTGGCGAGGCGGATCTTCGGACCCTGCAGGTCGACGAGGATCGCGACCGGCTTGCCGAGCTCCTCGGCGGCGCGACGGACGTTCTCGTAGTTGGCCTCGTGGACGCTGTAGTCACCGTGGCTGAGGTTCAGTCGGGCGACGTCGACGCCCGCTTCGATGATCTCCTTGACGGTCTCGTACTCCGACGTTGCCGGTCCGAGCGTCGAAACGATCTTTGCGCGTCTCAATGGATTCCTTCGTGGTGGTGGATGGAGCCTTCGGTTTCCACGCTGTGGGGCCGCGCGGAACGAACGAGGCCACCAGCACCCTACCGAGTACTGGTGGCCTCCCGCTCACGTCGAGGTGAGCATCTGGTGGTGGTCCGACATCAGACCGAGATCGCCCGGTCGGTCGCCTTGACCGGGGCCGGCAGGATCGTCGAGCCCTCGAGGTACTCGTCGACCTTCGCGGCGGCGGCGCGACCCTCGGCGATGGCCCAGACGATGAGCGACTGCCCGCGGCCGGCGTCGCCGGCGACGAAGACGCCCGGCTCGTTCGTCGCGTAGTCGGGGCGGCGGTCGATCGCACCGGAGACCGTCGTCGGCAGACCGAGCTGCGGCTCGATCGTCTCCGACTCGGGGCCGGTGAAGCCCATCGCGATGAGCACGAGGTCCGCCGGGATCTCGCGCTCGGTGCCCGCCTTCGGCACACGTCGGCCGTCGAGGTACTCGGTCTCGGCGACCCGCAGTGCGCGGACCTCGCCGGCCTCGTTCGCCAGGAACTCGACGGTGGAGGCGAGGAAGTGCCGCTCGCCGCCCTCCTCGTGCGCACTGGTGACCTCGAACACAGTGGGGAACATCGGCCAGGGCTGCTCGGACGGACGCTCGAGCGGCGGCTGCTTGCCGATCGCCAGGTTCGTCACGCTCAGGGCGCCCTGCCGGTGGGCCGTGCCGATGCAGTCCGCACCGGTGTCGCCGCCGCCGATGACGATGACGTGCTTGCCCTCGGCCGTCAGCTGGTTGTCGACCCGGGTGCCCGCGTTCGCCTTGTTCTGCTGCACGAGGTAGTCCATCGCGAAGTGGACGCCCTCGAGGTCCCGGCCCGGGATCGGCAGGTCGCGCGGCACGGTGGCGCCGGTCGCGACCACGACGGCGTCGTAGCGCGACTTCAGGTCGTCCCAGGTGATGTCGCGCCCGATCTCGACCCCGGCACGGAACCGGGTGCCCTCGGCCTGCATCTGGGCGAGGCGCGCGTCGATCTGGCGCTTCTCCATCTTGAAGTCCGGGATGCCGTAGCGGAGCAGGCCGCCGATGCGGTCGTCCCGCTCGTAGACGGCGACGGTGTGACCGGCGCGCGTGAGCTGCTGCGCGGCGGCGAGACCGGCCGGACCGGACCCGACGACGGCGACGGTCTTGCCGGTCAGGCGCTCCGGCGGGTGCGGCGTGACCCAGCCCTGCTGGAACGCCTCGTCGATGATCGAGACCTCGACCTGCTTGATCGTCACCGGGGGCTGGTTGATGCCGAGCACGCAGGACGCCTCGCACGGAGCGGGGCACAGGCGGCCGGTGAACTCCGGGAAGTTGTTCGTGGCGTGCAGGCGCTCGATGGCCTGGCGGCCCTCGCCCCGCCAGGTCAGGTCGTTCCACTCCGGGATGAGGTTGCCGAGCGGGCAGCCCTGGTGGCAGAACGGCACACCGCAGTCCATGCAGCGGCCGGCCTGGCGCTTGAGCGCGCCGGACTCCTGCTGCTCGTAGACCTCTTTCCAGTCCATGAGCCGCACGGGTACGGGTCGTCGGGCCGGGAGCTCGCGCTCCTGGACCTTGAGGAAGCCCTTCGGGTCAGCCACGGGTCGCCTCCGTCGTGTCGTTGCTGGTCGTGGTCGGTGGTGCGGGGTGCGTGCCGTGCTCAGCCACCGGTGACCTCGAGGATCCGGTTCCAGACCACGTCGCCGTCGGGGTCGAGCCCCTCGTCGACCGCCTGCTTGCGGGTCTCGAGCACCGCCGCGTAGTCACGCGGGAGCACCTTGACGAACTCGCTCAGGTCGCCGGCCGCGAGCAGGTCCGCCGCGAGGGTCGACCCCGTCTCGTCGGCGTGCCGGGTGAGCAGGTCGGTCACGATCTCGACGTCGGCGCTGTCGAGGGGCTCCAGCCGGAGCTCCCCGGTCGCGAGGGCGTCCGTGTTGACGTGCTCCTCACGCAGGCCGCGGACGTACGCGGTCCCGCCGGACATGCCCGCGCCGAGGTTCCGACCGGTCTCGCCGAGGATGAGCGCGAGGCCACCCGTCATGTACTCGAGCGCGTGGTCGCCCACGCCCTCGACGACGGCGGTGGCGCCCGAGTTGCGCACCAGGAAGCGCTCCCCCACGATGCCGCGGATGAACATGCTGCCCTGCGTCGCCCCGTAGCCGATGACGTTGCCGGCGATGACGTTCTCGGCCGGGTCGAAGCCGGAGCCCGCGTCCGGCGCGACGACGATCTCGCCGCCGGACAGGCCCTTGCCGACGTAGTCGTTGCTGTCGCCGACGAGCCGCAGCGTGATGCCGGCGGGCAGGAACGCACCGAGCGACTGCCCGGCGGAACCGCGGAGCGTGATGTCGATCGAACCGTTCGGCAGCCCGTGCTCGCCGTGGCGGCGGGTGACCTCGTGGCCGAGCATCGTGCCGACCGCGCGCTCGGTGTTCCGGATCGGCAGGTCCAGCGCGATCGAGCCGCCGTGGTCGAGGACGTCGGCGGTCTGCTCGATGAGCTGGACGTCGAAGTGCTGCTCGAGCTCGTGGTCCTGCGCGCGGTGGTGCCGGCGGGGCTCGGATGCGTCGAAGTGCGGTCCGGTGAGCACCGGGCCGAGGTCGAGGCCAGAGGCCTTCCAGTGCTCGAGCGCACGGTCGACGTCGAGCACGTCGGACTGGCCGATGGCCTCGTCGAGCGTGCGGAAGCCGAGCTCGGCGAGCAGCTCACGGACCTCCTGTGCGATGAACTCGAAGAAGTTCACGACGAACTCGGGCTTGCCCGAGAAGCGCTTGCGGAGCTCCGGGTTCTGCGTCGCGACGCCCACCGGGCAGGTGTCGAGGTGGCAGACACGCATGAGGATGCAGCCCTCGACCACGAGCGGCGCGGTGGCGAAGCCGTACTCCTCGGCCCCGAGGAGCGCGGCGACGACGACGTCGCGACCGGTCTTCATCTGGCCGTCGACCTGCACGACGACGCGGTCGCGCATGCCGTTCAGCATGAGCGTCTGCTGCGTCTCGGCGAGACCGATCTCCCAGGGCGTGCCGGCGTGCTTGAGCGAGTTGAGCGGTGACGCCCCCGTCCCGCCGTCGTGGCCGGAGACGAGCACGACGTCGGCCAGGGCCTTCGTCACGCCGGCGGCGACCGCGCCGATGCCGGACTGGCTCACGAGCTTCACGTGGACGCGGGCGGCGGGGTTCGCGCGCTTCACGTCGAAGATCAGCTGCTTGAGGTCCTCGATCGAGTAGATGTCGTGGTGCGGGGGCGGCGAGATGAGCCCGACGCCCGCGGTGGCGTGCCGGGTCCGGGCCACCCACGGGTAGACCTTCGTCGGCGGCAGCTGGCCGCCCTCGCCGGGTTTCGCACCCTGGGCCATCTTCAGCTGGATGTCCGTGGCGTGCGTCAGGTACATGCTCGTCACGCCGAACCGGCCCGACGCCACCTGCTTGATGGCGCTGCGGCGCTCCGGGTCGAGCAGGCGGTCGACGTCCTCGCCGCCCTCACCGGTGTTCGAGCGTCCGCCGAGGCGGTTCATCGCGATGGCGAGCGTCTCGTGGGCCTCTTTCGAGATGGACCCGTAGGACATGGCACCGGTGTTGAACCGTTTCACGATCGACTCGATCGGCTCGACGTCGTCGAGCGCGATCGGCGGGCGGACACCGTGCTTGAACCGGAACAGGCCGCGGAGCGTCATGAGCTCCTCGGACTGGTCGTCCACGGCGCTCGAGTACTCGCGGAAGATGTCGTACCGCCGCGCCCGCGTGGCGTGCTGCAGACGGAAGACCGTGTCCGGGTTGAACAGGTGCGGCGGTCCTTCGCGGCGCCACTGGTACTCGCCGCCGGTCTGCAGCCGCTCGTGCGAGAGCACCGCGCCGTCCTGCGGGTACGCCTGGGCGTGGCGCTCGGCGTTCTCCTTCGCGATGACGTCGATGTCGACGCCGCCGAGGATCGACGAGGTGCCGGTGAAGTAGCGGTCGACGAACTCCTGGCTCAGTCCCACCGCTTCGAACGCCTGGGCGCCCGCGTAGCTCGAGACGGTCGAGATGCCCATCTTCGACATGATCTTCAGGACGCCCTTGCCGAGCGCCTTGATGACGTTCTTGACGGCCTGCTCGGGGCTGATCCCGCTGATCATGCCGGAGCGCACGAGGTTCTCGCAGGTCTCCATGGCGAGGTACGGGTTGATCGCCGAGGCGCCGTACCCGATCAGCGTGGCCACGTGGTGGACCTCGCGGACGTCGCCGGCCTCGACGATGAGCCCGACCTTCATGCGCTGCTCGGTGCGGATGAGGTGGTGGTGCACCGCGGCGAGCAGCAGCAGCGACGGCACGGGCGCCTGCTCCGCGTTGCCGTCGCGGTCGGAGAGCACGATGAACTGCTTGCCGGACTCGATCGCGGCGTCGACCTCGTCGCACACGGCGGCGATGCGCTTCTGCATCGCCTTCTTGCCGGCGTCGACACGGTAGAGCCCCTTGATCGTCACGGTGAGGTGGCGGCCGGAACCGGTCTCGAAGTGCTGCACCTTGGCGAGCTGGTCGTTGTCGATCACCGGGAAGTCGAGCGTGATCTGCTTCGCGTGCTCGGGGCCGGCCGAGAGCAGGTTGCGCTCCGGCCCGAGGCCCATCCCCATCGACGTGATGACCTGCTCGCGGATCGAGTCGAGCGGCGGGTTCGTGACCTGCGCGAACTGCTGCGTGAAGTAGTCGAACAGCAGGCGCGGCCGCTGCGAGAGCACCGCGATCGGCGTGTCCGACCCCATCGCACCGAGCGGCTCCGCGCCGGTCTGCGCCATCGGCCGGAGCAGGATGCGGACCTCTTCCTCGGTGTACCCGAAGGCACGCTGCCGTCGGGTGACCGAGGCCGGGGTGTGCACGATGTGCTCGCGGTCCGGGAGGTCGTTGAGGTTGATCCGACCGGCCCCGAGCCACTCGGCCCACGGGCCCGATGCGGCCAGCCCGCGCTTCACCTCGTCGTCCTCGATGATCCGGCCGGCCTCGGTGTCGACGAGGAACATCCGTCCGGGTCGGAGGCGGCCCTTGCGCACGACCTTCTCCGCCGGCACGTCGATGACGCCGGTCTCCGAGCCCATCACGATGAGTCCGTCGTCGGTCACCAGGAAGCGTCCGGGGCGGAGGCCGTTGCGGTCGAGCGTCGCGCCGACGAGCGAGCCGTCGGTGAACGTGATGGCGGCGGGGCCGTCCCACGGCTCCATGAGCATCGAGTGGTACTCGTAGAAGGCACGGAGGTCCGGGTCCATCGCGACCTGGTTCTCCCACGCCTCGGGCACCATCATCGACACCGCGTGCGGCAGCGAGCGGCCGGTCAGCGTGAGCAGCTCGAGCACCTCGTCGAACGAGGCCGAGTCGCTGGCGCCGGGGCTGACGATCGGCAGCAGCGGTGCCATGTCGCCGAGCAGCTCGCTCTCGAGCTGCGACTGGCGCGCCCGCATCCAGTTGCGGTTGCCGCGGACCGTGTTGATCTCGCCGTTGTGCGCGATCGTCCGGAACGGCTGGGCGAGCGGCCACGACGGGAACGTGTTGGTCGAGTAGCGGGAGTGCACGATCGCGAGCTTCGACGCGAAGCGCTCGTCGCTGAGGTCCGGGTAGAACGGCTCGAGCTGCAGCGTCGTGACCATGCCCTTGTAGACCGTGGTCCGGCTCGACAGCGACATGAAGTACAGGTCGTCGTCGTGCTCGGCACGCTTGCGCAGCCGGAAGGCCTGGCGGTCGAGCGCGATGCCGCTCCAGGGGCGGCCGTGCACGTCGTGCCGGACCGACGCCACGAAGAGCTGCTCGAACGCCGGCATGGCGGCGCGCGCCAGCGACCCGAGGACCTCGGGCCGGACCGGGACGGTGCGCCAGCCGAGGACCTTCAGGCCCTCTTCCCGCGCGAGGCGCTCGATCGCGCCCTTGACCGCGTGCCGACGGTCGTCGTCGGTGGGCAGGTAGGCCGTGCCGACGGCGTACTCCCCCGCTGCGGGCAGCTCGAACGGCACGACGGCCCGCAGGAACTCGTCGGGCACCTGGCAGAGGATGCCGGCGCCGTCGCCCGTCCCCGCGTCCGAGCCCACCGCACCGCGGTGCTCGAGGTTGCGGAGCGCGCCGAGGGCGGCGTCGACGATGTCGTGGCCCGGCGTCCCGCGCAGGGTCGCCACCATCGCGAGACCGCAGGCGTCCTTCTCGTTCGCCGGGTCGTAGAGACCCGTGGCGTCCGGGATCGCCGAGAAGCGGCGGTGCGGCGGCACGAGCGTCGTCGATGCCGGTGTCTGGTCTGGCTGGAGCGCCATGGGGAACCGTCCTCACGAGGAAGTGGAACAGGGACAGCGGTGGCCCGGTGGTGCGTTCCGCCCGAGCGGGCGGGACTGGTGCCCGTGCCCGCCGTCAGTGAGGTGCGCTGTCGGCCGGCGAGGAGTCGGACCCGCTTGTGGCGGGGTCAGACGGGTGGTGCTGGTGGGACCCGTGCGGTCCGGTCAGCGCGGGGACGCGACCGGGTCGGTGCTCGGGACGTCCGTGGAGTGGTCGTGCGTGGAGTCGTCGTCCGCGTCGTCGTCGTGCTCCGAGAACGTGTCGTCGGAGTCTACATCGGACTTCGGGCCGGGCTGGCGGCCCGGCAGGTACGGGCTCGGCTCCTTGCCGGTGTGGCGTCGCGACTGCACGACGAAGATGACGATGCCGAGCAGGATCGCGGCGAAGGACATCCAGACGTTCGTGCGGATGCCGGCGAAGGTCTCGCTCGTGTCCACCCGAATCGACTCGAGGACGGAACGGCCGGTGCCGTACCAGATGAGGTACAGCGCGAGGACCTTGCCCCACTGCAGCTGGAAGCGGCGGTCGAGCAGCAGGATCACCGCGACGCCGACGAGGTTCCAGATGATCTCGTACAGGAAGGTCGGGTGGAACAGGGTGCCCTCGGGCAGACCGGCCGGGTACGCCGGGTTCGACGACTCGATCTGCAGACCCCACGGCAGGCTCGTCGGCATGCCGAAGAGCTCGTGGTTGAAGTAGTTGCCGAGCCGCCCGAACGCCTGGGCGAGCAGGACGCCCGGCACGACGGCGTCGATGAACGACGAGAACCGCAGCCCGACCTGGCGGCAGCCGATCCAGGCACCGACCGAGCCGAGGATGAGCGCGCCGAAGATCGCGAGGCCGCCCTCCCAGATCGCGAACGGCTTCCACCAGAGGATGCCGGGGCCGAAGTAGTCGCTGACGTGCGTGAGCACGTGGAACGCCCGGCCGCCGATGATGCCGGCCGGCACGGCCCAGATCGCGATGTCGATGATGATCCACCGCTCGACACCGCGCGCGTTGAGACGGCGGTTCGCGAGCACCACGGCCGCGACGATCCCGATGAGGATGCAGATCGCGTACGCGTGGATGCGGAAGTCGAGCGGCAGCGACCAGCCGAAGACGTCGCGCAGCCATGCGGTCAGGTCGAAGTACTGCCAGGCGGTGCTCGGGCTCGGGATGCTCAGGAGGGGCATGGAGGTGCGGTCGCCTTTCGGAACTGACTGGGCGCGGTGTCGACGTGGCGTCGGCCCCGCTCACTGTAGCGCGCGGGACGGGGCCGACAGGAACCGGGGCTACCCGCGGCGGGCGCCCGCGGTGAGGTCGGCGGCGCGGTCCGCGACGCCCTGCACGCCGAGGTCGGCGAGGGCACGGACGAACGCGGAACCGACGATCGCGCCGTCGGCGTACTCGAGGACCTCGCGGACCTGCTCGGCGGTGGAGATGCCGAGGCCGACGCACGTGCGCTCGACCCCGGCGTCACGCAGCCGGGACACGACGGTCCGGGCCGCGACGTCGACCCCGGCGCGGGCGCCGGTGACGCCCATCGTCGAGACCGCGTACACGAAGCCGCGGCTCGACTCGACGGCCTGGCGCATCCGCACGTCGGACGACGAGGGGGCGGCGAGGAAGACGCGGTCGAGGCCGGTGCGCTCGGACGCGGCGGTCCACTCGGAGGCCTCGTCCGGGATGAGGTCGGGCGTGATGAGCCCGGCGGCACCCGAGGACACGAGGTCGTCGGCGAACCGGTCGACGCCGTAGCGCAGCACCGGGTTCCAGTACGTCATGACGAGCACGGGGACGTCCACGCGCTCGGTGATCTGCTGCACGGCGTCGAAGACGTGGGCGACCCGGAAGCCGTTCGCCAGGCTCTCCTCGGCCGCGCGCTGGATCACGGGACCGTCCATCACGGGGTCGGAGTACGGCAGACCGAGCTCGATGACGTCCACGCCGTTCTCGGCGAGGGCGACGGCCGCGTCGACGCTGGTCTGCAGGTCCGGGTACCCGGCGGGCAGGTACCCGACGACGGCACCGGCGCGCTCGGCGTTGGCGCTGTCGATCGTCGTGGCGACGGTCCGGTTCTGGCTCACAGCTGCACCGCGTTCTCGTCGAGGATGCCGAAGTACCGACTGGCGGACGCGACGTCCTTGTCCCCTCGGCCGGACAGGTTGACGAGCACGACCCCGTCGGGGCCGAGCTCCTTGCCGAGCTGCATGGCACCGGCCAGCGCGTGCGACGACTCGATCGCGGGGATGATCCCCTCGGTCTGGCTCAGCAGGCGGAACGCCTCCATCGCCTCGGCGTCGGTGATGGGTCGGTAGGTCGCGCGGCCGATCGAGGCCAGGTGCGCGTGCTCCGGCCCGACGCTCGGGTAGTCGAGGCCGGCGGAGATGCTGTGGCTCTCGATGGTCTGGCCGTCCTCGTCCTGCATCAGGTACGACTTCGTGCCCTGGAGCACGCCCTGTCGGCCGAGCGTGATGCTCGCGGCGTGCCGGCCGGTCTCGACGCCGTCGCCGCCCGCCTCGAAGCCGTACAGTGCGACGCCCTCGTCGTCGAGGAAGGCCTCGAAGATCCCCATCGCGTTCGAGCCGCCGCCGACGCACGCCGCGACGGCGTCCGGCAGGCGCCCGACGGTGTCGAGGACCTGCTGCCGGGCTTCTTCGCCGATGACCTTGTGGAACTCGCGCACCATCTCGGGGAACGGGTGCGGTCCCGCGACGGTGCCGAGCAGGTAGTGCGTCGACTCGACGTTGGCGACCCAGTCGCGGAGCGCCTCGTTGATGGCGTCCTTCAGGGTGCGGGAACCGGTCTCGACCGGGATGACCTCGGCGCCGAGCAGTCGCATCCGGGCGACGTTGAGCGCCTGGCGCTCGGTGTCCACCGCGCCCATGTACACGACGCACTCCATGCCGAAGAGCGCTGCTGCGGTCGCGGTGGCGACGCCGTGCTGGCCGGCGCCGGTCTCGGCGATGAGCCGCGTCTTGCCGAGGCGACGGGCGACGAGCGCCTGCCCGAGCACGTTGTTGATCTTGTGCGACCCGGTGTGGTTGAGGTCCTCGCGCTTGAGGATGACGCGGGCACCGCCGGCGTGCTTCGCGAAGCGGGGCACCTCGGTGATGATCGAGGGACGCCCGGTGTAGTCGCGCTGGAGCGCGTCGAGCTCCGCGCGGAACTCGGGGTCGGCCCAGGCCGTGCGGAACGCCGCCTCGAGCTCGTCGAGGGCGAGTACGAGCGACTCGGGGACGAAGCGTCCCCCGAACTCGCCGAAGTAGGGGCCGTGCAGGTCGCGGAGTGAGGTCACGATGGGGTCTTCCGGGACGAGCCCGGCGCGGCGCGGAGCCGGAGCCGGACGGGGTGGGTCGTGCGGCCGCGGTCCGCGGCCGGGATGCGGTGTGGGGGTCAGCCGCGGTCGGCGGCGTCGATGAACGATGCGAGGGTGGCGGCGGGGTCGGCGCCGGTGACGAGGGCCTCGCCCACGAGCACGACGTCGGCGCCGGCCGCTCGGTAGTGCGCCACGTCGGCAGGACCGGCGACCGCGGACTCGGCGACCCGCACGACCCCGTCGGGGATGCGGTCGGCGAGCGACCCGAACAGGTCGCGGTCGAGCGAGAAGTCCGTCAGGTCGCGGGCGTTCACGCCGAGGATGCGCGCGCCGGCGTCGAGCCCGCGAGCGACCTCGTCACCGGAGTGCGCCTCGACGAGCACGCGCATGCCGAGGAACTCGGCCAGGGTGTGCAGCTCGACGAGCTGCCGCTGCTCGAGCGCCGCCACGATGAGCAGCACGACGTCGGCTCCGGCCGCGCGGGCCTCGAGCACCTGGTACGGGTCGGCGATGAAGTCCTTGCGGAGCACCGGGATCGCGACCCGCTGCTTGACGGCCTGCAGGTCGGCGAGGCTGCCGAGGAACTTGCGCCCCTCGGTCAGGACGCTGATCGTCGACGCGCCGCCGCGCTCGTAGTCGGCGGCGAGCGACGCCGGGTCCTCGATCGGGGCCATCGACCCGCGTGAGGGACTGGCGCGCTTGACCTCGGCGATGACCTTGACGTGGTCACCGGGACGCAGGTGGTCGAGGGCGTCGAGCGGCGGCGCCACCCGGTCGAGGTCGCGTTCGACGTCCGTCACGGGACGGTCGAGGCGACGGGTGGCGGCGTCCTCGAGCGCGCCCGCGACGAGGGTCTCGAGCACGTTCGGCACGGGGTTCCTACTCGCCGTGGTGCTTGGGGACGAACTTCGGGCCGTCGACGCCGTAGCCGGCCTTCTTCATGACACCACCGACGACGAGGCCGATGAGCACGACGGCGGCGGACGCCCACACGCCCCAGGGCATGTCGAACCAGAAGAACAACGTGCCCGCAGCGAAGCCGATCAGCATGATGACGACGGCGGTCCAGGCTGCCGGCGAGTGGCCTTCGCCGAGTTCTGCGGGTTCGGTGTTGCTCACGGTGCTCCTCGTTCTGCTCCGGCGTCGTCGTCCGAGCGACGCCGTGTCGATCCTACCGTGTCGTCCCCGACGGGACCGGCGACCGCGCCGCCCGTGCCGCCCTGGTCGTCCGCGGCGGCCGTCCCGTCGAGCGTCGTCGGGTCCACCCCGGCACTGAGGTCGTCCCAGTCGACGACGGCGTCGCGCTCGACCGGCGCCGACGCGCGGGCGTCCGCGGCAGCGCCGGCCGTCGCCGCGCCGTACTTGCGGCTCGGACCCGGCCAGGAGCGCTGCACGACCACCGCGACGACGCCGAGCGCCATCGCGAGCACCCCGCCGACGATGCCGACGACGGGCCACGGGGTCACGTCGACCTCGGTCACCACGCGGCGCACGGCCCCGAGGTCGCTCACCCCGGCGACCTGGCCGATCGCTCCGCGGGCGGCCGCGACCGGGTCGCGCAGGGCGCTGATGCCGCTGACGACGACGCCGAGGCCGAGCAGGACCTCGACGAGGGCGAGGACGACGCGCAGCACCCGTCCGGCGATGGTCATCGCGAGGAACAGCGCCAGGCTCGCGATCGCCAACGCCGTGTACGAGGGCACGACGGCCGCGCCGTCGGCGTCGACCGTGCCGGTGACGGCGTCGCCCGCGTGCAGGTGGACGGTGAACCACGTCTGGGTCCAGGCCAGCATCACGACGCCGGCCACCAGGAGCCCGGCGACGACGACGATCGGACGGGAACGCCTCATGCGCGCACCTCGCGCATCCGGTTCGCGGTGGCCACGGCGCGGAGCGGGGCGGCGGCCTTGTTCACGGCCTCGACGTGCTCGGTCTCGGGGTCCGAGTCCGCGACGAGACCGGCACCGGCCTGCACACGGGCGACGCCGTCCTTGATGAGGGCGGTGCGGATGGCGATGGCGAGGTCGGCGTCCCCGGCGAAGTCGAAGTAGCCGACGACCCCGGCGTACGCGCCGCGGCCGGCGGGTTCGAGCTCGTCGATGATCTCGAGCGCGCGCGGCTTCGGTGCCCCCGAGAGCGTGCCGGCCGGGAACGTCGCGCGGAAGACGTCGATCGCCGACGCCTCCGGGCGCACCGCGCCCTCGACGCTCGACACCAGGTGCATGATGTGGCTGAACCGCTCGACCGTCATGAACTCGGTGACCGCGACGGACCCTGGCTGGCAGACCTTCTGCAGGTCGTTGCGGGCCAGGTCGACGAGCATCAGGTGCTCGGCGCGCTCCTTCGGGTCGCCGAGCAGGTCCTCGCCCAGGCGGACGTCCTGCTCGGGGGTCGCCCCGCGCGGGCGCGACCCGGCGATCGGGTGGGTGATGGCCCGGCCGCCCTGCACCTTGACCAGGGCCTCCGGTGAGGCGCCGACGATCCAGAAGCGCTCGTCGGCGGTGTCCGCGAGCGCGAGGAAGTACATGTACGGACTCGGGTTGAGCGTCCGGAGCACGCGGTAGACGTCGAGCGGGTCGGCGGTCACCTCGTGGTCGAACCGCTGCGAGATGACGACCTGGAAGACGTCGCCGTCGCGGATGAAGTCCTTCGAGCGCAGGACCGACGCCATGTACTCGTCCGGCGTCGACCGGTGCACCGGGCTCGGCTCGGCGATGTCGAAGGCCTCGGCCACGGTCGCCACCGAGGGCTGCACGAGGTCGGCCTGCATGCGGTCGAGCCGGGCCTGCGCGTCGAGCCACAGCGTGTCGGGGTCGTCGACGCCGTCGTTCAGGGCGCTCGCGACGAGCAGCACCAGCCCGGTGCGGTGGTCGAGCGCGGCGAGCTCGGACACGAAGGACAGTGCCTGCCCGGGGACGTCGAAGTCCGACGGCGGGACGTTCGGCAGGTGCTCGAGCTGTCGGACGGCCTCCCAGCCGATGAAGCCGACGGTGCCGCCGACGAGCGGCGGCGTGCCGGGGACGCGCGGCGTCGCCCAGCGCTCGTGCAGCCGCGCGAGGACCTCGAGCGGCTGGCCCTCGAGGGACCCGACGGCACGGGCGGCGTCGATGCCGGTGTCGATCCAGGCGGCACGCTCGCCGTCCTGCGTCAGCACGCCGAAGCTGCGGACGCCGACGAACGACCAGCGCGACCACAGGCCGCCCTGACCGGCGGACTCGAGCAGGAACGACCCGGGGCGGCCGTCGGCCAGCTTCCGGTAGACACCGACCGGCGTCTCGCTGTCGGCGTAGAGCGCGCGCACCACCGGCACGACCCGGTGGTCGCCGAGCAGGGCGTCGAACTCCGGCCGGGAGGTCGTGTGCGGCTGGTCGGACACGGTCGCGGCGGTCACCGGGTCGCCTCCACAGCAGCGTCCGCGTCCGCGCCGGCGGACCCGGCGGCATCCGCGCGGTCAGGCCCTGCAGCGCCGGACGACCCGGCGGACGACGGCGCGGACGCCGTCACCGGCGCGAGCGGGTCGACGTCGAAGCACCGGTGCGCACCGGTGTGGCAGGCGGCCCCGACCTGCTGGACGGTCACGAGCAGGGTGTCGTCGTCGCAGTCGAGCGCAGCGCCCCGCACGTACTGGGCGTGCCCGGAGGTGTCGCCCTTGCGCCAGTACTCGTTCCGCGACCGGGACCAGAACGTCACGCGCCCCTCGGTCAGGGTGCGTCGGAGCGCTTCCCGGTCCATGTAGCCGAGCATGAGGACGTCCTTCGACGACTCCTCTTGCACGATGGCGGGGAGCAGCCCGTCGGCTCCGAAGCGTGCACGGTCGAGGACCGCGTCGGTGTCGGTGCTGGTGCTGTCGGTCATGAGGCTCCTAGCCTACGGCGTGCCGGGACGCGGGCAGTGGGGTGTGGAGAACCGCGACGGGCGGCGCGCGGCCGCGTCAGCGGACGGCGTGGCCGGTCGCGCGGAGCGCGGCCTTGACGTCGCCGACCGTCATCTCGCCACGGTGGAAGACGGACGCGGCGAGGACTGCGTCCGCACCCGCGTCGACGGCGGGGGCGAAGTGCTCGACGCGACCCGCGCCTCCCGAGGCGATGACCGGGACGGACGAGACGGCGCGCACCGCGGCCACGAGTTCGAGGTCGAACCCGTTCTTCGTGCCGTCGGCGTCGATCGAGTTGACGAGCAGTTCCCCGGCGCCGCGCTCGACGGCCTCGCGTGCCCACGCGACGGCGTCGAGGTCGGACTCGGTCCGCCCGCCGTGCGTGGTGACGACGAAGCCCGAGGGCATCCGGTCGGAGCGCTTGACGTCGAGCGAGAGCACGACGGCCTGCGCGCCGAACCGGTCGGCGATCTCGCCGACGAGCTCGTGCCGGGCGATGGCCGCGCTGTTCACACCGATCTTGTCGGCCCCGCACTGCTGCAGCCGCGAGACGTCGTCGACGCTGCGGACCCCGCCGCCGACGGTGAGCGGGATGAAGACCTGTTCGGCCGTCCAGGTCACGGTGTCGTACATCGTCGCCCGGTTCTCGACCGTGGCGCCGACGTCCAGGAAGGTCAGCTCGTCGGCACCCTGCTCGTAGTACCGCGCCGCGAGCTCGACGGGGTCACCGGCGTCCTGGAGGTCCAGGAAGTTGACGCCCTTGACGACCCGGCCGCCCTTGACGTCGAGGCACGGGATGACCCGGACCGACACGCCACCGGCGGTCACAGGCGTGCGGCGTGGATCGGGCTGACGAGGATCGCCCGAGCGCCGAGGTCGTAGAGCGCATCCATGATGAGGTTCGCGTCGTCGCGCGGGATCATCACGCGGACGGCGGCCCAGTCGCGGTCGTGCAGCGGCGACACGGTCGGCGACTCGATGCCGGAGGCCACCGCGGTGGCCTGCTCGAGCAGGGCCGTCGGCACGTCGTAGTCGAGCATGACGTAGCCGCGGGCGACCAGGACGCCCTGCAGGCGTCGGCGCAGGACGTCGACGCCGGGGATGGTCTCGTCGGTGGAGACGAGCACCGCGGTCGACTCGAGGATCACCGGGCCGAAGATCTCGAGCCCGGCCTGGCGGAGGGTGCTGCCCGTGGAGACGACGTCGGCGACGGCGTCGGCGACGCCGAGGCGGACGGCGCTCTCGACGGCGCCGTCGAGCTTCACGAGCGTCGCGGTCACCCCGTGCTCGGCGAGGAACGCGCCGACCAGGCCGGGGTAGCTCGTGGCCACCCGGACGCCGTCGAGGTCCTGCAGCGACCCGAAGCGCCCGGGCGTGCCGGCGAAGCGGAACGTCGAGTCGGCGAAGCCGAGCGCGTCGACCTCGTGCGCCTCGGACCCGGAGTCGAGCAGCAGGTCACGGCCGGTGATGCCGACGTCGAGCGCGCCGGACCCCACGTAGGTCGCGATGTCGCGCGGTCGGAGGAAGAAGAACTCCACCCCGTTGCGCTCGTCGAGCAGGTGCAGCGCCTTCGGGTCGCGGCGGCCGGCGTACCCGGCCTCGCGGAGCATCTCGGAGGCGGTCTCGGACAGGGAGCCCTTGTTGGGCACGGCGATGCGGAGCATCAGGGGGTCTGCTTTCTGGGAGGGGTGTCGGCGGCTGATCAGCGGATCAGAGATGTCGCCAGACGTCCGCCGGGGTGAGCCCCTTGGCGACCATGAGCACCTGGAGGTGGTAGATCAACTGGGAGATCTCCTCCGAGGTGCGCTCGTCGCCCTCGTACTCGGCCGCCATCCAGACCTCGGCGGCCTCTTCCACGATCTTCTTGCCGATCTGGTGCACACCGGCATCCAGTTCGGCGACGGTGCCGGAGCCGTCCGGGCGCGTGCGCGCCTTCTCGGTCAGCTCCGCGAACAGGTCGTCGAACGTCTTCACGCCGACCAGGCTACCGGTCCCCGCGGTCGCGGCCGACGCACCGTCCGGACGGGAGGCCCGGTGCGGCTCGGCGGGTCCGGTCGCGCCCGGCGCTCCCCCGGTCACGAGCGGGCCGCGGCGGCCGCCGCGCGCAGGTCGGCGATGCGGGCAGCGGGCTCGCCGCCGTAGACGGCCGAGCCGGCCACGAGCGTGTCGGCGCCGCTGCGGACGGCCTCGGCGACGGTGTCGACCGCGATGCCGCCGTCCACCTCGAGCCAGACGTCGAGCCCGGAGGCGTCGACGGCGGCGCGCGCGTCGGCGAGCTTCGGCATCACGGAGGGCATGAACGACTGGCCGCCGAAGCCCGGCTCGACGGTCATGAGCAGGATCATGTCGTAGGCGTCGAGGTGGTGCAGCACCGGGGTGATCGGGGTGCCGGGCTTCACGGCGACGGCGGCCCTCGCCCCGTTCGACCGGATCGCCGCGGCGGTGGCGACGGGGTCGGTGGCGGCCTCGAAGTGGAAGGTCACGCTCGACGCACCGGTCTCGGCGTACTTCGGGGCCTCGGTGTCGGCGTCGGTGATCATGAGGTGGACGTCGAGCGGCACCGGCGAGACCTCTTGCAGGCGCTGCACGATCGGCAGCCCGAGGGTCAGGTTCGGCACGAAGTGGTTGTCCATCACGTCGACGTGCACCAGGTCGGCGGTCTCGATGCGGTGCAGCTCCCGCTCGAGGTTCGCGAAGTCGGCGGACAGGATGCTCGGCGAGATGCGGATCGTCACCCGTCGAGCCTACCGGCGCGCACCTGCCCGGCCGCCCCGCACCGGTGCGCGCCACACCGTTCCGGGCGGACTCAGCCGTCGCCGAGGGCGCGCGTGCCGAGGTCGGACCGGAGCATCGTCCCGAGTGCTGCTTCGACCAGCCGCTCGCCCTGCGGGCGGTCGATCCGGCGCGACACGACGAGGGCCGCGATCCCCTGCATGGTGGCGGCGAACAGGAGCTTGAAGGTGGTCCGGGCGTCCTCGCCGGGCTCCGGCGCGGACGCACCGAGTGCGCCGTCGAGCACGGCGAACAGTGACTCGGCAGCGGTCCGCACGGATCCGGACCGTCCGGCCGTCGACGCCTGGAACATGAGGTCCATGAGCGCCGCGTCGTCGACGGCGAAGTCGACGTACGCCAGGGCGACCCGGCGGAACCGGCCGTCGAGGTCGCCCGACCCGGAGAGGGCCCGGCGCACCGCGCTGGTCAGTCGTTCGAAGCCGAGCACGGCGAGGGCGTCGAGCAGGGCCTGGCGGTCGACGAAGTGGCTCCGCGGCGCACCGTGGCTGACCCCGGCCCGCCGCGCCAGGTCACGGAGGGACACCCCGTCGACGCCGTCCTCGCGCAGGACCTGGACGGCCTCGTCGAGCAGCACGGCCCGCAGGTTCCCGTGGTGGAAGGGACGCTCCGGCATGCCACCAGCCTAGCGCGGTACTAGGCATTGTCTATTTTCTAGTCAGTGCCTAGATTGGGCGCATGACACCTCGACAGCACCTGCTCGTGTTCGGCGCCACCGGACAGACCGGCCAGCACTTCACCCGGCTCGCACTCGAGGCCGGACACCGCGTCCGCGCCGTCGTCCGGACACCGTCGAAGCTGGCGGTCCAGCACGACGACCTGCAGGTCGAGCAGGGCTCGGTCACCGACGGCCTCGACCTCGACGCGCTGCTCGACGGCGTGACGGGCGTGGTCGTGATGCTCGGGGACGTCGCCGCGCAGCGCGAGCGACCGGTCAACACCGCGTTCGTCCGCACGCTCGTGCCGGCCATGCGCCGGAGCGGCACCCGGCGGCTGCTGTACCAGGCCGGTGGGCTGAGTGCGCCTCCCGGCAAGCGCCTCGCGCCCGTGCTCCGCCTCGTCCGGTCGACGCTCGCGCGGGAGTACATCGGGCAGCACGCGGACAACGAGTCGGTGATGCGCTACCTCGACGCCGAGGCGCAGGACATCGCCTGGACGGTGCACCGCGCCGGCATCGGCTCGGACGGCCCCTCCAAGGGCGAGCTGCGCCGCTCGGCGCGGTGGATAAGCATCGGCACCTTCCGGGACTGCGCCGCGTACAACCTGCGCACCCTGTTCGACGACACGGCCGTGCACACGTGCGACGGCAGTGCCTACCGACGGTCGCGCTGAGCCCCGTCCCGGTCGGCGCGGTGGTCAGTCGGCGCGGTGGTCAGCCGACGCGTCGGAACAGCGCGATGAACATCGCGTCCGTCCCCACGCGGTGCGGCCAGAGCTGCACGGTGTCGCCGTCCGACACCCGCGGGTCGCGCGCGGCGACGCCCCGGA
Organism: Curtobacterium sp. MCBA15_009; assembly: GCF_001864895.1. GTDB lineage: Bacteria > Actinomycetota > Actinomycetes > Actinomycetales > Microbacteriaceae > Curtobacterium. The sequence continues at coordinate 57,620 of NZ_MJGO01000012.1, forward strand.
CGATCGACGCCGTGTCGAGCTGTTCGAGCAGGTCGCCGTGCCGCCGCATGAGCGCGTCGACCTGCCCCCGGGTCTCGGCGAGGTGCGGCGAGCAGGTCACGTAGGCGAGCGTCCCGCCCGGCGCGAGGACGCGGACGGCCGCGTCGAGCAGCTCGGACTGCAGGGCCGCGAGCTCCTGGACGTCCTCTGGTGCCTTCCGCCAGCGCGCCTCCGGCCGACGCCGCAGGGCACCGAGCCCGGTGCAGGGCGCGTCGAGCAGGATGCGGTCGAAGGTGAGCCCGGTGCCGTCCCGCCCGTACCGCCGGGCGTCGCCCTCGACGACGCGCACGTGGTCGCCGAACACGCCGAGCGCGTTCCGCACGAGGCCGGCGCGCGCCGGGACGAGTTCGTTCGCGACCAGGGTCGCGCCGCCCTGCTGGGCCTCGGCCGCGAGCAGCGCCGCCTTCCCGCCGGGGCCGGCGCACATGTCGAGCCAGCGCTCCCCCGCGCGCACGGCCGACGAGCGGCTGAGCGCCAGCGCGGCGAGCTGCGAGCCCTCGTCCTGCACGCGCAGGCGTCCGGCGGCGACGCCCGGCACGCGGGCCGGGTCGCCGGAGATGCCCCGGATGCCGACGGGCGACACCGGTGACGCATCGGCTTCCGGCACGGGGTCGACGGTGCGGACGGGAGGCACGGTGCCGGTCGCCCCGTCGGCCTCCGGTTCGTCGTCGGCGGGCACCAGGGCCGCGGGCACGTCGTCCGCACCGGTCGCGTCGGCGAACACGGCGTCGGTGTCGTCGTCCGGGGCGCTGCGCGCGGTGGCCGTGGCGACGTCCTCGTCGGTGGCGAGTCCGGGCAGCGCCGCGAGCTGCACCCGCGGCGCGGCGTTGTCCGCCGCGAGCAGGGCGGCGAGCTCGTCGCGGGAGCGCTCGGCGGCCAGGGCGTCGCGCAGCGCCGAGACGACCCACGTCGGGTGCGACCACCGTGTCGCGAGCAGGGCGTCGCCGCCACGTCCCTCGGTGATGAGCGCGTCCCACTCGTCGTCGGTCCGCGCGGCGATCTTCCGCATCACGGCGTTCACGAAGCCGGTCGCCCGGCGGGCGCCGACGTCGCGCGCGAGCTCGACCGTGGCGTCGACCGCGGCGTGCGTCGGGGTCCGCATCGCGAGCAGCTGGTGGGCACCGAGCCGCAGCACGTCGAGCACGTCGGCCTCGATGTTCTCCGCACGGCGGCCGGACGCGAGCGCGATGACGACGTCGTAGCGGCCGAGCATCCGGATCGAGCCGTAGGTCAGCTCGGTCGCGAACCCGGCGTCGCGGGCGGAGAGGCCGGCGCGGCGGATGCGCGTCGGCAGCAGCAGGTTCGCGTACGCGTCGTCGACCTGCACGGCGCGCAGGACGTCGAAGGCGACGCGACGGGCGTTCGCCGGACGGGGGCCGCGGCGGGCTCCCTGGTGCTTCGTCGGCTGGCTCATGCGAGGACCTTCCCGTCCAGTTCGCCGAGGCCCCGGGCCCAGGCGGCGGCGTCCATCGCCTTCTTGCCCGCCGGCTGCACCTCGGAGAGCACCAGCGGGTCGTCCGCGGTCCCGACCAGCAGCCGGCCGCCGTGGAGTGCCAGCGCACCGGGCGCGAGCTGCGGGGCGGGGTCCCCCGTGCCTCCCGTCAGCCGGTTGCTGCGGAGCAGCTTCACGCGGGTCTCGCCGAGGTGGGCGTACGCGCCGGGCTCGGGCGTGACGCCGCGCAGGCGTGCGTGCACGACCGCGGCGGGGGCGTCGAAGTCGATGCGGCCGTCCTCGATGGTGGTCTTCGGCGCCAGGGTCGGCGTCCCCGTCTGCTCGGTCGCCACCGCGGTGCCGGCGGCGATGCCGTCGACGACGCGCGCGACGGTCCCGGCGCCGGACTCGGCCATCGCCGCGAGGACCTCGCCGGAGGTCGCCTCCGGGTCGATGTCGAACGGGTCGGACGCGTACACGGGGCCGGCGTCGAGCTCCTCGACGAGTTGGAACACCGTCGCGGCGGTCCGGGCATCGCCCGCCATGACGGCGCGCTGCACGGGCGCCGCGCCGCGGTACGCGGGGAGGTCGGAGAAGTGCAGGTTCACCCAGCCGAGCCGGGGCGCGTCGAGGGCCGGCCGGCGGAGCAGCGCGCCGTACGCGACGATGACGCCGAGGTCGACGTCGAGGGCGACCAGCTCGGCGGTGACCCCCTCGTCGACCCGGACCGCCTCGATGACCGGCAGGCCGAGCTCCGCCGCGGCCTGCGCCACCGGCGTCGGCGTCAGGACCCGCTTGCGCCCCTGCGGCGTGGGCGGACGGGTGAGGACCGCAGCGATCTCGTGGTCGGACGCCGCGAGGCGACGGAGGGTGGGGACGGCCGCAGCGGGGCTGCCGGCGACGACGAGACGCATGGGGTCCATCGTCCCACGTGCGCACGGTCCGACCGTCCCCGCGCGGGCGGCCGGCACGGACTCGTCGTCAGGACCACTGGTCCCGCAGGGACGGGGGCGTCCTCGTCGCCCCGGAGTCGCGTCGAGCGCGCAGCAGCAGCACGAGCGACTCCGGCGAGTCGACCTCGTGGAGGCGACACGGACCGACGGAACGTGCCCAGTCGGCGGCGAACGCCTCGGCGTCCTCCCGCCGCCGACCGATGCCGGTGGGGACCGCCAGGCAGCGGCTGCGACGGGTGAGCGTCCGAGCCGCCCAGAGCGCGAGCGTGAGCAACGGCGCCCGTCGGAGTCGCGCGCGGTCCCCGCGTCCGGTCTCGAGCAGGAACCGCGGCGTCCGGACCGGACCGAACAGCTCCGCGAGCGCGGTGGTCACCGTTCGGCGGTCTGCGACCGTGCCGCCGACGGCCTCCATGGTGAACGCCACCGGCACTCCGCCGGCCACGGTCGGGGTGACCCTGATGTCGCCGTCCCCGTACGCGGGGACGCGTCCGGCACGGTGCAGGCCGTCCAGCACGACCCGGACGGCACGTCGGTACCCGAGGGCGGTGTCGAGCCGCTGCCGGAGCGCGGTGCCCAACTGGCGCGCGACGGGCCAGGCGACCGCGATCGCGACGACCACGACGGCCACGGTCCCGACGGCGCCGAGGACGGCACCGCCGCGCCACAGTTCCACGAGGACGCGCAGCGACTGGCCCACGACGGCGAGCACGAGCGCCAGGACCGCGCTCATCACAGCGGCCGCGGTGGGCCCGGTGGTGAAGGGAGCCACGTCCGGCTCGCGGAGGACGGTGGCGGTGCTCTCCCGGTCGGCGTACGGTTCACCGATGCGCCAGGCCCGGTGGGTCTGCTCGCGGGGCGGGAGGGCAGCCGCGACGTCGTCGTCGAGTGCCCGGACGGTCTGCCGCCGGTCCTTGCCGACGAGTGCGTCGAGTCGGCGGGCCTGCACGTCGGAGAGTGCGGTCCCGACGCCCCGGACGACCTGGGCGTCGTCCTCGCGGAGGAGTCCCCAGATCTGCTGGTGCTTGCGGTGCATCCGACTGACGTCCGGCGCGGCGAGGAGCGGGACGTCGGCGGGCAGGACCGCGGTGACGGTCCAGTTGTGGGCCACCTTGCGGGGCCAGGCCGGGTCGAGCCGGAGGGTGCGACCGCGGAGCTGCTGCGTGGCGGACGAGGTCGCCACGGCGGTGAGGTCGATCAGGGTGTTCGCCGCGGGGCAGTCCCAGCCCTCTCCGAGCAGTCCGCGCGTCCCGACCACCAGGCGGGTCGTGCCGTCCGTGAGCAGGACCGAGACACCGGCGACGACCGCGGCCGAACCGGTGCCGCCGGTGTCGACCTCGAGGACGTCGGGTCTGTCCGCCGACGGCGAGGCGACCAGCTCGGCGTCGAGCAGGCGTCGCAGGGCGGGCAGGAGGAGGTCGGCGTCGCGGGCGGCGATGCGGAGGTGCTTCGCGGTGACGAGCACGGGCCGGAGTGCGGCGGTGGTCGGGTCGGCGACGACGGTGCCGAACGTCCGGAGCGCACCGGCGCCGCGGCGTCCGCTGCCACGGGCGTTTCCGTGCGTGGCGTGGTCGGTGACGACGACGGCACGGAGGTGGTCCGCGGCGTCCTGTGCGAGTTCGAGTCGGAGGATCTCCGCGACGGCGCCGTCCTTCGCGGACGACGACGCGAGCACGGTGTCCACCGGGTCGCGACCGCGACGCACCCCGCGGTCCGTCAGGGTGAACCCGAAGTCGACGATGGACCGCTTGATGCGCTGCCACTGTTCGGCCCGGTCGGGGTCGGGCAGGAGCCGGTCGAGTGCGTACCGGGCGAGGAGCCGGAGGCGCTGCTCCGCGTCGGGAGCGTTCCGGGCACCGGGGTGCACGAGGGCGAGGAGCGGGTGACCGGGTCGGACCTCGGCGAGCATGCGCGCAGCGGACTCGGCGACCGCGAAGTCGGCGTCGAACGCGCGGGCGAGTCGTGCCTCCGGCGACGCCTGCCCGGGACGTCCTCCGTCGCGCTCGGGGTCGTCGGCCGGCGGTTGCAGGGTGTGCACGAGCCAGTCGGCGCCGTCGGGATCGTCGAACGTCGTGCCCACGAGCGCTTCGAGCCGTTCCTCGTGGTCGCGGAGGAACGCGCGTTCCTCGGCACTGGGTTCGACGAACCAGACGTGGTCGCGGTACGGGGCGAGGTTGCCCTCCTTCACCACGGCCGGGGTGGGGACCTCGTGGTCGACGTCCCCGAGCAGCGCGGTGTAGTTGTCGTGCGCGTCCCGGTCGTCGGTGGACGGCAGGGTCGCGGTCAGTCCGATGAGCAGGGGCTCACGGCCCGACTCCCGAATGCGTGCCGCCAGGTACGCGACGACCAGCGCCCAGTGGTCGAGCAGGTGGTGGCACTCGTCGAGGACGATCGTCTCGACACCGTGCGCGACGAGGCGGTCGACGAGGGCGCGCGCGTTCGGGTGGAGGGCGGCCTCGAGGAGCGCGGGGTCCTCGCGGGCGAGTCGTCGGCGGACGGCACGGGAGCGCCGCGCGATGCCCGTCCGGTACGCCGTCGGGTTCGCGGTCTCGAGGTCGGCGAGCCACACCGCCGCAGCCTGTTCGTCCCGGCCGCCCTCGACGAGTTCGCGGCGCCAGTCCGCGGCGGCGACGTCCGTGAGCGGGTTCCCCGTCTCGAGCACCGAGAGCATCTGGTAGGTCAGCGCGGTCAGGTCCCCGAGGTGCGCGGGGTCCTCGGAGACCGAGACCGACCGGCTGCCGTCGGAGGTGTCGAGGGCGGCCGCCGAGGCGGCCCACTGGGCGCGGATCGTCGCGGTCGGAGCGAGTGCGACGGCGCGCGCCCCGTGCCGTCCGGCGAGCAGGAGACCGAGCAGGGTCTTGCCCGACCCCGGCGGTGCGACCACGTGCACGGGGTCGCCCGGCACGACCGGCACCCGCTCGAGCACGTCCGCCTGGTAGCGCCGCAGCTTCCCCCGGTAGCGCCAGCCCGTGAGCGGACCGCGCCGTTCCCCCGTCGTCACTCCCCGAGTCTCCCACGGGTCGCGCCGGACTCCCCGCGCGGCCCCGGGACACCGCATCCGGTCGGCGGTCGGTCGTCCCACGTGCGCGTTCTGCGGATCGACCGCGAACCGGCTGGGAGCGAGGTGGGTACGGTCGCACCCACCACGATCAGGGAGACCACCATGTCCGATGTCACCACGTCCACCAACCGCTACGCCGGCTCGAGCATCCAGAAGGTCGCGCTCGTCGTCGGCATCGTGTTCCTGCTCGTCGGGATCGCCGGCTTCGTGCCCGGCCTGACCTCCGGGTCGCTCGCGGGCGCCGGCCACGACTCGATGGCGATGCTGCTCGGGATCTTCCAGGTCTCGGTGCTGCACAACATCGTGCACCTGCTGTTCGGTGTCGTCGGGCTGGCGGCCGCCGGTCGCGCCTCCGGGTCGCGCATGTACCTGGTGATCGGCGGGATCGTCTACTTCGTGCTCTGGATCTACGGGCTCTTCACCGCCGGTCACTCCTCCGGTGCGAACTTCGTGCCGCTCAACAACGCCGACAACTGGCTGCACCTCGTGCTCGCCGTCGGCATGGTCGCGCTCGGCATCGTGTTCCCGCGCATCCGGCAGCGCCCGGTCGGCGCCTGACGGCCGAACGAACGACACGACCCCGGGGCGCGCGCTCCGGGGTCGTGGTGTGTCCGGGGCCCGGCCACGGTGCCGGCCGGGCGGGGCGGCCGCCGGCGGTGCGGCCTCCGCGCCGACCTTCCACGACGTGATCGTTGTCGCACGACGTCGAGGACGTCGCACGACGTCGACGACCGGAGTGTGCGCCGCGGGCATCGCCTCGGCGCCGACGCTCCACGACGTGATCGCTGTCGCACGACGTCGATGTCGTCGATCGGCAACGCCCAACCCGAGCAGCGCCCACCCCGGCGCGCCCGCCAGCGTCAGACCTCGGTGAAGGGCTCCGCGTCGTCGAGCCGGGCCCGCAGCGCCGGTGCCGCACGTCGGCGGTTGCCACCGGGCAGCACCCGCCGGGTCGACGACCGGCGGATGACCTCGGCCTTGAGCGTCGCCGCCACCTCGGCGCCGTGTGCGTACGGGAAGCGCACGATCACCCGGACCGAGCCCGGCAGGGCGTCGTCCTCGACGGGCACCGGCCCGAGGACCGGACCGGCGGTGAGCCCCTCGAGCGCCTCGACCGCTGCGGTGACGGCCTGGTCGGTGCCGGTCAGCGTCGCCACCCGGACGGCGGGCGGGAAGTGCAGCTCGCGCCGGTCGGTCAGCTCGTCGTGCGCGGGGCCGTCGAGCCGCCACAGCGCCATCGCCGTCGCGAGCTTGCCGCCGATGCCCACCAGGTAGACCTCGGCGCCCGGTGCGCCCTTCGCCGCGGCGTCGGTCCAGAAGCGCAGGACGTCCTCCTGCACGCGCAGGCCTTCACGCGCGAGCATCTTCTCGCCGTCGAGCAGGAGCACACAGGCGTACCCGCCCGCGACGCTCGGTTCGGCCCCGCGGGTCGCGACCACGACGGACGGCTTCGCGGGGACCTCGTCGAGCGGTCGGGAACCGTCCGCCACGACGATCCGGGTGCCGGGGAAGGCGCGGCCGAGCTCGTCGGCGGTGCGCTGGGCGCCCTGGCCGACCGGCTTCACCGTGCCGTTGCCACAGGTCGGGCACCGGAAGCCCACGGCGAGGGCACCGCAGAACCGGCACTGCGGCGTGGCACCGCGGTGCGGGCTGCCGAGCGGTCCCCCGCACACCCGGCAGTGCGCGCGCTCCCCGCACTCCGCGCAGACCAGGCCGGTGCCGAAGCCCGGGCTCGCCACCTGCACCAGGACCGGGCCGTGCTGGCTCGCCTCGCGGGCAGCCCGCCACGCCGAGCTCGGGATCCGTGCCTGGGCCGCGTAGCCGTCGGCGCCGGTCTGCTGCAGGGTCGGGATCACCTTCGGCGTCTTCGCCCGGTACGGGGTGACCTCCTGCAGCCAGTGCAGTTCGACGAGCCGCTGGACGTCGGTGCTCCGGGCGTGCGACAGGAACAGCAGCGCCGCCCCGGACTGCGCCGCGCGCACCAGGGCGACGTCCCGCGTGTGCACGTACGGCGCCCGGGGCTCGGCGAACGAGGCGTCGCCGTCGTCCCACATCGCGATGAGGCCGAGGGTCGTCGCCGGCGCGTACACGGCGGTGCGGTTGCCGATCGCGACGACCGCGTGCGACCGGGCCTGCAGCAGGGCCTTCGCCCGCTGCCCGTTCGTCTGCTTCGCGTCGAACCGCACGACGCGTTCGGCGGGGAGCACGGCGAGCAGCGCGCGCTCGAGGTCGCCGACGTCACGGAAGTCCGGGACGGCGATGACCGCCGACTCCTCGGCTGCGAGGGCGTGCGCGGCCGCCTGCGCGAGCGTCGCGGCCCACCCGGGCACCCAGACGGGCGCGGACTCCGGACCGAGTGCGACCGGGTGCGGCACCGCGGCGACGGCGGCACGGCCGTGCTCGGCGACGACGCCCTCGAGCACGCCGTCGGTGTACCCGGTGACCGCTGGCGGGGTGACCGCGGGTGGTGTCCACGTGGTGTCGCGGGCGAGCCACGCCTTCTCGGCGCGGACCTGACGGGTCGGGACGGCGAGCCGGAGCACGTCCGAGGCGACCCCGGCGGCGCGGTCGGCCACGGCGCGGGCGAGGGTCCAGATCTCGGGCGCCAGGACCGGCACCGGGGACAGGACCGCCTCGACCTGACTGAGCTCGCCCGGGTACTCACCTTCGCTGACGATCTCGACGACGTACCCGTCGGACATCCGGGCGCCGGTGCGCAGCGGCACCTTCACCCGGACCCCCGCGACGCAGTCGTCCTCGAGCTCGGCCGGCACCCGGTAGTCGAACAGTCGGTCCAACTGCGGGAGCGGCGAGTCGAGGACGACCCGCGCGACGGTGGTCACGCGGTCGCCTCAGACGGCGGCGGTGACGAGCCCTGCTGCGGCGCGGAGTTCCTCGACACGGTCGAGCTGCTCCCAGGTGAACCCGGGGAGCTCGCGACCGAAGTGGCCGTAGGTCGCGGTCTGCGCGTAGCGCGGCTTGAGCAGGTCGAGGTCGCGGATGATCGCGGCGGGACGCAGGTCGAAGACCTGGCGGATCGCTGCCTCGATCGTGGCGTCGTCGACGTGCCCGGTGCCGAAGGTCTCGACGTACAGGCCGACGGGCTTCGCGCGCCCGATGGCGTAGGCGACCTGCACCTCGAGGCGGTCCGCGAGTCCGGCCGCGACGGCGTTCTTCGCGACCCAGCGCAGGGCGTAGGCGGCCGAGCGGTCGACCTTCGACGGGTCCTTGCCGCTGAACGCGCCACCGCCGTGCCGCGAGGCGCCGCCGTAGGTGTCGACGATGACCTTGCGTCCGGTCAGGCCGGCGTCGCCCTGGGGGCCGCCGATCTCGAACCGGCCGGTCGGGTTGACGATGACGTCGACGTGGGACGAGTCGAGGTCGACCAGGTCGAGGACCGGGCGGATGACGTGCTCGGTGATGTCGGCGGTCAGCTGGTCGAGCGTGACGGTCGGGGCGTGCTGCGTGGAGAGCACGACGGTCTCGACGGTCTTCGGCACGACGCCGTCGTAACCGATGGTGACCTGGGTCTTGCCGTCGGGGCGCAGGAAGGGCAGCTCGCCGGACTTGCGGACGGCGGCGAGGCGCTCGGCCAGCCGGTGCGCCAGCCAGATCGCGACCGGCATGTACTCGGGCGTCTCGTTCGTGGCGAAGCCGAACATGATGCCCTGGTCGCCCGCACCCTGGCGGTCGAGCGGGTCGACACCGGCGCCGCTGCGTGAGTCGAGCGACTCGTCGACGCCCTGCGCGATGTCGGGCGACTGCGCGCCGATCGAGACCTCGACGCCGCAGGTACGGCCGTCGAAGGAGACGTCGGACGAGTTGTAGCCGATGCCCGTGATGACGTCACGGACGAGCTTGGGGATCTCGACGTAGCCCGAGGTGGTGACCTCGCCGGCGACGTGCACGAGGCCCGTCGTGACCATCGTCTCGACGGCGACCCGGGCGTTCGGGTCGACCGCGAGCAGCGCGTCGAGGATGCTGTCCGAGATCTGGTCGCAGATCTTGTCGGGGTGCCCCTCGGTCACCGACTCGGACGTGAAGAGGCGCAGCGGAGCGTTGGTCACCGGGATCAGTCGGTGGGCTGCTGCTGCTTGGTGACGGTGAGCTTGTCCTCGTTGATCTCGTGGAGCGCGACGGACAGCGGCTTGTCGTCGATCGTCGAGTCGACGAGCGGGCCCACGTTGTCGAAGAGCGAGCCCTCGTGCAGGTCGGCGTAGTAGTCGTTGATCTGCCGCGCACGCTTCGACGCGAAGATGACCAGCGCGTACTTCGACTCGACCTTGCTGAGCAGGTCGTCGATGGGCGGGTCGATGATGCCCTGGGGGTTGGCCATGGTGTCTCCTGTCGACTGCGGATGTCGTGGGCGGGTGTCCTGCGCGCGGACCGCGAGGGCCCCGGCACGCACGCGCACCCGTGCACCCGTCAGGGCGCAGAGAACAAGTCTACGACCTCGCGTGCCGCCGTGCTGACATCCGAGTTCACGATCCGCACGTCGAACTCGTCCTGCGCGGCCAGTTCGACCTTCGCGGTCTCGAGACGGCGGGCCTGTTCCTCGGCCGACTCGGTCCCCCGGCCGATGAGCCGACGCACGAGTTCGTCCCAGGTGGGAGGCAGCAGGAACACCAGGACGGCCTCGGGCATCGCGTCGCGGACCTGTCGCGCGCCCTGCAGGTCGATCTCGAGCATGACCTTCTCGCCGGCGTCGAGCGCGCGGTCGATCGGCGGCCGCGGGGTGCCGTAGCGGTACGAGTTGTGCACCGTGGCCCACTCGAGCAGCTCGCGGTCGCGGATCATCCGGTCGAACTCGTCGTCGTCGACGAAGTAGTAGTGCACCCCGTCGACCTCGCCGGGGCGCGGCTTCCGGGTGGTCGCGGACACGCTCAGCTCGACGTCCGGGTACTGCTCACGGATGTGGGCACTGACCGTGCCCTTGCCGACGGCGGTCGGTCCGGCGAGCACGACGAGCTTCGACGCACCGCGCCGGCGCCCGCGTGCGGCGAGCCAGTCCGCCAGGGCGGTGCGCTGCCGGGAGCCGAGGCCGCCCAGGCGCTTCGACGGCGCGATGCGCAGCTCCCCCATGACCGCCTCGGCGCGCGCCGGCCCGATGCCGGACAGGCTCGTCAGCAGGTCGCGGACCCGCAGCGAGCGTTCCGCCGAGGTCGACTCGACGAGCTCGTCGGCCCACGCGGACCGGGCGACCTCGAGGGCGGAGCGCTCCCCCGACGCGATCGCGGCCTTCACCGCTGCCCGGGCGCGTCGCGCCGCCACCGCGGCCTGCGCGGCGGCGGCCCGGTCGACCTCGGGCGGGTTGCGGTGGGCGGGCTTGTCGTCGCGGTCCGACGTCATGCGACTGCCCCCAGTGCGGCCTCGATCCGGTCGGCGCGGTCGGCGACGAGGGCGGCGACGCCCTCGGGGCCGCCGGTGAGCAGCCCGCGGGACTCGCTCACGAGCACCTGCTCGGCGCGGGCGCCGTACAGCGCGCGGAGGTCCTCGATCCGCGCACCCTGGGCACCGAAGCCCGGAGCGAGCACCGGCGCGGAGCCGATGGCGTCCGCGTCGATGCCGAAGTCGTCGAGGTGAAGGGTCGCGCCGAGCACGAGCCCGACGTCCCCGAGGGCGTGGTCGCCCGCGGTCCGGTTGTCGTCTGCCACGTCCAAGACGATACCGGCAGCCACGCTGCGGCCCGCGCGCGGCCCCTCGGCGAGCACGGCGGTCTGCAGCACCCGGGCCTCGGGGTTGCTCGTCGCGGCGAGGACGAAGACGCCCGCACCGTTCCGGCGTGCCACGGCCACCGTGCCGGCGAGCGAGCCGTAGCCGAGGTAGGGCGACACCGTCATCGCGTCGGCCGCGAACGGCCCGTCGCGGTCGAGCCACGCGAGCGCGTAGTCGTCACCGGTGGTCCCGATGTCGCCCCGCTTCACGTCGGCGACGACCAGGAGGCCCGCATCGCGTGCCCGACGGATCGTCGCGTCGAGCGCGCGGTACCCCGCCACCCCCGCAGCCTCGAAGAACGCGACTTGCGGCTTCACGATCGCCGCGCGGCCGGCGGCCGCGTCGACCAGGGCCGCACCGAACGCGGTGAGGCCCTGCTCGTCGCGGCCGAGCCCCCACGCCGCCAGGGTGGCGGCGTGGGGGTCGATGCCGACGCAGAGGGGTGAACGCGACCCGATGGCGGCCGCGAGCCGGTCGCCGAAGGAGGCCGGGCCTCCCACGCGGGTGGTCACGCTCACCAGGTCGCGCGCTCGAGCGCGTAGTCCTGCAGGCTGCGGACGTTGAGCGGCGAGCCGATCGTCTCGATCGCCGCGACGGCCGCACCGATCTGCGCGATCGTCGTGAACAGCGGCTTGTCCGCCGCGACCGTGGCCGCACGGATCTCGTACCCGTCCGCACGACCGGCGGCACCCGACGGCGTGTTGATGACGATGTCGACCTCACCCGTGGCGAGCAGGTCGACGACGCTCTCGCCGCCCTGGCTGTACTTGCCGACGATCCCGACCTCGATGCCGTTGCGGCGGAGGATCTCCGCCGTGCCCTCGGTCGCGATGATCGTGAAGCCGAGCTGCTGCAGGCGGTGCACCGGCAGCACGATCGCGCGCTTGTCGGTGTCGGCGACGCTCACGAAGACCGTGCCGCTGGTCGGCAGGCCGCCGTACGCGGCGTCCTGCGACTTGAGGAACGCCCGCGGGAAGTCGCGGTCGATGCCCATGACCTCACCGGTGGAGCGCATCTCGGGGCTGAGCACCGAGTCGACGACCTGTCCCTCGCGGGTGCGGAAGCGACGGAAGGGCAGCACGGCCTCCTTCACGGCGACCGGCGACTGGGCGGGCACGAAGGCGCCGTCGCGCTCGGGCAGCATGCCCTCGGCGACGAGCTCGGCGACCGTGGAGCCGGTCATGATGCGGGACGCGGCCTTCGCCAGCGGGATGCCGAGCGCCTTCGAGACGAAGGGCACCGTGCGGCTGGCGCGCGGGTTCGCCTCGAGGACGTAGAGCACGCCGGCGCCGATGGCGAACTGGACGTTGAGCAGGCCCTGCACGCCGATGCCGCGGGCGATCTTCTCGGTCGCGTCGACGACGCCCTGGATCTCCGCGCGGCCGAGGCCGACCGGGGGCAGGGTGCAGGCCGAGTCGCCGGAGTGGATGCCGGCCTCTTCGAGGTGCTCCATGATGCCGCCGATGTAGAGCCGCTCACCGTCGAAGAGCGCGTCGACGTCGATCTCCACGGCGTCGTCGAGGAACCGGTCGACCAGCAGCGGGAGCTCCGGGCCGATGATCGCCTGGTCGGCCATCCGGTCGAAGTAGTCCGCGAGCGAGGCCGTGTCGTACAGGATCTCCATGCCGCGGCCGCCGAGCACGAACGACGGGCGGACGAGGACGGGGTAGCCGATCTCCTCGGCCACCGTGGTCGCGCTCGCCAGGTCGTGGGCCGTGCCGTTCCGCGGGGCGAGCAGACCGGCCGCGTCGAGGATGGCGGAGAACTGTCCGCGCTCCTCGGCCGAGTCGATGGCGCTCGGGCTGGTGCCGAGGATCGGGATGCCCGCGGCCTCGAGCGGCTTCGCCAGGCCCAGCGCGGTCTGGCCGCCGAGCTGCACGACCACGCCCACGAGCTCGCCGGACGCCGCCTCGGCCTCGATGACCTCGAGGACGTCCTCGGCGGTCAGCGGCTCGAAGTACAGGCGGTCCGAGGTGTCGTAGTCGGTCGACACGGTCTCGGGGTTGCAGTTGATCATGATCGTCTCGAACCCGGCGGCGCTCAGCGCGAACGACGCGTGCACGCACGAGTAGTCGAACTCGACGCCCTGCCCGATGCGGTTCGGGCCGGAGCCGAGGATGACGACCTTCTTGCGGTCGCTCGGGGCGACCTCGGTCTCGGTGTCGTACGACGAGTAGTGGTACGGCGTCAGGGCCGGGAACTCGCCGGCGCAGGTGTCGACGGTCTTGAAGACGGGCCGGATGCCCTGTTCGTGTCGGGTCGCCCGGACCTCGGCCTCCGTCGAGCCGCGCAGCGACGCGATCTGGACGTCGCTGAAGCCGTGCTCCTTCGCCCAGCGCAGGGTGTCCGCGTCGAGGGTCTCGGCGGCACGGATCTCGTCGGCGACCTCGTTGATGAGCACGATCTGGTCGATGAACCAGGGATCGATCTTCGTGGCCTCGAAGACCTCGTCCGCGGTGGCACCCGCCACCAGGGCCTGCTGCACCGTGACGATGCGGCCGTCGGTCGGCACCTGGGCCTTCGTCAGCAGGGCGTCCTTGTCGAGCTCCGCCGCCGGGGTGTCCCAGTGGAAGCTCGACCCGCGCTTCTCGAGCGAGCGCAGCGACTTCTGCAGTGCGGTGGCGTAGTTCCGGCCGATGGCCATCGCCTCGCCGACGCTCTTCATCGTCGTGGTCAGCGTGGCGTCGGCGGCCGGGAACTTCTCGAACGCGAACCGCGGGGTCTTCACGACCACGTAGTCGAGCGTCGGCTCGAAGCTCGCCGGGGTGACGCGGGTGATGTCGTTCTCGATCTCGTCCAGGCGGTAGCCGATGGCGAGCTTCGCGGCGATCTTCGCGATCGGGAAGCCCGTGGCCTTCGACGCGAGGGCCGACGAGCGGGACACGCGGGGGTTCATCTCGATGACGATGACGCGGCCGTTCGACGGGTCGACGGCGAACTGGATGTTGCAGCCACCGGTGTCGACGCCGACGCGACGGATGATGTCGATGCCGATGTTCCGCATGTTCTGGTACTCGCGGTCGGTCAGGGTCAGCGCGGGGGCGACCGTGATCGAGTCACCGGTGTGCACGCCGACCGGGTCGACGTTCTCGATGGAGCAGATGACGACGGTGTTGTCGTAGTTGTCGCGCATCAGCTCGAGCTCGTACTCCTTCCAGCCGAGGATGGACTCCTCGAGCAGGACCTCGGTCGTCGGGCTGGACTGCAGCCCGTCGCCGACGAAGCGGACGAGTTCTTCCTCGTTGTAGGCGAAGCCCGAGCCGAGGCCGCCCATGGTGAAGGACGGGCGGACGACCAGCGGGTACCCGAGGTCCTCCGCGAACTCCTTCGCTTCTTCCAGCGTGTGCGCGATGTGGCTGCGGGCGACGTCGGCGCCGGACTCGAGCACGAGCTCCTTGAAGAGCTGGCGGTCCTCGCCGCGCTGGATCGCCTCGACCTTGGCGCCGATGAGCTCGACGCCGTGCTTGGCCAGGATGCCGGCCTCGTCGAGCGCGATGGCCGCGTTCAGGGCGGTCTGCCCGCCGAGGGTCGGCAGGACGGCGTCCGGCTTCTCGATGCGGATGATCTCCTCGAGCGACGCGTTCGTGATCGGCTCGATGTACGTCGCGTCCGCGAAGTCGGGGTCGGTCATGATCGTCGCCGGGTTCGGGTTGACCAGGATGACCCGGACGCCCTCGGCCCGGAGGACACGGCAGGCCTGGGTGCCGGAGTAGTCGAACTCGGCGGCCTGCCCGATGACGATCGGGCCGGAACCGATGACCAGGACGGAGTTGATGTCTGCGCGCTTCGGCATCAGTTGGCTTCCTTCGTGACGTCTGCTGCAGGGGTGGTCGCGGTGGCGGTGGCCGGGTCGAGCGGCTGCCCGTCGCGACGCTCGCGCACCATGTCCGCGAACCGGTCGAAGAGGTACATGCTGTCGTGCGGTCCGGCGGCGGCCTCGGGGTGGTACTGCACGCTGAACGCTGGCACGTCGAGCGCGCGGAGGCCCTCGACGACGTTGTCGTTGAGCGAGTAGTGCGAGACCTCGACGCGGCCGAAACCGGCCGGCGACTCGAGGACCTCGCCGAGGGGCGCGTCCACCGCGAAGCCGTGGTTCTGGCTCGTGATCTCGACCTTGCCCGTCGTGGTGTCGAGCACCGGCTGGTTGATGCCGCGGTGGCCGAAGGGCAGCTTGTACGTGCCGAAGCCGAGGGCACGGCCGAGCAGCTGGTTGCCGAAGCAGATGCCGAAGAACGGACGGCCGCTCCGCAGCGACTCCTGCAGCAGCTCCACCTGCGCGTCGCTCGCGGCGGGGTCGCCGGGGCCGTTCGAGTAGAACAGGGCGTCCGGCGCCAGGGCCTCCAGCGACTCGGCGGAGATGTCCTGCGGCACCACGTGCACCTCGAAGCCGCGGGCGGCGAGGTACCGGGTGGTCGAGGCCTTCACGCCGAGGTCGAGCACGGCCAGGGTGCCGATCTGCTCGCCGACGGCCGGGACGACGTAGGTCTCGGGGGTCGACACGACCGACGAGAAGCTCGCCCCGGCCATGCCGGCCTGGTCACGCACGAGCTGCTCCTGCTCGGAGGCCGGCAGTGCCGCGTCCGCACCGCTGAACACGCCGCCCTTCATGGCGCCGGCGTCGCGGATGCGCCGGGTGAGGGCACGGGTGTCGATGCCGGAGATGCCGACGATGCCGTCGCGCACCAGGTGGTCGTCGAGCGTGGCGTTCGCGCGGTGGTTCGACACCACGCGGCTGGGGTCGCGCACCACGTACCCGGCGACCCAGATGCGACGGGACTCGGGGTCCTCGTCGTTCACCCCGGTGTTGCCGATGTGCGGTGCGGTCTGCACCACGATCTGCCCGGCGTAGGAGGGGTCGGTCAGCGTCTCCTGGTACCCGGTCATGCCGGTCGCGAAGACCACCTCGCCGAGCGTGCGCCCACGGGCGCCGTAGGCCCAGCCGTCGTACCGGGTGCCGTCTTCGAGGACCAGTACGGCCCGTTCGCGTGTCATGAGTTAGTCCCTTCGCCCGCGGTCTGCGGGGGTTCGTGCTTCGTCGACAGTCCCTGCATGGCGACGAGCGCTGCTGCGTCGCCCTCCGGGAACCGGAAGTAGGTGTCGAGGTCCGACGCGCCCGCGGCGCCGGTCGCCGTCCATCGCAGACGGACCAGTCCCCCGGGCTCGACCACGCGGTCGATCGCCCACGTCGCGCGGTCCGCACCGCGGACCGCCGCCGCCGCGATCCACCGATCCGGGGTGCCGGCGTGGTGGAGCACCACACCGGTGTCGTGGACGGTGACCCCGCCGCGGCCGCGGAACCCGAGCCCGCCGGCCGTCATCCGCTCGAGCGGCTGGTCGGCGCGGGTCGTCGCGACGGTGAAGCCGTCCCACGACCCGGCCGCCGGTCCGACGTCGGTCGGCACCGGGACGGGAGGCACGGCCTCCGTCTGCTTCCTCGCCCGCGTCCGCCAGGTGCGCGCCATGGCGACGAACAGTGCGGCGACGAGGACGAGGACGATCCCGCCGACGAGCCAGCGCAGGGCGTCGGCGCTCATGCGGACACCTCGCTCATGCGCGCGCCTCCGCCCGGACGGCCCTGGCGTGCGCGGCGACCGTCTCGGCGTCGACGAGTGCGCCGTCGAGCACGGTGGCCGCACCGTGGTGGAACGTCGCGACGACGCGACCCGGCAGCCGCATGCCCAGGTACGGGGAGTTCCGGGACTGGCCGGCGAGGTCGTCGACCGAGAAGTCGCGGACCGCCGACGGGTCGTAGAGCGTGAGCTCGGCCGGCGCGCCCTCGGCGATCCGCTGCCCGTGGCCCTCGACCTGCCCGATCCGCGCCGGTGCCTCGGACAGCACCCGGGCGACGTCGGCCCAGTCGAGCTGCCCGCTGTCGACCACGGCGGCCTGCACGACGCTGAGCGCCGACTCGAGCCCGACCATGCCGTTCGCCGTCGCGGGCCACTCGCAGCACTTCGCCTCGGCGGTGTGCGGCGCGTGGTCGGTCGCGACGATGTCGATGGTGCCGTCGGCCAGGGCGGCCCGGAGCGCATCGACGTCCTCGCGCGACCGCAGCGGCGGGTTCACCTTGTAGCGGGCGTCGTACCCGGCGGCGCCGTCGTGCCCGGCGATGAGGTCCTCGGTGAGCACCAGGTGGTGCGGCGTGACCTCGGCCGTGACGGCGATGCCGCGGGACTTCGCCCAGCGGATCACCTCGACGCTGCCGGCGGTGGAGACGTGGCAGACGTGCAGGCGGGCACCGACGTGGTCGGCGAGCAGGACGTCGCGGGCGATGATCGCCTCCTCCGCGACGGCGGGCCAGCCGGCGAGGCCGAGCTCCGACGACAGCCGACCCTCGTTCATCTGCGCGCCGATGGTCAGCCGCGGTTCCTGCGCGTGCTGCGCGAGGACGCCGCCGAAGCCCTTGATGTACTCGAGCGCACGGCGCATGAGCAGCGGGTCGGCCACGCAGGAGCCGTCGTCCGAGAAGACCCGGACCCTGGCCCGGCTCGTCGCCATCGCCCCGATCTCGGACAGGTGCGTGCCCTGCAGCCCCTGCGAGACGGCACCGATCGGTCGGACGGTGACGTAGCCGGCGTCGTCCCCGAGGGCCTGCACCTGCTCCACCACACCGGCGGTGTCCGCCACGGGGTTCGAGTTCGCCATCGCGTTCACGGCGGTGAAGCCACCAGCGGCCGCGGCGCGCGAGCCGGTGAGGACCGTCTCGGACTCCTCGTGCCCGGGCTCGCGCAGGTGGGTGTGCAGGTCGACGAGACCGGGCAGGGCGACGAGTCCGTCGGCGTCCACGACGGTGGCGCCGGACGCGTCGAGCCCGGACCCGACCGCGGTGATGCGTGCTCCCTGCAGTCGGATGTCGGCACGCGTGCCGTCGACCAGCTGCGCGCCGCGGATGAGGTGGGCGGTCATGCGGTGGTCTCCTTCGAGGGTGCGGCGTTCGTGGTGTCGGAACCGGTGAGCGCGAGGTAGAGCACGGCCATCCGCACGCTCACGCCGTTCGCGACCTGTTCGACCACGGTCGAGCGGGGGTCGTCGGCGGCGACGCCGGCGATCTCGAGCCCGCGGTTCATCGGACCGGGGTGCATGATCAGCGTGCGCTCGGACAGCCGGGCGGCGCGTGCGGCGGTCAGGCCGAAGTGCCGGGTGTACTCGCGCTCGTTCGGGAAGAAGGCGTCGTGCATGCGCTCCTGCTGGATCCGGAGGGTCATCACGACGTCCGGGTCCTCGGCGAGGGCGGCGTCGAGGTCGTGGTGCACGGCGGCACCGAACGGACGCTCCACCGCGGGCAGCAGCGTCGGCGGGGCGACGAAGGTGACCTCGGCGCCGAGCGTGCGGAGGAGCCAGGCGTTGCTCCTGGCCACGCGGCTGTGCAGGACGTCGCCGACGATCGCGACGCGGACCCCGTCGAGCCCCTGGCCCCGGCTCGCGTCCCCGTGCAGGCGGCGCCGCATCGTGAACGCGTCGAGCAGCGCCTGCGTCGGGTGCTCGTGCGTGCCGTCGCCGGCGTTCACCACCGGCACGTCGATCCAGTCGGCGTCGGCGAGCACCCGCGGGGCACCGGACGCGCCGTGCCGCATGACGATGCCGTCGATGCCCATCGCGCCGAGGGTCTGCACGGTGTCCTTGAGCGACTCGCCCTTCGAGACGCTCGACCCCTTCGCGGCGAAGTTGATGACGTCGGCGGAGAGGCGCTTCGCGGCGGCCTCGAAGGAGATCCGGGTGCGCGTCGAGTCCTCGAAGAACAGGTTGACGACGGTCTTGCCGCGGAGCGCGGGGAGCTTCCGGACCTCGCGCTGGTTGACCTCCGCCATCTCCTCGGCGACGTCGAGGATGTGCACGGCCTGGTCGCGGCTCAGGTCCGCGGTGGAGAGCAGGTGTCGCATCACGCCGCCCCCTGCTCGATGACGACCTCGTCGGCGCCGTCGGTCTCGGTCAGGCGGAGCGTGACGCGCTCGTCGGACGCGGTCGGCAGGTTCTTGCCGACGTGGTCGGCGCGGATCGGCAGCTCGCGGTGCCCGCGGTCGACGAGCACGGCGAGCCGGACGGCGCGCGGCCGGCCGATGCCCTGCAGGGCGTCGAGCGCGGCACGCACCGTGCGGCCGGAGTAGAGCACGTCGTCGACGAGCACGACGACCTTGCCGTCGATCCCGCTCGTCGGGATGGTGGTCCGGTGCGGCGCGCGGCCGATGCCGTGGCCGAGGTCGTCCCGGTGCATCGTGACGTCGAGGGTGCCGAGGCGCTGGTCGCGCTCCGCCGCCCACTCGGGCTCGATGTCGGCCAGGACCGACGCCAGACGGTCGGCGAGGACCGCACCCCGGGTCGGGATGCCGAGGAGCACGAGGTCCGAGGCACCGTGGTTGGCCTCGAGGATCTCGTGTGCGATGCGTGTCAGGGCACGCGTGATGTCGGGTTGCTGCAGGACCGTTCTGGTACCCACGTCGACCCCCTTCCCCGCCTCACAGGACGGCATTAAAGGATGCTGACGTGGTCAACCCTAGCGGGACCCGGCGTCCCCTGCGACCGTCCGACCGGACGGTGCACGACCGCCGGAGACAGCTCCGAGCACGCCGTTGACGAACCCGGCGGAGTCGTCCGTCGACAGCGACTGCGCGAGTTCGACCGCCTCGGCGATCGCGACGGCGTCGGGCACCTCCGGGTTGAACCGGAGCTCCCAGACGCCCATGCGCAGGATGCAGCGGTCGAGCACCGGCATGCGCGCGATCGACCAGCCCTGGGCGTGGTCGACGATGACGGCGTCGATCTCGTGACGGGCCTCGTCGACGCCCGTCACGATCTGGCGCGCGTAGTCCCAGCTCGAGGCGCGCTCGGGCTGGTCAAGGTGGCGGACGGTCTCCGTGGCGAGGACGTCCGCGATGGGCAGCTCACGCACCTCGGCCACGTAGAGCATGTCGAGGGCGCGCTTGCGGGCCTTCGAACGAGCACTCATGTGGTCGGCGCCTAGGAGTTGACGCGGCCGAGGAAGCTGCCGTCGCGCGTGTCGATCTTCACCGTGGTGCCGGACTCCAGGTACAGCGGCACCTGGATGCGGTGACCGGTCGCGATGATGGTCGCGTCCTTCGTGCCACCGGAGGAGCGGTCGCCCTGCAGGCCCGGCTCGGTCTCGACCTCGGTCGTGATCGACGTCGGGAGCTCGACGTACAGCGGGTTGCCCTCGTTCATCGCGATGGTGACCATCGCGGACTCGAGCAGGTAGTTCTTCGCGTCGCCGACGACCGTCGCCGAGACCGGGATCTGGTCGTAGGTGTCGGTGTCCATGAACACGTAGGAGTCGCCGTCCTCGTAGAGGAACTGGTAGTCGCGGCGGTCCACGGTCGCGGTGTCGATCTTCGCGCCGGCGTTGAACGTGCGGTCGACGACCTTGCCGGAGACGACGTTCTTGAGCTTCGTGCGGACGAACGCGCCGCCCTTGCCGGGCTTGACGTGCTGGAACTCCACGACCGACCACAGCTGGCCGTCGATGATGAGAACGGCGCCGTTCTTGATGTCAGTGGTACTGGCCATGAGTCTTCGGTGTCCCGTTCGATCGTGTTGTGGAAGGTCTTCGGGCGCTGGGCCCCGGACGAGTGTACCGGACGCCCGCCCGCCGCCCGTGGCGTCGTCAGCGTCGTCGTCGGGCGCGCCACGAGTCGACCGCCGCCCAGCCGAGCAGCACGACGGCCGCTCCCCCGAGCAACGCACCGGCCGCCCCGGTCGACAGGGCGGCGGTCGGGCGGGCCGGGAGCGCCAGGTACACGATCGCCAGGATGCCCGCTCCCGCCCCGAGCAGCACGAGCAGGACGCGCCGGATCAGCCCGCTCACCGTCTCGCGGTCGCGGCTGTCGGCGAACAGCCGGATGTTCACGGTGAACTTCCCGGTCTCGATCGCCTCGCCGATGCGGTCGATGCGGCGCGGCAGCCGACGTGCCGCCGACACGACGCCGATGAGCTCCTTCGCCGCGAGGTCGCGCAGCTTCCCCGGACGCAGTTGATCGGTGAACTGCTGGCGGGCGAGCCCCCGCGACTCCTCGAGCAGGTCGAACGACGGTGCGAGCGTGCGGAGCGTCCCCTCGAAGATCGCCAGTGCGCGGGCCGCCGCGACGAAGTCCGCCGGGGCCTTCAGCCGGTAGCGCCCGAACACCTCGACCGCGTCGTCGACCGTCTCGACGCCGATCCGCGCGCCGGGGCCGAGCTCGTCGGCCACGAAGCGTGCGATGTCGCGTCGGAAGTCGGGCTCGTCGTGCGCGTCGCGCACCGGCGCCATCCGCAGGACCGCGTCGGCGATCCGCGTCGTGTCGTCCTGCAGGTAGGCGACCAACAGGTCCTGCACCGTGTCCCGGAGACCGGGGTCGAGCCTCCCGACCGAGCCGAAGTCGATCAACGCGGGCCGCCCGTCGGGCAGCACCAGGACGTTCCCCGGGTGCAGGTCGGCGTGGTAGACGCCGTCGAAGACGACCTGCCGGAGGAAGGCGCGGAGGATCGCGCGCATCGGCGCGTCGAGGTCGCGGTCCGCGCGCTCGGCGCGGATCGCGCTGAGCGTGTCGCCCTCCAGGAACTCCATGACGAGCACGCGTCGGCCGGACAGGTCGGGGTACGGGTCCGGGAACCGGACCTCGTCGGGGCGGGCGCTGCGGGCCTGGGCTGCGCGGAGCGCGGTGAGGTTCCGCAGCTCCGACACGAAGTCGACCTGCCGGACGAGGTCGTCGGCGTACTGCTGCGCGACCTCCTGCACGCCGACCTGCCGCGCCTCGGACGACCACCGGGCCATGAACCGGACCACCCGAAGGGCGATGTCGACGTCCCGCCGCACCGCGGCGTCGATGCCGGGTCGCTGGACCTTGACCGCGACCGCGGTGCCGTCCTGCAACCGGGCCCGGTGCACCTGGGCGATCGACGCGGCGGCGACCGGCACCGGGTCGAAGGCCGCGAAGACCTGGTCGACCGGGGCGCCCAGTTCCCGCTCGAGCAGCGCGCGCACCTCGTCGACGGGGGCCGCCGTGACGTTGCGCTGCAGGTGCGCGAGCCCCTCGGTCCACTCCTCCGGCAGCAGGTCGTCGCGGGTCGACAGCAGCTGCCCCATCTTCACGAACCCTCCACCGGCCTCCTCGAGCGCCCGGCGCAGGTGCTCGGCCTGGCCCGCACGCAGCGCGGACGTCGCGGGGTCGTGCGAGAAGTCGAGCCGGCGGAAGGGCAGCAGGTGGTGCCGCCGGGCGATCGCGAGCAGTTCGGTGAAGCGACGGCCACGGGCGCGCAGCGTGCCGGAGTCGGTGTCGCGCGGTGCGGAGAGGTCGCTCAGACGGGGTGGGGTGGGCACGCCTGCCACTCTGCTCCCCGGGGCTGTGGCGGAGCTTTCCGCGCCGTGCGGGTGACGCCGGTCGCTCCGTCCTCCACAGACCGGAGGCACGGGCCGGCTCTCCACAGGTCGGGCACCGCGCGCCCCCGGGTCGCGTCGGCCGGGTCAGACTCGGCGCATGGAGACAGCACTGGTCGCGGCGTGCATCGCCGCCGGAGCGGCGATCGTCGCTGCGATCGTCAGTTGGTTCGGGGCGTTCCAGAACCGTCGGACGGCCGATCGTGACCACGCGTGGCGTCGCTTCACGTGGGCGGTCTCGCCGCACCACGACCGGAGAACACACAACATCTCGACAGCTGTGCTCCGCGAGCTGGAGTCCGTAGCGTGGTGGTCGAAGCAAGACCGTCGGCTCGCCGGCCGAGCACTCCGGAGACGAGCGATGTCCGACCGGCCGGACTCCGACGACCAGACGCAGCAGGAAGGACCACGGTGATGTCGATCTTGCGCCCCCTCCCGGATGCACCCGACCTCGACGACGACGACGAGGTCCTCTTCGCGTGGGACAACGGTGCCACCCTCGACGAATGGCGCGAAGCACGACGCACCGGCGTGGTGACCGTCTCGATGCGCGTGAAGTGGTGGTGGCGCCGCACCCGCCGCGTCCTGCGCTGAGCCGTCCGACCGGCTAGACCCCGACCTCCTGGTAGGCGGTGAAGAGCAGGTGGTCCTCGGGGCCCTCGAGGGTTGTCGGCTTCCCGACGCCGTCCAGGATGATGAAGCGCAGCATGCCGGCGCGAGCCTTCTTGTCCCGACGCATCGTCGCGAGCAGCCCCTCCCACCGGCCGAGGCCGTAGGTCGTCGGCAGTTCGAGCGACTCGAGGATCGTCCGGTGGCGGTCGACGGTCGCGTCGTCCAGGTGCCCGGTCAGGCGGGCGAGTTCCGCAGCGAAGACCATGCCGACCGAGACCGCCGCACCGTGGCGCCACTGGTAGCGCTCGGCGTGCTCGATCGCGTGCCCGAGGGTGTGGCCGTAGTTCAGGACCTCGCGGCGCCCCTGCTCGGTGAAGTCGTCGGTCACGACCTCGGCCTTCAGGGCGATGGCCAGCTCGACGACCCGCCGGAACTCGGGTGTGGTCGGGTCCGTCACCCGAGCGACGTCGGCCTCGACGATGTCCAGGATCTCCGGGACGGCGATGAAGCCGGCCTTCACGATCTCGGCGAAGCCCGTCAGGATCTCGTTGCGGGGCAGCGTCCGGACGAGGTCGAGGTCGACGACCACGGCACGCGGTGCCGAGAACGCCCCGACGAGGTTCTTGCCCTCGTTCGTGTTGATCCCGGTCTTGCCGCCGACGCTCGCGTCGACCATGCCGAGCACGCTCGTCGGGACCCCCACGTACGGCACGCCGCGCAACCATGTGGCCGCGACGAACCCCGCGAGGTCGGTGACCGCGCCGCCGCCGAGCCCGATGACGGCGTCGGTGCGGGTGAAGTCGGACTGGCCCATGATCTGCCAGCAGAAGGCGGCGACCTCGACGCGCTTGGCGCCTTCGGCGTCCGGCACCTCGGCGATGAGCGCGTCGAGCCCGGCACCGACCAGGAGCTCACGCAGCTCGTTCGCCCGTGCGCCGAGCGTCGGTGCGTGGACGATGAGGACCTTCGCGACCCGGGGTCCCAGGATCGCGGGCAGCGCGCCGAGCAGGCCGGCACCGACGGCCACGGTGTAGCCGTCCGCACCGCCGACGCGGATCTCGGTGGTCCCTGCGGGCAGGATCGGGTCGGTCACGGTGCTCCTTCGGTGGTGGGGTCGGCGCTCACGCCGGAGGCGGCGCTGCCGCGGTCGTCCCGGCGTCCGTCGCCGCGCAACCAGGCGACGACCTCGTCGACGACGCGGGACATCGGACGCCGCGAGGTGTCGACGACCACGTGCGCGAGCTCGGCGTACGTCGCGGCGCGTTCGTCCATGATCGTCTGCCAGGCGTCGATCCCGCCGGACGCCAGGAGCGGTCGGTCGGAGCCGGCGATGCGGTCGGCGACGGCCTCGGGTGAGACGGTGAGCAGGACGATGCGCGCGCCGACGAGTGCTGAGCGGGTGTCCGCGTGGGTGACGGCTCCCCCGCCGACGGCGATGACGCCGCCGGTGCGGAGCGCGACCCGGACGGCCTCGGCCTCGAGGGCACGGAACGCCGGCTCGCCCTGCTCCGCGAAGATGCCCGGGATCGGGCCGTGCTCGCGGACGATCACGCGGTCGGTGTCGGTGAACGGCACGCCGAGCGCCTTCGCGACGCGCTTGCCGACGCTGGACTTGCCGGCCCCCATCGGACCGATGACGACGACGGGTGCACCGCCGCCGGCAGCGGCACCCGTGCCGGGCGCGGCGCCGTCCGTGGTCACTGGGCGTCGGCCGGTGCCGCCGGCTCCGTCCGACGGGTGCGCAGCGTCTCCGGGATCGAGGCGAGGTACGCGTCGAGGTTGCGCTTCGTCTCGACGACGTTGTCGCCGCCGAACTTCTCGAGCACGGCGTCGGCGAGCACGAGCGCGACCATGGCCTCGGCGACGACGCCGGCGGCCGGGACGGCGCAGACGTCGGACCGCTGGTGGTGCGCGGAGGCCTCCTCGCCGGAGGCGACGTCGATGGTGTGCAGTGCGTGCGGCACCGTGGCGATCGGCTTCATGCCCGCGCGGACGCGCAGCACGGTCCCCGTGGACATGCCGCCCTCGGTGCCGCCGGCGCGGTCGGTCGTGCGGTGGATCTCGCCGTCCTCGCGGTACAGCTCGTCGTGCGCGGCCGATCCGCGGCGGCCGGCGGTCGCGAAGCCGTCGCCGACCTCGACGCCCTTGATGGCCTGGATGCCCATGATCGCGGCGGCGAGGCGCGCGTCGAGCCGGCGGTCCCACTGCACGTGCGAGCCGAGTCCCGGCGGGACGCCGTAGAACAGGACCTCGACGACACCGCCGAGGGTGTCGCCGTCCTTCTTCGCGGCCTCGACCTCGGTCACCATGCGGGCGGAGGTCTCCGCGTCGAAGCACCGCAGCTGGTCGTCGTCGAGGCGGTCGACGTCGTCGGGGAGCGGCAGCTCGGTGCCGTCCGGCACGCGGACTGTCCCGACCTGCAGCGTGTGCGCGACGGACCGCATGCCGAGCTCGGCCAGGAACGCCTTCGCGACGGCGCCGAGCGCGACCCGGGCCGCGGTCTCGCGGGCGCTCGCGCGCTCGAGGATCGGGCGGGCCTCGTCGAAGCGGTACTTCTGCATGCCCACCAGGTCGGCGTGCCCGGGCCGCGGACGGGTCAGGGGCGCGCTGCGGCCGCGGGACATCTCGGTCGACTCGACCGGCTCGGGGTTCATGACCTCGACCCACTTCGGCCACTCGGTGTTGCCGATGCGGATCGCGATCGGGCTGCCGATCGAGTACCCGTGGCGGACACCGCCGGAGACGTGCAGTTCGTCCTGCTCGAACTTCATGCGCGAGCCGCGGCCGTAGCCGAGCTTGCGTCGTGCGAGATCGGCGCGGATGGACGCGAACGACACCGGGACACCCGCGGGCAGGCCCTCGAGCATCGCGATCAGTTCGGGTCCGTGGGACTCACCTGCGGTCAACCAACGAAGCATGGACACCATCCTCCCACAGCCCCGCACGGCGAGACCCCGCAGCACCGCTCAGCGAGACCCCGCAGCACCGTGCTGCGGGGTCTCGTGCGTCACTGGTAGTCGGGGTGGGCGCGGAGCCAGGCCTGGAACTGGTCGACGGCGACGAGGTGTTGGTCGTAGGTGTCCGAGAACACCGTCTCGCCGGTCTCCAGGTCCACCGTGACGAAGTACAGCCACTTGCCCTGTGCCATGTTCGTGACGGCCTTGATCGCCACGTCACCGGGGTTCGAGATCGGTGCCGGCGGCAGCCCGCTGTGCTCGTACGTGTTGTACGGGTTCGACGCGTCGTCGCGCTCGGCGTCCGTCGTCGTCACGCGGTGCGTGTTGCCCGTGCCGTAGGCGACGGTCGCGTCGGACTGCAGCGGCATGTCGATGTCGAGCCGGTTCTGGAACACCCGGGCGACCTTCGGGTAGTCGGCTGCGAGGCCGGCTTCCTTCTGCACGAGCGACGCGAACACGATCGTGTGCTCCTGGTCGGCCTTCCGCACACCGGCGGCAGCCAGGTGCTCCTGCATCGTGTCGACCATCGCCTGGAAGTACTGCTGCGCCGACCAGCCCGGGTTGATCGGGTACGTGGCGGGGAACAGCCAGCCCTCGAGGGTGGTGACGCCGGACGGCAGCCCGTAGGCCGAGACGTCCTTCGCGGCCGCGGCGACCTCGGTCTTCGTCAGGCCTGCCTTCGACACCATGCCGGCCTCGATGTCGGCCAGGGCCGTGCCCTCGGGGATGACGATCGAGGCCTGCACGCGGTTCGAGTCGTCCTGCAGCGCGGCCAGCGCCGACTTGGAGCTCATCTGCTTCTTCATCGCGTACGACCCGGGTTGGAACTGGACGTCCGGGGACGCGAGCAGCAGCTTGTAGAAGACCTTCGAGTCCTTGACGACGCCGCTGCGCTGCAGCGTCGCGGCGACGTTCTCGCCGATGTCGCCCTGCTTGATGGTGATGGTCACCTTGTCCTTGCCGGACCCGGTGTAGTCGTCGGGCTCCTTCGAGCCGCTGAACGCCGAGACGAGCTGCTGCACCTTCGGCGCGGCGAACGCGTACGCGCTCACCCCGCCGGCGAGCACGATCGCGACGATGACGATGCCCGCGATGAGCGGCCCGCGTCGGCGCTTCGGTCGCGGTCCCCGCGGCTGCCGGGAGGCCCGACCGCGTCCGCCACGACCGTCACCGCCGTCGCCACCGTGTCCACCGCCCCCGGTTCGGTCGCCGCCGTCGTTCGCGCCGCCGCCGGCCCCGGCGACCGTCGCAGCCGAGGGGACCTCGCCGGTCAGGAGCGCCTGCACCTCGGGGTGGAGTTCCTCCGGTCGCGAGGCGACCGGCGCATCGGCCGGGGACACCGGCCGGTCGTCGCGCCGCAGGTCGTCGACGCTGTCGGGCTCGTCCCCGCGGACGGTGGCGTCACGCGGGTCGGTGTCCTCGGCGGAGGACCGGCGAGCACGTTCTGCCTCGAGAGCGCGGGCCTCGCGTCGGGACAGCGGACGGTCGGAGGGGGTCCTCCGCCGATCGGGGTCGTCGCCGGGCGCGATGATCGCGTTCCAGTCCAGATCGTCTGTCAACGGTCCTCGGTCTCTCGGTCGGGAACTCCACCTGGGTACCGCCGTCGACGGGTGACGGCAGGACAGCCGGGTGACGGTACGGACAGCCCTGTCAGGGAAGCGTGGCGCCCGGAGGGGCACCGGCACGGCGCTCGTGGTCGAGCGCGTGTTGCAGAATGATAACAGCGGCCGCTTGGTCGATCACGGCTCGGGACTTCTTCGTGTTCTTGCCGGCCTGGTGCAGACCCCGCTGCGCGGTCACCGTCGACAGGCGTTCGTCGACGAGCCGGACCGGTCGGTGGGCAGCGATCCGCGCCGCGAAGTCGCGGGCGTCCGCGGTCGACGGGGTGTCGCCACCGGACATCGACAGCGGCAGCCCGACGACCACCTCGAGCACGTCGTACTCGTCGGCGATCGCGAGGATGCGGCCGAGGTCCGTGTCGTCGTCGCGACGCACGGTCTCGACCGGGGTCGCCAGCAGACCGTCGCGATCGCACACGGCGACGCCGATCCGGGCACGTCCGACGTCCACGCCGAGACGGCGCCCGGACCGGATCGTCACGGTCAGCCCGCGAGCCGCGCGGTCACGGCGCGCAGCGCGGCCGGGAGCGCGGCGGCGTCGGTCCCGCCGCCCTGCGCGAGGTCCGGCTTGCCGCCGCCACCACCGCCGAGCACGCCGGCGGCTTCCTTGGCGAGCGGACCGGCCTGGACCCCGGCGGAGCGTGCGGCGTCGTTCGTCGCGACGATCACGATCGGCTTGCCGGAGACGACCGCACCGAGCACGACCACGGCGGCACCGTCGCCGAGCTGCGACCGGACGCCGGTGGCGAGCGAACGCAGGTCGTCGCCGGACTGCAGGCCGTCGACGGTCTCGGCCACCACGGTCGTCGCGCCGATCGTCGTCGCGGTGCGGGCGATGGAGGGGACGCGCTGCTGCAGGTTCGCCGACTCGTACTCGGCGATCTTCTTCTGCGCGGTCCGCAGGTCCTCCATGAGCGACTGCACGCGGGTGGGCAGGTCGGCACGGGGGGCCTTCAGCGCACTCGAGAGCTGCGACACGATGGTGCGTTCCACCGCGAGGTCGCGGAAGCCCTCGAGCCCGACGAGGGCCTCGACGCGTCGGTTCGTCGAGCCGACGCTCGACTCCCCCACCAGGTTGACGAGGCCGACCTGGGCGCTCGACGCGACGTGCGTGCCACCGCAGAGCTCGCGGGACCACGGGCCGCCGATGTCGACCATGCGGACCTCAGCGCCGTACTTCTCGCCGAAGAGCGCCTGCGCGCCGAGTGCCTTGGCCTCGTCGATCGGCATGACGCGGGTCGTGACCTCGAGGTCGGTGCGGATCGCGGTGTTCACGACCTCCTCGATCTCGGAGCGGGTCGCGAGCGAGATCGGCTGCGACCACGAGAAGTCGAGCCGCATGTAGCCGGACTTGTTGTACGAGCCGGCCTGCAGCGCCTCCGGCCCGAGGATGTCGCGGAGCGCCGCGTTCACCAGGTGGGTCGCGGAGTGCGCCTGGGTCGCGCCGCGGCGGTACTCGGCGTCGACGACGGTGCTCGCCGCGTCGCCCACGCCGACCTCGCCGGAACGGACCTGCACGGTGTGGCTCCAGAGTCCGGCGACGGGACGCTGTACGTCGAGGACCTCGAGGTCGAAGCCGTTGCCGACGATCGAGCCCTGGTCGGCGTCCTGGCCTCCGGACTCGGCGTAGAGCGAGGTCTCGCCGAGGACGACCTCGGCGATGTCGCCCGCGACCGCTCGGTCGACGCTGACGCCACCGACGATGATGCCGAGCACGGTCGTCTCGGCCTCGAGCGCGTCGTAGCCGAGGAACACGGTCTCGCCCTGCGCCCGGAACGCGCTGTAGACGCTGAGGTCGGCGATCGCGGTCTTCTTGCTCTTGGCGTCGGCCTTGGCGCGGGCGCGCTGCTCCGACATGAGGGTCTCGAAGGCGGTGCGGTCGACGTGGACGCCGGCCTCCTCCGCCATCTCCATCGTCAGGTCGATCGGGAACCCGAAGGTGTCGTGCAGCAGGAACGCGGTGTCGCCGCCGATCGAGGGCGCGCCGTCCTGCTTCGCCCGCTCGACCGCGACGTCGAGGATCGTCGTGCCCTGCGCGAGGGTGCGGAGGAAGGTCTCCTCCTCCGCGTAGGCGATGCGGGCGATCCGGTCGTAGTCCGTGCCGACCTCCGGGTACGCGTCGCGCATCGCGTCGCGCGACGCCGGGAACAGCTCGGGGAACGTCGCGGTCTCGACGCCGAGCAGGCGCATCGCGCGCACGGTCCGGCGGAGCAGGCGGCGCAGGATGTAGCCGCGCCCCTCGTTCGACGGGCTGACCCCGTCCGCGATGAGCATGAGCGAGGACCGGACGTGGTCGGCGATCACGCGCATCCGGACGTCGTCCTCGTGGTCGGCGCCGTAGCGTCGGCCGGAGATCGCGGCGGCACGGTCGAGGACCGGGCGGACCTGGTCGATCTCGTACATGTTGTCGACGCCCTGCTTGATGAACGCGACGCGCTCGAGGCCCATGCCGGTGTCGATGTTCTTGTTCGGCAGCTCGCCGGTGATCGCGAAGTCGTACTTCGAGCGGACGTCGGCGATCTGATACTGCATGAACACGAGGTTCCAGATCTCGACGTAGCGGTCGTCGTCGGTGGCGGGACCGCCGTCGACGCCGTACTCCGGGCCGCGGTCGAAGAAGATCTCCGAGCAGGGGCCCGCCGGACCGGGCTGCCCGGTCGACCAGTAGTTCGTGTCCTTGCCGAGCCGCTGGATGCGCTCGTCGGGCAGCGAGGAGTGCTGCTTCCAGAACCCGATCGCCTCGTCGTCGTCCTCGTACACCGTGACCCACAGGTCGTCGGCGGAGAAGCCGAGGCCGCCGTCGGACTCGTCGTTCGTCAAGAACTCCCAGGCGAACTGGATCGCCTGCTCCTTGAAGTAGTCGCCGAACGAGAAGTTCCCGTTCATCTGGAAGAACGTGCCGTGCCGCGGGGTCTTGCCGACCTCTTCGATGTCGTTCGTGCGGATGCACTTCTGCACGCTCGTGGCACGCGGGTACGGAGCGGGGACGAGCCCGGTCAGGTACGGGATGAACGGCACCATGCCGGCGACCGTGAACAGGAGCGACGGGTCGTCGGAGACGAGGGACGCGGACGGGACGACGGTGTGGCCGCGGTCACCGAAGTACTGGAGCCAACGGCGGCGGATCTCTGCGGTCTGCATGGTGCTTCCTGGGTTCAGGTCGTGGGCGGGAGGAGCGACGGGCCGGCCGGGTGCCGGTCGGCTCAGGCGTCGGTGCGGAGCTCGGCCTCGCGTGACCGGTAGCCGTCGGCGACCGCGCCGGTGAAGGCCTTCGTCCGGGCGTCGACCTCGGTGAGGAACCGTGCGCCACCGGGGGTCCGGGTGACCTGGGTCGCGACGGCGGCCCCGATGACGACGCCGACGACGACGAAGAACAGCTGCTTCACGGTGCCTCTCCCTCTCTGCACCCCGGCGGTGCATGCCGCGACAAGCTTAGCCGTCGGGCCCGGGACGCCGAACGGCGGGCCGTCCTGGAGAGGACGACCCGCCGTTCGGGTGCGATCAGGAGATCAGCGAGCTGCGTAGTACTCGACGACGAGCTGCACTTCGCAGGTCACGGGGACCTCGGCGCGCTTCGGGCGACGCACGAGGCGGGCCTGGAGCTTGTCGATCTCGACCTCGAGGTAACCCGGGACCTTCGGCAGGACCTCCTGGTGACCACCGGCAGCGGCGACCTGGAAGGGCTCGAGCGACTCGGAGCGCTGCTTGACGTGGATCTGCTGGCCCTCCTTGACGCGGAAGGAGGGGCGGTCGACGAGCTTTCCGTCCACCAGGATGTGGCGGTGCACGATCAGCTGACGGGCCTGCGCGGTCGTGCGGGCGAAGCCGGCACGGAGCACGAGGGCGTCGAGGCGCTGCTCGAGGAGCTCGACCAGGTTCTCACCGGTCAGGCCCTTCGTCTTGCGGGCCTCTTCGAAGACGATGCGGAGCTGCTTCTCGCGGATGCCGTACTGGGCACGCAGACGCTGCTTCTCACGGAGACGGACGGCGTAGTCGCTGTCCGCGCGGCGACGGGTGCGACCGTGCTCGCCGGGGCCGTAGGGGCGCTTCTCGAGGTAACGGGCCGCCTTCGGCGTCAGCGGGATGCCGAGCGCGCGCGAGAGGCGGGTCTTGCTGCGGGTACGTGACTTGGTAGACACAGGGTCCTTTTCTCTGTTCGAACTGGGTGGTCGCGGGCATCGCACGAGTGGTCACGGCCTGGCCGTGCACGCTCGAACCCGACGACGGGATCCAGAGGGATGAGCCTGTGGGATCGGACGGCTACAGTCCGAACCTCTGTCCGCGTACCACCGGAGTGGCACTCTGTCCTCGATGCAGCCGAGCCCGAGGACCAGGACGTAGGCCCGTCAACGATAGCAGCATCCGGGCCGGTGCAGAAGCACCGCGTCAGTGCCCGCGCGTGATCTTCCGGAGCCGTTCGAGGCGCGGCCCGACCTCGCGTTCGTAGCCGTTCGTGGTCGGCGTGTAGTACTCGGTGCCCTCGAGGGCGTCCGGCAGGTACTGCTGCTCGGCGACCCCGTGCTCAGCGTCGTGCGAGTACACGTAGCCCTTGCCGTGGCCGAGCCGCTTCGCCCCGGCGTAGTGCGCGTCGCGCAGGTGCATCGGCACGGTGCCCATGCGCCCGGCCTTGACGTCGGCCATCGCCTGGTTCACGCCGTTGTAGGCGGCGTTCGACTTCGGGGCGGTGGCCAGGTAGACCACGGCCTCGGCCAGCGGGATGCGACCCTCGGGCATGCCGATGAGCTGCACCGCCTGGGCTGCAGCGACGGCGATGGGGAGCGCCTGCGGGTCGGCCATGCCGATGTCCTCGGAGGCCGAGATGATGATGCGCCGGGCGATGAACCGCGAGTCCTCGCCCGCCTCGATCATCCGCGCCAGGTAGTGCAGCGCCGCGTCGACGTCGCTCCCCCGCACCGACTTGATGAACGCGCTGATGACGTCGTAGTGCTCGTCGCCCTGCCGGTCGTACCGGAGCAGCGCGCGGTCGACGGCCGCGGCGACGGTGTCCGCGTCGACCACGGGGACGGTGTCGTCCTCGTCGTCCTGGGCCGCGGTGGCGGACGCCGCTGCTGCCTCGAGCGCGGTGAGGGCACGTCGGGCGTCCCCCGAGGCCAACCGGATGATGGCGCCACGGGCCTCGTCGCCGAGCACGACGGCGCCGCCGAGCCCGCGCGGGTCCTCGACCGCGCGGTCGACGAGCATGCCGAGGTCGGCGTCGGTGAGCGGCTTGAGCGTCAGGAGCAGCGAACGGGACAGCAGCGGGGAGATCACCGAGAACGACGGGTTCTCGGTGGTGGCGGCGATGAGGATGACCCACCCGTTCTCGACCCCGGGCAGCAGGGCGTCCTGCTGGGCCTTGCTGAAGCG
The DNA here is from genome assembly GCF_001864895.1 of Curtobacterium sp. MCBA15_009. GTDB lineage: Bacteria > Actinomycetota > Actinomycetes > Actinomycetales > Microbacteriaceae > Curtobacterium. Next base: position 90,737 of record NZ_MJGO01000012.1, read on the forward strand.
GTGGATCTCGTCGAGGAAGAGGACGGTCGTCGATCCGTACAGGTCGCGGTGGGTGAGGGCCTTCTCCATGACCTCGCGCACGTCCTTCACGCCGGCGGTCACCGCGGACAGCTCGACGAACTCGCGCCCGGACTGCCGGGCGATCGCCTGCGCCAGGGTCGTCTTGCCGGTGCCGGGCGGTCCCCAGAGGATCACCGAGACACCGCCGGGGTTCTCACGCGTGCCGGACGCCAGCTGCACGAGCGGCGACCCGCGCCCGAGCAGGTGCTGCTGCCCGGCGACCTCGTCGAGGCTGGTGGGGCGCATCCGGACCGCGAGCGGGACGGAGCCCTGCGCGAGACCGGCGCGACCACCCGTCGTGGGGGCACGCATGCCCGAGTCCGCTGCCATCCTGCAATCGTAGGCCGGTCCACCGACGCCGGCCGCGCCTCCCGGTCGGTCACGGTGACCGTTCGGATACGCTCGTCGCACACTGCGAGGAGAGGGCAGACCAGCACCGTGGCACCGAAGAACCCAGCGCGTGACAACCGCGAGGCGCGCGAGCGCCTCCGCCTCTACCAGGCCCGCCAGGGGCTGCACGAGCGGCAGCGTCGCCGCCGGAAGCGGGACGACCTGCTCGGCGTCGGTGCGCTCGTGCTGGTCGCCGCCCTGGCGACCGGGTCGCAGCTCGCCTTCGCGGGGTCGCAGGGGAACGGGCCGGCGGACGCCGGCGCGAGCGCCACCGCCACACCGACGCCCTCGGCGAGTGCCGCGGCGGCGAACACGGGCGACGTGCCGAGCAAGGAGATCGCGAAGGGCGCGACCTGGACGGGCTCGCTCACGCTGAACGGGTCGATCGACCTCGGCATCGAACTGGACGGCGCGAAGGCCCCGCAGGCCGCGAGCGTCGAGATCTCGTTGATCAAGGAGCAGTTCTACAACGGCACCTCCTGCCACCGGCTCGCCGACAGCGACGGGCTGGAGTTCCTGCAGTGCGGCTCCGCCAACGGCGACGGCACGGGCGACGCCGGGTTCCAGTACGGCCCGCTCGAGAACGTGCCGAGCGACGGCGTCTACGACGAAGGCACCATCGCGATCGCCCGGTCCGACTCGCCGTACTCGCAGTCGACCCAGTTCTTCATCGTCTACGGCGACACGCAGCTCAGCGGGGCGACCGGCGGCTACACCGTGGTCGGCAAGGTGACGAGCGGCCTGTCCGAGCTGCGGTCCGAGATCGCGGACAAGGGCATCTCCTCGCCCGGCGACGACGGCACCGGGGAGCCGAAGGTGGCCACCACGATCACCGCGGCGACCATCACGCAGGAGAAGTAGTCCACAAGCAGGCACCGGCGGCGGACCGACGACCCCGTCCGTGCAATAGGCTGACGACCTGACCGTGCCGACGGGGACGTCGGCGATGCACGACCACGATCGAGGCGAGACCTGTGGCATCTGACGAAGCAACGACCTGGGGGCGGGTCGACGAGAACGGGACCGTGTACGTCCGGTACGACGAGACCGAGCGTGTCGTGGGCGAGTACCCGGACGCCACCCCCGACGAAGCCCTCGCCTACTTCGCGCGGAAGTACGCCGACCTCGAGGGGCAGGTGAAGATCGCCGAGCAGCGCGTGCAGCGCGGTGCCTCGGCGAACGACGTCGCCCGCACCGTCGAGCACCTGTCCGCCCAGGTGGCCGAGGCCCGCGTCGTCGGCGACCTGAAGTCGCTCGAGACCCGGGTGGCGGCGCTCTCCGAGCAGCTCGGCTCCCTCACCCAGGCGCAGGCGCAGCAGGCCCAGCAGGCCCTCGACGACGCCCTGGCGCACCGCACCGCCCTGGTCGAGGAGGCCGAGGCCCTGGCCGCGGTCGACCCGGCCCGCGCGCAGTGGAAGCAGATCACGGCGCAGCTCGACGACGTGTTCGCGCGGTGGCAGCAGCACCAGCACGACGGCCCGCGGATCCCCAAGAACGAGGCCAACGAGCTCTGGAAGCGGTTCCGCGCCGCGCGCTCGACGGTCGACCAGCACCGTCGTGCCTTCTACTCGGAGCTCGACGCGCAGCACCGCGACGCGCGGTCGCGCAAGCAGGAGCTCGTCCAGCAGGCCGAGGCGCTCGCGCCCCGCGGTTCGGACGCCATCCCGGCGTACCGGCAGCTGCTCGACGAGTGGAAGAACGCCGGCCGCGCCGGCAAGCGCCACGACGACACGCTCTGGGCACGCTTCAAGGCCGCCGGTGACGTGCTGTTCGAGCAGCGCCACGCCGAGAGCGCCGCCGAGAACGAGGAGTTCTCGGCCAACCTCGAGGCCAAGCAGGCCCTCCTGGTCGAGGCCGAGCCGCTGCTGCAGGCCACCGACCGTGTGTCCGCCCGGAAGACCCTGACCGGCATCCAGCGTCGGTGGGACGAGATCGGCAAGGTCCCCCGCGGGGACGTCCGCCGCGTCGAGGACCGCCTGCGTGCCGTCGAGGACCACGTCCGTGGCCTCGAGGACGCGCACTGGAAGGAGTCGAACCCGGAGCGCAAGGCCCGTCAGACCGGGCTCGCCAGCCAGCTCGAGGACGCCATCGGCAAGCTCGAGTCCGAGCTCGCCGCCGCGCAGGCCACCGGCGACGCCCGCAAGATCAAGGACGCGCAGGAAGCGCTCGACGCCCGCAAGATCTGGCTCGACGCCCTCGGCAACTGAGCCGTCCCCCACGAAGGCCCTCCACGCAGGACGCCCCGCGACCGATCGGTCGCGGGGCGTCCTGCGTGGTGGGCCCGCCGCCGTCCCGGCGAGGCTCCGCCCGGCTCAGACCGGCGCGGGCAGTCCGAGCAGCAAGCGGATGTCGAGGTCGTCCTGCCGCATCTGTGCGGCGAGCTCGTCCATCGACGAGAACTTGACCATCCCGCGCACGTACGACACGAAGAGCACCGAGATCCGGTCGTCGTACAGGTCGATGTCGACGTCGAGCAGGTGGGCCTCGATCTGCTTCGCGGGCACGCCCTCGAACGTCGGGTTGTTGCCCACCGACACCGCCGCCGGGTAGACCGTGCCGTCGTGCAGCACGCGCGCTGCGTACACGCCGTCCGCCGGCACGAAGCCCTCGCACGCCGGGTCGAGGTTGGCCGTCGGGTAGCCCATCGCCCGACCGCGCTGGTTGCCGTGCACGACGGTGCTGCGGACGGCGTGCTCGCGGCCGAGCAGCCGCGCGGCCTCGGCGACGCGGCCCTGCCCGAGGAGCTCGCGGATCCAGGTCGAGGAGACCCGGCGTTCGCCGTCCGGGCGGACGTCGTCCACCAGGTCGACGTCGTCGATGAGCTCGACGGTGAAGCCGTGCTGCTCCCCCAGTGCCCGCAGGAGCGTCACGTCGCCGGCGCCCTTCGCGCCGAAGCGGAAGTCGCTGCCGACGAAGACCAGGCGTGCGTGCAGGGTGTCGACGAGGACCTCGGACACGAAGGCCTCTGGCGCCTTGGACTGCAGGGCCTCGTCGAAGCGGAGCAGCAGCGTGGCGTCAACCCCGGCCTCGGCGAGGAGCTCGCGGCGCTGCGCCGTGCTGGTGAGCGCCGGCGGCACGTGCGGCGGGTCGATGACGTTGAGCGGGTGCCGGTCGAAGGTCACCACGGTGGACACCAGGCCGTGCTCGCGTGCGGCACGCTCGAGGTGCGCGATGACCGCACGGTGCCCGACGTGGACGCCGTCGAACTTGCCGATCGTCACCGCGCTCGGGCCGAAGCCGTCGGCCACGTCGGCCGGGTCGTCGTAGTACTGCACGGGGGCTCCTACTCGCTCACCGGGGCGTCGACCGACGTCGCGGGCACGCCCGCCGCGGTGCGGTGGTGCTTGCGCAGCCACCAGAGCCCGGCGATCGGCAGGACGAGGGGCGCGAAGGCGTAGCCCAGGCCGTAGTACGACCAGATGGTGTCGTCGGGGAACAGCTGGCGGTCGACGAGCGACAGGGTGCCGATGACGAGCACCCCGGTCATCTCGAAGCCGATGGTCACGCAGGCGATGCGGTACCAGGTGCGTCCGGGGACGATGAGCGCGATCATCGCCACGATGTAGACCACGGCCGCGACGGCGCTCAGCGTGTAGGCGAACGGCGCGAACGAGAACTTCTCGATGATCTGGACGACGCTCCGACCCGTCGCCGCGAGGGCGAGGATGCCGTAGACGGCGATGAGGACGCGGCCGATGCCGGTCGCGAGTGAGGATCTGGTCGCCATTGCACCGATCCTACCGACGACCGACGACGCTCCGTACCGCTCCCGGGTGCCGGGCCGGGTCAGTTCAGGGCGAACCAGATCTGGTACATCCGGTAGACCATCACGGCCACCGTGAACGCCCCGGCGCCGAGCACCACGGTGCTCCACTTCGTGCGGTCGACGAGGGCCCACACCACCGCGGCCGGCGGCACGAGCAGCACCGACACGGCGTAGACGCCGAACTCCAGGGCGTTGCCCTGCGGCGGGCTGCCGGTCAGCGGCAGCACGAGCGAGATGACGCCCTGCGCCACGAGCAGCAGCTCGACGAGCACGAGCGAACCGACGGTGTAGTCGTTCGGCTTCCAACCGACGAAGCCGACCACGACCGCGAAGAGGCCGGCCAGCACCGCGACCACGAGCTGCACCCACATGTACCACTCGATCACGGGCGCGCCTCCGTGCGTGCCGGGAAGTTCGTGATGACCCGCAGCTGCCCGCGTCGCACCGACACCAGGCCCACCAGGCGGTCGTCGGCGACCGCGACGGCGGCGACCGGTGCGTCCGAGTCGGGGTGGTCGGCGGCCACACGCTTGCCGTCGGTCAGGTCCTTCGCCGCGGCGGCGTCGAGCGCCACCGTCGGGAACAGTCGGCGTGCGACGTCGACCGGTCGGGCGAGGGCGGCCCGGACGTCGACGGCCTCGGACTCGACGTCCACCGCGTCGGCGACGTCGAAGGGGCCGACCGCGGTGCGCCGGAGCGCGGTGAGGTGCGCCCCGGTGCCGAGGGTGGCCCCGACGTCCCGCGCGAGGGCGCGGACGTAGGTGCCGGACGAGCAGGTGACCACGACGTCGAGGTCGACGACCGCCACGTCGGCTCCGTCGACCGTGACGGTGTGCTCCGTCCGGGCCGTGACGTCGAAACGCGACACGGTGACGCTGCGGGAGCGCAGCTCGACCGTCTCGCCCTTGCGTGCCAGGTCGTAGGCGCGTCGGCCGTCGACCTTGATCGCGCTCACCGTCGACGGCACCTGGTCGATCTGCCCGCGCTGCGCCGCGACGGCACGCTCGACGGTGGCCTCCGACACGTCGGCGCCGGCGACCCCGACGGCCGCGGTCGGCGCGCCGTCGGCGTCGTCCGAGTCGGTCGAGACGCCGAGGCGGATGGTCGCCGTGTAGGTCTTGCCGAGCCCGACGAGGTGCGTCAGCAGCCGCGTCGACGCGCCGACGCCGAGCAGCAGCAGCCCGGTGGCCATCGGGTCGAGGGTGCCCGCGTGGCCGATCTTCTTCAGGCCGAGCCGCCGGCGTGCGATGGAGACGACGCGGTGGCTGGAGATCCCCTGCGGCTTGTCGACGAGGAGGATGCCGTCCGGCACGGTTTCGAGCACCAGAGGAGCGTAACAGCGCCGGTCAGCAGGCGTCGTTCCACTCGCGGCGGGGGTGGTCCGGGTCGGTGACGTCGAGCACCGCCGACGCGGCGATCTTGACGTCCGCCCGGCGTTCGAGCCGGCCGGCCTCCTGCTCGACCCAGAGCGACCAGCGCCAGAGCCCGCGGACACCGTGCCCGAGGACGCCCCGCCCGTGCACGACGAGGACGCCGTCGCCGGCACCCGTGGTGCGGAAGGGGGCGACGAGGTCGGCACGCAGGGTGTCGGCGTCGGTGGAGGGCGCTGCCGCGGCCATCGCGGACACGCCCTGCTGCTCGAAGCCGGCGACCAGGCCGCGGGCGACCCGCTCGAGGTCGGTGCCGTCCTGGCCGTCGATGCCGATGACGGTCCGGTTCGTGCCGACCTGTGCGATCACCTCCGACGCGATCGCGGCCATGGTGTCGGTCTCCTGCGGTGCCCAGCGTGCCATGCGACCACCGTAGGCTGTCGTGGTGAACGCGAGCAGGGCCTCCCGACCGGATGTGGACAACGCGAGCGTCCCGGACGTCGCGACCCCGCTGATCACCTGGTTCCGGGCTGCCGGACGGGACCTGCCGTGGCGTCGGCCCGGCTTCCCTGCGTGGGGCACGCTGGTCAGCGAGGTCATGCTGCAGCAGACGCAGGTCGCGCGCGTGGTCCCCCGACTGGAGGCGTGGCTCACCCGGTGGCCGACCCCTGCGGATCTCGCCGCGTCGCCCCCGGCGGACGCGGTGCGTGCCTGGGACCGGCTCGGCTACCCGAGACGCGCGCTCGCGCTGCACGCCGCCGCCACGGCGATCGCCGAGCGGCACGGCAACGTGGTGCCGCGCGACGTCGAGGCGCTGCTCGCGCTCCCCGGCATCGGCGACTACACGGCGCGCGCCGTCGCGGTCTTCGCGTACGGCGACCGGCACCCCGTCGTCGACGTCAACGTGCGCCGCGTCCTCAAGCGTGCGCTCCTCGGCGAGGGCGACCCCGGACCCGCGAAGGCCGGGGTCGACCTGCCGCTCATGGAGTCGGTGCTGCCCGCGGACCGCGACGCCGCCGCAGCGACGAACGCCGCGGTGATGGAGCTCGGTGCACTCGTCTGCGTCGCCCGCGCCCCGGCCTGCGACGCGTGCCCGATCGCGGACCGCTGCGCGTGGCGCGCCGCCGGGTACCCGGAGCACGAGGGGCCCCGGGCGCCGAAGCAGGCGAGGTTCGCCGGGAGCGACCGGCAGGTGCGCGGCCTCATCATGGCCGAGCTCCGCGCCAGCGACGTCCCGGTCACGCGGTCCGAGATCGAACCGGTGTGGCCGGACGCCGCCCAGCGGGACCGGGCGCTCGCGTCGTTGGTGCGCGACGGACTCGCCGTCGGCGACGACGCGAGCGGGTACCGGCTGCCGGAGGGCTGACCGGACGGCTCAGGCGCGCGCCGCGTCGGCGTCGCCTGCGTCCTCGTCCTCGTCCTCGTCCTCGTCGTGCTTGTACGGGTCGGCGTCGCCGGCGTAGCTCGCGCCGGCCGCGGCCGCACGCACCTGCTCGTCGCGCACCTGGGCCTGCACGAGCAGGTCCTCCATGTGCGCCGACGTCTCCGGCAGGGCGTCCGCGATGAACTCGAGCGACGGCGTGAGCCGCGCCGTGATGTTCTTGCCGACCTCGGACCGGAGCATGCCCGTCGCGGCCTTGAGGGCGGCGGCGGAGTCGGCGCGCTCCTCGTCGGTGCCGTAGACGGTGTAGAACACCGACGCGTGCTGCAGGTCCCCGGTCACCCGGACGTCGGTGATCGTGACGAACCCGAGTCGCGGGTCCCGCAGGCCCTTGTCGAGTCGACGGGCGACGACTTCCTTGATGCGGTCCGCCATCTTGCGTGCGCGCTGCGGATCGGCCATGGGTGCCTCCTGGGGCAGTGGCGGGACGCGTCCCGCCGGTGGTTCTGCGTGGATGGGGGTTCACCCCGTCCCCGCGTGGAAAGGGGTCGGGCCCCGGCCTCCCACGCGGGGAGGCCGGGGCCCAGGGTACTCACGCGATCAGTCGCGCGGCTTCTCGACGAGCTCGGTGGTCTCGATCTCGTCACCGATCTGGATGTCGTTGAACTTGCCGAGACCGATACCGGCCTCGAAGTCCGTCCGCACCTCGGTGACGTCGTCCTTGAAGCGACGGAGCGACTCGATCGCCAGTCCGTCGGCCAGGACCACGCCGTCACGGATGACGCGCGCCTTGGCGTTGCGCGTGATCGTGCCGGAGCGGACGATGACACCCGCGATGTTGCCGAACTTCGAGGACCGGAAGACCTCGCGGATCTCGGCGACACCGGACTGGACCTCTTCGTACTCGGGCTTGAGCATGCCCTTGAGGGACTGCTCGATGTCCTCGAGTGCGTTGTAGATGACCGAGTAGAAGCGCACGTCGATGCCTTCGCGCGCCGCACGCTCGCGGGCCTTGACGTCCGGGCGGACGTTGAAGCCGACGACGATCGCGTTGTCGATCGTGGCGAGGTCGATGTCCGACTCCGTGATCGCGCCGACACCGCGGTGCAGGATCCGGAGCTGGACGCTGTCGTCGACCTCGATGTCCAGGAGCGACTGCTCGAGTGCCTCGACGGCACCGGAGACGTCACCCTTGATGATGAGGTTGAGCGAGTCGACCTTGCCCTCTTCGAGCGCACGGGTGAAGTCCTCGAGCGAGATGCGCTTGCGGGCCTTGGCCAGCTGGGCGTTGCGCTCGGCGGCTTCGCGCTTCTCGGCGATCTGACGTGCCGTGCGGTCCTCTTCGGTGACGAGGAACGTGTCACCGGCGCGGGGCACCGAGGACAGACCCTGCACCTGGACCGGGCGGCTCGGCGTCGCGGCCTTGACCGCGACACCGTTCTCGTCGGTCATCGCACGGACGCGGCCGTAGGCCGTGCCCGCCACGATGGCGTCACCGACGTGCAGCGTGCCGGACTGGATGAGGACGGTCGCCACCGCACCGCGGCCCTTGTCGAGCCGGGCTTCGATCGCGACACCGCGGGCGTCCTTGTCGGGGTTCGCACGCAGGTCGAGCCCGGCGTCGGCGGTGAGCAGCACGGCGTCCAGGAGGTCCTGGATGCCGACGTTCTGGCGAGCCGACACGTCGACGAACATGACGTCGCCGCCGTACTCCTCGGCCACCAGGTTGTACTCGGTGAGCTGCTGGCGCACCTTGGCCGGGTTCGCGCCTTCCTTGTCGATCTTGTTCACCGCGACCACGATCGGCACACCGGCCGACTGCGCGTGGTTCAGTGCCTCGATCGTCTGGGGCATGATGCCGTCGTCCGCCGCGACCACGAGGATCGCGATGTCGGTGACCTGCGCACCACGGGCACGCATGGCCGTGAAGGCCTCGTGACCCGGGGTGTCGATGAACGTGATCGGACGTTCGATGCCCTCGTGCTCGGTGACGATCTGGTACGCACCGATGTGCTGGGTGATGCCACCGGCCTCGCCCTCGACGACCTTCGAGTTCCGGATCGCGTCGAGCAGGCGGGTCTTGCCGTGGTCGACGTGACCCATGACGGTGACGACCGGGGGACGCTGCTGCAGGACGGAGTCGTCCTCATCGGCGTACTCGGCGTCGATGTCGATGTCGAAGCCCTCGAGGAGCTCCTTGTCCTCGTCCTCCGGCGAGACGATCTGGATCTTGTAGCCCAGTTCCTCGCCGAGGACCTCGAACGTGGCCTCGTCCAGCGACTCCGTCGCGGTCGCCATCTCACCGAGGTGGAACAGCACCGTCACGAGGTTGCCGGGCATGGCGTCGATCTTGTCCGCGAAGTCCGAGATGCTCGCACCACGACGGAGTCGGACGACCGTGTTGCCGTCGCCGCGAGGGACCTGCACACCGCCGAGCGACGGCGCCTGCCGCATCTCGTACTCGGCGCGCTTCGTCCGCTTCGACTTGCGGGCACGGCTCTTGCCGCCACCGCGACCGAACGCACCGGCGGTCCCGCCACCGGGACCACGGCCACGACCGCCGCCACCGGCGGGACGCGGGCCGCTGAAGGCCGGACGCGGGAAGCCGCCACCGGCACCGGCACCGGCACCACCCGGACGACCACCGGGGCCGCCACGGCCGCCGCCCTGGCCCGGGCGCTGCCCGAAGCCGGGGGCACGGTTGCCCTGACCGGGGCCGCCGGGACGCGGAGCACCCGGACGGGGAACGCCCGGACGCGGCGGAGCCGGACGCGGGATGCCGTTGCCACCACCGGAGCCGGCAGCCGGACGCTGCCCCATGCCCTGGTTCGAGGCGAACGGATTGTTGCCGGGACGCGGCGGGCGCGAGCCCATGCCCTGGTTCGACGCGTAGGGGTTGTTGCCCGGACGCGCGCCACCGGGCTTCGGGCCACCCGGCTTCGGACCAGCGGCGGCGGGCTTCGGGTTCGTACCCGGCTTCACCGCGTCGGACTTGGGGGCGTCGTCGGTCGAGGCGGCCGCAGCCTTCTCGGCGCGGGCCTTCTGCGCAGCCTCGGCCTCGGCCTGTCGCTGGGCGACGGACTTCGGCGCGGCCGGGGTCGGCGCGTCCTCGGCGGGAGCCGCCGGTGCTGCCGGGGCCTCGGGCTCCGGAGCGGGTGCCGGACGGACCGGGCCCGGGCGGGGGCCGCCGGGCTTCGGCGCGCCGGACTTCGGGGCGCTGGTCTTCGCGGGTGCGCTCGGCGCGGGGGCCGAGGCAGCCGGCTTCGCCGGGGCACCGTCCGCCTGCAGGGCGGCACGGAGCTTCCGGGCGACGGGGGGCTCGATGCTCGAGCTGGCACCCCGGACGAACTCGCCGAGCTCCTTGAGCTTCTCGAGTGCGGTCTTGCTGTCGACGCCGAGTTCGCTTGCGATCTCGTGTACGCGTGGTTTAGCCACTGTTCTCCTTCACGGGTCCCACCCCGTGAAGGGGCAGGACTCAATGGATGACGGGTCTCATTTCGAGCCGCTCATCAGTTGTCCATAAGCCGTTCAGCCTGTTCTGTCATGTCCGGGCGCTCGGCCGACTCCTGTGGGAGACCGGCGATGTGGTCGAGCACCGCGGACGTGTCGGGATCGCGATCCAGCCGCAGCGCACGGCGGAAAGCCCTGCGCTTGACGGCCTGATCGTAGGCATCGACGGTCGGTGTGAGCCATGCTCCCCGGCCCGGCATGACTGCCTTCGGATCCGCCACCACGCGCCCGTCGCTCAGGGCGACGACTCGGAGGAGGGAGGATCGGGAAGCGCGACGACGACTGCCGATGCACGTTCTGACGGGTTCCACTCTACTCCTTGCCTCGGACGTGCGCGATCCGGCGCGCCCTCGGCGTCACGCCGAGGGCGGAATCCGTCTAGTCCTCGCCGTCCAGGATCGAGTCCGGCTGGATGTCGATGCGGGCACCGGTGAGCTTCGCGGCGAGGCGGGCGTTCTGCCCCTCCTTGCCGATCGCGAGCGACAGCTGGTAGTCCGGCACGAGTGCGCGGACGGCCTTCGTCGAGGCGTCGAGCACGAACGCGCTCGTCACCTTGGCCGGCGACAGGGCGCTCGCGACGAACGAGGCGAGGTCGGACGACCAGTCGACGATGTCGATCTTCTCGGCGCCGAGCTCGTTCGTGACCGAGCGGACGCGGGCACCGAGCTCGCCGATGCACGCACCCTTCGCGTTCACGCCGGGCTCGTTCGCCTTCACCGCGATCTTCGTGCGGTGACCGGCCTCACGCGCGAGCGACGTGATCTCGACGACCCCGGACGCGATCTCCGGCACCTCGAGCGCGAACAGCTTGCGGACGAGACCCGGGTGCGTGCGGGACACCGTGATCTGCGGGCCCTTGTTGCCGCGGGCGACGCTCGTCACGTACACGCGGATGCGGGAGCCGTGCGTGTAGGACTCCCCCGGCACCTGCTCCTCCGGCGGCAGGATGGCCTCGATCGTGCCGAGGTCGACGTGCACCATCTTGGGGTTCGGGCCCTGCTGGACCACACCCGCGACGATGTCGCCCTCCTTGCCGCGGAACTCGCCGAGGATCTTGTCGTCGCCGATGTCGCGCAGACGCTGGTTGATGACCTGCTTCGCCGCGAACGCCGCGATGCGGCCGAAGTCGCTCGGCTGGTCGACGGCTTCACCGATGACGGTGCCCTCGTCGTCGAGCTCGGGGACGAAGACGCTGACCTCGCCGGACTTGCGGTCGAGCTCGACGCGCGACTGCGCGTGGGCCGGCTCGCCGTTCTCGTCGGCGTGCTTCTGGTAGGCGGTCAGGATGGCAGATTCGATGATCTGGACGAGCTCGTCGAACGGGATCTCCCGCTCGCGCTCCATGAGTCGCAGGACTGCGAGATCGATCTTCACCGAGGGCCTCCGTATTCAGATGAGTCGCTTCCGCGGGGTGGGACTGCGCAGAAGTCGGCCACAAGCGTACCCCAGAACCACGGGACGGACGGGAGGCCCGGTGCCAGCTGGCACCGGGCCTTCCGTCCGTCTCGTGGTTGCGTCTAGATCGCGCGGACCGCGTCGAGCAGCTCGGCGACCGGGACGTCGCGACGCTCGCCCGTGGCGCGGTCCCAGAGCTCGACGACGCCGCTTGCCGCGCCGCGACCGGCGACGACGACGATCGGCATGCCGAGCAGTTCCGCGTCGCGGAGCTTCACGCCGGGCGAGACCTTCGGCCGGTCGTCGTACACGACCTCGAAGCGCTCGCCCTCGAGCTGCGCGACGATGTCCGTCGCCAGGTCGTAGGCGACCGTGTCCTTGCCGGTGGCGACGACGTGCACGTCGAAGGGAGCGACGTTCTTCGGCCAGACCAGGCCCTTGTCGTCGTTGTGCGCCTCGGCGAGGATCGCCAGGATCCGCGTCACGCCGATCCCGTAGGAGCCCATCGTGACCGTGGCGAGCTTGCCGTTCTCGTCCTGCACCTTGAGGCCGAGCGCCTCGGCGTACTTGCGGCCGAGCTGGAAGACGTGGCCGATCTCCATGCCGCGGGCCGTCTCGAGCGGGCCGGACCCGTCGGGTGCCGGGTCGCCGGCACGGACGTCGGACACCTCGGCGACGCCGTCCGCGACGAAGTCACGACCGGCGACCAGCCCGGAGACGTGCACGCCGCGCTCGTTGGCGCCCGTGACCCAGGCGGTGCCGTCGACCACGCGCGGGTCGACGAAGTAGCGCAGGCCCGTGGCGCTCTCCGCGCCGAGCACCTGCGGGCCGATGTAGCCCTTCACCAGGCCCTTGTGCTTGCGGAAGTCGTCGTCGCCCGCGGCCTCGACCTCGGCGGGGGCGAACGCCACCTCGGCGCGCTTGAGGTCGACGTCGCGGTCCCCGGGCAGCCCGACGACCACGACCTCGCGCGTGCCGTCGAGGTGGGTGAGCGCGAGGACGACGTTCTTCAGGGTGTCCGCGGCGGTCCAGGGTGCGCCGTCGCGCGGGGCGACCGCGTTCGCGTGCTCGACGAGGGAGTCGATCGTCGGGGTGTCCGACGCGGGGAGCAGCACCGGCTCCGGCTGCCCCTCGATCGGCAGGGCGTCGGGGACCGGGGTGACGTACGCCTCGACGTTCGCCGCGTAGCCGCCCGCACTGCGGACGAAGGTGTCCTCGCCGACGCCGATCGGGTGCAGGAACTCCTCGGACTTCGAGCCGCCCATGGCCCCGGCGTCCGCCTTGACGATCACGTACTCGAGGCCGAGCCGGGCGAAGATCTTCTCGTACGCGTCGCGCATGACCTGGTAGCTGCGCTCGAGGCCCTCGTCGGAGATGTCGAACGAGTACGCGTCCTTCATCGTGAACTCGCGACCGCGCAGGAGTCCGGCGCGGGGGCGGGCCTCGTCGCGGTACTTGTCCTGGATCTGGAACAGCGTGACGGGCAGGTCCTTGTACGACGAGTACAGGTCCTTCACCAGGAGCGCGAACATCTCCTCGTGCGTCGGCGCGAGCAGGTAGTCGGCGCCCTTGCGGTCCTGCAGGCGGAACATGCCGTCGCCGTACTCGGTCCAGCGGTTCGTCGCCTCGTAGGGCTCGCGCGGAAGGAGCGCGGGGAGCAGGACCTCCTGCGCACCGGCCGCCACCATCTCGTCGCGGATGATGCCCTCGATGCGCGCGCGGACCCGCAGGCCGAGCGGCAGCCAGGCGAAGATGCCCGGCGACTGGCGACGGACGTACCCGGCGCGGACGAGCAGCTTGGCGCTCGTCACCTCGGCGTCGGAGGGGTCGTCGCGGAGGGTACGGAGGAAGAGATGCGAAAGCCGTGTGACCACGGGGCAAGCCTAGCGGCGACGAGGGGCGTGCTCGTGGTCGCGGTCGCGGTCGTGGTTGTGCCCGCCGTCGTGGTCGCGGTCGTGCCCGTCGGCACTCGGTGAGCAGAAGATGTCGAGTGCGCCCGCGCGACCCGACACCTTCTGCTCACGAAGCGTCACGCAGCACCGACGGGGAGCGTGCCCGGCGCCGCGCTCCCGGCCGCCGGCACTCGGTGAGCAGAAGATGTCGAGTGCGCCCGCGCGACCCGACACCTTCTGCTCATTCGGTGCGGCGCGCCGCAGCCCGAGCGCGCTCTACCCGAGCGCTACGGCGCGGTGATGACCTGGGGCGAGCCGAGTGCGGCCTCGGGGCCCATCTCGGCGGCGATGCGGTTCGCCTCGGCGATGAGGGTCGGGACGATCTCGTGCTCCGGCACGGTCTTGACGACCTCGCCCTTGACGAAGATCTGGCCCTTGCCGTTGCCGGACGCGACGCCGAGGTCGGCCTCGCGGGCCTCGCCCGGGCCGTTCACGACGCAACCCATGACGGCCACGCGCAGCGGCACGGTCATGCCCTCGAGGCCCTTCGTGACGTCGTTCGCGAGCTGGTAGACGTCGACCTGCGCACGGCCGCAGCTCGGGCAGGACACGATCTCGAGCTTGCGCTCGCGCAGGTTGAGCGACTGCAGGATCTGCAGGCCGACCTTGACCTCTTGCGCGGGGGGCGCGGACAGGGACACGCGGATGGTGTCGCCGATGCCCTCGGCGAGCAGGATGCCGAACGCGGTGGCGCTCTTGATCGTGCCCTGGAACTCCGGGCCGGCCTCGGTCACTCCGAGGTGCAGGGGCCAGTCACCGGCGGCCGCGAGCTGCCGGTAGGCCTTCACCATGACGATGGGGTCGTTGTGCTTGACCGAGATCTTGAAGTCGTGGAAGTCGTGCTCCTCGAACAACGAGGCCTCCCACACGGCGGACTCGACGAGCGCCTCGGGCGTCGCCTTGCCGTACTTCTGCAGCAGGCTCGGCTCGAGGGAGCCGGCGTTCACGCCGATGCGCAGGGACACCCCGGCGTCCTTCGCGGCGCGGGCGATGGCACCGACCTGGTCGTCGAACTTGCGGATGTTGCCGGGGTTGACGCGGACCGCGGCGCACCCGGCGTCGATGGCCTGGAAGACGTACTTCGGCTGGAAGTGGATGTCGGCGATCACCGGGATCTGCGACTTCTTCGCGATGATCGGCAGCGCGTCGGCGTCGTCCTGGCTCGGCACGGCCACCCGGACGATGTCGCACCCGGAGGCGGTGAGCTCGGCGATCTGCTGCAGGGTCGCGTTGATGTTCGTCGTCGGCGTGGTGGTCATCGACTGGACGGACACGGGCGCGTCACCGCCGACGAGCACCTTGCCGACCCGGATCTGCCGCGACTTGCGACGGGGGGCGAGGGTTTCGGGCGTCTTGGGCATACCGAGGTTGACTGCGGGCACGTCAGCACTCTACGCGCTCGCCCTGACGCTCCCCCGCACCAGGTCCGCGGCCGCGTCGACGACGGTGACCAGCGGTGCGTAGAGGCGCATGACGTCGAGTGCCCGGTCGTGGTCGGCGTCGCTCGCGCCGGCACAGGCGTCGGCCACGACGGTGACCGTCGCGCCCGCGTCCGCCGCCGCGAGCGCGGTCGACAGGACGCAGCAGTCCGTGGACACGCCCGTCAGCACGAGGTGCGGGTGGTCGCCGACGACTGCCTGGAGGCCCGTCCCCCACTTGCCGAACGTCGGTTCCGTCACGACGGGGTCGCCCCGGTCCGCGGCGGCGGACGCGAAGGGCTCGGTGAGCGCGTACAGCGGGTCGGCGTCCGGGACGAGCGCGAAGGGCCAGTCGCGGTAGTACGGCACCCACGCGCCCTCGGGCTGTGCCGGGGCGACGAAGCGCGTGAACACGGTGCGGCCGGTGAAGCGCGGCAGCAGGTGCTCGATCGCGTACCCGGCGTGGTCGTACCGCGGCGCGGCCCACGGGCTCTCCCCCGTGAACACCTGCTGCATGTCGACGACGACGAGCCAGGCGTCCTCGGCCACGACGGTGGTCACCGCTGCGACTCCTGCCGGCGGACAGCGCGACGGGCGGTGAGCAGCGTGCCGACGAACCCGACGACGAGCGCGACGAGGACACCGAGGTTCGCGTACGCCCAGGGTCCGCCACGCCCGCCGAGGCCGAACGGGCCGAGCAGGTAGCCCTGCCACGACAGCCACGCCGGCGACGAGAGCGTCACGAGTCCCCAGCCCAGGGCGGTGCCGACCAGGACCAGCGCGACGGCGCCCCACCGCACGTCGCCGTAGCGGCCGCGGCGGTCGTCGAGCTCCGCCTCGGCGTACGCCGTCCGTCGCAGCAGGACGTCGGCGACGAACACGCCCGCCCACGCGGCGACGGGGACCCCGAGCGTGATGAGGAACGCCTGGAACGGCTGCAGGAAGTCGGTGGCGAAGAAGACGACGTACACCGCGCCGACGACCATGACCACACCGTCGACCCCGGCGGCGACCGGTCGGGGGATGCGGACGCCCGCACTGAGCAGCGCGAGGCCCGACGAGTAGATGTCGAGCACCGCGCCGCCGACGATGCCGAGGATCGCGACGATCGCGAAGGGGACGAGGAACCACACCGGCAGCACGGTGGTGAGCGCTCCGATCGGGTCGGTGCCGATCGCCTTCCGCAGGTCGGGCGACGATCCCGCGAGCACCAGGCCGACCACGACGAGCACCGCCGGGGCGAGCGCTCCGCCGAACGTCGTCCAGCCGACGACCCCGCGGGTCGAGGCGGTCCGCGGCAGGTAGCGCGAGTAGTCGGCCGCGGCGTTCACCCAGCCGAGGCCGAACCCGGTCATCACGAGCACGAGTGCCCCGATCACCTGCTGGGCGCTGCCCGAGGGCAGGGCGCCGAGCGCCGCCGTGTCGATCGTCGGCGCCGCGAGGACCACGTAGAGGACGGTCAGCACGGCCGTGACGACCGTTATCACCGTCTGCAGGCGCATGATGACGTCGAAGCCCGCGACGCCGGCGCCGACCACGAGCGCGGCCACGACGACGAGCGCGACGAGCTTGGTGAGGACCCCGCCGTCCCAGCCGAGCTCGGTGAACACCGTCGAGGTGGCGAGGACCGCCAGGGCTGCCAACGCCGTCTCCCACCCGACGGTGAGCACCCAACTGAGGAACGAGGGCAGGCGGTTGCCCCGCACGCCGAACGCCGCGCGGCTCAGCACCATCGTGGGCGCGGAGCCCCGCTTGCCGGCGATCGCGACGACGCCGCAGAGCAGGAACGAGAACGCGACGCCGACGACGGAGACGACGGCCGCCTGGACGAGCGAGATGCCGAAGTCGAGCACGAACGACCCGTAGGCGAGGCCGAGCACGGAGACGTTCGCCGCGAACCACGGCCAGAACAGCCCGCGCGGCGTGCCCTTGCGGTCGCCCTCGGCGATGACGTCGAGGCCCTGCCGTTCGACGGCGCGGACCTCGGACGTGGGCTTGGCCGGCACGGTGCTCATGCGCCGAGCGTAGTGCTCGGTCGGCTACCCGAACAGGTCCACGGGGCGCACGAGGTCGGCGTAGATGAGCAGCGCGCTCATGCCCGCCAGCAGCACCACGACCACCATCGTCAGGGGCATCGTCTTCGCCAGGTCGATGGGACCGGGGTCGGCCTTGCCGACGAGCGTGAACGCACGACGCTTGATCGCCTCCCACAGCGCGCCCGCGATGTGTCCGCCGTCGAGCGGCAGCAGCGGCACCATGTTCAGCACGAACAGGCCGATGTTGAGCGACGCGAGCAGGCCGAGGATCGTGTACGCCTTGTCGACCACCGGGACGCCGCTCATCGACGAGACCTCGCCGATGGCACGGCCGACACCGACCACGGACACCGGGCTGTCCTGCGAGCGTTCCTGGGCGCCGAACGCCGCGTTCCACACCGCGACGAGCCGCTGCGGCAGGTCGATGATGAGGTGCGCCGACGCCGCGATCTGCGCACCGGTCGCGGGCAGGACCTCGGTCGGCGACTGCCGCACCAGGGACTGCCCGATGCTGACGCCCACCACGCCGACCTGCTGGGTCTTCGCGGTGCCGTCGGCGTTCTCGACAGCCTTGCCCTCGGCGTCGTACACGTCGCGGGTGGCCGTCGTCGGCGTGATCTCGAGCGTCTTCCGGGCACCGTCGCGCTCGACGACGACCGTCACCTGCTCACCGGCGGATCGCTGGAACACCTCGGAGACGCGGGCGATGGTGGGGTCCTGCTCGCCGTTCACCGACAGCACGACGTCCCCCGACGCGATGCCCGCCTGCTTCGCCGGCGACTCCGCGTCGCCCGGGGCGCACTCGGTGGCCTGGCTGGTCGGCAGGACGCAGTCGACGCTCGACGTGAACGTCGTCGTCGGCGCGCCGAACCCGCAGAGCAGCACGCCGAACAGCACGATGCCGATCACGAGGTTCATCGCCGGGCCGGCGACCATCACGATGATGCGCTTCCACGGGGTGAGCCGGTAGAACGCCCGGGAGTCGTCGCCGCCCGAGTCCGCGATCTGCTCGGCGCTGGCCTGGCGGGCGTCCTGCACGAACGCGCCGTACATGCCGGTGTTCGTGATCGTGTTCGCCCGGCCGGAGGCACGCGGCTTGAGCATGCCGACCATCGAGATGTAGCCGCCGAGCAGGATCGGTCGGATGCCGTACTCGGTCTCACCGCGGCGGAAGGACCAGATCGCCTTGCCGAACCCCAGCGAGTACTGCGTCACCTTGACGTTGAACAGCTTCGCGAAGGACAGGTGCCCCAGCTCGTGGAGCCCGATCGAGACCAGCAGGCCGACGATGAAGACGACCACGCCGAGGACGAAGAGCAGGACGGATTCGACGGTCACCGGGAAAGCGTACGGGACGGTGCCCATGACGGAGCCGAGCGCCGTCTGGGAGGTGGGACGGGCCTCCCGTCAGCGGGACAGCGCGCGGTCCGCAGCGGCGCGGGCCCACTGCTCCGCCGCGAGCACGCCGTCGAGCGACGGCTCCCCCGCGGTGTGCTCGTCGACGATGCGCTCGACGGTGTCGACGATGTCGAGGAAGCTGATCGCGCCCGCGTGGAACGCGGCGACCGCCTGCTCGTTCGCGGCGTTGAACACGGCCGGGAAGGTCCCGCCGAGCTCGCCGACCCGCTTCGCGAGCGCGACGGCACCGAAGGCGTCCTGGTCGAGCGGCTCGAAGGTCCAGGTGCTCGCGGTCGTCCAGTCGAGCGGGACACCGATGCCGGGCACCCGGTCCGGCCACGCCATCCCGAGTGCGATCGGCAGGCGCATGTCCGGCGGGGACGCCTGGGCGATGGTCGAGCCGTCGACGAACTCGACCATCGAGTGCACGATCGACTGCGCGTGCACCGTGACGTCGATGCGGTCGTAGGGGACGTCGAAGAGCAGGTGCGCCTCGATGACCTCGAGGCCCTTGTTCACCAGGGTGGCCGAGTTCGTCGTGACGACGAGTCCCATGTCCCAGGTCGGGTGCGCCAGTGCCTCGGCCGGGGTGACGTCGCGGAGCTGCTCGCGGGAGCGCCCGCGGAACGGCCCGCCGCTCGCGGTCAGCACGAGCCGGTCCACCTCGGTGTCGGCGCCGGAGCGGAGCGCCTGCGCGATCGCGGAGTGCTCGCTGTCGACCGGGACGATCTGTCCCGGCGCGGCGGCCTGCTGCACGAGCGGACCGCCGACGATCAGGCTCTCCTTGTTCGCGAGCGCCAGGGTCGCCCCGGACTCCAGCGCCGCCAGGGTCGGACCGAGGCCGACCGAACCGGTGATGCCGTTCAGGACGACGTCGGCCTCGACGCTGCGGACGAGCTGCTCCGAGTCCGCCGCGCCGAACGCGGTGTCCCGGACGCCGAACCGGGCGGCCTGCTCGGCGACGAGCGCGCGGTTGCTGCCCGCGGTCAGCCCGACGACCTCGAACCGGTCGGGGTTGCGGGCGACCACGTCGAGCGCCTGCGTGCCGATCGAGCCGGTGCTGCCGAGGACGACGACGCGCCGACGGACCGGACCGGTGCTGTCGAGACGGCCGTCCGTCACGGTCAGCCCTTGGCGAGGACGTCGACGACGAACACCAGCGTGGCGTTCTTCGGGATGCCCGAGCCCTCCTGCGGGTTCGCGCCGTAGGCGTCCTCCGGGGTCGCGACGATGAGGACCTGCGAGCCGACCTTCTGCCCGACCAGCCCGGTCACGAAGCCCTTGATGAGCGCCGACTCGGAGACCGTGAACGACGCCGGGGTGCCCTTCGACCACGAGGAGTCGAACTCCTTGCCGGTGCTGTAGACGACGCCCTTGTACTGCACGAGCGCGGTGTCGCCGTCGGCGATCGTCGCGCCGTCGCCCTGCTTGAGGACCTCGACCTCGGTCTTCGACGGGGCCTTCACACCGTCGGGGATGGTGATCTCCGGTTCGCCGGAAGCCTTGTCCTTCACCGTGGGCAGCTTCGGGTCCTGGTCCTGCGGCGTGCCGTCCGCCTTCGTGGGGACCTGGGCGACGACGTCCGCGACGACGACGATCTCGCCGCCCGTGTTGAAGCCGAGCGCGGCGGACTGGCCGACGGCCGCCACCCGGTCGCCGACCTTCGAGCAGGCGAGGAGCGCACCGAACCCGGTCCCGCCGACCGACAGGACCTGCGGGTTGCCCTCGTCGAAGCCGACCGTGCCGAGCTTCTTGGCGTCCTTCGACTCGTACACCGAGTACGACACCTGGGCGTAGTCGCCCTCGTCGAGCGCGGCACCCTTGCCGGTCTCGAGCTTCGTCGCCTGCGGCGGCGTCGCCGACAGTCCGGCGTCGAACTTCACGATCGGGGCCTTGCCGCCCCCGAACTTCCCGGCGGCACGGATCGAGTCCGACTCGTCGCCCGGCTTCGGGCAGGCCGAGATCGGCGAGACCGTGGCGCTGGCGGAGGGCGTCGGCGTGGCCGAGGACCCCCCGGATCCGGCGCCGGAGCACGCGGCGAGTCCCAGCACGACGGCGGGGACGATGGCGATCGGGAGCAGGCGGAGTCGCTTCACGGGACCCTAGTCTGCCCCACCCGTCGACGAGTCCGCTGACGACGACGCAGGTCGGACGATCGTCTCGGCCTCGTGGTGCACGGGGAACGCCACCGAACGGGCGATGAAGCACAGGGCGTTGGCCGTGGCGTGGGCGGCCTCGGCGTCCGCCACCCGGTCGGCCTCGAGGATCGTGACCACGGGGTGCAGGGTCGCCTTGGTGAGCTCGCCGGAGCCGTCCCGGTTGAGCCGCAGCGACGCCATCGCGGTGTCGCGGTAGTCGACGACCGTGAAGCCCTGCGTGACCGCGACGTGCAGGTAGCTGAGCATGTGGCACTGCGCGAGGGCGGCGACGACCATCTCCTCGGGGTTCCACCGGTCCCGGTCGCCGCGGAACGTCGGGTCCGCCGACCCGGGCACGTCCGGGTGGCCCGTTGCGGACACCACGTGGTCGCGCCCGAAGTCGCGGGGGCCGGACGTGCCGGTCCCGCGGTCGCCGGTCCACCGGACGGAGACCTCGTAGGAGTGGTCGTGCACGCGGGACGCCCTTCTCGGTTCGTTAGCATGGCGGCATGACGGTGAGCCACGGAGTCCGCACTGATCGCCATCCTCTCACCGCCGAGGGGTCGGTCGAGCTCGCGGTGCTCGACCGCTCCGGCTTCGACGAGAGCCGCCACGTCGGCGCCGGCGTCGTCGTCGACGCCTCGGGCACGGTCCTCGACTCGGTGGGTGACGCCACCGCCAGCATCTACCCCCGCTCGACGATGAAGCCGTTCCAGGCGCTCGCCGTGCGCGGCGCCGGCGCGCTGTTCTCCGACGAGGAACTCGTGCTCACCACCGCGAGCCACGCCGGCACCGTCGCGCACCAGGCGCTCGCCCGGCACATGCTCGAGTCCTTCGACCACGTCGAGGCCGACCTCGGCTGCCCGCCGGACATGCCCTTCGACCGCGCGACCGCACGCACCATGGACGGCCCGCGCCGCCTGGCGATGAACTGCTCGGGCAAGCACGCCGGCATGCTCGCCGCGTGCCGGGTCAACGGCTGGGACGAGGCGACCTACCTCGACGTGGCCCACCCGATGCAGGAGCGCGTCCGCACCGTCGTGCAGGAGTACACGCACGAGACCGTCGACCTCGTCGGGACCGACGGCTGCGGCGCGCCGGTGTTCCCGCTGACGCTCACCGGGCTCGCACGGGGCTTCGCCGGGGTCGTCGCACGGGCCGACAGCGACTCGGCAGCGCTCACCGACGCGGTCCTGGCGCACCCGTGGGCCATCGACGGCATCGGCCGGGCGAACACCGTCACGATCGAGCGGCTCGGGGTGCTCGCCAAGCTCGGCGCCGAGGGCGTCATGGTGATGGGGCTGCCCGGCGGTGCTGCGGTGGCCGTGAAGGTGCTCGACGGCTCCGCGCGGGCGGGCACGCTCGCCGCGCTGACACTGCTGGAGCGGAACGGCCTCGTCGACGCCGACGGTGTGGCGGACGTCATGGCGGCCACCGGCGAGCAGGTGCTCGGGGGCGGCGTGCCGGTCGGCGCGGTGCGGGTCGGCGCGGGCCTGCGCTGACGGAACAGCGGCTGCTGCCCGTCGGCCGCCACGGACGGGTGCCGCTGAGCGGTCACGATCCGGTCGGCGTCACTGACGTCCCTGACGTCCCTGACGTCCTCGGGTCCGGGTCCGGATCCGGATCCGGATCCGGTGCGACCGGGAGCACGGGGACGAGCCGTTCCGCTGCCGGATCGGCCGGGCGACGGCTCGTGCAGCCGTAGCGGGTGACGACGACGGCGACGTCCCAGGTCCTCGGCATCGCCCCGAGACCCGGCACGTGCACCACCGTGGACACCGGCCGTCCGGTGTCGTCGAACCGGACCGCTGCAGCCGTGCCGGGCGGCATCCGACCGACCCGGTCCGGACTCGTGGCCGCGCCCGCGCCCGTGCCCGTGCCCGTGCGCACGGGCGGGTCCCGGTCCGGGTCGCTCCCCCAGCGGACGGTCCGAGCGGGGCCGCCCGGGTCCGCGACCCGCCGGTGGCTGCCCCCGGTCCTCGGCGCCACGCCGTCGTCGCCCGCAGTGTGGTCGCCCGCGGCGTGGCCGTCCGCTGCCGGACCCGCTGCGAGCTGCGCGGCCAGTGCCCGGAACACCGAGTCGGCGACGGCCCCGGATCCGACGACGACCAGGTGCGCGGGTGCGCCGTGGTGGACGACCGCACCGTCCGGGCGGTGCCCGAGGACGAACCCGGTCGACGGCCGGTCGACGTGCTCGAGTTGCGGGAGCAGGGGCAGCGGCAGTGGCTCCGCCGCCTGCTCGGGTACCGCCGAGGAGGCCGATCGGTGCAGCACGACGTCGAGCACGGCACAGCAGGCCGCCGCTGCCAGCAGCGCCACCCGTCCGCTCGCCGCCACGGGCCCGAGCAGGCCGGACAGCACCAGCACGACCGCGGTGACGACCAGGACGCAGCGGGCGGTGAACGGGGACACCGCTCCATCCGAGCACGACCCCGTCGCCACTGTGGGCCGTCCGAGGGGATCTGTGGACAGCCGGCGCCGACTACTGCACCAGGAAGAACTGCTCCCCGATGTCGACCCGCGCACCGCGCTCGACCCGGTACCGACGGCCCGGCTCGCAGCGACGGATCGAACCGTCGATGTGCCGGACCACGGTCCCGTTGCCCGAGAACCGGTCGGACACCCAGAGGTCGTCGCCGTCACGACCGAGCTCCAGGTGGATCTTCGACACCGACTTGCCGGGGTCGTGCACGGTCAGCAGGTCGTCGAACCGCTCGCCCGGCTGCGGGCGGGGCAGACGGCCGAGCAGCCCGGTGCCGTGCACGCCGAAGCGCTCACCGGTGCTGAAGTGCAGGACGAACGGGGCCTGCACCGGAGCCTGCCCGACGATGCGGGTCTCCTCGACGTCCTCGGCGAGGTCGTCGTTCGCGCTCGACACCAGGGACGCGGGGTCCGGCTGGGCCGGAGCCTGCGCGGCATGGTCCGCGGCGCCGGGCATCGGCGGGATCACTCCCGGAGCACCCGGGATCGGGGGCAGCGGCGCGGCGAACGGCGCGGTCGACGGTGCCGCGGAGGGCACGGTGGCGGAACCCGGCGTCGTGGTCGCTGGCGCAGAGGGGAACGCGTCCGGGGACAGGCTCGGGGCGGCGTGCACCCCGCGCGGGCGGAGGCGCGGCCCGGAGTCCGCGAACTCGTCGTCCGTCACGGCCGGGGCACTGTCCGCCCCGGCGCTGTCGGTCACGTCGCCGTCGTCACCGTGACCGTCCGCGACGTCGACGTCGACGTCCGCGTCCGAGTCGCCGGCGGTGTCGTCCGCGTCCGAGTCGCCGGCGGTGTCGCCCGCATCGCCGCCGGTGTCGACCGCGGACGTACGGTCGACCGCCTCGGCCTCGTCGTCGGCAGCCCAGTCCGGGCGTGCCATCGGCAGCGGGACGACCGGTCCGGTGAAGGCCGCGGTCACGGCCGGGCGGACCGCGCCGCACTCGCCGCAGAAGATGTCGTCCGGCTCGAGCTGGTGGCCGCACACGTGGCAGGTCGTCGTGGCGTGCATGCCCGGCGTGACCAGCGGAGCCGGACGGAGCGGTCGGCGGTCGACCAGGGGTTCCACGACCGCGGTGTCGCCGGGCTGCGGCGGCGACGCGACGGGGCCGTCCGCAGCGGGGACGACCGGCTGGCCCGACTCCGCGTCGCCGTCGTCGGCCGACCCTGCGGTCGGAGCGGGGACGCGCAGGCCGTCGATGCCGGCTTCGTCTGACTGGTCGTCGCCCGGGCCGTGCTCGGCGGATGCTCCGACGGCCTCGTCGCCAGCGGACTCCGGGACGGGCGGCACAGGAGGAACGGGCGGCACCGGCGGGACGGGCGGCACCGGGGGGACGACGGGTTCGGCGACGACCTCGGGTTCGGCGGCGTTGCCGCGCCCCACCCACCACGAGGGACCGGCCGGCGCGGCCGGCGGTGCGACGTCCGCCGGAGGTGCCCAGACCGATGCCGGGACGCCGCTGTCGGCCGCGGGAGCGTCCGTCGGGGCGGCCGCCGACGCGGGGGGCGCCAGGCGGGTCCGTTCGGGATCGTCGGCGAGGTCAGCGCCGGGGACCGGCTCGGAGCGGTGGTCGGCGGGGTCGAGCGAGGGCTCGGCGCGCTGCGGGTTCGGCGCACCGCGCTCCGCCAACCCGGAGTCGGCACCGTGGACGTGCGTGGGCGCCTGCCGTGGGGCGAAGTCGTCGGGCCGCTGGACGGGGACCGCGCCGTTCCCCGGACGGTCGGAGCCGGTCAGCCAGGCGCGTGTCGCCGGGTCGAGCGTGGCCTCGGGGAGCCAGGCGTCGGCGGCGGGGTCCGAGCGGCGGCCGTGCGCGTCGGGCTGCTGCAGGGGCGGCGGTGGTGCCTGTTCGACGGGAGGCTGGGCGACCGGGCGACGGCTGGCCGCGGCGGTCACCGCGCGTCCGCACTCACCGCAGAAGATCGCCCCGTCCGGGAGCATCGATCCGCAGTGTTCGCATCTGATCACGGGGTGCCTCTGTCCTCACTCGGCCCTGCACGACGCTCGCCGGGCCTCGGCCCATCGTAGTCGCCGCGTCCCCGAGCACCCTGCCGGGTCCGCCCACGAGGGGGTCGCCGTCCGCGGAGCGACCGCAGTGAGACGGCGGTGCGGAACCGTTCCCGTCGGTTCCGTCCGGTCCGGAGACTGCCGATCGCGTCGTCCGTCGCCGACCACATCCGGTCGGCGACCGACTCGTCGACGTCGCTCGGACCGAAGACCGCGCGGTCGGCGAGGGCTGCGAGGCCGGTCCCGCCGTCGCCGGGAGCACCCACCACCGCTTCGCGTCGTGTCGCGGACCGGGACACGTCGTGCCCGCGATCGAGCAGCGCGTCGCGGTACTCGTCCCAGGCGCCGACGACACGGCCGCGGGGCGTCGGCGCGCGACGACGGCGGCGTCGCCGTGCGCGCTTCACGAGCACGATCACCGCGAACGGCAGCAGCACGAGCGCCGCGAGGCCGAGCACGCCGAGCACCCACGGCAACGCGGCCAGCAGGATCTGCAGCCACAGCGGCTGCACCGGCGGCGTGTTGCGGTCGGTCTGCGGCGGGGCCTGCTGGTCCTGGTCCTGCTGGGTGACGGGGGGCGGCGGCACGACCGTCTCCGGCCGGGTCACGGGCTGCGGCGTCTGCTGCTGCTCGTCCGGGATCTCGCGCACGGTCGGGTTCGGGTCGAGCATGACCCACCCCCACTGCGCGGTGTCGACCTCGATGCGCGCCGTCACGTCCGAGCCGCGGAACGTCGTCGTGCCACCGCTCGTGCCCGCGTCGCCGCGATCGACTCCGGAGTCGCCGCCGGCGCTGAAGCCCATCACCACCCGCGCGGGGAACCCCAGCTCGTCGGCCATCAGCGCCGCGGCGGCGGCGTACTGCTCCTGGTCACCGATCATCAACGGCGCGGTGAGGAGCTCCTGGATCCGGTCGGCGCCGTGGCCCGAACGGCTCATCCGGTCGTCCCCGACCCCGTGGCTGACGTACCCGTTGCGCTTCAGCGACTGCAGTGCGGCCAGGAGCTTCGCGCCGGCCGCGGTCTCGCCGCGGGTCGTCGACTCGACGGTGTCGCGCACGGCCTCCGGCACGTCCCGCGTCGCCGGCACCGACGCGCTGCCCGGTCGCGCGGCGGCGAGCTGCTCCTGGGTCGGCTGGTCTGGCACCACGGCGGTCAGGTCGTACGACGTGCCGTCA
Source organism: Curtobacterium sp. MCBA15_009 (assembly GCF_001864895.1). GTDB lineage: Bacteria > Actinomycetota > Actinomycetes > Actinomycetales > Microbacteriaceae > Curtobacterium. Next base: position 117,210 of record NZ_MJGO01000012.1, read on the forward strand.
CCGACCCCGCCCACCACGGCACCGGTCTGCGTCGACGCGTTGTAGAAGAACGATCCGCGCTCGGACTCCGCGCCGCGACCGGTGAACTCGACCCGCTCGAGGTCGCCCACCGTCGGCAGCCACACACCGCTGTACCCCTCGACGGTCACGCCGACGCGGACGGCGGTGCCGTCGACCCCGCGGACGTCGACCGAGGTCGGCACCCGCTCGAAGGTGCCCGACGCCGACGCCCCGTCGGCGCCGCCCACCCGGTAGACGACCCCGTCGTACGTGTCGAGGGTGGCGATGCGCACGAACCCGTTCTCGGGGAGCCCGGTCACCCGCAGCTGCGGGGTGTCCGCGGCGGTCTGCTCCTCGTAGGCCCGGAAGCCGCTGAGCGGGCTGACGTGGTCGCGCGGGTCGAAGGGCTTCACGACGTCGGTCCGCGCCACGGTGCGCCCGACGGTGGGCGGTGCCACGAGGCCGAGTCCGGTCGCGACGACCGCGGCGGCGACGATCGTCCCCGTCCCCACGAGGGCCGGCCGCACGACGGACCGCACGAGCGGGACCCTGGTGCCGATGGTGGTCGCGACGGCCACGGCGCGTCGCGCGTGGCGGACGGTCAGCGCCCACACCAGGGCGATCCCCACGAGCACCACCGCGGTCAGCACGGATGTGTCGAGTCGGCTCGGTCCGACGACCACGCCGACCGCGAACAGCACCAGTGCCGGGATGCTCGCGAGCTCCGGCCGGGAGGCACGGGTCGCCACGCTCACGGACGTCACCGCCGCCACCAGGAGCGTCACGAAGTACGGCACGAGGAGCGCCTCGTACGACCCGACCGGCAGGCTGATGGTCACCAGCTGCTTCCAGCCCAGCGCGACGCCGGCGAAGAGGTCGAGGAGTCCGGGACCGGTGGGCAGCAGCCCGGCCGCCCGGTCGGGCACCGCGGCCGGCACGCCGGTCAGCGTGAACGCCGCGACGCCCGCGACGGCGACCACTGCCGCGGGCAACCGCAGGACGGCGCCGAGCAGGGCGACGAGCGTGCCGGCGACGATCGCGGTCACCGCAGCAGCGACCATCGCCTGGTCGCGGTAGACCGGCCACCAGGACGTGCTCGCCACGGCGAGCAGGAGCCAGACGACCAGGGTGCTGCCGGCCAGCCGCAGCGGTGCGGCACGGCGGGCGTCCCGGCGGTCGGAACGCCGGGTGGTGCGCCGTGCGCGCTCCGGCGCGGTCGGGTCGGCCACGGGTGCTGCGCTCATGCGGCCGCTGCCGATCGGTGCAGCGCGTGCCGCAGGTCGTCCAGGTAGCCGATGGTCATCACCGTCAGACCCGCGACGCGCAGGAACCGGGGCTGCGCCTCCGGCTCGCAGATCACCGCGACGACCTCGACGCCCACCGGGAAGCGCGTGGCCGCGAGGCGGAGCGCCGGCAGCCCGACGGTCGACCCGACCACGAGGAAGGCGACCGAGATCCCCTCGGCGTCGTTGCCGACGATGCGCGCGACCTCGGCGACCGGCAGGCACGCGTCGGCCAGGGCGACGGACGCGAAGTCGTCGAGCAGGCGAGTCGGCGTGATCGTCGGCAGGGACCGCACGGCGTAGACCGCGCGACGCGCGAACTCGGGTGTCCGCTCGGACACCACGACGGAGACCTCGCGGCCGTCGCGGATCGCCCGTGCGCCGAGCGACGCGGCGGCGCTGACGGCGAGCTCGAACTCGTCGTCGTCACCGAACTCGGCACGCGCCGTGCCCAGTGCGACGACGAGGTGGGAGCGACGGGTGTCCTCGAACTGGCGCACCATCAGCGCGCCGGACTTCGCCGTCGACTTCCAGTGGATCGTGCGCGGGTCGTCACCCGGCATGTACTCGCGGATGGCGTGGAAGGCGATGTCCGCCGGCGAGAGGTCGGTGGTCGCCTGTCCCTCGAGGTCCCGCACCAGACCGGTGCTCGTGGACGGGATCGCGATGGTCCGGGGGTGCACGATGACCTGCTCCCGGGCCGTCCATACGACCTCGCGGCGGACCAGTCCGACCGGGTCGGCGCGGACGCCGGTCACCGGGCCGACGTCGAGCACCCCGCGGCGCAGGGTCGGCACGGGCACCTCGCGCTCGAACGTGCCCTGCGGGCCGATCGCGGGGATGGCGACGTCGACCAGCCCCGAACCGACCGGCACCTCGACGGTCGTCGGCACGGAGGGCAGCCGCGAGGGGTTCTCCGCTGTCACCACCACGCCAGCGGCGTCGCCGACGGCCACCCGGTGCTGCGGCAGCCGCATGCGGATCACCAGCCGTGACCGGCCGATGAGCGCGACGGCCGCGACGACCACCAGCACCGCACCGGCGAACCCGACGACCACGATCTCGCGCAGCCCGAACCGGTAGCCCGTCACGAACGCGACGAGCGTGAGCGCGGCGACCGTCCAGCCGAGCCCGGTGACGACCGACGAGACCTCGCCCCAGGAACGCGTGACGAGCCTCCAGGCCGTCGCCCAGGCCCGGACGACGCCGACGACGGCGTCCGCTGCGACGCCCTCGCGGTCCCCGACGATCCGGGACCGGACGTTGGTCATGCCGGCGACCGTCCCCGTGCGCTCGTACGCCGTCGTCCCGCGACGCGACCGCGTCGAGGACGGGCGGCGCGAGCGCGTGGAGACGGGCCGGCGGTCCGTCACGTCGTGACCCGGTCGGCCGGCGGCGGGGTCTCGACCAGGAGCTGCGCGATCACGCTCGGCGAGCTGACGCCGTCGAACTCGGCCTCGGCGTCGAGCACGAGCCGGTGCGCGAGCACGGGCACGGCGAGGGCCTTGACGTCGTCCGGCGTGACGTAGTGGCGGCCGTTCAGCGCCGCGAAGACGCGGGCGGCCCGGATGAGGCCCATCGCACCACGGACGCTGACGCCGAGGCGGACCTCGCTCGCCGAGCGGGTGGCGTCGACGAGCCGTGCCACGTAGTCCGCGATCACGGCGTCGACGTGCACCGAGCGGGCGAGCGCGGCCATCTCGGTGATCGTCGCCGCGGGGACGACGCTCGCGAGCGGCACCGAGGCCGAGGGCGCCGAGGACGTCTCGAGGATCTTCACCGTCGCGGCGTGGTCCGGGTAGCCGATCGAGGTCTTCATGAGGAAGCGGTCGAGCTGCGCCTCGGGCAGCCGGTACGTGCCGGCCTGCTCGACGGGGTTCTGCGTGGCGATCACCATGAACGGGGCGGCGAGCCGGTGGTTCACGCCGTCGACGGTGATCGCGGACTCCTCCATCGCCTCGAGCAGCGCGGACTGGGTCTTCGGGCTCGCACGGTTGATCTCGTCGGCGAGCACGATGTTCGCGAACACCGGACCGCGGTGGAAGTCGAACTCCTGGGTGCGCTGGTCGTACACGCTGATGCCGGTGATGTCACCGGGCAGCAGGTCCGGCGTGAACTGGATGCGGTTCGTCGTGCCCTGCACGCTCTGCGCCATCGCCCGGGCGAGGCTGGTCTTGCCGGTGCCGGGGACGTCCTCGAGCAGCAGGTGGCCCTCGCTGAGCATGGCCGTGACCGCGAGCCGGATCACGAACGTCTTCCCGAGGAGCACCTGCTCGACGTTGGTCACGATGCGGCCTGCGACGTCGGCGAACCAGGTGGCCTGCTCCGGGGTCATGCTCATGCGGGGTCGGTCCTTCGTTGGTGGCGTTCTGGCGATTGGGCGGTCGGGCTGGTCGGGCAGCGCCGCGGGATCAGGGAGCGGCTGGGTCTGACGGGGCCGGTGCCGGCTCGGGCTCCGGGGCCGGCGTGATCGCGACGAGGTCGGAAGCGTCGCCGAGCCCCTCGTTCGAACCGTCCGGCAGCGACAGCGTCGCACGGAGCTTGAGCGACTTCGCCAACGGCGGCGGTGTCGGCGTCGGTTCTCCGGCGTTCCAACCGGAGGAGGTGAAGAACCCGGTCCCGTCGTCGCTGTAGTACCAGTACGCCGTGAAGTGCACGCTGACGCCGGTACCGCTCGGCCCGGTGACCCCGAGCGGCTGCCCCTCCTGCGCAGAGGTGACGGTCGCGGTCGTGTCGTACGCGGCAGCCGTCCCCGTCCAGGACTGGTCGTCGCTCGTGCAGAACGAGCTGCCGGGCCCACCGCAGGCGCGGACGAGCAGTTGCACGGCGACGTTGCGCGCACCCGAGCCGGGGACACCGGTCCACGTCTCGCCCGGTCGGAGCGACACCGTCTGTCCGCCGGTCTCGAGCTGGTAGTGGTGCGCGTCACGGGACGACGCGGTCACGCTGACGTTCCACGTGTTCGTCCCGACCTTCGTCACGTCGACGCCGGCGCGCCCGGTGGCGGTCGGACGTTCGTAGGTCACCGCGTCCGCGTACGCCACGTTGCAGAAGTAGCCGTTCGAGACGGTCACCGCGTACCGCGTGGTCCCGGCGCCGACCCCGGAGTCCCGAGCCGGGCTGCTGGTGCCGAGCGAGTTCGACGGCGGCGCCTTGCAGTCGACGTCGGCGGAGCGGTACGCCGCGTAGCGCAGCCCCGATCCCCCCGCGGCGTCCGCCGGACCCCAGGTGACGTTCACCGACGACCGACCGGAATCGTCCGCCTGTGCACCGGCCTCGGCCTGCACGTTCGACGGCTTGCCGGGCGTCCCGACCGCCGTGCCGGACCCCGAGCCGGAGTTCCACTGCACCACGGTGCCGTTGCGGTCGGCGTCGTTGTGCGCGGAGACGGAGACCGAGTACTTCGCACCGCTCTCGGCGCCGGTGAACGAGGTGCTCGTCGCGGTGCCGGTCCGGCGCATGGTGGAGAGGCCGGGGCCCTTGATCGTCACGACGTAGTCGTCGACCGCGCTCCCGCCCCGGGGTGCCGGTACTGCGTTCCAGGCGACGTCGAGCTGGTTCGGCGTGCTCTTGCTCGGCGAGACCCGGATGTTCTTCGGCGGGGCCGGCACGTAGTCCGCGCTCATCGAGACGGACCGCGCGGACGGCTTCGAGTCGCCGATGGCGTTCGTCGCGACGACCTGGAACCGGTACGACGCCTTCGGGTCGATCCCGGTCAGCTGGCAGACCGTCGACGTCCCGCAGTTCTTCGTGAGCCCGTTCGTCCCGACGACGCGGTAGCCCGTGATCGGCGCGTTGTTGCCCTGCGGCGCGGCCCAGGTCAGCGAGAGCTGGCCGCCGTCGTACGACCCCGTGCGGGTCGGCGTGCCGGGTGCGTCCGGCACGTCCTGCACCGAGATCGTCACGTCGCCCCAGACGTACCGGTTCGGGTCGTTCGTCGCGTCGGCGACCTGGTACTGCAGGTGCGCGTCGACGGGCTTGGCCGTGTCCGACACCCGGACCTGCAGCCGGGACCGGTCTCCGCTCGGCGTGACGGTCACGCCGCTCGGCAGCCCGCCGGACAGGCCGCGGATGTTCACCACGCGCAATCGCTGCCCGGGGAACGGGTTGGTCGGCTGGTCGTTCGTGAGCACGTCGATGGTCGTCGTCGCGCCGCGCTTCGTGACGGACCGGTCCGCGCCCGGCTGCACGAGCGGACGGGTCGACGCGACGATGCCCACGGTCACGGTTCCCGCGCGGCCGGCGTTGGCGTCGTCGTTCACGCCGATCCCGATGGCGGCCGTGGTGTTCTTCTTCGCCGTGTCGGCGACGGCGATCGTCAGCTGCTGCTTCGCGATGCTCGCGGTGACGCCGTCCGCTGGCCGCCCGACGACCGAGTACCGCAGCTCGGGCAGGTCGCGCGGGTACGGGTAGTCGGTGAGCTTCGTCAGGTCGATCGTGCGGCGCTCCCCCGGCTGCATCTCGACGGCCGAACCGGTGAAGGCCGGCGGCTGGTTCGACCGGGGCGTCACCGTGATGGGCAGCACCAGGGTCGCGACGCGTCCCTTGCCGCCGTTCGCCGACGAACCGTCCGTGACCTCGAACGAGATGGAGGCGTTGCCGTAGTACAGCTTCGACGACGTGAACTGCAGGGTCGACGAGTCGACGACCAGGCGCTGCCCGTTCGCGTGCGTCGCCTTCACGGTGCCGCGGTCGGTGATCGTCGCGGTCTTGCCGTTCGCGGTCACGACGAAGTCGTCGAGCGGGATCCGCACGGTCGCCTCGCTCTTCACCGTGATCGTCCCCGCACTGCGGTTGATCTGCGGCAGTGCGTCGTCGAAGCCCGGCACGTTGATGAAGCCGTAGGACACGATGTCCGGGTGGTCGACGCGTGCCACCGAGAACGGGATCACCTGCGAGTCGTCGGTGAGCCGGACGGTGATCCGTTCGTCGTCGGTGGTGCGGGCCGTGTCGCCGTAGCCGTCGACCAGGCCGACCTTCAGGTCGGCCGAGGTGCCCTCGGCGAAGAAGACGTTCTCGAGCACGTCGACCGTCACGCTCTGGCGGTGCAGGATGTCCTGCAGGTCGAGGGTGGTGTCGTCCACCTCGGGTCGCAGCGGCTGGGCGTCCTCGTCGACCGTGACCGTCAGGAACGCGGTGCTCGAACCGCCGCTGCTGTTGGTCACCGTGTAGAGCACGGCGTAGTCGCCGGACTTCGCCGTCTTCGGCGGGGTCACCCGGATCTGCTGCTTCCGCAGGATCTTCGCCGCGACGTCGTCGGCGGTCGGCTCGGCGGCGGTGACGGTGAGCTGTCCGCCCTCGGGGTCGGAGTCGTTCTGCATCACCCGGACGGTCACCGAGCCGCCGGGACGGATGGTGACGTGGTCGGCCTGGGCGACGGGGTTGGATGCCTGCTCGGCGCGCGGCGCGATCCCGACGCGCACGGTGCCGCTCGCACGGGCACCGAGTGCGTCGACGACCGTGTAGCTGAACTCGTCGGTACCGGCCGAGTAGTCGCCCGCCTGGTAGGTCAGCGAGTCCTTCGAGACGTCGCTCACCGAGCCCTTGTCCGGGTTGGAGCCGACGCCGACGAGCTGCACCGAGTCGCCGTCCGGGTCGATGCCGTTCAGCGGGATCGACACCCGCACCGAGGACCCGGCGACGACGCGCGCGGTCACCGTCGGCGGGACCGGCGGGTTGTTCGTGGCGGCGTCGCGCTCGCGGACCGAGATCGACACGGACGCGTCGGCGTGCTGGCCGTCCGGACCCGCGACGCGGTACACGGCCGTGTAGTTGCCGGGGGTCTCCGGCGCGAGGTAGCGCAGGTGGTCGCCGGAGACGAAGAGCAGACCGCCGTCGCCCGGCACGTTCTGCACCAGGTCCGGCTCGAGCGTCAGGGGCTCGCCCTCGGGCTGCGTGTCGTTGTCGAGGACGGCGATGTTCGCAACGTCGCCCACCCGCACCGTGCTGCTGTCGGGCTGCGCCACCGGCGGCTGGATGCGGTCCGGTCGGGGGATCTCGACGACGGTGATCGTGCCGGTGGACGACGCCAGGCCGTTCGTCTCGGTGTACTCGAAGGACACCGGCCCGTCGAGCGGCGCCGTCAGGGTGATGCGGACGGTGTGCTGGTCGAGGATGCTCGCCTGCACGCCGCTCGACCGCTGCGGCGCGTCGATGGCGGTCACCATGAGCACGCCGCCGGCCGGGTCGATGTCGGTCGCGGTGACGTCGGTGTCCTTCGTCGACAGCGTGTTCACGAACACCGTCTTCGGCGTGGTGATCGGCGCGGTCGAGGCGTCGGGCGGCGCGAGGATCGTCACCCGCACGATGCCGCTCGAGGTCTTCACGCCGTCGGTCACCGTGTACTCGAGCTGGTGGTCCCCCGCTCCGGCGCCGAGCACGCGGAAGGTGCCGGCGTCGTAGCTCGGGGTCACGGTCAGGCCGGACGCGGAGGACACGCTGGTGAGGGTCACGGTGCCGTTGCCGCCGCGCACGTGGTCGAGCGGGTCGACGCTGAACGCCTTGCCCGCGTACCCGCTCACCGGGAAGGGGTCGGCGCGGAGCGGCACGCTGCCCTGCTTCGCGACCCGCATGGTCGCCGAGCCGCGGCCGTCCGCACGCCCGTCGCTGACGACGACCTGCACCGACCGCTCGCCGGTCCTGCCGCTGTCGTTGCGGTAGTCGAGCAGGCCGTCCGGCGTGGTCGACGCGTTGTCGGGGTCGGCCGCCGTCGCCGACTTGAGGTAGACGGGGTCGCCGTCGGGGTCGACCCAGTCGCCGAGCACGTTCGTCACGACGTGCCCGTTCTGCACGACGTCCGCCGAGGTGTCGCGGACCTGGCGCGGAGCATCGTTCTGCGACTCGGGTCGGACGCTGACGCGGACGGTCGCGGTGTCGGAGCCGCCGTTGCCGTCGGTGATCGTGTACTGGAACGACACGGTGCCCGAGGCGCGGGACGACAGCGTCACCTGCAGGCGCTGGCCGTCGCCGACGATCGCGACGCGGCCGGCGGAGTCCGAGATCCGTCCGACCTCGCTCACCACGATCGGGTCGCCGTTCGGGTCGTAGTCGTTGAGCAGGACCGGGAGGCTCGTGGTGCGTCCCGGACGAGCGCCCAGCTCGTCGTCCACCGCCACCGGCGGCTTCTGGTCCTTGTCGACCTCGGGGTCCTCGTCGGAGACCTGCTCGCGCTGCTTCTGGTCGTCCTGCTTGACGAGGTCGGCCCAGTTGTCGATGAGCTGCCCGCTGCGGTCGATCGCCCACGACCGGCCGCTCGACGGGTCGTTGGCCACGACCGTCCGGCCGTTGTGGAGGATCTGCATCTCGCTCGTCCCACCGGTGCTCGCCAGGCGCTGGAGCGCGCGGCCGTCGCAGGTGTCCATCGCCTGACCGCCGGCCCAGGCGGCGTAGGTGCAGCTGCCGTCGACGTAGGGCCGCGCAGCGCGGCCGGACACGGCCAGGGGCGTGCCGTCGACCCGGCCGGACGGGGTGACCCGGGCCAGGCCGGCGGTCCCGGCGACCGTGACGTCGGCGCCGTCGTCGGACGACCGCTGCAGCGCCGGGGACGAGCCCACACGGTCGCCGAGGTCGACCGCGTCGCCGTCCACCGTCAGGGTGCCGCTGGTGCGGTCGAGCACGGCGAGGTGGGACCCGAAGGCGGCGACCTGGAAGTCGTCGCCGCGACCGGCGTCGACCTTCCAGCGGCGGTCGACGGTCAGGGTCGCGCCGATGTCGACGAGCGAGGCGGTGCCGGTCTTCGCCGAGTAGACGGCGACGTGGTCGTCCGAGGCGTCGAACACGGTGTCGGCACCGAGCGTCAGGTCGGCCTTCGTGGAGGCGTCGAACTCCTCGAGCTGGTCGGCCGGGGTCGCCCAGAGCTCGCCGGTCTCCGCGTTGCCGATCACGGCCGTGTCCCCGGCGAGGAAGACCTGTGGCGAACCGGCGGGCAGGGTGACGGCGTCGCCGACCGTGGCGGCCGCGACGTCGACCTTCGCGACGGTGCCCTTGGTCTCGTCGACGCTGTAGACGGTGGAACCGCGTTGCAGGACCGAGAGGTCGTCGCTGGCGGTCTCGACGGCCGTGTTGAGCTGCAGCACCTCGGTGTTGGCCCGGCCGACCGCGCCGTACTCGGCCGAGGGGACCCAGACCGTCCCGTCGCCGAGGTCCACGCGCTGCGTGTGGTAGCCGGTCGACACGATCGCGGTGCCGGCGACCACCGCGGCGACGACCACGGACACGCCCGTGGTGACGGCGGCGGACCGGTGCTTCGCGAGCAGGGCGCGGATCACCCGGCGCTCCCGATCGTCGCGCACTTCTGCGCACTCGCTGCACCGGTCTTGCCGTCGCGGTTCACGGCGACCGCGATGCACTGCTCCTCGCCGCGCTCCCCCGAGACGACGAACGTCGTGCCGGACTGCTGGCTCGAGGACCCGTTCGACGAGATGACGTACGTGTCACCGGTGCGCAGGCCGGGGTCTGCCCACGAGAACGAGACCGCACTGGCCGAGGTCGATGCACGGACGTCGGCCACGACCGGGATCGCACCGGTGCCGAGACGACCGACCACGACGACCGTCGCGACGGCGAGGGCCGCGACGACCACGACGGTGAGCGACGTCGCCCAGAGCAGCGTCGAGCGCGTCCGGCGACGGGTGCGGGTGACGGAACCGGTCCGGTGCACGGTGCCGACGCTCTGCGCGCCGCCGGCGACCACACCGCCCTGGACCGGACGACGGGTGCGACGGCGACCACCGACCCGTGCGGGCGCCTGCAGCTGACGCACCACCGTGCGTTCGCCGGCGGGCGTCGGCGACGCGACCGCCCACGCCTCGACCGCGACGTCCGCTGGGGTTTGCGGGATGCCGAGTTCGGCCTCGACCTGCTGCAGGCCGCGGACGAACTCGATCACCGTCGCCGGTCGTGCCTGCGCCTTGCGGGACAGCGCCGTCGCGAGCAGTCGCTCGAGCGACGGCGGCACGTCGGTGCGCCCCGTCGGCTTGACGCCGCCCTTGTCGATCCGGTGCATCAGGTCGTTCGCGCCGTTCTTGCCGCCGCGGATCTCGAAGGGACTGCGGCCGGCGAGCAACGAGTAGACGGTGGCGGCGAGCGAGTAGACCTCGGACTGGATCGTGCCGCGGGACTCGTCGATGAGCACCTCGGGCGCGGACCACGGGATGGACATGCCGACCGGTTCGTCGGGGTCGGTCCCGCCGATGGTCGCGGCGATGCCGAAGTCGGACAGCACCGGGTTGCCGTACGCCGTGAGCAGGATGTTCGAGGGCTTGATGTCCCGGTGCAGCACACCCTCGCGGTGCGCCGTCTCGAGCGCCGACCCGATGCGGATGCCGATCGACAGGACCTCGGACACCGGGATCGGCTCACGGCGGTACCGCTCGCTGAGCGACGACGAGCAGAGCTCCATCACGAGGTACGGGCGTCCGTCCGCGGCCACGCTCGCCTGGAAGACGGTGAGGATCGACGGGTGCGTGCTGAGCCGGGCCATGAGGTTCGCCTCGGCCTGGAACATCTGGCGCACGCGGTCGTCCACGACCTCGTCGAGGAGCACCTTCACCGCGACCTGTCGGCGCGGCATGTCCTGCTCGTACAGGAAGACGTCGGCGAAGCCACCGGAGCCGAGCACGTGCACGGGGCTGAAGCCGCCGATGACGGGCGGGTTGGACGGCAGGCGTCGCGCCATCGTCCTCTCCTCCCCGGGCCGGGTGGCCGCGTGTCTCGTCGTGGCCCTGCTCATTGTACGAACCGTTCGTGAACGGGTCGCCGCGCGCCGGTGGGCCGTGGGCGGGCGCGGTCCCCCAGTTCGGGGGACGATCAGTGCCGGGGCAGCGTGTCCTCGAGGTCACCGTCGTCGGGGGCACCGTCGACCTGCAGCACCACCACCGTGACGTTGTCGCGCCCCCCGGCGACGACGGCGTCGCCGACCAGGCGCTCCGCGAGCTGCTGCGCGTCGGATTCGCGGGCTGCGATCCGCGCGATCCCGGCGTCGCCGAGCTCCTTGGTGAGGCCGTCCGAGCACACGATGTACCGGTCGCCGGCCCGGAGCGGGAGGGTCCACCAGTCGGGTGCCGGCGGCTCGCCGAAGCCCACCGCGCGGGTGATGACGTTGCTGTCGGGGTGTCGTTCGGCGTCCTCGGCGCGGAGCAGACCCGCGTCCACCATCTCCTGCACGACGGAGTGGTCGACCGTGACGCGACGGAGCACGCCGCCCTCGATGCGGTAGGTCCGGGAGTCGCCGACGTTGAACACCAGCGCGGCGGGCTGCCCGAGCGAGGCCACGAGGGCGATACCGGTGACGGTCGTCCCCGCGCCGATGGCGTTGCCGCCCGCAGCCCGCTCGATGTCGGCGGTGGCCAGGAGCAACGCCCGCTGGATGCCCTGCCGCGTCGTGAACGGGTCGGTCGTCACCTGTTCGAGGCGCCGCACCACGGCGTCGCTCGCCCGGTCGCCGGCCAGGTGTCCGCCCATGCCGTCCGCGACGACGAAGAAGGGGGCACCGACGATGTAGCTGTCCTCGTTGTGGTCACGCCGTCGCCCGACGTCGGTCGAGGCTCCCCACGACAAGGTGAGGGTGGCGCCGTCGGCACCGGGGACGTCGATGGCGTGCGCAGTGGCTGCTCGGCCGAGTTCGGTCACGTGTCAGGATCGCTCTCTGGTGGGTCGGGGCGTGCCGTGTGCTTGCTGATCGGAGGGCCACGGGGGAACCGGAGCGGACCCGTCCGCCGTCGGTGCGACCCGGAGGTACGGCGAGAGGACCTCGATGGCGTTGCCGTCACCGATCTCGACTACCGTACCCGTCAGCGCGACGATCGACGCACCCGACGGCATGCGGTACGCGGGTGCGCCGGCCGGACGGACGACGGTGCCGTTCGTCGACCGGAGGTCCTGCACGACGACGGCTTCGCCCTCGGCGTGCAGCCGGACGTGGGACGACGAGACCTGCCCGTGCGCCGAGCGCATGGTCACCAGCTCCGGTTCCGGTCCGCGGGTGATCCGCGGCAGCGACGGCCGTCGTCCGATCACCACGGGGTGGTCGAGGCGGAAGAGCTGGTCGCCGATCCGGATCGACGGCACCTTCGCCGTGCGGTCCGTCGGAGCGGACGGGAGGCCCGGTGCGGCTCCGCCGACGGCGCCCGGTCGCGTGGGCGGTCGGCCCGGTGCGCGGACGACCGTGGCCTCGGCATCGGTGTCCGCCGCGTCGGACGCGGCCGGGCCCGACGCACCGCCGCTGCCGGTGCCCGGGACGGGCGGCACGGGCCGGACGACCGTGTCGCCGAGGGGGTCGCCGTGGACGTCCGACGGCGCGTCGGGCACCCGCGGCAGGGGCCGGACGACCATCTCGCCCAGCGGGTCGTCGCCGCCGCGCGACGCACCCGGCATCGGCGGCATCGGCCGGATGACCGTGGCACCGAGGGGGTCGCCGTCGACACCGTCCGACGGACCGGTCGCCGGTCGGACCCGCGGCACCGGCCGGAGGACCGTGTCGTCGCCGACCACGTCGTCGTCCGTTGCCGACGCTCCGGGCGTCGGAGGAATCGGCGGCACCGGCCGGAGGACCGTGTCGCCGACCACGTCGTCGCCCGTTGCCGACGCTCCCGGCGTCGGAGGGACCGGCGGCACCGCCCGGAGGACGGTGTCACCGAGCGGATCGTCGGCGTCGGTACGGCCGCGGATGACGGTGTCGTCGAGGGCCTCGGCGACGCGGTCACCGCTGAGCGCCGCACGGGGTCGCCGGATGACGGTGTCCTCGATGTCCTCGAAGCCGTCGTCGTCGTCGCGCAACCGGAGCCCTTCCCACGTGGTTGCGTCCACCGTAGACGATCCCGTCGACCCCGCATCACCGCGGCGACCACGTCGGACGGCTGTCGGCGAGCACCGAGCGCAGCACGAGTCCGGCCAGCGCGTCGTCGTCACGCAGGTCCAGGGCGTACCGCGCCCGGGTCTCGGCGCGGGCCGCCGAGCCCAGCGCCCAGGCGCACCAGGCTGCGAGGGCCAGCGCACCGGCCGCTCCCGCCGTGCCGTCGGCCGGTCCGTCCTGCACGTGCCAGGTCCGCCAGGCCTCGACGCACCGGTCCCCCGCCGTCCGCAGACGGGAGCGCGAGGGTCGCGGACCGATCCCGGAGAGCGCGGGCGGTGTGTCGTCGTGGAACGGGTCGAACGCACGGAGCGTCCGAGGGTCGTGCGCACCGGGGGCGGCGAGGAAGTCCACCAGGGCCATCCGGGTCGCGAGGGCGCCGCACGCCGTGACGACGGCCGTCGCCGCGCTCCCGCGCAGCGGGCCGTCGCCGGGCGCGACGAGCGCTGCGGCTGCAGCGGGGAGAGTGACGGCCGCCGCGATCTCGCGGGGGTACCGCACTGCGGAGTCGTGGTCGGAACGAGCGGTGAGCGGGATCATGCACGCCATCGAAACGTGATCCGCGCCTCCCGACCGGCTCACCCGGACCGGCTGTGGACGGCTGCCGCGCTGACGGACCCTGTGGAGGACCGACCATTGCGCCCGCCGTCAGGCGGTGACGGGCTCCAGGCTTTCGGCGACCAGGTCCCAGCCGTCGGCACCGCGCTCGAGGACGACGCCGTTGCCCGCAGCCCAGTCGACCAGGTCGTCCATCGACGCGACCGCAGCGGCGGTGCGTCCGAGCAGCGCGACGAGACGGCCCTTCGCGGTCTTGTTCCAGTGGTTCAGTGCCCGACGCCGCCCGGTCCCGTCGACGCTCACGACGCGGGGCGCGACGGCGCCGGGGACCGGACCGAGCTTGCGGTACCCCTCCGACCGGAGGTCCAGAACCAGGCCGTCCCCGAGCTGCGCGAGGGCACGGCTCGAGGCGGTGGGCCAGTGCGCGGCCAACCGGAGCGCGCCCAGGCGCGAGTCGTGCGACAACCGGTACGCGGGGATCCGGTCGCCCGCACCGATCGGACCGAACATCGCGGACTGCACGACCACGTGCTCCGCCCACCAGTTCCGGGTGGCCTCGGGGGCGTCGACGGCCCCGAGGGGGTCGTAGAGCACCCCGGTGTAGCGCTCGATCGCCGGCATCGTGCCGGAGGTCTCGAGCTCGAGGTTGCGCAGGCGCTCCCCGATCGACTTCGGGCCGAGCTTCAACGCCGTCCGGGCAGAGGACTCCTCAGAACTGACGGAGCGGGCCGCGGTGATCACCGCGGCCCGCTCGTCGATCAGTTCCGGGAAGGACAGCGCACGCAGGTCGAGCGTGCGGGTCCGGTCCCCGCCCTCCCGCTTCGTCTCCGAAGGCGGGAGGAGGACGGTCAGTCCGGTCAGGACGCCAGCGCGGCCTGCCGCGCGACGATCGTCACCGTGTCGTGCTCGACCGACAGGAAGCCGTCCTCGGCGTCGACCGTGACGGTCGACCCGTCGGCCCGCGTGATGCGGACCTGACCCTGCGCCAGGATCGCCAGCATCGGCTCGTGCCCGGCGAGGATGCCGATCTGACCCTCTGTCGTCCGTGCGACGACCATGGTGGTGTCGCCCGACCAGACCTCGCGGTCGGCCGAGACGACGCTCACGCTGAGACCCGCCATGTCAGCGGTTCTCCTTCTGGATCTGCGACCACTTCTCTTCCACGTCGTTGATGCCACCGACGTTGAAGAACGCCTGCGTCGCGACGTGGTCGAACTCGCCGTCCGCGATGGCGCGGAAGGACTCGATGGTGTCCTTGAGCGGCACCGTGGAGCCCTCGACGCCGGTGAACTTCTTCGCCATGTAGGTGTTCTGCGAGAGGAACTGCTGGATCCGACGAGCGCGCTCGACCGTGATCTTGTCCTCTTCGGAGAGCTCGTCGACACCGAGGATGGCGATGATCTCCTGCAGCTCCTTGTTCTTCTGGAGGATCTGCTTGACGCGCGTGGCCGTCTCGTAGTGGTCGGCGCCCAGGTACCGCGGGTCCATGATGCGGGACGTCGAGGTCAGCGGGTCGATCGCGGGGTAGAGACCCTGCGACGCGATCTCACGCGAGAGCTCGGTCGTCGCGTCGAGGTGCGCGAAGGTGGTCGCCGGAGCCGGGTCGGTGTAGTCGTCGGCCGGCACGTAGATCGCCTGCAGCGAGGTGATCGAGTGACCGCGCGTCGAGGTGATGCGCTCCTGGAGCACACCCATCTCGTCGGCGAGGTTCGGCTGGTAGCCCACCGCGGACGGCATGCGGCCGAGCAGCGTCGAGACCTCGGAACCGGCCTGCGTGAAGCGGAAGATGTTGTCGATGAAGAGGAGCACGTCCTGCTTCTGGACATCGCGGAAGTACTCCGCCATCGTCAGCGCCGACAGGGCCACGCGCAGACGCGTTCCCGGCGGCTCGTCCATCTGGCCGAACACGAGGGCGGTCTTGTCGAAGACACCCGCCTCTTCCATCTCACCGATGAGGTCGTTGCCCTCACGGGTGCGCTCACCGACACCGGCGAACACCGACACACCGCCGTGGTCCTGCGCGACGCGCTGGATCATCTCCTGGATGAGGACGGTCTTGCCGACGCCCGCACCACCGAAGAGGCCGATCTTGCCACCCTGCACGTACGGGGTGAGGAGGTCGATGGACTTGATGCCGGTCTCGAACATCGAGGTCTTGGACTCGAGCTGGTCGAAGGCCGGGGCCTTGCGGTGGATCGGCCAGCGCTCGGTGATCTCGAGCTTCTCGTCCGTGTTGAGCACGTTGCCGAGGACGTCGAAGACCTTGCCCTTGGTGACGTCGCCGACGGGGACCGAGATCGGAGCGCCCGAGTCACGGACCTCCTGGCCACGGACCAGGCCGTCGGTCGGCTTCAGGGAGATGGCGCGGACGAGGTCGTCGCCGAGGTGCTGCGCGACCTCGAGGCCGATCTCCTGCGACGAGTCACCGATGGTGATGGTCGTGAACAGGAGGTTGTACATCTCCGGGATTGCGTCGTGGGGGAACTCGATGTCGACGACGGGGCCCGTGACACGGGCGATCCGGCCGACACCGGGCGCCGACGACGTCTCGACCGCGGTGGTTGCGGTGTCGGTCATGGCTGGTGCCTTCCTGAGGGTGGGTATCTGTCCGCGAACGACGCGGACTACTTCTTCTTCGACGAGAGGGCGTCGGCGCCGCCGACGATCTCGGAGATCTGCTGGGTGATCTCCGCCTGACGCGCGTTGTTCGCGAGTCGGGTGAAGTCACGGATCAGCGAGTCGGCGTTGTCGCTGGCCGCCTTCATCGCCTTCTGACGGGCGGCGTGCTCGGAAGCAGCCGACTGCAGCATGGCGTTGAAGATGCGGCTCTCGATGTAGACCGGGAGCAGCGAGTCGAGCACCGCGTCGGCGTCCGGCTCGAACTCGTAGAGCGGCAGCGGCTCGTTGCCCGCGGGCTCCTCGACGCCGTCGACGACCTCGAGCGGGAGCAGGCGCACGACCTGCGGCTCCTGGGTCGCCAGGCTCAGGAAGCGGTTGAAGACGATGTGGATCTCGTCCACGCCACCCTCGGCCGTGTCCTGCAGGAACTTCGCCACGACGGCGTCGCCGATCTCCTTGGCCGTCGAGAACTCCGGCTGGTCGGTGTTGCCGACCCACTGCTGCTCCGACGCGCGCTCACGGAACGCGAAGTACCCGACGGCCTTGCGGCCGACCAGGTAGTAGACGACGTCCTTGCCCTCGCTGCGGAGCAGGGAGGCGAGCTCCTCGCCCTGCTTGAGGACGTTCGTGCTGAACGCACCGTTCAGACCGCGGTCCGAGGTGAAGAGCACCACGGCCGCGCGGGTCGAGGACTCCGGCTCGGTGGTCAGCACGTGGTCGACGTTCGAGAACGTCGCCACGGCCGACACCGCACGCGTCACGGCTCGCGAGTACGGGCCGGACGCAGCCATGCGGGCCTGCGCCTTCTGGATCCGCGACGCCGAGATCAGTTCCATCGCGCGGGTGACCTTCTTCGTGGTCTTCGCGGACTTGATTCGCTGTCGGTAGACCCGGACCTGCGCTGCCATCTAGCGACGACCCTTGACGATCTGCTCCTGGTCGACGTCCTCGGCGTCAGCCGCATCGAACTGCTCGGAGCCGAGGGTCTTGCCGTCGCTCGTCTGGAAGCTCTTCGAGAACTCGTCGATCTGCTTCTCCATCTCGGCGACGGTCTCGTCGCTGAGCTGGTTCGTCTCGCGCAGGGTCGTGAGGACGTCGGAGTTGCGACGCAGGTGGTCGAGCAGCTCGGACTCGAAGCGGAGCACGTCCGGCACCGGGACGGTGTCCAGCTTGCCGTTCGTGCCGGCCCAGATCGAGACGACCTGCTCCTCGACCGGGTACGGCGAGTACTGCGGCTGCTTGAGGAGCTCGGTCAGGCGGGCACCGCGGTCCAGCTGGCGACGCGACGCCTGGTCGAGGTCGGACGCGAACATCGCGAACGCCTCGAGCGAGCGGTACTGCGCGAGCTCGAGCTTCAGCGTGCCGGAGACCTTCTTGATCGACTTCACCTGGGCGTCACCACCGACGCGCGACACCGAGATGCCCACGTCGACGGCCGGACGCTGGTTCGCGTTGAAGAGGTCCGACTGCAGGAAGATCTGGCCGTCGGTGATGGAGATGACGTTGGTCGGGATGTACGCCGAGACGTCGTTCGCCTTGGTCTCGATGATCGGGAGACCCGTCATCGAACCGGCGCCGAGCTCGTCGGACAGCTTCGCGCAGCGCTCCAGCAGACGGGAGTGCAGGTAGAAGACGTCACCCGGGTAGGCCTCGCGGCCCGGCGGACGACGCAGGAGGAGCGACACCGCACGGTAGGCCTCGGCCTGCTTGGACAGGTCATCGAAGATGATGAGGACGTGCTTGCCCTGGTACATCCAGTGCTGGCCGATGGCCGAGCCGGTGTAGGGGGCGAGGTACTTGAAGCCAGCCGGGTCCGACGCGGGAGCGGCGACGATCGTCGTGTACTCCATCGCACCGGCGTCCTCGAGCGCGCCCTTGACGGAGGCGATCGTGGAACCCTTCTGACCGATGGCGACGTAGATGCAGCGGACCTGCTTGTTCTCGTCGCCGGACTCCCAGTTGGCCTTCTGGTTGATGATCGTGTCGATCGCGATGGCCGTCTTGCCGGTCTGGCGGTCGCCGATGATCAGCTGACGCTGACCGCGGCCGACGGGGATCATCGCGTCGATGGCCTTGATGCCGGTCTGCAGCGGCTCGTGGACCGACTTGCGGGACATGACGCCCGGGGCCTGGAGCTCGAGGGCACGACGGCCCTCGGCTGCGATCTCGCCGAGACCGTCGATCGGGGCGCCGAGCGGGTCGACGACACGGCCGAGGAAGCCGTCGCCGACGGGGGCGGAGAGGACCTCGCCGGTGCGGGTGACCTCCATGCCCTCCTCGATGCCGGCGAACTCGCCGAGCACGATGGCGCCGATCTCGTCTTCGTCGAGGTTCTGCGCGAGGCCGAGCGTGCCGTCCTGGAAGCGGATGAGCTCGTTGGCCATGACGCCGGGGAGGCCCTCGACGTGCGCGATGCCGTCACCGGCGTCGGTGACGTGCCCGACCTCGGCCGTGGAGGCCTTCGTCGGCTCGTAGTTCGAGACGAAGTCCTTCAGGGCATCACGGATCTCATCGGGGCTGATGGTGATGTCTGCCATGGGATTTTCCTTGTGGTTTTCCGGGGCCCTTCGGCTCCGAGAGGGTGACGCTGCCGGACTCGGCAGTTCCCGTTGTGGACTTGGGAGGAGCGGCTTCGACCGTACGCCTAGCCGGCGAGCTGGAGCCGGAGCTCCGAGAGCCGCGTGGACACGGTGCCGTCGATGACGTCCCCGCCGATCTGCACCCGGACCCCGCCGACGACCGAGGGGTCGACGACCTGGTTGATGCTGATGTCCTTGCCGTAGCGCTCGGCCAGACCGCGTGCGACGCGGGCCGACTGGGCGGTCGTCAGTTCCGTGGCGGTGACCACGGTGGCGACGAGCTTGCCGTTCTGCTCGGCCACGATGCGCGAGGCATCGCGGACCAGTTCGCCGATGCGGCGGCCACGGGGCTGCTGCACGAGCGCGGAGACGATCGTCACGGTCTGCGGCGACGCCTTGGACCCGAGGAGACGCTCGACGAGCGCACCCTTCTGGTCCGGGCTGCCGAGCTTCGTGCCGAGCGCGAGCTCGAGGCCGGCGTCCGAGCGGACGGCGGTCTCGAAGGCGAACAGCTCCGACTCGATGGGCGACTCGGCACCCGCGGTGGCGGCGACGGCGCGGATGCCCGCGTCCTCGATGCCCGCGAGGAGGTCCTGCTGCGAGGACCAGCGCGAGCCGGCCACCGCGGTCAGCACCGCGCGCGTCGCGTCCGACTGTCCGGCGAAGACGCGGTCGATGAGGACCTTCTTGCCGGCCGGGTCGGCCGTCGGGTCGGACAGCAGCCCGAGCAGCTGCGGCGCACCGGCGATCGCTCGCCCGGAGGCGAGGATCTCGGCACCCGCGGCCAGGTCGGCGCTCGGACCGAGGTCCGTCAGCACCGCCCTGGTGGACGCGAGTGCTTCTCTGGTAGCGCTGCGCATGCTCAGTGCTCCCCCGTCTTCGTGGCCTGCGAGGCCTCGAGGTCGGCGAGGAAGCGGTCGACGACGGCGGTCGACTTGGCGTCGTCCTTGAGGGACTCACCGATCACACCGGACGCGAGGTCCAGCGCGAGGGTGCCGACCTCGGCACGCAGTGCCTGGACGGCGCTCTGCCGCTCGGCCTCGATCTGCGCCTGGGCGTTCGCCGTGATGCGTGCTGCATCGGCGGCCGCCTGCTCGCGGACCTCGTTGCCGATCGCCGTGGCGTCGGCGCGGGCCTGCTCGCGGATGCGGGATGCCTCGGCACGGGCGTCGGCGAGCTGCTTGTTGTACTCGTCGAGCGCCGCAGCGGCCTGCTGCTGCGCAGCTTCCGCCTTCTTGATGCCACCTTCGATGGCCTCGGTGCGCTCATCGAGCATCTTCGTGATGCGCGGCGTGACCACGTAGCGCATCACCAGGAAGATGATGACGAAGGCAAGCAACGACCACACGATGTCGTACACCGGCGGGATCAGCGGGTTGTGCGTCTCCTCCGCCGCGATGATGAGTGCGTTGTGCATCGAGGAGCCTTAGTTGGTGCCGGTGAAGATGAAGTACGTGGCGATACCGATGAAGGCCAGGGCCTCGGTGAAGGCGATACCGATGTACATGAGGGTCGTCAGGCGGCCCTGGAGCTCGGGCTGGCGAGCGACGGACTCGATCGTCTTGCCGACGACGATGCCGACGCCGATGGCCGGGCCGATCGCTGCGAGGCCGTAGCCAACCGTCGCGATGTTGCCGTTGATCTCCGCGAGAACGGTCGTTGCGTCCACGTGTTTTCCTTTCGAGGTGCGGGCCCGACGGTCGTCGGCCCCGTAGGGGGTCAGTGAGGAATCAGTGCTCGTCGGCCAGCGCCAGCTGGATGTAGACGGCGGTGAGGAGCATGAAGACGTAGGCCTGGAGCAGCGCGACGAGGACCTCGAAGAAGCTGAACGCGATGCCGAACGCGATGGTGCCGACGCCGAAGGCCTTGAAGCCCAGGGAAGCGTCGAAGAAGAAGAACTGCGTGGCCGAGAAGAACAGGACGAGCAGCAGGTGCCCGACGACCATGTTCATGAGGAGTCGCAGCGTCAGCGTCACCGGACGGAGCACGAAGGTCGAGACCAGCTCGATCGGCGTCACGATGATGTAGAGGAACCACGGCACCCCGGGCGGGAAGAGCGAGTTCCGGAGGAACGTGCCCGGGTGCTTGCGGAGGCCGGCGTAGATGAAGGCGAGGTACGCGACGATCGCGAGGACCATCGGCATCGCGATGCGGCTCGTGCCGGCCAGGTTCATGCCCGGGATCAGACCGGTCAGGTTCATGAACAGCACGCCGAAGAAGATCGTCGCGAGGAGCGGCAGGAAGCGCTTGCCGTCCTTCTCTCCGAGGTTGTCGAAGGTGTTGCGGCGGACGACGTCGAACGCGTACTCGATGAACGCCTGACCGCGACCCGGCACGAGCTTCAGTGCACGGGTGCCGACGAACGCGAACACCAGGAGCACGGCAACGGCGAAGAAGCGGATGAGGACGAGCCGATCGATCTCGAACGGCGTCCCGGCGAAGAAGATCGCATCCGGGAAGAACTCGTTGATCGACGGACCATGGAACTCGGCGGCCTTGCTGCTCCCCGCCGCGACGGTGTCAACCGCAGCGGAGAGGGACAGGGGAAGAGCGTGGGATAGCAGCGCTGTCTCCTGTGTCGGCGCGCGCACATCATGGCACGCGATGGTGGACGTTGTGGAGGCTCGTCCGCTCCGAGCGCAGGCTCCGGTGGCGGACTCCGAGAAGCCTATCAGGTGCGAGAGGCTTCCCGGCTTCTCAGTCGCTCGGACCGGACTTCCCAGGCTCCGTGGAGCCGCCCGACACCTGTTGCGTGCCGCCCGACGGGTACCCGCTGTCGCCCGGCAGCGCGACCCCGACGGGGATGCGGGCCTTGGCCACGGCGACCACGTCGATGACGAGCGAGCCGACGACGCCCGCGATGATCACGAAGGCGAGCACCGGGAAGTCCACCCAGTCCTGGTTGCGCAACAGCACGAGCACCACGATGAACACCACGAACTTGAGCAGCCAGGTACCCATCACGATGCCGAAGAAGGCACCTGAGATCATCTGCCCCTTCGAGACCCGCAGCGCCACGAGGACGCTGACCGCGGTGAGTCCGAGGAACACCACGCTCAGCACGGCGCCGAGCAGGCCGCCGAGCAGGCCGGGCGTGTCGGCCACGAGCAGACCGACGACTCCCCCGACCACCGCCAGGGCGACGGCGAGGACGGCGCCCCACAGGATGATGCGGCGGAACACCGGCCGGACGTGGTCGAGCGCGTTCGGTGCGGTCACGTGATGTCTCCAGGGATCGTGCGGTCGTTGGCTGCCCGGTCGAGCGGGTCGAGGGCGGGGTCCACCACGGCGGCGGAACGGTTGGCGGTCTGGGCGGCGATCTCGGTGCGCTTCCGGCCGAGCGGCGCGAAGGTGGCGACGGCGCACACCGTGAAGCCGACGGCGACGAAGGTGACGACCCAGTACCAGTCGAGGAACAGGAACAGCAGGCAGCCGAAGGCCACGGTGGCCGTCCACGCGTAGAAGATCAGCACCGCGTGGAAGTGCGAGTGCCCCATGTCGAGCAGGCGGTGGTGCAGGTGCTTCCGGTCCGCCGAGAACGGCGACTTGCCCGCGCTGAGCCGCCGGGTCACCGCGAGCCCGAAGTCCAGGATCGGCACGATGAGGATCGCGAACGGCAACAGGATCGGGATGAAGGCCGGCAGCAGCGCCTGGCGTGTCTGCACCGCTGCGGGGTCGATGTTCCCGGTCACGGACACCGCGCTCGTGGCCATGAGGAACCCGACGAGCAGGGCGCCGGCGTCGCCCATGAAGAGCTTCGCGGGGTGCCAGTTGAGGATGAGGAAGCCGAAGCACGAGCCGACGAGCACCGCGGTGAGCAGCGACGGCAGGTTGAAGAAGAACTCGGTCTCGACGACCACGCGGTTGATGAAGAACGTGTACAGGAAGAACACGCCACCGGCGATGATCGCGACGCCCGCCACCAGACCGTCGAGCCCGTCGATGAAGTTCACGGCGTTCATCACGAGCACCACCGCGAGCACGGTGAAGATCAGGCTCATGTACGACGATCCGACGCCGAGCGTGTTCCCGATGGGCAGCGACACGATGGCCACGCCCTGCCACGCGAGGATGCCGGCGGCGATGATCTGCCCCGCGAGCTTCGTCATCCAGTCGAGGTCCCAGATGTCGTCGGCGACACCGAGCACGACGATGATCGTCGCTCCGCCGAGCACCGCCAGCACCCGGCCGGGTTCCGAGAACACCAGCCGGAAGTAGTCGGTCCCCGCGATGGAGGGGAACAGGAACCAGGCGGCCAGCAGCGAGGCGATGACGCCGAGGTACATGGCGATCCCGCCGAGCCGCGGCGTGGGGGTCCGGTGCACGTCCCGCTCGCGGACCTTCGGGTACCACTTGTACCGGAGCCCGAGCTTCCAGACGAGCCAGCTGACGCAGAAGCTCACGACCGCGGCGATCGCCCCCGCCAGCAGGTAGTACTTCATGTGACGAGGTCGGCTCCGACGACCCGGATGATCTCCTCGTCGGGGATCACACCGTGACGGACGATGCGCAACGTGCCGCCGTCGGAGAGCCCGGTGGCGTCGACAATCGTCGAGCCCGTGGACGCCTCGAAGCCGTCGTGCAGCTCGATCGGGCCGCCGTCCAGGTAGACGGCCACGCTGTCACCGAGCATGCGTTCGGCGTCGTCCGCGTCCATCGCCGCGGGGTCGCCCGTCGAGTTCGCGGAGGACACCGCCAACGGTCCGACCTCCTGCAGCAGTTCGAGCGCGATCCGGGAGTCCGGCATCCGCAGGGCGACCGTGCCCCGCGTCTCGCCGAGGTCCCAGTCGAGCGAGGGCTGCGCCCGGAGGATCACCGTCAGACCACCCGGCCAGAACTCCGCGACGAGGTCGCGCACGGCCTGCGGCACGTCGACGGCCAGTGCGTCGAGCGTCGGCGGCCCCGGGATCAGCACCGGCGGCGGCGACTGCCGCGTCCGGCCCTTCGCGTCGAGCAGCCGCTGGACCGCCGTCGCGCTGAAGGCGTCCGCGGCCACGCCGTAGACGGTGTCGGTGGGGACGACGACGAGCTCTCCGCGTCCGAGCGCGGCTCGTGCGAGCCGCATCCCGGTCAGGAGCCCGTCGGAGTCGGTGCAGTCGTATCGGGATGCCATGACTCGACGATGATAGTGCGACACAATGGAGGACATCGTGAACGAGACCTCCGCGCCCCCGCTCCTGTTCCTCTTCGACATGGACGACGTGCTCGTCCGGTACGACTGGCGGGTCCGGATGGCCGCCCTCTCCGACTTCACCGGGCACGAGTTCCAGGAACTCCGTCGCCGCTGGTGGGACTCCGGGAACGAGCAGCGGGCCGAGGCCGGAGGCTTCCTCGACGCCGACGCCTACCTCACGGCGTTCGCCGAGGCCATGGAGTGCGACGTCCCCGAAGCCGAGTGGGCCCGGATCCGCGGGGCCGCGATGACCGAGCTGCCCGAGCGCATCGAGGCGGTCCGCATCGCGAGCGAGCACGGGCGCGTCGGGCTCCTCACCAACAACGGCCCCCTCGCCGGCCGCTGGATCCACGAGTGGGCCCCGTCGCTGCCGCAGCTCTTCGGCGAGCACCTCGACACCTCGAGCAACTTCGGCGCCCGCAAGCCCGAGCCCGAGGTCTTCCTCCGCGCGCTCGAACACCACGGAGTCCCCGCCGAGCGCACCTTCTTCGCCGACGACATGCCGGAGAACGTCGCGGGGGCCCGCAGCGTCGGCATCCACGCGGTCCTGGTCGAGCACGACACCGACCTGCGCGACCACGTCCGCGCCTTCGTCGCCGCCCAGCGCGAGGCCTCCCCCGTCGCCTGACCGCGCGCGTTCCGTCCCGTCACGCACGGCAGGGGAAGCAGAACCGCGCGTCGGCAGCAGGAACGACGGGGCTCCCCATGAGCGGCACAGCTCGGCTGGCCCGGCCAGGAGGCCCGCCCCGCGCCCGCCCCGCACGTTCCGTCCCATCGC
>NZ_MJGO01000012.1:142699-146440 GCF_001864895.1 Curtobacterium sp. MCBA15_009
AAGCAGAACCGCGCGTAGACGGCAGGAAAGAACGGCTCCCTACGCGCGAAAGACCACACCACGCGCGGAACAGCCCGGCTGGCCCCGGCCAGGAGGCCCGCCCCCGCGCCCGCCCCGCACGTTCCGTCCCATCGCGCCCGGCATGGGAAGCAGAACCGCGCGTAGACAGCAGGAAAGAACGGCTCCCTACGCGCGAAACACCCCACCACGCGCGGAACAACCCGGCCGGCCCCGGCCAGGAGGCCCGCCCCACGCCCGCCCCGGACGTTCCGTCCCATCGCGCCCGGCATGGGAAGCAGAACCGCGCGTAGACAGCAGGAACGAACGGCTCCCTACGCGCGAAAGACCTCACCACGCGCGGAACATCTCACCACGCGCGGAACAGCACCCGAGCACCCGGACACCCGAGCACCCGGGCACCCGGGCACCCGCGGCCCCCACCCCGCCTAGCGCGTCGCGGTGGTGGTGCGGTCGCGGCCGGTCAGGTCGACGTGCGTCTCGGGGGTGCGGAAGCCGCGACGCGCCAGGACGTCGCGGACGCCGGCGCCCTGCGGCTCGGCGTGCTCGACGACCAGGACTCCCCCGGGCACGAGCAGGCGCCAGGCGGTCTCGGCGAGTGCCCGCACGGCATCGAGGCCGTCGGGCCCCCCGTACAGTGCCGTCGCCGGGTCGTGGTCACGCACCTCGGGGTCGATCGGGATCGCGTCGTCGGGGACGTACGGCGGGTTCGAGACGACGACGGAGACGGTGCCGTCGAGTTCGGGCAACGCGTCGGCGAGGTCACCCTCGACGAGCCGGACGGTGCCGCCGTGGGCGTCGACGTTGCGGCGGGTCCAGGGCAGGGCCTCGGGTGAGCGTTCGACGGCGTACACCACGGCGTTCGGCACCTCGGTGTCCATCGCGATCGCGATCGCACCGCTGCCGGACCCCAGGTCGACGGCCACCGGCGCGGGCACCGCGGTGGCCCGCAGCGCGTCGATGCCGAACTGCACGACGCCCTCGGTCTCGGGCCGCGGGACGAACACACCGGGTCCCACCGCGAGGGTCAGTGCGCGGAAGTACGCCTCGCCCGTGATGTGTTGCAGGGGCTCGCGCGTGGTGCGCCGGGCGACGGCGTGCCGGAAGCGCTCCACGTGCGACGGCTCGATCGTCCCGCCGATCAGCGCGCGGGCCTGCACGGCGCCGCGCGAGGTGTCGGTCGCCCAGGCGAGCAGGAGCTCGGCGTCGACCTGCGGCGTCGGGACTCCCGCAGCGCCGAGCGCCGCGGACGCCTCCCGCAGGAGGCGATCCGCGGCGAACGTGACGGCCGTGTCGGCGGTGAGCCGGGCCTCCTGGCCGTCGCTCACGCGTCCTGGTCGCCGATGGCGGCCAGACGTGCCTCTTCGTCCGCCTGGATGGCGGACTGGACGACGGGCTCGAGCGCACCGTTCATCACGCGGTCCAAGTCGTACGCCTTGTAGCCGGTGCGGTGGTCCGCGATCCGGTTCTCCGGGAAGTTGTACGTACGGATGCGCTCCGAGCGGTCCATCCCGCGGATCTGCGACTTGCGCGCGTCCGAGGCGATCGCGTCGAGCTCCTCCTGCTGGCGCGCGAGGATGCGTGCGCGGAGCACGCGCATGCCGGCCTCGCGGTTCTGCAGCTGCGACTTCTCGTTCTGCATCGCCACCGTGATGCCCGTGGGCAGGTGGGTGATGCGGACCGCGGAGTCCGTCGTGTTGACGGACTGGCCGCCCGGGCCGGAGGACCGGTAGACGTCGATCTTCAGGTCGTTCTGGTTGATCTGGACCTCTTCGGGCTCGTCCACCTCGGGGAACACCAGCACGCCGGTGGTCGAGGTGTGGATGCGCCCCTGCGACTCGGTCTGCGGCACGCGCTGCACGCGGTGCACGCCGCCCTCGTACTTCAGGTGCGCCCAGACGCCCTGGGACGGGTCGGTCGCGTTCGACTTGATCGCGACCTGGACGTCCTTGTAGCCGCCGAGGTCGGACTCGGTGCGCTCGAGGAGCTCGACCTTCCAGCCCTTCGTCTCGGCGTAGTGCGAGTACATGCGCAGGAGGTCGGCCGCGAAGAGCGCCGACTCCTCGCCGCCCTCGCCGCCCTTGATCTCCATGATGACGTCGCGGCCGTCGTCGGGGTCCCGCGGGATGAGCAGCCGGCGGAGGCGCTCCTGGCGCTCCGACAGCTGCTCCTCCAGGCCGGGGACCTCGTCGGCGAACGCCTCGTCCTCACGGGCGAGCTCCTGGGCGGCGGCGAGGTCGTCCCCCGCCGCCTGCCAGGCCTCGTACGCGGACTTGATCTGGTTGAGCTCGGCGTACCGCCGGTTCACCTTCTTCGCCCGGGCCGCATCGGCGTGGAGCGCGGGGTCCGACAGCTGCTGTGTCAGGTCCTCGTGTTCCGCCAGCAGCCCTGCCACCGACTCGAACACGCGTTACTCCTGGTGACCGTTGTGGTGGGCGCCGCCGGTCGTGGGGACCGACTTCTGCACCTGCACCAGGAACTCGACGTTCGACTGCGTCTCCTTGAGGTTCCGCAGCACGATCTCGAGCGCCTGCTGCGGGTCGAGCCCGGCGAGGGCCCGGCGCAGACGCCACGTGATCGTGACCTCGTCGGCGGAGAGCAGCTGCTCCTCGCGACGGGTGCCCGAGGCGTTCACGTCGACGGCGGGGAAGATCCGCTTGTCGGCGAGGTGCCGGTTCAGGCGGAGCTCCATGTTGCCGGTGCCCTTGAACTCCTCGAAGATGACCTCGTCCATCTTGGAGCCGGTCTCGACGAGCGCGGTCGCGAGGATGGTCAGCGAGCCGCCGTCCTCGATGTTGCGCGCGGCGCCGAAGAAGCGCTTCGGCGGGTAGAGCGCCGCCGAGTCGACGCCACCGGAGAGCACGCGGCCCGACGGCGGGGTCGACAGGTTGTACGCACGGCCCAGGCGGGTGATCGAGTCGAGCAGCAGGACGACGTCGTGGCCCAGCTCCACCAGGCGCTTCGCACGCTCGATGGCGAGCTCGGCGACCGTGGTGTGGTCCTCGGCGGGACGGTCGAAGGTCGAGGCGATGACCTCGCCCTTCACCGTGCGCTGCATGTCGGTGACCTCTTCGGGCCGCTCGTCGACGAGGACGACCATGAGGTGCGCCTCGGGGTTGTTCTTGGCGACGGCGTTCGCGATGGCCTGCAGCACGACGGTCTTGCCGGCCTTCGGCGGCGACACGATGAGCCCGCGCTGGCCCTTGCCGATCGGCGACACGAGGTCGATGATGCGGGTCGACAGCTTGCCGGGCTCGGTCTCGAGGCGCAGGCGCTCGTTCGGGTACAGCGGGGTGAGGTCGGTGAAGTCGACCCGGGCCGCCGCCTCGTCGGTGGTCTGGCCGTTGATCGAGTCGACGGTGACGAGCGCGTTGTACTTCTGGCGGCTCTGCTGCTCGCCGTCGCGCGGCTGCTTGATCGAGCCGACGACCGCGTCGCCCTTGCGCAGGTGGTACTTCTTCACCTGGCCGAGGGAGACGTAGACGTCGCTCGGGCCGGGCAGGTAGCCGGTGGTGCGCACGAAGGCGTAGTTGTCGAGGACGTCGAGGATGCCCGCGATCGGGATCAGGACGTCGTCCTCGGTGACCTCGGGCTCGAAGTCGTCGTTCTGGCCACCACGGCCGCGCTTGCGGTCACGCTGGCGACGGCTGCGGCCACCCTCGGCCTCGTCGGCGTTCTGCTGCGCCTGCTTCTGCTGCGCGTTCTGCTTCTGCTGGGCGTTGC
>NZ_MJGO01000012.1:147128-236745 GCF_001864895.1 Curtobacterium sp. MCBA15_009
TCGGCGCGGTCGTCCTGCTTCTGCTGGCCGCCGTTCTGCTGGCCACCGTTCTGCTGACCGGCGCCCTGGTCGGTGTTCTGCTGCTCGCCGTTCTCGGCGTTCTGCCCACGGCCGCGACCGCGTCCGCGGCTGCGACGACCGCGGCGCTGGCCGCCCTCGCCCTGCTCGCCGTTCTGGTCCTGCTGCTCGCCGTTCTGGTCCTGCTGGTCGCCGGTCTCGGCGCCGGACTGCTCCGCCTGGTCAGCCGACGTCGGCGACTGCTGGCCCTGCTGCTCCGGTTGGGCAGCGGCCTGGGCCTGCTGGTCGGCACCGCGCTGACCGCGCCCGCGGCGCTGGCCACCGGCTTGCGCTGCTTCCTGTGCGTCCTTCTCGGCGCGCACCTGGTCGAGGCCCGCGAGCAGGTCCTCGGTACCGGTGTGCGCGTGGTTCGTGTGCTCGGCGGCCGAGGTCGGCGCGGCGTTCACGGTGCCGCCCGACGAGGCACGGCGCGAGCGACGGGCACGCGACGGCGCGGCCGAGGCGTCGGCGGCGGGAGCGTCGGTGGCGTCGGCGACGGGCGCGTCGGTGGCCGGGGTGGACGCGGCGGGCGTCGCGTCGGCGGTCGGCTCGGGCAGCGTCGGCTGCGTGGTCGCCGGGGCGGCCGGGGTCTCGTCGGCGACGGGGCGCTTGTCCTCGATCGAGGCGATGAGGTCGCCCTTGCGGAGCTTCGAGAGCCCGGTGATGCCGAGCGAGGAGGCGATGCGCTGGAGCTCCGGGAGCCGGAGGGCGCGCAGGTCGGCGGGGATCTCCACCTGGGCGGAGTTGTTGTCGGTCACGGTCGGTGTTTCCTTTCGAACCGCAGAACGCGGAGAGTTTCCACCGTCCCGGACGCACGGGTGTGCGTCGACCGCCGTTCAGACGACGGACCGGGATTCGGTGATCAGAAAGAGATGTGCCCCCGCGCACCGGACCCTGCGACGTCGCAGGAGCTGTCCAGGGGGACGGGGCGATCCGTGCGGTTACGCGGGTTCGGCTTCGAGCGCCGAGTGCGCCCCCACTGTAGCACCACCCAGATCGACGGCCAGCATGAGCGCCCGCCAGTCGCTCTGCGCGTGTCGGTCGACCAGGTCGGCGGCCGTCAGGCGCTGCGCCGGGTCGCTGCCGAGCACGAGCAGACTCGGGCCGGCACCGGAGACCACGGCGGCGAGACCGTGCTGCCGCAGCACCCCGATGAGCACGTCCGTCTCCGGCATCGCGCTCGCCCGGTACGACTGGTGCAGTCGGTCCTCGGTGGCGGCGAGCAGCAGCTCCGGGCTCTGGATGAGCGCCGCGACGAGCAGGGCCGAGCGCGAGACGTTGAACGCGGCGTCGGCGTGCGGGACGTGCTCCGGCTGCAGGGACCGTGCGAGCTTCGTCGACAGGGTCGACGTCGGTACGAACACCACCGGCGCGACACCGCGGTGCACGAGGAGCCGCTTGTACGCCGGCCCGTCGGCGGTCATCCACGCGATCGTGAGACCGCCGAAGAGCGCGGGCGCAACGTTGTCGGGGTGCCCCTCCATCTCGGTGGCGAGGGCGAGCAGCGTCGACGCGTCGAGGTCGACGACGCCCTCGAGGAG
Organism: Curtobacterium sp. MCBA15_009; assembly: GCF_001864895.1. Classification (GTDB taxonomy): domain Bacteria; phylum Actinomycetota; class Actinomycetes; order Actinomycetales; family Microbacteriaceae; genus Curtobacterium. The sequence goes on from NZ_MJGO01000012.1 coordinate 148,727, forward strand.
TCCGCGGGCCGCCATCAGCCCGGCGACGATCGCCGCGGCCGACGACCCGAGGCCGCGGCCGTGCGGGATCGCGTTCGTCGCGTGCAGCTCGAGGCCGGGCTGCGGCACGCCCGCGTGCTCGAGGCCGCGGCGCACGGCGCGGACGACGAGGTTCGTGTCGTCCGTCGGGACCTCGCCGGCGCCGACCCCCTCGACCGTGACGGTCGATCCGGGCTCGCGGCGCACGCTGACCGTGACCTCGTCGTACAGCGACAACGCGAGCCCGAGCGAGTCGAACCCCGGGCCGAGGTTCGCCGACGTCGCCGGCACGCGCACGCGGACCGCGCGCCCGGCAGGCAGGGGACCGGCGGCGGGACCGGCACTGACCACCCGTCCGGCCGGTGCAGCACTGTGGGCGGCGACGCCCTCCCCCGGTCCGGACGAGCGGTCGGCGCTCACTGCTCGCTGACCAGTCCGAGCACGTCGGCGATCGACTTCGTGTCGACCGGCACGCTCGTCGGGGTGACCTCGCCGCCGTCCTGCGTGCGGAGTGCCCACTGCGGGTCCTTCAGGCCGTGGCCGGTCACCGTGATGACGACCGTGGCGCCCTTCGGCACGGCGCCCGCGTCGGCGCGCTCGAGCAGCCCGGCGACACCGATGGCCGATGCCGGCTCGACGAAGACGCCGACCTCGGCGGACAGGATGTGGTGCGCCGCGAGGATCGCCTCGTCGGAGATCGCACCGAAGTAGCCGTCGGTCTCGTCGCGGGCCTCGAGCGCGTACTTCCACGACGCCGGGTTGCCGATGCGGATCGCCGACGCGATGGTGTCCGGGTTCTTGACGACCTCACCGCGGACGATCGGGGCGGAGCCGGCAGCCTGGAAGCCGAACATGCGGGGCAGCTTCGTGCTGCGACCGGCGGCGACGTCCTCGCGGTAGCCGCGCGAGTACGCGGTGTAGTTGCCCGCGTTGCCGACGGGCAGGAAGTGGAAGTCCGGCGCGTCGCCGAGGACGTCGACGACCTCGAACGCGGCGGTCTTCTGCCCCTCGATGCGGTCGTTGTTGACCGAGTTGACGAGGTGCACCGGGTAGTTCGCCGCCAGGTCGCGGGCGATGTCGAGGCAGTCGTCGAAGTTGCCCTGCACCTGCAGCAGCTGGGCGTCGTGGGCGACGGCCTGGCTGAGCTTGCCCATGGCGATCTTGCCCTCGGGGACGAGCACCGCTGCGGTGATGCCGGCGTGGGTCGCGTACGCGGCGGCCGAGGCGCTCGTGTTGCCCGTCGAAGCACAGATGACGGCCTTCGCGCCGTGCTCGACGGCCTTCGAGATCGCCATCGTCATGCCGCGGTCCTTGAAGGACCCGGTCGGGTTCATGCCCTCGAACTTGACGTAGACCTGGGCGCCGGTGCGCTCGGACAGTCGACGGGCCGGGATGAGGGGCGTGCCGCCCTCGCCGAGGGTGACGATCGGCGTCGCCGCCGTCACGTCGAGTCGGTCGGCGTACTCGCGCAGGACACCCTGCCACTGGTGGGCCATCAGGCTTCTCTCTCTGTCCGGTGGGTCGGTCTGGTGGTGGTGCGGGTCGGTCGGGAGGCCCGTGGTGCGTCAGGCGCCGACGAAGCGCAGGACACTGGTCACGTCCAGGACGACGTCCTCGCCGCGGAGGGCCGCGACGGTGTCCGCCAGGTCCGACTCCCGGGCCAGGTGGGTCCCGATGACGAGCGCGGCGGTCTGCTCCGCGGCGCCCTCGGTCGTCTGCTCGACGGTCTCGACGCTCACGCCGTGCTTCGCGAGCACCCCGGCGACGGTCGACAGCACGCCGGGGGCGTCGGCGACCTGCAGGGCGATCTGGTAGCGGGTGCGCACCGTGCCGATCGGGAAGACCGGCAGCGCCGACTGCGTCGACTCGGCGACGCCGGGGCCGCCGATGACGTGCCGACGGGCGGCGGACACGAGGTCGCCGAGCACGGCCGAGGCCGTCTCGACGCCGCCGGCACCGGCGCCGTAGAACATGAGGTCGCCGGCGGCCTCGGCCTCGACGAAGACGGCGTTCTTCGCGCCGTGCACGCTCGCGAGCGGGTGCGACACGGGGACGAGCGCGGGGTAGACGCGGGCGCTGACGCCCTCGCGGCCGTCCGCGTCGGTCAGGCGCTCCGCGGTCGCGAGGATCTTCACGACGTAGCCGGCCTTGCGGGCGGCGCGGACCTGGTCGATGGTCACGTGGGTGATGCCCTCGCGGTGCACGGCGGCGAGCGGCACCGAGGTGTGGAACGCCAGCGACGCCAGGATCGCGGCCTTCTGCGCGGCGTCGTAGCCCTCGACGTCGGCCGTCGGGTCGGCCTCGGCGTACCCGAGCTCGGTCGCGGTCGCCAGGGCGTCCTCGAACGTGGCGCCCTCGCGGTCCATCAGGTCGAGGATGAAGTTCGTGGTGCCGTTGACGATGCCCATGATCCGCTCGATGCGGTCGCCCGCGAGCGAGTCGTGCAGCGGACGGATGATCGGGATCGCCCCGGCGACGGCCGCCTCGTAGTACAGCTGCGCGCCGACCTGCTCGGCCGCGGCGAACAGCTCCGGACCGTGGGTCGCGAGGAGCGCCTTGTTGCCGGTGACGACGTCGGCCCCGGACTGCAGCGCCTGCAGGACGAGCGTGCGCGCCGGCTCGATGCCGCCGATGAGCTCCACGACGATGTCGGCGCCGAGGATGAGCGACTCGGCGTCGGTGGTGAAGAGGTCCTTCGGCAGGTCGACGTCGCGCGCGGCGTCGACGTCCCGCACGGCGATCCCGACGAGCTCGAGCCCGGCACCCGCGCGTGAGGCGAGCTCGTCACCGTGCTCGAGGAGGAGCCGCGCGACCTGGGATCCGACCGAGCCGGCTCCGAGCAGCGCGACGCGGACGTTGCGGTATTCGATCATCTGGTGGTTCCTGTCATCGGGCCGCGGCCCGTCGGGTCGGGGGTCAGTGGCCGCTGCCGTCGAGGGGCACGGGCACGACCCCGGTGTCACGGGCGAGGAGGTCGTCGATCGACTCGCCCCGCACGAGGATACGGGCTGCGCCGTCGGCGACCGCGACGACCGGCGGGCGTCCGACGTGGTTGTAGTTGCTCGAGAGCGCCCAGCAGTACGCACCGGTGGCGGCGACGGCGAGCAGGTCGCCGCGCTGCACGTCGCCGGGCAGGTACTCGTCCTGCACCACGACGTCGCCGCTCTCGCAGTGCTTGCCGACGACCCGGGTGAGCACCGCCGGCGCCTCGGACGCCCGGGCGAGCCGGGCCGTGTAGTCGGCGCCGTACAGGGCGGGGCGGGCGTTGTCGCTCATCCCGCCGTCGACCGAGACGTAGGTGCGGGTCGCGGCGTGATCGGTCGGCGCGTCGGCGGCGAGGGCGTGGCCCTCGGTCGCGAGCACCTGCTCGGTCCCGTCGGACACGGGCGGCTCGAGCTCCAGCGTCACGGGCTTGATCGTGCCGACGGAGTACAGCGTGATGCCGGCCGGGCCGACGATGTAGCGGCCGGGCTCGACCGCGATCTCCGGCACCGGGATGTCGCGTTCGGCGCACGCTTCAGCGACGATCGTGGCGAGTGCCTCGGCGACGTCCTCCGGCGCGAAGGCCGCGTCGGCCTCGGTGTAGTCGATGCCCCAGCCGCCGCCGAGGTTGAGCTCCGGCACCGGGCCGGACGCGACCAGCGTGGCGTGCACGTCCACGAGGCGCCGTGCGGCCTCGCGGAAGCCCGACTCGTCGAAGATCTGCGACCCGATGTGCGAGTGCAGGCCGACGAACGCGAGCGAGGGCTCGGCGCGGACGGCCTCGGCAGCGGCGACGGCCTCGGACAGCGGGATGCCGAACTTCTGGTCCTCGCGCGCCGTGGCGAGGTACTCGTGGGTCGAGGCGTGCACCCCGCTGTTGATCCGGATGCGGACGCGCTGCACGACCCCGGCGTCGGCGGCGGCGCGGGCGACGCGCTGCACCTCCTCGTGGCTGTCGAGCACGATGGTGCCGACGCCGACCTCGACAGCTCGGGCGATCTCGGCGTCCGACTTGTCGTTGCCGTGGAACCCGAGCCGGGCCGCGTCGATGCCGCCGGCCAGGGCGACCGCGAGCTCGCCACCGGTGCAGACGTCGACCCGGAGGTCGGCCTCGGCCATCCACGCCACGACCTGCGTCGTCAGGAAGGCCTTGCCGGCGTAGTAGACGTGTGCCCGGGTGCCGATCCGGCCGAAGGCCTCGGCGAAGGCGTCGCGGACCCGCACGGCGCGGGACTGCACGTCGCGCTCGTCGACCACGTAGAGCGGCGTACCGAACTGCGCGACGAGGTCCGTCGCGGTGACACCGCCCACGACCAGCGTGCCGTCGTCCGTCCGCGTGGCGGACGCGGGCCAGATGCGGTCCACCAGTTCGGAGGCGTCCGTCGGGAACCGCAGTCGCTGCGGGGCAAGGGGGTTCTCGCTCACGGGACCCGATCCTAGCGAGCCGAGCCGCGCCTCCTCGTCGTGTGACGGAACCGCGTCGTCAGCCGCAGCTGCCGACGGTGCGGAGCCCCTGCTCGGTGAGGGGCAGGGCGTCGGCGGTGATGCGCACCGTGGCCTGCCGCTGCGAGACGTCGAAGGAGCGGACGCGGAGCGCCTCCGGCAGGAACGTCGCCGTGCACACCTGCACGGGCACGTTCGTGACGCCGGGGATCTTCTCGAGTTGCAGGCCGAGGGCCGAGTTCGTGATGCGCACCGTCTTCGGCGTGATCGTGACGCCCTTGCCGTCGTCCTGCGCGACGACCTGGCCGCGGGCGGCGTAGGTGATGTCGTAGCCGAGCACGGCCGTCGAGCCGGAGAGCTCGACGCCGCCGTCCACCAGGGTCATCCGGTCGAACAGCGGGCTGTACTTCGCCAGGGCCTTGATGCTCGACGCCGCGAGCGTGACGTGTCCGTCGACGTCGTGCACGTCGCCCTTCCCGTCGACCGGGACGTCCTCGGCGGTGACCTCGGCGGCGAGCGGGACGCCGTCGACGGTGAGCTTCGACGACGAGATCTCCACCCGGTCGAGCGTGCCGCGGAGGAGCTGCGGGATGACGACGCCGTCGGCGTGGGCGTCCACCTGGCCGGTCGTGCCGTCGGGCAGCGCCTGCTCGACCTGCTCGGCGATGATGCGGTCGACGACCCCGCGGAGCACGAACTCGGCGACGACGACGAGCCCGGCGAGCACGACGAGCACCACGACGAGGACGACGGGCCAGCGACGGCGTTTCCGGGGGGTCTCGGTGGCGGCGGACATGCGTCCCACCCTGCCAGGCGCTCCCGGCAGCCCGCCGGGAGGCGCGGGGTGGCGGTCGTGCACACCGTGGGACGGACACAGCACCGCGGGAAGCTGCGGTGCTGTGTCCGGAACCTGGTTCCTGCGCGCCGCGCCGGAACCTGGTTCCTGCGCGCCGCGCTACATGCGCGAGGGGGCGCTCACGCCGAGCAGCCCGAGGCCGTTGCGCACGACCTGGCCGGTGGCGTCGTTCACCCAGAGGCGGGTGCGGTGCAGGTCGGTCACCGGCTCGTCGCCGAGGGGCGTCACGCGGCAGGAGTCGTACCAGCGGTGGTAGAGCCCGGCGAGCTGCTCGATGTACCGGGCGATGCGGTGCGGCTCGCGCAGTTCGGCGGCCTGGCGCACCACGCGCGGGTACTCGGCGAGGGCCCCGAGCAGCGCGCCCTCGGACTCGTGCGTCAGCAGCGAGGCGTCGAAGGCGGAGCGGTCGACCCCGGCGGCAGCGGCGTTGCGCGCGACCGACTGCGTGCGGGCGTGGGCGTACTGCACGTAGAAGACAGGGTTGTCGTTCGTGCGCTTGGTGAGCAGGTCGAGGTCGATGTCGATCGAGGTGTCGCTCGCGAACCGTACGAGGGCGTAGCGGCCGGCGTCCACGCCGACAGCGTCGACGAGGTCCTCCATCGACACGATCGTGCCGTTGCGCTTCGACATCCGGAACGGCTGCCCGTCCTTGAGCAGGTTGACCATCTGCCCGATGAGGATCTCGAGGTTCTTGCCGGGCTCGTCACCGAACGCGGCGCACATCGCCATCATGCGGCCGACGTAGCCGTGGTGGTCGGCGCCGAGCATGATGAGGTTGCGCTCGAACCCGCGCTCGCGCTTGTCGAGGTAGTACGCCAGGTCGCCGGCGATGTACGCGGGCTCCCCGTCGGACTTGATGACGACGCGGTCGCGGTCGTCGCCGAAGTCGGTCGTGCGGAGCCAGAGCGCCCCCTCGGCCTCGTACATCATGCCGAGCGACCGCAGCCGCTCGATCGCGCGGTCGACCGCCTTCGACTCGTGCAGGGCGTTCTCGTGGAAGTAGACGTCGAAGTCCACGCCGAAGTCGTGCAGCGACGACTTGATGTCGGCGAACATGAAGTCGACGCCCTCGCGGCGGAAGAGCTCCTGCGCCTCGTCGCGCGGCATGTCGCTGACGTCGGTGCCAGCGGGCAGCGTCGCGATGACACGGGCGGCGATCTCGGCGATGTAGGCGCCGCCGTAGCCGTCCTCCGGGGTCGGCTCGCCGAGCGCGCTCGCGACGAGCGACCGGGCGAAGCGGTCGATCTGCGCGCCGTGGTCGTTGAAGTAGTACTCCCGGGTGACCAGGCCGCCCTGCGCCTGGAACACGCGGGCCAGCGAGTCGCCGACGGCCGCCCAACGCACGCCGCCCATGTGGATGGGGCCGGTCGGGTTCGCGGACACGAACTCCAGGTCGATGCGGACGCCGTCGTACAGGTCGCCGTGCCCGAAGGACTCGCCGCCGTCGACGATCGTGCGGGCGATCTCCCCCGCAGCCGCCGCGTCGAGCGTGATGTTGATGAAGCCCGGGCCGGCGATGTCCACCGAGGCCACGCCGTCGAGCTCGGTCAGCTCGCCCGCGATCTCGGTCGCGAGGTCGCGGGGGTTCGTACCGAGCCGCTTCGCGAGCTGCATGGCGGCGTTCGACGCCCAGTCGCCGTGCGCCCGGTTCTTCGGCCGCTCGAGCGCCACGTGGGACTCCCCGATCGTCACGGTCTCGGACGCGCCTCGTCGCTCGACGATCCCGGTCAGGATCGACAGGTACGCGGCGGAGAGTTCGGCAGGAGTCACGGCGGACGAGTCTACCGGGACACCCAGGTGCACGCCGGACGATGCACCATCATGTCGGGATGACGACCCGTAGCCGTGCCCGGGCGATCACCCTCGCCGTCGCCGCCTCCGTCGCCGCGCTCGTGCTGACGGGCTGCTCGGGCGGCGGGGACCGCGCTCCGTCGGCCAGCGCGACCCCGGTCGGGACGCCGGTGTCGCAGTCCTGCGCCGCCCTCCTGCCGACCGCCGCCCTGTCCGTCTACGGCGAGACCTTCGCGCTCGACGAGTCGTACCGACCGGCCGCGCGGACCCCGGCCGCGACGATCGCCGCCCAGCGCGGTCGCGTCTGCCAGTTCCGCAGTACGGGCGACGACGCCACGACGATCACGCTGGCCGTCGCCGACCTGCCTGAAAAGTCGCTCACGAACCTGAAGGACGCCCTGTTCGAGCGCGGCGGTTCCGTGCCGACCTACCGGGTCGAGGGCTACTTCTCGTTCGCCGACGGGGTCGGTCGGGCCGACGCGTTCGCCGACCCGTACTGGATCACCGCGCAGTCGACGCTCTTCACCGAGCCGGGAGGCGCCCAGCCCGTCATCGACGCCGCCCGCTCCGCCCTGCAGGCGTCCGCCTCCGCCACGCCGGCGGGCTGACGGGCGGCGTCCACGCTGCGGACACCGACGGCAGCGGCCGGCGAGCAACGGGCAGGGCGCAGCGGGCTGGGAACTGCGGGCAGGGCGCAGCGGGAGGCGACGGACGGGAGGCGCAGTGCCAGGCCGCCACGGGCCTCCCGTCCGTCACCTGCCCCGTCCTGCGCCGCACGCGACACGCGCTGTCCGGAAGCGCTCCCGGGACCTGCTACGGTTGGTGACACCCCTCGGCCCCCATAGCTCAGGGGATAGAGCACTGCCCTCCGGAGGCAGGGGCGGAGGTTCGAATCCTCCTGGGGGCACACTTCTCTTCCTCTCGCGGCTGCGCATCCCGCCGGCTCGTCGTGCCACCGAGCCACGCATCGTCGTGACACCCCGTGTTTCCCTGCGCGTCACCTCGGGTCACTACGCTCCTGGGCCGGTCGTCCCGCACGCGACCGGGAAACGAGCACGATGACCCCCGACGCCCCCGCCGGCACCGTGCAGCAGGAGCTCGCGCGCGCGGCCCATGCGCCCGCGCCCCGCACCCTGCTCGACGTCCTCGCCGCGACGGCCGCCGCGCACCCCGACGCCACCGCGCTCGAGGACCCCGACGGCACTCTCGACTACGCCGCCCTGCTCCGCACCGTGCACGATCGGGCCGACGACCTGGCCCGGCGGGGCGTCCGGCGGGGTGACCGGGTCGGGGTGCGGATCCCCTCCGGTGGGCGCGACCTGTACCTGTCGATCCTCGCCGTGCTCGCCGCCGGGGCGGCGTACGTGCCGGTCGACGCCGACGACCCCGAGGAACGCGCCACCCTGGTGTTCGGCGAGGCCGGTGTCGTCGGCGTGATCGGTGCGGGCGGCGTCCTGCGGGACCGTGCCGGCGCCGAGCTGCCGGTGACGGACCCTGCGGCGAGCGCCGGACTCCCCCGCGAGACCGACGACGCGTGGATCATCTTCACGTCCGGGTCGACGGGTGTGCCGAAGGGCGTGGCGGTCACCCACCGCAGTGCTGCGGCGTTCGTGGACGCCGAGGCCCGGATGTTCCTGCAGACGGCGCCGATCGGTCCGGGTGACCGGGTGCTGGCGGGGCTGAGCGTGGCGTTCGACGCGTCGTGCGAGGAGATGTGGCTGGCGTGGGGGCACGGCGCGGCGCTGGTGCCGGCGCCGCGGTCGTTGGTGCGGACGGGGGTGGACCTCGGGCCGTGGCTCATCGCGCACACCATCACGGTGGTGTCGACGGTGCCCACGCTGGCGGCGTTGTGGCCGGACGACGCGCTGGAGCAGGTGCGGCTCGTGATCTTCGGTGGCGAGGCGTGCCCGCCGGAGCTGGCGGCGCGCATCGCCTCGCGCGATCGGGAGCTCTGGAACACGTACGGTCCGACCGAGGCCACCGTCGTCGCGTGCGGCGCGCTGGTGGACGGCGGGTCACCGGTGCGGATCGGGCTGCCGCTGGACGGGTGGGACCTGGCCGTCGTCGATGCGTCGGGGGCCCGTGTTGCGCCCGGTGGTGTCGGGGAGCTGGTGATCGGTGGTGTCGGGCTGGGGCGGTACCTGGACCCGGCGAAGGACGCCGAGAAGTACGCACCGTTCCCCGAGCTCGGGTGGGAGCGGGCGTACCGGAGTGGGGACCTGGTGCGGTACGAGCCCGAGGGGCTGGTGTTCCAGGGGCGTGCGGACGACCAGGTGAAGCTCGGTGGCCGGCGGATCGAGCTCGGCGAGGTCGACGCGGCGCTGCAGGCCCTGGACGACGTGGCGGGTGGAGCCGCGGTGGTGCAGCGGACCCCCGCGGGCAACCAGGTGCTGGTCGGCTACGTCGCCCCGGTGGCCGGCGCGACGGTGGACGTGGCCGCAGCGAACGCCCGGTTGCGCGAGGAGCTGCCGGCCGCCCTGGTGCCGCTGGTCGCGGTGGTGGAGTCGCTGCCGACGCGGACGTCGGGCAAGGTCGACCGCGCGGCGCTGCCGTGGCCGTTGCCCGGAGCATCGGACGCGGCGGTGCTGCCGGACACGGTGGCGTGGATCGCCGAGCGGTGGTCGGCGATCCTCGGGGTGCCGGTGGTGAGCGTCGACGACGACTTCTTCGCGCACGGCGGTGGGTCGCTGACGGCGGCGCAGCTCGTGTCGGCCATCCGGGAGCGGTTCCCGACGACCACGGTCGCGGACGTGTACGACCACCCGCGGATCGGGGCGTTGGCGGCGGCGCTCGACGAGTCCGGGCCGGTGTCGGCCTCGTCGCGCGACGTGGCTCCGGTCCCCCCGGCGACGGGCCTGCTGATGACGTTGCTCGGACTGCCGGTGCAGGTGCTCCGAGGGCTGCGGGTGCTGACCTGGACGGCGCTGGTGGCGGCGGTGCTGCACGCGACGACGCTGCCGTTCCTGCCGGTGCTGCCCTGGCCGGTGCTGGTACTGGCGCTCCTGGTGTTCGTGACGCCGATCGGCAAGATGGCGCTGACGGTGGTGCTGGCGCGGCTGCTGCTCGCCGGGGTCCGGCCGGGGTCGTACCCGCGTGGCGGTTCGGTGCACCTGCGGGTGTGGCTGGCCGAGCGCATCGCCGAGGCGGTGGACGGTCCGTCGACGGCGGGCGCCCCGTGGATCAGCTACTACGCCCGGGCGCTCGGTGCGCGGATCGGCCGGGACGTCGACCTGCACACGCTGCCGCCGGTGACGGGGATGCTCACGATCGGCAGGCGGGCGTCGATCGAGCCCGAGGTGGACCTGGCCGGGCACTGGCTCGACGGCGACGTGTTCCACCTGGGGCACGTGCGCGTCGACGAGGACGCCGTGGTGCGCAGCCGGACGACGCTGCTGCCGGGGGCGCACGTGGGTGCGGGTGCCGAGGTCACCGCCGGTTCCGCGGTCGGCGGCCCGGTCCCGGCGGGCGAACGCTGGGCAGGGGCGCCGGCGGAGCGTGTCGGGTCGGCCCGTGACGACCGGGAGGCCCGCCCCGCCGCCCGTCGGCGCTGGCTGCTCGCGTACGGGGCCGGGTCCCTGGCCGTGGCCGGCTTGCCGGTGGTCGGCGTCGCGGTCGGACTGCTCGTCGCGGTCGCTCTGGTCGGGCGGGCGCCGACCCTGGGCGACGCGCTGCTCCGCGCGCTGCTGACGGTCCCCCTGGCGACCGTCGTCGCCGGTGCGGTGTACGCGCTGCTGGTGGTGGTCGCGGTGCGGCTGCTCGGCCTCGGCCTGCACGAGGGGCGGCACCCGGTGCGCTCCCGGATCGGCTGGCAGGTGTGGTCGACCGAGCGGGTGCTCGACGCGGCGCGCACCCTGCTGTTCCCGCTGTACGCCTCGCTCGTGACCCCGGTGTGGCTGCGGCTGCTCGGTGCGCGGGTCGGTCGGGACACCGAGATCTCGACGGTGCTGCTCATCCCGGCGCTGACGCAGATCGCGTCGGGGGCGTTCCTGGCCGACGACACGATGGTGGCGACGTACGAGCTCGGCGGCGGTCGGGTGCGGATCGGGCGCTCGAAGGTCGGCCGTCGGGCGTTCCTCGGCAACAGCGGGATGACGGGCGCCGGGCGCTCGGTGCCGCGCGAGGCCCTGGTGGCGGTGCTGTCCGCGGTACCGAAGAAGGCCAAGCGCGGGTCGTCGTGGCTCGGGACCCCGCCGGTGCGGCTGCGGCGTGCGGCGACGGAGTTCGACGAGGCGCGGACCTTCCGCCCGTCCAGGCGGCTCAAGGTCGCCCGCGGCTGCTGGGAGCTGCTGCGCCTGATCGCCCCGATGGTCTCCGCCGCCGTCGCGCTCGGCGTGGCCGGGGCACTGCTGGCGCTGTGGTCGGCCGTCGGGATCGGGTGGACGGTGCTGCTCGCCGGGCCGGTGCTCATCGCCGCCGGTGCCGTCGCCGCCGTGGTGTCGACGATCGCGAAGTGGGCGTTCGTCGGCCGGATCACCGCCAGGGAGCACCCGCTGTGGTCGTCGTTCGTGTGGCGCAACGAGGTGCAGGACACCTTCGTCGAGACCGTCGCCCGACCGTGGTTCGCCGAGCAGGCAACCGGCACCCCCGCGCTGGCCGTCTGGCTGCGGAGCCTCGGTGCGACGATCGGCCGAGGGACCTGGCTCGAGACCTACTGGTTGCCGGAGGCCGACCTCGTGTCGATCGGTGCCGGCGCCTCGGTGGCGCGGGGCACCGTGGTGCAGACGCACCTGTTCCACGACCGGGTGATGCAGCTCGACGCCGTCCGGCTCGACGCCGGCGCGACACTCGGACCGCACAGCGTCGTCCTGCCGGCGGCGGGCATCGGCACCGGGGCGACGGTCGGGCCGGCCTCGCTCGTCATGCGGGGCGAGCAGGTGCCGGGCGGGTCCCGCTGGTCCGGCAACCCGATCGCGCCCTGGGCAGCGGACCGTCCGGCGTGATGGGGTTGACTGGCACCGTGCCGACCTCCGCGACCACCGACCCGTACACCCCGCACAGCGGCGACCGTCGGTGGAGCGCCGAGCACTACGAGCTCCGGCTCGACTACCGCGTCGCGACGAACCGGCTCGACGCCACGGCGACCATCACGGCGCGGGCGGTCGAGCCGCTCGACCGGGTCGTCCTCGACCTGCACGGGCTGCACGTGGAGCGCGTCGACGTCGACGGGCACCGCGCGAAGAAGGTCGCCACGGCGACGCACAAGACCACGGTCACCCCGCACAGGCCCATCCCGGCGGGTGCCGCGTTCACCGTGCACGTGCGGTACCGGGGCACCCCGCGACCGGTGCGGAGCGCCTGGGGGCACCTCGGGTGGGAGGAGCTGACCGACGGCGTCATCGTCGCCGCACAGCCGACCGGTGCCCCGACGTGGTTCCCCTGCAACGACCGGCCGGACGACAAGGCGACGTACCGCTTCGAGATCGCCACCGAGGACGCCTACGACGTCGTGGCGAACGGCGACCTGCTCGCGAAGGAGCGGGACCGCGCCGGGACCCGCTGGACGTTCGCGACGGTCGAGCCGATGGCGACGTACCTGGCGACCGTGCAGATCGGTCGGTACCGCACGACCCGGCTCCGCGGCGGCGACGTCCCGGTGACCCTGCACCACCCGGCCGACCTGGCGGTCGCGGCGCGGACCGACTTCGGCCAGGTGCCGGAGATGCTCGCGCTGTTCGGCGACCGCTTCGGCCCGTACCCGTTCGCGGCGTACGGGGTCGTGGTCACCGACGACGAGCTCGAGATCCCGCTCGAGGCCCACGGACTCGCCGTGTTCGGCCGGAACCACGTCGACGGCGAGCACGGCACCGACCGGCTCATCGCGCACGAGCTCGCGCACCAGTGGTTCGGGAACTCGGTGACCCTCACCCGGTGGCGGGACATCTGGCTGCACGAGGGGTTCGCCTGCTACGCCGAGTGGCTGTGGTCCGAGGAGCGCGGCGGTGACACCGCGGACGACCTCGCCGAGCAGTACCGGCAGGGGCTCCTCGACCAGCCGGAGGACCTGGTGGTCGGCGACCCGGGCGCGGCGGACATGTTCGACGACCGCGTCTACAAGCGCGGCGCCCTCGCCCTGCACGCCGTCCGCCGCACGCTCGGCGACGACGCCTTCTTCGCCGGACTGCGGCGCGTCACCGAACGGCACCGGCACGGCTCGGTGACGGTGCCGGACGTCCTCGACGCGTTCGCGCACGCGGCCGGCACCACGTCCGACGCCGTGCACGCGGTCACCGCCCCGTGGATCGACAGGACGGCAGTGCCCGGCGCGGTCGGACCGCGCTAGCCCGCCAGTTCCCCGACGTCGGTCGGGGTGCTGCTGACCTCGGCCCACACGGCGTCGAGCGAGACGCCGACGACCCCGGCGACGGACGCGATGGTCGAGAACGCCGGCGTCGCGATGCGGCCGGTCTCGATCTTCCGGAGCGTCTCGGGCGAGATGCCCGCCCGCAGTGCGGTGTCGACGATCGACCGCGGACCACGGGCCGCACGCAGCAGTGCGCCGAGTCGGCGACCGCGGGCGAGTTCGTCGGGGGTGAGGGGCAGTCGGACCATGGCGTCATGGTAATACCGGTATGATCATCCGGATGATCGAGATCCTCACCCCGGCCGAGGTCGACCGGGCCCGCGCCACCGGCGCCCTGGTCGGCACGATCCTGCAGACCCTCCGCGAACGCACCCGGGTCGGCACGAACCTGCTCGACGTCGACCGGTGGGCGAAGGCCATGATCGAGGACGCCGGGGCCGACTCCTGCTACGTCGACTACGCCCCCTCGTTCGGACGCGGCCCCTTCGGGCACCACATCTGCACCGCCGTCAACGACGCCGTCCTGCACGGGCTCCCCCACGACCGCGCCCTGGCCGACGGGGACCTGCTCACACTGGACCTCGCGGTCTCCCTCGACGGCATCGCGGCCGACGCCGCCGTCAGCTTCGTCGTCGGCACCCCGCGCGACGAGGACCTCGCACTCATCGACGCGACCGAGCGTGCCCTGGCGGCGGGCATCGCCGCGGCCGGACCCGGCGCGCGCACCGGCGACCTGTCGCACGCCATCGGCACCGTCCTCGAGTCCGCCGGCTTCCCGGTGAACGTCGAGTTCGGCGGCCACGGCATCGGCTCGACCATGCACCAGGACCCGCACGTGTCGAACACCGGTCGCCCCGGCCGCGGCTACACCCTGCGGCCGGGTCTGCTGCTCGCCCTCGAACCCTGGGTGATGGCGGACACCGACCGGCTCGTCACCGACGCCGACGGCTGGACCCTGCGGAGCGCCACCGGCGCCCGGACGGCCCACACGGAGCACACCATCGCGATCACCCAGGACGGCGCCGAGGTGCTCACGCTGCCACGGTGACGCGGACCCCGCCCGCCGCCACCGCGAGCACCGTGTCGGCGGCGGGGAACAACACCGTCACCGGGTGCTCGGTCCCCTCGAGGACGGCGGTGGCGCGGCGGAGGTCGACCTCGACGTTCCGCGGGTCGACGCGCAGCCCCCGACCGTCGCGCTTCAGCACGGCCTCCTTGACGGCCCACAGCGCGGCGAGCTGCGTCGTGTCGCCACGTGCAGCGGCCAGCTCGCGCACCGTGAAGGCGTCGAGCGGCGCGGCGGCCACCCGCGACGCGCGCTCGACGTCGACACCGAGCGGTCCGGGGCCGACGGCGATCGCGACCACACCGGTCGTGCGCGACAGGCTCACCCCGACGTCGGTGCCGTGCACCGTCGCCACGGGCCGTCCGTGGTCGGTCCCCGCGCAGTGCGGACAGACGCGCCCCGCGCGCACCGCGTCCACGTCGACGGCCGCAGCGGACGCGACGGCGGCGACCAGGGCCTCCCGGTCGGCGTCGCGGTCCCGACCCGGCGCTCGGAGCGTCACCGTGACGTCACGGAGGCGCGGCTCAGCCATGCGGGCAGCCTCCGACCGCCGAGCGGCCATCCGTGCGCTCAGGCGTGCGTCAGCGCGATGAGCGCGACGTTCATGGTGCTGTAGAGCCCTTCGGACCGCGTCGCCTGGCGGACGCGTCCGCGCAGGACCTCGTAGCGGCCGTCGTGCTCGCGCACGAAGCCGATGACGCCGGTGGCCGGCGTCGACACGCGGTGGTAGCCGTCCTCGAGCGGGACGACCTCGGTACTCGTGGTGCGCTCCATTGCTGTTCCCCTTCCCGTTCGTCGTCGAACAGATCCCCCAGCATACCCCGGACCGGGGGACAAGACGCTCACGATCACGCTCGTCCACAGGGTTGCCCGGGAGTCTGTCCGCGCTCGGATCGGCCTGGATAGACTCCGGGCGAAAGCGCTGCGGTGGCGCGGTTCCTGGCGACGTCGACGGCGTCGACCGGTGACGGACGGAGGACGGATGCGAGCGGTCCCACACGGATCGACCACGGGCGGGACGAGCACACGGAGGGGGACAGCGCGCCTCCTCGGACGACTCACCGCGGCGCTGCTCGCGACCCTGGTCGTCCTGGCGCCCGCCGCGACCGCGCACGCCACCGCACCCGTCGAGATCGGCAGCGCCTACGTCCTCGACGAGGCCGACGCGCTCACCCCCGCACAGCAGACCTCGGTCGAGCGCGCGGTCTCCGACCTGTACGCCGACACCAGCACGCAGCTCTTCGTCGTCTTCGTCCCGACCTTCACGAACCCCTCCGACCACACGGCGTGGGGCACGGCCGTGCTCGAGCGGAACCAGATCGAGTCCGACAGCATCCTGCTCGCCGTCGCCGTGCAGGACCGCGACTACGACGTCCAGCAGACGAACGAGACCGCGATCAGCAGCTCCGACGTGCAGACCGCCGTGCAGGACGACCTGCTCCCCGCGCTGAAGCAGGACGACTGGGCCGGCGCCGCGACCGCCTTCGCGAGCGGCCTGACCGACTCCCAGGCGCCCGCGGACCTGACCTGGCTGTGGATCCTGCTGCTCGTCGTCGTCGTCGGGCTCGTCGTCGTCGTGCTCGTCGTGCGGACGCGCAACAAGCGGCGCACCGCAGCCGCCACCCGCGCGCAGCAGGCGTCGCTGGCCGACCTCGAGCGGACCGCGGGCGGCGCGCTCGTCACGATCGACGACGAGCTCCGCACCGCCGAACAAGAGGTCGGGTTCGCGACCGCGCAGTTCGGCGCGGACGCCGCGAAGCCCTTCGCCGACGCCGTCGCAGCCGCGCAGCGGTCCGTCCGCACCGCCTTCACGTACCAGCAGCAACTCGACGACGAGGTCCCGGACAGCCCGCAGCAGCGTGCCGAGTGGGCGAACCAGATCATCGTGATCTGCGAACAGGCGCACGCCGCGATCGACGAGCAGACCGAGGCGTTCGACCGGCTCCGCGCCCTCGAGGACGGCGTCGAGGACGCCGCCGCCGCGCTGACCCGCGCGGTCGCCGCCGCGCCGGCATCGGTCGACACCGCAGCGGCCGCCCTCGACCGGCTCCGCTCGGACTACACCGGGCGCACGCTCGCGACCGTGGCGGACAACGTCGACCAGGCCCGGCAGGTCCTCGCCTACGCGTCCGAGCGGTCCGCCGCGGCGGACCAGGCACTCCGTTCCGGCGCCAAGGGCGAGGCCGTGGTCGCCGTGCGCGACGCCCAGCACGCCCTGGCCCAGGTGGAGCAGCTGACGAACGGCGCCGTCGGCGCCGAGCGCACCTTCGCCGAGGCGACCGCACGCGCCGGCGCGATGCGCGCCGACATCGAGGGCGACATCGCGGCAGCGCGCACCCTGTCCCCCGCCGGCCCGGACCTCGCCGCAGCCGTGACGACCGCCGAGACCGTGCTGCGGCAGGACCTCGACCCACGCGACCCGCTCACCGCGGTCGACGCCCTGACCCGCGCGAACACCGAGATCGACCGTGCGATCGCCGCGGCCCGCGGCGCACAGGAGCAGCAGCAGCGCGCGGCGCGGGCGCTCGACGACGCCCTGCGGGACGCGCGGAACCGCATCAGCCAGGCGCGGGAGTTCGTCTCCCTGCACCGCGGCGGTGTCGGACCGGTCGCCAGGACCCGGCTCTCCGAGGCCGAGCGGGCGCTCGACGACGCCGTCCAGCTCGCCACCACCGACCCGGGGCAGGCCCTGCAGGCCGCCCGGGCGGCCGAGCAGTACGCCGCCGCGGCGATGGACGCCGCGAACGACGACCTGGGCGGCTGGGGCGGCGGCGGCGGTGGCGGCGGCTTCGGCGGTCGCGGCGGCGGCCCGCAGCTCGGCGGCCTCGTCACCGGCATCGTGCTCGGCGGACTCCTCGGCGGCCGCGGCGGCAGCTACGGCGGCGGCTCCTTCGGGGGCGGCGGCTTCGGCGGCGGCGGAGGCTTCAGCGGCGGCGGAGGCTTCGGCGGGGGCGGCGGGGGCGGCGGGGGCGGCGGCTTCTCCGGCGGCGGACGCTTCTGACGCGACCCAGTCCGACCACGACGACCTCCCCACCACAGACCACGACCTGCCCCATCACCAGTCACACCTCTCTCGAAAGGACCACGACATGGCCAAGCAGACGATCTTCGGACGCATCTCCACCCTCGTGCGGGCGAACATCAACCAGCTCATCGACGACGCCGAGGACCCGCAGAAGATGCTGGACCAGCTCGTGCGCGACTACACGAACAACATCGCCGACGCGAAGACCGCCATCGCGCAGACCATCGGCAACGTGCGCCTGCTCGAGCAGGACCACGAGGAGGACAAGCGCGCCGCGGTCGAGTGGGGGCAGAAGGCCGCCAACGCGTCCAGCGCCGCCGACCGCTACCGCGCCGAGGGCAAGACCGCCGAGGCGGACAAGTTCGACAACCTCGCCAAGATCGCGATCGGCAAGCAGATCGCCGCCGAGCAGGAGGTCTCCGACGCCGAGCCGAACCTCGCCTCGCAGAACGAGGCCGTCGAGAAGCTCAAGACCGGCCTCGCCGGGATGGAGCAGAAGCTCGAGCAGCTCCGTGCCAAGCGCGACAACCTCGTCGCCCGTGCCAAGACCGCCGAGGCGCAGTCGAAGGTCAACGACGCACTCGGCAACATCGACGTGCTCGACCCGACGAGCGACCTCGGCCGCTTCGAGGAGAAGGTCCGCCGCGAGGAGGCCAAGGTCCTCGGCCAGCAGGAGCTGCAGTCGTCGAGCCTCGACGCCCAGTTCGAGAGCCTCGAGGACGTCGGCAAGGACGCCGAGGTCGAGGCGCGCCTCGCCGCGCTGAAGTCGGGCGGCTCGCCGACCATCTGACGATCGCCCTGACGGCGCCGGACCCCACCTGACAGACTGAGACGATGCACTTCCTCGTGGTCGGTCAGTGGCAGGGTTCGGCGTCGTCCCGCGCGATGCGGCTGGGCGACGGGGCATCGGCGATCGCCGCCGACCTGCCCCGGGCGTCGACGACGGTGGTCGAGGTCCCGGCGGGTGCCGGCGACCGGCTCGAGACCGCCGTCGCCCGCTACACCGCCGTCCTCGGCGTCGCCGAGCGCGTCGCCGAGGAGACGAGCGTCGCCTCCGAGCCCGTCCTCGTGGTCGGGGGCGACGGCGCGAGCGTGCTCGGCGCCACCGTCGCGCTCGACGTCGACACCGCGTTCGTCCGCGTCGCCGGGTCGAGCGGCTACCGCCCGCTGAACCGCGCCCAGCCGGTCGCCGCCGAGACCGCGGTCCTGCGGCTCCTCGTCGACCGACCGGACGACCTGTTCCCCCGCCTGCCCCGCCCGTCGGCCGGCTCCGTCGTGCTCGCCGGCGTCCGCGGCCTCGAGGACGCCGAGCGCTCCGCCCTCGACCGGGCCGGCATCGCCCACCTCGACGTCGACGCGGCGACGCCCGACGCCCTCGGCGCGGCGGTCGACGCCACCGGCGCGTCGTCGGTGTTCGTGCACGTGGACCTCGACGTCCTGGACCCGTCCGAGGTCGACGGACTGCTCGAACCCGTCCCCTTCGGTCTCGACGGTGCGGGCCTCGTCGAACGCATCCAGGCCGCCACCCGCGGACGCCGTCTCGCCGGTGCCGCACTGACCGGCTTCGCGCCGGTCGACCCGGACCGCGCGGTCGACGACCTCGGCGTCATCCTGCGCGTCGTGGGCGCCCTGACGAGCGCGGCGCGGATCGGCTGACCACCCGGGGCCGTCCCATGCCGCCCCGCGTACGCTCGGCGGCATGACGGACTACGACCTCATCGTGATCGGCGCCGGCGCAGTCGGCGAGAACGTGGCGGACTACGCCCACAAGCGCGGCCTGTCGGTCGCCGTCGTCGAGGCGGAACTCGTCGGTGGGGAATGCTCCTACTGGGCGTGCATGCCGTCGAAGGCCCTGCTCCGGAGCGGACACGCCCTCGCCGCCGCGAAGCGCCTCGACGGTGCCGCACAGGCGGTCACCGGCACGCTCGACGCGGCGCACGTGCTCGCCCGCCGCAACTCGTTCACCTCGGACTGGAAGGACGACTCACAGGTCTCCTGGCTCGAGTCGGCCGGCATCGCCCTGATCCGCGGCCACGCCCGCATCACCGGCCCGAAGACCATCGAGGTCGCCGGCGAGACGCACACCGCCCGCGCGGCCGTCGCCGTCGTCACCGGTTCCCTGCACGCGCTGCCGGACGTGCCCGGCCTCGCCGACGCGAAGCCGTGGGGCACACGTGAGGGCACGAGCGCACAGCAGGTCCCGGAGAGCCTGCTCGTCATCGGCGGCGGCGTCGCCGGTTCCGAGCTCGCCACCGCCTGGGCCTCGCTCGGCGCGAAGGTCACGCTCGTGGCACGCGGCGGCCTGCTCGGCGGCATGGAGCCGTTCGCCGGCGAGCTCGTCGGCGACGCCCTGCGTGCGCTCGGCGTCGACGTCCGCACCGGCGTCAGCCCCGTCCGCGTCGACCGCGACGAGCACGGTCTCGTGACGACCACGCTCGACGACGGCACGACGGTCATCACCAGCGAGGTCCTCGCCGCCACCGGCCGCTCGCCGCACACCGCCGAACTCGGGCTCGAGTCGGTCGGACTCACCGCGGGCGACTGGCTCGAGGTCGACGACACCATGCTCGTGCACGGCACCGACTGGCTCTACGCCGTCGGCGACGCCAACCACCGCGCGCTCCTGACGCACCAGGGCAAGTACCAGGCCCGTGCCGCCGGCGAGGCCATCGCCGCCCGCTTCCAGGGCACCACGCTGCAGACCGAGCCGTGGGGCGCGCACGTCGCGACCGCCGACCACGCCGCGGTCCCCCAGGTCACCTTCACCGACCCGGAGGTCGCCAGCGTCGGCCTCACCGAGCGGGCCGCCCGCGAGCAGGGCCTGAACGTCCGCGCCGTCGAGTACGACCTCGGCAGCGTCGCGGGCTCCGCGCTGCAGGCCGACGGCTACACCGGACGCGCCAAGATGGTCGTCGACGAGGACCGCGGGGTCGTCGTCGGGGTCACCTTCGTCGGACAGGACGTCGCCGAGATGCTCCACGCGGCGACCGTCGCCGTCGTCGGCGAGGTCCCGGTCGCCCGGCTCTGGCACGCCGTGCCGGCCTACCCGACCATGAACGAGATCTGGCTCCGCCTGCTCGAGACCTACGGCCGCCCGGTGTGACCGGCCACGGCGTCGTCCGGCGGTCGGTGCTCGACTCCCCCGTGTCGCGCGCCGGCTGGCTCGCCGCGACGGCGCTCGGCCTGGCGATCGGCGTCCCGCTGTCCACCGGCCGGATCCGCGTCGTCGACGGCCTCGTCGTCTGCACGGGGTTGCCGCGCTGGGTCTTCCGGCGCGGCGGCACCTGTGTCGGCTCGGTCTACCTGACCCGCGACAACGACGGCGACCGGGTGCTCCGGCACGAGCGCGTGCACGTCGACCAGTGGCGGCGCTACGGCGTGCTCATGCCGGTGCTCTACGCCGTGGCCGGGCGCGACCCGCTCCGCAACCGGTTCGAGGTCGAGGCGGGCCTGGAGGACGGCGGCTACCGCTGACTCCGGCCCTGCGGCGGCAGCGCTGCAGGGCCCACCGAGGTCGCACGACACGCCACACGCCGACCGCCGAGGTCGCACTTCGTGCCGCTTCCGCCCAGTGCAAACGGCCCGTAGTGCGATCTCACCGTGGCGACGGCGGTCGGCAGCGGCCGTCCCTGCAGGCGAGAGGCCCGACGCCGGGGTCGCACGACACGCCGCGCACGGTGCGCCGAGGTCGCACGTCGTGCCGCTTCCGGAGCGTGCGAGCGGCACGTCGTGCGACCTCGGGGACCAGCCCGACGGCCCGCCCGCCCGACGGCCCGCCCGCCCGCCCGACGGCCCGCCCGCCCGACGCGCACGCGCCCCGCGCGTCAGGCCGCGCGGCGGCGCGGGACGATGAGCGGCGTGCCGGTCTCCGGGTCGGGGACGACGACGCACGGCAGGCCGAAGACGTCCTCGACGAGGTCGGCGGTGAGCACCGAGGCTGGCGCCCCGGAGGCGACGATCGACCCCTGGCGCATGGCGATGACGTGGGTGGCGTAGCGCGCCGCCTGGTTCAGGTCGTGCAGCACCGCGACGACCGTGCGGCCGGCCGCGTGCAGTGCCGAGGCGAGTTCGAGCACGTCGTACTGGTGCGCGATGTCGAGGAACGTCGTCGGCTCGTCGAGCAGGACGATGTCGGTCTCCTGGGCGAGCACCATCGCGATCCACACCCGCTGGCGCTGGCCGCCGGACAGCTCGTCGACGCTCCGGTCCGCCAGCTCCACGGTCTCCGTCTGCTCGAGCGCGGCGAGCACGGCACGGCGGTCGGAGCCGGACGACGGGTGCAGCAGGTCCTGGTGCGGGAAGCGGCCGCGCGACACGAGGTCGCGCACGGTGATGCCGTCCGGGGCGATCGGTGTCTGGGGCAGCATGCCGATCCGGCGGGCGACGGCCTTCGGCCGCAGCGACGTGATCGGGACGCCGTCGAGGTACACCGTGCCGGCGGTCGGCTTGAGGGTGCGGGCGAAGGACCGCAGCAGCGTCGACTTGCCGCAGGCGTTCGGACCGACGATGACGGTCAGCTCACCGTCCGGCACGTCGACGTCGAGGGCGTCGACCACGACCCGGTCGTCGTACGCCAGGGTCAGGCCGCGCGCACCGAGGGCGGTCGAGGGCGCACCGCCCGGAGCGGTCAATGCTCGGCCTTGCCGTGCCGCCAGTAGCCCATGAACGCGACCTGCTTGCGGTCGATGCCGACGCCGCGCACCAGGTGGCGACGGAGTTCCTTGACGCAGCCGGCCTCGCCCGCGATCCACGCGTAGACCGGGCGCTCCTCGGCGGGTGGCGGCACGTCCCACAGGACCTGCTCGTCGACGTCGACGTCGGTCAGCTCGGCGGAGGGCGCGCACGCGGCGGCCGGGGCGACCGACGACGCCCAGGCGTGCACCTGGTCGGTCATCCGCACGCCGTGCGTCGCGCCGTTGCGGGCGATCCAGCGGACCTCGACCCCGGCGGGCGCGGTGACGGGCAGCCGGTCGGCGTCGGTGGGGACCTCGATGAAGACGTGACCGACGGTGGAGACGTCGAGGGCCTCGAGGATGGCGCAGATGGCGGGAGCGGCGGTCTCGTCACCGGCGAGCAGGATCCGGTTCGCGTGGCCTGGTGCGAACTCCGCGGCACCGGTCGGCAGGTCGGCAGGCGACTCGGGCACGCGCGGCCCGACGATGCGGATCTCGTCGCCGACACGGCAGGACGACACCCAGCGCGAGGCGGGGCCGGCGTCGCCGTGCGCGACGAAGTCGATGTCGAGCTCGTGGGCGTCGGGCCGGAACGAGCGCACCGTGTAGGTGCGCAGCGGGTTCCGCGCCTCGTCGGGCAGTGCCCGCCAGGCGGCGTACCAGTCGTCGTCCTCCGGCAGTTCGGAGAAGCCGCCGTCGGGCAGCGGCAGCACGATCTTGATCCGCTGGTCCAGGCCCACCGACGAGAAGTCGGCGAGCGCGTCGCCCGTCAGCGTCACCCGGACGAAGTGCGGGGTGAGCGAGGTGACGGCCGCCACGCGGACGGGGAAGACGCGGTACCGGGTTGCCACGTCTCCGAGTATGGCATGCCTTACCTAACGTCTCCAGAGGTGCCGACGGTGCGAGGATCGTCCCCGTGTCCGATGCCCCCGACGACGAATTCGCCGACCTCGCCACGCTCGCGGCGGCGAGCGGCGTGCCGGAGCCGCTCCGCGCCTCCCGGCAGCTGGTCCGCACCGACGACGGACAGGAGACGTCCGCGATCCGGTGGGACACGACGGACGGGAGGGAGGCCCGGGTCACCTACCTGCACGGGCTCGGCATCGACGCACACAGCTTCGACCAGACGGCGCTCGCCCTGGGCGAGCCGGCGGTCGCCCTCGACCTGCCGGGCCACGGTCGGTCGAGCTGGCGGGACGACGCCGACTACGGGGCCGCCGTCACGGCGCCGGGCGTGCTCGCCGCGCTCGATGCCCTCGGTGTCGGACCGGGCGTCGTCGTCGGGCACTCGCTCGGTGCGATCCTCGCCGCGCGACTCGCGGCGGCGGCACCGGAGCGGGTGACCGGGCTCGTGCTCGTCGACATGTCGCCGGACTTCGCGCAGCGCGCCGTGGACCGGATCGCCCGCGCCCTCGAGACCGAGCCGGCGTTCGAGTCGCTCGAGCAGGTCGTCGACCGCGCGGTCGAGGCGCGGGTCGGCGACGACCGCTCGGTGCTCCTCCGCGAGGCCCGGCACACCACGCGGCTCGGTGCCGACGGGCGGCTCGTGCGCCGTCACCACTTCCCCCACCTGCCGGCCGGACGGACGTCGTCGGTCGGGCGCTTCGCCGACGCGTGGCCGGACCTCGAGGCGCTCCGCGTGCCGCTCCTGCTCGTCCGGGGCGACCGCGGCTACGTGTCCCCGAAGCTGCACGCCGGGTTCGTCGAGCGCCTGCCGGACGCCGAGGTCGTCACGGTCACCGCGCGGCACGCCGTGCAGAACCAGGCACCCCTCGAACTGGCCGCGGCGATCCGGGCATGGGGCGAGCGGCACGGATTGTTGCACCCGATCGAGGAACCGTCGCCGGACGGTACCGACCGCCGGTAACCTCGTGCGAGCGCGAGGTCCGACCACCGTCCCCGCGCCCGGAAGGAACCCACAACCCATGAGTCCGCTCCTCCGCCGCACCAGCCGCACCGGCCGCGCGGCCCTCGCCGCCACCGCGGTCGCCGTCGTGTCCGCCCTCGCGCTGACCGGCTGCTCCGGTTCGTCCGGCCCGACGGGTGGCCCCGACGCCACCGTCCGCGTGGGCCTGGTGCTCGAACCGACGAGCCTCGACATCCGGACGCAGTCCGGAGCCGCGCTCGACCAGGTGCTCATCGACAACGTGTACCAGGGGCTCGTCGGACGGACCGCCGAGGGCGACATCCGCGACGTGCTCGCGTCCTCGCACGAGGTCTCCGACGACGGTCTCACCTACACGTTCACGTTGCGGAAGGGCACGACGTTCCAGGACGGCGAGCCGGTCACCGCCGCCGACGTCGTGTGGTCGCTCGAGCAGGTCAAGGCGAACGACTCCTACATCGACTCGGCCGCGCTCGCGAAGGTGCGGTCGATCTCCTCCCCCGCCGACGACACCGTCGTGCTCCGCCTGCGCCAGCCCGACTCCGACCTGCTCTTCAACCTGACCGGTCGGGCCGGCCTGGTGCTCGAGGAGGCCGCGGAGAACGACCGCTCGGACAGCGCGAACGGCACCGGCCCCTTCGAGGTCGCGAGCTGGAAGCAGGGCGACTCGCTCACCTTCGAGCGCAACGACGACTACTGGGGCACGAAGGCGAAGGTCGCGAAGATCGTCTTCCGCTACATCACCGACCCCTCCACCGCGGTGAACGCGATGGCCGAGGGCGACATCGACGTGCTCAACCCCGTCGACGGCACCCTGAAGAGCCAGCTCGAGGGCAACGCCGACATCGCGCTGCACTCCGGCAAGACCACCGACAAGTACACGCTCGCCTTCAACGACCAGAAGGCGCCGTTCACCGACAAGCGCGTGCGCCAGGCGATCCGGCAGGCCATCGACCCGAAGGCCCTCATCAAGGCCGTCGGCGGCACCGGTGTCGAGCAGGGCGGGCCGATCCCGGAGCTCGACCCGGGCTACGAGGACCTGACCGACGTCGACGCGTACGACCCCGCGAACGCGAAGAAGCTGCTGGCGGCCGCCGGCGCCCGGGACCTCGACCTGACGCTGACGTACGCCAACGTCTACCCGGCCGTGATCGGCGACGTGCTCAAGTCGCAGCTCGCCGAGGTCGGCATCACCCTGACCGTGGACCGCGTCGACTTCGCCACCTGGCTGTCGACCGTGTTCCAGGCGCCGAAGAAGGGCCCACGCGACTTCGACCTGTCGATGGTCGACCACGTCGAGGCCCGCGACTTCGGCAACTGGGCGAACCCGGAGTACTACTTCGGGTACGACAACCCCGAGGTGCAGGCGCTCTACGCCGAGTCGATCGCCGCCACGACCGAGTCCGACAAGGTCGACGCGCTCCGGAAGGCCGCGCGCATCGTGAGCGAGGACGCCGCCGGCGAGTGGCTGTACACGGCGACCGAGATCACCGCCGTGCGCTCCGGCGTGACCGGCTTCCCGGTGGACGGCGGCAACTCGCGACTCGACCTGTCGCGGCTCGCGGTCAAGTGACGGTGATCCGTTCCGTCCCCGGGGCACGGGCGTCGTGACCCGGTTCCTCATCGGGCGGGTGCTGCTGCTCGTCGTCGGCCTGCTCGTGGCGAGCGTCATCGTCTTCGCCGTGCTGCGCGTGCTGCCCGGCGACGTCGCCCAGGTCGTCGCCGGCACCGAGTCCACCCCGGCCCAGGTCGAACGGCTCCGCCAGGAACTCGGGCTGGACCGCCCCGTGGTCGTGCAGTACCTCGACTGGATCGGCGGGGTGTTCCGCGGCGACCTCGGCACCTCGCTCGTCACGAACGGTCGGGTCGGGCCGGAGATCGCACAGAAGCTCGCGGTGACGCTGCCGCTCGCCGGGATGTCGTTGCTGGCGGCCCTCGTCATCGGGGTCCCGCTCGGCGTCCTCGCCGCGGTGCTCCGTCGGCGCCCCGGCGGCGCAGTGATCGCCTTCGCCGCCCAGGCCGTCGCCGCGGTGCCGATCGTGTGGGCCGGCATGCTCCTCGTGGCCCTGTTCGCCGTGACGCTCCACTGGCTGCCCGCGCAGGGCTTCCCGCTCGACGGCTGGTCGGAACCCGGACGGGCGTTCGCCGCGCTCGTGCTGCCCGCGCTGACGATCGGCGCCGTCGAGGGTGCCGTCATCCTCCGCTTCACCCGCTCCGCGACGCTGTCCGTGCTCGACGCCGACCACCTGCGCACCGCGGCCGCGATCGGCCTCACCCGGACCGGGGCGCTGCTCCGGCACGGGCTGCCGTCGGTCGCGCTGACCGTGCTCGCGGTGCTCGGCGTGCAGATCGCCGGGCTGCTGGTCGGCGCCGTCGTGGTCGAGCAGGTCTTCTCGCTCCCCGGTGTCGGACGCATGCTCGTGACCGACGTCGGCCGCCGCGACGTCACGAAGGTGCAGTCCGAGCTCCTCGTCCTGACCGGGCTCGTCCTGCTCGTCGGGTTCGCCGTCGACGTCGTGCACCGGGCCCTCGACCCCCGCCAGCGAGAGGCACACGAGTGATCCGCCGCCTGGTCTCCCGCCCCACCGGACTCTTCGCCGTCGTCGTGCTCGGGCTGCTCGTCGTGCTCGCCGTCGTGTCGCTCGTCTGGACGCCCCAGGACCCGTTCCGCACGGACCCGTTCCACCAGTGGGAACGCCCGAGCGGCGCGCACTGGTTCGGCACCGACGCCGCCGGCCGCGACATCGCGAGCTACCTGCTCGCCGGCACCCGCACGACGGTGCTCGTCGCCGTCGGGTCCGGGGTCATCGCGAGCATCGTCGGGGTCCTGCTCACCGCGGTCGGCTCGCTCACCGCCCGCTGGGTCCGCGAGGGCACGGCGGTCCTGCTCGACATCCTGGTGGCGTTCCCCACTCTGCTCACCGCGATGCTCCTGACGGCGGTGTTCGGCGGCTCGCTCGGGGTGGTGGTCGTCAGCGTCGGGCTGTCCTTCGGCGTGACGATCGCCCGGGTCGCCCGCGGCGAGATCCGCCGCATCGCCCGGAGCGACTACGTCACCGCTGCCCGCGCCTCGGGCGTCGGGGGCGCCGGGGTGCTGTTCCGCCACCTCGTGCCGAACGCGGCGCCGCTGTTCACCGTGCAGCTGTCGCTCGCGATGGCGACCGCCGTCCTCGCCGAGGCCGGCCTGTCCTACCTGGGCTACGGCGCCGGCTCGGACACCGCGTCGTGGGGCAGCCTGCTGTCCGACCTGCAGACCTACATCGGCGTGCACCCGTGGAGCGCCACCTGGCCCGGCGCCGCGATCGCCCTCGTCGTCGCCGCGCTCTCCCTGCTCGGCGACGCGGTGCGCGACGCGACCGACCCGCGCCTGACCACGGGCGACCGCCGGTCCGTGGCGCCCGGTCCGGGTGCGGGGCCGGGCACGGGGCGAGCCGACGACGCCGCGACGACCACTCCCGGGGTGACCGCATGACCGACCACACCGCCCGGGCCGGGCACCCCGCCGCCGCGACCGGCGGCCTCGAGGTGACCGGGCTGTCGGTCCGCATCACGGGACGGACGGTCCTGGACGAGGTGACGTTCACCGTGCCTCCCGGCCGGCGCGTCGGCGTGATCGGCGCGTCCGGGTCCGGCAAGTCGATGACCTCGCTCGCCCTGATGGGCCTGGAACCCGCGGGCGCGACCGTCACCGGCAGCATCCGCCTCGACGGCACCGAACTCGTCGGCCTGTCCGACCGCGAACGTGCCCGGCACCGCGGCGCTGGCATCGGGATGGTGTTCCAGGAGCCCGGCACCGCCCTCGACCCGCTCCGTCGCGTCGGCGCGCAGATCGCCGAACCGCTCCGGCTGCACCGCGGCCTGGACCGCCGGGGAGCCCGCGCGGCCGCGGTCGACCTCGCCGCGTCGGTGGGGCTGCCCGACCCGGCGTCGCTGCTGCGGCAGTACCCGCACCAGCTCTCCGGTGGGCAGCGGCAGCGCGTCTGCATCGCGATGGCGATGGCCGGCGAGCCGTCGTACCTCGTCGCCGACGAGCCGACCACGGCGCTCGACGTCACCACCGAGGCACGCATCCTCGACCTGTTCGAGGGCCTGTCGGCGGGCATGGTCTTCGTCACCCACGACCTCGCCGTGCTCGCCCGCATCGCCGACACCGCGGTGGTGCTCGACGCCGGCCGGGTGGTCGAGCAGGGTCGCGTCGCCGACCTGCTCGCGGCACCGCGGCACCCCGCCACCGTCGCACTCGTCGACGCCGCCCGCGCCACCGCCCGCCGCCCTGGAGGCACCGCGTGACCGACGTCCTGCACGCCACCGGCCTGCACCGCACCTACCGGCTCCCCCGCCGCGGACCCTTCGAGCCCGGCCCGGTCCGCACCGCGGTCGACGGTGTCGACCTGACGGTCGCCCCCGGCGCCCGCCTCGGCATCGTCGGCGAGTCCGGGTCGGGCAAGTCGACCCTGGTCCGCCTGCTCGCCGGACTGGAGGCCCCTTCCACCGGCACCGTCACCGCCTCCGGCCGTCAGGTGGACGCGTCCGGCTCCGCTGCCGCGATGCGCTGGTTCCGCCGCGAGACCGGCATCGTCTTCCAGGACCCGTACGCCTCGCTCGACCCGCGGATGCGCGTCGGTGCGATCGTCGCCGAACCCCTCCGGGCGCTCCGGGTCGACGGCTCGCACGCGTCGCTCGTGCGCGAGGTGCTGGAGCGGGTGGACCTGCCCGCCGACGCCGCAGACCGGTACCCGCACGAGTTCTCCGGCGGCCAACGGCAGCGCATCGCGATCGCCCGGGCCGTCGTGCACTCCCCCCGCATCCTGTTCGGCGACGAGCCGATGAGCGCCCTCGACGTGGTCGTCCGCGCCCGCGTGATCGAGCTGTTCCGCTCCCTCGCCGACGACCTCGGACTGACGCTCGTGCTCGTCTCGCACGACATCGGGGTCGTGCAGCGCCTGTGCGACACCGTCGCGGTCATGTCGGCGGGGCGCATCGTCGAGCAGGGGCCGGTGTCGCTGCTCGACGCACCGCAGCACCCGGTGACCCAGGCGTTGGTCGCGGCGGCGCCGACGTTGCCGTAGGGGCGCGGGCGCCGGACGCGGGGGCGGCGGCTCGGTCGGCCGGGGCGGCGGGCGCCGGGCGCCGGAGCGCCGGGACGTGCGACAACGTCGACGTCGTGCGACATCGACCCTGTCGCGCGGGCCCACACGGCGCGGGCTCGGGCGGGTCGAGGTGGCGCGCACGACAACATCGACGTCGTACGACAGCGACATTGTCGCGCGGGCCCACACGGCGCGGGGCCGGGCGGGTCGGGGC
Organism: Curtobacterium sp. MCBA15_009; assembly: GCF_001864895.1. GTDB lineage: Bacteria > Actinomycetota > Actinomycetes > Actinomycetales > Microbacteriaceae > Curtobacterium. The sequence continues at coordinate 178,071 of NZ_MJGO01000012.1, forward strand.
GGCGCGCACGACAACATCGACGTCGTACGACAGCGACATTGTCGCGCGAGCCCACACGGCGCGGGCTCGGGCGGCTCGCGGCTCGGGGCTCGGGGCTCGGGGCTCGGGGCTCGATGCACGCGCATCCTGCGATAGACCACGCGACGATCGACGCGTGCTCCGTCGGGACATGCACACGCAGGCAATGCGAGCGCATGGTGCGACGGGACACCGGTCGAACGTGGGGTGTTCGGTCGGAAGGTGCGCACACATCGAACTCGGCGAGCGGCACCGGTCCTCCGCCGTGCGTCAGCCGGTCGCGCCAGGGTCCCCGGAGCCGCGCGACCTCGGCCCGCTCGGCGGTGGCGGCGGAGCGCCCCGACGGGTCGATGCACGCGCATCCTGCGACAAGTCACGCGACGATCGACAGGTGCTCCGTCGGAACATGCGCACGCAGACGATGCGAGCGCATGGTGCGTCAGAACACCGGTCGAACGACGCGTGTTCGGTCGCAGAGCGCCCCAGCACCAGCGCGCACCGGCACCCACCGGCTCCCACCAGCACCCACCGGCTCCCACCAGCACCCACCGGCGCCCGCACCGCCCCGCACCGCACCGCCCGCACCGGCCCCCGCCTCAGGCCGTCCAGGCCCCCGGGTGCCGGCGCTGCCACCGCAGCCGCCGCTCGAGCTGGGCGCCGATGGCGAGCAGGACGCGCTCGCCGCCCGGTCGGCCGATCAGCTGCACGCCCATCGGCAGGCCGCCGCCGTCGGGGTGGTCCTCGGCGGTGACGCCGACGGGCAGCGTGATCGCGGGGAGCCCCGACACGTTCGCCATCGAGGTCCACGGCGAGTAGGCGCACTGGCGGCGGAAGTCCTCCTCCGGGTCGTCGCCGTACCAGCCGAGGGGCCGCGGGGTGAGCGCGAGCGTCGGTGTGAGCACCGCGTCGTACCGGTCGAACGCGCCGACGAGGGTCGCCGAGAACGTGTCGAGCGCGGTCATCGCGTCGAGCACCTGCGTGCCGGTGAGCCGCTGCCCGCGCTCCACGAGCCACGCCACGAGCGGGGTGAGTGCGGACAGGTCGATGCCGGGGACCGTCGGCAGCCGCGCCGCGGAGCTCTCCCACGCCGTGCGGAAGGCGTCGGCGTAGGGCACCCGGGGCATCCGCACGTCCTCGACGCCGTGCCCCAGTTCGCCGAGCACCCGCACGGCGGTCTCGACGACGGCACGCGCCGCGGGGTCGACGACGACGTCGACGGTGTCGTCCCACGGTGAGCCCTCGAGCAGCCCGACGACGAAGCGCCCCTCGCCGCGGACGGCCGCCGCGGTGAACGGCCCCTCGCCGACGTCCGGGGTGACGAGCGCGTACGGCGACGGCTCGGTCAGCCCGGTCGGTGCCACGAGGGCGTCGAGCAGCATGCCCGCGTCGGCGACGTTCCGGGTGAGCGGCCCCGCCACCGAGAGCCCGCCGACGCCGGACCGCCCGGGCATCGACGGCACGCGTCCGCGGCTCGGCTTGAGGCCGACGAGTCCGGTCGCCGCGGCCGGGATCCGCACGGAACCCCCGCCGTCGGAACCGACCGCCGCCGGCAGCAGCCCGGCGGCGACGGCCACCGCGGCACCGCTCGACGAGCCACCGGGCGCCCGCGCGGTGTCGTACGGGTTCCGGGTCACCCCGAGCCGTGTCTCCGACGACGACGACAGGCCGAACTCCGGCGACGCCGTCTTGCCGAGGCTCACCGTGCCGGCCGCGTCGAGCGCAGCGACGAGCGGGTGGTCGGCCCCGGCGGGGCGCTCCGGCAGGCTCGTGGTGCCGCTGCGCGTGGGGACCCCGGCGCGGTCGTACAGGTCCTTGTCGGCGGACGGGAGGCCCCACAACGGTCGCGACGTCGGCACCAGGTGGCCGAGACGGTCGGCACGCAGCCGTGCCGCGTCCGCCGTGACCGTCACGAAGGCGCCGAGTCCGGGATCGAGGCGTTCCACGCGGGTCAGGTAGTGCTCGGTCACCTCGCGGGCGGTCGCCTCCCCCCGGCGGATCCAGTCCCAGAGTTCCTGCGCGGAGAGGTGGTGGAGTTCGAACACGGTTCCCGAGCCTAGGCGTCCCCGACGCACGCCGACCGGCGGGCGCACGCCGGGCCTCCCGTCAGGTCAGCGGCCCACGTGGGCCGCCAGCACGTCGTGCACCGTCGTCCAGGCGTGCGGACCCCAGCGGTCGTCGTCGACGTGGTGCAGCTCGGCCTCGCCGCTGAACATGCTCACGAAGTACTGCATGCCCTGCCAGGCCGGGAACGGCGCGTCGTCGTCCTTCGACAGGCGCCGACCGACCCGGGCCATCGCGGACAGGGTGCCGGCGGTGCCGGCCCACTGCAGCCGGAAGGTGGTGCCGGTCAGGCGGGACATCGTGGCGGCGATGGTCCGCGAGGTGACGCGGTCCCCCGCGACCTCGACGTACCGGGGTGCGTCCGGGTCGAGGGCGGCGAGCGCCGTCACCCGTGCGACGTCGTCCTTCGTGGTGAAGTCGAGGACCTGGTCCGGCGACGACCAGTACAGGACGCGGCGCCGGTCGAAGAGCACGAGCGGCGCCTGGCCGGTGAGCATGTCGGCGAACGCCCCGTTCAGGATCGACGTCGCACGGATCGGCGCGGCGTCGACGGCCGCGGCGAACTCGCGCCGGAGCTCGAAGTTGCGGTTCGTCCCGGGGGTGATCGACCGGTAGTCGGCGCTGTAGTCGGACGGCACGAAGCGGGGCACGCCCGCCTCGACCGCGGCGTCGAGCAGGGCGCGCTGCGCGTCGACGATCACCGCACGGGTCCCGCTGACCGCGGAGACGACGACGTCGACGCCGGACGCGGCGGCCACGAGCGCGGGGTGATCGGTGTAGGCGGCGGTGACGACGTCGACGTGCTCCTCGTCGCCGAAGTGCTGGCGGGCGCTGTCGCTGCCCGGTCGGGTGAGGACGCGGACACGGGTGTCGTGCTGCAGGAGCTCGCGGACGATGCGGCGGCCGAGGTCTCCGGTGGCGCCTGCGACGAGGACGGTGGTGGTCATGGCGACCACGCTACGGACGGCGGGGTCACCGGGGCACAGGTCCGGCGGCCGTACCCTGTCGGCATGGACACGCCTGCTGCCTCCGGCACGACGAAGCGCCGGGTCGGCCTGCGGCTGGTGCGGCCGCTGCTGACCTGGGGCGCACGGCCCACCGTCACGATCGACGGCGTCGGGCACCCGGCGCAGTGGGGCACGGGGACGTGGGCGGTCGCCGACGACGGGGACACCGTCGTCGGGGTCTTCCTGTTCAACCGGCTGTGGCGGTCCGGGGCCGCCGCGGCGCGGGTCGGCGACGCGGACGAGCTCGAGTACCGGGTCGGGTCGCTGCCCTTCCTGCCCGGACGGTTGGTCGTCCCCCACCGCTGACGGTCGGCGCTCCCGCAGCGTGGGACGATTGCGGGATGACCGCCACGCTCGTCGCCAAGGGCCTGTCCGGCGGGTACGCCGCACGCACGCTGTTCGACTCCCTCGACCTCACGGTGGCCCCCGGTGACGTCATCGGCGTCGTCGGGGTGAACGGCGCCGGCAAGTCCACGCTGCTGCGGCTGCTCGCCGGCGTCGACCAGCCCCTCGCCGGCACGGTGTCCACCGCCCCGGCCGACGCCTTCGTCGGGTGGCTGCCGCAGGAGCACGAACGCGTCGCGGGCGAGACCGTCGCGGGCTACATCGCCCGGCGCACCGGTTCGGCGGAGGCGACCGAGGCGATGGACACGGCCGCGGCGGCGCTCGCCGATCCCGACGCCGGTGACGCGGCCGCCGACCGGTACTCCGCCGCGCTCGACCGTTGGCTCGCCGCCGGTGCCGCCGACCTGGACGACCGGATCCCGGCGGTGCTCGCCGACCTCGGGCTCGCCGTCGGCTCCGACGAGGACGGCGTCGGTCCGGAGTCGCTCATGACCGCGCTGTCCGGCGGCCAGGCCGCACGGGTCGGGCTCGCCGCGCTGCTGCTGTCGCGGTTCGACGTGGTCCTGCTCGACGAGCCGACGAACGACCTCGACCTGGACGGCCTCGACCGGCTCGAGGCGTTCGTGAAGGGCCTGCGCGGCGGGGTGGTGCTCGTCAGCCACGACCGCGAGTTCCTGGCGCGCTCGGTGACGTCGGTGCTCGAGCTCGACCTGGCACAGTCCTCGCACCGGCTGTTCGGCGGCGGGTACGACTCGTTCTTCGAGGAGCGCGAGATCGCCCGGCAGCACAAGCGCGACGCCTACGACGAGTTCGCGTCGACGAAGGCCGACCTCGTCTCGCGTGCCCGGACGCAGCGGGAGTGGTCGAGCCAGGGCGTCCGGAACGCGATGAAGAAGAACCCGGACAACGACAAGATCCGCCGCCGGGCCGCCTCGGAGTCGAGCGAGAAGCAGGCGCAGAAGGTCCGGCAGATGGAGTCGCGCATCGCCCGCCTCGACGAGGTCGAGGAGCCGCGCAAGGAGTGGCAGCTCGAGTTCACCATCGGCAGCGCACCCCGGTCGTCGGCGGTCGTCGCGACGCTGTCCGACGCCACCTTCACCCAGGGCGACTTCACGCTCGGTCCGGTGTCGCTGCAGGTCGACGGCGGCGACCGCATCGGCATCACCGGGCCGAACGGCGCCGGCAAGTCGACGCTGCTCCGCGCGCTGCTCGGCGCGCAGTCCCCCACGACCGGCACCGCCTCGACCGGGTCGAGCGTCGCGATCGGCGAGATCGACCAGGCCCGGGCGGCCTTCACCGGCGACCAGCCCCTGGCCGCGGCGTTCGAGGCGATCGTGCCCGAGTACACCACGGCGGACGTGCGGACCCTGCTCGCGAAGTTCGGGCTGAAGGCGGACCACGTCGGTCGTCCCGCGTCCGCGCTCTCGCCCGGTGAGCGCACCCGCGCGGGCCTCGCGCTGCTCCAGGCACGCGGCGTCAACGTGCTCGTGCTCGACGAGCCGACGAACCACCTCGACCTCGCCGCCATCGAGCAGCTCGAGCAGGCACTCGAGTCGTACGACGGCACGCTCCTGCTCGTCACCCACGACCGCCGTATGCTCGAGACCGTGCGGCTGGACCGCCAGTGGCGGGTGGAGGCCGGGCGGGTCACCGAACGCTGACCACCGAGGGGGACGGATGCGCCGCAGGACCGGGATCGCCGCGACCGTCGTCGGCGCGCTGCTCGTCGCCGCCGGTGCCGTCGTCGTCGTGACGGCACGCTCCGACGCCCCCGCGGACGCCCCGACCCGGGCGGCGGCGACCGCGCGGCCGACGCCGACCCCCACGGCCGAGCCGCCCGCCGCCGTCCCCGCGGCGCCGACGCCGGCCGAGCTCGCCGCCCTGCCGCTGGCCTTCCACGACGCCGTCGTCCCGCGCCTGCTCGACGGGTCGACCGTCACCCCCGAGGACACCTTCCGGATCGCCACCCCGCGGCACGACCTCGTCGCCCTGTACGCGAGCCCGTCGTCGCGGGCCCGTCCGGTGGCGACGCTGTCCCACCGCGTCTCCACGATCGACCTGCCCGCCGCGACGGCCGTCTGGGGACGGTCACCGGGGGTCGACGGCGGCATGCTCCTCGTGTCGACGCCGGCGCGGAACCGCACCCCCGGGGACGGCGGCACCGCCGAGGCCCCGAGCGCAACCTTCGCGTGGGCACGGGCTGCGGACTTCACCGTCCGCCCCACCGACCGCATGATCCGGGTGGACGTCGCGACGAGCGAGGTGTCCGTCGTCACGCGGGACGGCTCCGTCAGGGCCAGCGAGGCCGCTCGGCTCGGGACCCCGGAGGACCCCACCCCGATCGACACCGCCACCTACGTCCAGGCGGCCTACGTCGACACCCGGGTCGCGTACACGCAGGGCAACCCGATCATCCTGACCGGCGCGCACTCGTCGCGCATCCCGTCCTACGGCGGCAACGCAGCACTCACCGCGCTGCACTACTACCCCGACCCGACGGGCAGCTCGCACGGGTGCGTCCGGGTCTCGGCGGAGATGACCCGCACGCTCGCGGCGCTGCCCGTCGGCACCCCGATCCGGTTCAGCTGACGGGCCGCAGACCCAGGCGCTCCAGGACCTCCACGCTCTCCTGCTCCGGGGTGCGGTCGGCGGCGATCGTCAGGTGCGCTTCGTCGGCCTCCGGCGGCTCGAGCGTGTCGAGCTGGGACCGGAGCAGCGACGTCGGCATGAAGTGCCCGGACCGCTGCGACATCCGCTCCTCGATGAGCGCGCCGTCGCCCGCGACGTGGACGAACACCACCCCGGGCGCCCGCAGCACGTCGCGGTAGGCGCGCTTCAGTGCCGAGCAGGTCACCACCCCGTGCGTTCCGGCGTCCAGGTGCCCGCGGATCCACCCGGCGACGACGTCGAGCCAGGGCCAGCGGTCCTCGTCGGTCAGCGGGGTGCCGGCGTGCATCTTGTCGACGTTCGCCTGCGGGTGCATGGCATCGCCCTCGGCGAAGTCCCACCCGAGGCGTTCCGCGACCATCGCGGCGACGGTGGACTTGCCCGAGCCGGACACCCCCATCACCACCAGGACACGGGCATCGAGCGCATCGGTCTCCGCTGTCGGTCCGCTCATCGGATGAACACCCCGGCGAGCAGCACACCGAGCAGGCCGAGCACCGAGATGAGGCACTCGAGCACCGTCCACGTCTTGAAGGTCTGCCCCACCGTCGTGTTGAGGTAGCCCTTGACGAGCCAGAACCCGGCGTCGTTCACGTGCGACAGGAACACCGACCCGGCGCCGATCGCGAGCACGAGCAGCGACGTCATCGGCGAGGACAGGTCTGCGGCGATCGGCGCCATGATGCCCGCGGCGGTCACGGTCGCGACCGTCGCCGACCCCGTGGCGACCCGCACCAGGGCGGAGACGAGCCACGCGACGAGCAGCACCGAGATGCCGGACTCCTTGACGGCGTCGGCGATCACGCCGCCGATGCCCGTGTCGATGAGCACCTGCTTGAACCCGCCGCCGGCGCCGACGATGAGCAGGACGCCGGCCACCGGGGGCAGCGCGCTCTCGAGCGACTTCGACACCGCGGACCGGTCCATCCCGCCGCCGATCGCGAAGAACACCATGGCGTAGACCGCGGCGATCCCGATCGCGATCATCGGCGACCCGAGGAAGTCGAGCAGGCTCACCCACGAGCCGGCGGCGTCGGGCATCGTCGCCTCGCGGACCGCCTGGGCCAGCATGAGCACCACGGGCAGCAGGATGCCGACGAGGGCGACCGCGAACGACGGGCTGCGCGGCTCGCTGATGACGCGCGTGAAGTCGCTCTTGCCGTTGGGCAGGGACGCGGTGTCCTGCGTTGCGGGGCCGCGCCGTGCCTCCCGTCCGGCGTGTGCCGGGTCGTCGCCACCGGTGGCCGACCCGCGCGACCCGAACATGTCGGGGACCGGGATGTCGACCCAGCGCGCCGCGAAGCGGGCGAAGACCGGGCCGGCAAGCACGATGACCGGGATCGCCAGCACGATGCCGAAGGCCAGGGTCGTGCCGAGGTCCGCGCCGACCGTCGAGATCGCGACGAGCGGGCCGGGGTGCGGCGGCACGAAGGCGTGCATCGTCGACAGGCCGACCAGCGCGGGCACGGCGATCTTCATGATCGGCACGCCGCTGCGCTTCGCGACGAGGACGATGATCGGGATGAGGAGCACGAGGCCGACCTCGAAGAACATCGGCAGGCCGATGAGCGCGCCGATGAGTGCCATCGTCCACGGCAGCATCGCCTTCGACGACCTGCGGACCAGGGTGTCGACGACACGGTCGGCTGCGCCGGAGTCGACGAGCATCTTGCCGAACATCGACCCGAGGCCGACCAGGATGCCGACGCTCGTCATCGTCGCACCGAAGCCGTTGCCGAAGCTCGTCACCGCCTTGTCCGGCGCGAGCCCTGCCCCGATGCCGACACCGAGCGCGCCGATGACGAGCGCGATGAACGGGTGCACCTTCAGCCAGGTGATGAGCGCGATGATCACGACGATGCCGAGCAGCGCCGCGATGATCAGCTGCGGGATCGGGCCGGACGGGTCGACCGTCTCCGTGCCGCCGGTCTCGGCCGCGAGCACGGTTCCGAGGTGGACTGGAGCGTGAGGCATCGGTGCCCCTTCCTGGAGCCGCTGCCGCGCGGCTCCGTCGCCTTGGTGTCGAGGGCGGGTGGCGTGGTACACGCCCGCCCGCAATAATCTGATTAATCAGACTACACGGCGATCTGCCGCGCGCCTCCCGCTGTGCGTCGCAGTATGCCGTTTCGATGAGGATCGCGTTCCGCACCGTGCTGGTCGCGTCCGTCCAGCCCATCCCGTCCGGAGGTCCCATGCCCCCCGCCCGCGGTCTCCACGCCCACGTGCTCGACACCATCGGGCAGCGCATCGTCGACGGCGACCTCGCGCCCGGCACCGTTCTGCGGCCCGAGCACGTCGCGGACGAGTTCGGCGTGTCGCGGTCCGTCGTCCGTGAGGCGCTCCGGGTCCTGCAGTCGCTCGGCCTCGTCGAACCACGGCAACGCGTCGGGACGCAGGTGCTCGGGACCACGTCGTGGGAACTGCTCGCGCCGACCGTCATCCGCTGGCGCGGCGCATCGCCGGCGTACTTCGTGCAACAGCGGGAGCTCCTCGAACTCCGACTCGGCGTGGAGCCCGTCGCGGCGTCGCTCACCGCCACCGGCCCCGGCGGCACGGACGTCCTCGACGCGGCGCAGGACATGCTCGCCGCCTGCGCCGCGGAGGACAGCCGCGCCTACCTCGAGGCCGACGTCCGCTTCCACCGGGCACTGCTCACCGGCTCCGGCAACGCCGTGTTCGCCCACTTCGCCGGCACCGTCGAGGCCCTGCTGCGCACCCGCACCTCGGAGTCGCGGGACACCATCACCCGGTGGACGCGCTCGGCGGCGATCCGGCACGAGGCCGTCGGGCGTGCGGTCGTCGCGGGCGACGGGGCCGCTGCGTCGGCCGCGATGACTGCACTCGTGCAGGTCACCCACGACGAGTTCACGGCGGAGGCCCCGCGGGGCTGAGGGAGCCGGGGCTGAGGGAGCCGGGGCTGCGGCCGGCCGGGGTTGAGGGGCCGGGGTGGTCGGGGGTATCGGGACTATCGGGCGCCGTCGCTGTCAGCTGCCGGGGCTGGCGGGCGCCGGTGCGCGCACGGTTCGTCCCATCGCGCGTGGCATGGGAAGCGAGATCGCGCGTCGGAGGGCGGAACGACGGGCTTCCTACGCGCGGAAGACCCTCCTACGCGCGAAACGACCTCCTACGCGCGGGGCTGTTACGCGCGGAAGACCCTCCTACGCGCGAAACGACCTCGTACGCGCGGGGCTGTTCCGCGCGGAACACCCTCCTACGCGCGGAACGACCTCCTCCGCGCGGAACGACCCCCTCCGCGCGGAACAATCCCGCGCCGCCCGCCCCCTACCGCCGCGCGAAGAGCCGGGGGCCGCGCAGGCGCAGGCGCATCGTCACGGTGCCGAGCCAGCGGTCGTACTTGTAGCCGACCTTGCCCATCCGGCCGACCTCCTCGAAGCCGAGCCGCTCGTGCAACCGGATCGACGCCTCGGCCTGCCGGTCCGCGATGACCGCCACCACCTCGCGCACCCCCGCCGAGCGGCACTCGTCGAGCAGGGCCTCCATGAGCGCCCGGCCGAGGCCCTTGCCGCCGGAGGCCGCCCCGAGGTAGATCGAGTCCTCGACGACGCGGTTCGAGCGGTCGCGGGGGTTCCACGGGTCGACCAGGGCGTAGCCGAGGATCTGACCGGCGGGGTTCTCCGCCACCAGGAACGGCAGCGCCCGGCGGCGGATCTCGTCGTAGCGCTGCTTCCAGCCGGCGAAGGTCAGCACCGACGGGTCGAAGGTCACCGACGAGTTGCGGACGTAGTGCGCGTGGATCTCGCGCACGTGGGGCAGGTCGCCGGGCTCGGCCGCACGGATGCGGTAGGTGAAGGCGGTCTCGGTCGGTGCCGGAGCACGCAGGTGTCGCGGCAGGACACGCCGTCGCTGGTATTCCTCCTCGAGCACGACGTCGAGCCTACTGAGCGGGCAGGGACCAGTCGACGGGCGTCGCGCCCTGTTCCTCGAGCAGCGTGTTCACCTGCGAGAACGGTCGGCTGCCGAAGAACCCCCGCGAGGCGCTGAGCGGGCTCGGGTGGGCCGACGCCACCACCGGGGTGTCGCCGAGCAGCGGGCGGACGGATGCCGCCTGGGCGCCCCAGAGGACGGCGACGAGCGGCTTGCCCCGGCCGACCAGGGCACGCACGGCCTGGTCGGTGACGGCCTCCCAGCCCTTGCCGCGGTGACTGCCGGCCTCGCCCGCCCGGACGGTGAGCACACGGTTGAGCAGCAGGACGCCCTGGTCGGCCCAGGCCCGCAGGTCCCCGTGCGGCGGCGGGGTCACGCCGAGGTCGGACTCGAGCTCGCGGTAGACGTTCGCCAGGCTGCGCGGCACGGGCCGCACCGCGGGGTCGACGGCGAAGGACAGGCCGATCGGGTGCCCGGGCGTCGGGTACGGGTCCTGGCCGACGACCAGGACCTTGACGGCGTCGAACGGGGCGGTGAAGGCACGGAGGACGTCGCCGCCGGCGGGCAGGGTCTGCCGGCCGGCCGCGTGCTCGTCGCGGAGCCAGTCGCCCATGCGGTGGACGTCGTCCTCGACGGGGCCGAGCGCGGTGGCCCAGCCGGGGTCGACGAGCTCGGCGAGGGGCCGCGGCTCCACGGCGGCTACGCGCCCATGGTCGCGACGGCCACCGACTCGTCGCCGGCGACGACTCGCCAGACGCTGCCGGTGCCGCGGACCTCGAGGGCGCCCTCGCCGACGACCAGGGCGGTGTCCTCGTCGATGGCCAGGCCGGCGGTGACGAACTCGGCCTCCGCGCTGGCGACGAGCCGGGCGAGCGTGCCCGCCTGGACCGCGTGCACGTCGATCGTCAGGTCGACGAGTCCGAGTCCTTCGCGGAGCTCGACCTCGTCGAGGCCCTCCGAGGCGCCCTCGGGGCAGACCTCGACGCCGCCGATGCGCCAGCCGCCGACCAGGGCTCGGTCGGCCGCGATCATCGCGCCCGCCGAGTAGCCGAGGTACGGCAGGCCGTCGGCGACGAGCAGGCGGACCTGGTCGACGAGCGGCGCGACGGCGGCCAGGTAGTCGGGCGTGAGCCCGCCGGCGACCACGAGGGCGTCGACGTCGCTCAGGACCGTGGTGTCGAAGGCCTGACCGGACGCGACCTCGGTGGTGACGACCTCGGCGGCGCGTGCGCCGCCCAGGACCTCGGCGATGTCCGCGGTGGACGACGGGCTGGTGCCGTCCGCGCGGCAGACCGAGAGCAGTGCGATGCGCGGGACGGTGCGCCCCACGGCGGCCGAGCGCGCGGTGGCCTCGGCGAGGAACGGGGCGGCGGCGTCCGAGGCGGCGAAGGGACCGCCGCCGACGAGGTGGATGCTCACGACTCGGCCGTCACCGGTGCGAGGGCGCTCCAGGGGAACGTGATCCAGCCGTCGACCCGACGCCACACGTGGTCGGGTTCGAGCACGGTGCCGGGCTTCGAGTACAGGCAGGCGCTGCGGACGTCGGCCCCAGCGTCGCGGATGATGTCGACGACCAGGCGCAGGGTCCGGCCGGAGTCGGAGACGTCGTCGACGACCAGGACGCGCTTGCCGGCGAGGCTCGGCGCGTCGAGCGCCGGCGCGAGCACGACCGGTTCGTCCAGCCGCTGCTCGACGTCGGTGTAGAACTCGACGTTGATCGAGCCGCACTCCTTGGTGCCGAGCGCGTAGGCCACGGCGCCGGCGATGATGAGGCCGCCGCGGGCGACCGCCACGACGACCTCGGGCTCGAAGCCGGAGGACAGCACGTCCTTCGCCAGCAGGCGGGCGGCGTCGCCGAACTCCAGCCATCCGAGCACCTCGGGCCCGCTCGTCACGGTCACGGTCGACTGAGCCGGTGCCGTGGGCCCGGGCTCGCTGCTGATCGGCATCCGACAACGGTACCGGCACCGACCCCGCGCCCGCGACCCGCGACCGGACCCCGGGCGCTGCGCGCGGCAGGGCGGCCAGTGGCCGAGCAGCGATCAGCGGCCAGTGGCCGAGCAGCGGTCAGCGGCCAGTGGCCGAGCAGCGGTCAGCGGCCAGTGGCCGAGCAGCGATCAGCGGCCCGGACCGGGTGCGTCAGCCCTTCGGCGCCAGCGTGCCCCGGGCGAGCTTGTGCTGCGCGGACTGGGCGACCGGCCGGATCGTGACCAGGTCGAGGTTGACGTGCGCCGGCAGTTCCACCGCGTGCACGATCGCCTCGGCGACGTCCTCGGCCACGAGCGGACCCGGCACGTCGTCGTAGACCGCAGCGGCCTTCTCGGCGTCGCCGCGGAAGCGGGTGAGCGCGAACTCGTCGGTCTTCACCAGGCCGGGGGCGACCTCGACCACGCGGATCGGTTCGCCGTTCAGCTCGAGCCGGAGCGCGCCGACGAGGGCGTGCTCGGCGAACTTCGCCGCGTTGTAGCCGCCGCCGTTCTCGTACGCCACGAAGCCCGCGGTGCTCGTCACGGTGACGATGTCCGCACCCCCGCCGGCGCGCGCCCGCTCCCGCAGGTGCGGCAGCAGCGCTGCGACGACGCGCTTCGTGCCGATCACGTTGACCTCGAACATGGCGCGCCAGTCCTCGACGTCGGACTCCTCGACCGACGCGGACCCGAACGCACCGCCGGCGTTGTTGACGAGCACGTCCGCTCCCCCGAGCTCCCCGACGCGGGCGGCGAGCGCCTCGACGTCGGACGCGCTCGTGATGTCGGCGACCAGGACGTCGGCACCGGTGGACGCGGCGAGCGCCTCGAGCTTCTCGGCGCGGCGGGCGACCGCGAGGACGTCCCACCCCCGCGACCGGAACAGCCGGACGGTGGCCGCCCCGATGCCCGAGCTCGCTCCGGTGACGACTGCGCGTCGTGCTGCCATGTGATCTGCCTCCTGGGTGGGTGGACGTCCACCGTACCGAGCAGCACCACGGGCACCACACCGACCCGGCCCACCCGAGCGACACGACCCGCGTCCGCACCCGGACCGGGAAGGTCACGGTCCGGTAACGTGACCCGGGATGACGACGGACGCCGCTCCCCCCGCTCCCTCGGCCCCGGCGACGAAGCTCGAACCCGGCCGGGCACCGCGCCGTATCCCGATGTGGGACACCGCGCGGTTCGTCGCGGTCACGCTCGTGGTCATCGGCCACGCGATCCAGCGGCAGACGCCGGCGAGCGAACACGCCCTGGCGCTGTACACGTTCATCTACGCGTTCCACATGCCCGCGTTCGGCGTGATCAGCGGGTACTTCTCGTCGGCGGACACCCCGACCGCCAAGCGGATGCGCCGGACGATCACCGACATCGTCGTGCCGTACATCATCATGCAGACGATCTGGACCGTGGTGCAGGGCATCGTCGAGGGCGGGAAGGACTTCAACCCGACGAAGCCGACCTGGACCCTGTGGTTCCTGTTGGCCCTGGGGATCTTCAAGCTGATCCTGCCGTACCTGGCGCAGCTGCGGTGGCCGCTGTTCTGGGCGGTCGTGTTCAGCATCGGTGTCGGCTACTTCGACAACGTCGACTCCACGCTGTCGCTGTCCCGCGCGATCAGCCTGCTGCCGTTCTTCCTGCTCGGCTGGCAGGTCAAGCAGTGGGGCGTGTTCGACCGCTGGTACGAGGCACCGCGCCGCACCGTCGTGCGGGTGCGGATCGCCGCCGCGGCGGTCTTCGCGGCGTGGGCGGTGTCGTGTGCGATCTGGATCCCGCAGTTCAAGCAGTTCGACCTGCACCACTGGTTCTTCTACGACGACTCGTACTCGGGTCTCGGCGAGGACGCCTGGTGGGCGGGCGGCGTGCGCTTCGGCCTGATGCTGCTCGCGACGCTGCTCACCGCGTCGTTCCTGCTGCTCATCCCCAGGCGGACGGTGTGGATCACGCGTTTCGGCGCCGCCACGATGTACGTGTACCTGCTGCACACGTTCGTGCTCTACCCGATCCGCGAGTCCGGCGTGCTCGCCGGGGAGCACTCGGCCTGGCCCTACGTGCTCCTGATGGTCGTCATCGCCTGCGCGGTGACCCTGTTCCTCGCGCAGCCGTTCGTGCGGCGCGGCATGCGCTGGCTGCTCGAGCCCCGGGTCGACTGGTTGTTCCGCCGCGACGCGTGACGTCCCCGCGCGAGCAGCCGTCCCGCCGCGCTCCCGGACCGGTCCCCGTGGTCGCCGCCGTCAGCCGCAGGCACCGTCCTGGCCCGGCCTGGAGGCACGGGTCACCCCCGGTGCGCGCGTTACGTCGCGAGGCGGTCGCGCTGGTACCGGCGCGACCACCTGCGTACCGTGGCCTCCGTCGCAGCGCCGCACCGTGCCTCCCGGCCGGACGCACCGCGACCCGAACCCCACCACCCGCACCGGACAGGAGCACCGAGATGACCGAGCACGACGCCGAGCAGTGGCGGTTCGAGACCACGCAGGTGCACGCGGGTGCGCAGCCCGACCCGACCACGGGGGCCCGGGCGACGCCGATCTACAAGACGACGTCGTACGTGTTCGCGAACTCGGACGAGGCCCGCGACCTGTTCGCGTTGGCGAAGCCGGGCAACATCTACTCCCGGATCATGAACCCGACGAACGACGTCGTCGAGCAGCGCATCGCCGCGCTCGAGGGCGGGTCCGGCGCCCTGCTCGTGTCGAGCGGCCAGGCGGCCGAGACGTACGCGGTGCTCAACATCGCGGGCGCCGGTGACCACATCGTGTCGTCGTCGTCGATCTACGGCGGCACGTACAACCTGTTCAAGTACACGCTCGCGAAGCTCGGCATCGAGACGACCTTCGTCGAGGACCAGGACGACCTCGAGGAGTGGCGGCGCGCCGTCCGCCCGAACACGAAGCTGTTCTTCGCCGAGACCATCGGCAACCCGCGCATCAACGTGCTCGACATCACGGGCGTCAGCGACGTCGCCCACGAGTCCGGCGTGCCGCTCATCGTCGACAACACGATCGCGACGCCGTACCTCATCCGCCCGTTCGAGCACGGGGCCGACGTCGTCGTGCACTCCGCGACGAAGTTCCTGGGCGGCCACGGCACCGTCATCGGCGGGATCATCGTCGACAGCGGCCGGTTCCCCTGGTCGCAGCACGCGGACCGGTTCCCGGAGTTCAACACGCCCGACCCGTCGTACCACGGCGCGGTCTTCGCCGAGGCGGTCGGCAACGAGCTCGCCTACATCGTGAAGGCCCGCGTGCAGCTGCTCCGCGACCTCGGCGCCTCGAACTCGGCGGACACCGCGTTCGCGCTGCTGCAGGGCATCGAGACGCTGTCCCTCCGCATCGAGCGGCACGTGTCGAACGCGCAGGAGGTCGCCGAGTGGCTCGACCAGCACCCCGACGTCGCCACGGTCGCCTACGCCGGGCTGCCGACGTCGCCCTGGTACGCCGCCGCGAACCGCTACGCGCCGAAGGGCGTCGGTGCGGTGCTGTCGTTCGAGCTGAAGGGCGGCGTGCCCGCCGGAAAGGCGTTCGTGGACAACCTGCGCCTGTTCTCGCACCTGGCGAACATCGGTGACGTGCGCTCGCTCGTCATCCACCCGGCGTCGACCACGCACTCGCAGCTCACGCCCGAGCAGCAGCTGACGACGGGTGTGACGCCGGGCCTGGTGCGCCTGTCGGTCGGCATCGAGAACGTCGAGGACCTGAAGGCGGACCTCGAGGCGGGGCTCGCCGCGGCACGCGCGGTCGCGCAGCAGGGGCAGCGGGCGTAGCGCTCGCCCCCCCCGGGCATCGACTCGGAACGACAAGGTCGACGTCGCACGACGTCGACCTTGTCGTCTACCCGCCCGTGCGACGGTTGCCGACGGGGCGGTGCGACTTCCTGGATGTCGTACGACGTCGACGATGTCGCACCCACCCACACACCGACCCACAGACACCCGAGCAGCACAACGCGAGCGCGGCCGCGGACCCGACCACAGGACGGGCGCGACGTAACACGGCGGCGGCGAGCCGTGCCTCCCGGCAGACTGGACGCACCATGGACTGGCAGACGACCCCCGAGGACTCCGTGCCGTCCACCCTGGTGCCCGGCTCCGAACTCGGCACCCTCGGCGGGCCGCCCGTGACCGGGGCCTGGCGGCCGGGCGACCACCCCGGCGAGCGGGCGTTCGAACCGCTCGGCGAGCAGTGGGTTCGTGGCGGACGGTTGCCGTCCGTCCGCGTGGCCTACGAGTCGTGGGGCACCCTCAACGCTGCGCGCGACAACGCCGTGCTCCTGTTCCACGCGATGACGGGCGACTCGCACGTCACCGGCGAGGCCGGCCCCGGGCACCGCACCGCCGGCTGGTGGGGCGACGTCGTCGGGCCGGGGCGCGCGATCGACACCGACCGGTGGTTCGTGCTCGTGCCGAACATGCTCGGGGGCTGCCAGGGCACGACGGGGCCGTCCTCGGTGTCGCCGTCCGGGGCGGAGTGGGGCTCGCGCTTCCCCTTCGTCACGATCCGCGACCAGGTCGCCGTGCAGGTGCAGCTCGCCGACCGGCTCGGCATCGACGTGTTCGCGGCGGTCGTCGGCGGGTCGATGGGCGGCATGCACGCCCTCGAGCTCGCGGCGACCCACCCGGAGCGCGTCGAGCGGCTGGCGGTCCTCGCCACCACGGCGCAGACCACCGCGGACCAGATCGCGGCGAACTCGCTGCAGCGTGCGGCCATCCAGATGGACCCGGGCTTCGCCGGCGGGGACTACTACGAGGCGCACGCCGGCGAAGGCCCGCACCGCGGGCTGGCGCTGGCCCGTCGGATGGCGCTCATGACCTACCGGGCACCGGACGAGCTGAACGGCCGGTTCGCGCGGTCCTGGCAGAGCGACGTCTCCCCGCTCGGCGACGACGGCCGGTTCTCGGTGGAGAGCTACCTCGACTTCCACGGCAACAAGTTCACCCGCCGCTTCGACGCGTCGAGCTACGTGACCCTGACGCAGGCGATGGACTCGCACGACGTCGGGGCCGGCCGCGGTGGCGTGTCGGCGGCGCTCGGGCGGATCACCGCTCGGACGCTCGTGCTCGGGGTCTCGAGCGACCGGCTGTTCCCCCTCGAGGACCAGCACCGGATCGCCGCCGGGGTGCCCGACACGCTCGACGGGGACGACGCCGCGGTCATCGAGAGCGAGTACGGGCACGACGGGTTCCTCATCGAGCACGAGCAGGTCGGGGACCACCTGCGTCGGCTGTTCGACAGCTGACGTCCGGGGCTCGCGTGGGGCGGTCAAGTGACGCGCCGTAACGATCCGGCAGCCATCCGACACGACCGGGCGCGCCGAACACCCCCCAACGGGTGCCTCCCGTGGAATGATGGCGGAGAGCTCGGCTGACCGACGCTCGCTTTCCCTGCCACACCAGAACGTCACCAACCAGGACACCGATGGAACTCATCGCACAGGAACGCGACCGTTTGCTACGGTCGACGACCCGTGTCGTGGGCATCGTCTGCGCGCTCGTGAGCATCGTCGGCGTCGCCTCGGCACTCGCGGTCCCCCCGCTGCCGTTCGTCGTCGCGCTCCTGTGCATCGCCGCGATGGTCGCCGCCCTCGTCGTCTTCGGTCGCAGCGGCAGCGAGTGGTGGACCGCCGCCGCACTGCTCGCGGGGCTCGCCGCGATGACGGTGCTGTTCACCGGCGTCGACGCGGACACCCGACCGATCATCGCCAGCGCCCTCGTGCCGCTCGCCGGCGGGATGGCCGCACCGCTCATGGCGCAGCGCGGCAAGCCCGTCGGGCTCGGCATCACCGTCGCCGCCGGGGCCGGTGTCGTCGCCCTCATGGTCTGGGCGACGGGCGACCCGCTGTCGACGCCGGTCGGCGTCGCCGTCCTGGTCTGGATCCTCATCGCGGTGGTCGCCGTCTGGATCGCCCGGAGCATCCCCCGGGTGGCCCGCCGCATCTACAGCATCGGCAACGCTCACCGCGCCGAGCGACAGGCGAGCGAGACCGAGGCGCAGCGTCGCCAGGGTGCCCGCCTGCTGCACGACACCGTGCTGGCGACCCTGACCCTCCTCGCGCACTCCGGCGTCGGCGTCTCGGAGCAGGCCATGCGCGAGCAGGCCGCCGAGGACGCCCGGCTCCTGCGCCACCTGCGACTCGGCGCGACCCCGCAGCCGTCGCAGTCCGGCGACTACTCGCTCACACGCGAGGAAGAGTCGCCCCTCGGGCAGACCCTCGAGTCGGTCAAGCAGCGCTTCGGCCGGATGGGCCTCGAGGTGAGCTGGCACGGCACCGGCCAGGTGCTCCTGCCGTCGAACGTCCTCGACGCCTTCCTGCTGGCCCTCGGCGAGTGCCTCGAGAACGTCCGTCGGCACGCCGGCGTCGGCGAGGCGCACGTCACGATCGTGCACGACAACGAGATGGTGCGCGCCATGGTGACCGACTCCGGCGTCGGGTTCGACCTCACCCACGTCAGCGCGGAACGCCTCGGCTTCAAGGAGAGCGTCGTGAGCCGCTTGCGCGAGGTCGGCGGGGACGCCAAGCTCTTCTCGGCGCCGGGTTCCGGCACCACCGTCGTCCTGGAGGCACCGCGATGACCCGGGTCCCCGAGGACACCATCGGCCGCGGCCTGCCCGGCGAGATCACGTCGTCCGCGCCGCGCACCCGCCGTGAGGCCCGCGAACGCACCCGTTCGAGCGAGCGCCGGCAGGCCCGTGGCCTCCCGTCGACGTCCACCGGCGCACGGTCGCTCCGCCAGGCTGCGAAGCCCGGCGCCTCGCTCGGTGCTGGCTACCTCGGCCTCGGCGCCGCGATCCTCACCGCCATCGAGGCGGTCGCCGGCATCGCGTTCTTCCTGGCGCGCTGGCCGGACGCGGCCAACCCGTGGCTGACGACCGCCGCGTGGGGGCTCTACGTCCTGGCGGCCGTCGGGGTGGGGCTCAGCGTCCTGACCTACGGCGAACGGCTCACCGGACCGGCCTTCGCGCTCATCTGCGTGGTCCTGGCCGGTGTGGTGACCCTCGACTTCGCCGCCGTGTGGGCCGAACACGACATCGCGGCCACCGCTTCGGCCTCGGTCGCCGCGGGGTTCGCGCTGCTGCCCATCACGACACTGCGGCCCGCCCGCGAGGTCGCTGCGGCCATCGCCGTCCTCGGCGTCGCGTTCGTCGTCATGGCGGCGCTGTCGACGCCCATCACGCCCGAGACCCTGCCCGGGATCGTGACGCTCCTGGCGCTCGTGGTCGCGCCGCCGGCGATCTCCCTGCACGTGGTGCACCGCTTCCGCCAGTTCGTGCAGCGCGAACTCGACCGCGTGCTCGTGCAGAGCAACGTGCAGGCGCCGCAGTTCGCCGTCGGCATGCTCGCCTCGGACGAGCTCGCCCGCCTCGACCTGGCCGCCGAGAAGCTCCTCGACGCCGTCGCGAACGGCACCGACCCGCTGCCGCTGTCCGACGCCTCGAGCTCCGTCGCCGCCTCGCTCGCCACCGAGCTCCGCCTGCACCTCATCGAGGGCCGCCGCGAGACCTGGCTCTACCACGCCATCACCGAGTCCGACCACCTCGGCCGCTCGGTGAGCGTCGCCGACCCGGCAGCCCTCGCCGGGCACCTGTCCCCCGCGCAGCGCGACGGTCTGCTGCAGGCGATCTGGCAGATGGTGGGCGACGGCCGGACCGCGCAGCCCGGCATGCCCGTCGTCTCGGTCACGCTCGGCCCCGTCGGCTCCGACGGCCACCCGGTCAGCGACGAGACGATGGACGTGCCCGTCGTGATCGACTCGCGCGGCGTGCAGCGCCGTCGCCTCGGCCCGACCGCCTGGAGCGCCCTGGAACGCATCGGCCCGTACACCGCGACGGTCCGCGAGAGCGTGCTGCACATCGTCGTGCACTGCGTCGTCAGCCGACATCCGTCCATGTAGCGGACACCCGTCCGACCTGCCCGTGCCCGGTACGCGCTCCTCCTAGGATCGACTCGTACAGCCCCCGAGAAAGGACGCCAGCATGGCGACTCCAGAGGAACCCATCCGACTCGCACTCGTCGACGACCACAGGATGCTCCTCGGGGCCCTCACCGAGTGGATCCGCAGCGCAGCCGACGACATCACCCTGGTCGCCGCGGTCACCACCTGGCCGGAGCTGCTCACCAGCCCGGCGTTCCCGGTGGACGTGGTGCTGCTCGACCTGGACCTCAAGGACTCCATCCCGGTGTCGCTGAAGATCTCGACGCTCAAGACCGCCGGCGTGAAGACCGTCGTGATGAGCACCTACTCCGAGCCGAACGTCGTGCGCGAGGCCCTGGCCTCCGGCGCACTCGGCTACCTGGTGAAGAGCGAGGACGCCGACATGATCGTCGAGGCGATCCGCTCGGCCCAGCGCGGCGAGCAGTACGTCTCCGCCGAGCTCGACCTGGCGATCAACAGCGGCGACGTCGGCGGCGTACCGAAGCTCAGCGCACAGGAGCGTCGCGTCATGGCCCTCTACGGCGGCGGCGAACCGGTGAAGAGCGTCGCGTACCAGCTCGGCATCTCGGAGGAGACCGCCAAGAGCTACCTCAAGCGCATCCGCGAGAAGTACCGTGTCGCCGGCTTCGACGTCGGCACGAAGGTCGCGCTGCGGAAGCGCGCCATCACCGACGGCATCATCGTGCAGGACGGCAGCCCGCTGGGGCTGTAGGGGCGCGAGGCGCGGCGCGCTCGGCGCGGCGTTCGCTTCGTGAGCAGAAGAGGTCGGGTCCGGCATCCGGATTCGACCTTTTCTGCTCACCATGCGCAGCCTGCCGCACCACACGACCCACGGGAGGCACGAGGCGGCCCCGCCACGAGCCTCCCGCCCGTCAGACGCGACGCATGCACGCTTCGTGAGCAGGAAAGGTCAGGTCCGGCGTTCGAACCCGACCTCTTCTGCTCACCATGCGCGACCTGCGGCGCCACACGACGGACGGGAGGCAGGGGTCGGCCCCGCCCCGTGCCTCCCGCCCGTCAGACGCACCGTCCCCGCGCCGAGTGAGCACAAGACGTCGGGTCCCGCCCCCACACCCGACGTCTTCTGCTCACTCGACGCAGCCGACCGCACCCGGCGAGGCGCCTCAGACGGTCGGGACCGGCGCCGTGATCGGGCCGGTCGACGCCTTCCGCAGCGAGGCGCGACGGGTGGTCCGCCGCTCGACGGCGTAGCTGATCATCGTGACGACGACACCGAGCAGCGCGAGGCCGATGCCGAGCCAGCCCGGCGCGAGGAAGCCGAAGCCGGCGGCGATGACCGCTCCACCGAGGGCGGCGCCGATCGAGTTGCCGATGTTGAACGCCGAGTGGTTGAGTGCCGCGGCGATCGTGCGGGCGTCCCCGGCGACGTCCATCAGGCGGGACTGCACCGCGGGCGGGATCGCCGACGAGGTCGCACCGAGCAGGAAGGCCCCGGCGAGGACACCCCAGACCCACTGCGCGGTCAGGACTGTGAAGAGCAGCGCGCCGATGAGGGCGAACATGCCGACGTAGATCGTGCGCTTGACGCTGTGGTCGGCGAGGTGGCCGCCGAGGACCCCTCCGACGACCATGCCGAGGCCGACGAGCACGAGGACGACCGGCACGAAGGACTCCGGCATGCCGGTGACGTTCTGCACCAGCGGCGAGATGTACGAGTAGACGGCGAAGAACCCGCCGAAGCCGACCGCTCCGAGGCCCATCACGATCCACACCTGGGGCACGCGGAAGGCGCTGAGCTCGCGGCCGATCGTCGCGTGCTCGTCGCGGGGGCTCGTCGGCACGAACGCCGCCACCGCGAGGAAGGTGAGCGCGAACAGGGCCGCGACCACCGCGTAGGCGACGCGCCACCCGGCGACCTGCCCGACCCACGTGATGGCCGGGACGCCGACGACGTTCGCGACGCTGAGGCCGAGCAGCACCATCGCGATGCCCTTGCCGCGCTTGCCCGGCCCCATCATGTCGCCCGCGACGATGGACGCGATGCCGAAGTAGGCCCCGTGCGGCAGCCCGGCGACGAAGCGGGCGACGAGCACCAGGCCGAACGACGGCAGCAGGGCGCTGGCAACCGTCGCCAGCACGAAGCCGACGAGGAGCACGAGGATCAGGCCCTTGCGCGGGAACCGAGCGGACACCGCGGCGATGGTCGGGGCACCGACGACGACCCCGAGCGCGTAGGCGCTGACGAGCCAGCCGGCCTGCGCGATGCCGGCGTCGGGGTCCGCACCGTACTGCTGGGGCAGGAGCGCCTGCGCGATGTTCGGCAGCAGGCCCATGGCGACGAACTCGGTCGAACCGATGGCGAAGCCACCGAGGGCGAGCGAGACGAGGGCGAGGGTGCGGCGCGCCGGCGTGAGGGTGGTCATGGAGCCTGTTCTCGAGCGGGCGGAGCTGGACGGTCCGGGGTCCGCTGTCCGGGTGCTCCGCGCCGCCGATCGGGCTGCGCGGTCACGTGCGGGACGTGGATCCGGTCCGGGTTCAGCAGCGAACGGGGTGGCCCGGTCAGGGACCGACCGGTCCGAGCAGTGTAGACCGCTCCAACCACCGATCGGAAGTCCGGTGGCCGATCATCACCACCGACGCGGTCAGGCCGCGCGACGGTCCTGCTCGGCGGGGGCGCTCGACGCGGACCGCAGCTCGGGTAGCTCGTCGCGGTGCACCCACCCGGTGCCGCACTCGGCGCACGTCGCCCAGGCGTTCTCGCCGGTCTCGTCCGTGTCGATGACGACCGTCCGAAGGTCGCAGTCGGGGCACCAGCCGTCGTGCATCATCACGCGCTCCTCGTCGTCTCGGGGCGGGCCACCCGTCGTGACCCGATGCGCCCATGAGACACCCGACCCCTGACATCCGGCGGGCCTCCGTCGGCGTGTCGCGGTCCGGCCTGCGGTTGGATGACGGCATGCACACGACCATGACCGTGCTCGCTTCGTGCACGACAGGCGCGCCGGCGAACTGCGAGGACCGGACGGACCCGATCGGCATGCTCGTGGTCGGCGTCGTCGCCGTCGTGGTCGTCGTGACGCTCGTGGTGCTCCTGGTGGCCGGGCGGCAGGGCCGCCGCCGCGCGATCCCGGAACGTCGCCGCGGCCGGCGCTGACCGACGACCACCGGACGCCGCGCGTGCGGGGCTACTCGCCGAGTGCTGCCTCGAGCCGGTCGAGCTTGCCGTCGATCTCGCCGGTGTGACCCGGCCGGATGTCGGCCTTCAGCACGAGGGACACCCGTGTGCCGTACTGCCCGACGGCCTCGGTGGCACGCTTGACGACGTCCATGACCGCGTCCCACTCCCCCTCGAGCTCGGTGAACATCGACGAGGTCCGGTTCGGCAGGCCACTCTCGCGGACGATGCGGACGGCGGCAGCGACGGCGTCGTGCACGGAGCCGTCCGACTGTGCAGCGGGCCCACCGGAGGGAGCGACGGAGAAGGCGACGATCATGCGCCCATCCTGCCCCGCCGACCGTCGGCACGCGCGCCGTCGCCGCGTGGGCGCCGTCATCCCGCGAGCGAGCCGTCCCCCCGCGCGTCGACCGCGCCCGACCCACGCGCTCCGACGCGGCGCCCCGGCACCATAGCCACGTCGGGGCCGCGCAGTCCCATCCGCACGAGCACGACCACGGCCCAGACGAGCGCCGCGACCTCGAGGGCGTTCCGCACCGTGAGCACCACGAGGATCCAGGGCTGCAGCGTGAGCACCTGGTCGTAGAAGCCCGGGTAGACGAGCTGCGTCAGCACGGCGGTCGGCAGCGCGGCGATCGCCACCGGCACGAACCGCCGCGCGCTCGGCGATCCGGCCACCAGCCCCCAGACGACCGGCACGGCGAACCAGCCGATGTACTGCGGCGAACCGACCTTGTTCGTCGCGATGAGCGCGGCGACGAACAGCAGCGCGAGCACCGGCGCGAGCTCGACCCGTCGCGCGCCGCGGTGCGCTGCCCAGAGCGCGAGCGCGACGCCGGCGAGGACGACGACGGCCATCAGCGGTGTCGACACCGCCGCGGCCAGGTGGGTACCGGCTCCGGAGACGCCGAAGGTCAGGATGTCCTGGTCGTAGAACACGGCGGCGCCGGGCTCCCCGGCGGCGGCCGCCCACAGGAAGGGGGTCGCGAGCGGAGCCTCGATCTGCAACCCGCGGCCGGTCTGCTCGGTCACGAAGGACAGCAGGTACGGCGCGCCACCCCACAGCACGTCCACGAGCACGATGAGCCCGGTGACCACGAGGGCGCCGCTGAGCACCGGCCCGCGGTGTCCGCGGCGCAGCAGGAGCAGGACGACGACCAGGGCGGCGGGCCAGACCTTCGTCCAGGCCCCGGCGGTGAAGAGCGCGGAGGCGACGGCCGGCCGTGTGACGACGAACGCGACGCCGATCAGCGCGAGCACGGTCGCGACCGTGTCGATGCGGCCGAGCGCGATCGGCCCGAGCGCGAGCAGGAAGACGAGCCACCACCAGACGACGCGGACACCGGGCGCCGCGCGACCGACCGGCCGGGAGCGCATCGGCACGCCCACCCGGAAGCGCCACAGGAACGCGCACGCCACCGCGTCGAGCAGCACCATGAGCAGCATCCAGCCCGTGGCGATCGAGGGGGTGCCACCGAGCGCGGCGGCGGCCATCGGCACGATCGCCAGGATCGGGTAGACCCACTCGCCGTCGATCCCGACCCAGAAGTGGGCCGAGTGGCCGGTCTCGATCCACCGTCGGTAGGTGATGGTGACGTCCCCGAGGGGCAGGTTCGCCGACGTCCAGGTGAGCCACCACAGCACGGCGTGCACGAGGGCGAACGCGGCCACGAAGCCCCCGAGCTCGATCCACCGCGTCCTCTGCACCGGACGAGCGTAGCGGCCGGGATCCACAGGTTCCCCCAACCATGACGTGTCACCGTTCTGCCCGTGACCACCGACACCCCGCGCAAGCGCCGCAAGGCCGTCATCTGGATCTCCGTCGTCGCCGCCGTCGTCGTCCTCGCCGTCGTCGGCGTGGTCGTCGGCACGAAGGTGTACACGAACAGCGAGAACGCGAAGGCCTCGGCCGCCCCGTCCGTCGCGGCCAGCCGTCAGGCCTCCACCCTCGACACAGCGGACCTGTCCGGGGCGTGGACCGTCGGCGGCGACTCCGAGGCCGGCTACCGCGTCCACGAGGTCCTCAACGGCTCGGACGTGACGGTCACCGGCCGCACCGACAGCGTCTCGGGCAGCGCCACCGTCGACGGCACGTCCATCACGAAGGCGACGATCACGGTGCAGGTCGCCGACATCGCCACGGACTCCGACCAGCGCGACTCGTACTTCCGCGACTCGGCCCTGGACACCTCCGCCTTCCCGGAGGCGACCTTCACGCTCACCGAGCCCGTCGCCGACGCGGTGCCGAGCGGTTCGGACACCAAGACGGTCCGCGCTTCCGGCGAGCTGACGATGCACGGCGTCACGAAGGACGTCACCGCGGAGCTCCAGATCGGTCTGAACGGCGACGGCGTCGACATCTCCGGATCGATCCCGGTCACCTTCTCCGACTTCGACGTGCAGGCCCCGAGCCTCGGCTTCGTCACGGTCGACGACTCGGGCGCGGTCGAGTTCCTGGTGCACGCCACCCCCGCGAACTGACGTCCGCGACGCACCGCACGTCCGTGCCGTGCGCACCGGCGGACGGGAGGCCCGGCGCCAGCTGGCACCGGGCCTGCCGTCCGCCGGGTGGTCGCGTCGACGGCACGTGACCCGTCTCCGGCGCCGGTCAGCGGTCCCGCTCCCCCGGATCCGCGGACGCCCGGTTCGCCGGTGGCCCCTGCCGGAGGCGGTCCGCGTCCCCGCCCGACCCGAGCAGTGCGAGACGCCCCTGGTCACTTGGTCAGCCGGCAGTCGGGAGGCGAGCCGCCGGTCGGAGTGGCGTCATGACGACGTCGAAGCAGGGGCGACAGCCGGAATGCCCCCGGTTGCGGGTCGCGACGATGTGAACGCTGCTCACATGCTCAGCCGGTCCGCAGTCTGAACAGGGGAA
Organism: Curtobacterium sp. MCBA15_009; assembly: GCF_001864895.1. Lineage (GTDB taxonomy): Bacteria > Actinomycetota > Actinomycetes > Actinomycetales > Microbacteriaceae > Curtobacterium. The sequence goes on from NZ_MJGO01000012.1 coordinate 203,962, forward strand.
CCCGATGACCGACTTCCAGCAAGCGCCCTACGCGCCTGGGTCTCACCGCCCTGATCGTCGGCATCGTCGCGATCGTCGGATGTGCCATCCCGTTCGTGAACTTCGTGTCGATCTTCCTCGGCCTCGTCGCGGTCGTTCTCGGCATCGTCGGACTCGTGCAGAAGAACCGCACGCGCGGCCTCGCCATCGCCGGGACGATCATCGGCGGTCTCGCGCTCATCGTCGGCATCGCGACCGCTTCGATCTACGCGGCCGCGGTCGACTCGGTGTCGAAGTCGCTCGAGACGTCGGCACCGGTCGCGACCGAGGATGCCGCGTCAGAACCTGCCGCCGCCCCCACGGAGGAGCCGTCCGAGGAGCCGTCCGAGGAAACGTCGGAGAGCCAGGCGGCCGCTGACGTCCCGGCCGAGTACACGTCCGCGCTGAACTCGGCGCAGAGCTACTCCGAGATCATGCACATGTCGAAGGAAGGCATCCGGGCACAGTTGACGTCGGACGTCGCGGACAAGTTCTCCGACGAGGCCGCGGCGTACGCAGTCGACCACGTCGACGCTGACTGGAACGCGAACGCGCTCGCCACGGCGAAGGACTACCAAACGACCATGAGCATGTCCCCGGAAGCGATCCGGGACCAGCTCACCAGTGACGTCGCCGACAAGTTCACCCAGTCGGAAGCGGACTACGCGGTCGCGCACCTCGACGACTGATCGTCCCAGCGTCCTGGAACGCCCCGCCCCTCCACCGAGGGGCGGGGCGTTCCTCGTCGGGGCTCGTGACGGACGATGGCGCCGCCGCGCGCACCTGTCGGAGCCGGACAGACGCCCTTCGAATGGCGACCTCGACGAGGAACAGGCGGAGCCGCGCCCCTCACGAGCGCGCGGCACGGGCGAGGTCGTAGCCTCGTCGGCATGGACGAGACCGCTCCACAGACCGTCGAAGCCGCCGTCGCCGTCGTCGGGCCGGGCGCGATCGGTGCCACCGTCGCGGCGGTGCTGCACGAGGCCGGTCGGACGCCCTTCCTCGCCGGGCGGACGGCACGCGCGGAGCTCGTCGTCGACCTGGGCGGCACCGAGGTGACCGTGCCCGGTCCGGTGCACACCGACCCCGTCGCACCGACCCCGACCGCCGACGTGGTGTTCCTCGCGGTGAAGGCGACGCAGAACCGGGCGGCCGCACCCTGGCTGGCGGCACTGTGCGGTCCGGACACCGTGGTCTGCGTCCTGCAGAACGGCATCGAACAGGTGTCGACGGTCGCGCCGCTCGTGCCGCGCGGCCGCGTCGTGCCGGCCGTCGTCTGGTTCCCCGCCCGGACCCGCCCGGACGGTTCGGTGGAGCTCCGGGCCACACCCCGGCTGACGCTGCCGCGCGGCACCGCGGGCGTCGACACCGTGCAGGCAGCGCTCGCGGGCACGCGCTGCACCGTCGAGGCCGCCGACGACTTCCGGACACTCGCCTGGCGGAAGCTGCTGCAGAACGCGGCGGCCGGGCTCATGGTCCTGACCGGCCGCCGGTCGGGCATGTACGCCCGTGACGACGTCGGCGCGCTGACGCTGGCCTACCTCGCCGAGGCCGCGGCGGTCGCCCGCGCCGACGGGGCAGTGCTCGACGACGACGAGCCCGGACGGATCCTGCAGGGCTTCCGCGACTCCCCGGCCGACGCGGGCACGTCGATCCTGACGGACCGCGAGGCCGGCCGGCCCCTGGAGTGGTCGGTGCGGAACGACGTCCTGCGCCGCCGCGCCCGCCGGTACGGCCTGCCCACCCCGATCGGCGACGTCGTCGTGCCGCTGCTCGCCGCCGCGAGCGACGGGCCCGGCTGAGCGTCGGTCGCGCGCGTCACGCCCGTGACGTGACCGGGGACGGACGGACGGACGGGAGGCTGGTGCCAGCGGGCGCCGTGCCTCCCGTCCGTCGGTGCGGACGTCCAGGGCACGCACCGGCGCGCTCGCCGGCGCGGGCGGAGCGCTACCCGCGTGCGTCGCCGTCGACCACGAGGTCGCGGACGACGCCCGGCAGCGCCGCGACGAGTGCCGTCATCGGGAAGGGTCCCCCGCCGGACGCCCGCCGTGCGGCCAGGCCGTGCACCACCGCGGCGGAGGCCGCCAGGTGGGCGAGGTCGGACGGCGTCAGCGACGAGCCGGACGCCTCCGCCGCACCCTGCCGCGCGGCGACGAGCGCACCGACCACCCCGCCGAGCACGTCCCCGGCGCCGGCGGCCGCGAGCCACGGCGTCGCCGACGAGGCGACCAGGCGCACGGAACCGTCCGGGGTGACCACGTGGGTCCGCTCGCCCTTGAGGAGCACGACGCTGCCGGTCTGCTCGGCGGCACGGAGCGCCGCGGCGGGGGGGTCGGCCTCGACGGACTCGCGGGAGGCGCCGAGCAGCGTCGCGGCCTCGCCCGCGTGCGGGGTCAGCACGGCGAGCGGCCCGAGGTCGACGAGCGGGATCGCGCCGGCGTCGACGACCACCGGGACACCGTCGTCGGACGCGTGACCGAAGGCGTCGGCGGTCGCCGGGTCGAGTTCGCCGAGGGACCCGGCCGAGATCCCGGAGCCCACCAGCCAGGCCTGCACGCGGCCGACGCCGACGACGCTCTCCGGGCGGCGGGTGAGCACGTGGTCGGACGCGCGGTCGGGTCCGACGTAGCGGACCATGCCGACGCCGGTGTGCACGGCGGCGTCGACGCCCAGCACCGCGGCGCCGGGGTACCGGTCCGAGCCCGTCGCCACGCCGAGCACCCCGCGGCGGTACTTGGTGGACTCCCCGGTCGGCGCGGTGACCCACGCGGCGGCATCGGACGGACGGACGGGCACGAAGTCGTTCACCGCGCCCACGTTACGGTGGAGCGCATGAGCCTGTTCCTGCCCGGTCGCGTGGTGGTCTTCGACTACGGCGAGGTGATCAGCCGGACGCCGCACGCCTCGCGCGACGCCCTCGTCGAGCTGACCGGCGTGCCGGCCGACGAGCTGTTCCCCGTGTACCAGGAGCTCCGGCACGACCTGGACCGCGGCGACCTGTCCGTCGTGGCGTACTGGCGTGCCATCGCCGAACGGACCGGACGGTCCTGGAGCATCTCCGAGATCCACCGGTTCTGGGCGGTCGACTTCACCGGGTGGTTCGAGGTCGAGCCGGCGACCCTCGAGGTCGTCGAGGAGCTGCACGACGCCGGCACCCGCCTGGCACTGCTCTCGAACGCGGGCTTCGACTTCGGCGACCCGTACCGCCGGTCGCCGATGGGCTCGTTGTTCGAGACCGTCGTGGTGAGCGCCGAGGAGCACGTCCTGAAGCCCGACGCATCCATCTACCGCGACACCTGCGCGCGACTGGGAATCGAACCCGCGCAGATGGTGTTCGTGGACAACAGGGCCGAGAACGCCGCCGGCGCGGAAGCGATCGGGGCGGTCGGCCACCACTACACGTCGTCGGCGTCACTGCGGTCGTTCCTGACGGAACTGGCCGAGCAGCCGGCGCCCGTCATCTGAGGAGTCCCGCGTGACGCACGCCCTGTTCGAACCGATCACCATCCGCGACCTGACCGTCCGCAACCGCATCTGGGTCTCGCCGATGTGCCAGTACTCGGTCGACGCGCAGGACGGCGTCCCGACGCCGTGGCACCTCGTGCACCTGGGCGGGTTCGCGAAGGGCGGGGCCGGCGCGGTCGTCGTCGAGGCCACGGGCGTCGTGCCGGAGGGACGGATCACCCCACAGGACCTCGGCCTCTGGAACGACCAGCAGCGTGACGCCTTCAGGCCGATCGTCGACTTCCTGCACGAGCAGGGCGCGGCGGCGGGCATCCAGCTCGCGCACGCCGGCCGCAAGGCGTCGACCTTCCGCCCGTGGGACTCCGAGCGCGGCACCGTCCCCGCCGACCGGGGCGGCTGGAGCACCGTCGCGCCGTCGGCCGAGGCGTTCGACGGCTACGACGTGCCGCGCGAGCTCGCGACCGAGGACATCCGCGTCGTCGGGCTCGCGTTCGCGCAGGCCGCCCGCCGCGCCGTCGAGGCCGGGTTCGACCTGGTCGAGCTGCACGCGGCGCACGGCTACCTGCTGCACCAGTTCCTGTCGCCGCTGAGCAACCACCGCACCGACTCGTACGGCGGCTCGCTCGAGAACCGCGCCCGCGCGCTCCTCGAGGTCGTCGACGCCGTCCGCGCCGAGGTCGGCGCAGGCTTCCCGATCGTCGTCCGCTTCTCGGCGACCGACTGGGTCGACGGCGGGCTGACGCTCGACGAGACCACGCAGGTCGCCCGCTGGGCCGCCGAGCACGGCGCCGACCTGGCCGACGTCTCGACCGGTGGCAACGTCGCGAGCGCGCCGATCCCGGTCGGCCCCGGCTACCAGGTCCCGCACGCCGCCGCCGTCAAGCGCGACGCCGGCATCGGCACCATCGCCGTGGGCATGATCTCCGAGGCCTTCCAGGCCGAGCAGATCGTCGCGACCGGCCAGGCCGACGTCGTGATGATCGGGCGCGAGATGCTCCGCGACCCCGGCTTCGCCCTGCGCGCCGCCGTCGAGCTCGGGGTGTCGGTGGACTACGAGCCGCAGCAGTACCACCGCGCCCGGGTGACGGCCTGAGCCCGGTTCCTGTACGGACTCTCGGCCGGGCGACGGAGCAGGCAGTACGATGAGCAGCACTGTGGACGATCCCCCGAACAGTTCTTCGCCTCACTCATCCGTCGCTCACTCGGTGAGCTGCACTGCCTCGCGCCCGGCGGGAGGTGAATCATGAGTCCGATCGACGTCGTCATGCTGATCGGCGGCATCCTGCTGACGCTCGGCACCGGTGTGTTCGTCGCGTCCGAGTTCGCGCTCGTCAACCTCGACCGCGCCGAGGTCGAGGCACGTCGCGACCGCGGTGAGTCCGGTCTGTCGCCGGTCATCGGTGCGCTGAAGGTCACCTCGACGCACCTGTCGAGCGCGCAGCTCGGCATCACGCTCACCACGCTGCTGACCGGGTACCTGCTCGAGCCCTCGATCGCGAAACTGCTCGAGGCCCCGTTCCTCGCGATGGACCTGCCGCAGGGCGTCGTCGAGACCGTCGGCTCGATCGTGGCGCTCGTCATCGCGACCCTGCTGTCGATGATCCTCGGCGAGCTCGTGCCGAAGAACTTCGCGCTCGCGCTGCCACTGCAGACCGCGAAGCTCGTCGTGCCGCTGCAGATCGCGTTCACGACGGTCTTCAAGCCGGCGGTCGCGCTGCTCAACGGCACCGCGAACGCCGTGCTCCGGTCGATGGGCATCGAGCCGCAGGAAGAGCTGTCCGGTGCCCGCAGCGCCGAGGAGCTCACGTCGCTGCTGCGCCGGTCGGCGTCCGAGGGCTCCCTCGAACAGGACACCGCGACGCTGCTCGAACGCACGATCTCGTTCTCCGAGCTGAGCGCCAGCGACGTGATGACCCCGCGCCCCCGGCTCTCGACCATCCGGGTGTCCGAGTCCGCCGAGGACGTCATCGCACTGGCCCGCAAGACCGGCTTCAGCCGCTTCCCCGTCATCGAGGAGGACGCTGACGACGTCGTCGGCATCGTGCACGTCAAGCAGGCCGTGGCGGTCCCGCGCGAGAAGCGCCCGGAGGTCCCCGTCGGCGCGCTCATGACCGACGCCGAGCGTGTGCCCGAGACGATGCCCGGCGACACCCTGCTCGCCGAGGTCCGCGGCCGCGGCTACCAGATGGTCATCGTCGTCGACGAGTACGGCGGCACCGCCGGGGTCGTCACGCTCGAGGACCTCATCGAGGAGATCGTCGGCGAGGTCTCGGACGAGCACGACCGCGCCCGGATCGACGTCGTGCGCTCCCGTGACTGGCTGACCTTCCCCGGGCTGCTCCGTCCCGACGAGCTCGAGGACCGCGCCGGCGTGAAGGTCCCCGAGGACGGCCCCTACGAGACGGTCGGCGGCTTCGTGATGTCGACGCTCGGCCGGCTGCCCGTCGTCGGCGACGAGGTCCCGCTCGACGGCGGCGTGTTCCGCGTCGAACGGCTCGACGGCCGACGGATCGACCGCATCCGCTGGACCCCGACGCCCCCGTCCCAGGACACCGGAGCGACGGCGATCATCATCCCGTCCACCCGCAGCACCCCGAAGACCACGCCGGCGAAGGCCACGACGAAGGGCAGCACCCGATGAGCTCCGACTGGTGGGGCATCTTCTGGCTCGTCGTCCTGTTGCTGGGCAACGCCTACTTCGTCGCGGCCGAGTTCGCCGTCATCTCCGCGCGCCGTTCGCAGATCGAGCCCCGGGCCGAAGAGGGCTCGAAGGCCGCGCAGATGACCCTGTGGGCGATGGAGCACGCGACCCGCATGCTCGCCACCACCCAGCTCGGCATCACGGTCTGCTCGCTGCTCATCCTGAACGTCTCCGAGCCGGCGATCCACCACCTGCTCGAGGTGCCGCTGCACCTGACCGGCTGGAGCGTCGAGGTGATCGGCACCGTGGCCTTCGTGTTCACGCTGCTGCTCGTGTCGTTCCTGCACGTGGTGTTCGGCGAGATGGTCCCGAAGAACATCTCGTTCTCGATGCCGGACCGCGCCGCACTGCTGCTCGTGCCGACGCTCTGGTACATCGGTCACGGCCTGCACTGGGTCATCGTCGGCCTGAACGAGGTCGCGAACGCCGTGCTCCGCGTGTTCCGGGTCGAGCCGAAGGACGAGGCCGTCAGCGCCTACACGGTGGAGGAGGTCCAGACCATCGTCGAGCAGTCCCGCCGCGAGGGCACGCTGACCGACGACGGCAAGCTCGCCCTGGCGTTCGAGTTCACCGAGAAGAAGGTCAAGGACGTCGCCGTGCCGATGGCCGAGCTCGTCACCCTGCCCGAGGACGCCACCCCCGGCGACGTCGAGCGTGCGGTGGCGCAGCGCGGGTTCTCGCGCTACGTGCTCGTCGGTGACGACGGCTCCCCCACCGGCTACGTGCACGTGAAGGACGTCATCGACCTGCGCCCGGACGAGTTCGACGACCCGGTGCCGCCGAAGCGCATCCGCCAGCTCATCTCGCTCTACACCGAGATGGACCTGGAGGACGCGCTCGCGACCATGCGGGCGGCCGGCCGCCACGTGGCGCGCGCCTTCGACGCGGACGGCCGCACGACGGGCGTGCTCTTCCTCGAGGACATCCTCGAGGAACTCGTCGGCGAGGTCGAGGACGCGACCCGACGCCGGTAGACGCGACCGGAGAACGGACGGGAGGCACGGAGCCAGCTGGCACCGTGCCTCCCGTCCGTCGCACGGCCGCGTTCACCCCCGCGAAAGCGACAGATCCCTGCGAACGTTCCGCAGGGATCTGTCGCTCCCGCGGGAGGGGCAGCGGGAGCTCCTACCAGCTGACGGGGAGCGGCTTGCCCTCTTCGTAGCCGGCGGCGGACTGGATGCCCACCAGCGCGCGCTCGGCGAACTCGGCCATCGAGGACGCCCCGGCGTAGGTGGCCGAGCTGCGGACGCCGGTCGTGATCATGTCGAGCAGGTCCTCGACGCTCGGACGCTCCGGGTCGAGGTAGATCGTCGAGGACGAGATCCCCTCGGCGAAGAGCGCCTTGCGGGCCCGCTCGTAGGGGTCGAGCCGCTCGAAGCGCTCACGGACGGCCTTCGCCGAGGCCATGCCCCAGCTCTCCTTGTACGCCTTGCCCGCGGCGTCGCGGCGGAGCACGCCCGGCGCCTCGAGGGTGCCGGCGAACCACGAGCCGATCATCACGGCGGACGCACCGGCCGCGAGCGCGAGTGCGACGTCGCGCGGGTACCGCACCCCGCCGTCGGCCCAGACGTGCGCGCCGAGCGACCGGGCGGCCGCGGCGGTCTCGAGCACGGCGGAGAACTGGGGGCGTCCGACCGCGGTCATCATGCGGGTGGTGCACATCGCACCCGGTCCGACGCCGACCTTGACGATGTCGGCACCGGCGTCGACCAGGTGCGCGACCGCGTCGGCGGTGACCACGTTGCCCGCCACGAGCGGGATCCCCAGCCCGAGTCCGGCGACGGTGCGCAGGGCGCGGAGCATGCCCTCCTGGTGGCCGTGCGCGGTGTCGAGCACGAGGACGTCGACGCCGGCGGCGGCGAGGGCCTGGGCCTTCGCGGCGACGTCGCCGTTGATGCCGATCGCGGCGGCGACGCGGAGACGTCCGGAGGCGTCGACCGCCGGCGTGTAGATGTCGGAGCGGATCGCGCTCGTCTGACTGACCGTGCCGACGACCCTGCCGTGCCGGACCACCGGTGCGAAGTCGACGCCGGCGGCGCTCAGCACGTCGTACACGTGACGGGGCGTCCCGGCGTCGTCGGCGTCGATCGCCGTCGAGGCGCCGTGCAGCAGGTCGCCGAGCGTCGCGTCGGGGCCGGCGTCGCCGAGCCGACCGGCGGGGACGCAGCCGAGGTACTCGCCGTCGGCGTCGCGGACGACGACACCGCGGCCGGCGACGGGCAGGAGCTGCTCGAGGGCCTCGGCGACGGTGGTCGACGCGCCCATGTCGTAGGCGGTGTCGAACGCGACCGGCTGGTCCTTCACCCAGCGGATCGCGGCGTCGAGGTCCTGCAGGTGCATGTCCTGCGGGAGCACCCCGAGGCCACCGCGGCGGGCGAGGGTCGCCGCGAGGCGCGGGCCGGTGACCGAGTTCATGTTGGCGCTGACGATCGGGATGGTGGCACCGCTGCCGTCACCCGCCGAGAGGTCGACGTCGAACCGGCTCGTCACCCCGGAACGGCTGGGGACGAGGAAGACGTCGGAGTAGGTCAGGTCGTGCGTCGGCCGGGTCTCGTAGAACCTCATGCACGCCACTGTACGGCTCCCCGCGGACCCCGGACCGGGGCCGACCCGCGCCGCGCCTGACACGGAACGGACATGTCCGAGCGGCTAGGCTTGGCACCTGTGCGGGGCAGGGTTGCTCCGCACGACACACACGAGCATCTATCGACGGAGAGTGGGCGATCGGCTGTGTCGAGCCATCTGACGGGAACGGACGAGACCGCGGGCGAATTCGGGGCGAACGAGTGGCTCGTCGACGAGCTCTACGAGCAGTTCGTCGCGGACAAGGAGTCGGTCGACAAGTCCTGGTGGCCGGTCCTCGAGAGCTACCACCGCACGCAGACCGGTGACGCCCCGCCCGCCCCGCAGCAGCCGGCCGCCCCCGCCGAGCAGCCGGCAGCGCCGCAGTCGAGCGTGCCGCAGCAGCAGGGCGGCCCGATCCAGGCCAAGACGACGTCGCGCCAGCCGACGCCGCCGCCGATCCCGGCCGAGGCGAACGACGCCGCCGACGACCACGACGAGACCCACGAGGACGTGGCGACCCCGCTCCGCGGCATGGCGAAGACCCTGGCCTCGAACATGGACGCCTCGCTGTCGGTGCCGGTCGCGACGAGCGTCCGGACGATCCCGGCGAAGCTGATGATCGACAACCGGATCGTCGTCAACAACCACCTGCGACGGGCCCGCGGCGGCAAGATCTCGTTCACGCACCTGATCGGGTGGGCGATGGTGCAGGCGCTCAAGGACTTCCCGAGCCAGAACGTGTTCTACGAGGAGCGCGACGGCAAGCCGTTCGTCGTCACCCCGGCGCACGTCAACCTCGGCATCGCGATCGACGTCCCGAAGAAGGACGGCACCCGCTCGCTCCTGGTGCCGAGCATCAAGCGCGCCGAGACCCTGACCTTCGGGCAGTTCCTCTCCGCCTACGAGGACCTCGTCAAGCGCGCCCGTGACAACAAGCTCACCCCGGCCGACTTCCAGGGCACGACGATCTCGCTCACGAACCCGGGCGGCATCGGCACGGTGCACTCGGTCCCCCGCCTGACGAAGGGCCAGGGCTCGATCATCGGCGCCGGCGCGCTCGAGTACCCCGCGCAGTTCCAGGGGTCGGCGGCGAAGACGCTCGTCGAGCTCGGCATCGGCAAGACCATCACCCTGACGAGCACCTACGACCACCGGGTCATCCAGGGCGCCGGGTCGGGCGAGTACCTCAAGCACGTCCACGAGCGGCTCATCGGCGAGCACGGCTTCTACGAGGGCATCTTCGCGGCGCTCCGGATCCCGTACAAGCCGATCCAGTGGGCGAACGACATCAACGTCGACCTCGCGCACCGCGTGAACAAGACGGCACGCGTCCAGGAGCTCATCAACAGCTTCCGGGTGCGCGGGCACCTCATGGCCGACATCGACCCGCTCGAGTACCGCCAGCGCACGCACCCCGACCTCGAGATCGAGAGCCACGGGCTGACCTTCTGGGACCTCGACCGCGAGTTCGTCACGGGCGGCCTGGCCGGCACCACCTCAGCGCCGCTCCGCGACGTGCTCGGGATCCTGCGCGACGCCTACTGCCGCACCGTCGGCATCGAGTACATGCACATCCAGGACCCGGAACAGCGGCGCTGGGTGCAGGAGCACATCGAGGTGCCGTACTCGAAGCCGTCGAAGGACGAGCAGCTCCGCGTCCTCGGCAAGCTCAACGAGGCCGAGGCCTTCGAGACCTTCCTGCAGACGAAGTACGTCGGCCAGAAGCGATTCTCGCTCGAGGGCGGCGAGTCGACGATCGCGTTCCTCGACACGCTCATCCAGCACGCCGCCGCGACCGGGCTCGACGAGGTCGCGATCGGCATGGCGCACCGCGGCCGCCTCAACGTCCTGACGAACATCGCCGGCAAGACCTACGGCCAGATCTTCCGCGAGTTCGAGGGGTCGTCGCTGCCGGGCTCCGTGTCCGGGCAGGGCTCGGGCGACGTCAAGTACCACGTGGGCACCGAGGGCGTGTTCCGCGCGAGCGACGGCAGCGCCATCCCGGTGACGATCGCTGCGAACCCGTCCCACCTCGAGGCCGTCGACGGCGTGCTCGAGGGCATCGTCCGCGCGAAGCAGGACCGCGAGGCCCCCGGCACCTTCGGGGTGCTGCCGGTCCTGGTGCACGGCGACGCGGCCATGGCCGGTCAGGGTGTCGTGGTCGAGACGCTGCAGATGTCGCAGCTGCGCGGGTACCGCACCGGCGGCACCGTCCACCTGGTCATCAACAACCAGGTCGGCTTCACGACGCCCCCGGAGTCGGCCCGGACGTCGGTGTACTCCACGGACGTCGCCAAGACGATCCAGGCGCCGATCTTCCACGTGAACGGCGACGACCCCGAGGCCGTCGCCCGCGTCGCCGAACTCGCCTTCGCCTACCGCGAGCAGTTCCACCGCGACGTCGTGATCGACCTCATCTGCTACCGGCGCCGCGGGCACAACGAGGGCGACGACCCCTCGATGACCCAGCCGCTCATGTACAACCTCATCGAGGCGAAGCGCTCCGTCCGCACGCTGTACACCGAGGCCCTCGTCGGCCGCGGCGACATCACGCAAGAGGAGTACGACGAGGCGCACCGCGACTTCCAGGACCGCCTGGAGCGTGCCTTCGCGGAGACCCACGAGGCGCAGACCGGCACGATCCCGGTCATCGAGGTCGATGACGACGGTGCCGTGCAGGGTCTCGAGCGTCCCGCCGCCCAGCGGGACGACTCCGAGGTCGAGGTGCACGAGACCGCGGTCTCCGAGGACCTGGTCCGTGCCGTCGGCGACGCGCACAGCAACCCGCCGGCGGGCTTCTCCATCCACCCGAAGCTGCAGCAGCTGCTCGCCAAGCGCACCGAGATGACGCGCAACGGCGGCATCGACTGGGCGATGGCGGAGCTGACGGCGATCGGCTCGCTCCTGGTCGAGGGCAAGCCCGTCCGGCTCGCCGGGCAGGACGCCCGACGCGGCACCTTCGTCCAGCGGCAGTCGGTGTTCCACGACCGGTCGAACGGCCAGGAGTGGCTGCCGCTGTCGAACCTCACCGAGGACCAGGCCCGCTTCTACGTCTACGACTCGCTGCTCAGCGAGTACGCGGCGATGGCGTTCGAGTACGGCTACTCGGTCGAGCGGCCCGAGGCGCTGGTCATGTGGGAGGCGCAGTTCGGCGACTTCGCGAACGGCGCCCAGACCGTCATCGACGAGTTCATCTCGTCCGCCGAGCAGAAGTGGGGGCAGCGCTCCGGCCTGGTGCTCCTGCTCCCGCACGGCTACGAGGGCCAGGGGCCGGACCACTCGTCGGCACGCATCGAGCGCTACCTGCAGCTGTGCGCCGAGGACAACATGATCGTCGCCCGGCCCTCGACGCCGGCGTCGTACTTCCACCTGCTCCGCCGGCAGGCCTGGGCCCGGCCGCAGAAGCCCCTCGTGGTGTTCACGCCGAAGGCCATGCTCCGGCTGCGCCAGGCGACGAGCGCCGTGCAGGACTTCACGACCGGCACGTTCGAGACCGTCCTCGACGACGACCGCATCATCGACCGGTCCGCCGTGCGCCGCGTCGTGCTGCACTCCGGCAAGGTGCACCACGACCTGCGCGCCGAGGTCGACAAGCGGGGGGTCACCGACGTCGCGCTGGTCCGGCTCGAGCAGCTCGCACCGCTCCCCCTCGAGCGCATCCTCGAGGTGCTCGCCGGCTACCCGGACGCCGACGTCGTCTGGGCGCAGGAGGAGCCGGAGAACCAGGGCGCGTGGCCGTTCGTGTGCATGAACCTGTCGCCGCACCTGGACGGCCGGCCGCTGTCGGTCGCCGCCCGTCCGGCCAGTGCCGCACCGGCCACCGGGTCGTCGAAGCGCTCCGCCCAGGAGGCCTCCGACGTCATCGGCCGAGCACTGCGCTAGCCACCGCCGCGAGCACACCCGCAACGACCACTGCGCCCCGTCACGACGGGGCGCAGTGGTCGTTCGGGGCGCTGTGGTCACTGCGGAGCGCGTCGCGCACGGCTCAGCGGAGCTTCGTGTACCGCACCCCGGCGTCGTGGTAGCCGCGCTTCTGGTAGAACCGGTGCGCGCTGTCGGTCGCGGCCGCACTCACGGCGCTCAAGCGACGCGCGCCCTGCTCGAGCGCCCACGTCTCGAAGGTGCCGAGGAGCGCGGAACCGGTGCCGGTCCTCCTGGCCGACTCGTCGACCACCAGCAGGAGCAGCTGCGCCGTCGGCTCGTCGCTCGCGTAGGCCCAGGTGACCTGCGCACCGGCGACGGCGACGGGCCGTCCGTCGCCGTCCCGGACCACCCAGGTGTGGTGCCCGGCCTCGGGCGTGAGCCGCTCGAGGCGAGCCCGCATGGACGGCTCGTCGACCTCGTGGCCGAGCAGACGGACGAGGGCGGCGACGTCGGCGACGTCCGTGTCGGACCACGTGGTGATCGACTCGACGGTGAGGGTCATGTCGGCGACCCTACCGGGGCCGACCGACCTGTTGCGACACCTTCCCGATCAACTGATATTCATATATGCTGTTCGCATATCACCCGCTCGGGGTGGTTCCGACCGACAGGACAGCCATGCACATCACCTCCCGCCACGGCCGCACCGCAGCCTGGATCGCCGTTCCCCTCGCCGTCGTCGCGAGCGGCGCGGTCATCGCCACCGCCTCGTACGCCGCCTTCTCGAGCAGCACCGACGACGCCGGCAACGCCTGGCGGACCGGTGCCGTCTCCCTCACGGACGACGACCAGGGCGTGGCGATGTTCGACGTCGACGACCTGGTGCCCGGCTCGTCCGGCACGAACTGCATCACCGTCACCGCCGCGACCACGAACGCGTCGACCGTCAAGCTGTACGCCGACGAGCAGGCCGACGACGACGCCCTCGCGCAGTACCTCGGCATGCAGGTCGAGCGCGGCTCGCTCGGGACCGCCGGCGACTGCAGCACCTTCACGGCGTCGACGACCGTCCACGACGGCACGCTCGCCGAGCTCATGGCGCACGACGCGTTCGGTACCGGGCTCGACTCGTGGAAGCCCGCCACCGGCACGACGAGCACGACCTACCGGTTCAGCTACGACCTGTCGGAGGACGCCCCGAACACCGTGCAGTCCTCCGAGGCCGGCACGACGTTCGTCTGGGAAGCCCAGACCGACTGACGCTCCCGCGTCCCCAGCCCGACACCCGACCGACCGACCGACGACCACGAGGAGCAGCCCATGCCGACCACCGTCACCCGACGACCCGTCCGGTGCGTCGGCGACCTGCCCCGGCTGCTCCTCGCGGTCGCCGCACGCACCGTGCTCTGGTCCGTGCTCCTGCTCGCGGTCTGGGCGTCGCTGCCGGCGGCCCTCGGCTGGCACGTCACGACGGTGGTCTCGGACTCGATGGCGCCCGGGATCCGCACCGGGGACGTCGTCGCGGCGATGCCCGCCGAGGCGGACGCCGTCGAGCCCGGGAGGGTCCTGCTGGTCGACGACCCCGACCACGACGACCGCCTCCGACTCCACCGCCTCGAGCGGGTCGAGCAGGACGGCGACCTCCGACTCCGCGGCGACGCGAACCCCGCTGCCGACCGCACGCCGGTCGACCCCGACGCTGTGCTCGGCATCGGGGTGCTGCGGTTCCCGTGGGTCGGACTGCCGGGGGTCTGGCTCCGGACCGGCGCACCCGTGCCGCTGCTGCTCACCACAGCGGTGGCAGCACTCCTCCTCGCCGCCACACGACTCGATCGCGACGTCGCTGACGGCCTGCCGTGTCGACGCTGCGGGGCCCCGCGCCGAGACCTCCGTTCGCCCATCACCGGAGAACCGGGCTCGGCACGTCGGCCAGGCTCCGCGACCGGCGGCGCGCCTCCCGTCGTCGCGACGGTCGCCGCCCTCGCCGCGATCACGGCCGTGTCGACACTCGTCGCGGGCGCGGGTTTCAGCGGCACGACGGCGACGGCCTCGGCGCTCGGCACCGAGACGTTCCCGTGCTTCCACCGCCCGGAGGGCAACGCCGTCCTGGCGTGGGACTTCGCCGAGAAGAACGGTCCGCGTGTGACCGACTCGAGCGGGTCGGGCGCCGACGGGGCGTTCTCCTCGTCATCCGGTTCCCGGGTGGACGGTGACTGCGTCGCCAACCCGTACGCGTCCTTCCGGACGCAGGACGGCCTGGAGGGATGGGCCGTCACCGACACCGCCGTCGACGCTCCGAACGCGTTCACCATCGAGGTGTGGTTCCGCACGACCGACACGGGCGGTGGCAGGGTGTTCGGGTTCGGGTCCGACCGTTCTGCCGCCTCGACCCACCGCGACCGCCACCTCTACGTCGACGGCGCCGGCCGCCTGCGCTTCGGCGTCGAGGAGTCGGGCTCGCAGTTCAAGTTCACCCTGCTGTCGAGCTCCGTGGTGACCGACGGCGAATGGCACCACGCCGTCGGGGCGTTCCAGCCCCGTTCGATGACCCTCTGGCTGGACGGGGTGCAACAGGGCACGAGAGCGGATGCTGTCACGCTCCGTCAGTACAGCGGGCACTGGCGTGTCGGGCGGCAGACGCTGTCCGGCTGGCCGGCGGGTGCCGGCTTCGCGTACAACGGCGACGTCGACACCGCCAGGGTGCACGACCACGCGTTCACCGCCGACGAGGTCGCCGCGCGGTTCGCCGCCGGGCGCTGAACCCGACGGCGCCGACCAGCCGCCGCTAGTGCGTCGCCTGCTCCTGGCGGATGCGCGCGAGGACCTCGCCGCGCAGCTGCTCCGGAGCGGTCTCCTTGCAGGCGCGACGGACGGTCTCGATGAGCACCACGCCGACGCGGTGCTCGGTCGTGCAGTCCTCGCAGCCGTCCATGTGCTCACGGATGTCCGCCGCGTCCTCGCGGCAGAGCTCCCCGTGCAGGAACTCCTCGAGCTCGGCCTTCGCCTTCGAGCAGTCGCACCCGCTCATCGTGCTTCCTTCCCTTCGACGCGACCCTCGGCCGCGGCGGTCTTGCGGCCTCGTCCGCGCATCGTCGCCGTCGACGCTGCGTCCGGGACGATGCCGGTCTCACGGGCGTGGTCCGCCAGGAGCCCCCGCAGGAGCCGGCGACCACGGTGGAGGCGGCTCATGACCGTCCCCACGGGGGTCTTCATGATGTCGGCGATCTCCTGGTAGGAGAACCCCTCGACATCGGCGAAGTAGACGGCCATCCGGAAGTCCTCCGGGATGGACTGCAGGGCGTCCTTCACGGCGGACGACGGCAGGTGGTCGATCGCGTCGGCCTCGGCGGACCGTGCGGAGATCGACTGGGTGACGCTCTCGGCGCCACCGAGCTGCCAGTCCTCGAGCTCGTCGATGGTGCCCTGGTACGGGTTCCGCTGGTTCTTGCGGTACGTGTTGATGAACGTGTTCGTCAGGATCCGGTAGAGCCAGGCCTTCAGGTTCGTGCCCTGCTTGAACTGGCGGAACGCGGCGAACGCCTTGACGAAGGTCTCCTGCACCAGGTCGGACGCGTCGGCCGGGTTCCGGGTCATCCGCATCGCCGCACCGTAGAGCTGGTCCATGAAGGGCAGGGCCTGGTCCTCGAACAGGGACCGGAGCTCCGACTCGGACACGGTCTTCGCGTCGACCGGCTCAGCCGCCGCCTGTTCCTCGGCCACGGCGTCGAGCTGCACCTCGGTCTCCTCGACCAGGTGGTGCGGTGCTGCCTGCGGTTCGTCGGTCGTCATCGCGGCCAAGTCTAGGCCGAGCGTCGTCGGCACGGCGGTCAGCACGGTGGCCGTGCCGGTGCGCGCTCGCGCGAGTGTTGCTGTCGCCACTGATCCTCCCGGTGCGTTCAGTACCCTGGTGAACCGATGGCAGACACGACGCATTCCCAGCACGGGGCACAGCCCTGGATCGCCCCGCTCGCCCGTGGGCCCCTGCGCGGCGACGTGTCGCTGCCCGGGTCGAAGTCGCTGACGAACCGGGAGCTCGTGCTCGCCGCCCTCGCCGACGGCCCGTCGGTCATCCGACTCCCCCTGCACTCCCGCGACTCGGCCCTCATGATCGCCGCGCTCCGGCAGCTCGGCGTCGGCATCGACGAGGTCGACCCCGTCGACGGCGCGGCCCCGAACCCCTACGGGCCCGACCTGCGGATCACGCCGGCCCCGATGCACGGCGACGTCCGCCTGGACTGCGGCCTCGCCGGCACCGTGATGCGGTTCGTCCCGCCGCTCGCCGCCCTGGCGGTCGGCCCCGTCACGGTCGACGGCGACCCGTACGCCCGCAAGCGTCCGATGCACGCGATCATCCGGGCGCTCGCCGACCTCGGCGTCGCCGTCACGGACGACGGCGACGGGGCGATGCCGTTCACCCTGACCGGCACCGGCTCGGTCCGCGGCGGGGCGCTCGAGATCGACGCGTCGGCGTCCTCGCAGTTCGTGTCCGGCCTGCTGCTCTCCGCGCCGCGCTTCGACGAGGGCCTGCACCTCACCCACGTCGGCGAACGGCTGCCCAGCCTGCCGCACATCGAGATGACCGTCGCCGCACTCCGTGCCCGCGGCGTCACCGTCGACGAGCCGTCGGTCGGCGAGTGGGTCGTGCACCCCGGGCCGATCGCCGCCCGCGACGCCACGATCGAACCCGACCTGTCGAACGCCGCGCCGTTCGCGGCCGCCGCGCTCGTCGCGGGCGGCACGGTCCGCATCCGCACCTGGCCCACCGAGACGACGCAGGTCGGTGCCGACCTCGAGACGCTCCTGCCCCTGTGGGGGGCGAGCGTGGCCCGTGACGGTGACGACCTGGTCGTCGACGGCGGCGTCGGGGTCCGTGGTGGGGCCTCCTTGCCGGGGCTCGAACTCGACCTGAGCCGCGGCGGCGAACTCGCCCCGGCGCTCGTCGCGCTGGCCGCGCTGGCGGACGGACCGAGCGTGGTCACCGGGATCGGCCACCTGCGTGGGCACGAGACGGACCGTCTCGCCGCGCTCGCGGCGGACGTCAACCGGTCTGGAGGCACGGTGCACGAACTCGACGACGGCCTGCGGATCGAGCCGGCGCCGCTCCACGGCGGTGCCTGGGGTGCGTACGACGACCACCGGATGGCGACCGCGGGCGCCATC
The DNA here is from genome assembly GCF_001864895.1 of Curtobacterium sp. MCBA15_009. Lineage (GTDB taxonomy): Bacteria > Actinomycetota > Actinomycetes > Actinomycetales > Microbacteriaceae > Curtobacterium. Next base: position 221,735 of record NZ_MJGO01000012.1, read on the forward strand.
GTGGGCCTCGTCGTCGACGGCGTCGCCGTCGACGACATCGGGTCGACCGCGAAGACGCTGCCCCAGTTCCCGGAGCTGTGGGCGGCGTTGGTGGCGTCGTCGGCTCCCGCGACGGACGGGGACCGACCGTGAGCTGGTGGGACGACGTCGACGGCGACGACTCCGACGCGGACGAGCCGTACGGGCAGTACGACGAGTCGAGCGTCCGGGTGCGCCCGAACCCGAAGGGCAACCGGCCCCGCACGAAGACCCGGCCGACGTACGACGACGCGCCCGTCGGGTGGGTGACGAACGTCGACCGCGGGCGGTTCGGCGTCCTGGTCGACGACCGCGTCATCACCGCCACGAAGGCCCGCGAGCTCGGCAAGAAGTCCGTCGTCACCGGCGACCGCGTCTCACTGGTCGGCGACGTCTCCGGCGACCCCGGCTCGCTGGCGCGGATCGTGAAGGTCGCGGAGCGCACGACCCTGCTGCGCCGGAGCGCCGACGACTCGGACGAGGTCGAGCGCGTCATCGTGGCGAACGCCGACCAGATGCTCATCGTGGTGGCCGCCGCCGACCCCGAGCCGCGCACCCGGCTCATCGACCGGTACCTCGTCGCGGCGTTCGACGCCGGACTCGACCCGGTCCTCTGCATCACGAAGACCGACCTCGCCGACCCGACCGCATTCCTGGCGCACTTCGCGTGCCTCTCCCTGCGCATCGTGACGAGCCGCTCCGACGACGTGCCGTTCGAGGCGCTGCACGAGGTCCTCGACGACAAGGTCACCGTCACCGTCGGGCACTCCGGCGTGGGCAAGTCGACCCTCGTCAACGCGATCACCGGGTCGACGCGGGCGACCGGCGTCGTGAACGCCGTCACCGGTCGCGGCAGGCACACCTCGTCGTCGTCGATCGCCCTGCAGGTGCGCGACGGCGGCTGGATCATCGACACCCCGGGTGTGCGGTCGTTCGGCCTCGGCCACGTCGACCCCGCCAACGTCTTCCGCGCGTTCGCGTCGCACGCCGTCCCGGTGCTGCCCGCGCGCGACGGCATCCCGTTGGCGCAGGCCCACGACTGGGAGATCGTCGACCGGGTGCAGGACGGCGAGCTCGGCCCCACCGGCGTCGAGCGGCTCGACTCGTTCCGCGCCCTGCTGACCGGCATGGGCGCCGCCGACCCCGGGTCGGAGTAGGGCGCCGGGGCGGGCTCGTCGGGGCCGAGGTCGCGGCGCGTGGTCGCGTGGTCGAGAGGTCGCGAAATGGGCGCCCCTCGGCCCCGGCAGCCGGCACTCCGTGCGACCTCGGGGCTCGACCCACGGCGGGTCGCGCGACCTCGGGCGATGGCCGCCAGCCGCGAACCGCGGTCGTCGACGATGGACGACGGCGCCGAGATCGCACTTCGACCCGTCACGTGCGTGCGGTACCGGGCGTGAGTGCGATCTCACCGGGCGGGTGCGGGTGCTCCCGCCCCGGGTCCCAACCCCGGTCGACCATCGGCCCGGCTCCGGCCCGGCACCGGCACCGGCACCGGCTTGGCACCGGCACTGAAATCGCACTTCGGCCCGCTGAGCACGAGCGGTACCGGGCGCAAGTGCGATCTCACCGCACGGGGCCGCCGGACTCCGGACCCCGCGGTGTACAGTTGGCCCTCGTGTCTGAAGTTGCAAAGTACAACTTTGCGCCGACCCCCGCTGTCGACGCCCCGTCCTCCACCGGTCCGACGACGACGTCGCACACGCACCACACCCCCACCCACAAGTCCTCGCGCGCCCCGAGGCCGCAGCGCCCGAGCGACGTGCTGCGTCCCGCGGGCCTCGGGCGGATGCTGCTGACGTTCGGTTCGCACATCCTCGTGCCGCTGTTCCTGGCGGCCGGCATGGGGCTGGCCTACCTCGGCGCGTTCCACGCCCCGACCCCGCACGAGCTCCCCGTCGGCGTCGTCGGGCAGGGCGCAGCGACGCAGGTGTTCGCGCAGACCGTGACCGACGGGTCCGACGGCGCCCTCGTCGCCCACGTCGTCGGGAGCACCGGCGAGGCGGAGCGGCTCGTGCGGGACCGCGAACTCGCGGCGGTGTACGCCCCGACGACGACCGCGGCCACGCTGTACGTGTCGACCGCCGCGTCGGAGACGACCGCGAGTGCCGCCCAGAGGGTCTTCCTGCCGATCGCGTTCGAGCAGCACGTGCCGTTCCGCGTCGTCGACGTCGTGCCGACCGGCGACCAGGACACCACCGGTCAGGGCCTGTTCTTCCTGCTCGTCGCCCTGAGCGTCGGCGGCTACGCCTCGGCGATCGCGGTGGCTGCCTTCGCCACGCGGTTGCGTCCGCTCTGGACCGTGGTCGTCGGCCTCGCCACCTCGGGCGTCGTCGCGGGCATCGGTGTCGTCGTCGCGGGGCCGGTCTACGGGGTGCTCACGACGCACCAGTGGCAGGTGTTCCTGTTCGCCTGGCTCTACGACGCGGTCATCGTCGCGCTCGGGGTGGGCCTGCATCCCCTGCTCGGTCGGTGGACCACGCCGGTGCTGACGATGCTGTTCGTGATGCTCAACTTCACGTCGTCGGGCGGGATCTTCCAGCCGGCGTTCCAGCCCGGGTTCTTCGCGGCCCTCAACACCTTCTGGAGCGGCGCCGCGTGGCTCCGCGCGGCGCAGGACCTGCAGTACTTCCCGGGGGCGTCGCTCGGCCGGAGCGGGCTCGTGCTCGGGCTGTGGTTCGCCGCGGCCGTCCTGCTCTGCGTCCTCGTGCACGGCCTCGTGGCGCGCCGGGCCCGGATCGCCCGGGAACGCGAGGTCAGCCGGCTCGAGGAGGAAGAGGTCGTCGCCGCCTGAGCGGTCGCGCCCGCTACGCTCGACCCGTGGACCTCCGCGCCGACCTGGACTTCGCCCGTTCCCTCGCCGACACCGCCGACGGCATCGCCCTCGAGCGGTTCCGCGCGGCGGACCTGCACGTGTCGAGGAAGGCCGACAGCACCCACGTCACGGACGCCGACCAGGCGGTCGAGCGGGCGCTCCGCGAGCGCATCGCGGCCGAGCGTCCGGACGACGCGTTCCTCGGCGAGGAGACCACCGCCGACACCGGGGCCGAGGCCACCAGCGAGGGACACCGCCAGTGGGTGGTCGACCCGATCGACGGCACCGCGAACTACCTGCGCGGGGTGCCGGTGTGGGCGACGCTCATCGCGCTCGCGGTCGACGGCCGCCCGGTCCTCGGCGTCGTGAGCGCCCCGGCGCTCGGCAAGCGCTGGTGGGCCGCCGAGGGACTCGGCGCGCACTCGTTCGACGGCGCGCTGCGGGTGTCCGGCGTCGCCGACCTGGCCGACGCCAGCCTGAGCTACAACAGCATCCAGCAGTGGGACGACGACGACCGCCTCGACACCCTGGTCGCGCTGTCCCGTCGGGTGTGGCGCACCCGGGCGTACGGGGACATGTGGTCGTACATGCTCGTCGCCGAGGGCGTGCTCGACATCGCGGGCGAGCCCGACCTCAAGCCGTGGGACATGGCCGCGCTCGTGCCCATCGTCGAGGAGGCCGGCGGCCGCTTCACGTCGCTCGACGGCGACCCCGGGCCGTGGCACGGCAGTGCGCTCGCGACGAACGGCCTGGTGCACGACGCGGTCGTCGAGCTCATCCGCCGCTGACCGACGAGCGGACGACGCACACCCCGCGCCCGACGGCCAACGGCGCACGCCCACCGCGCACGGTGGGCGGTCCGACCGCCGGACGTCGCAGCGCCGTCAGGCGGCCGCGGTCTCCGAGCGCCGAGCCGCACGCCGCCGGACCACCAGGTCCCCCACCGCGAGCACGAGGGCGAGCCCCATGAGGGACACCGTGAAGGTCGTCCCGCTCCGGAACGCGTCGTGGTACGCGTCGAGCCGTCCGCCGGAGCCGGACGCGGCACCGCGGACGATGCCGTAGAACACGCTCGTCGCGACCGCGGTGCCGATGGCGGTGCCGACGCGCTGCCCGAGTTGTTGCATCGACCCGGCGACGCCGGACTGCTCGACCGGGATCTCGGCGAGGGTCAGGGTCTGGTTCGGTGACACGACGAAGCCGCCGCCGAGGCCGCCGACCAGGAAGGCCCCGGCCATCGCCCAGGGCGTGACCGACGGCGGGGTGAGCGTCGCCGCGAGCATGAGCAGCACGAAGCCGACGACGACCACCGACAACCCGAACACGACGAGCGCCCGGCCGACCCGGTCGACGATGCGGCCGCCGACGTACGAGCCGACGGCGCTCGTCGCGGCGAAGGGGATGCTCACCATGCCGGCGAACAGCGGCGAGAGTCCGAGCCCCTCCTGCAGGAAGAGCGTCACCATGAGGAACGACGCCGGGATCGCCGCGAAGTACACCGCGACGATCGACAGCCCGTTGCGGTACGAGGACAGACGGAACAGCTCGAAGTGGACCACCGGCGACTTCCCCCGCTGCCGGTAGCGACGCTCCCAGAGCAGGAACAGGCCGAGGAACACCGCGAAGCCGACGAGCCAGAACCAGCGCACGCCCGAGTCGCCCGCGCCGGTGGTGAGCACGAACGGCAGCATGAGCGTGATGATCGCCGCGCCGAGCAGCAGGATGCCGACGATGTCGAGCTCGCGGTCGCGTGCCTGCCCCTGCGCACCCTTCGGCAGCAGCCGGATCGCGAAGACGAGGGCGGCGATGCCGAGCGGCACGTTCATCCAGAAGAGCAGCCGCCAGCCGGACGCCTCGCCGCCGATGGCGATGAGGCCGCCGCCGATGGTCGGGCCGAGGGCGGTGGAGATGCCGATCATCGCCCCGAACAGCCCGAACGCCCGACCGCGCTCGGAGCCCCGGAAGAGCTGCTGCACCAGGCCGATCACCTGGGGCATCTGGGTGCCCGCCGCGAAGCCCTGCAGGATGCGCGTGACGATGAGCACCTGGATCGTCGGGGCGATCGCGCACAGCAGGCTCGATCCGGTGAACGCGACGAGTCCGACGATGAAGAGCAGGCGCCGGCTCTTCAGGTCGCCGAGCCGACCGGCCGGCACGAGGGCGAGCCCGAAGGCGAGCGCGTACCCCGCGACGATGAGCTGCAGCGACGAACTCGACGCCCCGAGGGACTGCTCGATCGACGGCAGGCCGACGTTGACCTTGGACAGGTCGAGGATCGTCAGGGCGGCGACGGCGACGCAGACGGCGAAGGCGCGCCACTTCGTCCGGTCGTCGAGGCGGGCGTCGGTCTGGTCAGCGGTTGACATCACATCCGTGGTACACCCCGGTGGTCGGGACGGGGACCGGACAGGTCTGTACCCCACATCGCGACACGCCCGGCCGGGCACCCCCGTCGCGCCGCTCCCGGGACCCCCCGGACTGGGGGCACGTCGGGGGGACGGGTGTCCTGGCGGATGACTCGGACGGGCGGGACCTGGGTTATCGTGCATCCTGACGGCGTGTTCGACGAAGCCCGGGGATTCCCTAGATCCGCGGCCGACCCGGACCCGTCGATTCGTCCGGAAGACCCTAACCCGAGGGGTGATACAGACGATGACATCATCGTTCCCACGCGGAACCGAGTGCACCCTCACTCGACGACCGCATCCGATCCACGACAGTTCCCGCCCGCGCACCGTCTCCGCGATCTCCCCGATCGCCGCGTCGCCGGGCAGCCCCCGCGTCGTCTCCGCCTCCGGACCCGGAGGCCGGTGAGTCATGGCACTCACCGGTCGACGTCTCGAGGTCGACCGGATCGCGACCCTCGCCGTACTCCCCCGGGAGTCCGCGATGGTCGTGGTCGGCGATCCTGGTTCCGGGCGCAGCAGCGTCCTCGACGCGGTCGCGAACCGCGTCTCCCTCCCGGTCGTCCGGGTCGGCGTCAACGGGAGTGAATCCCGCTGGCCGCTGGCCGGGGTGACATCCCTGTTCACGGCACTCGACGACCCCCGCGCCACCGCACACATCGCCCACCTGCTGCAGGTGGACGGTGTGCCGGCAGCCCCTGCCCCCGGCCTGGCGGCGGCGCACCACTTCCTCGACGCCGTGCACGCCCTCACCCTGCCCCCGACGCTCGTGCTCATCGACGACCTCGACCGCATGGACGCCGAGAGCCAGGAGCTCATCGCCTTCCTGGCCGGCCGGCTCGCCGGTACCGCCCTGCGGGTCGTGGCCACGGTCCGCTCGGTGCCGTCGGACGGTCCGCTCGCGGCCCTGCCGGTGCTCCGTGTCGAACCGCTCCCCGCGGACGAGGCCCTCGCCCTCGCCCGGACGATGGCCCCCACCGACGCGAACGACGGCGTGCTCGCCGTCCTCGCCGACGAGACCGGCGGCAACCCCGGTGCGCTCCGCGAACAACTCGCGGCGCTCACCCACGACCAGCTCACGGGCGTCGAGCCCGTCGTGCTGCCGCTGCGCCCCACCGCGACGACGCTCGCCGTCGCGGCCCGTGCGCTCGGGGCGGTCGACGGACGTGACCTGGACGTCCTCGCGAAGCTGTCCCTCGTGCCGGTCGCGAAGACCTCGGCGTGGGACCGCGACGAGCTCGACGACCTGGTCGGCGCCGGACTCGTGACCGTCCGTGGCCAGAGCGTCACGGTGCGGAACCCGCTCGTGCGGTCCGCGCTGTACTGGCGCATGCCGGCGCGCGACCGCCGGGCCGCGCACACCGAGCTCGCCACGGCGAGCACCGACGTGGACCCGCGCGCCGCCGCGTGGCACCGGAGCTTCGTCGACGGCGTCCCCGACGTCGTCGCCCTGCTCCGTGCCGCACGCTCGTACGTGGTCGACGGCAACCTGCACGCCGCCGTCACCCTCACCGAGCGCGCCCTGCACGTCGGCGACGGCGGCGAGGACGAACAGGTGGCACTGCTCGGCGTCGCCGAGGTCCTGCTCGGCAACCGGCTGCTCGGCTCCGCCGCGCGGTACCTCGCGGCGATCCGGCCGTTCCGCACGACGGCGCACGAGACCCGACGGCTCCGTCTGCAGTACTCCGTGCAGTACCTCAGCGGCGACGCCGTGCACGCCGACGAGCTCCTGTTCCCGGTGAGCGGCGGTGACCGCGACGAGGTGGGCGGGGTCGCCGGGCTGCTGGCGATGGTCGCCTCCTTCCGCGCCGAGGCGTGGGAGCTCGACCAGGCGAAGGACCTGCTGGCCCGGGCCGACGCGCTCGCCCCGGCGGCGTCGGCGCACACGCTCGAGGTCGCCACCTCCGTGCGCGAGTTCATCGCCGCGGTGGACGGGGTCCTGCCGCCGGACGTCGAGCTGCACGACGGGCTCGCGACGTCCGAGCTGCTGGCCATGTCCGAACCGGCCCTGCTGCTGCTCGCCCACGCGCTGAGCATCGGCGAGCGGTACCGCAGCGCCCGACGGGTGTTCGCGCTCGTGCTGTCGCGCGGGCAGGAGGTGGCCCCGGTCTGGACCGAGGCCGCGCGGTCCCTGTCGGCCGAGAACGAGGTCCGCTCCGGGAACTTCCGCCAGGCACTCCGCGCGATCGACGTGTGGGAAGCCGGGTCGCCGGTGGTCGAGCGACTGCGCGAGCCGTCGCGGGCGATCGCGATCGCGTGGCGGCACTTCGCCGAGGGCCGGTCGACCGACGCCCTCGACGTCCTGGCGCGCTGCCTCGGACACCGCACCACGAGCCGGCTGTGGGGTGCGACGGCGAAGCTGCACGCGCTCCGCGGGCGGATCCTGCTGCTCGACGGCCGGCTCGACGAGGCGGTGACCGCCCTCGAGGCGGCCGACGCCATCGGACGCCCGCTGCGGAACCCGGCGCTGCTGCGCCACCTCGGGGACCTCGTCGAGGCCTACGCGCGGCTCGGACGCCTCGACGACGCCCGAGCGGTCACCGCGCGACTCGCGGCGGACCACCACGCCCGCCCGGGCCGGTGGGGCGCCCTGGTGCTCGCACGGAGCCTGGCGCTCGTCGCCGACGACGCCACGCGGGAGACCGCCAGGCGGCGCGCGCTCGAGCTGTTCCAGCCGCACGACTCGCAGTTCGAGCGTGCCCGGACGTTCGCGGCGCTCGCCGCGGTCGGCAACCCCGCCGAGCGTCCGCGGCTCGGCGCGGCAGCGGCGGCGGCGTACGAGGCCGCCGGGTTGCGTCGTCCGCTCGTGACGCCCTCGCCGATGGTGCTGCCCCAGTCCGGTCCGGTGTCGTCGCTGCGGTCCGGCTTCGCATCCGCGCCGTCGTCCCCGGGCACGCCGCGGAGCGCTCCGGACGCGTCGGCCGTGCTGACGTCGCTCACCGCCGAGGAGCGCGCCGTCGTGCAGAAGGTCACCGAGGGCTACCGCAACCGCGAGATCGCGTCGTCGCTGTTCATGTCGCAGCGGACGGTGGAGCTGCGGCTCACGCAGATCTACCGCAAGGTCGGCGCGCGCTCGCGGTCGCACCTGGTCGCGCTGCTGGGGTGACCACGGGTCGCCCCGGGCGATCGACGGACGGGAGGCCCGGTACCAGCTGGTACCGGGCCTCCCGTCCGTCACGCCCCGTCTCCACGGCCCCCGCCCGTCCCGCGGGACCGGCCGCGTTGCGGGACCCCGCACGGGCCCGCGGCCCGTCGCACGCCGGGCGCGGTGAACCGCAAGAGCCACGCGCGGCCGTTGCCGCCGTCGCGGCGCGCGGCGATGCTGCTCCTGCACCGACCGCCGTGCCCCTCGTGGGGCCCGACCGCGTACCCGAGTCCGGTACCCGAACCGCTCGACCCGACGACCCCGGCCCGTCCCACGCCTGATCCGTGGACGGGTACCGCCGGACGGGCGGTCCCGGACCCGCGGCAGACCCGACGGCGGTCGGTGCCGTCCCGCTCCTGATCCACCACCCCACGCTCCCCACCGAAGGGACAGCCGATGTGCGGCATCATCGCGGTCCGTGTCGCCGACGACGCCACCCCGTACCTGCTCGACGGGCTCGCCCGGCTCGGGCACCCCGCCCGCGTCTCCGCCGACACCGCCGTCCGGACCGTCCGTGGCGGCGCGGGGACGACCCGCTCGGTCGCCGGGGTCGGTTCGGCGCACCCGCACGGCGGCTGCTCGGACCGGATCAGCGTGGCGCACGACGGCGTGGTCACGAACGCCGGGCGGCTGCGGCGGACGCTCACCGCCCAGGGGCACCGGTTCCGGACCGCGGACGACGGCGAGGTCGTCGCGCACCTGGTGGGGCGGGCACTCGCGGTGGACCCCGACCTGATGCTCGCCGTGCAGGTCGCGACCGCACAGCTCGAGGGGTCGTGGGCGGTCGCCGTGCTCGACGCGCGGGACGGTCGGATGGTCGTCGCCGCCCACGGCTCCCCGCTCGTGGCGGCGCGGTCGCTGCTCGGCGACTTCGTGGCGAGCGACGTCACGGCGATCGCCCCGTGGTGCGAGACGTTCGTGGCGCTCCGTGACGGCGACGTCGTCGAGCTCGGCGACGCCTGGGACTGGTCGTCCGGCGGGGTCGCCGTCCCGGTACCGTTCCCGACCCCCACACCCTTCGCGGCGACGACGCCCGGCCGTGGCGACCACCCGGACCACATGGCGAAGGAGATCGCGGAGCAGCCCGCCGTCGTGGCGTCGATCCTGCGGCGTGTCGCACCGCACACCGCCGACGGCAGCGCGTGGGTGCGGCTCGGTCTGCCCGGCTTCCACCGCCTGGCCGTCGTCGCGTGCGGCAGCTCCCTGCACGCCGGCGAGGCGATCGCCGCGGCGGTGCGCGGCATCGGCGGCGTCCCCACGGACGTCGTCGTCGCCAGCGAGGCCGACCAGGCCGTGCTCGGGCCGAGCACGCTCGTCCTCGCGGTGAGCCGCTCCGGGGAGACCGCGGGCGTGCTCCGCGCCCTCGACGTCCTCGACGACCGGTACCCGGTGCTCGCCCTGACGAGCACCCTCGACTCGTCCCTGGCACGCCGGGCGGACGCCGTGCTCGACACCCGCGCCGGAGCCGAGGTCGGGGTCGCACCGACGAAGACGTTCACCGCGCAGGTCGTGGTCGGCATCGCGGCGATGGTCGCGGCGATGGTCACCTCCGGCCGCATCGAGCCGTCACGTGCCCGGCTCCTGGTCGACGAGCTCGCCGACCTGCCCGCCCGGCTCGTCCACGCGGAACAGGTGTCCGCCGATCGGATGCCGCTGCTCGTCGCGAGCGTGGCGCGGGCGGGCGGGTTCCTCGTCACCGCGCGCGGCGCGGCACTGCCGTACGCCGCCGAGGGCGCGCTCAAGCTCACCGAGCTGAGCTCCCGGTGGGCCGAGGCCCACCCCGTCGGCGAACTCCAGCACGGGGCGCTCGCCCTGGTCGACGAGGGCACCCCGGTGGTCGTCATCGACCAGGGCGAGCCCGACACCCTGGCCGCGGTGGCCGCGGTCCGTGCGCGCGGGGGCTTCGTGGTGACCATCGGCGGGGCGGGTTCGGACGTGCCCGCCCTCGGCCCCCGGGGCATCGGCGCCGCGGCGTGGGGACCGGTGGAGGCCGTCGTGCCCCTGCAGATGCTCGCCAGGGGCCTGGCCCTGCGACTCGGCTGCGCCGTCGACAAGCAGCTCCGCTCGACCGCCGCGGTCAGCGCGGAGTAGCCGCAGCCGCTTCCGTCGCCAGCGGTCGAGCCCCGGGCGACCGGTCAGGTCGGCGCTCGGTCAGGTCGGCGCTCGGTCAGGTCGGTGCGCGTTCAGGTCAGCGCGCGGACGCCGGTGACGACGGTGTCCCACACCGCGAGCAACGGCCCGCGCGCCAGCCACACCGCACCGGCGTTCACGAGCACGAACAGCACGAACCACAGCCCGGCCGGCACCCGCATCTCGGCGGCGGCGATGTGGAAGTCCGTCTGCACCCGGGCGCCCGTCAGCAGCCACCCGGCGACCCGCACGACCGACCGCAGCCCGTCGACCACGAAGAACGCGCCCACGGCGGCCACCACGAGCACCGTGGTCTCCGACGGCCGGAGCGCCACCCACAGCGCCAGTGCGTCGAAGCCGACGACGACGAGGACCCCGAACCAGTTCCGGACGAAGACGAGCGCGACGAGCCCGATCACCCCGAGCACCACGACCGGCAGCCACCGCGACCCGTGCAGCACCCCGGTGACGAGCAGCACCCCCGCCCAGAGCGGCGCACTGTAGCCGGCGTACAGGTTGAGCACGCGGACGAGCCACCGCACCCCGGACGGCACCCGACCGAGCTGCACCCAGGCCTCGCCGGAGCCGTCCGGGTGCAGGTCGATGCGCTGGATGCGCCCGCCGAAGGGCACGACGACGACGCAGTGGCCGACCTCGTGCGCGATGGTCGCGGCGATCCGGGCGACGCGACCCACCAGCGGCACGAACGGCAGGACGGCGCCGACGACGAGCGCGACGAAGACGAGGGGCGGGGCTGCGGTGGTCAAGGCACCAGCATCGCAGCCCCGGCCACCACCACGCCTGGGAAGACCGTCGGAGGCCGCCGACGTAACCGGACGTCGTGTTCACCACGACCCGGTCCGGGACTGCGAGGCTGACCGCGTCCCCGACCCAGGAGGTGTCCCGTGCCGAACGACCACCGCGGCTTCACGACCGAGCAGGTGCACGGCGGCGTCGTGCCCGACGTCGCCCACGGCGCCCGCGTGCCGGCGATCCACATGTCCTCCGGGTTCCTCTTCGACGACGCCGCCCAGGCCCGCGACCGCTTCGCCGGTACCGACGACGGCTACACGTACACGCGCCTCGGCAACCCGACGAACGCCGACGTCGAACGGCGCATCGCGCTGCTCGAGGGCGGCGTCGAGGCGATCCTCGTCGGCAGCGGCCAGGCGGCCGCGGCGATCACGTTCCTCGGACTCCTGCAGGCCGGCGACCACGTCGTCAGCGCCCGGAGCATCTACGAGGGCACCAGGGGGCTGCTCGTGCAGAACCTCGGCCGACTCGGCATCGAGGTCGACTTCGTCGCCGACCAGCGCGACCTCGACGCGTGGGCCCGGCTCGTCCGTCCGACCACGAAGGCGTTCTTCGCCGAGACGATCCCGAACCCGAAGAACGACGTCCTCGACATCACCGGCGTCGCCGAGACCGCGCACCGCGCCGGCGTGCCCCTCGTCGTCGACAACACCCTGGCCACGCCGTACCTGGTCCGGCCGATCGAGCACGGCGCCGACATCGTCGTCCACTCGGCGTCGAAGTTCCTGTCCGGCCACGGGTCGGGCCTCGGCGGGGTCGTCGTCGACGGCGGCACGTTCGACTGGTCCGCCACCCCCGGTCGCTTCGACCACCTGACCCGCCCGGAACGCTCGCTCGGCGGCGCGAGCTACGTCGAGCGGCACGGCACCCGCGCGTGGATCACCGCCACGCGCGACGACGTCGCCTCGCGCATGGGGCCGACCGCGTCCCCGTTCAACGCGTTCCTGCTCCGCCAGGGTCTCGAGACCCTGTCCCTGCGCGTCGAACGGCACAGCGCGAACGCGCTCGCCGTCGCGACCTTCCTGGACCAGCAGCCGGACGTGACGAGCGTCGACCACGCGGGCCTGGCCTCCAGTCCGTTCCACGACCTCGCCCAGCGGTACCTGCCCCGGGGAGCCGGGTCCGTCTTCTCCTTCACGCTCGCCGGCGGCGAGCCCGCCGCACACGCATTCATCGACGCGGTGCAGCTGTTCAGCCGGATGACCCACCTCGGCGACGTCCGCTCGCTCATCCTGCACCCGGCGACCACGACGCACGCCGGCCGCACGCCGCAGGAACGTGCCGCCCTGGGCATCCACGACGGCCTCCTCCGGCTGTCCGTCGGCATCGAGGACGTCGAGGACCTCATCGAGGACCTGGAGCGCGGCTTCGCGGCGGTCCGAGGACCGTCGGGGCGCACCGCCACGCCGCACGTCGTCGCCGGGGCGGCCTGACCGTGGCGGCGCTGCAGCACTTCGGGTACTTCTTCTCGCGCGGCTTCGGACCGCAGGCGTGGGGCCGGTCGGACTGGGACTGGGGCCACGACTGGACCAAGCCGGAGCTCTACCAGCAGTCGGTCCGGGCGCTCGAACAGGCCGGCATGGACCTCGTCATCGCCGAGGACGCCGTCTCGCTCGGCGACCCCGCGACGCTCGACCTGCGCATCCGGCAGGCCTACGGCGGCCCGAAGCACGACCCGCTGCTGCTCGCGCCGTACCTGTTCGCCGCTACGTCGCACATCGGCATCGCCCCGACCGTGAACGCCGGCATCACCCCGCCGTACCTGGCGGCACGGCAGTTCGCCACGCTCGCGCACCTGTCCGGTGACCGCCTCGGCATCAACGTCGTCACCGACACCGGCAGCGCTCGGCACGTCGGCCTGGCACCGATCCCGCACGACCAGGCCTACGACCGGGCCGAGGAGTGGCTCACGCTCGTCCGCCGCCTCTGGCACTCCTGGGGCTCCGGGTACGTCGGCGACGCGTCGGACTGGACCTTCGCGGACGGCGACGCCCTCGACGCCTTCCACCACGAGGGCGCCCACTTCACGGTCGACGGGCCGCTCAACGCCCTGCCGCTGGACACCGACCCCGTCGTGGTCTCCCCCGGCGGCTCCGGCCGCGGCCTCGGGTTCGCCGGCACCCACTCGGACGTCCAGCTCGCGCTCGCACCACTGTCGGCGTCGGCCGTCCGCGAGTACCGGAGCCGGGTCACGGACGCCGCAGCGCTGGCCGGGCGCTCCCCGTCCGACCTGCGCGTGCTGTTCGTGCTCAAGCCCGTGATCGTGCCGTCGTCCGCCGAGGCCGACCGGCTCGTCGAGGCGTCCGCGCACCCGTCGGACGAGGACCTGCGGACCGCTGCGGTCGCCTGGTCGAGCGACTCCGAGACCGACCTGCTCTCGCTCGACCTCGACGCTCCGATCCCGGCGAGCACCTTCGGCGACCACGTCTCCGCCGGCACCGTCCGCGGCCTGGTCGGCGACACCCCGGACGCCCCGCTGCGGGAGCTGCTCACGCGGAAGGCGCGGCTCGGGCGGGTGTCCGAGCGCGACGGCTTCGTCGGCACCGCCGAGGAGTTCGCGGACTTCATCGAGGAGCTCGGCAGCGACGCCGACAACGACGGCATCATCTTCTCCGGGGACCTGCACCCGGCGCAGGTCCATCGGATGTTCGGGGACCTGGTGCCGGCGCTCCGACGCCGTGGACTCCTGCGACGGGAGTACGGCGCCGGAGGGATCCGGGCGAACCTGTTCGACTTCTAGGGCGGCGGGGCGGCTAGCGCTGCTTCGACTTCTTACCGCCCGACTTCTTCTTGTCGTCGGACTTCTTCTTGTCGTGCTTCTTCTCCTTGCCCGACTTCTTCTTGTCGGACTTCTTCCCGCCCGACTTTTTCTTGTCGTGCTTGTCCGACTTCTTCTCGTCGGGCTTCTTCTCCTTGCCCGACTTCTTCTGCTCGGACTGCTCCTGCGCTCCGGTCGGCTGCTGCTCGTCGGTCGTCGGGACCACGGCCTGCTCGGCTGTGGTCGGCTCCACCACGACCACCGAGCCGGTGCCCTCGAGCACGTCGACGGGTTCCTCGGTGAGCTCGGTCGCGAGGGCGTCCTCCACCCGCTCGACCGTCACCTCGGCACCGTCCTCGGCGAGCCGGAGCAGGGCCGACGCCGCACGCAGGCGCGTCGTGCTCTTCCGGGCGAGCACGTCCGCGCGCGCTCCCTCGAGGAAGGCGCGGAGCGTCCGCTCCGGCACCGAGCGGCCCCGGGGTGCGGCACGGTCCAGGCGGTCGAGCTCCCCCGCGACACCGGCGGCGTCGTCGGCGACCGGTTCGTCGCGCACCGCAGCGACGAGCGAGGCGACCGCTGCGGCGGCACGCTCCACCGCGGCACTGCGCTGGTCGAGCACGACGAGCATCTCGAACGTCGATCCGTACGACACGGTCTCGAGCCGGACCGGCTCGGCACCGCGCCCGCGGATGACCAGGCGCGCGTCAGGCGTCGGCAGCCAGGCGGTCAGGGCGGCCACGGTCGCGACCGACCCGACGATCCGCTCGTACTCGGCGAGTCCCACCCGCTCCTGTTCCTGCAGTCGGACTCGGATCGCGATCTCCTGCACCACGTGCTGACCTCTCGTTCGGGTTCGACGCGAGCGGGGTCCCGCGTCCGACCCCGGAGCGTAGTCCGGCCGGGTGGCAGGACGACGAACGCCCCGCCACC
>NZ_MJGO01000012.1:237400-295077 GCF_001864895.1 Curtobacterium sp. MCBA15_009
GGTGGCGGGGCGTTCGTCGTGGCGACTCGGCGTGACAGCGGCTCGACGGCCGACGAATGGTGGAGATGGGGGGAATCGAACCCCCGTCCATCGCTGCAATTCGACGTCTTCTACGGGCGTATCCGGATGATTCGTTCTGCTCGGCCCCGTCCTTTGCTACCGGCTTCTAGGACGACGGGCCCAGTCTCAGTGCAAGTCCCGCACGGCCCTGAGGCGCAACCGTGCAGCAAGTCCTCTGGATGACGCCGGGATCAGGTTAGGGGACGGTCACCTGGCCGACGGACTTCATGTGCTGGGCTGCTTACGCAGCGAGAGCGAAGTCAGTGCGCTTGGAATTGGCACTTGTTGTTTTCCACGGATCGTTCACGAGATGACCGTGGGTCCTCGGCCCGCTTCCCGTCGGCACACAGGCAATGTCGAAACCGATCATCCCCATACGGGCCGGACGTGCGAGCCGCTGTCACGCTGTTGAGTTACCGATGCCCCCGGAGGAGCAGTCCCTCAGTCTAGCCGACCGAGGTGGTCCGACGCTACTCGCCGACGCGGTTCCGCGTGCGCATCGCCCGCTCGGCTTCGCGCTTGTCGGTCTTCTCGCGCAGGGCCTGCCGCTTGTCGAACTCGCGCTTGCCCTTGGCGACCGCGATCTCGACCTTGACCCGGCCGTCGTGGAAGTAGATCTGCAGGGGCACGAGCGTGTAGCCGCCCTGCGCCGTCTTGTGCGAGATCTTCACGATCTGCTGCTTGTGGAGCAGGAGCTTGCGCTTCCGTCGCGGCGAGTGGTTGTTCCACGTGCCCTCGGTGTACTCCGGGATGTGCACGGCGTCGATCCACGCTTCGCCACCGTCGATGTAGGCATACCCGTCGACCAACGACGCCCGTCCCATGCGCAGGGACTTCACCTCGGTGCCGGACAGGACCATGCCCGCTTCGTACGTGTCCTCGATGAGGTAGTCGTGTCGGGCGCGACGGTTCGTCGCGACGATCTTCTCCCCGCGTTCCTTCGCCATGACGGACTCCTCTCGATTCGGCCGCTGCACTGCGCAGCCCTACAGACTACCGAACACCGTCGGCCCCGTGCACCTTCCCGGCGCGCCGATGTCGGCAAGACGCCGCCGGTGTCGGCGAGGCATTGCCGCCGGCGGCGCAGACCTCAGACCTTCAGGTAGCGCCGGATCGCGATCGACGCCGACACCGCCGCGAGCAGCACCCCGATCACGATGACCGCAGGCACGACGATCGCCGCGTCCCCCATGCCGATGAAGGCCGTCCCGGTGAAGCGCTCCGCCAGGAAGTTCCGGACGAAGAACCAGACCACCGCGGTGATCGCACCGCCGGCCAGGACCGCACCGATGGCGGCCGCGATGACCCCCTCGAGCACGAAGGGTGTCTGGATGAACCGGTTCGACGCGCCGACCAATCGCATGATGCCGAGCTCTCGCCGTCGACTGAACGCCGACAACCGGATCGTCGTCGCGATGAGCAGCACGGCGGCGACGAGCATGAGTGCCGCGACGCCGATCGCCGTGTAGGACGCGGCGTTGAGCAGGTTGAAGATCGGCTGCAGGTAGCCGCGTTGGTCGACGACGCTCTGCACACCGGCGACCTTCGACAGGCTCTCGACGAGGACGTCCGCCTGCGACGGGTTCTTCAGGTTCACCCAGAAGGTCTCGTTGAGGTACTCGGGCTTGACGAACTCCGTCGCCGCGGAGTCCTTGAACTGCTGCTTGAACCGGGTGAACGCCTGGTCCTGGTCCTCGTAGTACGTCTTCTCGATGTACGGCTGCAGCGTCGACGACTCGAGCTGCGACTGGATCTGCTTCCGCTGGTCCTCGGTGGCCTTGGCCCCCGTGCAGTTGCCGGTCGTGTCGGTGTCGGTGCACAGGTACACCGCGACCTGCGCCCGGTCGTACCAGTAGCCCTTCATCTGGTTGATCTGCATCTGCAGCAGGATCGCGGTGCCCACGAACGTGAGCGAGATGAAGGTCACCAGGACGACGGAGACCACCATCGAGGCGTTGCGGCGCAGGCCCGAGCCGACCTCGGACATGACGAGTCCGAGCCTCATCGGATGAGCCCCGGGATCGTCTGGATGCCGGTGGTGTTCGAGACACCGGCACCACGCTGGATCGGCACGGCCTGGGTCTGGTAGCCGCCGGACTGCTCGTCGCGCAGGACGGTGCCGTTCGAGAGCTCGATGACCCGGCGCTGCATCTGGTTGACGATGCTGGCGTCGTGCGTCGCCATGAGCACGGTGGTGCCTCCCTGGTTGATGCGTTCGAGGAGCGCCATGATGCCCGCCGACGTGGTCGGGTCGAGGTTGCCGGTGGGCTCGTCGGCGAGGAGCACCGACGGCTTGTTCACGACGGCCCGCGCGATGGCGACGCGCTGCTGCTCACCACCGGAGAGCTCGTGCGGCATGCGCGTGGCCTTGCCGGCGAGCCCGACGAGCTTGAGGACGTCGGTGACGGCCTCGCTGATGAAGCCCTTGCTCTTGCCGATCACCTGCAGCGAGAACGCGACGTTGTCGAAGACGTTCTTGTTCGGCAGCAGGCGGAAGTCCTGGAAGACGACGCCGAGGTTCCGCCGGAAGTACGGCACCTTGCGGGACGCGAGTGCGCCGAGCCGCTGCCCGAGCACGTGGATCTGCCCGCTCGTCGGCTTCTCCTCCTTGAGCACGAGGCGCAGGAAGCTGGACTTGCCGGACCCGGAGGCGCCGACGAGGAACACGAACTCGCCCTTGAGGATCTCGAGGGTGAGGTTGTCGAGTGCCGGACTCGGGTTGCCCGAGTAGACCTTGGTGACCTGGTCGAATTTGATCATGACCGGATCAGGGTAGGTCGCCCTGCCTGGAACACGAGCGAGGCGCGCGGCTCAGGAGCCGTCGGATTGCTTCCGCCACCGGATGCCGGCGTTGATGAACCCGTCCAGGTCGCCGTCGAACACGGCTGAGGGGTTGTTCACCTCGTGCTCGCTCCGCAGGTCCTTCACCATCTGGTACGGCGCGAGGACGTAGGAGCGGATCTGGTCGCCCCAGCTCGCCGTGATGTTGCCGGCGAGCTCCTTCTTCTTCGCGTTCTCCTCTTCCTTCTTCAGCAGGAGCAGGCGCGACTGCAGCACGCGCATGGCGGCCGCACGGTTCTGGATCTGCGACTTCTCGTTCTGCATCGAGACGACGGTGCCGGTCGGGATGTGCGTCAGGCGCACCGCGGAGTCGGTCGTGTTGACGGACTGCCCACCGGGGCCCGACGAGCGGAACACGTCGACGCGGATGTCGTTCTCGGGGATGTCGATGACGGCGGTCTCCGGCATGAGCGGGATGACCTCGACCGCGGCGAACGAGGTCTGGCGCTTGCCCGCGGCGCCGAACGGCGACATGCGGACGAGTCGGTGCGTGCCGGCCTCGATCGACAGGGTGCCGAAGGCGTGCGGAGCGTCCACCTCGAAGGTGGCCGACTTGATGCCGGCCTCTTCCGCGTAGGAGGTCTCCATCACGGTCGTCTTGTAGCCGTGCTGTTCGGCGTAGCGCAGGTACATGCGCATGAGCATGTCCGCGAAGTCCGCGGCGTCGACGCCGCCGGCGCCGGCGCGGATCGTGATGACGGCCGGGCGATCGTCGTACTCGCCGTCGAGCAGGGTCTGCACCTCGAGGTCGCCCATGGTCTTCTGGATCGCCTTGAGCTCGGCGGCCGCCTCGTCCGCGGCCTCCTGGTCCTCGGCCTCGTTCGCCATCTCGACGAGCACCTCGAGGTCGTCGATGCGTGCCTCGGTGTCGGTGATCTTCTTCAGCTCGGCCTGCCGGTGCGAGAGCGCGCTCGTCACCTGCTGCGCGTGCTCGACGTCGTCCCAGAGGTCCTGGGCCCCGGCCTGCTCGCTGAGTTCGGCGATCTCGCGCTGCAGGCGGTCGACGTCGACCACCGAGCGGATGTTGCCGAACGTCACGCGGAGGGCGGAGAGCTGCTCGGAGAAGTCCAGTTCGACCATGGTCATCGATCCTACCGGCGCTACCGGCGGGTTCGCGTCGCGCCAGCGACGCGCCGGTCGCGCCGAGCGACGGCCGAGCCGGCGGACCGGTCGGGAGGCCCGGTGCGGCTCCGGCACGCCGGTCGCGGTCCGCGCCGTGGTGCGTCCGCCCCACGCCCGCACCGAGCGGTGCGGGTCACGACTGCGGTCCGGTCGGCCGACGTCGGTGGCGGGCCCGGGCGACCAGCACGAGCGCGGCGCCCGCGGCCGCACTCGCGAGCAGGAGGCCGGCACCGAGTGCCGCCGTCCCGGACCACCCGCCGAAGATCGCGTGGACGAGCAGGCCGGCCCCGACCGCGAACGCCGTCAGCAGCGCGGTGTACAGCGGCTCACGCCACGGCGGACCGACGAGGGACCGTCGGTCCAGTGAGAGCCCCCGGTCGGCTCGGTCCCGCGCGGCTCGCTGTCGGTCCTGGATCGCGAGCCCGGTCGCGGGACCCCAGAAGGCCACGAACGCCGTGCTGCCCTCCTGCTCCAGCACCACCAGCGCGGCGAACGTCGCCACCGCCCCGCCGAGGTACCACCACGGGAACACCCGTCGGAGCGGGACCGCCCACCGGCCGTCCCGCCCGGCACCGCTGTCCGAGGTCGCCATCACGCTCTCGACCATACGCACCGGTCCGTGCCGGGGTCGTCGACGGCGACTCGCGTCACCCACCGATGCCGTCGAGCTCGGCGAGGACCTCGGCGGACAGGGACAGACCGGCACCGGCGATGTTCTCGCGGAGGTGCGCCACCGACGACGTCCCCGGGATGAGCAGGATGTTCGGTGCCCGGTGCAGCAGCCAGGCCAGCGCGACCGACATCGGTGACGCACCGAGTCGGCGGGCGACCGCGGCGAGCGCGTCGGACTGCAACGGGGTGAACCCGCCGAGGGGGAAGAACGGGATGTACGCGACGCCGTCGTCGGCCAGCTGGTCGATGAGCTCGTCGTCCGTCCGGTGCGCGAGGTTGTACATGTTCTGCACCGACACGACGGGAGCGATGGACCGCGCCTGGGCCACCTGGTCGGCGGTCGCGTTGCTGACGCCGAGGTGCCGGACGACCCCCTGCTGCTGCAGGTCGACCAGGGTCTCGAACGCCGCATCGATGCGACCGGGCACCGGTCCGTCGGCGTCGCCGAGGCGCAGGTGCACGAGGTCGAGGACGTCGACGCCGAGCGTCTCGAGGTTGTCGTCGACCTGAGCCCGGAGCTCGTCGGGTTCGCGGGCGGCCGGCCACCCGCCCTGTGCGTCCCGGCGCCCACCCGCCTTCGTGGCGATGAACAGGTCCGAGGCGGAGGGTGCCAGGGCCTCCCGGATGAGCTCGTTCACCACGCGCGGCCCGTACGTCTCGGCGGTGTCGATGTGCGTGATCCCGCTCGCGACGGCCTCACGCAGGACGGCCACCGCCGCGTCGTGGTCTGCGGGCGGACCCACGACCCACGGTCCGGCGAGTTGCATGGCGCCGTAGCCGAACCGTGGGACGGTGCGGTACCCGATCGTCCAGGTGCCGCCGGGCAGTGCGTGGTCGGTGCTGGTCATCGTCGGGTCTCCTGGTGCTTGTCGGAAGGTGTCCACGTGCTCCACCCTGGTGGAGCTGCTTCCCGACGGGAAGGAGTTACCCAGAAGTGCGTAGATGACGAGAAGGTGACCGTGGCGACGACGACGGCAGCGGAGAAGAAGGCCGCGGCGAAGACGCAGTACAACGCGTTCCTGGCCGCGTGCCCGAGCCAGCAGCTCCTCGCGCGGGTGTCCGGCAAGTGGGTGACCCTGGTCCTGTCCGCCCTGGGCAGCGGGCCGGACTGCGACGGCGACCCTCGACCGATGCGGTACTCAGAACTGGCGCGGGTGCTCGCCGGCGTGAGTCCGAAGATGCTGTCACAGACGCTGCGGTCGCTCGAGCGGGACGGACTGGTCGACCGGACCGCGACCGCGACGGTCCCGGTGACGGTCACCTACGAGCTGACCGCCCTCGGGCTCTCGCTGCACCGGACGGTCCGGCAGCTGAAGCTGTGGTCCGAGGCGAACCGTGACGACGTCGCGGCCGCTCAGGAGCGGTTCGACGCCGCCCGGTAGCCGGTCCCCGCACGGCCGGAACCTACGACCAGCGCCCGAGCAACGGCTCCCGCGACGCCATGCCCGCGGCACCAGCCCGCGCGACGGCGTCCGGCAGGGCGGCCAGGAACGCGTCCACGTCGGCCTCCGTCGACGTGTGTCCGAGGGTGATCCGGAGCGCCCCACGGGCGTCCTGCTCGGTCAGCCCCATGGCGAGCAGCACGTGCGACGCCTCGGGCACGCCCGCCTGGCAGGCCGACCCCGTGGAGACCGCGATGCCGGCGGCGTCGAGCAGGAACAGGAGCGAGTCCCCCTCGCAGCCGGGGAACGTGAAGTGCGCGTTGCCCGGCAACCGGTCGACCGGGTCGCCCATGAGCACGGCCGAGGGCACCGCCGCGAGCACGCCGGCGACCAGGCGGTCGCGCAGCGCCTGCACCGAGGCGTGTGGCGTCGACGCCGCCACGCCGAACGCCGCGGCCGCGGGGGCGTCCTGCGTGCCGCTCCGGACCTGGCGCTGCTGCCCGCCGCCGTGGATGAGCGGTTCGACCGTGGCCTTCCGTCCGAGCACGAGTGCGCCGATGCCCACCGGGCCGCCGATCTTGTGCGCGGACACGCTGAGCGCGTCGAGGCCGGAGGCAGCGAACGACACCGGCACCTGCCCGTAGGCGGCCACCGCGTCGCTGTGCACGGGCACGCCGGCGGCGTGCGCGAGTTCGACGATCCGCGACACCGGCTGGATGGTGCCCACCTCGTTGTTCGCCCACAGGAACGTGACCAGGGCGACGTCCGAGGCATCGGTGAGTCGTGCCTCCAGTCCGGCCAGGTCGACGCGACCCTGCGCGTCCAGCGGGACCACGTCGACGACCGCGCCCTCGTGCGTCTCCAGCCAGGTCAGGGTGTCGACGGTGGCGTGGTGCTCGCCGCCCGGCACGACGATGCGGGGTCGCCGGCGGTCGCGCTGGCGTGCCCAGAACAGGCCCTTCACGGCGAGGTTGATGCTCTCGGTCCCGCCGGAGGTGAAGACGACCTCGACGGGGTCGGCGTCGAGCGAGCGCGCGACGGCGGCGCGGCCGTCCTCGAGCAGCATCTTGGCGCGCTGGCCGGCGCTGTGGATCGAGGACGGGTTGCCGACGGTGCCGAGCGCGTCGGTGAACGCGGCGAGCGCCGCGGGCAGCATCGGCGTCGTCGCGGCGTGGTCGAGGTAGACGGACACGAGCACTCCTTGGGATGAGCGATGTCCAGGATACGCGCCGGTCCTCGTACCCTGGTCGCGTGCACCAGACAGCGACCGACCACACGCCGGGGTTCTCCCTCCGGGGTTCCGTGCCGCGGTTCTCCCTGCGCTCCGCGACCGCGACGAGCGTCGTGCTCGTCGTGGCGGCAGCGTCCGACGGCAGCGTGACCCGCCACCCGCTCGACCGCGCGGCTGGGACCGACGTGTGGGCCGGCGAGGTCCCCGGCGTCGCTCCGGGCGACCGCTACCACCTGCTCGTCGACGGACCGGTCGGGCCGCGGCACGGGTTCGACCCGACGCGTCCCCTGCTCGACCCGTACGCCCGAGGGATCCTGCCGACGGGGAACGACGAGGCGGACGGTCCCCGGTGGACGAGCGTCGTCGTCGACGACGCCTTCGACTGGGGCGGCGTCGTGAAGCCGCGGGTCCCGCTCGACCGCGCCGTCGTCTACGAGGCGAACGTCCGCACGCTGACGGCCGCGAACCCGCACCTGCCGGACCACCTGCGCGGCACGTACGCGGGGGTCGCCCACGAGAGCACCATCGCGCACCTGCACCGCATCGGGGTCACGACGCTCGAGCTGCTGCCGGTGCAGGCGTTCGACACCGAGCGGTGGCTCCGCGACGGCGGCCGCGAGAACGCCTGGGGCTACAACACGCTCGGGTTCTTCGCCCCGCACGCCGCGCACGCCTCGGCGCCCGCGCAGCAGGAGGGCGCCGACGCCGTCCTGCGCGAGTTCAAGGGCATGGTCCGGCTGCTGCACGAGGCCGGCATCCAGGTGGTGCTCGACGTCGTCTACAACCACACGGCAGAAGAGGGCCTCGGCGGTCCGACGACCAGCCTGCGCGGCATCGACGGCGCGAACCGCTACCGCTGGGCTGCTTCCGCGCCGCCCTACCGGGACGGGTACTACGACACCACCGGGTGCGGGAACACGCTCGACACCTCGGTCGAGGCGACGGCAGACCTCATCCTCGACAGCCTGGTCTACTGGGCGCGCGAGGTGCAGGTCGACGGGTTCCGCTTCGACCTGATGGCCGCACTGGCCCGCGACGGCGAGCACCGGTTCGACCCGTCGCACCCGCTGCTCGAGCGGATCCGGAACCACGCCGACCTGCAGGACACCCTGGTGATCGCCGAGCCGTGGGACGTCGGTCCGGACGGCTGGAAGACCGGGGCCTTCGGCGCGGCCGGCGACCACACGAGCGAGTGGAACGACGGGTTCCGCAACACGGTCCGGCAGTTCTGGCTCACCGACATCGCGGAGGAGCGCCGCACCGGTCTGCCGCAGACCGGCATCGGTGGGCTGGCCGAGGCGCTGACCGGGTCGCGCAGCACCTTCGGTGCCGACCGCGGCCCCCTGGCGAGCGTGAACTTCGTCACCGCCCACGACGGCTTCACCCTGCTCGACCTGGTGTCGTACGACGGCAAGCACAACGAGGCCAACGGCGAGGACAACCGCGACGGTTCGAACGACAACCGCTCGTTCAACCACGGCATCGAGGGCGACACCGCCGACCGCGGGGTCCGGGCCGCGCGGGGCCGGTCGATGCGCAACCTCGCGGCGACGCTCATGCTCTCGGCCGGGGTGCCGATGCTCACCGCGGGCGACGAGCGGAGCCGGACCCAACACGGGAACAACAACGCCTACGTGGTGTCGGACGACCTCACCCCGGTCGACTGGTCGGACGACGAGGACGCCGAGACCATGACCGAGGCCGTCGCCGCCCTGGCCCGACTGCGGCAGGCGCACCCGGCGCTCCGCCCCACCCGCTTCGGCGTCGAGGGGCAGGAGACGCCCGGTGCCTCGCGGATGTCCTGGTACGGGCCGGACGGGCACCCGATGACCGTGGAGGGCTGGGACCAGCCGGTGCACCGCGCCCTGCAGTACTTCGTCGAGTCGACGCCCGAGCACGAGCCCTCCGACCAGGTGCTCGTCGTCGTGCACGGCAGCGGCCGGACCCGCGACATGACCCTGCCGGTGCGCGAGGACGTCCTCGGGTACCGCCTGGCGTGGTCGAGCGAGAAGCACCGCGACCACGAGCGGCTCCGTCCCGCCGGCCAGGTCTTCACGGCGTACGGCCCGGGCATCCACCTGTTCGAGGTGGCGTAGGCGCGAGGGCCGCGGCCCCGGGAGTGGCGCCAGTCGGCGGGGCGGCGCGCTCCTCCTGCGCGTCGCGCGCCGGAGAGCCGGCGTGCGACGACCACAGCGGGGCGCGGTCCGGGGCCCGGCCGACGGACGGACGGGAGGCCCGTGGCGGCCCCGACCCGCGCCTCCCGTCCGTCCCTCCACAAGCACCGACGGTCGGCGCGCCGTCCACACGACGCGCGTCTCCGGGGAACACACGCCCTCTTCCGGGTAGCGTCGCCTCCGTGGCCATCGCAGACCGACCCCGACGCCCGAAGATCGGGCGCATCCCGATCACCGAGCTCGCCCCACGGACCCCGAACGGGTTCCCCGCCAAGGCCTTCGACGGCGAGGTGATCACGTTCGGTGCGACCGTCTTCCGAGAAGGACACGGCATCATCGGCGCCGACCTCGTCCTCGAACGCCCGGACGGCGGCACCCGCACCGTTCCGCTGACACTCGTCTCCGCAGGTACCGACCGCTACGAGGCGACCGTGCAGGTCGACCACGTCGGCGTGTGGACCTGGCACGTCGAGTCGTACTCCGACGACTGGGCCACGTGGCTGCACGCCGCGCGGCTGAAGATCGCCGCCGGCGTCGACACCGAGGCGACCCTGCTCGACGGCGCCGTGCTGCTCGACCGCCTCGCCGAGGAGACCGGCTCCCCCGCGGCCACCCGCGCCGCGGAGCGCGTCCGCGACACCGACCTCGAGCCGGCCGAGCGCCTCGCCGCGGTCGACGACCCGCGCATCGTCGCCGAGGTCGAGGACGCCCCGCTCACCTCGCTCCGCACGTCCTCGCCGACACAGCTGCTCGACGTCGAGCGCACCCGCGCCGGCGTCGGCGCCTGGTACGAGTTCTTCCCCCGCAGCGAGGGCGCGAAGAAGAACGCCGACGGCTCCTGGAAGAGCGGCGACTTCCGCACCGCGGCCCGCCGTCTGCCGGCCGTCGCCCGGATGGGCTTCGACGTCGTCTACCTGCCGCCGATCCACCCGATCGGCACCACCGCGCGCAAGGGCCCGAACAACACGCTCACCCCGGGCCCGAACGACCCGGGCAGCCCCTGGGCCATCGGCTCCGCCGAGGGCGGGCACGACGCCATCCATCCGGACCTCGGCACCGAGGACGACTTCCGCGACTTCGTCGAGACCGCGAAGAACACCGGCATGGAGGTCGCGCTCGACTTCGCCCTGCAGTGCTCCCCCGACCACCCCTGGGTCACCGAGCACCCGGACTGGTTCACGCAGCGCGCCGACGGCTCCATCGCGACCGCCGAGAACCCGCCGAAGCGCTACCAGGACATCTACCCGATCCAGTTCGACTCCGACCCGGAGGGCCTCGTCACCGAGGTGCTCCGCGTGCTGCGCCACTGGATGGCGTTCGGCATCAGGATCTTCCGCGTCGACAACCCGCACACGAAGCCGCTGTGGTTCTGGGAGCGTGTCATCCGCGAGGTCCGCGACGAGCACCCCGACACGGTGTTCCTCGCCGAGGCGTTCACCCGCCCGGCGATGATGCGCGCCCTCGCCGAGACCGGGTTCCAGCAGTCTTACTCGTACTTCACGTGGCGGAACACGAAGGAGGAGATCGAGGAGTACTTCCAGGAGCTCTCGCACGAGACGAGCGACTACCTGCGCCCGAACCTCTTCGTGAACACCCCCGACATCCTCACCGAGTACCTGCAGTACGGCGGCCGTGCCGGCTACAAGGTGCGTGCGGCGCTCGCCGCGACCGGTGCGCCGACGTGGGGCATGTACTCCGGCTACGAGCTCTTCGAGGACGTCGCCCGTCCCGGCTCCGAGGAGAACATCGACAACGAGAAGTACGAGTACAAGCCCCGCGACTTCGCGCTCGCCGAGGCCGAGGGCGCGTCCCTCGCCCCGTACGTGACGATGCTCAACCGGCTGCGTGCCGCGCACCCCGCACTGCGCCAGCTGCGGAACCTGCACGTGCACACCGCCGAGGACCCGGCGACCGTCGTGTACTCGAAGCACCTGCCCGGCGAGTTCAACCGCTCGGGCCGCGACGACACGGTGATCGTCGTCGCGAACGTCGACCCCCACTCGGCCCGCGAGACGACGGTCCACCTGGACCTCGCCGCGCTCGGCCTGCCGGCCGACGGCCTGTTCGACGTCCGCGACGTCGTGACCGGGCAGCGCTGGGTCTGGGGATCGTCGAACTACGTCCGCCTGGACGCGTTCCAGGAACCCGTGCACCTGCTCGTCGTGGAAGGACCCCACCGATGACGAACGACCCGACCGCCTCCTCCGCCCCGACCCCGGACCGGGGGCCGGCCGTGCCGCCGGTCCAGCCGCCGCCCCCGCCCGTGCCGCCGCGCGCCGCACCGGCGCCCCGGTACGAGCCGAAGGTGTCCGCCCCGGACGAGGACCTGCCCGGTGCCCCGGCCGCACCGCGCGAGTCCCCGGACCGCGACGTGCACGAGTCCGCCACGCTCGCCGGGCACCCCGGCGACGCGTCGCACCCGCGCAGCCCCGTCGTCGCCGCGGCTCCCGCGCGCCCCGGGATCCAGCCGGGAGGCCCGACACCCGTCGTGCCGCCGACCTCCGTGCCCGGTGGGTCGGCCGCCACCCCCGCTGCCGGCTCCGAGGCCGTGTCCGGCCCACGTCCGGCCCCGATCGAGGACTGGCTGCGCCAGCAGGTCGCCGAGGGCCGCTGGTCGCAGCCGCACGACGTCCTGGGGCCGCACCCCGTCGACGGCGGCACGAGCGTCCGCGTGGTCCGCCACCTGGCCCGCGCCGTCCGGATCGTCCGCCCCGACGGCGACGACGTCGAGCTGACCCACGAGGGCGACGGCCTCTGGGCTGGCGCCACCGCCGGCGACCTCGGCCGGTACCGCGTCGAGGCCGACTACGACCACGACGAGTCGACCGACGAGGACGACGCGACCTGGACCACCGACGACGCGTACCGGTTCGCGCCGACGCTCGGCGAGCTCGACCTGCACCTGTTCGGCGAGGGCCGCGACGAGCAGCTCTGGCACCACCTCGGCGCGCACGCCCGCACGGTCGACGGCGTCGACGGCGTCGCCTTCGCGGTCTGGGCGCCCCGCGCCACGGCCGTCCGGGTGATCGGCGACTTCGAGGGCTGGGAGGGCCGCACCACCGCGATGCGTCGCCTCAACGACCTCGGTGTCTGGGAGCTCTTCTGGCCCGGCGCCGTCGTCGGACAGCGCTACAAGTTCCAGATCCTCACCGACTCCGGCTGGGTGGAGCGGGCCGACCCGTTCGCCCGCCAGGCGGAGATCGCCCCGGCGACGGCCTCGGTCGTCACCGAGTCCACGTACACGTGGTCCGAGGGCGACGCCGCGTGGATGGAGCGCCGGGCGCAGGCCACCACCCACGACGCCCCGATGAGCGTCTACGAGGTGCACCTCGGCTCGTGGCGCCCGGGCCTGTCGTACCGCGAGGTCGCCGACCAGCTCATCGGCCACGTGCAGTACACCGGCTTCACCCACGTGGAGTTCCTGCCGCTCGCCGAGCACCCGTTCGGCGGCTCGTGGGGCTACCAGGTCACCGGGTACTACGCGCCGACCGCGCGCTACGGTTCGCCGGACGACCTGCGCTACCTGATCGACCGCCTGCACTCCGCCGGCATCGGCGTGATCATGGACTGGGTCCCCGGGCACTTCCCGAAGGACGAGTGGGCCCTCGGTCGATTCGACGGCTACGCGCTGTTCGAGCACCCGGACCCCCGCCGCGGCGAGCAGCTCGACTGGGGCACCTACGTGTTCGACTTCGGGCAGCCGCAGGTGCGCAACTTCCTGGTCGCGAACGCGCTGTACTGGCTCGAGGAGTTCCACATCGACGGCCTCCGGGTCGACGCGGTGGCCTCGATGCTGTACCTCGACTACTCCCGCACCGACTGGCTGCCGAACGTGCACGGCGGCCGCGAGAACCTCGACGCGATCGCGTTCCTGCAGGAGACGAACGCGACCGCGTACAAGCGCTACCCGGGCATCGTGATGATCGCCGAGGAGAGCACCTCGTGGCCGGGCGTCACCCAGCCGACGAGCGCCGGCGGCCTCGGGTTCGGGCAGAAGTGGAACATGGGGTGGATGCACGACTCGCTCGAGTACGTGCAGCGCGACCCCGCGTACCGCAGCTACCACCACGACGAGATCACGTTCTCGTTCGTCTACGCCTTCAGCGAGCAGTTCACCCTGCCGATCAGCCACGACGAGGTCGTGCACGGCAAGGGCTCGCTCGTCGGCAAGATGCCGGGTGACGAGTGGCAGAAGCTCGCGAACGTCCGCGCGTACCTCGCCTTCATGTGGTCGCACCCCGGCAAGCAGCTGCTCTTCATGGGCCAGGAGTTCGCCCAGCCCGCCGAGTGGTCCGAGGCGAAGGGCCTCGACTGGTGGCTCCTCGACCAGCCGGGCCACCGCGGCGTGCAGGACCTCGTCGCCGAGCTGAACCGTGTGTACAAGGACTCCCCCGCGCTGTGGACGCACGACAGCACGGCCGAGGGCTTCGAGTGGATCGAAGGCGGTGACGCACCGCACTCGACGATCGGGTTCCTGCGGAAGGCCGGCGACGAGCGCATCGCGGTCTTCGTGAACTTCTCCGGCGTGCCGGTGGAGCGCCGCTTCGGCCTGCCGACCGCCGGCGAGTGGCACGAGGTCCTCAACACCGACGCGGCCGAGTACGGCGGCTCCGGCGTGGGCAACCTCGGGGTCGTCACCGCCGAGGACACTCCGTGGGCGGGCCGACCGGCCTCCGCGCACCTGGTGGTCCCCCCGCTCGGCGCCGTCTGGCTGCGCCTCGCTCCCTGACCCGGAGCACTTCCGCGCGTCGGAAGCAGTTCCGTGCACAGGAAGACGTATCGCGCGTGGGAGGCCGGTTCTTCCGGCCCCCCACGCGCGATCCTGCTTCCTCCCGCACATGTGATGGGACGGGACGTCGCGGCCCGCACGCCGAGACGGACGGGAGGCCCGGTGCCAGCTGGCACCGGGCCTCCCGTCCGTCTCGTGGGGCGTCTAGTACAGGGCGCTCGCCAGACGACGGCGGGCTGCGACGACGCGCGGGTCCTCGGTCCCGACGAGCTCGAAGTACTCGACGAGCCGCACACGGAGCGCCTCACGGTCCTCGCCGAACACCGTCGGCACGAGGTCGAGCAGCCGACCGAGGGCGTCCTCGACGTGACCACCGGCGACGTCGAGGTCCGCCACCGCGAGCTGCGCGGGGACGTCCGACGGCCCGGCGGCGGCAGCCGCACGGATGTCGTCGGCGGTCCGGCCGTCGAGCCGGTCGAGGAGCGACACCTGCGCGAGGCCGGCGACGGCCATCTGGTCGTGCGGGTCCTGCGCGATCGCGGTCTTGTACTCGGCGATCGCCGTCGCGTAGTCGCCCTGCTCGATGGCGTCGTAGGCCGCCTGGTGGTGCGGCGGCAGGGGCTCCGGCTCCGGCTCGCCCTGCTCGGTCGCGTCCGCAGGGGCCGCCCCGTCGACGGCGACCCGCCCGGACACGCCGTTCTGCTCGGCGGCTTGCAGGACCTGCTCGAAGACGTCACGCACCTGTGCCTCGGGCAGTGCCCCGACGAACAGCCCGAGGGGCCGTCCGCCGATCACCGCGGCGACGGTCGGGATCGACTGCGCCTGGAACGCCTGCACGAGCTGCGGGTTCGTGTCGGCGTCCACCTTCGCGAGCACCACACGCCCGGCGTACTCGGCGGTCAGCTGTTCGAGGATCGGCGAGAGCTGCTTGCACGGCCCGCACCACTCCGCCCAGATGTCGACGATCACCGGGACGACCGAGGACAGCTGGAGCACGTCCTGGAAGCTCTGGTCGGTGACGTCGAGGACGAGCGACGGGACGGTCAGGTCGCCGCCGGTCTCGGATCCGTCGGCCGTCACACCCTGCGGCGCCGGGGCACCCGCGGACTGCGGGGGCTGCGGCGGCCGCTGGGCGCGGTCGACGAGGGACGACAGGTCGACGGCTCCACGGAGCCCGGCCGGGGTCGGGGGGATGTTGCTCATTGCACCTCACTCGCTGCGGTCAGGCCCTGCGTGAACCCGAGCAGGACCACTTTGCCACCCGAGGCGACCGGCGGGACGGAGAAGAGCAGCTGGACGCTGTACGTCGCGCTGATCCCCTTCTTGCTGCTGTCCACACCGGACAACGCCTTGACGGCGCCCTCGGTGTTGACCTCGGCGCCGGAGGCCGTCGGGGTCACCTTCTCGATCTCGTCCAGGTCGGCCGAGACGAGCGCCCCCGCGTCGTCGGTCGCGATGGCGACCGCGCTGTCCGCGGGGACCTCGGACGAGTAGTCGATCTCCGCCGTGTCCGGCAGCGACTTCGCCTTCTTGTCCTTGTAGGCCTTGCCGATCGTGGTGCGCAGCGCGTCGCCCTCGCTCGAGAACAGGTCGGCGTACTCGCTCTTCGCGTCCTTCGACAGGATGTCCGCGTAGGCCGTCGCCACCTGGTCGGGAGCGATCGTCAGGAGCTTCGACTCGGGCGTCAGGAGCGCCGCACCGATCGAGGTCGGGGCGAGGCTCGGGATCTGCGCGTCGGCCTCGAGCGAGACGTCGTAGGCGACCTTGTACGGGTCGCGCGCGGAGTCCTGCACGAGCGTCAGCGCCTGCGGGGCGGCCTTCGCGTCGCAGTCCTCGGCGACGATCGTGAACACCGTGCGGGGCCAGGTGTCGGTCTGCTGCGGGAGCGCCACGCAGACCTGCCCGGAGGAGATCGTCGGCGGCGCCTTGACCTCGGAGTCCTTGCTGCGGATCGAGTAGTTCGCCAGCCGGAGCTCGAGCGCCGCCCCGCTGAACCGGGTCCGGACGAGGTCGCGGTCCCGTCGGCCGTCCGCTTGCTTCGCCACCTCGG
Source organism: Curtobacterium sp. MCBA15_009 (assembly GCF_001864895.1). Taxonomy (GTDB): domain Bacteria; phylum Actinomycetota; class Actinomycetes; order Actinomycetales; family Microbacteriaceae; genus Curtobacterium. Next base: position 253,662 of record NZ_MJGO01000012.1, read on the forward strand.
CGATGCGGTCGACGACGCGGCTGATCTGCTGCTTCGTCGCCGCGGTCGGCTCCGTGGTGGTGGCGGCGCCGGTCGCCGTCGCGGTCGGCGTCGGGGTCGCGAGCGAGGCGTCGACGCCCTGGGGCCAGTAGTCGGACGAGCAGCCGGCCAGGGTGAGCGCGCCGACCAGGACGACCGGCACGCCGATGAAGGCGCGGGAGCTGCGACGACCCCGCGAGGGGACCTGTGCCCCGGCCGCGGCGGCCCGCCGGGATGCACGGACGCGCGGCGGACGCGTGCCACCGCTGCGGCGGCGGGGTCCGCGGCCGCGACGCTGGTGCAGGAACGCGAGGACGAGGAGCACGATGCCTCCGAGGACGAAGACACCGCCGGCGACCAGGAGCGGCCCGACGGTCGGTGTCGCGGTGTCGCGGGGCCAGGTGACGGACACGTTGCTCGGCGCCGCGGCCTTCCCGTCGCTGACGATGAGCACGGAGACGTCCTGCGGCAGCCGCACGGTGAACTGCCCGGCGCCGTCCCACTCCTGGTACCAGAGGTCGCTGCCCTCCGGCGAGGGGACGCTCGACTCGGAACCGGTGGTCCGACCGACGAGCGCGGCCTTCTCGGCGTCGAACCGGAGCGTGGTGTGCTCGGCGTCGCCCACCCAGGCGTCCACGTCGGCGGTCTTGCCGTAGGCGGCGAACACCTTGCCGGACCCGGAGACGTTGATGCGCTGGTAGCCGGGGTTCGCGTTGAGCGTCGACCCCGGGATGACGGTCACCGGCGCGGAGCTGGTGGTCGAGCTCTGCGCGACGAGGGACGACGGCGGGGCGAACACCGTCCGCTGTCCGACCGCGAGCGCGACGAGCAGCAGGCCGATGACGAAACTGACGATCGCCAGGACGAATCGCACGAACTCTCTCCCTACCGCGCCGGGGTGGGGAGTCGGCGCGCGAATCAGCGACTCAGGATAGCGAGCAACACTGGACGGCGCATCCATCCGCGCTGACGTCGGTCACAGAAGCGGCCCGCCGGGCACCATTACAATCGGTGCGCGGCCCGGACCGGGCCCTCCGCCGAGCACCAGGAGCGACACGTGGCGAACGACGAGGCCGAGTTCGGGACCGAGCTGCGCGGGTACCGCCGCGACGAGGTCGACCGTTCCCTGAACGACCTGCGTCGCGAGCTCATCAAGTCGAACACCGACCGGGCCGACGCCGCGAAGGAGATCCGGCTGCTGCAGTCGCGCGTCTCCGAGCTCCAGGGCGAGCTCGACGAGGCCGGCACCCCGACCTACAGCGGACTCGGCACCCGCCTCGAGTCGACGCTGCGCGTGGCCGAGGAGCAGTCCACCCGCCTCATCAGCCAGGCCGACATCGACGCCCAGCGTCTCCGCGCCTCGAGCCGCGCCGACGCCGAGCGCACCCTGCGCGAGGCCCGCGACGAGGCGTCCGACACCCTCGAGGACGCCCGCACCCGCGCGACCAACGAACTGACCCGCGCCCGCGCCGAGGCCGCCGACACCGTCGAGCGTGCCCGCGCCGAGTCCGGGCTGCTCACCCAGGACGCCCGCAACGAGGCCGCCGCCATCCGCGGCGCCGCCCTGACCGAGGCAGCCGAGGTCCGCTCGGTCGCGATCCGCGAGACGAACGCCCTCCGCGCCCAGGTCGAGCACGAGGTCGCCGAGCTGCGCGAGGCCGCACAGCGCGCCTCCGCCGACGCCCGCACCGCGGCGGCGGACCTCGACCGCGAGACCGAGCACCGCCGCTCGGTGTTCGAGGCCGACCACACGCGCCGCACCGAGGACCTCGACCGCGAGGAGACCACACGTCGACAGGCCCTCGAGCGCGAGGTCGCCGAGGGGCGCGCAGCGTGGCACCGTGAGCGCGACGAGGAGCAGCAGGCGCACGCGCTGGCGCTCGAGTCCGGCCGCGCCGAGCTCGACGCCGAGGTCGCCCGTCGCCGTGACGAGCTCGACAGCGAGTTCGCGGACCGCCGCCGGGTGCTCGACGAGGACCTCGCCGCCGCCCGCGCCGAGTGGGACCGCGAACTCGCCGCCGCCCGCACGGCCCTCGAGCAGGAGGTCGGCGCGGCCCACGCGCAGCTCCGCGTCGACGAGGAGCAGACCCGCGTCGAGAACGCACGGCTCGTGCAGGAGACCGCCGAGCGCATCGCCCGCGAACTCGAGGAGCACCAGGACCGCGTCGCCCGGGAGCGCGCCGAGGCCGACGCCGCCGCCGAGCGCGCCGTCCGCGAGCACGAGGACACCCTCGCCGCGCGCCGCGAGCGCGAGCACGCCGAGGTCGACACCGAGATCGCGGACCGTCGGACGAACGAGCTCGGCACCCTGGAGGCCGAGCGCACCGCACTGCGCCAGGAGATCGACACGGCCCGCGCCGACCTCGCGAAGGAGCGCGACGAGGCACGTGCCGAGATCGCCCGCGAACGTGACGAGGCCCGGACGACGCTCGAGTCCGAGCTCGCGTCACGTCGGGACGACGCCGAGCAGGACTACCTGCAGAAGCACCACGAGACGGTCACCGAGACGCAGAAGTACCTCGACGAGGCGAACCTGCAGCTCGCCGAGGCCACCCGCCGCGCGACCGAGGCCCGCGAGCGTGCCGAGCGTCTGCAGCAGGAGGCCGACGACCTCGAGCGCACCAGCACCGCCGAGGCGCAGGAGCACGCGCGCACGATCGTCGCCGACGCGCAGGACCGCGTGCACCGCATGGTCGCGGACGCCGAGGAGCGCACGGCAGGCGTCGTCGCCGAGGCCGAGGACCGCCTGGCGGCCATCCGGACGGAGCGCGACGCGGTGGCCGGCTACCTCGAGAACCTGCGCGGCGTCCTCACGCACGCCACCGGGCTGCTCGGCGCGGCGCCCGCCGTGGACACCACGGACGCGGACGACGCGACGGACGCCACCGACCACTGACGCAGGCCTGCCCGGAGGCCCGCCCCGCGCCTCCGGGTCGGCCTGCGCCGTGCAGGGGGCGGGTCGCAGGGTCCGCCGGCCGCGTCCGTCAGACCGGCCAGTGCGTCGACAGCGGTGCGCTGCCCGGCACGACGAGGTCGGCGATCGCGTCGAGGACGATCCGGACGTACCGCTCCCCCACCCACAGGTGCTTCGCACCCTCGACGGGCACCACCCGGACGTTCGGCGCGAGCGCGAACCGCTCGACCGCCTCGGCCGGCCGCAGGAAGTCGTCGTGCTCCGGGACGAGCGCGACCACGGGCACCCGGACGGCCGCCCACCGGGCGAGCTCCTCGTCGGTGGTGCGGTGCAGCGGCGGTGACAGGAGCACCAGCCCGGCGACCCGGCCGGCCTCGACGTGTTCGAGCGCGTGCTTCAGCGCGACCTCGGTCCCGAAGGACCAGCCGACCAGCCACGGCGTCGGCAGGCCCCGGTCGGTGACCTCGGCGACGGCGGCGCGCAGGTCGAAGCCCTCGGACACGCCGTCGCCGAAGGTGCCCTCGGACGTGCCGCGCGGTGACGTGACGGAGCGGAAGTTGAAGCGCAGCACGGCGATGTCCGCCAGGGCGGGCAGCCGGGCCGCCGCCTTCTTCAGGACGTGGGAGTCCATGAAACCGTGCGCGGTCGGCAACGGGTGCAGGGTGACGATCGTGCCCCGAGCCGGGTGCTCCGCCGGTTCGGCGAGCTCACCGACCAGGACGAGGTGGTCGTCGGTGACGAGCTCGACGTCGGTGCGCCGCGCGGGCAGTTCCGTCGCGGACCGGATCTCGGTGTCGGGCGTCGGCTCCGGGGTCACGCGATGCTCCAACAGTGGTTGTGCCAGTGCCGGCGCGACGCGAGGTCGGCCGCGTCCCCGAGCACGCCGTCCGTGCGCCAGACCACCACGTGCGCGGTCCCGGGCAGGACCGCGCCGCCGCAGCCCGGGCAGACGTACTCCTTCTGCGCCGAGGCGACCGAGATCGGCTGCACCTGGTACTCCCGCCCACGGCGGACCTCGGTGCGCTTCCACCCCGCCATCAGCCGGTCGAGGCCCGGCGTCTCGTCAGGCTCGACGTCGCGACCGCGGGGACGCCGCGGCCGGTTGCTGCGCGGCACCCGAACTGCCGATCAGTACCAGTTGACGGCCTGGCTGTGACCCCAGGCAGCACACGGGGTGCCGTAGACACCCGCGATGTAGTTGAGGCCCCACGTGATCTGCGTCGCGGGGTTCGTCTGCCAGTCGGCACCAGCCGTGGCCATCTTGCTGCCGGGCAGTGCCTGCGGGATGCCGTACGCGCCGCTCGGGTTGTAGGCGTTGACCCGCCAGCCCGACTCCTTGTTCCACAGGGAGACGAGGCAGTTGTACTGGTCGGTGCCCCAGCCGCGGGCGGTGACCTGCGCGAGGGCGATCTCCTGCGCGCTGCCCGGGTCTGGCGCGGCGGCCACGGCGGCCAGCGTGTTGCTGGCGGACACCGGCTCGTCGGTGGCGGTCGCGTCGTCGGCACCGTCGGTGGCGACGTCGTCGGCGTCCGCGGTCTCGTCGACCTTCGGCGCCTTCTTGACCTTCGGCGCGGGCACGGTGACCTCGTAGCCGTCGCGGTCGGCGACCGTCAGGTCGGCACCGCCGGCGGTGAACTGCTGGGGCTTCGTCGGGGTCTTCACGAGCACCGGGGTGTCGACCGCGGCCTGGGCCACGTCGGCCTGCAGCGGGTTGAAGAGCGAGCCGCCGACGAACAGGAACACACCGAAGAACGAGATGGCGGGCACGCGAGCGCGCTTCCGGGCGAAGGTGTTGACCGAGGCGGTCGCCGTGGGCCTGACACCGGCCGTCGACCGTGCGGTCGGACGCTGCCGCACGGGCGCGGTCGCCACGACGCGGGGGGTCTCGTGCGCGAAGGCCGAGACGTTCTCGTCGGAGACCCGGTTCGCCGCGACGGACTTCGGGGTGGCGACGGGCGCGGTCACGGCCGGCAGCACCGGTGGGTCCGCTCGGAGCACCGAGGCGTCCGCGTTGCGGGTTCGGTTCAGTGCCGCGCGGCGCTCACCCGAGGCCTGGAGGCCGAGGTGCTCGCGGGGATCGCGGTCGGAGCTGTGGTCTGCCGTGTGCCTGCCCATGAGTAGGTCCAGGGTAACGGAACGATCACGGAAAACGAAGCACCGATCCCCAGCGCGTCGCGAGCGGGATCAGCGGACCGCGAGCATGACCTCGACGACGGCGTCGAGGACCGCGTCGACCTGGGCTTCGCGGTAGCCGCCGTGCTTCGGTCGGAACACGACGGAGCGGACCTCGGTGAGGCTGAGGGCCTTGCCCTCGCGGAAGTACCCGGCGAGGCGTTCGGCGAACGCGTCGACGTCCTTCGGGTGGTACCCGGTGCCGAGGAAGCTCACCCGGTGGAACCGCTGCCCGTCCGGCCGTTCGAGTCGCGCCACGACGTCGGACGCCTTGGTCCGGGCCTCGGCGTACCAGGCCTTCTGTCCGACCTCGGTGATCTCGCGCTCGCGCTCACGTGCGGCGAAGGCGTCCTCGAGGCGCTCGAGCGCGGCGTCGACGTGCGACGTCGAGTAGCCGCCCTTCCGCATCGAGAAGGCCGTCGCGCGGATCTTCGCGGCCTCGATCCCGGGGGCGCTGTCGTCGGCGGAGTACGCACGACGGGCGTCCTCGAGGAACCGCTCGACCTCGTCGACGTCGTAACCGAGTGCGGACCGGGCTGCGGTCGGGAAGGTGGTTGCCACGGCGACATTCTGCCAGTCCGTCACCGTGGCACAACCTGGACGCGCTGAGGACGACGCCGTGACGGTGCCGCCGGCGACGATCAGCGGCCGACGACGATCAGTGGTTGACGATGAGGTACAGCACGTACCCGACGGCTGCGGACGGCAGGATGCTGTCGATCCGGTCGAGCAGTCCCCCGTGCCCGGGCAGGAACGACGAGATGTCCTTGATGCCGAGGTCGCGCTTGATCATCGACTCGGTCAGGTCGCCGAGCGTGGCCGACCCGGAGATGAGCACACCGAGCACCACACCGGTCCACCAGGGCAGGCCGAGCATGAGCCAGCTCACGAGGATGCCGACGACGATGCTCGCCGCGACGGAGCCGGCGAAGCCCTCCCAGGTCTTCTTCGGGCTGATCCGCGGCGCCATCGGGTGCTTGCCGAGGTTGAGCCCGGTCGCGTACGCCCCGGTGTCCACGGCGACGACGACCAGGATGAACCCGATCACCCAGAGGTTGCCCTGCGGCTGCGCGGAGAGCAGCACCACGCAGGCGCCGAGCAGCGAGATGTACGCCTGCACGAACAAGCCGTTCGTGAGGTCGCGGAAGACGTTGCCGGCGGAGGGCTTCTGCCGCGCCACCGCGACCTCGACCAGCCGCCAGAGGCTGATGAGGACGATGCCGCCGAGCAACGTGAACAGCGCGGCGACCTGTCCGTACAGGAACGACGCCGGCACGATCGCGATCGCGACCGCGACGCTCGGGATCCGCGGCACGTCGCGACCGGCGAACCGCATCGCGCTCGTCAGCTCGTAGACGCCCACGCCGAGCAGGAACGCCGCCACGACCATGAACGACGGCGTCCAGAGGAGCAGCGAGCCGAGCATGACCACGGCGAACGCGAGCGCGATGCCGATCGCCGCCGGCAGGTTGCGCCCGGTCCGCGCCGTCAGTGCTTCGTTGCGCGCGCCGAGGTCGGCCCGGCGTTGCCGGAGCTGCGCCTCGAAGTCGGTGCGCGCCGCTCGGGCACGCGCATCGAAGTCCTGGCGCAGCCCCTTCTTCGCGGACCCGGTGTCGACGGGTCCGTGCGGTTCTGTGGGGCGGTCACCGCCCGGTTGCGGGCGGCGCATCAGACCTCGAGGAGTTCGGCTTCCTTCTTCTTCAGCGAGTCGTCGATCTGGTCGACGTGCTTCTTCGTCAGGGCCTCGAGGTCCTTGTCGCCGCGGGCGATCTCGTCGTCCGAGATCTCGCCCTTCAGCGCGTCGAGGTCGTCCTTGGCGCGGCGGCGGATGTTGCGGATGACGACCTTGTGGTCCTCACCCTTGCCGCGCACGAGCTTGACGAACTCCTTGCGGCGGTCCTGCGTGAGCTCCGGGATCGTCACGCGGACGATCTCGCCGTCGTTCGACGGGCTCGCGCCGAGGTTCGGGAACGTCGCGATGGCACGCTCGATCTCCTTGAGCGCCGACTTGTCGTACGGCGTCACGATGAGCGTGCGGGCCTCGGGGGTCTGCAGCGAGGCGAGCTGCGCGAGCGGCGTCGGGGTGCCGTAGTACTCGACGGGGATCTTCTGGAAGAGCGCGGCGTTGATCCGGCCGGTTCGGACGGTGGAGAAGTCGTCCTTGGCGACCTCGACCGCCTTCGCCATCTTCTCGGTGGCTTCGGTCAGGACATCACTGATCACGGTGTTACTCCTTCGGTACTGGCGTCGAGTCTAGTCAGCGCGGCAGGTCAGTTGCTGACCACGGTGCCGATGCGCTCGCCCCGGATGGCGGCCTGGACGTTGCCCTCGCCCTCCATGCCGAAGACGTGCATCGGCATGCCGTTGTCCATGCAGAGCGAGAACGCGGTCGCGTCGACCACCTTGAGGCCCTTGAGCAGGGCGTCCTGGTACGTCACGTGGTGCAGCTTCTCGGCCGTGGCGTCCTTCTTCGGGTCGGCGGTGTAGACCCCGTCGACGCCGTTCTTCGCGACGAGGACCTCGTCCGCCTTGATCTCGAGCGCACGCTGCGCCGCGACCGTGTCGGTGGAGAAGTAGGGCAGCCCGGCGCCGGCGCCGAAGATGACGACGCGGCCCTTCTCGAGGTGCCGCTCGGCGCGTCGCGGGATGTACGACTCGGCGACCTGGGTCATCGAGATGGCGGACTGCACGCGGGTCGCGGCACCGGCCTGCTCGAGGAAGTCCTGCAGCGCGAGCGCGTTCATCACCGTGCCGAGCATGCCCATGTAGTCGGCGCGGCCGCGGTCCATGCCGCGCTGCGAGAGCTCCGCGCCGCGGAAGAAGTTGCCCCCGCCGACGACGATCGCGATCTCGACGTCCTGTGCCGCCACGGCGATCTCCCGGGCGATCGAGCCGATCACGTCGGGGTTCACGCCGAGGGACCCGGCACCGAAGGCCTCTCCCGAGAGCTTCAGCAGGACCCGGCGTCGTCCGGTCTTCTCGTCGGTCATCTGGTCGCACCCTTCGTCGATGTCTCGTGGGAATCTACCCGGCCGCAGCCGGTCCGGCGGACGCACGTCGTGCCTCCAGGCCGGGTCCGCGCGCACGAGCGCGCGAAAACGGGGTCAGGAACCAACCTGGTTCCTGACCCCGTCACGGGTTCGTTACGCGCCGACCTTGACGCGGGCGAAGCCCTGGATCGTGATGCCGGCGTTCTCGGCGGCCTTCGCGACGGAGATCTTGTTGTCCTTCGCGTAGTCCTGGTCGAGGAGCGCGACCTGCTTGATGAAGGCGTTGACACGACCCTCGACGATCTTCGGCAGGGCGGCCTCCGGCTTGCCCTCCTCGCGCGTGATCGCCTCGACGGTCGCGCGCTCCTTCTCGATCGCGTCGGCCGGGACGTCCTCGCGCGTCAGGTACGACGGGTTCGCGAACGCGACGTGCTGGGCGATCGAGCGCGCCTCGGCGGCGTTGTCGCCCTCGTAGGCGATGACGACGGCGATCTGCGGCGGCAGGTCCTGGCTGGTCTTGTGCAGGTAGATCTCGAAGGCCGAGCCCTCGACACGGCGGACCGTGCGGACCTCGAGCTTCTCGCCCAGCGCGGCGGCGGCCTCGTTGACGACCTCGAGGACGGTCTTGCCGTCCAGCGGGGCGGCGTTCGCGGCGGCGACGTCGGCGGCACCGGCGGCCGAGACGGCCCCGAGCACCTTGTCGGCCAGCGTCGTGAACTTCTCGTTCTTCGCGACGAAGTCGGTCTCGCTCGCGAGCTCGACGACCGTGGCGGCGCCGTTCTCGCTCGAGGCGACGACGACACCCTCGGAGGTGGCGCGGTCGTCGCGCTTGGCGACGGCCTTCGCACCCTTGATGCGGAGCAGCTCGACGGCCTTGTCGTAGTCGCCGTCAGCCTCGACGAGGGCGTTCTTGGCGTCCATCATGCCGGCGCCGAGGTCCTCGCGGAGCTTCTTCACGTCAGCAGCGGTGAAGTTTGCCATTGACTGGAGTCCTTTCTGGACTGTGAGTGTGTGGAGAGTGGAGACGGGGCGCCGGACCCGGTCGGGTCCGGCGCCCCGGCAGCTCACTCGGCGGGGGTGGTCTCCGCAGCAGCCTCGGCCTCGGCCGTCGGCTCCGCGTTCTTCGCGTCGTCGGCGATCGGCTCGCCGATCTCCTTCGCTGCGACCTGCGCGTCGGCGTCGTTCTCTTCGACGGGGGCGGCGGGCGCCTCGGTCGTGGCGGCGGCCTCGCCACCGAGGAGCTCCTGCTCCCACTCGGCGAGGGGCTCGGAGGCCTCGTCCTCGTCGCCACCGTTGTGGCGGGTCTTCAGGCCCTCGGCCGCGGCGTCGGCGACGATGCGGGTCAGCAGACCGACGGAGCGGATCGCGTCGTCGTTGCCCGGGATCGGGTAGGTGATCTCGTCGGGGTCGCAGTTGGTGTCGAGGATGCCGATGATCGGGATACCGAGCTTCTGCGCCTCGTCGACGGCGAGGTGCTCCTTCTTGGTGTCGACGATCCAGAGCGCGCTCGGGGTCCGCGTGAGGTTGCGGATACCACCGAGGGTCTTGTGGAGCTTGTCCAGCTCGCGCTTCTTGATGAGGAGCTCCTTCTTGGTGAAGCCCTTCGTCGTGTCGTCGAAGTCGATCTCCTCGAGCTCCTTCATGCGCGCGAGGCGCTTGGAGACCGTCTGGAAGTTCGTGAGCAGACCGCCGAGCCAACGCTGGTTGACGTACGGCTGGCCGACGCGGGTCGCCTGCTCGGCGATGGAGCCCTGGGCCTGCTTCTTGGTGCCCACGAAGAGGATCGTGCCACCGTGCGCGACCGTCTCCTTGACGAAGTCGTACGCGCGGTCGATGAAGGCCAGCGACTGCTGCAGGTCGATGATGTGGATGCCCGAGCGCTCGGCGAGGATGAAGCGCTTCACCTTCGGGTTCCACCGACGGGTCTGGTGTCCGAAGTGCACGCCGCTGTCGAGCAGCTGGCGGATGGTGACGACGGCCATGTGCCGTCCTCCTTCTGTCTTCTCGGCGCGCAGCCGTGCTCTCGCACGTCGCTGCGGACCTGTTGCGGTTGTGTCGACCACGACCCTCGGTCGTGGTCCCTGGTGCCCTGGCACGCGACCGCCCGCTCGTGAGAGCGGGACCGATGGTCGGGTGCCGCGCCGGTGACGGCGCTGTGGACACGCGAAGTCAGCGCGCCGGAGCGCACTGCTGAGGAGATGCTAGCAGACGGTGGGCGCACAGGAGGCGCGGTGCAGGTCCGACCTGCACCGCGCCTCCTGAGCGTGGTGACGCTGGTGCGTCAGGGCGTGGCGCCCGCGCTGTGACGCTGGTGCGTCAGGCCTTCGCGGACACGGTGTCGCCCTCGGCGGAGATGCCCATCTCCTCGAGCGAGCGGCCCTTCGTCTCCGGGATCTTCGCGATGACGAAGAACAGCGAGATGAGCGCGAACAGCGCGTAGATGCCGTACGTGACCGTCAGGTTGAAGCTCGAGAGCACCGGGAAGGTGATCGTGACGAGGAAGTTCGCCACCCAGTTCGCGGCCGAGCCGACGCCGAGCGCGGTGGCACGGATGCGGTTCGGGAACATCTCGCCGAGCAGCACCCACATGAGCGGACCCCACGTCGCTCCGAACGACACGACGAACAGGTTCGCGAAGATGAGCGCGATGACGCCCCAGGCACCGGGCAGGTTCGGCTCGCCGTCGACGATCGTCGCCTGCGAGAACGCGATCGCGACCATGAGCAGCGACACGAACATGCCCGAGGACCCGGCGACCAACAGCGGCTTCCGGCCGAGCTTGTCGACCGTGAAGATCGCGATGAAGGTGACCGCGACGTTCACCACCGAGGTGATGGTGGAGATGAGGAAGGACTGGTCCTCCTTGAACCCGACGGCCTGCCAGAGCGTCGTCGAGTAGTAGAAGATCACGTTGATGCCGACGAACTGCTGGAGCACGGCGAGGATGATGCCGACCCAGACGATGGGCTGCAGACCGAAGCGGTTGCCGCGGATCGAGCCCTTCTTCTGCTTCGCTTCCTTCTCGATGCCGTCCTGGATCTCCTCCAGGCTCGTGTTCACCGTGTCGCGCGGCACGATCTTCGTCATGACCTCGCGGGCGTCGTCCGTTCGGCCCTTCGCCAGCAGGTAGCGCGGCGACTCCGGCAACGTGATGGCCAGGATCCCGTAGACCACCGAGGGGACGATGCCGACCAGGAACATCCAGCGCCAGGCCGGCAGCCCGGCGACGACCTCGGACGCGCCGCCAGCCGTGACCGCGAAGAACTGGTCGGAGAGCAGGGCGGCGAAGATGCCGAGCGTGATGGCGAGCTGCTGGAACGAGGCCAGCCGCCCACGGATGGCCTTCGGGGAGACCTCGGAGATGTAGGCCGGCGCGATGACCGACGCGGTCCCGATGCCGAGACCGCCGACGAGACGCCAGATCACGAAGTCCCACGTGGCGAAGGCGAAGCCCGAGCCGATCGACGAGACCAGGAACAGCACGGCGGCCCAGAACATGATGCGCGTGCGGCCGAACCGGTCCGCGAGGCGCCCGGCGAAGAACGCACCGAACGCGCAGCCGATCAGCGCCGAGGCGACCGCGAAGCCGCTGGCGGCCTCGGACAGCCCGAACTCGCCCTTGATCGCGTCGACCGCGCCGTTGATGACGGACGAGTCGAAGCCGAAGAGGAAACCGCCCACCGCTGCTGCGATGGCGAACGCGGTGACCTTCCCCTTGAACGCACGGTCTTCGCCGTGCCCGGTCGCTGTGTTGGACACGATGCTCCTGGGTTCTGCCGCCGTGCGGGGGTTGCTGCACGGTGCCCCGGTGGTCGGCTGGTTCGCCGTCCGAGCGGCGTTGCGTGTTCCGGAGCGGCCCCGACTGTACTCCTCGAGGGGACTCGGGTCACAAACGGGGGGGCTGCGGCGGGCAGGGGCGGGCGGGCGGCGCGGGCGCGGGAGCGGGCGCGGGCTCTGCGACGATGCGCGCGTCGATCGTCGCGTGGTCCGTCGCAGAGTGCGTGGTTGCTGTGCGACATCGTCGACGTCGTGCGACTGCGACCTTGTCGCGTCCGCCGCGTGCGACGGCGCGGCCGGCCACCGCGCGACATGGTCGACGTCGTGCGACCGCGATCGTGTCGCGTGCGCCGGGGCGCTCGGCCTGCACAGGCCGGGAGGCCCGCCCCTCCCTCCACAGGTCGACCAGCCCCACCCGCACAGCCGGTCCGACAGCGCCAGGGTGGCGGCATGGCTTCGTTCCCCGGCTCCGGCACGCCGCTCCCCACACTCCTGACGACCGTGGTGCTCGCCGGGGCGCTCGGCGTCGTCGTGTCGCCGGCGGCTCCCCGCGACGAGCCGACTGCCGTGAGGCCGCGAGTAGCCGCATCACCCGCAGCCGCAGCCGAGCCCGCGCCGTGGGTCTGGCCCACCGGCACCCGCGTCGTCGAACGTGGATGGGAACCGCCGCTGAGCGACTACACCGCGGGTCACCGCGGCATCGACGTCCCGGCAGCGGTCGGCACGACGGCGGTCGCGGTCGACGACGGCACGGTGGCGTTCGCCGGCGCGGTCGGAGGACGGACGGTGGTGACGATCGACCACGGCGACGGGCTGGTGAGCACCCTCGACTCCGTGCAGCCGCTCGTCACCGCCGGGGCCGAGGTCCGCCGGGGGGACGCCGTCGGCCGGGTGTCGGTCGGCCACTGCCCTGCCGCCGCGCCGTGCCTGCACCTCGGCGCGAGGATCGACGGCCGCTACGTCGACCCGACGCCGTACCTGCCGCCGGCTGCGTGGCCGGTGCTCCTGCCGGAGTCGTCGTGGCGAGGGTGACGCTCGACAGCGACGGTGCACTTCGGCGCGCTGCGACGACGCTCGTGCCGTCGTCTCGAAGCCGAGGAGACGAGGAGACGAGGAGACGAGGAGACGAGAGGCCCCGCGGATGCCCGCCTGCGCGCTCACGCCCGGGGATGCGCCGTCCGGTAGACCTCGCGCAACCGCGCCGACGACACATGCGTGTAGATCTGCGTCGTGCCGAGGCTCGCGTGGCCGAGGAGCTCCTGCACCGCCCGCAGGTCCGCTCCCCCGTCGAGCAGGTGCGTGGCGGCGGTGTGCCGGAAGGTGTGCGGGCCGCTCGGCCCCTCGCCGGGCAGGTCCCCGAGCAGCCGCGCCACGACCCGGTAGGCGCTCCGCACCCCGAGTCGTCCGCCGCGGTCACCGAGGAACAGCGCCGTGCTCGGCTGCTCCGCCCGCGACGCCAGCTCCGGGCGGCCACGGGTCGTCCACGCCTCGAGGGCGTCCCGAGCCGGCGTGCCGAACGGGACGACGCGATCCTTGCCGCCCTTGCCGAGCACCCGGACGGTGAGCCGACCACGATCGACGTCCGGCAGGTCGATGCCGACGAGTTCGCTGACGCGGATCGCCGCCGCGTAGAGCAGTTCGACGAGCGCCAGGTCGCGCAGCGCGCCGGGGTCGTCCGTCGACGCCCGGGCACCGAGGCCGTCGAGCAGGCTCCGCACCTGGTCGGCCGACACCACCCGCGGCAGGTGCGCACCACCCTTCGGCGCACGGAGTCGGACGCCGGCGTCCGCCGCGGTCACCCCGGTCTCGCTCGACCACCGGGTGAAGGCCCGGACCGAGGACGATCGCCTGGCGATGGTGGACCGGGCGAGCCCGCGTTGGTCCGCCTCCCACAGCCAGTCGCGGAGCAGTTCGAGGCCCAGGCCGTCGACCCCGTCGACACCCCTGCGCTCGGCGAACGTCGTGAGCTGCTCCAGGTCGTTCGCGTAGGCACGCAGCGTCTGCTCGCTGAGCCCGCGGGCGTGCCGCGCGTGTGCGAGGAACGCGTCGACCGCGTCGACGAGCCGACGCCCTGCATGGTCGGCCCGCTCCGGACGTCCTGTGCCGCGCGATCCCGACTGCTCTGCCACGTCGCCAGGGTACGACCACCGGCCGTCACGCCCGACACCACCCGCCGCTGCGCTGCACCACCAGGCCCTGCAGCTGCGCGAGCGCGAGGGCGTCGGCGGTCTCGCCCATCGACAACCCCGACCGACGCGCGAGCTCGGCCTCGGACAGTGCTCGGCGTCCGAGGGCGTCGAGCACCCGGACCACCTCGGGGTCGCGGTGCACCGACACGAGCGGCTCGTCGGGCACCGCACTCGACACGTGCTCCGCGCCGCCGCGGAGCGCGCTCGTCGGGTCGCCGGGGTGCACGACCAACTGCGCCCGCCCCTGGGCCACGAGCCGGTGGCAACCGACCGACGCCGAGGACGCGAAGGCCCCGGGCACCGCGAACACCGGCCGGCCGAGCTGCCCCGCGTGGTTGGCGGTGTTCAACGCGCCCGATCGTGCGCCCGCTTCGACCACCACCGTCGCGTCGGCCAGTGCGGCGATGAGCCGGTTCCGTGCCAGGAACCGCCACCGCGTCGGCCGGGTCCCCGGTGCCGACTCGGCGAGCAGCGCGCCGTGCCGCACGACCTCCTGCAGGAGCTGGACGTTGCCTGCCGGGTAGAGCTGGTCGATGCCCCCGGCGAGCACCGCGACGGTCGGGGCCCCGGCGGCGATCGCCACACGGTGCGCCACCGCATCGATGCCGTAGGCACCGCCACTCACGATCGTGCACCCGTCGTCGGCTGCCGCCGAGGTGATCTCGGCTGCCGCTTCTGCCCCCGAGACCGTGTTCGCCCGCGACCCGACCACCGCGACGGACGGCTGCGCGTCGAGGGCTTCGACGGCGCTCCGGGTCCAGAGCACGACGGGCGCGTGCGGTCCGAGGTCGTCGAGCGCCGTCGGCCACCCGACACCGTCCGGCACGAGGAGCCGCGCCCCGACCGCCTCGGCCGCCGACAGCACGCTGCCCGGGTCCACGGTGCCGAGTCGTGGTCGCCAGCGCTCGACGGCAGCCCCGAGGACGTCGGCGAACGCGACGGGATCCTCGGCACCGGGAACACCGGCACCGACGCAGGCGTCCACCAGCTCGGAGGGAGCCCCCTCGGCAGCGAGCAGCACCGCTCCGAGCGCCTGCTCCGGCCCGAGCGCGGCCAGCAGTTCCCCGGCGATCGCGTCCCCGGGTTCGACGACGACCGACCACACCAGGCGCGCCGCGGTGGCGACGGTGTCCACGTCCGACACCGCCGGGCCGAGCAGCCGCCCGATGCGCTCGAGCAGTGCGTCGCCGTGACCGACGGCGGCGATCACAGCGCACTCCGCAGTGCGAGTGCGCCCTTGACGTGGTCGGCGGTGGGGCGGTCCGCTTCGTCGATGTCGGCCAGCGTCCACGCCAACCGGACCACGCGGTCCCAGCCGCGCATCGTCAGGGTGCCGAGCTCGAGCGCCCGGTCCAGCTCCTTCGTCGACCCCGGTTCGATCCGACCCGGTGCCCGCAGCCACGCTCCGGTGACCTGCGCGTTGCGGGTCCACCCGGTCCCCCGCAACCGGTGCGCCATCCGGTCGCGCGCCGCCGCGACGACCGCCCGGGCGGCCGCGGTCGTGGGCGTCGGTTCAGCGCCGCGGATCCGGCTCGTCGTCACGCGCGGGACGAGCACGCGGATGTCCATCCGGTCGAGCAACGGCCCGGACATGCGGCCGAGGTAGCGGCGGACGGTCGCCGGGGCGCACTCGCACGGCTGCCCGTGCGCCCCGCCGGCGTTGCCGCACGGGCACGGGTTCGCCGCGAGCACCACCTGGCACCGCGCGGGGAACTCGGCTGCGCCGGCGGCCCGGTGGATCGTGATCCGACCCGACTCGAGCGGCTGCCGCAACGCGTCGAGGACGGCACGTGGGAACTCCGGCGCCTCGTCGAGGAACACCAAAAGTGACACCAAAGCGGAACCATCTAGCCCCGATCCACTCCGGCAGGGCAAGTTCGGGGCAGTTAGGGCAAGTAGGGCAAGCAGTTTCCTATTGTTTGTAATACAACGTCCAAAGTTCCCCCTCGGGCCCGGATGACAGTCACCGCAAGGAAACCGCCAGCCGAGGCACCTTGTCCAAACTTCCCCCGCCCCGGAGTCCTCGGGCCTGGATGCCAGCAACCGCAAGCCTATGAGGTTTCTGGGAGTCTTGTCCAAAGTTCCCCCACGCTCCCTGGGCGCGCTATGATGACACCAGCGCGCCCGCTCAGCACCCGGGCACATCAGACACTCCTGAACCAAGCGAACCCACTCGAACCAACTCTCCCCCGTTCGCCCTCGTTCAGGAGGTACCGCCATGCCCTCGGCATCCCCAGCCCCAGACCTCAACGGCCTGGACCGCATCTTCGACCTGGACCCAGCCGCCTGGTCCCCTCGGTCAGCCGTGTTCCGCGTGGCATACGAGCAAGTCGGCTCGATCACGTCACGTGAGCTCTTCGCGATCCTCCGTGCTCGAGGCTTCCGCGAGGCGAAGCGCAAGGGCGTCAACGGCTTCGTGGGCATCCGGGTCCCCGAGTCCGTCGCGACCCTGCCGGCTCTGGTCCCCGAGCACTCCGCATCCTCGTACCGCCGAGGGGATCGCTCCCCCGAGGCCAAACGCGCCCGCCAGACCCAGGCCCTCGACAAGAAGTGGTCCGCCGAGCTCCGCGACGCCCCCGACCGGTTCGCTGTCGAGGCAAAGGCCGAGTACCTCCGCGAGCGAGCCGAGGCGCCCATCCGATCCGAGATTGCCCGGCTGAAGCGTGAAGCCCGAGACCTCGAACGCATCGTCTCCACGCTCTACGGCGGGACCGAGGCTCCCCCGCTCGACCGAGACGCTCGCAAGCTCCGTGAGACCCGCGACCGCATCAGTGACCTCTACGCCGACCTCCAGCGCATGCGCTGAGCCCCAGCGTTCACACGACCCTCTCGCTCAGCCGATCCTCTCGGCCCTCTCGGCGCAAGCGCCCGATCAAGCCGACTCCCCCGGCCCGCCCCGCTGACCTCCGCGTCAAGCGTCTGACCCGAGTCACCCGAGAGGCTACGAGCGAAACGAGTCGGCGCTTGGGCCTTTCCCGGCTGCTCCCCGGCTCCCACGCAACAACCGCGCAACATCATGGCGGTTTCGGTCACTTCGGGCGCCTCGGTCGCACCCGCCAGACGCTATATGAAATCGGACGAGGGAAACGGGCTCAACGCCCAGACCTCCACGGGGACACGTCCCCGGGCGCAGAACCCGCGCCATAATCATCCTGCGCGCCGACCTGGAGCCCGATCCGCCCCAGCGTCCGCGAGCACCCGGCCGCGTCCCGGCACTCTGAGGGCCCTTTGGAGGGCGAGGGGTTGTCGATCCGGACACCGGCGTCAAGCGAAGGCCAGAGACCTGGGTTGGCCAGGCAACTCCCGTACTTCGTAGACAGCGGCAGGCACTTCACGCGATCGGACGATCGCACTCAAGTGCTACCTGCAAAGGACACCCACTGATGGATCCCATCAAGGAACTCCGCGAGCTGAAGGCTCGTCTCTCCACCATCGTCACCTCGGTCAAGGCCGAGAACCGTGACCTCACCCCCGCCGAGCTCACCACGCTCGAAGAGGGCAACTCCCGCCTCATCCTGCTCAAGGCTGCGGTCGAGCGCGGACAGAAGAACGCTGACGTCCTCGCCCGACTCGGCGACCTCGGCGGCGCAACGTCGACCGAGCTCCCGAAGGGCCTGGACGGCGGTTCCTACACCGTCCACGAGGAGCGCAAGGGCTTCCTGACCCCCGCGTCCCTCAAGGCCACGGCTGCGGCCGCTTCCTCGCGAGGCATCAAGGCTCTCGTGGCGGAAGGCTCGACCGCAACCCCGGTCGCACTGGACACCAAGCCCGTCCCGAAGGGTCAGAGCGGTTTCGGCCTCCTGTCCTTCATCGAGACCCGCGTCCGCGACACCCGGTCGTACTCGCACCTGACCCAGACCGTGCGCCAGTCGAACGCTGACGTGGTCGAGCCGGGCGCCGAGAAGCCCGTGTCCGTGTACACGGTCGCCGAGGTCCAGAACACCCTCGAGGTCATCGCCCACGTCTCCGAGGCGCTGGATAAGTATGTCCTCCTGGATAACTTCGACCTGCAGGCGTTCCTCGAGAACGAGATGAGGAACGGCATCATCCGGAAGGTGACCGCGAAGGCGGTCGCTGACATCCTCGGCACCTCCGGCATCCGCACCCAGTCCTTCTCGGGTTCGGCTGCTGACTCGCTGTACCTCGCGAAGAGCACCCTGGCAGACTTCGGCTACACCGCATCCGTCATCGTCCTGCCCACGGCAACCTACGACAGCATCCGCCTGCTGAAGGATGCCGATGGTCGGTACATCCTCGGAGACTCCGCCTTCTACGGCGACGACTTCGGGCTCTGGGGTGTTCCGACGCTCAAGTCCCCGGACGTTCCGGCCGGTACCGCTCTGGTCCTCGGCCAGGGTGCTGTCAACCTGTCCACGGACAAGCAGGGTATGGAGGTGGCGTGGGACCCGTACACCGGGTTCACGCGCAACCAGGTGACGGCTCGTGTCGAGGCCCGCTTCGCCACCGATGTGGTCTTGCCCGAGGCAGTCGTGAAGGTCTCGACCGCGGCCTGACCGCCTCACAGCTTAGGCAGCTGAGCTCATCAGCTGACCAGCCTGGTCAGGTGTCGAAGCCTGACCGGGCACTCGCTCGGTCTTGGTCCGCCGAGCCCCGGTGGTCGGGATTCTCCTTCTGGTCCTGACCACCACACAAGCCCGACTGCAACGTCTTGGAAGGCCGGTTGCAGTCGGGTTCTCCCCCCTGTCTCCGGCGTGGTGTTGCTCCGCTGGTTTTCTCGGTGTCGCTGGCGTCGAGCTCTGCGTCGGAGACAGACCCGGGGTAGGGGGCCCTGAATCCTGTGGACCGACGCCACCAGGACGAACTCCCGGCTATGAACTGTGTGTGTGCGAGCCCACCACCCCATCACGTGTGTGCGCGCACGCCCGCGCGTGAGCCTTATTTAGCGCTGACCCTCTGGAGGGCTGATGTACTACCCATCCTCAAAGTCGTGCTCAACATGCCACGAGGTCAAGAGCATCGACCAGTTCCCGTTTGACGCTGGCGCTCTCGATGGCCACGGCCACCGATGCAAGCCGTGTCACAACCGCCTCAACCGCGAGTACCGACAGACCCCCGAGGGCCGGCGGGCCCGCGCCGACTCCATGCGGAAGTGGCGTGAGGCCAACAAGGCCCGCAACCTCGCTGCCCGGAGTTCCACCGGAGCGGCTTGAATCACCCCATTTCACGACATATTAGATCATGTCGTCAACATCTTGACCCTCGTCCCAAGCCTGCCAGCTCCGCGACGAGGTATCTGAACCAGCCCCCGTGGGCACCTCGTCTCTGGCAGGCGCGAGGTGCCTGCGGGGGCTTTCTTTCGTATGTCCAGGAGGACACATCATGAGCCAGAGCTTTACTCAGCGCGTCTCGTACATCAACAACCTCTCGACTCTCGAAACGATGCTCGTGGACGAGATGGGCGATCACAACCGCCAGGCCATCATCCAGGCCCGCATCGACACTGTCCGGGCAAAGAACCGCCGATCCCGCGACAACTGGCGTCGTCGCCACGGCTACAAGACTCGCGAGGATTACGCCGATGCCCGTGACTAGGCCCGCGAAGCTCCCGCCCACCCCTGACTCTCGCTGCGGAACGGACGCCGGTTACCAAGCCCACCTCCGCCGGGGCGAGTCCGCGTGCGCCCCCTGCAAGGCCGCAAAGAACGCCTACACCCGCGCCCGCCGGTCCACGCCGAAAGGCCGCGAAGCCCACCTGGCCGGCACCAGAGCCAGTACCCGCAAACATCGTTCAACTCCAGAAGGCCGCGAAGCCAGCCGGGCCAGCGCCCGGGCCAGTCGCCCTGCTGTGCTCGCGCGCCTTCGCGCACGAACCCCCAAGCAGGCAGACGCGGACTTTGCCCGCCTGCGCCCCAACGGCAAGCCGTGTCGAGGCTGCGGAGGGTTCCAGCCCGCCAAAGCCTTCGCGCGCAACAGCTCTTCAGCAGACGGGCGCCAGGACTATTGCAACCAGAACGGCTGCCAGTATCGCTATACCAGGCTCAAGCGCGATCGCAAGCTTCACGCTCACTGGCTCGCCCTCGGCATCGACCCGGCCGCCTGCCTCTACTGCGACGCCCCCGCTGAAGACCTGGAGCACGTCATGCCCAAGGCGCTCGGCGGCTCCGACGACTTCGCCAACCTGGCCCCGTCCTGCGCCCGGTGTAACCGCGGTCCTGGAGGCAAGCATGGCGCCCACCCGTTGACCTGGCTCCAGGCCACGCACCCCGACCGGGTCGAGCGCGTCTCGATCCTGTACCCGCACATCTTGGACACCCCATGACCCCTGATCCCACGCCCTTCATCGAGCGCATCCTCGCCTCGTACCGCGACCAGAACACCTCGGCTCTCCGCTCGGCAATCTCGGACGCGCACAAGGCCGGTATCCCCGTCGAGCACCTGGTCACGGTCCTCGCGGCCAAGCTCACCGACTCCCTCGACCAGGCAGGAGCCCTCTCATGACCAAAGACAACGAGCCCGTCATCCTCGACGACTACGAGAACGAGACCGGGCTCTACCAGAAGTCCCCTCACCCGCTGAGCCCCGCCGGCCTGAAGGCCTGGTTGCTGGACAACCGGAGGTCCAAGTGACTGACATCCTCGAAGCCGCATCCGCGTCGTTCCTCCGAGCTCAGCGCGAA
The DNA here is from genome assembly GCF_001864895.1 of Curtobacterium sp. MCBA15_009. GTDB lineage: Bacteria > Actinomycetota > Actinomycetes > Actinomycetales > Microbacteriaceae > Curtobacterium. The sequence goes on from NZ_MJGO01000012.1 coordinate 274,359, forward strand.
TTGATCTTCGCGAAAGAGGCGCAGTGGGACAAGGGCCAAACGCCGGCACTCCCGGAGGACACGACGGAACGGAGCAAGGGCACGGTTTCCGATCCCGTGCCCGCGATTGTAGACGACACTCGCCGCAAGAAGCTGCGCGCATCAGTGCTTGAAACAGAAGCGGCTCAGCACAATCTGCTCCGCGTCATGGATGCCGCCGCCAATCATCTAGAGCGCGCGCTTCAAGCAAATGGGTAGGGCTGGCGAGAATAGTCGCCTCTGGCGCGAAATCGCAAAGCGTCAGCGCTCCAAAGGCTTACCCTGCTTTCACTGCGGCCAGCCAATCGACTACAGCCTCAAATGGCCCGACCCAGGCTCGTTCAGCGCGGACCATCTGAAGCCATGGGCCCGCCACCCAGAGCTCAGGTACGATCCCGGCAACGTGGTGTCAAGTCATCTCCGCTGCAACTGGCAGAAGAGCGACAGCGAGCACTACACGCCAGGTCTCGGCAATCTGAGCGAGAAGTTCTGACCGGGCTCCCGGACAGCCAAGCCACACGAGGCCATCTGGAGCCCCAGGATTCAGCCCCCTAGGCAATGCGCCTCGGGCCGAATGAAACTGACCCGGTGGTGCCAAATCCGGACAGTCTGAACGCAAGAAATCCCGGCCAGATGCGGCTCTGGCCGGGACTTCTTCGTGTGGGGTCAGTACTTCACGCTGTAGAAGCGCATCAGCAGCTCCCCGGACAGCTCGAGGCGATCCTCGAGCGCGCTCAGCTGCTCGGCATCGACCACATCAGGCAGGAGCACGTCGATGTGCACCGGAGCAACGCCGGCGTTCTTCTTGAACATCATGACTCCTGCGCCTCCTCCAACTCCTGCGCTTCCTGCGCCTCCAGCAGCTCCAGCGCGCGCTTGACACGCTCTTGTCGCTTTGCCCGTGAGCGCTTTGACGCAAGCACAGCAACCTCTTTCTTGTGGTCATTTCGAATTGCCCGGCAGAGCTCCGCGACTTCCGCGACCTTGGCCAGGTAAGCCTCAATGTCATCGATATCGGCGCTTTCCTGTTCCTTCCGGAGCATTTCCGCTACTTTGTCCAGAGTGCTCATGGCCTTGCCTTTCTTGCTGGGTTGGTTTGTTGACTCTATTCTGGCGCTCAATAGCCAGACGGACCCGGGAATGCAGAACCCAATGCCTTTCCGGCGTTCAGAGCGCACAATAGGATTATGAACGCAAACGGAAACCCCAACACTGACTCCGCCGACGACTTCGAAGATGTCGTCTCCCGCCACTTCGACGGCGGTTGCTCCGACTGTGTAACTTCCCGAGACGCGTACTGGCACGAGCTGGAAATCGGTAATCGGTCAGTCATCGAGCTTCTTGAGCTCGAAGTCAAGGAATACGAGCTGGCGGTGACGTACCACCGGAACGCCCTCCAACGCCTGACGAACCCCATCGCGGTCGCCAATGCGGCTCAGGCCCTGGAGGACACCCGCGTCAAGCTCGCCGACGCGCAGGCTCGTCTTGCACGTCGTCGCTCCTGACTCCTAACACGACGAAGGCCCGGCAACCATCTGGCTGCGGGGCCTTCTGTCGTACTTGTTACGGAGCGACCCAGGGGGTGCAGGTGAGCCCCGCGGGCTTGGTACCCGGCGACGCCTTCACGCCTGCGTCGGACGCGAGCGTCCACGAGGCTCCTGCGGTCTGGGTCGTGGGCGCTGTGATCTGGAGCTTGACTTGAGCCGCCGACGTCGGCGACACAGTGGCTCCGCACCCGCTGACCACCGTGACGGTTGTGTTCTTGGGGAGCCCGGGGAGCTGCACCCCGGAGATGTACCCGGTCGAGCCGGAGCTGACGACGTCACCCTGGATCGTGTAGGACTCTCCTGGGTAGACGGTGAGCGCCGGCAGAGCGAGCTTCCCGCTCCCGTCGACGCTCGCGGACCCACTCGGCTGAACCGTGAGGCCCGAAGTGTCGAGTGTCGGCGGGTACATGTTCTGGAACTTCGCGCTGAAGTCTCCGTTGGTCCCTGTCCCGGTCACTCCCGCGAGAGCGAAGTACACCGCAGCCGCAGCCGCGATGGTTCCCAGCCCAGCGAAGGGAACCCCGCCGAGCACCAGGAGCTTCTTCTTGCCGCTCCAGCGCTTCTTGGGGCTCTCTTCGACGGGAGCTTCCTGGACGAGTTGTTGGTCTGACATGAGACAACCTCTCTGTGTTGAGTTGGATGCCTCAATCTGTCGCGCCCAGGCGGGACGGCCACGGGTCTTAGTAGCCCCGCCAGGTCTTGATTGCCTCCCGGACAGTGGTCGAACTTGGCCCGACCTCTCCCGCCTCTACCTGCCGCTTCCAAGCCGCGTCGGCTCGTGCTCGATACTCTGCGTCTCGCTCCTTCTCGCGCTCCTGGTACTTGGCCCAGCGTTCCGCACTCCAGTTGCGCTTGCGGTAGGCGTTCCGTTCCTGCGGGGTCACATCACACCCAGCAGAGCCTGGTCAGCCTCCGCGAGCTCGTCAAGTTCGCGTGTCAGCCGTTCAATCTCCGCCTCGATTCGACGCTGATTGCGGAAGATCGAGTCTCGAACGAGGTCGAGCTGGCGCTTCTGTGCCTTGGTGCGGGCCATAGTGTCTCCTTGTCTGCCGCCGACCCTGTGCCGACGTGCAGGAGACACGCTACAACCTCACGGCATGCTCACGCCTTACATCCAGCAAACTCATAGCTTTAGTCGTCCGGCTCCGCCTCCGGTTCATCCCACACGATCACCAACCGTTCCTCGACAGGCTGTCTCGGCCTCGCCGCCGGCTGAACCTCAATCCCGCGAATCATGTCGCTGATGATCCACTGCCGTTCCCGCACATCACCCTCGGCCCAAGCGTCAGCCAGCGTTCTCCCGGTCGGCACTTGCGTCTTCACCACTCGGCCAGGAGCCTCCTGAAGTGCTCGCCTCCGCGCCTTGAGCTTGTCCAGTCTCGGCAGGAGCACCCCGTAGTCGGCCTCGTCCCCAGCGAGGGCCGACTGCACGTCCGCGATCGCCTGCGCCACGGCATCGAGTTCCCCAGCGTCGGTGCCCTCCACCCGCTCGCTCACTCGGTACTCGTCAAGCCCGCCGATCATCCGCAGGATCGTGCCCTCCATGTACGCCTCGACGCCCTCACGGCTGATCGAGACGCCCTTGCATGCCTGCCCGGGTATGGCCTTGTTGGCGCATCGGAACGACCCGTTGACCCGGTCCTTCCGAGAGTTGACGTAAAGCACGCTCCCGCAGAGCCCGCAGAACAGGAAGCCCGACAGCCAGCTCGACGCCTTCCGATCCTGGTACGGGGCTCGCGCCTTGGCCTTGGTCTGGATCGCGTTCCAGGTCCCTACGTCGATCACCGGCTCCCACCGCGTGATCGGAAGCCCGGTGGCGTCCGTGACGACCCCGTCGCCCTGAGTCGTCCGACCGATCAGCGTGGGAGAGAGCAGGAGCTTCCGCACGGTCGTGATCCGCCAGGTCCCCGCGTCGAGCCCATCAACCGGCTTCCCCGCCTGTCTCGCTCGCCTTGCCGGTGACTGTGGGGTGGCCACGTGTCGCTCCTGGAGCAGCCGGGTCACGTCCGTCAAGCTCATGCCCGCGACGAACTTCTCGGCAGCCTCACGAGCCACCGGGGCCTCTTCCGGGTCGAGCTGGAGTGCCTTGCCTCCCCCGGGCCTCGCGACCGCCTGGTACCCAAACGGCACCGGGCCTCCAAGCCACCGAGTCTGGCTGGGGTCTGTCTCGCTGAGCACGTATGACCGCATGGCCTTGATCCGGTCTCTGGTGCTCTCGGCTTCCATCCGCGCCACCTCGGAGATGACGCTGGCCATGAGCCGGAACGCCGGCTGGTCAGAGCGAAGAGACTCCTTCTGAGCGAGGAAGAGGGCATCGGGCTTGGCATCCAGCACTTCAACCAACTTGGCGACGGCCCCCAGCCCCATGCGGGACCACCGCGACATTTCCCACACCATCAAGACCTCGGCTCGACCCTCGGCCAACATCGCCAAAGCAGCATCAGCCTTCGCCCGCTCAGTCCGACCCGACAGCCCGTCGTCCTGGAAGACCGCGACCACGGGCCAACCCTCGCGCTCGGCCACTTGCCTCAGCTCGCGCTCCTGTCGATCAACCGAGACGGACTCCTCGGTCGAGCGTGATACTCGTGTGTAGAGAACGGACCTCTTGACCTTCATGCTTCGATTCTGTCGCCTTTAGGTGTCCTCCGCTTCGTCGAGGAACAGGACGCCCCCGGTGGCCCGCGAGACCGCGCCCGGGCGCAGCACGCCGGAGCCGCCGCCGATCAACGATGCCGTCGACGCGGAGTGGTGCGGTGCCTCCCACGGCGGCTCGGTGCTCCACGAGGCGGCGCCGAGGCCGGCGACCGACCGCACGGCGGCGACCTCGAGGGCGGTCTCGTCGTCCAGGTCGGGCAGCAGACCGGGGAGCCGCTCGGCGAGCATCGTCTTGCCCGCACCGGGTGGACCGAGCAGCAGCGCGTGGTGACCGCCTGCCGCCGCTGCGATGACGGCGCGCACGCCGACGGGGTTGCCGATGACGTCGGCGAGTTCGGCCGTCGGACGCTGCGTCGCGGGGACCGGCACGGGCAGCACGGCCTCGACTTCGACCGGCGGCAGGAGCGCGCCGGCGTCGATGGCGGCGGCTCGGAGCGAGTCGACGCCGTCGGTGCGGACCCCGGCGACCACGCGGGCCTCGGCCAGGTTGCCGACCGGGACCACCACGCGCTCGGCACCGGCGTCGCGGGCGGCGACGAGCATCGGGATCACCCCGGCGATGGGACGGACCCGTCCGTCGAGTCCGAGCTCGCCGATGTAGACGATGCGTTCCGACACCGCCGGAGCCACCCCGGCCCCGGCGAGCACCGCCATCGCGATGGCCAGGTCGAAGCCGGACCCGCGCTTCGGGATGGCCGCCGGCGTGAGGTTGACCGTGATGCGGCGCGCCGGCAGCGGGCACCCCGCGTTGGCAGCGGCCGCACGGACACGCTCGCGTGCCTCGCCGAGCGAGGTGTCCGGCAACCCGATGATGCTGAACGCCGGCAGTTGGCTCGTCAGGTGCGCCTCGACCTCGATGCGTCGTCCGGTGACCCCGAGGAGCGCGACGGCGGCGGCACGGCCGATGCCGGTCACAGCACACCGGCCAGGTGCTCGACGACGGTGCGCGGGCCGTCGACGTGCACGGCGACGGCGTCGATGCGCACCGACCGTGCCGACACCTCGGGGTGCGCGTCGAACCAGGCCGGCACGAGGCCGCGCATCCGGCGCATCTTCGACGCGGTGATGGACTCGAACGGATGCCCTGTCGCGGTCCCCGAGCGGGTCTTCACCTCGATGAACGCGAGCGTGCAGGAATCCCACGCGACGATGTCGATCTCACCGCGTGCGCACCGCCAGTTCCGATCGACGACCCGGAATCCGTGCTCCTGCAACCACGACGTCGCGCGGTCTTCACCGAACCGACCGAGTGGTGCATTCCGCAGCACGCCCGTCGAGTGTGGGTGGGTTCTCTGTTCCATGTCGTTGCCTCCGCGGCAACGATCGCGGGAACACCGCTCGGACGGTCACGACGGATGAATGTCTGTGGACAGCGCAGCGTCGAACCCGGGTTGTGGAGGAATGACGAAGGACCCGGGCGATCGTGATCACCCGGGTCCTTCGAACACACGACGGTCAGTGTGCGGCTGCGTACGCTTCCTGCACCTGCGTCGAGATGCGGCCGCGGCTCGAGACCTCGTAGCCGTTCTCCTTCGCCCAGTCACGGATCTTGCCGAGTTCCTCGGAGTTCCCGCGCTTCGGCGCAGCCTTCGGAGCAGTACCGCCGGTGCGGCGGCCGGAGACCTTGCGGGCAGCCGCGATGTAGTCGGAGATCGCCTCACGGAACTTGTCGACGTTGTCGTTCGACAGGTCGATCTCGTAGGACGATCCGTCGAATGCGAATTCGACGGTGCGACCCTCACCAGAGGTGATGGGGGAATCGTCGAGGTCGTCGACGAGCTGGACGGTGACCTTCTGTGCCATGCGCGGCTCCTGTTCGTGGGGAGGGAAATCCCCTCAACAATAGCGCGCGGAATGCACATTCGTTCTGTGCCGGCGGCGATTCATCGAATGCGCCGGAATTGACGATCACTCGTCGAGTGCGAGTTCCTTCGGCAGTTCGAGTTCACGAGAGGTGAGTTCCTCGACATTCACGTCCTTGAACGTGAGCACACGAACGCCCTTGACGAACCGGTCGGAACGGTAGACGTCCCACACCCACACGTCGTTCATCGTGAGTTCGAAGTAGAAGTCGTGTTCGGTGTCCCGGCGCACGAGTTCGACCTCGTTCGCCAGGTAGAAGCGGCGCTCGGTCTCGACCACGTAGCGGAACTGCGACACGACGTCGCGGTACTCGCGGTACAGGGCAAGCTCGACCTCGCGGTCGTAGTCGTCGAATTCTTCCTCATCCATCGCCTGCACAGTCTACGGCGACTGCGGACCAACGGGAGGACCGCGCAGACCGACCGGTCCCCGTCGAGCCGACCCGCGCCTCCCGTCGAGCCGGCGACCGCGCAGACCGACCGGTCCCCGTCAAGCCGACCCGCGCCTCCCGTCGAGCCGGCGACCGCGTCAGCCGACCAGGGCGTCGAACCCGTCGAGCGCGACGCTCGACGCCTGGTGCAGCCAGGTCTTCCGGTGCAGGGCGTGCGCGCCGACCGTGCGGATCGCCTCGTAGTGCGCTGTCGACCCGTACCCCTTGTTCGACGACCACGCGTAGTGCGGGGCGTCGTCGTGGGCGGCGATCATCACGGCGTCACGGGCGACCTTCGCCACGACGGAGGCGGCAGCGACGGACGCGCAGTCGCGGTCGGCCTTGACCCGCACCACGACCTCGAGCGGGCCCGTGGACGGTCGCAGCGCGGGCGGGACGGCACGGCTCAGCCAATCGAACGACCCGTCGAGCACGACCACGGCGCCGTCCAGCGACAGGCCGTCGGCGACGAGCGACTCGAGCGCCTGCGCGCCCGCGGCCCCGAGCGCCGGCACGATCCCCTGCCGGTCCACGTACTCGGCCGAGGCCATCCCCACCGCGGTCCGGGCCCAGCGCGTGACGACGGGCACGAGTTCGGTGCGGCGGCTCGCGGACAACAGCTTGGAGTCGGCGAGGCCCTGCGGCACCCGGCCGACGTCGATCGTCACCGCAGCCACCCCCACGCCGACAGGGCCGGCGATCGCGCCGCGCCCCACCTCGTCCATGCCGATCACCGTGACGCGCCCCTCACCGAGCAAGCGCTTCTCGACGCGGAGCGAGGGGCGGACGGCGGTCACCGCTTCCGCTCCTCCACCCCGGCGAAGACCTCCGGGTGGTCGTCGAGCCAGGTCCAGCGGCTGGTCGGCCACGAGATGACGAACGCGCGACCGGTGACGTCGGAGAGGGGCACGAAGCCCTTCGACGGTGTGTCGCCGTTGTACCGGGAGTCCCGCGAGTTGTTGCGGTTGTCGCCCATCACCCAGATGGTGCCCTTCGGCACGGTGACGGAGAAGTCCTTCGCCGACGCCGGCGCCCCTGCCGGCAGCTTCAGGTACGGCTCCTTGATGGGAACGCCGTTCACCGACATCTGTCCGAGGTCGTTGCAGCAGGAGACCGTGTCCCCCGGCAGGCCGATGACCCGCTTGATGAGGTGGTCGTCGCTGTCACCGGTGCCGAGCCCGACCTGGGTCAGGGCCCAGTCGATGGCCTTGGCGGGCTGCGTGTCGGGGCGGACACTCGGGACGTCGGCGCCGGTCAGCCATCCACCCGGGTCCTTGAACACGACGACGTCACCGTGCTTGAGCGCCACGGCTCCTGGCACGAGTTCGTTCACGATCACCCGGTCGTTGATCTGCAGGGTGTTCTCCATCGAACCCGACGGGATGTAGAACGACCGGATCAGGAACGTCTTGACGAGGAACGACACGAGCAATGCCGCGATGAAGATGATGACGAGGTCCCGGAGGAATGTGAGTGCGCCGTTCCGCTTCTTCTCGGTGCGAGGGCGACGCCCGGTCTCGTCAGTGGTGTCCGTCATTTCCGCTCTCGTTCACGCAGCGCCGTCGGAGAGGACGGACGCAAAGGGAAAGCCCCCCGTCGGTGCACAACCGTACATGGACGAGGGGCCGTCAGCACCGTCCGGCTCGCGGACGTCACTGTGAAGGCGATCAGGCGTCGCGCTTCTCCTTGATCTTGCGGCGGGCCGCCTTGCCGCGGAGCTCGCGCAGGTAGTAGAGCTTCGCACGACGGACGTCACCCTTGGTGACGATCTCGATGTGGTCGATGATCGGCGAGTGCACCGGGAACCAGCGCTCGACGCCGACCTGGAAGCTCACCTTGCGGACCTTGAAGGTCTCGCCGATGCCGTGGCCCTGACGGCCGATGACGACACCCTGGAAGACCTGGATACGCGAGCGCGTGCCTTCGACGATGTTGACGTGCACCTTCACGGTGTCGCCGGGGCGGAAGTCCGGGACGTCGGTACGCAGCGACGCTGCGTCGACGTTGTCGAGGAGCTGGCTCATGGTGGGTTTCACTCTCTGCGGACGCGCACGGGTCGCCGCGGATCGATGTTCGGAAAGTAGTGGTTCGTGCCCGGTGTCGGCGACTCCCCCGTGGCAGAGTCCAGCCAGGGCACAGCGATCAATACTGCCACAGAGAGCGCCCGGGACAAAACGACGAGGATGGAGCCATGATCGAACTCCGCACCCCCGCCGAGCTGGACGGCCTGCGCACCGCCGGCCGGTTCGTGGCCGACGTCCTCGACGAGCTGCTCGTGACGGTCGACGTCGGCGTCAACCTGCTCGACCTCGACCGCGTGGCGGCCCGGATGATCGCGGACCGCGGCGCGGTGAGCTGCTACGTCGACTACCACCCCTCGTTCGGCATGTCGCCGTTCGGGAAGAACCTCTGCACCTCGGTCAACGACGCCGCGCTGCACGGCCTGCCCCACGACCGGGTGCTGCAGGACGGTGACCTGGTGAGCCTCGACTTCGCCGCGAGCGTCGACGGCTGGGTCGCGGACTCCGCGGTGACCGTGCAGGTCGGCACGCCCCGTGACGAGGACCAGGCCCTGGTCGACACGGTCGAGCGTGCCCTCGCGGCCGGCATCGCCCAGTTCGCACCCGGCAACAAGCTCGGCGACGTCTCGTACGCCATCGGACGCGTCGCGAAGGACGCCGGCTACGACGTCAACCTGCAGTTCGGCGGCCACGGTGTCGGCCACACGATGCACGGCGACCCCCACGTCCCGAACGACGGCCGCCCGGGCCGCGGCCTGAAGCTCCGCCCGGGGCTCGTCGTCGCGATCGAGCCGTGGCTCATGCGGGGCACCGACGAGCTCTACCAGGACGAGGACGGCTGGACCCTGCGGAGCGTCGACGGCTCGCGTGCCGCGCACGTCGAGCACACGGTCGCGGTGACCGAGCAGGGTCCCGAGGTCCTGACCCTGCGCCGCGCCCAGCGCGCCGACGCGACCGCCTGACGGACGGGAGGCCCGGTGCAGCCCCGCCCCGCGCCTCCCGTCCGGCGCGCGTTCCGTCCCATCGCGCATGACATGGAAAGCGGAATCGCGCGTAGGAGACAGGAAGAACCTGCCTCCTACGCGCGGAACGACTCACCACGCGCGAAAGCGCTCACCACGCGCGGAACAGCACCAGGGCACGGCGGCGGCCGCGCGGCAGCGCAGCGCTACGCGTCGGGGAGCAGGTCCGGGCGGACGCGACGGGTGCGCTCGAGCTGCTGCTCGTGCCGCCACGCGGCGACGCGGCCGTGGTGGCCGCTCAGCAGGACGTCCGGGACGTCGAGGTCGCGCCAGGACGCCGGCTTCGTGTACGAGGGGTACTCGAGCAGGCCGTCCTCGTGGGACTCCTCGACCAGGGACTCCGGGTTGCCGACGACTCCGGGCACCAGGCGTCCGACGGCCTCGATCATCGCCATCGCGGCGACCTCGCCGCCGTTCAGGACGTAGTCGCCCAGCGACAGCTCGACGACGGAGCAGCGGGACGCCGCCCACTCGAAGACGCGGGCGTCGATGCCCTCGTACCGCCCGCAGGCGAACACGAGGTGGTCCGAGTTGGACGCAAGCGAACGCGCGATCGACTGCGTGAACGGGGTGCCGGCCGGTGTCGGGACGACCAGGGTCGAGGACCCGTCCGGTCGGAGCAGGGCCTCGAGTGCCTGGGCCCACGGCTCGGGCTTCATCACCATGCCGGCGCCACCGCCGTACGGGGTGTCGTCGACGGTGCGGTGCCGGTCGGTCGTCCAGGAGCGCAGGTCGTGCACGTGCAGGTCGAGCAGGCCGCCGGAGCGGGCCTTGCCGAGCAGGGACACGTCGAGCACGGAGAAGAACTCCGGGAAGATCGTGACGATGTCGATCCGCACCGGCTAGTCCGTCACCGTCTCGGGGCGGGACGTGTCCTCGGGGTCCTCGAACAGGCCCTGCGGGGGCGTCACGGTGACGGTGCCGGCCGCGATGTCGACGGCGGGCACGATGGCCGAGACGAACGGCACCAGGACCTCGCCGCGGGACGGGGTGTCGACCGCGAGCAGGTCCTGCGCGGGCAGGTGGTCGACGCGGGCGACGGTGCCGACCTCGACGCCGTCGCGGAGGACCTTCAGTCCGACCAGCTGGTGGTCGTACCAGGCGTCGTCCTCACCGGTCTCGGCGTCGGCGTCCTGCTCGACCCAGAGGATCGCGCGGGCGAGCGACTCGGCGCCGGTGCGGTCGTCGATCCCGGCGAAGAACGCGACGGGGTGACCGTTGTACCAGCGGAGCTCGTCGAGCTCGAGGGTCTTGCCCGACCACGGTGAGTCGTCGGGGACCTGGAGCGTGAACGTGGCGCCCGGGGTGAACCGACGATCCGGGTCGTCGGTGTAGAGCTCGAGCTTGATGCCGCCCTTGAGCCCGTGCGCCTTGGTGATCCGACCCACCCGGAGCTGGGTCGTCTCCCTAGGAATCGGTGTCCACCACGTCGACCCGCACGCGCTTGCCGTCGGCCAGGGCCGAGACGAGGGTGCGGAGCGCCTTGGCAGTGCGCCCAGCGCGACCGATCACGCGGCCGAGGTCCTCGGGGTGCACACGCACCTCGAGGACCTCGCCCCGCGCAGAGGTGGAGCTGGCGACGCGCACGTCGTCAGGGTGATCGACGATCCCCTTGACGAGGTGCGTCAGCGCGGATTCGAGCAAGGAATTACGCCTCGGTCGTCTCGGCGTCGGCGGCGGCCTCGTCGGCAGCCGGGGCGGCCGGAGCGGTCTTCTCCGACTTGGGCTTGAGGACGGCCTTCTTCGACGAGTCGGCCACGAAGGCCTGCTTCGGCTCGGCGACCTTGACCTTGGACTCGGTGTCCTTCTCGCCCTTGAACTTGGCCCAGTCGCCGGTCAGCTTGAGGAGGGCCGCGACCTGCTCGGTCGGCTGCGCGCCGACGCCGAGCCAGTAGAGCGCACGCTCGGACTCGATCTTGATGACCGAGGGCTCCTCGGTCGGGTGGTACTGACCGATCTCCTCGAGGACGCGACCGTCGCGCTTGGTGCGCGAGTCGGCGACGACGATGCGGTAGTAGGGCGCACGGATCTTACCGAGACGCTTCAGACGGATCTTGACAGCCACAATTGCTCCTGTTTGCTTTCGTTGTGGTTGAACTGGAACCGCGGGCGTGGGGGCACACACGGCGAAAGCTCGAGAGAGATCGCTCACAGCTGGATAGAGGGTCGAGCTGCGGCGATTCGACCGTTCATTCTTGCAGATTCCCGGCCGTGATGCGAGCCGACTCGCTACGGCGCGAGTCGGCGAACGGCTTCGAGCGCCTCGGACGTCGCGCGGACCGCGTCGACGCTCCGCGCGTCGCGGGCGCCGCCGACGACGGCGACCGGTACGCCTGCGGCCTGGAGGCCCGTGACGAGTCCGTCGGTCGGCCGTCCGTCCGCCTCGTCGCCGGTCGGGAGCGCGGGCTCCTGCCCGGCGCAGACCACGACGCTGTCCGCGGGCACGCCGACCTCGTCCCCGTGCTCGTCGCGGATCCAGAGCACGCCGGGTTCGATGCGCAGGTACTCCTGCACGCCGCCGACCATCCGCACCCCGGCGTCACGCAGCCGGCCGAGCGCCACCCAGCGCGAGGTGATGCCGACGCCCTGGCCGAACTTGCCCGACCGGCGGAGCACGGTGACGTCCGGACCGGGCCGGAGCGTGCGGTGCGCGGCGGGGAGCCGCTGCGGCACGTCGCCCACGACGGTCTCGGCGACGTCGACGTCCCAGCGCGCGCCGAACTCGGTGGCGCGGCGTGCTTCGTCCGGTGACTCGGTCAGGAAGGCTGCGGTGTCGACGCCGATGCCGCCGCCGCCGATGATCGCGACCGTGCCGGCGGGGACCCCGTCGCGCAGGGCCTGCTCGTAGGACAGCACGTGCGGCAGGTCGGCACCGGGCACGTCGACGGCGCGCGGCACGACGCCCGTGGCGACGACCACGGCGTCGCTGCCGGCCAGGTCCGCCACGGTGGCCGGGTGCCCGAGGTGCACGGTGGCGCCGCGGTCGGCGAGCTCGGCGCGGGCGGCCCGGACGGTGGCGGCGTAGTCCTCCTTGCCGGGCACGAGCGCGGCGAGGTCGAACTGTCCGCCGAGCCGGTCGGAGGCCTCCCACAGCGTGACGTGGTGACCGCGTCGCGCGGCGTCCACCGCTGCCGCGAGCCCCGCCGGTCCCCCGCCGACGACGTCGACCCGCTTCGGGTCGGTGGTCGGTCGGGCCGGGAACGCGACCTCGCGCGCCGCCCGCGGGTTGACCAGGCAGGACACCGGTGCGCCGATGATCGACCGGTCGAGGCAGGCCTGGTTGCAGCCGATGCAGGTGTTCACGAGGTCGAACGACCCCGCGAGCGACCGGTCCACGATCGCGGGGTCGGCGAGGAACGGGCGCGCGAGGGCGACGGCGTCGAGCAGCCCGTCGGCCAGCACCGCCTCGCCGTCGCGCAGGTCGGTCATCCGGTTCGAGGCGATGACGCGGACCTCGGGGTGGTCCGAGGCGCGCACGACCCGGGCGATCCGCGACGCGTAGGCGAGCCACGCCCCGTGCGGCACGGCGGCCTGCACGGTGGGCGTGCGCGACTCGTGCCAGCCGATGCCGACCGAGATCCCGTCGAGCCCGAGGGGCAGCAGGTCGTGCACGAGGGCGTCGACCTCGTCGTCCGTCGACGACCCGGGCATGAGGTCGGCACCGGAGAGCCGGATCGTCACGGCCAGGTCGGGCACCGCCGCGCGGACGGCCTCGACGACCGCCACCGTGAAGCGCCGTCGCCGTTCCGGCGAACCGCCCCACTCGTCGTCGCGCAGGTTCGTCAGCGGCGACTGGAACTGGTTGATGAGGTAGCCCTCGGACGCCATGATCTCGACGCCGTCGAACCCGGTGTCGCGTGCGGAGCGGGCCGCGGCGGCGAAGTCCTCGATGGTCCGTTCGACCTCGGCGGCCGTCAGCTCGGTCGGCACCACGCCGCGCGCCGCAGCCCAGGGCAGTGCCGAGGGCGCCACGACCCGCTGGGGCGCCCCGTGCCGGTCCACCATGCCCGCGGCGAGTGCGTACCGACCGGCGTGGAACAGCTGCGCGAGGATCGTGGAGCCCTCGTCGTGCACGGCGTCGACCGCGGCGCGGAACCGCTCGTCCGCTCCCCCGACGCCGAAGACGGCGAAGTCCGGACCGCCGCGGGCCTCGTCGCTCACGGCGATGCCGCCGGTGATGATGCAGGCCGCCCCGCCCGCCGCGCGCTCGCGGTAGAAGGCTGCCATGCCCGCCCCGCCGTCGTCCTGCACCTCGAGTCCGGTGTGCATCGACCCCATCACCACCCGGTTCGACAGGTGCAGGGGGCCGAGGCTCCACGGTGAGGAGACGACGGCGAGCTCGGGTACGGCGACGGTGCTCATGTGCCTACTCTGCCGGAGGCAGCACCGCGTCGCGAAGGGGCGACGTCGTGTCCGCCCAGAACGGCGGCGCGACCACGGTGAGTCCGCCGTCGACCGAGAGGGTCTGCCCGGTGATGTAGGACGCCTTGTCGGACAGCAGGAAGTCGACCGCGTCCGCCATGTCGTCGGCGGTGCCCGGGCGCTGCAGCGGCAGCTTCGACAGCACCGAGTCCATCGGCGCCATCCCCGGCACCGAGTTGTAGAAGTAGTCGAGCGAGTCGGTGTCGATGAGGCCGCCGTTCACCGCGTTGACGGTGATCTGGCGCGGCCCGAACTCGACCGCCATGTACTGCATGTAGGACTCGCTCATCGCCTTGGCGGCACCGAGCGCGGCGTAGGTCGGGAACGCCCGGAGCGATCCGTACGAGGTCACGACGACGATGCGGCCACCCCGGTCCATGAGTTCCGCGGCGCGCTGGGCGCCGAGCACGAACGAGCGGGCGTTCGTGGCGTAGCTGCGGTCGAGGTGGTGCAGCTTGAGGTCGGCGACGGGCTTGAACGCGCTGGCGGCAGCGTTCGCGACGAAGTAGTCGAGGCGGCCGTAGGTGTCGCGCACCAGGTCGAACAGGGCGTCGATCGACTCCGGCTGCTCGATGTCGACCTGGGCGGTGATGCCGTCGCCGCCGGCGGCCCTGACGTCGGCCAGGGACTCCTCGGCCAGGTCGGCGTTGCCCTTGTACGTCACCACGACGGTGACGCCGCGCTGGCCGAGCTTCTGCGCGAGCAGGCGGCCGATGCCGCGCGAGGCGCCCGTGATGAGCGCGATGGGTGCGTTGGTGCTGTCGGTCACTGCTGTCCTCTGCCTGTGTCGGGGAGTGCGTGGGATCGGACGGGAGGCGCGGGGCGGGCCCGCCACGGGCCTCCCGTCCGGTGGGTGGTGGCGTCCTAGAACCCGGCCGCGCCGGTCACGACGGCGCGGCCGACGACCAGCTTCTGGATCTCGTTGGTGCCCTCTTCGAAGCGCTGCGCGCGCGCGTCGCGGTAGACGCGCTCGATCGCGTTGCGCTTCCAGTAGCCCTGGCCGCCGTGCACCTGCAGCGCCTTGTCGGTGACGCGGGCGAGCATGTCGACGGCGACCATCTTCGAGGCGCTCGACAACGTGCCGGCGTCGGGGCGCCCCTCTTCGTAGGCGCGTGCGGCCTCGAGCACCAGGGCGCGGGCGGCGGCGATGTCGGCGTAGTTCTCGGCCAGGTAGAACTGGATCGCCTGGCGGCTGGAGAGCTGCTTGCCGAAGGTCTCGCGCTTGTTCGCGTACTCGACGGCGAGCTCGTTCGCCCGCTCGGCGAGGCCGACGGCGCTCATCGCGACGGAGACGCGGCTCGGCAGCAGGAAGCCGCCGAGTGCGACCTCGAGGCCCTGGCCCTCCTCGCCCAGGCGGGCCGAGGCCGGGATCGGCGTCTCGGTGAAGCGGAGGATCGCGTGGTCGGTGCCGCGGATGCCCATGGTGTCCGAGTCGTCGATCACCTCGGCGCCCGGCAGCCCGCTGTTCGGCATGAGGAACGCGACCGTGCCGTCCTGGCCGGTGGTGCCCTCGAGGCGGGCGGCGATGAGCCAGTAGTCGGCCTTGACCCCGAACGTGATGAGGTGCTTCTCGCCGTTCATGACGTACGTGTCGCCCTCGCGGCGGACGGTGGTGCGGATGTCCGCGCCGGTGCCGGCCGTCGCCTCGGTCAGGGTGAACGCGACGAGCGCGTCGCCCGCGACGGAGGGCTTGACGACGTGCTCGATCTGCTCCGGCGTCGCGTAGGGGGCCATCGCGCGCCACGTGCCGTTGATGACGTGCACGAGCATCCGGATCGACGCGTGTGAACGCGAGACGATCTCCATGATCTCGAGGTAGCGCGAGAACGGGATGGCCCGTCCGCCGAGCTCGGTCGGTGCCGCGAGCGACAGCCAGCCCTTGTCCTTGAGCTCCTGGAAGAGCTCGGGGGCGACCTGGCCGGTGCGTTCGATCTCCTCCGCCCACTCCTCACCGCGGCCGCGGACCCACTCGGTGACCTCGGCCTTGAGCTGCTGGAAGGCCGTCTCGGTGTCCGGCTCCGTGACCATCGTCATCGTGTCTCGTTCTCCTTCGTCGCGACGAGTGCCGCTGCCTGGTCCCGCAGGACGTTCTTCTGCACCTTGCCGACCGCGTTGCGGGGCAGCTCGTCGATGTACTCGAGTCGCTCCGGCCAGTAGTACTTGCTCACACCCGCCTTGTCGAGCGCCTGCTGCATCGACGCGAAGTCGAGCCGGTCGGCTCCGGCAGCCGGCACGACGAACGCGCAGGCCCGCTCGCCCAGCCGCTCGTCGGGCATCGCCACGATCGCGACGTCCGTGACGAGGGGGTGCTGGTAGAGCAGGTTCTCGATCTCGACCACGGGGATCTTCTCGCCACCGCGGTTGATGACGTCCTTCACCCGGCCGGTGATCGACAGGAAGCCCTTGGCGTCGACCTTCGCCAGGTCCCCCGTCCGGTACCAGCCGTCCTCGGTGAAGACGTCGTCGGTCAGGTCCTGGCGGTCGAGGTAGCCGTCGAACATCGTCGGCGAGAGCAGCTCGAAGTTGCCCTCGGTGTCGGCCGGGAGCTCGTGGCCTTCGTCGTCGACGATGCGGATCCGGATGCCCGGCAGGGCGCGGCCGTCGTGCCCGTACGCGTCCGTCGGGTCGTCGGACGGGCTGGACAGCGCCCCGAGGCAGGTCTCGCTCGTGCCGAACGCACCGAGGATCGCGCTGCCGAGCACCGTGCTCGCCCGCTGGGCCAGCGCCCGCGGGACGGCCGCACCGGTCGGCACGAACACGCGCAGGCTCTCGGGAGCCGGGGCGCCGGCCTCGACCAGGTCGACGAGGTCGGTCAGGAACGGGGTCGCGCACTGCACGAACGACGCCTTCGCGACGCCGAACGCCTGCTCGAGCGCGACGGTGCCGTCCCACACCGGCTGGATGACCTGCGGCGCACCGAGCCGGAACGCGAGCAGCATGCCGTAGAGGAACCCGGTCTGGTGGGCGAGCGGCGACGGGATGTAGATCCGGTCCTCGCTCGTCAGGCCGGACTGCGCGACGTGCATCGCGGTCGCCAGGCCGAGGGTGCGGTGCGGGTGCTGCACGCCCTTCGGCTCCCCCGTCGTGCCGCTCGTGAACAGGAGCTGGCAGACGTCGTCGGGGCCGGGCGCGTGCGAGGTGATCTGGTCGACGTCCACCTGGACCGCGTCGATCGCGGTGTCCCAGTACCGCCAGTGCCAGTCGCTGGCGGCCACCCGGTCCAGGGCGTCCGCGGGCAGCGGCGGCTGGTTCGTCGGGGTGTCCGCGCGGCCGCGCGCCTCGGCACGGAGCACGATGACGTGCTCGACGGACAGGCGGCGGTGCTGCGCCTTCGCCTCGTCGATGACGTCGAGGAGTTCGAGCGCCGGGCGGCGCTTCCGGAACACGTTCGGCAGGAACACGACCCGGGCGCGCGACCGAGCGAGGGTCATCGTCGTCTCACGCGGGCCGAAGACCGGCATGATCGGCGTCGCCACCGCGCCGATCTGGATCGCACCGAGCGTGATCGACACGAACTCGCGCCAGTTCGGCAGCTGCATGGCGACCGACTCGCCCCGGCGGACGCCGAGCTCGAGCAGGAGCGCGGAGACCTTGTCGGCCTCGTCCTGCAGTTCCCGCCACGTGGTGTCCACGGGAGCCGCTCCGCCCACCTCGATGACGGCGAGGCCGTCGGGGTCGCTCGTCGCGAGCGCGCGGACCTTCTCGCTGAGCACCAGCGGGTCGGCGTCGACGCCGGCGAGCTCGGGCAGTTCCGGACCCGCGGCGTCGTCAGGCTGCGCACCGACGCCGGAACGGTCGCCCGGGCGGGTGTGCTCACCGAGGTCCGTGCCCTCACCGAGGTCGGTGCCCTCACCGAGGTCGGTGCGCTCGCCGGCGGCGTCGGCGGCGTCGATCCGGTCGTCGCGGGCGGCCCGTGCGGCGAGGCCGTCGCCGACCTCCATGTCGAGTCCGACCGAGTTCATCGCCTCGAGGAACGTCGGGTACGAGATCCGGTAGGCCCGCGGGTAGGTGAGCGCCGACGTCCCCTCGGCCTTCGAGGCGGCGACGGCCAGCGACATGAGCACGCGGTGGTCGTTGAACGAGGACATCGGCGCGCCCCGCAGGTCGCCGGGCCGCACGCCGGTGACGCGGAGCTCGTCCGCGCCCTGCTCGGCGCGGCCGCCCAGACGGTTCAGCTGGAGCATCGCGGCGACCCGGTCGGACTCCTTCAGGCGGATGTGCGCCACGTTCCAGAGCCGCGTCGTGCCCTCGGCGAAGGTCGCCATGGTCGAGAGCACCGGCAGCAGGTCCGGGATCGGCTGGCAGTCGATGTCGAGGGCGCGCAGGGGCGAGCCGTCGTGCTGGATCCGGACGAAGCCGGTCTCCTCGTCGATGCGCATCGGCACGCCCATCGCCGTCGCGAGGTCGAGGAACTCGCTCTCCGGGTGGTCCGTCTCGGCGGTCGTGGTGGCCGTCACACCGCGGAGCAGCAGGTCCGACTCGCGGATGCCCGCCGCGGCGATGCCGAACGCGGCCGAGCCGATGTCCGGCGGGATGACGTAGTCGTGCGGGGTCGCCTGCTGGCCCGCCGGGATCCGGTACTCGAGCCAGTCGTCGGAGACCTCGACGGTCAGCCCGAACTGCCGCATCATGCGCACGGTGAGCTCGACGTAGGGCTGCTCGTTGAGCCGGCCCCCGGTGATGTGGATCCGGGTCTCCTGCTCGGCGAACGGTGCGACCAGGAGCAGGCCGGACACCCACTGGGACAGCGTGCCGGCGATCGAGACGTCACCGCCGCGGGGTCGGCGGGGCTGGACCGTGACGGGCGGGCAGTCGTTCGTCGCTTCGAGCTCGACGCCCATCTGCGTGAGCGAGGTGAGCAGCGCCTTGATCGGCCGGCGCTGGAAGTACTTCATGCCGGAGAGCGTCATCGGCTCGTCCGCGAGCGACGCCAGGCCGGTCATGAAGTAGAGCGTCGTGCCCGAGGACCCCATGTTGAGGATGCCGTCGGCACCGCGGGACCCGTGGTCGACGACGTCGGTCGCCTCGTACCGGCCGCCGAGCCCGGTCACGTGGTACTCGTCCCCGCGACGCTTGACGTCGACACCGAGGGCACGGAGGGTACCGACGGTCCACTCGACCTGGCGGGTGGCGCTGATGCCGGAGACGATGCTCGTCCCCTTCGCCAGCGACGCGAGCACCAGGGCACGGTGCGCGTGGTACTTCGAGACCGGGATGTCCAGCGCTCCCACGAGCGGTGCGGACGTGCCGCGCACGACCAACTGCATGCGTACCTCTTCCTTCTTCGACATATCAACGGTACGCCCACTGTGGAACTACTGTGGATCGGATCCGCACGACCGGGATCCGCCTTCGTTGTGCGTGTCCGACAACCTTCCGGGCAGGATGTACAGCATGGACATCCGCTTCACCGAGTCCCGCCCGTCGACCATCGGCGTGGAGTGGGAGCTCCCCCTGGTCGACCGCGCGACCGGCGACCTCACGCCCCGCGCCCCCGCCGTGATCGCGGCCGTCCACGAGCGGCTCGGTGACCGCGAGCGCGTCACCGAGGAGCTCCTGACGAACACCGTCGAGGTCGTCTCGAGCGTGCACTCGCGGGTGCGGGACGCCACGAGCGAGCTGTCCGGCATCATCGGCGAGGTCATCGACGCCGCCGAGCCGCTCGACGCCCAGGTGATGTGCTCCGGCACCCACCCGTTCGCCGTGTGGGACCAGCAGGAGATCACCCCGGACAGCGAGCACTACACGACGCTCATCGACCGCACGCGCTGGTGGGGGCGGCAGATGCTCATCTGGGGCGTCCACGTGCACGTCGGCATCGACGACCGCGACAAGGCGCTGCCCATCCTCGGCGCGATGCTCGCCTACGTGCCGCACCTGCAGGCGTTCACCGCGTCGAGCCCGTTCTGGGCCGGC
Organism: Curtobacterium sp. MCBA15_009; assembly: GCF_001864895.1. Lineage (GTDB taxonomy): Bacteria > Actinomycetota > Actinomycetes > Actinomycetales > Microbacteriaceae > Curtobacterium. The sequence continues at coordinate 294,253 of NZ_MJGO01000012.1, forward strand.
ATCGACACCGGGTACGCGTCGAACCGTGCGCTCATGTTCCAGCAGCTCCCGACCGGCGGCCTGCCCCCGCAGCTCGGCGCCTGGGCGAACTTCGAGGAGGTCGTCGACGACCTCACCCGCACCGGCGTCATCGACGGCGTGAAGGACCTGCGGTGGGACGTCCGGCCGTCACCGGGCTGGGGCACGCTGGAGAACCGCGTGTCCGACGGCATCTCCACCCTGCACGAGGTCGGCGCGGTGACGGCGCTCGTGCAGTGCCTCGTCACGTCGATGTCCGACCGGCTCGACGCCGGCGAGACCCTGCCGACCATGCAGCCCTGGTTCATCCGCGAGAACAAGTGGCGTGCCGCTCGGTACGGCATGGAGGCCGAGATCATCACGAACACCGCCGGCGACGAGCGGCTCGTCACCGACGAGGTGCACGACCTCGTGCAGCTGCTCGACCCGGTGGCCGAGCGACTCGGCTGCCAGGAGGAGCTCCACCACCTCGACACGATGATCGAGCGCGGCGCGTCCTACCAGCGGCAGCTCGCGGTCGCGCAGGAGCACGGCGGCGACCTGCGCGAGGTCGTCCGCCACCTCGTGACGGAGTTCCGCGACTCGCTCTAGCCCGCACGCGGTGCTGTTCCGCGCGTGGTGGGCTGTTCCGCGCGCGGTGCTGATCCGTGCGTGGTGGGCTGTTCCGCGCGTGGGAGGCAGTTTCGCGCGTAGGAGGCCGTTTCTTCCGCCCTCCTACGCGCGAATCCGCTTCCTACTACGCGCGCGATGGGACGGAACGCGCGCCGTGCACGCGCGCGTGGACGCACGCACAGACGGACGGGAGGC
>NZ_MJGO01000013.1 GCF_001864895.1 Curtobacterium sp. MCBA15_009
GTAACACCCCGCACCACCGCACCACCGCACCACCACGAAGGGCCGCCCCGGGCAACCAGGGCGGCCCTTCCGCACACCCGGAGGCCGTGGTTCGCGGAGGCTGTTCCGCGCGTAGGTGGTCGTTCCGCGCATGGTGAGACGTTCCGCGCATAGGAAGCCCGACGTTCCGGCCCCCGACGCGCGAAACACCTTCCCATTCCACGGGCGATGGGAAAGAACACCGGCCCGAACCCGGCGCACCGCGGGACCAGCAGCAAGCCGTGACGGTCCTGGTACCCGAAACCCGGACCCCACGAACCAAGACCGTCAACGACCAGATCGTGTCACCACACCCCCGGCCGCCCGGCGAACCACGGCTCCGTCAGCGGTTCCCGCTCCAGCGTGCTGCACGGCCGAGCAGCAGCGGCAGGCACATCTGCATCAACGGTTGACGGTCGTGGTTCCCGAAACCCGGACCTCACAAACCAAGACCGTCAGCACCGTGCGCGCCCCCCGAGCCCGGGAGCGCAGCACTCCGAGCACGCCACCCCCACAGTCTCGGGCGCCGCGCGGTCAGACGCGCCGCACGTGGGAAGCCGTTCCACGCGTCGGAAGCCACTCGTTCCGACCCCCGACGCGCGGAACTGCTACCCATCCCACGTGAGACGGGAACGGACACGCGCCAGCCTCCACCGCGCCTCAGCGGCGCCGACGCCACCACCGGCGCGGGCGGGCCTCCTGCTCCGCGGCGGCGCGGGCAGCTGCAGCCGCGGCGTCGGCGGCCTGCCGCTCCTGCCGGCGCTCGAGCCAGGCGGTGACCTCGGCGTCCACGTCCCGCAGCGGGGTGACGACCGGCGGGCCGCCGAGGAGCTGGCGTCGGGCCTCCTTCACGCGGGCGTTGAAGTCCTCGAGGACGTCGCGGACGTCGGACTCGACGGTGAGCGCGTCGAGGGCGTCGTCGAGACCGGCGTCCTCGGTCCGCAGGGCGAGTGCCGGTGGGGCGATCCCGCGGATGTCCTCGCGTTCGATCTTCTGCCGGATCCACCAGTCCGGGTCGTGGCGGCCGTCGTTCGAGGGCAGGGGCTTGCCGTGGTACGGGTTCCCCTCGAAGACCCCCCGTCGCTCGGCTTCCTCGACCCGGGCGCGGGCGTGCGCCGCGACGTCGGCTGCCTGGAGCAGTCGGCGTTCCTCGCGCACCTCGTCCGGGTCGAGCGTGCCGCGCTCGATCTCGCTGTCCACGAGCTGCTGGTAGCGGTAGCGGGCGGCCCGGCGCAACCGGTCCATCCGTGCATCGACGTCGTTCATGGCCGTTCCATGATCACTCGGAGGAGCGTTCCTCGCCAGCGACCTCTTCGATGGTCAGCGCTGCCTGGATGAGTGCCAGGTGCGACAGCCCCTGCGGGATGTTGCCCATGAAGGAGCCGTCCTCGCTGATCATCTCGCTGAACATGCCGACGTCGTTCGCCTGGCCGACCATCTCGTCCATGAGGGCACGGGCGTCGTCGGTCCGGCCGGTGCACGCCATCGCGGCGGCGAGCCAGAACGAGCACGCGACGAAGGGCGACTCCTCTTCGTCCATGCCGGAGTACCGGTAGACGAGGGGGCCGCGCTGCAGCTGGTCCTCGATGGCGCGGATGGTCGAGGCCATGCGCGGTCCACGGTCGAAGGCGCTCATGGCGTGGAGCAGGATCGAGGTGTCGAGCTTGTCGCTGCCCTCGTACATGACGTAGTGGCCGAGCTCCTCGTTCCACCCGTGCTCGGCGACCCACTGCTCGATGAGCTCGCGGTTCTCGGACCACTTGTCACGCGGGCCGTCGATCATGCCGGCGTCGTGCAGCTCCACGGCGGCGTCGAGCGCCTGCCAGCAGCCGATCTTGCTCGAGACGTAGTGCTGGGTCTCCTCGAGCTCCCACATGCCGGAGTCGGGTTCCTCCCACCGGTGGCACGCGTCGTCGGCGAGCTCCTGCAGGACCGAGGCGGTCTTCCGGTCGAGGACGTTGCCGGCGCGGACGTACTGGCGCAGGATCTCGAAGACGTCGCCCCAGACACCGAGCTGCAGCTGGTCGCCCGCCCGGTTGCCGACGGTGACGGGGCCGATGCCGCGCCAGCCGGGCACGTCGCGCTCCTCGACGTCGTTGCTCTTCGAGCCGTCGAGGCCGTAGAAGATCGGCATGTCCTCGTCGTGCTGCGCGATGGTCTGCATCACCCACGAGACGGCGGCGTGCGTCTCCTCGCGCAGGCCGAAGCGGGTCAGGGCGTGCACCGTGTACGACAGGTCGCGCACCCACGCGAACCGGTAGTCCCAGTTCTTGCCACCGGTGCGGTCCTCGGGCAGGCTCGTCGTCGGCGCCGCGGCGATCGCGCCGGTGGGCGAGAAGATGAGCAGCTTGAGGGCGAGGGCGCTCCGCTGCACCGCTTCGGCCCACGGGCCGTCGTAGGAGAACTCCTCGGACCACGTCGCCCAGTTGTCGATCGTGCGGTCCATCGCCGCGAGCGCGCTCTCGGGCTTGGGCATGAAGATCGGTTCGTCGTGCGTGCCGACGATCGTCAGGATGTGCTTCGACCCCTCGGTGGTGCTGAAGCGGCCGGAGAACCGCGGGCCGTCGTCGTGCACCGGTTCGAAGCCCTGCTCGACGATCGCGATGGTGATGCCGTCGATGCCGATGACGGCCCCGTTCCCGGTGTCGAGCCGGCGGGGCTCGGCGGTGTTGAGCAACGTGCCGGGCACGACGGCCCACTCGAGCTCGACCGTGCCGTCGACGCCCTGCACGCAGCGGGCGATCTCGGCCCACGGCAGGCGGCCGGCGACACCGGTCACCATCGCGTCGGTCACCGTGACGGTGCCGGTCGGGGTGGTCCAGGTGGTGACGAGCACGTTCGTCCCGGGCAGGTACTCGCGGGACGCCTCGGCGTCGCCGACGGGCCGCAGCGCCACGTGGCCGCCGTGCTCGGCGTCGAGGATGCTGGCGAAGACGGGGGGCGAGTCCATCGACGGGATCGGCAGCCAGTCGATCCGCCCGTCGAGCGCCACGAGCGCGACGGTCCGCCCGTCGCCGATCGCGCCGTAGGAGCGGAGCGGGACGTACCCGTCGGTGCGCTCCTCGTTGTCGGTCGCGTCGGGGGTGTCTCGCGTGCGCTCGGTCATGCTCCCAGACTGCCCGCGGCCCCGGCCCGACCATCAGGCGGGCGTACCCCGCTGTCCGGAGCGCGAACCGGGCCTCCCGGCCGGCCCGACCGAGCACGGGCGGAGCCGGGCCGCTGGCGCCGCCTGTGCTCGGGACGGCGGACCGGACCGGACCGGACCGACCGCCCGCCCGGGGCGGGCGTCAGCCCTGTCCGGCCGACCCGACGAAGTCGACCAGGCGTTCGAGCAGTGTCCGCCGGAACGGGACGGAGGACCAGCCGTGGTCGGCGTCCGGCACCGCGGTGAACGTCGCGTCCGGCAGGACGTCGGCGTAGCGCTGGCCGTAGCGGAGCGGGACGATCTGGTCGGCGGTGCCGTGCACGACCTGCGCGGGGCCGGTGTACCGGTCGACCGTCGCGTAGACGTCGAGGCCGGCCGTGACCTCGTCGAGGAAGGCCGTGCCGAGCGCCGTGCCGCCGAAGTCGAACCAGCCCTGCTCCCGTGCGGGGGCGAGGGGCTGGCCCTGGATCTCGTCGTGCTCGGCGATGTCGTCGACGACGACCCCGGCCGGGGACCAGAGCGTCAGCGTCGCGACGAGGTCGGGCACGCGGCCCGCGGCGATGGCGGACTCGACGGCTCCGAGGCTGTGCGCCACGACGTGGACCGGCCCGCGGGCGTCCTGCGCGGCGGCGGTGATCATCGCGACGACCTACTCGACCTCGTCGCCGATGGTGACGTCGATGAACTCGCCGTCGCTCGTGCCGTGGCCGAGGCGGCTGTACGAGCGGACCGTGACGCCGTGGTCGGCGAGGGTGCGGGCGGTCTGCACGAAGAGCTGCTGGCCGCCGGTGTCGGTGCTCCCGAAGCCGTGCACGAGCAGGGCGACGGGAGCCGGGCCCTCGGTCGGCACGCTGCCGAGCTGCCAGCCGCGGAGCGTGCTGCCCCGGTGCTCGAGGGTGATCGGGACGAGGGTCGGCATCAGTTGCTGCGGTCCGCGAACCCGGCGGGCAGGTCGCCCGGGGCGGTGTCGACGACGGTCTCGTCGTCCTCGCCGACGTGCTCGAAGAGGGTGATGTGGGCGAACTCGGGGACGACGTAGATCGGGTAGGTGGGGCCCTGGTCGCGGTACTCGCGCATGCGGTCGAGGTGGTCGTTCTGGAACAGGACGGTCTTGCTGCCGTCCTCCTCGACCCAGTGCGGGAAGAAGATGGTGCCGTGCAGGACCCGCTCGCCCGGGACGACGGTGACGACGACGCTCGTGCCGGTCGGTTCGTTCCACGACACCTTGTAGACGCCGGCGGTGAGGGCGACGAGGTCGACCTGCTGGTCCTTGACCCAGCGGCCGCCGACCATGCCGGTGTGGATGCGGTAGTCGATGGTCTTGGCGTTCTTCACGTACATCTCGTACTGCCAGCCGTTGGCGTACGTGTAGATGAACCGGTGGCCGACGATGCCGGAGAGGTCCTGCTCGGGGACGGGGTGCTCGACGCTGGTGGTGATGTCCATGCATCCGAGTTTGCTCCCGAAGTGCGTTTGTTGCAAGCGCACTTCCGGTGACTACCCTGTGAACGTGGACGAACGACCGGACCGACCCGACCTGCCGCAGGCGGCACGGCGGCTGAGCGCGGAGATCGGGCCCTTCCGCCGCACGCTGCTCGTGACGGCCCGGCGGTCGGTCGCCCTGCCGGACATCCCCGACGCGCAGATCGAGGTGCTCCGGCGGCTCGACGACGCCGGTTGGTCGAGCCCGACGGCGCTCGGCCGGGCGCTCGGGCTGGCCCGCTCGACGGTGAGCAACCTCGTCGCGGCGATGGAGCGGGACGGCCTGGTGGACCGGCGCCTCGCGCAGGGGGACGGCCGGAGCACCGAGGTCGGCCTGACCGACCTGGCCCGGCGGCGACTCGCCGACTACGACGAGTCCGCCGAGCGGGTGCTCGTCGACGCGATGACGTCGCTGTCCGCCGACGACCAGCGGGCGCTCGCGGCCGCGGTGCCGGCGCTCGGCCGGTTGCGCGCCCGGCTGGACGAGCACAGCGCAGGCTGAACAACGCGTCCCGGGCGTGTCGCACTTGTGCATCCCGGGCGTGTCGCACTACTGTCGTGCTCCTGCCGGTCGGCTCCGACGTCGCCCGGCAGCGCCGTCGGGCCGACACCGGACCGGCGGCACCGCCCGCCCCGGGCACCACCGGAAGGACCGCGCATGCGCGCCGTGCAGCACAACGAGAACCGCGTCGAGCTCCAGCTCGCCGCGGGCAGTGTGCTGCGCGAACAGCAGCAGCGCTGGTCCCTCCGCTATCCCGCGTAGGCACGCGACGTCACCCGACGCCCCGTGCCCACCCGGCCCGGGGCGTTCGTCTGTACTGCCTCCTCCCGTCCGCCATCTCCGGCGACGACCAGGAGGCCCGGCGTGCGACCGTCTCGGACCGTCACCACGACCGTCGACACCCGTCGACGACCGTCGACACCTGTCGACGGCAGTCGGCACCCGTCGACGAGACCGTCACGAAAGCGAGACGACACCCATGGAGAAGATCACCGACCGGCTGCTCAGCTGGGCCTCGATGCTCGAGGAGAACACCGAGCAGCAGGCCCGCACCACGGCGCGCATGCCGTTCGTGTTCCCGCACCTGGCCCTCATGCCCGACGCACACCTCGGCCTCGGCGCCACCGTGGGCTCGGTCATCCCGACCCTCGGCGCGGTCATGCCGGCGGCCGTCGGCGTGGACATCGGCTGCGGCATGATCGCGGTCCGGACGCAGTTCACCCGGGGTGACCTGCCCGACGACCTGCAGGAGCTGCGCGAGCAGATCGAGCGCGCGGTCCCGCTGTCGGCCGGTGCGTCGAACCGGAAGATCGTGGCGACCGCCGCGCCTCGGATCGCCGAGCTCGAGGCGATGGCCGGGACGGCCGGGTTCGACCCCGACGGCGTGCACGGCGGCTGGCGCAACCAGCTCGGCACGCTCGGGTCCGGCAACCACTTCATCGAGGTCTCCCTCGACGAGGAGGACCGCGTCTGGCTGTTCCTGCACTCCGGCTCCCGGGGCGTCGGCAACAAGATCGCGCAGCGCCACATCACGGTCGCGAAGCGGATGATGGAGCGCTGGTGGATCCAGCTGGCGGACCCCGACCTGGCCTACCTGGTCGAGGGCACGCCGGAGTTCGACCGGTACATCGCCGAGCTGCGGTGGGCGCAGCACTTCGCGCTGCTCAACCGCGAGGAGATGATGGACCGGGTCGTCCGGCAGCTGTCCGAGGTCGTCGGCACGCCCGTCGACGAGCAGGAGCGGATCAACTGCCACCACAACTTCACGCAGCGTGAGACGCACTGGGGCAAGTCCGTGTGGGTCTCGCGCAAGGGCGCGATCCAGGCGGCGGCCGGTCAGCTCGGCCTGATCCCCGGGTCGATGGGGACCGCGTCGTACGTGGTCGAGGGGCTCGGCAACAAGCCGTCGCTCGAGTCCTCGCCGCACGGCGCCGGGCGGCTGTTCTCGCGGAGCGCGGCACGCCGGACGTTCACGCACGACCAGCTGCGCGAGGCGATGGTCGGCATCGAGTACCGGGACACCGACGCGTTCCTCGACGAGATCCCGGCCGCGTACAAGCCGATCGACCAGGTGATGGCGGATGCGGCGGAGCTCGTGTCCGTCCGGCACACGCTGCGGCAGATCGTCAACGTGAAGGGTGACTGACGGGGACCGACGGACGGGAGGCGCGGGTGCGGTCCGCCCCGCGCCTCCGGTCCCGCACCCGGCCGGGTCCACCACCCGTCGCCGGCGGACAGACCGGCCCGCGTCGGGCACGCTTGACGGGATGAGCGACACAGCAGAACACGCCGCCCGTGAGACCGGCCGACAGGTCCGACGAGCAGCGGACAGCCGGTGGTTCGAGCTGACGGCCCGGGCCGGGTTCGTCGGCAGCGGCATCGTCCACCTGCTGATCGGCTACCTGGTGGTGCTGCTCGGCGTCGGCAACGCGTCGTCCGGCGGCGACACCGACCAGTCCGGTGCGCTGGAGCAGCTCGCCGCCGTGCCGGGCGGGGTGGTGCTGCTCTGGCTCATCGCCGTCGGCACGGCGGCGCTCGCGCTCCGGTTGGTCGTCGAGGCCGTCGTCGGCGGCCGCTCGGACAGCACCCGCGGGTGGCTCGCCCGGGTGAAGGACGCGGCGAAGGCCGTCGTCTACGGCGTCATCGCGTACTCGTCCGCGTCGTTCGCGCTCGGTGCCGGGTCGAGCTCGAGCAGCTCGAGCAAGAGCGCCGCGGCCACGGCGCTCGCCACCCCGGGCGGCGTGTTCCTGCTGCTGCTGGCCGGCGCGGTCGCGGTCGCCGTCGGGATCGGTCTCGTGGTGCAGGGCTGCCGCCGCTCGTTCCGGAAGCAGCTCACGTCGCCGCCGGCGTCCCTCGACCGCGCCGTCACGGTGCTCGGCGTCGTCGGCTACGTCGGCAAGGGCGTCGCCGTGGTGGTCGTCGGGGTGCTCATCGGCGTCGCGGGGCTCCGCAGCGACCCCGACCAGGCCACCGGCCTCGACGGGGCGTTCGACGCGCTGCGGTCGATGCCCGGCGGGGTGTTCGTGCTCGTCGCGGTCGGCATCGGCTTCCTGGCCTACGGCGTCTACAGCTTCTTCCGGGCCCGGTACGCCCGACTCTGATCGGCGACCCTGACCGGTCCGCCCGGCGGGCGACTGGTAGACCGGGTGGATGACCTCCAGCGTGACGACCGGCCCGCCGACCGTGTTCACCGACGCCCGGGCGGTGCTCGCCGAGAGCATCGTCTGGGACCCGGACGAGCAGGTGGTCCGCTGGGTGGACATCACCCTCGGCACGTTCAACACGGCCGACGCCGAGGGCACGCCCCGGTCGAGCGTGTCGCTGCCGCCGCCGCTCGCGAGCTTCCAACCGCGGGCGTCCGGCGGGTTCGTCGCGGCCCTCGGCGACACCGTCGTGGTGACCGACCACGAGGGACGCATCGAGCGCGAGGTCGCACGGGTGGAGCACTCGACCGCGGGCAACCGCTTCAACGAGGGCAAGTGCGACCCGTTCGGCCGGTTCCTGGTCGGCAGCATGAACGTCGTCACCGGCGACCCGGACGGGGCGCTGTACGCCGTCGAGGCCGACGGGACGACCCGGCTGCTCCGCGGCGGCTTCGGCACCACGAACGGCATCGAGTGGTCCGACGACGGCAGCACGATGTACGTCACGGACACCGACGCGTCGACGGTCTTCCGCGCGTCCTACGGGCCGGCCGGCGACCTCGGCGAGCTCGAACCGTTCATCGTCGGCGAGGCGCACGACGGCCTCGTGCGCGACGACGAGGGCTGCTTCTGGAGCGCGATCTACGGCAGCGGCCGGGTCGAGCGCTACGGACCGGACGGCCAGCACCTGGAGTCGGTGACCATCCCGGCGCCGAACCCGACGTCGGTGGCCTTCGGCGGTCCCGACATGTCGACGCTGCTCGTCGGGACGGCGCGCGAGAACCTGTCGGAGGAGCAGCTCGCCGAGCACCCGCACTCCGGCTCCGTCTTCGCGGTGCCGACCCGCGTGCACGGCTTCCCCGCGCACACCTTCGGCGGGTGACCCGTCCGTCCGCGGACCGGCGGCACCGGCGGGTACGCTGGGTGATCGCCATCCCCAGGAGGACCACGTGAACGACGACTCCACGCGGGCGACCCCGGACCCCGCCAGCGCCCTCGCCGGAGCCGAGGACGCCGAGGTCACCGTCGAGGTCGACCGCGTCGCCGTCGACGGCACGTACGTCCGGGTCAGCTCCGTCGGCGCACCGGGCGGCCGCGCGTTCCTGCTCGTCGCCGGGCTCGGCATCGCCGCGACCTACTACGAGCGGCTCGCGCCCCACCTCAACGAGAACGGCCCGGTGCACGCCCTCGACCTGCCCGGGTTCGCGGGGGTCCCGCGGTTCCGCGGCGCGGTCTCCATCGAGCGGTACGCCGACGCCGTCGAACGGGTCATCGATGAACTCGGTCTCGACGACCCGGTCCTGGTCGGGCACTCGATGGGCACGCAGGTCGTGACCGAGGTCGCCGCCCGTCGGCCGGACATCTCGGACCTGGTGCTCATCAGCCCGGTGGTCGACTCCCGGGCGCGTTCGGTCCGGCAGTCCGCGGTGCGGTTCCTGCGCTCCGCCCTGCACGAGCCGTCGGCGGTCCGGTTCCACGCGGTCACCGCGTACCTGCTGTGCGGGTGGCACTGGTTCCGCAAGGTGCTCCCGCGCATGATCGCGTTCCCGATCGAGGAACGGGCCCCGCACGTGCGCGCCCGGACCCTCATCGTCCGCGGCGAGCACGACGCGATGGTGCCGCGGGACTGGCTGCGCCGGCTCGCCCGGGTCTTCCCCTACGCGGTCCTGCGCGAGGTCGTCGACGGTGCGCACTCGGTCATGCACGCCCAGGCCGACGCGGTGGCGCAGCTCGCCGTCGACCACGTGGCCCGGCGGCTGCCGGACCGCGGGGTGTCGTCGCTCCAGCGGGTGCGGGACGACTCGACCGCGTCCGACCTGTCCCGACTCGACCCGCGCGAGGCCTGGATGCTCGTGAAGTCCCGGTTCGTCGAACTCGCCGGCATGGCGCACGACGACGACGAGCGGCTCGCGGCGGCGAAGTCCGCGCACGCCGTCGCGATGGCCGACGGCGACGACCTGCCGGTGGACCCCGCCGACCGCGCAGCGGTCGCCGACCAGGTCGCACCCGAGGCCCGCCGGACGGGCTGAGGCCCGACCGGGAGGTGACGCGACGGAGGCCCGGTGCCGGTCTCGACGACCGGCACCGGGCCTCCTCGGCGAACGCGCCGACGTGGGCCGGCGGTCCGTGGCTACGGGCGGATGAGCCCGCTCAGCATGTCGGGCGTGAGCGCGTGCGCCTCGGCGAGCACCTTGCGGGCCTCGTCGGTCTTGCCCGGCACGTTCCAGAGCAGGACGCCGCGGACCGTGTCGTCCTCGTCGAGGTAGTAGACGACGCCCGTGACCGTCGGGTCCTGCCAGTCCTCGACGGTCCGGAGGTCGGTGGAGACCCGGCCGACCGCCTCGTACCCGGCGTCGAAGACGTTCGAGTAGAACATCGGCGTGTGGTCGTACGTCTCGTCGGCGTCCGCGAGGTTGCGCCCGGCCTGGCGGCCCTGCTCCTTCGCGTTGTCGACGTGCTCCACCCGGCGGGTGCCGAGGATCCGGTCCGGGTACTCGGCGACGTCACCGGCCGCGAAGACCGACTCGTCGTCGGTCTGCAGCGTCGACGTCACGACGATGCCGTCGCGGACCGTCAGGCCGGCGTCCGCGGCGAGCTGCGTGGCCGGCTCGATGCCGAGGCCGACCACGACGGCGTCGGCCTCGATCGTCGAGCCGTCGTCGAGGGTGAGCGTGACGCCGCTGTCGGTCTGGGTGCCGGACTCGACCCGACGGCCGAGCCGGAGCTCGACGCCGTGGTCCGTGAACCGCTGCTGGAACGCCCGTGCGAGCTGCTCGGGGAACATGCTCGCCCCGAGGACCTCGTCGGGCGACACGAGCGTCACCGTCGCCCCGTTCTGCACGGTGCCCGCGGCGATCTCGGTCCCGATGTAGCTGCCACCGACGACGGCGAGGTGCGCACCGGCGTCCGTGAGCGCCCGGACGCGGCGGTAGTCGTCGGCGCTGCGGAAGTCGACCACGCGGTCCGACTCCTCGAGACCGGGCAGACCACGGGGCTTCCCCCCGGTCGCCAGCAGCAGGCGCTCGTAGCCGTGCGTCTCGCCTTCGGTGGTCGTGACGGTCTTCGCGGCACGGTCGATCGCGGTCACCCGGGTCCCGAGGACGAACGTCGCCCCGGTCTCCTCGGTGTGCAGGTCGACCTTCTCGTCCCAGCTGAAGTCCGGATCGGTCCACAGCTTCTTCGAGAGCGCCGGCCGGGCGTAGGGCCGGTCGACGTCCTCGCTGACGACGCCGATCGAGCCGTCGGCGTCGAGCTCGCGGACGCCGCGTGCAGCGGCGTCCGCGACCATGCCGCCGCCGACGATCAGGTAGCGGTAGTCGGTCATCGTTGCCTCTCGGTCGGTGCCGGCGGACCGGTCCTACGCGTGGGCGGAGGCGTCGGCGACGGCCGGCGTGGTGGCCGAGGCGAGCGGCGTGCTGGGTGCACGGTTCTCGGCGGAGACCATCCAGGCGAGCTGCTCGAGGCGCTCGATGAAGCCGTGGAGCAGGTCCGCGGTCGTCGGGTCCTCGTCGTCGACCTCGTCGTGCACGTCGCGCATGGTGCCGGTGGCCTGGTACAGGCGGAGCGTGACCTGGTCGATCGCGTCGTGCGTCGTGATCTCGCCCTCGGGGAACTGGTCGAGGTGGCTCGACGCGGCGACCGTCGCCGAGCGGCCGTCCGGCACGGCGTACAGGGCGCGCATGCGCTCGGCGGTGTCGTCGGCGAACTCACGGGCGGCGTCGACGATCTCGTCGAGCTGCAGGTGGAGGTCACGGAAGTTCGTGCCGAGGATGTTCCAGTGGGCCTGCTTGCCCTGCAGGTGCAGGTCGATGAGGTCCACGAGGACCGCCTGGAGGTTCTTGGCGAGCTTGTCCGATGCGTGCATGATCGGTTTCCTTCCGGTCGGTGCTGGTCCTTCCGGTCTACGCGCCGAACCGCAGACCGTTCCCAGTGCACGGCGAACTCACTGTCCCCCGCGGGGATCGGGTCAGTGAGCGGCGACCGGGTCGACCTGGTCGACGGCGTCGCGCATCTGCTCGAGGAACGATGCGACGACGCGGGCCTCGGCGGCGGGGAGCTCCTCGGCGACGGTCATCATGCGGCGGTGCATGATGCCGAGCGTCGCGCGGACCTCTTCGTCGGTCTCGGTCGTCGGGGTGATGACGAGGGCGCGCCGGTCGGTGGGGTGCGGGTCGCGGCGCACGTGGTTCGACTTGACCAGACGGTCGATGAGGATCGTCGTCGAGGCCGAGGAGATCTTCAGGTACGCCGCCAGGTCCTTCGGCTTGACGGTGCGGCCGGCCCGCTGCGCCTGCAGCAGGAACCGCACCGCGAGCAGGTCGGTCTCGCCCATGCCCATCGAGTCGCGGGTGCGGCGGCGCATCGCGGTCTCGGCGGCACGGTAGCGGCGCAGCGCGTTGAGCACCGCGACGCCGCGCTGCGTCGCGTCGTCGTCCGGGAACCAGTACCCGGACGCCTCGGTGATCTCCTGCGTGGACATGGGCAACAGGGTAGCCGCTCTCGTTGTCAGGCTGTCTAGCGAACGCGCGGTCAGTGGACAGGAACGGACGGGAGGCCCGTGGCGGATCCGCCACGGGCCTCCCGTCCGTCTCGGGGTTCGGTCCCGGGGACTACGCCGCGGCGGGCTCGGCCGCTGCCTCGGCGAGCGCGGTGAGCGCGCCCTGCACGAGTGCGGTGACCTCGTCGTCCTCGCGCGGGTGCGTCTCGGCGAAGCGGACGACCGACTGCGGGATGGCGACCTTGACGTCCTCGAGGACCTTCGCACCGGCGATGCCGGCGGCCTTGCGGGCGTCGTCGTGCGCCCAGACGCCGCCGTACTGGCCGAAGGCCGAGCCGATGACGGCGAGCGGCTTGCCGGACAGCGGCGAGGAGCCGAACGGGCGGGAACCCCAGTCGAGCGCGTTCTTCAGGACCGCGGGCATCGTGCCGTTGTACTCGGGCGTGACGAGCAGGACCGCGTCGGCGGCGGCGACGGCGTCACGGAAGGCGACGGCCGCGGCGGGCGGGGTGTCGCCGTCGATGTCCTCGTTGTAGAACGGCAGGTCGACGATGCCGTCGAAGGTCTGCAGCTCGATGCCGTCCGGCGCGTGGTGCGCGGCGGCCTCGGTGAGCTTGCGGTTGATCGAGTCGGCGCGGAGGCTGCCGACGAGGGCGAGGACGTTCGTCATGGTGATCCTTCTGGTTCTACGACGGAGAGGTGTCAGCGACAACCAATGCGGTCGGCGCACCGCGTATTCCCGACCGTCCCTCCACAGGCGCGTCGCGGGTCACCGCCGTCCACAGGTCGGCCGTCCCGGGGCCGGCGACGGACGCCGGCTCGCGACGATCGGGGCATGACAGAACCCACCGCACCAACTCCACGACCACGACCGCTCCGGCGGTGTCTCGCCGCGGCCGGCGCCGCACTCGTCACCCTCGGCGTCCTCGCCGCACCGGTCGTCCTGCCCGCCGGATCGCAGGCCGCCGCACTCGACTTCCCGTACGTCGACCAGTTCTCGAGCGCCGCCGGCGGTGCCCTGCACGGCGACGCCACGGTCTCCGGGGGCCGACTCCGGCTCACCGACGACGTGCGGAACCAGGCGGGGGCATGGTCGACCGACGACACGTTCCCGTCCGACACCGGGCTCGAGATCGAGTTCACCTACGCCATGTACACGGCGAAGGACGACCCCGGCGCCGACGGGCTCCTGCTCTTCCTGGCCGACGGGGCGGCACCGCAGGGGGTCGGGTCGTTCGGCGCCGGGCTCGGGTACGCCTGCCGCAAGGAGGCGACCGAGGGCGGCGGCCGTGTCTGCGACCTGCCCGGGGTCCCCGGCGGCTTCGCCGGCATCGCGATCGACCACTACGGCAACTTCTCGTCGCGGATCAACGGCTCCGGCCCGGGCGCGCAGCCCGACCAGGTCGTGGTCCGCGGCTCGGGCAACGGCACCGACGGGTACCGCTACGTGGCCGGGGCGCCCGCTCCCGGCGGCACCGTGACCGCCGGGTCCACCCCGCGGAAGGTCCGCATCACCCTGCTGCCGGGCGACGACGGCGAACTGACGATGACCGTCCGGCTGCAGGTCGGCAGCGGCATGCGCACCGTGCTCGACGCCGTACCCCTGCACGGCGACGACCAGACGCCGCTGCCGAGCACCCTGCGCCTCGGCTTCGCCGGCGCGACCGGCAGCCACGTCGACAAGCACGAGGTCGACGCGCTGCGGGTCTGGAAGCCCGCCGACCTGTCCGTGGAGCACGACCTGCCCGCCACCGTCGTCGCCGGCGAGCCCGTCCGCTACACGGTCACCGCACGGAACCCCGGGCCGAACCCGGCGGACCCGAGCCCGCTGCGGGTCGACGTGCCCGACGGCATCGAGGACGTCACCTGGACCTGCGCGGCGGCCGAGGGATCCGGGTGCGCCACCGCGTCGGGGTCGGGTGACGTCGGCACCGACCTCGCCCTGCCGCGCGGCGGGTCCGCGGTCGTCACGGTCGCGGGGCGGGTCGCCGACGGGACCGCCGGCACGCTCGAGAGCGTCGCGACGATCGCCCCGCCGCCGTCGTCGTCCGACACGCATGAGGCCGACAACACCTCGCGGGCGGAGACCGTCGCGCAGGCCGCGGCGCACGTCGAGACGGACAAGTCGGTGTCGCCGGCGACCGTCGAACCCGGCGACGAGGTCGAGTACCTCGTCACCGCCCGCAACCGCGGCCCCTCGGTCGCGCAGGCCGTCGGCGCGGTCGACGAGCTGCCCGCCGCGATGCGCTTCACCGGGTCCGACGACGACTGCACCGCCGAGGGGCAGCGCGTCACGTGCCGGTCCGACGTCGCGCTCGCCGTGGGGGAGACGCTCGACTTCCGGATCCGGGCCGTGCTCGACCCCGACTACGTCGGCGACGGCGCGGACGTGGTGAACGTGGCCACGGCGACGTCGCCGACCGACCCGGACGGGGGCGACCCCTCCACCGAGGTACCGATCGTCGTCGACCCGGGCGACGGCGGCCCGGCCCCGGGCCCCGGCCCCGACGACGGTGGTGCCGGCGGCGACGGGCCTGACGGCGACGGTCCGGGCGGACCCGGGGACACGGACGCGGGCGGTCCCGGCGCTCCCCGCACCGACGGCGGGGCCCGTGACGCCGGACCGGCGGGGGGCGACGCCCCGCGGACGCCCACGGCGGCGCTGGCCTACACCGGAGCGGACGACGTGGCCCTCGTCGCGGCCGTCGCGGCCGTCCTCGCCGCCGCCGGATCGGTCTGCTGGTGGCTCGCACGCCGTCGCCCCCGCGACGGCGAACCGTCGGACGACCACCGCCCCTGACGGCGGCCGGGCGACACCGGCGTCGGGACGCCCTGACCGGCAGTCCCGGCGCGCGGTGTCGCCCGGTACCGGTGCCGCCCGGTGCCGGCGCGCTTGCGAGCATCCTCAGCGCCGACAGACCCCCGCCGGTCGGGTGCGCGCCGGACCGGCGGTAGGATCGAGATCACGATCCGCATGCCCGAAAGAGGTCCCGTGTCCGACACCGTGGACGACGCCACCACCGTGCACGACGCGAACCAGCGCGCACGCTACTGGCCGATCCCGATCCTCCGGGCCGTCCCCGCCGCGGTCATCGCCCTCGTCGTGACGTTCTCGTCGAACCACGCCGCCGGCTACGGCCTCGTGCTCTTCGGCACCTTCGCCCTGGTCGAGGGGCTCGTGCTCCTGTTCGCCGGCACCCGACGACTCCCGCTCGACGGGCGCGCGGCACGGACCACCGTGCTGCAGGCCGTCATCACGCTGCTCGCAGCGGTCGCCGGCTTCGCCCTGAACGGACTCGGGCTGCCGGCCTTCATCACCGTCGTCGTCGCGTTCGCCGTGCTCACGGGGGCACTCGAGCTGACGCAGGGCCTCCGGGCCCGGCGCCGGTCGCCCTTCGCCCGCGACTGGACCACGATCGGCGGCCTCACCCTGCTGCTCGCCGTCGCGTTCCTGCTCACCCCGCCGGACTACTCGCAGCAGCTCGGCGGCGTCGAGGAGGTCAGCGGCACGCTCGATGCCTCGATCGTCCTCGTCGGCCTGTTCGGCGCCTACCTCGCCATCACCGCGGTCTTCCACGTGATCGCGGGTCTCTCGCACAAGTGGGGAACGGCCACACCGGCCGCCGCCCCGGACGGAGCACCACTCGCATGACCACCCCCAGCCGACGCGACCGTCTCCGCCCGGTGGAGCTCCTCGGGATCTCCGCCATCGTCGCGGTGTTCACCGGGCTCGTCGTGCTGTTCTCGACGCGGGAACTGCAGCTCGCGGTGATCTTCCTCGGCATCGCGTTCATCGTGGTGGTCGTCGTGCTCGCCATGCTGCAGCTCGCCTCGTCGAGCGACCAGGACGACAACGACATGCTCGGTGGGCACAAGACGCCCGGCTCCGGGGACGGCGACGACTTCCACTGACGGCTGAGCCGTCCACGCCGACACGCCCGAGGTCACGGATCCGGCACGGTCCTGTCAGGTCCGCGGGTCCTCGCGACACCTCTGGGTGAAGGAGGTGGGATGTGGACGTGACCACCGAGACGGACACCGATCTCGTCCGCGCGATGGCGCAGGGCGACACCGGCGCACTGGCGCGGGCGTTCGACCGGTACGCAGCCACGCTCACCCGGTACGCCTGGGCGCTCGTCGACGACCGGTCGGACGTCGAGGAGATCGTGCAGGACTCGTTCCTGACGCTCTGGCAGCGCGCGGACACCCTCGACCTGCCGGCGGAGACCGTGCTCCCGTGGCTGCTCGTCGTCTGCCGCAACCACGCCTTCAACACCGGACGCAAGCAGGCCCGTCGTCGCGGTGACGAGCTGCCCGAGCACCTCGCGGCACCCGCCGACCACGAGGAGGCCCGCGAGACCCTCCGCTGGGTCCGGGCCGAGATCGCCGCGCTCCCCGACCTCGACCGCCGCATCTGCGAGCTCTGCCTGCTCGAGGGGCACTCCTACGCCGAGGCCGCCGAGGCGCTCGGTCTGACCGTCGGCGCCGTCACCCAGCGGGTCTCCCGCAACCGACGCCGACTCAAGAAGGTGGTGATGCACGATGAACACTGAGCCTCCCCAGGGGGACGACCTGCACCGCATGCTCGTCTCGATGAAGCAGAACGTCCTCGAACGTGCCACCCCGCGCCCGGAGCGCCGCCGCTTCCGCCCGGGCATCGCGCTCGGTGTCGTCGGACTGTTGGCGATCGGGACGGCGACGGGAGCCGTGGCGCTGTCCCTGTCGCAGCAGGACGTCGACCCGATCGCGGCCCCCACCCAGACCCAGCAGCCCGAACCCTCGCCGTCCGCAACGACCCCGTCCTCGGCGCCGATCACGGATGCTCCGACCCCCACGCCGACGCAGGCGCCGCCGTCCACGGTCGCGACGATCCCGACCGACTGTCGCGCGCTCGTCTCGGCGGCGGACTACGACCGCTTCTTCGGTTCGACGCCGTTGACCCAGCAGGACCCGCCGTCCGGGACGGAACGTGTCCCGGACGGCCAGGACCGAGAGGGCGTCGAGTCGAAGGTGTCCTGCACGTGGCGTGACCCGAGGGCGGACATCTCCGGGATCGAGGTCCGGGCCGGCACCGCCACCGAAGCCGTCATCCAGCAGGAGATCGAGGAGTTCCCCGCGTACGACGGTGGGGGGACGTGCGCGGAGCGTGACGGCGGGACCTTCTGCCAGTCCCGCGGGATCGTCGAACCGTACGGCGTCGAGAAGGCATACACGTACTACACGCGTGGTGACACCTGGATCACCATCGAGCAGACCAACGTCCCGACCGACGGGCTCCTGCCCGCACTCATCGCGACGTTCTGGGGGGACTGACGGCGGGGAGGCGCGGGGCGGCGACGACCCGTGCCTCCCGTCCGTCGGTGGGGGACCCCGGACGTGCGCCGCCCGGACGACGGGCGCCGTCGTCAGGCGACGCGCGCCGCCACGACGTCGCGCGCGAGCGTGCGCACGGCACGGTTGGGCTCGGGGCTCGACCGCACGGCGAGGCCGATGCGGAGGGGCTCGACGTCGTCCTCCAGGTCGAGCACAGCGCCGTCGTACCGCGCCCCCGAGTCCGGCACGACCCCGACCCCGAGGCCGGCCGAGGCGAACCGGACCACGGCGGGCATGTCGTTCATCTCGGCGACGATGCGGCGACGGATCCCCAGCCGCTCGAGCGCACCGTCGAGGATGATCCGGTTGCCGAACCCGTGCGCCGTGTCGACGAAGGGCTCGTCGGCCAGTTCGGCGAGCGACACCGACGACCGGTCGGCGAGCGGGTGGTCCGGGGCGGTGAACACCCGGAAGGGCATCTCCCGCAACGGCTCCACGACGACGCCGGCGGGCACGACCGGCAGGCCCGAGTAGGCGAGGTCGAGCCGTCCGGCGACCAGGTCCTGCACGAGACCGGTCGTCCCCGACGGCGAGGTCATCAACTCGACGGCGACGAGCGGGTGCCGTCGCCGGAACCGCTGCAGGACGCCCGTCAGGTCGACGATGTCCATGCTCGTGAAGATGCCGAGGCGCACCCGGCCGCGCAGGTCGGCGTCGTCGACGGTCGCCAGGTCACGCATCCGGTCGAGCGACTCGAGCACCGCGCGGGCGTGGGGGAGCAGGTCCTCGCCGGCGGGGGTCAGGACGAGCCGTCGACCGGTGCGGTCGAAGAGCCGCACCCCGAGGGTGCGTTCGAGCGAGGCGATGCCCGCGGACACGGTCGACTGCGCCGTCCAGAGCCGTTCGGCGGCACGGGTGACGCCGCCCTCGGACGCGACGGCGACGAACTGTTCGAGCAGACGGGTCTCCACCGGTCGATCATCGACCCGATCGATGCCGCACATCAAGACGATCCGTTGGACTCGATGGCGTCGGAGCGGGAGCATCGATGCCATGACCACCGTCACCGAGCCGACGTCCGCAGCTGCGGCCGACCGAGTCCCCGCACCGCGCGGCCGTCCGTCCCACACCCGGCGGCGGCACGGCTTCGGGTTCTGGGCGGTCGCGTTCGCCTTCCTGGCCGTCATGGCGTTCGCGACGGTGCCCGCACCGCTGTACGTCGTCTACCAGGCGCGTGACGGGTTCCCGACCTTCACCACCACCGTGGTCTTCGCGGCGTACGGCGTGGGCGTCGTCGTGTCCCTGTTCCTGGCGGGCCACCTGAGCGACGTGCACGGCCGGCGACCCCTCGTCCTCGTGTCGATCGCCCTCGAGCTCGTCGCCGCCGTGCTGTTCCTGCTCTGGAACGACGTCGCGGGGCTCGTCGTCGCGCGACTCGTCACCGGCCTCGGCGTCGGACTGCTCACGGCGACGGCCACCGCGCACCTCGGGGAGCTGCGGGTGCGGGCGACCGGTTCCGACGCCGCGGCGAAGGGGGCGAGCGTCGCGGCCGGTGCGGTGAACCTCGGTGGCCTGTCGCTCGGCGCGCTCGTCGGCGGTGCGCTGGCCGAGTTCGTCGCCCGTCCGCTCGTGGTGCCGTACGTGGTGTTCGTCGTCGCGCTCGCCGTGGCCTTCGTGCTCGTGCTCGCGGCGCCCGAGACGGTGGACCGGCCGACCGCCCCGGTGCCGTACCGACCCCAGCGCATGCAGGCGCCGGACGGCGAGGGGGCCGCCTTCTGGGCCGCCGGCACCGCGGCCTTCGCGGCGCTCGCCGTGCAGGGGCTGTTCACCTCCGTCGCCCCGACGTTCCTCGGCACCACGTTCCACGTCACCGACCGCCTGGCCGCGGGGGCGACGACCTTCGGCGTGTTCGCCGCGAGTGCCCTCTCGCAGATCGTCTTCGCCCGGCTGACGCAGCGCGCGCAGATCCGGCTCGGCCTGGTGCTGCTCGTCGGCGGCCTCGCGGTCCTGGCCGTCGCGGCCGTCCTGCTGCAGGTGGCGGGCTTCATCGGCGGCGGGGTCGTCGCCGGCGCCGGTGTCGGGCTGCTCTTCCGCGCCGCGATCGGCAGCGCCGGGGCGCTCGTCGGCCCGGAGCGGCGCGGCGGGGTGCTCGCGGCGACCTTCCTCATCGCCTACGCGGGCCTCACCGTGCCGGTCGTGGCCGTGGGCGCCGCGCTCCTCGTCGTCCCGACGCTGCCGGTCCTGATCGGGTACGTCGTGTTCGTCGCCGTGCTGGCCGTCGTCGCCGGGGTCCGGTTGGCCGCGCGCGCCTGATCGGGTGCGCCGTACCGACACGACCCCGCGGTCGTGCCGCCTCCGGCATACTGGGCGCGTGTCCCAGCAGCGCAACCGGTCCGTCGTCACCGGACTCGCCGCGGTGATCGCGGTCGGTCTCGTCGCCGGGGGCGTGTACCTGACGGCCGAGCGCGGCACCGACGACCCGACCATCGGCGGTGCGACCACCACGCGGGGCGCCGCTCCCGCACCGTCCGGCGACGGCACCGTCACCATCACGCGCACCGGGCCGGACCTGCCCGGTGGCGACGTGCTCGACCGGTGCGGGTCCTCGAGCCGGTCCGCCGTGGCGGAGTACGACACCGACGCGCTCGGACGGATCACCATGCAGTGCGGCACCTCGGCACAGGGCTACGAGCACATCCGCGTCCGGCACACCGCCGACTGGCAGGAGGTCGTCGCCGGCCACGGCTCGCGGGACTGGGACGACGCCATGCTCACGGCCGTGCAGACCGCCCTCGAGGACCCGCGAACCGGGTTCCCGCTCGACGCCGGCGACGGCAAGGTCTGCTACGCCGCTCCCGTGCGGTTCGACGACGGCTCGCGCCCCGACGCCGACCCCTTCGTGAAGGTCATCGTCTCGGCGACGACCGACCGCGTCATCACGGCGTACCCGACGCGCACCGACGACTGCTGACGCGGGGGCGGGCACCGCGAGCCGGGGGCCGGGGGCCCGGGCCGCGGGCCGGCCGCCGGTTGCCGGTCGGAGTCGGCGCGTGCGTGCATGCGTGTGCAGTCTGCGACAGACCACGTGACGATCGACTCGTGTCCGGTCGGAACATGCGCACGAAGCCGATGCGTGTGCACCGTGCGACGGCACACGCGTCGATCGACTGGTGGATCGTCGCGAACCGGGTGCCAGCCGGCTCGGCCCGCCCGGCCCGCGCCCGGCCGGCCGCCGCCCGTCGCGCCGCGCCGCGCAGCCGCGCTACGCGTGCACGTCGTGCTCGTGCCGCCGGTGCGACACCGGCTCGAGCTGGAACGTCGAGTGCTCCACGGGGACGTCGAAGTGCTCGGCGACGCACTGCTGCAGCTCGTCGAGGATCGCCGGGGCGTGCGCGGTCGAGAAGCAGTGGTCGTCCACCACGACGTGCGCGGTGAGGTTCGGGACGCCGGTCGCCACCAGGGTCGCGTGCAGGTCGTGCACCGCGATGACGTGGTCGAGCTCGAGGATGTGCCGCCGCACCGAGTCGAGGTCGAGCCCCGGCGGCGTCGCCTCGAGCAGCACGTTCGCCGTCTCGCGGAGCAGCCGGACGGCCCGCGGCAGGATGAGCAGCCCGATGAGGATCGCGGCGACGGAGTCCGCACGCTCCCACCCGGTCAGCAGGAGCACGACCGCGGCGACGATGACGGCGACCGAGCCGAGGGTGTCGTTGAGCACCTCGAGCCGGGCGGCTCGTGAGGTGAACCCCTCGCCGGAGGCCCGGAGCAGCACCGCGTACGCCACGACGTTGCCGACGAGCCCGACCACGCCGAAGACGAGCAGGGGTCCGGCGTGGACCTCGTCGGGGACGAACAGCCGTTGCACCGCCGAGATGACGACGTAGACGCCGACCGCGAGCAGGATCGCCGCCTGCGCCGTGGCACCGAGCACCTCGGCGCGCTGGAAGCCCCAGGTGCGCTGCGCGGTCGGGCTGCGGCGGGCCAGGCGGGTCGCCACCAGGCCGATGCCGAGCCCGCCGGTGTCGACCACCATGTGCCCGGCGTCGACGAGCAGAGCGAGCGAGCCGGTGAGGACCGCACCGACCACCTCGGCCAGCAGGATCGCGGCCGAGATGCAGAACGCGACGAGCAGCGCGCGCTCGGACGCGTGCCCGTGCGCGTGTCCGTGGTCGTGACCCATGCCCGTCATCGTATTGACCCGCACCGACGACGTGCCAGGATCGGCAGGGTGCACCGGTCGCCCTACCAGCTGTCCACACCGCCCGACGTCCTGGCGCGGCTGCACCCACGGCTCCGGACGTACTTCGGGGCGATCCCGCCGGGCCACGTGGGTCGCGGCGAGGGCGTCTTCACCGTCGTCGGCACACCCCGCCGCTGGCTCTGGCCGGTACTCTCCGTGTTCGCCCGCGACGCCGTGATGTTCCCGGTGTGGGAACGGGACGTCCCGTTCACGGTCGAGAACCGTCCGGTCCGCGTCGGACGCGGCACCGGCACCGGCACCGGCCAGGAGGCCCGCCCCGCGGTCCGCGCACACCGCACCTTCCGGTTCCGCTCCGGCAGCCGCACGATGGTCGACGCCATCACCGCCGAGCCCGCCGGCCTCGTCGACCACCTCGGTCGCCGCGGGCGTGTCAGCGCCCGGCTCCGGGCGCAGGTCGACGCGCACGGTCCGGACGCGGGCGCCCTGCGCCTGGTTTCCACGCACGTGTCGTTCCGTGCGCTGGGACGCGAGGTGCGCCTCCCGGCCGTCGTCTCGCCGCGCGTGACGCTCGTGGAACGATTCGATGACGAAGCGGACGTGCAGCGCGTGTCCCTGGTGCTCTCGGCCCCGGTGCTCGGCACGCTGTACCGGTACGAGGGGGCGTTCCGGTACGCCGTCGTGCCCGATGCCGGTCCGGGAAGGGGACGTTGATGGTCGAGCAGCAGCCGAAGGTCGTGATCGCGGGAGCGAGCGGCTTCGTGGGGGAACACCTGCGGAACGCGTTCGCGGACGAGGGCTACCGCGTCGTCACCGTCGGCCGGTCCGGCGACGCGGTGTGGGGCAACACGATGCGCATCCGTGAACTCGTGGACGGGGCCGACCTCGTCGTGAACATGGCGGGCAAGAGCGTGAACTGCCGGTACGGCCCGCGGAACCGGGCGGAGATCATGCGCTCCCGTGTGGACACCACGCTCGAGCTCGCCGAGGCGATCCGCACGGCCGAGCACCCGCCGCCGCTGTGGCTGAACGCCTCGACGGCGACGATCTACCGGCACGCGGACGACCGTCCGCAGGACGACGAGACGGGCGAGCTCGGCGAGGGCTTCTCGGTCTCGGTGGCGCGGGCGTGGGAGGGCGCGTTCTTCGACGCCGACCTGCCGCAGACCCGGCGGGTGGCACTGCGGATGGCGATCGTGCTCGGCGACGGCAGCGCGCTGGTGCCCCTGCTGCGTCTGGCGCAGGCCGGACTCGGCGGCCCGCAGTACGACGGCCCGTGGTTCCCGACGCGCTCCCGGCTCCGCGCCGGCACGTACCACCACCACCGCCCGACACACGGCCGGCAGCGCTTCAGCTGGGTGCACATCGCCGACGTCCTCGGGGTGGTGCGCTTCGTCCGTGACCACCCGGAGATCGAGGGGCCGGTCAACGTCTCGAGCCCGAACCCGTCGGACAACCGCACCGTGATGGCGACCCTCCGCGACGCCGTCGGGCGGCGGTTCGGCCTGCCGACGTGGCGGTGGATGCTCGAGGTCGGGTCGTTCGCGATCCGCACCGAGACCGAGCTCGTGCTGAAGAGCCGGTGGGTCGTGCCGTCGCGGTTGACGCAGGCCGGCTACGAGTTCCGCTACCCGCACCTGCGCGGGGCGCTCGCCGAGATCATCGCGGAGCGCCGCCAGCACCGGGGCTGACCGTCGGCTCGGGGTGCGGTGTCCCGCCGAGGTCGCGCGGACTGCCGCTCGCGACGGGCTCGGGCGGCACGTCCTGCGACCTCGGCGACGCGGCTGCGGCGTGTTCCGCGACCTCGGCGCCGAGCCCACCCCGGCCCGGCCGCACGGGACGCCCCGGTCGGAGGGGACGCCCCGGTCGCACGGACCGTGCGGGGCGGGACGACCACAGCACGGCAGCCACCACGACGGCCCCCGCCAGGACCTCGACCAGGTCGGGCACCTCGCCGAACGCCGCCCACGACGCCAGGACTCCGACGACCGGCACGAGCATCGAGAACGGGGCGACGGTGCTCGACGGGTAGGTCGCGAGCAGCCGCGACCAGATGCCGTACCCGACCAGGGTCGCGACGACGACGATGTAGAGCAGCCCGAGGTCGGCGGGCAGCGCCCGCAGGGTCAGGGCGGTCCCGAGCGCGGCGCCGATGCGGTCCGGCCCCTCGACCACGAACGACAGCACGGCCATCGGGATCGGCGGCACGACCGACCACCAGAGGGTCAGGTGCAGCGGGTTCGCCGCTCCGGCCCGACGGGTCGCGACGTTGCCGATCGCCCACCCGAGGGCACCGCACAGGGCGAGCACAACCGGCAGCAGTGCCGCGGTCTGCGAGCGGTGCAGGGCGATCACGGCCAGGGCGGCCACCGCGACCGTCACGCCGGTGACCTGTCGCCCGGTCAGCCGCTCGCGCAGGAACACCCCGGCGAGCACCACGGTGAACGGCGCGGACGCCTGCAGCACGAGCGACGCGAGCCCGGAGGGCATGCCGGACGCCATGCTCAGGTACAGGAACGAGAACTGCAGCACGCCGAGCCCGAGGCCGACGAGCAGCAGCCGCCCGAACGGGATCCGCGGTCGCGGGACGACGAGCAGCGTCGGGACCGCCAGGATCGTGAACCGCAGGGCCGCGAGCAGGAACGGCGAGAAGTGCTCGAGCGCGAGGGCCGTCGCGGGGAAGTTCAGCCCCCAGACGACGGCGACGACCAGGGCGAGGACGCGGTCGCGGGTGCTCATGCTCCGATGGTGGCGCTAGACATCGTTCAGGACCAGCGAAATGTCTGCGAGCGACGTTGTAGCCTCCCTGCATGGTCGACTTCGACGTGCAGCTGCTCGCCGTCCTGCGCGAACTCGCGGAGCGCGGCAGCGTCACCGCCGTCGCCGAGGCCACCCACCGCACCCCGAGTGCGGTCTCGCAGCAGCTGCAGACGCTGCAGCGCCAGGTCGGCGTCCCGCTGGTCGAGCGCGTCGGTCGCGGCGTGCGGCTGACCACGCACGGCGAGGTGCTCGCCGGCCTGTCCGCCGGCGTGGCCACGGCGATCGCCCGGGTCGACGCCGCCTGGCAGGAGCACCTCGGCGGCGCGACCGGGCGGGTCGACCTGGCGATCTTCCCCTCGGCCGCCGAGCTGTTGCTGCCGGGGGTCCTCACGCGCATGCGCGCACACCTCGGCATCGACCTGACGCTGGTCGACGTGGACGTCAGCGAGGGGGAGTTCGCCCCGCTCGCCGCCGACCACGACGTCGTCGTCGGGCACCGGTCCGACGGCGTCCGGCCGACCGGGCAGGCGGCCCTCGAGACGGTGCCCCTGCTCAGGGAACCGCTCGACGTCGCGCTCCCGCCGGGGCACCCGCTGGCCGGACGCGACCGGGTCGGGGTCGACGAGGTCGTCGGCGAGACGTGGATCGGCGTCCCCGAGGGCTACCCCATCGACCGCGTGCTGCACGCGATGGCCGCCGCGTCCGACACCCCGCCGAGCGTCGCGTTCCGCACGATCCACCTGCCGGTCATCGAGAACCTGGTGGCGGCGGGACACGGCATCGCCCTCGTGCCGCGGTACACGTCCGGCACCCGAGCGGCGGCCCGCTTCCACCTGGCGGAACTCGCCGACGTGCGCGCCGGTCGGCGGATCGAGGCGCTGGTCCGGCCGGACCGCGCGGTGCGTCCGGTCGTGCGCACCGTCCTGGAGGCCCTGGTCGCCGAGGCGCGGCACGTCACCACCTGAGGTGGTTGCGCACCCCCGTCCGACCGTGCGGCACGACGGGCCCGCTTCGTGAGCACGAATGGTCGGGTCCCGTCACGGGACCCGACCATTGCTGCTCACGAAGGGAGCGGGGAGCGAGGAGCGCCGAGCGAACGAGCGCCGAGCGCGGGCGTCAGCGCACCTGGAACGGCGTGCCGAGCGGCAGCAGCTCGGCCAGCGCGGTGATGTCGTCGTTGTGCATGCGGATGCAGCCGTGCGAGGCGGCGGTGCCGATGCTCGACGCGTCCTCGGTGCCGTGCAGGCCGATCTGGCCGGGGCCGCCGCCGAACGAGTTGAGGACGTCCGAGAACGCCGTCGTGCCGTAGGCGTACGGGCCGTAGCCGCTGTTCGTCGGGGCCAGCAGCTCGGTCAGCGCGAACCTGCCGGTCGGCGTCGGGGTGCCGCCGGTGCCCGTGGCGACCGGGTAGCTCTCGACGACCTCGCCGTCCTTGTACAGGTCGAGGGTCTTGGTCGAGCGGGTGACGACGATCGCGTACGGGTCCTCGGAGAGGGACACCGCACTCGAACGCACCCAGCCGACGGAGCCGTTCGGGCGCTGGGCGAGCTGGACCTGCACCCAGCCGTCCTGCTGGTCGACCACGCGGAAGACGCGCGGGGCGCCGGACTCCTGCGGGTTCGACAGGGTCTGGGACACCGCGCCGCCCGCGGTCGCGCTGACCTGCACCTCGGCGCCGCGGACAGCCGCGACGGTGGTGCTCGCGGGGGCGTCGACACCGTCGACCGGTGCCCGTGACGTCGACGGCGTCGGGGTGGGGGTCGGCGTCGAGGCGGCGACCGACCGGGTGGGCGTGGGGGCGGGAGCCGCTGACAGGGGGCCGAGGGCGACGAACGCCACCGCCCCCGCGCAGACGACGGCCACGGCGGCGGCGACCAGGGTCGCGCGCCGCCGTGGCTCGGTCGGGAGGATCGGCAAGATCAGCCCGTGAAGGCAGCCGTTCCGGGCACCGGGACGGCGACCGGTGCGGTACCCGCATCGGCGGTGATGACGATCGCGGTCGTG
The DNA here is from genome assembly GCF_001864895.1 of Curtobacterium sp. MCBA15_009. Classification (GTDB taxonomy): domain Bacteria; phylum Actinomycetota; class Actinomycetes; order Actinomycetales; family Microbacteriaceae; genus Curtobacterium. The sequence goes on from NZ_MJGO01000013.1 coordinate 26,560, forward strand.
GCCGACTGCGCCGACGACAGACCGACGAGGCCCAGCGCGTAGGTGCCGGCCGCGTCGACGAGGTCGGCGGGCAGGACGATCGAGCCGCTGACGTTGCCGTCCGCGTCCGCGGTGAACTGCACGCCCGGGATCACGGTGGCGTCCGCTTCGTCACCGATGGCTGCGGTGACCGTCTCGTAGGGCGCGAAGCCCGAGCCCTGCACGCGGACACCGGTGGTGGTGGCCTCGGTCAGGCTGGTGGAGGCTGCGACGGCACGCACGGCTGCGGTCGGCTGCGGCGTGAAGTACGTCGTGGTGTCGTCGACGCGCAGGGCGCTGATCGAACCGCTGGCGTCGGCGGCGAGCGCCTGGGAGCTCGACTCGAGCGGCGCGGCCAGGGTCTTCAGGTCGTCCGGCAGGACGGCGGGGGCCGTCGGCTCGGCGGACGGGATCTCCGTCGGGGTCGGCTCGGCGGTGGGCTCCGCCGTCGGCTCGGCGGTGGGCTCCGCCGTCGGCTCAGCGGTCGGCTCCGCCGTCGGCTCAGCGGTCGGCTCGGCGGTCGGCTCGTCCGTCGGGGTCGGTGCCGGCTCGTCGGTGGCGGGCGGCGGGGTGGCGAGGTCGGCGCCGACGTCCACGCCGACGAAGGCGATGTAGCCGACGACCTCGGAGCCGTCCCGCTTCAGGTCAGCGGCGAACTCCGCCGTCGTGTCGGTCTCGCCGGTCCGCGCGTCGTACCACTCGCCGTCGACCGAGTAGTAGACGGACTGGTCGGACGCGTCGTCCTTCGCCTGCACGGCGAAGGCGAAGCTCGTCGCGCCCGTGGTCGTGAGCTGGACACTGCCGGCGAGTGCACCGAGGTCCGTCGCGCCGACCGGCTTGGTCAGGCCGCGGATCAGTGCGACGCCGCCCTCACCGTCGGAGACGGACAGGCCGTCCTCGTCGAGCGTGGCGACGTCGGTGATCGACTCGGCGTCCGAGCTGCCCAGCGGCAGGAAGTACAGCTGGTCGTTCAGGGGGATCGTGTCCGAGTTCGGGACGGCCTTGAACGCGGAGGCCGTGTCGGCCCACGTCACGGTCGACGAGGCCCCGACCACGTTCGTCTGGGCGGTGGAGGCGGTGGGCACGAGAACGGCGCTGACGCCGAGCACGGTGGCGCCGATGGCGGCCGCGGTGATGCGGGAACGAATCACGGTGTTGGAGGTCCATCCGGTCGGTTGACAGGGCTCGTCCACTGCGACTCCCCCCGTGCTGAGATGTACTCAGCACATCGAACCTATCAATACGGTCAGGTTTCCGCACCTGTCGGATGCGATCCGTCACGTGGTGACCGGACGGCGGACGGGAGGCCCGTGGCTGCGCAGCCACGGGCCTCCCGTCCGTCAGGTGGTCGCGTCCGGGACGCGACCTGCGTGGTCGGTCAGACCTCCAGGTGGTCGACGAGCTCGTCGGCCAGCCCCGTGTAGGACGCCGGCGTGAGGTTCGCCAGCCGGGCCTTCGCGCCGTCCGAGATGTCGAGGCCGTTCACGAACGCCACCAGGTCCTGCTGGGTGACGCGCTTGCCGCGGGTGAGTTCCTTGAGCATGGCGTAGGGGTCCTCGATCGAGGACTGCCCCGCGGTCACCTCGGCGCGGATGACGGTCTGGATCGCCTCGGCGAGGACCTCCCAGTTGTGGTCGAGGTCCTCGGCCAGCCGCGTCTCGTTCACGGCGATCTCGCCCAGGCCGCGACGCAGGTTGTCGAGCGCGAGCAGCGAGTGCCCGAAGGCGACGCCGATGTTGCGCTGGGTCGTCGAGTCGGTCAGGTCGCGCTGCAGGCGGCTCGTCACGAGCGTCTCGGACAGCGTCGAGAACAGCGCCGACGAGATCTCGAGGTTCGCCTCGGCGTTCTCGAAGCGGATCGGGTTGATCTTGTGCGGCATCGTCGACGAGCCCGTGGCACCGGCCACCGGGATCTGCGTGAAGTACCCCATCGAGATGTAGGTCCAGACGTCGGTCGCCAGGTTGTGCAGGATGCGGTTGGCGTGCCGGACCCGGTCGTACAGCTCGGCCTGCCAGTCGTGCGACTCGATCTGCGTGGTGAGCGGGTTCCAGGTCAGCCCGAGGCCCTCGACGAACTCGCGCGACAGCGTCGGCCAGTCGGCCTCGGGGTCGGCGGCGAGGTGTGCCGAGAAGGTGCCGGTCGCGCCGGAGAACTTGCCGAGGTACTCGCCGCCCTCGATCTGGGCGAGCACGCGCTCGAGGCGGTACACGACCACCGCGAGCTCCTTGCCGAGCGTGGTCGGGGTCGCGGGCTGCCCGTGCGTGTGCGACAGCATCGGGACGCTCTTCAGCTCGACGGCCAGGGCCCGGAGCGTGTCGAGCACTGCGCGGAAGCCCGGCAGCCAGACCTGCTCGACGGTGTCCCGCACGGTCAGGGCGTAGGACAGGTTGTTGACGTCCTCGCTCGTCGCCGCGAAGTGGGTGAGCTCGGCGATGGCGTCGAGCCCGAGCTCGGACAGCCGGCGGCGCACGAAGTACTCGACGGCCTTGACGTCGTGGCGGGTCGTCGCCTCGATCTCGGCGAGTTCGGCGATCTGGTCCTGGCCGAAGGTCTCGACGATCCGGCGCAGGGCGGCCTTGTCGTCGACGCTGAGCGGCGAGGTGGTGAACATCGCGTGGTCGGTCAGGAAGACGAGCCACTCGACCTCGACGAGGACGCGCGCGCGGTTGAGCCCGGCCTCGGAGAGGTGCTCGCCCACGGTGTGCACGATCGGGTAGTACCGCCCGTCGAGCGGGCTGATCGGCTGCGGGGGAAGGGGGGTCATGGGGCTCCCTGACGGACGGCCGGCTCGAGCTGGTGGAAGAGCGCCCGGCAGGCCCGTTCGACGGTCGAGAGCACTCGGTCGAACTCGTGGCGGTCCGCGTAGTACGGATCGGGCACGTCGGTCTGCTGGGGCCAGGCGTCGTCGTACCGCAGCAGGAGCGTCACCTTGGCGGCGTCGTCCATGGTCGGTGCCCACGATCGCAGGACGCGTTCGTGGGAGCGGTCGAGTGCGACCACCAGGTCGAGGTCCGGGAACCGGTCCGGCTCGAACTGACGGGCGCGATGCCTGCTGCCATCGTATCCGCGTGCCGCGAGGGCTGCGATCGTGCGCTCGTCGGCGGGTTCGCCGACGTGCCAGTCGCCGGTGCCGGCCGACTCGACCTGGAAGCGGTCGGCCAGGCCGGCGTCCGCGGCGAGCTGCGCGAAGACGACGCCGGCCATGGGGGAGCGGCAGATGTTGCCGCTGCAGACGAAGGAGACGCGGAACGGGGCGTCGGCGTCCTGGGTCATGAGCACATCATGACGCAGGCGGGCCGACGACCGCGAGGTCCCCTCGGGTCACGCGCGCTGCCGGCGCAGCACCGGCCGGACGAACAGGCCGATCAGCCAGGCGAACACCGCGAGCACGAAGGCGCCGACGATCCCCCAGCCGAACGAGTCGACGTCGAGGCCGAAGCCGAACGCCTCCGAGATCCCGGCGACGATGAGCAGCAGGACCGCGTTCACCACGAACGAGATGAGCCCGAGCGTCAGGACGTACAGCGGGAAGGCGACGATCCGGATGATCGTGCCGATGACGGCGTTGACGAGGCCGAAGACGAACGCCACGAGCAGGTAGGTCAGCACGGTGGCGACCGTGCCCTGGTCGCCGAAGGCGTGCACGGTGACACCGGGGACGATGAGCGTGGTGAGCCAGAGCGCGACGGCGTTGACGACGAGGCGGACGAGGAATCGCATGCACCCATGATGCCCGCGGGTCCCCGCGTGCGTGCCGGTAGCCTGGCCGGGTGAGCGAGCAGCGTGTGCACATCCGGCCCGAGGTCGCCGTCCTCCCCGCCTACAAGCAGGGTCGTCAGGCCGAGGCCTCCGCCTTCAAGCTGTCCAGCAACGAGAACCCGTTCCCGCCGCTGCCCGGTGTGGTGCAGGCCGTGCAGGCGCAGACCGCGTACAACCGCTACCCCGACGCCACGGCGCTCGCCGTGCGTGCCGCCCTCGCCGAGCGCTTCGGCGTCACCGCGGACGAGGTCCACGTCGCGCCCGGCAGCGTCGCGATCCTGCACGAGCTGGCGCGTGCGACCTCCGGCCCCGGCGACGAGGTCGTCTACGCCTGGCGGTCCTTCGAGGCCTACCCCGGCGTCGTCACCGTCGCGGGCGCCACGAGCGTTCCGGTGCCGAACCGTCCCGACGGCGGGCACGACCTCGACGCGATGGCCGCGGCGGTCACCGAGCGCACCCGCATGGTGATCGTGTGCTCGCCGAACAACCCGACCGGTCCGGTCGTCACCGCTGCCGAGTTCGCGTCGTTCATGGCCGCGGTGCCGCGGTCCGTCCTGGTCGTGCTCGACGAGGCGTACGCCGAGTTCGTGACCGACGCGTCCGCCGTGCACGGCCACCCGTTGCTCGAGCGGTACCCGAACCTCGTCGTGCTCCGCACCTTCTCGAAGGCGTACGGGCTGGCCGGCCTGCGGGTCGGCTACGCCATCGGCCCGGTCTACGTGCTCGACGCCGTCCGCGCGTGCGCGATCCCCCTCTCCGTGACGGCGCAGGGGCAGGCCGCCGCGATGGCGAGCCTCGAGCGCGAGGACGAACTGCTCGAGCGGGTCGCCGAGATCGCCACGCTGCGGGACCGTGTCGTGGCCGAACTGCGCGAGCAGGGCTGGGCCGTGCCGGACGCGCAGGGCAACTTCGTGTGGCTGCCGACCGGCCCCGGCACCGCCGTCGCGGCCGAGGCGTTCGAGCGCGCCGGCATCATCGTCCGGGCCTTCGCCGACGAGGGCGTGCGCATCTCGATCGGCGAGCACGAGGCTGTGGGAACGCTCCTCGAAACGGCCCGCTCGCTTGTGGGGGACCTCCAGGTGGCCGACTGATGGCTGCCGCTACGCTGGCCCGCATGTCATTCCGCGCCGCGGCTCCCGCGACGACCACCGTCCGGCTCCTCGACCCCGAGGGGCGGTTCGTGGAGACCGACGAGAACGCCGAGTTCGCCGCCGCTGCGCGGGCGATCCCCGACGAGACGCTGCTCGCCATGCACCGCCGCATGGTGCTGACCCGTCGGTTCGACCACGCTGGCCACAACCTGCAGCGCACCGGCCAGCTCGGCCTCTGGGTGCCGAGCCACGGGCAGGAGGCGGCTCAGACCGGCTCCGCCTTCGCCCTGCGCGCCCAGGACCACGTGTTCCCGTCCTACCGCGAGCACGCCGTCACGATGCAGCGCGGCGTCGAGCCGATGGAGATCATCGCGATGTACCGCGGGCAGACCCACGGCGGGTGGGACCCGGACCAGCGCGGCAACACGCACATCTCGACGCTCGTGATCGGTTCCCAGACGCTGCACGCGACCGGGTACGCCCTCGGCCAGAAGCTCGACGGCGACGTCGGCACGGGCGACCCCGACCGCGACGCATGCTCCATCGTGTACTTCGGCGACGGCGCCACCAGCCAGGGCGACGTGAACGAGGCCTTCGTGTTCTCCGCGTCGACGAAGGCCCCCGTCGTCTTCTTCCTGCAGAACAACCACTGGGCCATCTCGGTCCCGGTGACGGTGCAGTCGCCGTCCCCGCTCGTCGACCGCCCGCGCGGCTTCGGGATCCCGAGCGTCCTCATCGACGGCAACGACATCCTGGCGTCGTACACGGCATCGGTCGTCGCCACCGACCACGCCCGCAGCGGCCAGGGGCCGGCGTTCATCGAGGCCGACACCTACCGCATCGGCGCGCACACCAGCTCGGACGACCCGAGCCGGTACCGCGGCGACGACGAGCTGCAGGGCTGGGTCCGCCGCGACCCGATCGTCCGCTCCGAGGCGTACCTGCGCTCGAAGGGCGCGACGGACGAGCAGTTCGCCGCGATCGAGGCCGAGGGCGAGGACATCGCCGCCGACGTCCGCCGCCGCACGGTCGCGCTGACGCCGCCGTCGGTCGACGTCATGTTCGACAACGTGTACCGCGAGCCGCACCCGCTGGTCGCCGAGCAGAAGGCCTGGCTCGAACAGTACGAGGCCGGCTTCGAGGGGAGCGCCCACTGATGAGCACCACCGAGCAGCTCTTCGACTACACCCTGCGCTCCCACCCGGGCGCCGGCGAAGTCCCGAGCGACCCCACCCCGACCCTGCCGATGGCGAAGGCCCTCAACGCCGGGCTCGCCGCCGCGATGCAGGCGGACGACAAGGTCCTGCTCATGGGCGAGGACATCGGCCAGCTCGGCGGTGTCTTCCGCATCACCGAGGGGCTGCAGGAGCGCTTCGGCGCCGAACGCGTCCGGGACACCCCGCTCGCCGAGTCCGGCATCATCGGCACCGCGATCGGCCTGGCCCTGCGCGGTTACCGCCCGGTGGTCGAGATCCAGTTCGACGGCTTCGTCTGGCCCGGGTTCGACCAGATCACCTCGCAGCTCGCGAAGATGGCGAACCGCCTGCCCGCGCACATGTCGCTGCCGGTCGTCATCCGGATCCCCTACGGCGGCCACATCGGCGCCGTCGAGCACCACCAGGAGTCGCCCGAGGCGTACTTCGCGCACACGGCGGGCCTGCGGGTCGTCAGCCCGAGCACCCCGAACGACGCCTACTGGATGATCCAGGAAGCCATCGCGTCGAAGGACCCGGTGGTCTTCCTCGAGCCGAAGTCGCGCTACTGGCCGAAGGGCCCGGTCGACCTCGTCGACGGCCACGTCCCGATGCACACCACCCGCGTCGCCCGCACCGGCACCGAGGTCACCCTCGTCGGCCACGGCGCGATGGTCGCCACGCTCATGCAGGCCGCCGAGCTCGCCGAGTCCGAGGGCACGAGCTGCGAGGTCATCGACCTCCGCTCGATCTCCCCGATCGACTGGGAGCCGCTGCTCGCGTCCGTCCGCAAGACCGGTCGCCTGGTCATCGCACAGGAGGCGTCCGGCTTCGTGAGCGTCGGCAGCGAGATCGCCGCGACGGTCGCCGAGCGGGCGTTCTACACGATGCAGGCGCCGCCGCTGCGCGTCTCGGGCTTCGACATCCCGTTCCCGGTGTCGAAGCTGGAGCACCTGCACCTGCCGGACGCCGACCGCGTGCTCGAGGCCGTGGACCGCGCCCTCGCCTACTGACCCGACCCCCACCGAGCCCGACCAGATCCGCGAAGGAGCCGTAGTGGCCGCCGCCGAATTCCCCCTGCCCGACGTGGGTGAAGGCCTCACCGAGGCCGAGATCGTGCAGTGGCGCGTCGCGATCGGCGACGAGATCACGGTCGACCAGGTGCTGGTCGAGATCGAGACCGCGAAGTCGCTCGTCGAGCTGCCCTCGCCGTTCGCCGGCACCGTCACGGGGCTGCTCGTGTCCGAGGGTGACACGGTCGAGGTCGGCAAGCCGATCATCCGCGTCGACTCCGACGCGTCGGTCGCCTCCGGCGCGCCGGTCACGGCTCCTGCTGGTCCCTCGGGAGGCCCGGCACCGGTCGCCGACAGCGTCCCGGCCTCGCCGGTGGTCGCCGCCCCCGTGGCCGCGCCCGCCCCGGTGGCGCCGGTCGCGCAGACCCCGCCCGCTCCGGCGCCCGCCGCTGCTCCCGCCGCCGCTGCGCCTGCCGCCGCTGCGCCTGCCGCCGCTGCGCCTGCCGCCGCTGCGCCCACGGCTGCACCGGCCCAGCCGGTCGCGGTCGACGCCTCCGTCCAGGGCTCGGACGAGTCCTCCGGCGCCGTCCTCGTCGGGTACGGCTCCGCGACGTCGTCGCCCTCCCGCCGGAAGCCGGGCGCCCGCCGGGCCGCAGCGCTGGCGGCCGAGGCGAGCCGTGCCTCCAGTGCGGACGCCGCGGCAGCGGCCGAGGCCGCGACCGACCCGGGCGAGGCGAGCACCGCCGAGGCGATCACCGCGCAGGGCACCGCACCCGCACGCAAGCAGAGCGTCGCGACGAACGTGCTCGCGAAGCCGCCGATCCGCAAGCTCGCGAAGGACCTCGGCGTCGAGCTCACCGAGATCGTCGCCACGGGCCTGGCCGGCGAGGTCACCCGCGACGACGTCATCCGCCACGCGAAGCAGGCGAGCGTCTTCCGCAACATCGAGACGCCCGAGTGGGGCGAGGTGCGCAGCGAGACGATCCCGGTCAAGGGCGTCCGCAAGGCCATCGCGACCGCGATGACGACGTCTGCGTTCACCGCGCCGCACGTGTCGCTGTTCGTCGACGTCGACGCCACCCACACCATGGAGTTCGTCAAGCGGCTCAAGGCGTCGCCGACGTTCGCCGGGGTGAAGGTCTCGCCGCTGCTCATCGTCGCGAAGGCCGTCATCTGGGCGGTCCGCCGGAACCGGTCGGTGAACTCGACCTGGACCGACAGCGAGATCATCGTCCACCACTTCGTGAACCTCGGCATCGCGGCCGCGACCCCGCGCGGGCTCATCGTGCCCAACATCAAGGACGCGCAGGACATGTCCCTGCTCGAGCTCGCCCAGGCCCTCGAGCAGCTGACGATCACCGCCCGCGACGGCAAGACCACGCCGAAGCAGATGGCGAACGGCACGGTGTCGATCACGAACATCGGGGTGTTCGGCATGGACACCGGGACGCCGATCCTCAACCCGGGCGAGGTCGCGATCGTCGCCATGGGCACGATCAAGCCGAAGCCGTGGGTCGTCGACGGCGAGGTCCGCTCGCGCATGGTGACGACCATCGGCGCCTCGTTCGACCACCGGGTCGTCGACGGCGACGTGGCGTCGCGCTTCGTGCACGACGTCGCCTCGGTGCTCGAGGAGCCGGCGCTCCTGCTCGACTGACGCGTCCGGCGGGCGGGCCGCGCTGCGTGCGCGTGTGCGCACGTTCGCGTTCGAGTGAGCAGAAGACGCCG
>NZ_MJGO01000014.1 GCF_001864895.1 Curtobacterium sp. MCBA15_009
GGGGTGACGACTGCGGGGGGACGACTGGGGTGACGACTGCGGGGGGACGACTGGGGTGACGACTGGTGGTGGACGGACCCCGGGTCAGCGTGCTCGGGCGGCGGCGGTCGAGCCGAAGATGTGCTGGAACGTGCGCTCGGCGATCGGGCCCGGAGCGTCGACGGAGCAGCCGTACATGTCCTGCTCGACGATGCCGAAGACGTCCGGGTTGATCTTCGCGACGGCCTCGATGACCGGCGCGAGTTCCGGGGTGCCGTGCGGCGGCTCGGTCATGATGCCCTGCGCCACCGCGGTGGCGAACGGGACGTCGTTCTTCAGCACGTCGGGGAGCAGGTCGGTGTCGACCTGCTTGAGGTGCAGGTAGCCGATGCGCTCGGGGTGCTCGGCGATGAGCCGGAGGTTGTCGCCGCCGTAGTACGCGAAGTGGCCGGTGTCGAGGCAGAGGTTCGTGTACTCGGGGTTCGTCTCCGACAGGAACCGCACGGTCTCCGTGTGGGTGCCGACGTGGCTGTCCGCGTGGGTGTGGAACTGCTGGTGGACGCCGAACTCCTCGAGCAGTGCCTTGCCGAGCTGGTCGTGGCCCGCGCCCAGGCGCTCCCACTGCTCGTCCGTCAGGGTGCGGGACTCGAGCACCTCTTCCGTGGCGTCCGAGCGCCAGAGGTCCGGGATGGTCACGAGGTGCTCGGCGCCGAGCGCCGCGGCGAGCCCCGCGACCTTCACGGCCTGGTCCCACGCGCGCTGGAACTGGTCGTCGCCCTTGTGGAAGCCCGTGAACACGGTGCCGGCGGACAGCCGGAGCCCGCGGGACTCCAGTTCGTCTCGCAGCTGCGAGGGGTCGGTGGGCAGGTACCCGTACGGACCGAGCTCGATCCACTCGTACCCGGCCGCGGTCGCCTCGTCGAGGAAGCGCTGCCACGGGACCTGCTTCGGGTCGTCCGGGAACCAGACGCCCCACGAGTCGGGAGCGGTACCGATCCGGATGGCGTCGGTGGCGGTGGCGGTGTCGGTCATGACGAGGGTCGTCTTCTCTCTGGACGGTGTGGTGGGAGGTGTTCAGCCGAGCAGGGGCCGCTGCGCCGCGACCTGCTGCTCGTACGCGGCGCGGGCCTGCTGCGTGCTCGGCAGCGTGGAGGTCTGGGCGACCGGGACGTCCCACCAGCCGTCGCCGTCGGGGGCGTAGACGAGCGGGTCCGAGTGGACGTGCACGAGGGTGGTGTGGTCGTTCGCCTTGGCCTGCCGCACCGCGGCCGTGAGGTCGTCGATCGCGTCCGGCCCGGGCTGCACCTCGATGACGTCGACGCCGTAAGAGCGGGCGTTCGCGGCGAGGTCGACGGGGAGCACGTCACCGCCGTCGAACGAGCCGGTCTCGTCGAGGTAGCGGTACCTCGTGCCGTACCGCTCGGACCCGACGGTCTCGGACAGGTGTCCGATGGAGGCGTACCCGTTGTTCTGGACGAGGACGACCACGATCTTGATGCCCTCGGCCACGGCCGTGACGAGCTCGGTGTGCAGCATGAGGTAGCTGCCGTCCCCGACCATGACGATCGCGTCGCGGTCCGGGGCGGCGCGTCGGACGCCGAGACCCCCGGCGATCTCGTAGCCCATGCACGAGAACGCGTACTCGACGTGGTAGCCGAGCGCGTCCCGCACCCGCCACAGCTTGTGCAGGTCACCCGGCAACGACCCCGCCGCCTGGATGACGACGTCGCGCGGGTCCGTCGCTGCCTGCACCGCGCCGATGATCTCGGACTGACCGGGCACGGCCAGACCCGAGGGCGCGAACGCGGCGTCGACGACGGCGTCCCACTCCTGCTTGCGCTGGGCGATCTCGGCCGCGTAGCCGGCGTCGACCGCGTACGACGAGTCGGACGTGAGCGACGTGGTCAAGGCGCCCAGTGCCTCCCGGGCGTCCGCGACCAGCGGCAGCTGCGTGCCGTGCTTGTAGGCGTCGAACGCGGCGACGTTGACGTTCACGAACGTGACGTCCGGGTCCTGGAACGCGGTGCGCGAGGCCGTCGTGAAGTCGCTGTACCGCGTGCCGATCCCGATGACGACGTCGGCCTGCGCGGCGATCGCGTTCGCCGCGGCGGTGCCGGTCGCACCGATGCCGCCGAGGTACTGCGGGTGGTCCCAGACGAGCGACCCGCCGCCGGCCTGCGAGGTGCCGACCGGGATGCCGGTCGCCTCGACGAAGGCGGCGAGCTCCTGCTCCGCTCCGGAGTACAGCACGCCACCGCCGGCGACGATGACGGGACGCTTCGCCGACCGGATCGCCGCCACCGCACGCGCAAGCGGCCCGTGCTCGGGCAGCGGCCGGCGGACGTGCCACTCGCGCGGCTGCAGGAAGGCGACGGGGACGTCGAGCTGCTCGGCCTGGACGTCCTCGGGCAGGGCGATGGTCACGGCGCCGGTCTCGGCCGGGTCCGTGAGCACCCGCATCGCCGCGAGCGCGATCGAGAACAGCTGCTCCGGACGCTCGACGCGGTCGAAGTAGCGGGACAGCGGCCGGAACGCGTCGGTCACCTGCAGCGAGGTGTCGTGCGGCAGCTCGATCTGCTGCAGCACCGGGTCGGTCGTGCGCGTGGCGAAGGTGTCCGACGGCAGCAGGAGTGCCGGCAGCCGGTTCGTCGTCGCGAGCGCCGCGGCGGTGAGCATGTTCGCGGCACCGGGGCCGACCGAGGCCGTCGCCGCGAAGGTCGCACGGCGGCGGCGCATGCGGGCGAAGCCGACGGCCTCGTGCACCATCGCCTGCTCGTTCCGGGCCTGGTGGTACGGCAGCAGCCCGGGCTGCTCGACGTGGAGCTGCTTGACGGCCTGGCCGACCCCGGCGACGTTGCCGTGCCCGAAGATGCCGAAGATCCCCGGGATCGTGCGCTCGCGGACGTCACCGTCGACGGTCCACTGGGCGGCCAGGAACTCGACGAGTGCCTGACCGACGGTCATCCTCCGTGTGTCGGTGGTCACGCGAGCTTCCTTTCGTAGGGCAGGCGCGGGTCGATCGACTCGGATTCCCACACCTGGCGGACCCAGCCGTGCGCCGGGTCGTCGGTGATGTTCCAGACGCGCTCCGGGTCGGGCCCGGCCATCACGTTGAGGTAGTACATGTCGTAGCCCGGCGCCGCGACCGCGGGTCCGTGCCAGCCGTACGGCACGAGGGCGATGTCGCCGGTCCGCACCTGTCGGAACTCGTCGATCGCACGGTCGTCGGACGCGTACGTCCGGTGCAGCGCGAACGGGTCTGCCGTGGGCGGAGCGGGGACACCGCGGGCCACCGCGGACTCGTAGTAGTAGATCTCCTCGAGGTCCGACTCCTCGCCGGGCACGGACGTGTCGTGCTTGTGCGGTGGGTACGACGACCAGTTGCCGGCCGGCGTGATCACCTCGCACACGATGAACCTGTCCGCGTCGAGCGCCGCCGGGGTGCCGAAGTTGTGCACCTGCCGGCTGGACTGCCCGGCGCCGCGGAGCTCCACCGGCACGTCCTGCCGGGCCACGTACGTGGTCGGCTTGACGGTCGCGGTGGGCGCCTCGGCGACCGCGAGCCGACCGGATCCGGTGATCCGCGCCGCCGTCCCGGAACCGAGGTACAGGACGTCGGTCGGTCCCTCGAAGACGCTGGCGCGTCCGTCGAGGGCCTGTGTCGTGTCGTCGTACGCCACGGTGAAGCTGCCGGCGAGGGGGACGACGATGCGTTCCACGGCGTCGGCCGGGAGGCGCAGCTCGCCCCCGTCGGTCAGCGCGCCGGTCCGCAGACCGGTGTGCGCCCACCCCGCGACACGGCCGTCGATGACGTCCGTCCAGCCGGCCTCGGGGCGGGAGCCGGCGGGGTTGAACCAGGTGTCGGTGGTCACGAGCGCTCAGCCGTTCGACGGGAAGCCGAGGTTGATGCCGCCGTGCGACGGGTCGAGCCACCGGCTCGTGATCGCCTTCTGGCGGGTGAAGAAGCTCACGCCGTCGGCCCCGTACGCCTTGTGGTCGCCGAACAGCGAGTTCTTCCAGCCACCGAACGAGTAGTAGGCGACGGGCACCGGGATCGGGACGTTGATGCCGATCATGCCGACCTGCACGTCGCGCTGGAACCGTCGGGCCGCGCCGCCGTCGTTCGTGAAGATGGCGGTGCCGTTGCCGTACGCGCCGGAGTTGATGAGCTCGAGGCCCTCTTCGTAGGACTGGACCCGGACGACCGAGAGCACCGGACCGAAGATCTCCTCGGTGTAGACGCGGCTCGTGGTGGGGACCCGGTCGATCAGCGTCGGGCCCAGCCAGAAGCCGTTCTCGTCGCCGTCGGGTCGGACGGTGCGGCCGTCCACCACGACCACCGCACCGTCCTGCTCTGCGACCTCGATGTACGAGGCGACCTTGTCACGGTGCTGTTCCGTCACGAGCGGGCCCATGTCGCACCCGCGACGACCGTCGCCGATGCGCAGGGTCGCGGCGCGCTCCGTGATCTTCTGGATGAGCTCGTCGGCCACCGGCTCGACGGCGACGACGACCGAGATCGCCATGCAGCGCTCACCGGCCGAACCGAAGCCGGCGTTGATGGCGTTGTCCGCGACGAGGTCGAGGTCGGCGTCGGGCAGGACGAGCATGTGGTTCTTCGCACCGCCGAGGGCCTGCACGCGCTTGCCGTGCTTCGTGCCGGTCTCGTAGACGTACTGCGCGATCGGGGTCGAGCCGACGAAGGAGATGGACTCGACGTCGGGGCTCGTGAGGAGGCCGTCGACGCTCAGCTTGTCGCCGTTGAGGACGTTGAACACGCCGTCCGGGAGCCCTGCCTCCCGGAACTTCGACGCGAGCCAGATCGCGGCGCTCGGGTCCTTCTCGCTCGGCTTCAACACGACGGTGTTGCCGGCGGCGATCGCGATCGGCAGGAACCACAGCGGCACCATGGCGGGGAAGTTGAACGGGCTGATGATGCCGACGACGCCGAGCGGCTGGCGGATCGAGTAGACGTCGATGCCGGTCGAGACCTGGTCCGAGAACTCGCCCTTCATGAGGCTCGGGATGTTCGTCGCGAGCTCGACGACCTCTTGCCCGCGGGCGATCTCGCCGAGGGCGTCGTCGATGACCTTGCCGTGCTCGCTCGTGATGATCTCGGCGAGCTCCGCCTTGTCGCGGTTGAGGACCTCGCGGAACGCGAAGAGGATCTGCTGCCGCTTCGACAGCGACAGGTTGCTCCACGCCGGGAACGCCGCCTTCGCGCTTGCGATCGCCGCCCGGATCTCCTCCTCGTTCGCGAGGGCGACCTGCTTCGTCACGACGCCCAGCGCCGGGTCGTACACGGGGGCTGTGTTGCCGGACGTCGACGCGACGCGTGCCCCGTCGATCCAGTGCCCGATGGTCGTGGTGGCGGTCTCGGTGGTGGTCATGCGTTGCTTCCTTCCGGGACGGACGAGTCCATGGTGGTGGTGCCGTGGAGCCGAGCGGCTGGGTCGTGGGTTCCTGTGGAGGACCCGGCACGGGCCTCCTGGGTGTGGACGAGCCCCGCGGCCACGTCGACGGCCGCGGCGACGTCGCCGTCCGGCGGGTACAGCAGCGTGCGTCCGACGACCAGGCCACGCACCCCGGGGAGTGCCAGCGCGTCGGCCCACCTGCCGTAGGTCTCGAGCGGGCGGGACGACGGGTCCCCGCCGAGCAGCAGGGTCGGCAGCGTCGTCGCGGCCATCACCCGCTCCATGTCGTCCACGACCGGGATCTTGAGCCAGCTGTACGCGCTCGACTCCCCCAGCCCGGCGGCGATCGCCATCGAGGTGATCACGGCGTCGGCGGTCAGGTCGTTGACCACCCGGCCGTCCTGCCACGCCGACATGAACGGCTCGAGCATGATCGGCAGCCGGAGCGCGGCCGCCTCGCTGACCGCCCGCGCCGTGGCCTCGAGGGTCGGGGCGGTGTGCGGGTCGTCCAGGGCGATGCGCACCAGGAGCTTGGCGAAGTCCAGCCCCGAGTCCTTGATGGCCTGCGCCGAGTACGCCGTGTAGCGGTCGTCCATCTCGAACGTCGCGCCCCGCAGGCCCCCGCGGTTCATCGAGCCGACCACGACCTTGTCGTCGAGGGCGCCCAGGAGCGCGAGGTCCTCGAGGACGTCCGGCGTGCCGAGCACCCCGTCCACCCCGGGGCGACCGAGCGCCGTGACGAGCCGCTCGAGCAGGTCGTACCGGTCGGCCATGGCGGACTCGTCGTCCCGGACGGCCAGGGCACCGCGCGCCGGGTGGTCGGCGGCCACGATGAAGAGCTTGCCGTCGTCGGCGAGCAGGGAGCGCTTGCGCCGGGCGTCGAGCACGGCCCGCACGAGCTCGGGCTGCCCGGCGCGGACGTCCCGCAGCCGCGCGAAGTCGGCGGTGCTGATCTCAGGCATCGACGGCCTCCTCCGTGGGGTTGTCCTGCAGGAACTGCTCGACCTCGTCAGTCGTCGGCATCGCGGTCGAGCACTCGAACCGGGTGGCGACGATCGCGCCGGCCGCGTTGCAGAACGCGAGGGTCCGTTCGAGGCCCCAGCCCTGCAGCAGTCCGTGGACGAGCGCGCCGCCGAAGCCGTCGCCCGAGCCGAGCCCGTTCACGACGTCGATGTGGTGCGGCCGGAACTCGACGAACTCGTCGCGGGTCTTCGCCAGCACGCCCCTCGGACCCTGCTTGACGATCGCGATCTCGACGCCGCGGTCGAGCAGGGCGTCGGCGGCGCGGACGGGGTCGGTCTCACCGACGGCGACCTCGCACTCCTCGCGGTTGCCGACGGCCACCGTGGCGTGTTCGAGCGCAACGGCGACCTCGCGCGTCGCGGCCTCGGGGCTCGACCAGAACATCGACCGGTAGTCGAGGTCGAGCACGGTGTGCCGGGCGGTCGGGGACGCGGCGGCGCTTCGCGCTTCGTTCGCCACGTGGTGCGCCTGGCGGCTCGGCTCCTCGCTCAGGCCCGTCACCGTGGTCCAGAAGATCCTCGCCCGCTCGATCTCGTGCAGCGGCAGGGACTTCGCGGTGATCATCAGGTCCGGCGCCTTCGGGGCCCGGTAGAAGTACAGCGGGAAGTCGTCCGGCGGGAAGATCTCGCAGAACGCGACCGGGGTGTTCAGCCCCTCGACCGTCTCGACGAAGGCGTTCGCGACGCCGAACTCCGGCAGGGTCCGGGCGACGTACCGGCCGAACGGATCGTTGCCCGTGCGGGTGATGACCGCGGCGTCGGCTCCGTGCCGGGCTGCTGCGATCGCGACGTTCGTGGCGCTGCCGCCGACGGACTTCGAGAAGGTCGAGACGTCCTCGAGCGGGCCGGTCTGCTGCGGGTAGACGTCGACGCTGACGCGTCCCATCGTGATCACGTCGTAGGCGTGGGGTGCTTCGTTCGTCATGCGACGCGGTGGACCTTCCGTGCGGCTTCATCGGCGGACGACCACGACTGTACACCTCGTTTGCCCTAATGTCATGACATGGAACGCGACAGCCGTCGCGCTGGTTCCGCGACAGCTCCGGTGAGCCGGGAGGCGCGGTGTCGGTGGATCCTGCCAGGGTCGCGTCATGCAGATCCTCGCCCTGGTCATCGGACTCCTGATCGGCGTCGCCGTCGGTGCGGTCGTCGCCTGGTCGCTCGCCCGCTCGCGCGCGGGCGTCGACGCGGCCGCGTCCCGCGCCACGGCCGAGGGCCTGCGCGACCAGCTCGACGCCGTCCGCCGCGACGCCGAGGAGCGCCTCGACGCGCAGGACGCCCAGTACCGGCGGCAGGTCGACTCCCTCGAGCGGCGCTCCGCCGAACTCGAACACCTGGTGCAGCGGATGCACGGTGCCGACACGGCCCGCAACCAGAACGAGTCGAAGGTGCTCTCCGCGCTCAGCCCGGTGGCGCAGACCCTCGACGCGATGCGCGCGAAGATCGCCGAGCTCGAGCAGTCCCGGAGCGAGCAGTACGGCGCACTCTCCGCACAGCTGCGCTCCGCCGCGGAGTCCGAGGAACGACTCCGCGCCACCGCCGACGTCCTCGCCGGCGCCCTGTCGTCGAACAGCACCCGCGGCGTCTGGGGCGAGACGCAGCTCCGCAACGTCGTCGAGGCGGCCGGGTTGCTCGAACGCGTCGACTTCGACGTGCAGTCCTCCGTGACGACCGCCGTCGGCACCGCCCGCCCGGACATGGTCGTGCACCTGCCCGGCGGCAAGACCATCGCCGTCGACGCGAAGGTCCCGTTCAGCGCCTACCTGCAGGCCGCCGAGATCCCCGCGACCGCCACGGGGGCAGAGGCCGCTCGCCGTGACCAGCTCGTCGCACAGCACGTCAAGGCACTCCGTGCGCACATCGACGCACTCGCCGCCCGCGAGTACTGGACCGGGTACGACGCCTCCCCCGAACTGACGATCGCGTTCATCCCGTCCGAGTCGCTCATCTCCAGCGCCCTCGCCGCCGACCCGGGCCTGCTCGACCACGCGTTCCGGAAGCGGATCGCGCTCGCGTCCCCGGTGACGCTCTGGTCGGTGCTCAAGACCGTGGCCTTCTCGTGGCAGCAGGACGTCGTCTCGCAAGAGGCACACGAGCTCTTCAAGGTGTCCCGCGAGCTCTACGGACGGCTGTCGACCATGGCCGGGCACGTCGACAAGCTGGGCCGGTCGATCCGGACCACCGTCGTCGACTACAACCGCTTCGTCGGCTCGCTCGAACGGCAGGTGCTGCCGAGCGCCCGACGCCTGTCACTGCTCGACGAGTCGAAGGTCATCGCCGACCCGGCGTCGATCGAGGACGAGCCACGACTGCTCACGGCGCCGGAACTCGTCGGCGCCGTCGAGGAGGACCGACCAGGTCGGTAGGCTCCTCCGTCATGGGGGAAGCACTGCAGAACCATCCCGGCGACCGCGAGTTCCCGGTCCGCGCCCGATGGCGACACCGCGCGATGGTCGCCACAGCGCGCAAGCAGACCGGGCGTCGGCGGGACCGGTCGGCCGCCTGGGTCATCATGGCGATCGCGATCGTGGCGTTCTTCGTCGCCCTCGTCGCCGCCACCGCCGGCCCGTACGACGTCCGGGAACACTTCGGCTACGGCGCCCAGGCCGCCTGGCGCTGTCTGCTCATCGCCGTCGTGGTCTGGTTCGTGCTGACCTTCGTCGCTTCGCTGCGGGACATCGGCCTGCCCGTCCGCGAGCAGCGGCGCTACCGCCAGCGCACCGGGGCCGCCGAGCTGCCGGTCCGTCGCCAACAGCAGCTCGCCCTGGCGTCCT
Source organism: Curtobacterium sp. MCBA15_009 (assembly GCF_001864895.1). Lineage (GTDB taxonomy): Bacteria > Actinomycetota > Actinomycetes > Actinomycetales > Microbacteriaceae > Curtobacterium. The sequence continues at coordinate 9,190 of NZ_MJGO01000014.1, forward strand.
TCGGGGACTTCCACGACGGCTGGTGGCCGACGTCGCTCGCCCCGTACGGAGCGCGGGTCGAGCTCGGCGGCGAGTACCTGCAGGACACCACCCCGTCACCCTTCGTCACCATCCCCCTGCCCGCCGTGACCTTCCTGCGCCGCGAACTCGACGAGACCTACAAGATCGCCAGCGGCCGTGACGCCCAGGTGTTCGCCGTCGACCTGCTCGGACCGAAGAGCGCCTCGTGGCAGTTCCTCGCCCTGAGCCGTTCGCGCGAGGGCGAGGCACGTCTGACGCGGGTGTCGTCCCTGCTCGGCACGGACCCGTGGGCGGCGTCGAACCTGCTCGAGGCGGGTTCCGGGCGACCACCGAAGCTGCTGTGGTCGATGGACGTGAAGAACGCCATCGCCGCCGTCCGCGGCGCCTACGTCGCGGGGCTGCTCAGCGCCGAGGACGCCTGGGCGTCGATCGACCTCGTGTCGAACGTCGCCTTCACGGTGTTCGACTCGTGGGACGACTACTTCGACAACCTCCGCGCGGCCTACGCCGTGGTCTACGACGAGCTCAAGACCGTGCAGGAGTTCGACGCTCTGCGGCGCGAGCTCTCCGCGTCCGACTGGCCCGTCACCCGACTGCCGTGGCCGGCCACTCCCGGCGCGCCCCTGCCCCGGACCGTCAGCGAACCGCTGCGGGCGGACGAGGACGACGCGTCGATCTCCTGACTGTGGGCGGGTCGCCCTCGGGGCGACGGCTCATGCGTCGGAGTACCCGGGGAGCGCGCGCACGGCTTCGGCGTTGCGGTCCCACTCCGTTGCGATCCGCCCGATCGGCCACGCGTCAGAGCCGCCGAACAGCCACATGGTCGCCAGGATCACCATGTCCGATGCGAACGCCGTGAGGTGCCCCGAAACCGGCATGAAGTCGTCCATCTCGCGTTCCTCGGCGGACCGGCCGATGTGGTGCCGAAGCGCCTTCCCTTGCATCAACGGCTCCCTGACCATCCATCCGGCAGTTGTGCCGCAACCGACGGTGAGTCGGAGTCGCGAGCGGCTTTGAAAGCCACCGCCGCGTATGCGCCACGCTGCCTCGTCCATTGAGTGTGGGACACACCCTTGTCAGGGACGCGCAGCGCGCGCTGCCGTACTCGCACGACGAACGTCCCCGTAGACCGCGATCAACACCGATCCCCGGATCAGCGCAGCCCCGCCCGGAACCATGACGAACGACCTCACCCGGGCCGCCTTCTCGAAGGCGTTCCGGACCTGCTTCAGAACGTCCATCGAGGACGGACCGAGCGCTGTGCGGAGCAGTTCGACGTCGATCATCCAAGGCCACCTTCGTTCGTGGAGCGACCAGGAGCATCCGCCGCGACAGCGCCCTTCGTCGCCTCGGGCTCCTTCACGCTGTCTGCCTCCGCTCGAGCTTCGCCGCACGATCGAGCACCTTGATCAACGGCTTCGGCGCCAGGAACGCTCGTGCCAGCCCTTGAGCGGTGAAGCCGTCGGCTCCGACCAACCTGGCCTTCGCTCCGGCACTCAGCATTGCACTGGCGCCAGCCACCGCGTCGTCCACGGAGACCGGATGTGGGTTCGAACGATTCGGTCGCACGGGAAGAGAACGTCGAACGAGCAGTCGGAGCGGAGTCTCTCCAACCACGGCAGAGTTGAGCAGAGCCGCATCGACACGAATTGCTGCTTGGATGTCGATGAGGGATCCATGCGTAGCGGCCTCGAACACAGCCGATACGCCCGACTCGTCATCCTCGAACACCCGACCCTGCTGCAGCACGGTGATGAGCCCGGCGGGTGCGTTTCCGAGGATTCGGGCGTAGCTCAGTGGGGTCGCCCCGAGGTCGTTGACGTGGCGGGGATCCGCGCCGGCGTCGAGCAAGACGGCGACCGGATCGAGTCCGCCGTCGCCTGAGCTCGCCACCGCGAGCTGCAGCGGCGTCGTCCTTCAACGGTCCGGCGAGTCCACCTGCACCCCGAGGTCCAGGAGTGCTCGCATCGCATGCACCGCGCCGCTCCGAGCCGCGAAGTGGAGGGGCGTGAGGGCGTCGGCATTGGCGCGTGAGGCTGAAAACACTTCGAAGCCTTCCGCCGCGATCCTCATGATCGCCTGCGGATCATCCGCGATGATTGCATCCCAGAACGCAGAACTGTCCATCGCTGTGCTCATCGGATGATGCTATCCAGCTATCCATCTGGTCTGGCCATCAGGTTGCCCTTCGCCACAGGAACGTCATGGGTCGTTCCGCCGGGTCAGCTGATGGATCAGACGAGGGGATTGCCCTCGAGGACCTTCTTGGACAACGTTTCCCAATCACCAAAATCTGGCGTGTTCACCCAGTTCGGACCAACGTCGACTCCGTGGAACTGCTCCAAGTCTCTTGTCTGCCTGAAGTGATCGACCCGCGTGAGCTGCCCATCGCCGTTCGGAGACAGGTGCAATTGATCGGAGAACAGGGGCTTGTTGGCCAGAGCGCGTTCCTTCGGCCTGAAGTCATCGGGGTCGGGGAAGATCTTGTAGATCACTTCGCTGAGGAACAACCGCCCGCCCCACCGATTCGAATACGTACCAATGGTCACGTTGCGATTGTCTTCGTCCCAAACGAACACTTGGAACGCTGGCCCGTCGACGGCAAAACCGCCCCGAGGCGTGACCTCCAAGGTCCAAGACGGCACGGCAGATGCGGGATCGATCGCAAAGCCGCCGTCGTCCCGCCTGACGAAGCTGCCCACGCTCGGTTCGGCAGGGACCACAGTGAACCAGTCGATCTGATCGGCCTGATGCTCGTCCCAACGCCCGCGACACTGTTGCTCGCTCAGAAACCCTCTCGGATCCGGTGTTCGAGTGGAGTGGTTCCACTTCTGCATGTAAAGGTATCCGTGCTCGATCACGGGCTCCTCGACGGTGCTCGACTTCTCGGCTCGGCCGAATCTGAACATCAACATCTCCCGGCTTGGACGAAGTCTCGGGGCGCAGTCACGATGCCGACATTTAGGGGACAACGCTGAGGTCGACTGGGTAGTACGGCGCCGACCGCAAGGCTGTGTCGTCCAACCCCCGCGCCACGACGAGCCCGGCAGCCTCCCACGCCCAGTACCCGAAGTACTTCGCGAACCGGTCACCCTGCACTGCCTGTAGTGCCGGCGCCCACCAGATGAAGGAGATGTTCTTCTCCCACGCCTGCACGTACCTCAGCAACGCCGCCTCCGCAAGAGCAGGCTCCCCCTCCGCAGCCGTCAAGAGGTTCTGGAAGGGCCGCTTGTGCCACACCGAATCCCGGACTGGCTCCACCCCCAACAACACCCCCAATACCGGATCCGCACCACCAGCAGCAGCAACCACCCTGACCAGCCGACCCAGCAACGCCGGATCAACACCCACACACCGCGCCACCGACGCCAACCACAACGCGTAGTAGTACGTCGACTTGTTCTCAAACGTCATCGGATCCAGTGGGAGGGTCGCGTCAGAGACGGCCGAATAAAGGTTCCAGGTCTCCCAGACGGTCACCGCCGACCCGAGATCATCCTCAAGCGATTCAATCGGGTATCCCGCCGAATATCGTGCGCCCAGCAGGAAGAACGTGCTCTCGAAGTTCGTCTGGGTCCGGACGATCCCGACCCGTAGGTCGTCCGGCTGGAACCGATGGCTGGATGGTCGGAACTCCTCGACACTGCGCGTCAAGACCTTGATCGCGTTGGTCCAGTAGGCGGCACTCACTCGGTTGTCGCGCGGGATCACGTCCTTCACCGTAGACGGACCGCCGCCCCGGATCGTCGCAGCGCAACGGAACCAACCGGGCTGATCGTCACGACCATGGATCAGAGTGCCGTGTCAGCCGGGACTCGGACGACCGACCACCTGCGTGCGCGGTCGTCCCCACCGGACACCGGCCGACGAAAGCGACGAGACCGGCGAACCGTCGTCCCGCGACGCGGAACGCATCCGATCGTCGCAACCCGACCTGGAGCGGGTCACACCCTCACAGGAGATCGACCGGCAGGAACGGCGATCTCAGGCGATCGAGCCGCACATCGGTCGCTCGTGCGATCGCCGAGAGTTCCAGTGCCCAGTACCCGAAGAAGCCTGCACCGTAACCTTCGCCTGGGAGGACTGCTTCCAGCGACCCCATCCAGTCCATCGGCCTCATGCGTGAGGGCCAGTCCGAGAGGTACGCCTCGATTGCTCGGGTGGCGTCGCCTGGCTGCTCGAGCGCCGTGAGCAGGGGTCGCGCGAACTGCGGCGTGGACGGCATGTCCTCTCCGCGGCTGTGGATCCCAGATGCAGACGCGAGCACCGCGAACAGCGGGTCCGCCCCCTGCCGAACGACCATCTCGAGGAGGGCCCTCGCACTGTGCTCCCGGCCGCAGCCCATCGTGATGCCGAGAAGCCGCAACACACTGATGTAGTACTCGCTCCCGCCGCTGAGGCTCGGCGACGGCCCGCGGTCGGAAAACGCCAGATCGACCCACCTGCAGTACGCGCCCGCCACCGATTCCGCCACGTCTCCGATGGCGTCGCGGCCAACGCCTGCGGAATACTGCGCGGCGAGGTAACGAAGGCCCATGTGCCACTCACCACGCACGGCACGCAGCAGTTTCGTCGGATCGGTTGCCCGCTGCGCGGCGGCCTTGCGACCTTCCCAATTCGTCGAGGTCACCTCGATGGCGCTCTGCCAATATCGCGAATCGAACTCGGCGGCTCGCTGCCGAAGCACAGTTTTGCGTCGAAGAAAGGGGGTCATCCCGGAAGAACCTTCCCCGACCCGGGCACGCTCAGGTGCGGCGACCGTGGGGAGATCGGAACTCGGCCCAGAAGTCTTGCGGGATCCGAGAATGCTGTCGCTCCTCCCCCGAGGTCCGCGTTCGTGCTGGTGGTCGATTCATCTGTCCTGCTTGCTGTCGACGAGGTCGGCTGGGTAGTAAGGCGATGCTCGCAGCGCCGTGTCGTCCAACCCGCGCGCGACGACGAGCCCCGCAGCCTCCCACGCCCAGTACCCGAAGTACGTCGCAAAGCGGTCGCCCTGCACGGCCTTCAGTGCGGGCGCCCACCAGATGAAGGAGATGTTCTTCTCCCACGCCTGCACGTACCGCAGCAACGCCGCCTCCGCACGATCCGGCTTCCCCACCGCAGCCGTCAACAGGTTCTGGAACGGCCGCTTGTGCCACACCGACTCCCGCACTGGCTCCACCCCCAGCAGCACCCCCAACACGGGATCCGCACCACCAGCAGCAGCAACCACCCCGACCAGCCGATCCATCAGAACCGACTCGCCCCCCACACACCGCGCCACCGACGCCAACCACAACGCGTAGTAGTACGTCGACTTGTTGCCGAACTCCATCGGGTCGAGGGGGAACCCCGCATCCGGCACCGCCGCGTACCGGTTCCAGGTCTCCCACACCGTCACCCCCGACTCGACGTCCTCCGCCAACTCTTCCACGGACACACCCGCCGAGTACCGCGCGCCCAACAGAAAGAATGTGCCCTCGAAGTTCGCAGTCGTCCGCAGGATTCCGGCCCGGACGTCGTCTGAGCGGAATTTGTGACTGAAAGGACGGAACTGCTCAACATTGCGCGTCAAAATCCGTAACGCATCATCCCAGTACGCAGCACTTACTCGTCGATCGCGCGAGATCATGCTGTTCAGCGTAGTCGTGCCGCCGCGTCGAGTAGCTGCGGGAGACATGTGCCATCGGGACTGATCTTCACCACTACTCACTCGAGAGTTACCGCAAGCAGAGCATCTACGGCAGCGTAGGAGTGCTCCCAGCAGTGCCGATCTGAAGTCGTGAGCCGCGTTGGCCGGCGCCGCTTGTGGCCTACTCAGCCCCGAGGCCGTCACTCATGCCGGCGGTCGACTATGTCCTTCACCCTTTCGTCTGCGATCGCTCATTGGGTCTGCCTTGCCCCCACCACTGACTGGGCAACGGAGCGAACGCTGACAGCGCACACCTTCCCAACGGCTCCCACCGAGCATGCTTGCGAAGATGTCAGGAGCTCACAGGAGATCGATCGGCAAGAAGGGCGACTCGACGCCATCGAGGTCAACACCTGCCGACCGTACGATCGCAGGCACTTCGAACGCCCAATAGCCGACAAACCCCTCGCCGTACTCGACGCCCGGTCGGACATGGTCCAAGGACCCCATCCAGGACAACGGCTTCATCCGGGATGGCCAGTCCTGCAGGTACTTCCGGAGCTGCTGCGGGGCCGACGACGGTTGGTCGAGGGCTGCCATGAGCGGGCGTGCGAGGCGGGGGGTCGACACTTCGACGTCACCTGTTCGGTGCCGTCCGCCGAGCCTGGCAGAGAGTCCGTCGAACAATGCGTCGTTGCCCTGGCGCGACACGGCATCGAGGATGGTTGCAGCACTGTCCGACCTGGAGCTCCCCACCGCGAGCCCAAGCAGACGCAGCACACTCACGTAGTAGTCGTTTCCGTCCGAGAGACTCGGGGACCTGTCCGGAAGATCAATGGCGAGCTCGACCCAGCTCGAGTAGGACTCGGCAACGGAGCCGACTGCGGCACCGATCTCGGCCAATTCGACCCCGGCGGAGTACTGCACCGCCAGGTACTTCAAGCCGGTGTGCCACGAATCCCGGGCACCCTTCGTCCGCCGCTCCGGCTCGACAGCACGGGCGTACGCACTCTTCCGCCCCTCCCAGTTCGTCGAGGTCACGTCGAGGGCGCTTCGCCAGTACCGCTCGTCGACCTCCCGCGCCCGAGGGCGCAGCGCTGTCCTCCGTCGCAGGAACGCCACGGCTCAGTGCACCTGGCCCGCGAAGTCAACCGGGAATTGAGTTGCCCCTCCGTCATGACCCACGCCTACCACGCTCCGCGGGAGCTTGCCGTCTTCGAGTAGCCGTTGAATTGCTTCACAGTGCTTCGCGTTCACGGCTTGCTCGAGTCGAGTCTCGGTCCCTCGCCCGGCCAACGAGTCGATCCATCGGTCGCTCAGCTGCCGCCCGCTCAGCTTCATGTTCCTCAACGGGCTGCTCGGAGAAACCCAGTGGTTCCGATGATGCCAGCCCGGACGTCATCGGACCGGAAAGTGTGACTGAGCGGACGAAATTCCTCGACATCCTGCGTGAGGATCCGCAAGGCGTCGCCCCAGTAAGCAGCAGTCACTCGGTCATCACGTGGCATCATCGCGATCAGCGCAGCCGGCCGGCGCGTCGAGCAGGTGTTGAGACAGGATTGCCCGGGTTGATGTCGACCATGACGGATTCCGGCGTCCGGACGACAAGACCTTGCGCCGCTTGTGGCCTAGCCAGGCCCGAGGTCGTCACGCGTGCTGGCGGTCGGCTCATCTATCCTGCATGCCGTCGACGAGGTCGGCCGGGTAGTACGGCGACGCCCGCAATGCCGTGTCGTCCAGGCCGCGGGCCACGACGAGCCCAGCAGCCTCCCACGCCCAGTACCCGAAGTAGGTCTCGAACTGATCCCCCTGCACCGCCTTCAGTGCGGGCGCCCACCAGATGAACGAGATGTTCTTCTCCCACGCCTGAACGTACCTCAGCAACGCCGCCTCCGCACGAGCAGGCTCCCCCACCGCAGCCGTCAACAGGTTCTGGAACGGCCGCTTGTGCCAGACCGAATCCCGCACAGGCTCGATCCCCAACAGCGTCCCGAGCACCGGATCAGCGCCGCCACCGGCGGTGACGATCTCGATCATCCGGACTCTCACGTCCGGATCGACGCCGACACACCGCGCCACCGACGACAGCCATAGTGCGTAGTAATACGGCGGCTTGTCGTCGAAGGTCAGCGGGTCAAGGGGGAAGCCATCGGCTGACTGGGCAGCGTACTGGTTCCAGGTCTCCCAAATAGTCACAACTGATGCGACATCATCGGCAAGCTCGGACGCCGGATGGCCCGCTGAGTACCGCGCGCCGAGCAGGAAGAGAGCGTTGTCGAAGTTCGCTGTGGTCCGGATGATCCCAGCTCGCACGTCCTCGGCCCGGAACCGGTGGCTGAACGGACGGAACTCCTCGACACTGCGCGTCAGGACTTCGATCGCGTTGGTCCAGTAGGCGGTACTCACTCGGTCGTCGCGCGGAATCATGTTCTTCACCGTAGACGAGCCGCTGCGTCGAGCAGTTGCGGCAAACAGGAGCCGTCCGGACTGATCTTGACAACTGCGCGCTCGAGAGTGCCGTCCTCGAGCGCATTTGCTACGGCATTACGGTGAGCGAATTGCGTACCCACCCTGAGTCGCGAGCCAGCCTCTCCTTGAAGGATGCCGTTGAGCCAGCCGTCAGACATCTGACGACCGTGCCGTTTCGTCATGCCGAGTAGATCTACACCCGACTTCCCTGCGTTTGAGGAGAACTTCGACTCCACCACGACGTACTGCCCGGTCTCCGGGTGGTGGAAGACGTGGTCCACGCCGTTCTTGAACACGCTCTTCGGGACAGTGACATCAACGTAGCCGTGCGACTCGAACAGAGCCTTCGTCTGCGCCTCGCCGAACTCGGCCTTGGCCTTGTTCGACGCGAGACGCGAGATCGAGTGACCAGTGGGGTTCACGACGTCGGTGATCCGCCGCACTGGTGCCGAGACGACCTTCCCGGCACTCGCGAGAGGGCGTTGCACTCTCGTCAGGTACGCCCGAGCGGTCCGAGACGCCATGCTGAACGGACCAGTCGACCGCCCGACGACCGCGACACCCTTCATGCTGATCGATCCGACTCGTGAGATCTGCGTCGCGATCCGGGTGCTCTTCAGGAGCGTGCCGACGGCGCCGCCGGCGGGGACGCAGTCGAGCAGTGCGAAGGCGAGGTCCCACCCGTCGGCGGTGCCCTTGCTCATCTTGTACAACGTGTCCGCGAGCACGACGAGGGCGATCGCGGCGATGATCAACGTCCACGGTCCGGGGATGATCATCGCGATGATCCCGCCGACCGCGACGACGACCTTCGCCACCGACACGATGGTCTCCCACGCCTCGGAGCCGAAGATCTTGTCCCACGTGGACTGCTTGCCGAGCCCGGCGTCGGCGGCTTCGCCGATCTTCGTCGCGGTGCGCCGTTCCCCGTCCTCCCAGTCGCCCTTCGCGTCGGCGACGAGCCGCTTCGCCGCGTCGATCCGGGACTGCGCCGCAGCGATGTCGCCCTGCGCGCTCGACACGGAGCCCTGCGCGACGGAGGCGTTGTCGGACGCTGCCCGCAACTGCGCCGGCGACGGCACGTCCACCCCGTCGGGGACGTCGGAGCCCGCCGGGTACTTCTCCGCGACCTTCGACAGGTCCTTCGACGCCGACTGGTAGTGCGACAGGGTCGACTG
>NZ_MJGO01000015.1 GCF_001864895.1 Curtobacterium sp. MCBA15_009
CAGGTGATTCGGCACCACCCCGAGAGTGGTTTGGTCGATCTTCCGACCGTTCGGCTGTCCTACGCTCGGACCATGAGGGGCATCACGATCCGACCGACCACCGAGGACGACTGGGAAGCGATCCGGGCACTCCGGCTCGAGATGATCCGGGACACCCCGATGGCCTACGCGGAGCACCTGCACGACGCGGAGCAGCTGGACGAGGCCGAGTGGCGGGCGCGGGGCCGCCGCGGGCAGGACGCCGGCGGGACCTCGGTGGTCGCGATCGATGCCGACGGCCGCTGGGTCGGGGCCATGGGCGCCTTCGTGCCGGACGAGGCGACCGGTCCGTTGCTCGTCGGCGTGTACGTCGCGCCGTCCCACCGCGGCCGAGGGGCGGGCGTCGCCGACCGGCTGCTCGACGCGATCGACAGCTGGGCGGCCGAGCGCGGTCCGACGCTGCGGCTGCACGTGCACGAGCGCAACGAGCGGGCGCAGGCGTTCTACGCCCGACGCGGCTTCCGACCGACCGGGGCGACCGAGCCGTACGTGCTCGCACCGGAGGAACGCGAGCTGGAGATGATCCGCGACCTGGGCGGGGTGTCCTCGTGACCGTCTCACTGCGGCCGTGGGAGCCCGGGGACGCGACCGCGCTGCTCGCCGCCCGGCGGTCCGCGGTGGACCTCGACCGGCAGTTCCCCGGCGTCGACCTCAGCGACGAGGCGGCGGCACGCGCACACATCGCGCTGGAACTGCGGTTCGACGACCGTGCCCGGAACTGGGCGGTCGTCGAGGACGGCACTGCCGTCGGCAACGTCGGCGTCTCAGCCATCGAGTTCCGCCACGGCACGGCGTGGGTGTCCTACTGGCTCGCGGCCGGCGCTCGGGGGCGGGGCACGGTGGCCCGGGCCGTGGCGAGTGCGGCGGCGTGGGCGTTCGGGGCCGGTCTGGCCCGGCTCGAACTCGGCCACCGCGTGGACAACCCGGCGTCGTGCCGGGTCGCGACCGCCGCGGGCTTCGTCGCCGAGGGCATCGAACGCGGCAAGCTCCGGTACGGCACGGAACGGTTCGACGTCGAGACCCACGCCCGACTGGCCGACGACCCGGAACCGTCGGTCGAGCAGCTCCCACGGCACGACGACCGCTGACCCGCGCCCGGCGCTCCCCGCCGTGGTCAGCCGGGTACGGCATGATCGGTCCGTGCCTGATGCGAACCCGACCATCGCCTACCGCGACGCGCGCGACCAGCTGCTGTCCGCACCGACGGCCGACGCCGCCCGTGCCGACTTCCGCTGGCCCGACCTCGGTGCGACCTTCAACTGGGCGAACGACTGGTTCGACGTCATCGCGGCCGACAACGACCGGATCGCGCTCTGGATCGTCGACGGGGACGGCGGCGAGCAGCGGTTCACCTACGCCGAGATGGCGGCCCGGTCGGACCGGCTCGCGGTCCGGCTGCACGAGCACGGGGTGCGGAAGGGCGACCACGTCCTCGTCATGCTCGGCAACCGGCTCGAGCTGTGGGAGACCATGCTCGCCGTCATCAAGCTCGGCGCCGTCATCCTGCCGACGTCGACCATGCTCGACACGAGCGACCTGCAGGACCGCGTCGACCGCGGCCACGTGGCGCACGTCGTCACCACGGCCGGCGAGACCGCGAAGTTCGTGGGCGTCGACGGGGACTTCTCGCGCACGGTGATCGGTGGGGCGGCCGAGGGGTGGACCGACTACCCGGCCGACCTCGGCGAGCCCGCGCCGGAGGGCGAGGCCCGCCCGGTGGTCGTGACCCGCACGTCGGACCCGTGCCTCGTCTACTTCACGTCGGGGACGACGTCGAAGCCGAAGATGGTGGTGCACACGCAGACCTCGTACCCGGTCGGTCACCTCAGCACCATGCACTGGCTCGGGCTCCGCCCCGGTGACGTGCACCTGGCGATCAGCTCGCCCGGGTGGGGCAAGCACGCGTGGAGCTGCTTCTTCTCGCCGTGGATCGCCGAGGCCACCGTGTTCGTCCACGACACCCCGCGCTTCGACCCGGCCGGTCTGCTCGCCCAGCTGGAGCGCGCCGAGGTGAGCACCTTCTGCGCGCCGCCGACCGCCTGGCGGATGATGCTGCAGGCCGACCTCGGCGCACGACCCCGGGCCCTGCGCGAGGTCGTCTCGGCCGGCGAGCCGCTCAACCCGGAGGTGATCGACCGCGTGGCCGACGCCTGGGGCCTGACGATCCGGGACGGCTACGGACAGACCGAGACCACGGCGATCATCGGCAACGCCCCGGGGCAGCCGGTGACGGCGGGTGCGATGGGTCGGCCGCTCCCCGGTGTGTCGGTCACCCTGCTCGACCCGCTGACCGGACGACCGGGCGACGAGGGCGAGGTGTGCCTCGACCTCACCGAGCGACCCGTCAACCTGATGGCGGAGTACCTCGGCGACCCGGACCGGACCGCCGCGGCGGTGCGCGACGGCTTCTTCCACACCGGCGACATCGCGGTGCGGTCCGCGGACGGGGAGCTCACCTTCATCGGCCGGACCGACGACGTCTTCAAGTCGTCGGACTACAAGGTCTCACCGTTCGAGGTCGAGAGTGCGCTGCTGCAGCACCCCGCGGTGGCGGAGAGCGCCGTCGTGCCCGCGCCCGACGACGCCCGGCTGAACGTCGTGAAGGCCTACGTCACGCTCGCGTCCGGTTGGGAGGCGACTGCTGACTCCGCGGAGCAGGTGCTGGCGTTCGCCCGGTCCGCGCTGCCGGCCTACGCGCGGGTCCGCCGCGTCGAGTTCGGGGATCTGCCGAAGACGATCTCGGGCAAGATCCGTCGCGTCGAGCTGCGCGAGCGCGAGGAACGTGCCGTCACGGACGGTGCGCGGCTTGAGGGGGAGTGGCGGGACGACGAGTTCCCGGGGCTCCGTCGGGTGGTGCCGAGCGCCTGACGCTCAGCGCTCCTCGCTGACGACCGCCCGCTGCCGGTCGTACTGGCCCCGCGTGCGGTGTCCGCCCATGGCGCGAACGAGCCGGCCGCGGGCGTTCCGGGTCGCGAGGAACCAGGCGCCCTCGGCGACCGCCAGGCAGGGCACCCCCACGGCCAGGGCGACGAGGACCTGTCGGCCGAGGCTGGTCCGCCACGGGACGCCGCTCAGCTCGAGCGCCGTGAACACCAGTGCGGCGACCACGAGCGCGATCGGCGTGCTCCAGAGCCGTCGCACGGTGCTGCGCCGCGCGTCGTCGAGCGCGGTCGCCGAGGCGAGCTCGAGCGTCGACCCGACGTGCTCGGTGGGCTCGCCCCCGGTGACGAGCGCGTGCCGGGCACCACCGGCTGCCGGACCGTCCTCGACGACCGGCGTCCAGAGCACGTCGTCGAGGAACTCCACCTCGCCGTCGACGACGAACCAGCCGCCCTCGTGTTCCTGACCGGTCTCCTGCACGTTCGTGTCCACGTGCTCATCGTGGCAGGGATCGTCGTGGCGGGCACCCCCGCGAGCGGGGCACGGTCAGGCCGACGGCGCGGGGTCCGTCGTGACTCGGCGGACGCTCCGTGTCGACGCCGCGGCCACGGTGGCGAGCACGATCGCGGCGGCGCACCCGAGCAGGGTGGTGGTCGTCCCGACGGCGTCGGCGAGCGGCCCGACGAGCGCCTCGCCGAAGGGGACGGCGACGAACGACCCGACCATGTCGTACGAGTAGACCCGGGCGAGCACCCCGCGCGGCACGTTCGACTGCAGCGCGTGGTCCCACGCGATGGAGAACAGCTCGAGGGCGACGCCGCCGAGTGCGAACGCGACGACCAGCGTCGGCAGCGCCGGAGCGACCCCGAGCGCGATCGCCGGCAGCGCGGTCACGGCCATCAGCGCGACCCCGATCCCGAGCGCCCGTCGGGGCCGCCACCGCAGCGCCAGGAGTGCCCCGAGGCCGAGCCCGACGGTCTGCGCCGCGACCACGAGGCCCCAGCCCGCGCGCCCGAACGTCTCGTCGGCGACCACGGGTCCGAGCACGGTGGTCGCCCCCACGAAGGCGGCGTTCAGGACGGTGAACTGCGCGACCACGGTCCACACCCACCGGCGTCCGGAGAACTCGACCCACCCCTCCCGCAGATCGGCGAGCACCGACGGACGTTCCGCCGCTGCCGGGGCCGCCGGCCGGGGGAGCCGGATCCGGGTGTAGAGCAGAGCAGCCACGGCGAACCCGGCCGCGTCGACGGCGAGCCCCCACCCGGCGCCGACGGCCGCGACGAGTGCCGCCCCGGCGGAGGCGCCGACCACGGTGCCGGTGTTCACGCCGAGGCGCACCACGGCGTTGGCGGGGCGGAGCGCCGGTTCCGGAACGGTCTCCGGCACCATCGCGGCCGTCGTCGGCAGGCTGACGGCCGCCACGGCGCCGTTCAGGACGCTGAGGGCCACCAGGAGCGGCACGGTCGCCGTGCCGGTGAGGACGAGCGCGGCGACGGCCGCCTGGGTGACCGCGGCCCCGATCGAGGTGGAGACGAGCACGACGTCGCGGGGGAGCCGGTCGGCCACGATGCCGCCGAACAGCAGGACGGCGACGTTCGCGACCGACCGTGCCGCCACCACGAGGCCGAGGTCGGCCGGCGAGCCGGTCAGGTCGAGCACCGCGAAGGCCAGGGCGATCGGGGCGATCGCGTTGCCGACGATCGACACCGTGCGCGCCGCGACGAGCCAGCGGAAGGCCGGGTACCGGAGCACGCCACCCGCGGCGCTCACGGGCGACGCAGGGGGAACATCGACACGGTCATCGAGACCGGGACGGAGCCGGGCGTCCGTGGCCGCTGGGCAGCCGCGTGCAGCAGGGCGGACGCCTCGCCGACGTGCCGCACGACCCGGCGCCACGTCTCCGGCCCGACCCAGAGCTCGGCGTCGGTGGAGATCGCCGGCCCGTCGACACGGTGCTGCGCCCGTCGTCGGAGCTCGTCGACCTGGGCGTCGAGGTAGCGGAGCCGTTCGTCCACCGCGACGGCGTCGGGCCGGGCGTCGACGTCGAACGGCACCGCGGACGACTCGTGTCGGTAGCGCTTCGCGTCGCCGCCGCGCACGCGGACCACCTCGACGACCGTCACGAGTCCCGCGCGTTCGAGCACGCGGAAGTGGTAGCTGGCCGTGGCCTGGGACAGGCCGAGCTCGCGGGCGGCCTCGGCCGCGCTCATCGCCGTGCTCGTGACCAGGGAGAGAAGCCGGAGCCGGACGGGGTGGGCGGTGGCCCGCAGGGCGTCGAGGGTGGACATGCGCTCATCGTCGCCGGAGATCGCCGGACCTGCAAACGGCTCTTTGGGGGTGCTCACGTGTCATCGCGGACACACGTGGTCCGGTCCCGTTCGTCGTCGCGGGCAGAGCGGTCAGGATGGGCGGATGCGCACGCACCCCGTCCTCGGACTCCTCGCCGCGGTGACGGTCGTGGTCGGTGTCCTCCCGCTCACGGCCTGCTCGGCCGTCGAGGGGCTGGCACGTGACGCCCTGCGCGGCGGCGGTACCGGCGCCGGGCCCTGCCCGAGCGTTCCTGAGCCGTTCCCCGACGAGGACGCCCCACCGGCGCCCGATCCCGAGCCGGAGGCCACCCTCGACCCGTTCGTCGCGCGGTCGGTCCGCGCCACGATCACGGCGGTCCGGGCCCTGCCCGCCGTGCAACGCGCTGCCGAGACCACGACGAACGCGCCGAGCACGACCGCCGACCCCGCCTGCTCGACGCGGTGGGTGACCGTGGACCACTTCTCGTCGCGGTTCACCGTCGAGATGGACGCCGACGCCACACCGGGCCAGGCGGGAGCGGTGCCGACGACCATGGCCGAGGGCCTGGCCTGGACGGGCGTCGACCTCACGCTGACCGTGCCGGCGGGCGACGACCACGTCGCGAGCGTCGTGCACTACGACGGCACCTTCGACCAGCGGATACCCGAGGCGACGTCGACGGCGGTGGCCGACGGCCTGGCGACGCTCGCCGCGACCCCGCACGTCACCGGTCTCGACGCCTCGATCCCGTACACGATGCGGGTGGACTACGGCTCGCTCACGATCGGAGTCGACTCGACCGACCAGGCCGTGCTCGACCGGGTCCGCGCCGTGATCGATACGACGGCGTTCCGCGACACCACCCTGCACGGCTCGTACGGCAACGGCGCGAAGCCCTGACACCACGAGCCCACCAGGAGCAGAAGCAGACAAGCGGCAGCAGCGAGCTACCCTCACACTCGTGATCACGACACCTCGACCCGGTGCCCGTCCGACCGTCTCGGACGAGGGGCCGCAGCGCCAGCTCACCGACCGTGCCACCCCGGAGCGGTGGGGCCGCCTGCTCGCCGGGGCGCTCGCCCTGCCCGACGTGGTCGAGGGCCACAGCCAAGTCTCCCCGGTGTCGTCCCGTGCCCTGTTCCTGCGGGACCGCTCCGAGCCCGTCGTGCCGTGGACCTCGCTGGCGCCGGAGGGCCGGCTCGAACCGGTGCACCTGCACGGTGTCGACGACACCTCGGTGCACCTCTGCCTGCCGGCGGAGCGTGGTCGGCAGCTCACCGAGCTCGGCTGGGCGATCCCGCACCAGTACGAGGACTTCGGCACCGAGTTCCTGGTCTACGGCCCGCGGGACGACGACGAGGTCGCGGTCGTCCTGTCGGTCATCGAGGAGAGCCTGGCCTTCGCCCGCGACCCCGGAGACGAGCGGCCGGCCCACAGCCCGGCGTGAAGCACGGTCCGGAGAATCGAGTGCCCCGGGATGGGAATACTCCCACAGTGGGGGTATGGTTGACGACATGAGCACGCCCGAACTCCGTGAACCCGCCTTCTGGGTCCTGACCAGCCTGACCGGCGGTCGCCGACACGGCTACGCGATCATCCAGGCGGCCGTCGAGCTGTCCGACGGCCGGACGACACTCGCCGTCACCACGTTGTACGCCACGCTTGAGCGCCTCGAGCAGGCCGGCCTGGTGCGCGGCGACGGCGACGAGGTCGTCGGTGGTCGCCTGCGGCGGTACTTCGCGATCACCGACGAGGGCCGCCAGCGGCTCACCGACGAGGCAGCGCGACTCGACGCGAAGCTCCGGGTCCTGCGGAGCCGCCTGTCGACGCCGGGCGTCACCGGTGCTCCGCGCACGGCCGGGGGAGCGGCATGAGCGCCGACGCGACCGCATCGCGCACCGACCGCGCAAGCACAGAGCGGATGAGCACGAAGCGGATGAGCACGAAGCAGATGAGCACAGAGCAAATGAGCACAGAGCAGCGGTACCGCCGGCTGATGGGCTGGTACCCGCGGTCCTGGCGGACGGTGCACGAGGACGCCTTCGTCGGCACCCTGCTCGACGTCGCCGACGCCGAGGGGCGCGATGCTCCCACAGCACGAGAACGCGCCGCCGTCATCGGCCACGGTGTGACCGCGCGACTCGACCGGCTCGTGGTGCCCGAGGTGCGGGACGCCGGCAGCACCGTCGCGCTGACGATGGGCGCGGGCCTGGCGCTCGCCGAGTTCCTGGTGAGCAGCTGGGCGCCGTGGATCCGCGGGAACCCCGCGCCGCAGGAGATGGTGCAGGTCGGTCCGTTCCGCGACACCGGTCTCGTCTTCGCCGCGCTGTGGGTCGTCGCGCTCGTCGCGGCGCTCACCGGCCGGTGGGCGGTCGGTCGGGTCGCGCTCGTCGTCTGCACCGCGGCGGCCGTCCTCTCCCCGCACTGGTTCGTCCAGTACCCCGGGGTGTGGAGCGTCGACCGGGGCACGCTGGCGCTGTTCGCCGCGTGCGCGGTGGTCGCCCTCGTCGGGCGTCCGCTCCGCAGCCACCACACGGCCGCGGCGACCGCCGGGTGGCTGCTCCTCGGCATCGCGAGCTACACCGCCGTCGGCACGGAGCCGGGGGCGTGGCTCGGCAGCCGCGCCCTGTGGAACGGCAACCTGTACGCCTGGTACGCCGTCGTGCTCATCGAGGTCGCGGCCGTCGGCCTGGCGATCGCCGGGCGCTGGCACGTCGTCTTCACGATCACGCTCGGGTTGACGCCGTACGCGCTCACCGTGGTCGGGAACGAGCTGCGCGGCATCCTCACGGGGAGCGGTTCCGCGGCCGTGGTCGCGCTGCCGGTGGCGTTCGGACTGTTCCTGCTCGTGCTGCACAGCAGCGGCCGCCTCGACCTGCGGGAGCGCACCCCGACCTCCGTCTGACGGCGCGCCCACTGCCGTACAGCAACGAACGCCACGGCGCGCCCGCGCATCTCCCCCCAACGGCGGACGCGGCCGCCCGCGCCGCTGCAATAGCGTGGCGCTCGTGATCGAAGTCGACCATCTCACCAAACAGTACGGTCCCAAGACCGCCGTGGACGACGTCTCCTTCGTCGTCCGCCCCGGTAGCGTGACCGGCTTCCTCGGCCCGAACGGTGCCGGGAAGTCCACCACGATGCGCATGATCATGGGCCTCGACGAGCCCACGTCGGGGCGGGCGATCGTGAACGGCCGGCCGTACCGGACGTTCCGCGACCCGCTGCGGCAGGTCGGCGCGCTGCTCGAGGCGAAGGCGGTGCACTCCGGACGGAGCGCGTACAACCACCTGCTCTCGCTCGCCGCGACGCACGGCATCCCGAAGTCCCGGGTGCACGAGGTCATCGACATGACCGGCCTCGACGCGGTCGCGAAGAAGCGCGTCGGCGGGTTCTCGCTCGGCATGGGGCAGCGCCTGGGAATCGCTGCCGCACTGCTCGGCGACCCGAAGACGCTCATCCTCGACGAGCCCGTCAACGGCCTCGACCCGGACGGCGTCGTGTGGGTCCGGCAGCTCGCCCGGCGGATGGCCGCCGACGGCCGCACCGTCTTCCTCTCCAGCCACCTCATGAGCGAGATGGCGCAGACCGCCGACCGCGTCGTCGTGCTCGGCCGCGGCAAGGTGCTCGCGGACGCCCCGATCGCCGAGTTCGTCGCGGGCGCGAACGCCGCCTCGGGCGTCGGTGCCGACGGCACCCCGAACGGCGGCGGCAGCCGCGTCGTCGTCCGCACGCCGTCGCCCGACCAGCTCTTCCACGCGATCGGACCGAACGCGTCGGTCACGCAGCGCGAGGACGGCTCGTTCCTCGTCGTCGGCCCGGATGCGCCGACCGTCGGCACCATCGCCGCGCAGGCGGGCGTCGTCCTGCACGAACTCACCCCGACCGGCGCGAGCCTCGAGGAGGCCTACATGGCCCTCACCCGCGACGACGTCGAGTACCGATCGGAGGGCACCCGATGACCGCCACCGCGCCCGCCCACAAGACCGTCCCCGACTCCGTCGGGCTGTCCTTCCCCCGGCTCGTCCGGAGCGAGTGGATCAAGTTCCGCAGCATCCGCTCCACCATCTGGTGCTTCGCGATCATCGCGGTCGTCACCATCGGCATGGCGGCCCTCGTGGGCCAGGCCGTGAACAGCGGCGGCACCGACGTCCCCACCGAGCAAGCGAACGCCAGCTTCGTGCTCATCAACACGGTGAGCGTGAACCTGACGGCGCTCGTCGTCGGCGTGCTCGGCGTGCTCATCATCTCCGGCGAGTACGGCACCGGTCAGATCCGCTCGACGTTCACCGCGGACCCGGGCCGGGTCGGCGTGCTGCTCGCGAAGGCCACCGTGCTGGCCGTGGCGACGTTCGTCGTCAGCGTGGTCGCGACGGCGATCGGCGCGCTCCTGGCCCTCGCCCTGCAGGCCTCGAACGGCGCCCACCCCGAGGTCGGTGACCCGGCGGTGTTCATGCCGATCCTCGGCGCGTCCGTCCTCGTCACGCTCGTCGCCCTGCTCGCGTTCGGCATCGGCCTGCTCGTCAAGTCGAGCGCCGCCGGCATCGCGATCACGCTCGGCCTCATGCTGGTCGTTCCCACGATCCTGCAGTTGGCCGCCGCGCTCACGAACGCCGACTGGCTGCTCGACCTGTCGCAGTTCCTGCCCCTGCAGGCCGGTGCGCAGCTCATCACCTACTCGAGCGGCGCACCGGCCCCCGAGCAGACCGGCGTCGTCCTGAACGGCTGGGGCGGCTTCGGCGTCCTCGCGGCAGAGGTCGTCGTCGTGGGGGCACTCGCTCTCGTGGTCACCCGCCGACGCGACGTCTGACGCGACCACCTGACGGACGGGAGGCCCGGTGCCAGCTGGCACCGGGCCTCCCGTCCGTCTCGTGCGTGCGTCCACCGCCCCGTAGGCTGCCGACGTGCGGAACGTCCCCCTCGTGTTGCTGCCGGCGGTCGCCGGCCTCGTCCTGCTCGCCGGTTGCGCCGCCGAACCCGCCGCCGACCCCAGAGCGCTGCACGCGTGGCAGGACGAGCAGGACGCCGACGAGGAGCGTCGGGACGACGTCCTCGGCGTGCTGATGGCCGGGGTCCAGCGCGGCCCTGACGACCCGGAGCACCCCGGTTCGCAGATCGCGCTCGAGTACCCGCACCCGCAGACGATCGAGCACCTGCGGTTCTCGTGCTTCGGCAACGGGCACATGAGCGGGATCGTCCGGACGACCTCGGCGACCGGCGGCGGGAGCGAGGTCGTCGAGGACCTCGCCTGCCGGGACAGCCCGCACCGCATCGACCTGCCGGCCGCGCACCGCACCGACGTCGAGCGGGTGTCCTTCGCCGCGTACGGGAGCGACCGGACCAGTGAGTGGCGCCTGGTGATCGTCGGGGACCTCGCGACGGGGTGAGCGCGGTCCAGACCGCGCCCGACGCCGTCGGACCCGCCGTCCGCAGAGCGTGGGATGCGGACATCTGCTCGTCGGGGATGCGAAGATGCATCAGCTGCACATCCCTGCGTGCGGCACCGACCGCGAGGGCTCGATGACCACCACCGAGGAGCACGACGCGAGGACGCCGCTCCTCGACGGCCGCTACCGGCTCGAACAGGCCATCGGCCAGGGCGGCATGTCGGTCGTCTACCGTGCCGTCGACGAGAGCCTGCACCGCCCCGTCGCCGTCAAGGTCTTCCACTCGGGGATCGTCGACATCGCCCGGCAGGAAGCCGAGCTCGGCGTCCTCGCCTCGCTCGAGCACCACAACCTCGTCAGCCTGCTCGATGCCGGCGTCGTCGCCGGTCAGGACGGCAGCCAACAGCGGTACATCGTCATGGCGCTCGTCGTCGGACAGGACCTCGAGGAACGTCTGGCCGTCGGCCCCCTCGCCTCGCGGCACATCGCCGAGATCGGCTACGACATGGCCGAGGCACTGCACTACATCCACGCCCACGGCGTCGTGCACCGCGACATCAAGCCGTCGAACATCCTGCTCGTCGACTACGGCAACGACTCCGACCGCGCCCGGGCCCGACTGACCGACTTCGGCATCGCGCTCGCCGCGGGCGTCGAACGCCTCACCGCCGACGGCGTGACCACCGGCACCGCCGCCTACCTCAGCCCCGAGCAGGCCCGCGGCGGCGACGTCGGACCGGCGAGCGACGTGTACTCGCTCGGCCTCGTGCTCCTGCAGTGCTTCACCCGGCGCCGCGAGTTCCCCGGCTCGCTCGTCGAGTCCGCCGTCGCGCGGCTCTCCCGCGACCCGGTCGTGCCCGAACCGCTGCCCGAGCACTGGAAGCGGCTGCTCACCGCGATGACCGCGCAGGACCCGGCGGCCCGTCCGCTCGGCGCCGACCTGGTCGCGCAGCTCCGCGACGTCGTCATCGCCGAGACCGCCGGCGCCGACCACGTCGTCGACGCGACGGACCCGTCGGCAGCACCGGCTGCGGCCGAGGCCCGGGCCGACACCGGACACCCCGCCACGCTCGACACCCTGCCCGACGAGGCACTGCACCGCACCACCGCGATGGCCGCCCGCCTGTTCGACGCGCCCATCGCCCTGGTCGAGGTCATCGACGAGGACCGCGCCTGGTCGCAGTCCTACATCGCCGAGGGCGTCGACGACGCGGCACGCAACATCAACTTCCGGAACGGCTTCGCCCCGGTGCCGGTGCCCGTGGTGATCCCGGACGGCTCCACGCACCCGGAGATGCAGCACAGCCCGCTCGTCACCGGGCCGCTCGGCATCCGGTTCTACGTCAGCGTCCCGCTCGTCAAGCACGACGGGTCGCCGATCGGCACCCTCGCCGTGCTCGACACGAAGCCCCGCCAGGCGACCGAGGGCGACCTCGCCAACCTGCACGACCTGGCGGCACTCGCGGTCACGCAGCTCGAGCTCCGGCAGGAGTCGCTCCGCACGACGAGCGACTCGCTGCCCGTCGCCCGGACCGACACGACGCGGCTCAGCCGTCCGTGAGCGCCGCCGCGTAGTTCCGCACCGACCGGTTGTACCGCGGCAGCGTCGGCTCGACGGCCTCGATCGCGACGCGGAGCGCCTCGTCCTGCCGGCCGGCGCTGTGCAGCGCGAGGGCGAGGAACACCCGCGGGGCGACCCCGGTCGACGGGTGCTCGGGAGCCTCCCGCAGCATCGCGATCGCCTCGTCCACCCGGCCGAGGTTGCGGAGCGTCGACGCGTGCTGCACGACCATCCGGGCGGCCCGGACGGGGTCGACGTCGGCCAACCCGGCCGCCGTCGCGGCTGCGTAGTGCTCGTGCGCCTCGGCCTCGTGGCCGCCCGAGTCGAACGCGCCGCCGAGCTCGAACGCGCCGACGGCGGGGTGCGGCGCGGCGTCCGCGAGCTCGCGCATCCGCTCGATGCGCTGCTCTGCGTCGATGGTCTCGTCGTCCCAGAGGGCGGCGACGCGGTCTTCCCAGGCTCCGGTGCTCATCGCAGCAGGCTAGCGAACCCGCCGACCGGCGAACGCGCCGACCGGCGGACACGCCGACCGACGGACACCGCGACGCGGCGAACGCGCCGAGTGGCGGACCCGATCGACCGCTCGACGACGAAGTCAGCCCGCTCCTCCCGCTCCCTCCGGCGCCCTCACGCGTCCCGCACCGTCGCCCGGAACGACCGCACGAGCGGCGACCCCGGGCGCACCCGCACGGGCTCGTCCCACGCGAGCGCCGAGCCGAGCGCGGGGTACTCGGCCACGCGCACGAACCAGGGGTCGTCGTGGTCGAGGGCCTCGACCCGGACCACGGCGTCCCCGCCCGGGAACGCCGCGCGCCACTCGATCCACGGCGCCACCGACCCGTGCGTCGCGGCTTCCCCCGAGGCGTGTTCGGTCCGCACCCGCACGTCGGAGCACGCCGGGAACCGCCACGTGAACCCGCCGTACCCGGCGCCCGCACGACCGTTGCTGCCCGGGCTGCCGAGCCGGACCTCGACGGCGCCGGGGCACCGGAACGCCGACGTCCAGGTCAGCTCCCACCCGTCGGCGACCCCTCGCCACCCCAGGCGTCGTTCCTCGAGCAGCAGCTCGGCCCCCTCCGGTCCCCGCCAGACGAGGTCGTGCACGAGCCCGGCGTCGTCCGGACGGGTGCTCCGGACGTCGACCCGACCGTGGTCGTCCCGGTGGACGTACCCGGATCCGTGCACGTAGGTCGGCCCGCCCCAGCAGTTCACGCCGTCGAGGTCGGGGATCGCGACGCCGACCCCGCAGTGCCACGCGTGGTCGGGCGGTCGGTGCGCGCTGACGACCGTGCCGCCGAGCGTCCGGACCGGGTGCAGGTACGGGCGCGGCGCGAGACCGACGGGCATCCCGGTGCCGTCGACCGCAGAGGCGACCACCACGCCCCCGACCAGCAGCGGATGCGCATCCTCGACGTCGACCACACCGCGACGCTACCGAGTCCGTCCGGGCCGCGTCCCGGCCTCAGCGCAGTCGTCGGACCAGCACCACGCTGTCCACGACGTCGTGCGCGCGACCGTCCTCGGTGGAGGCCGTCCGCTCCCGGAGCTCCGCCGCCACCACCTGCCACGTGTCGTCGACCCCGACCGCCTCGAGGTCGGCCTGCGGCGTCGGGAACCGGAAGCCCCGGAGCTCCTCGGGCAGGTCGCCGTGTGGGGGCGCCGCGTGCGCCGTGACGAGCAGGTGACCGCCGACGGCCACGAACCCCGCTGCCCGCCGCAGGATCGCGTCACGCGGGATCACCACCGGCCACGACTGCAGGAACGACGCGGTGACGAGTGCGAACCGCTCCGCCGTGTCCCACGTCGCCAGGTCGGCGGCCACGAACGCGGTCCGCTCCTCGACGTCCGCCGACACCGCGGCCCGCGATCCGCGTTCCAGGGCAGTCACGGACAGGTCGACCCCGACGACGTCCCAGCCCTGCCGGGCGAGCCAGACGACGTCGCCGCCCTCGCCGCAGCCGAGGTCGAGCGCACGCCCGGTCGGCAGCGTCGGCGCCACGGTGGCGAGCACCGCGTTCACCCGCCCCGACCAGATGCCGTCGCGTTCGGCGTAGCGAGCCTCCCACCAGTCGCGGGCGTCGGCGGGGGACTCCTGGGGTGCGTGCATGCGCCCAGTGCACCGCGCCCGCCGGGCGCAACGCGAGCCCTGTTGCCGGTCCGGCAACGACGTGAGCGGCCCGACGGACGGGTGACGGGCCTCCAGACCGACCGAGCGACCCGGCCACCAGGTCCGCCTGCCCTGTCCGAAACCGTGTCGGGAGGCCCGCCCCGCCCTGCCGGCGCAGCCTGCGCCCGACCCTGGTCCAGCCGCCAGGCGCTCGTCCGGCCCGGCGGCGCAGCGCCCGCCCCGTCCGCCGAGCATCGCGCCCGTCAGGGCGCCCGACCCGAGCCGCCGCCGTGCCGCGACCGCCTCGGCGCGGCGGTCAGTCGGCCGTGCGTGCGGCGAGGAGCGCCCCGAGCACGGCGGCCCCGCTCGCGGCGTCCGGCACCGTCACCACCCGCGCCTGCCCACCCCGCAGCCGGGCGACGAGCCCCGGCCCGGAGCGCACGACGTAGGCGACGCCTCGACCGGAGAACCGGTAGCCCCAGCCGCCCCACTGACCGGGGGAGACGTCCTCGCAGCCGCAGCCCTCGATGCGTTCCAGCGGCACCCGCATGAGCGGGATGCGTGTGACCGACGTCGTCAGGCGCAGGCCGCGTCGGTCGACCGTGACCTCGACGCGGGCGAGCGAGAGCACCGCGAGCCCGGCGACCGCCAGCACGACACCGGACACGACAGCGCCCCCGACGTCGTCCGCCACGGTCGCGACGACGGTGCCGGTGCCGACCCCGACGAGCACGGCGCCGAGCGCGGCGAACCAGCGGCTGCCGACCCGCGAGCGCCAGGCCACACGGGTCGCGGGACCGACGGGCAGGGGAGCGACCTCGCGCGCGGGCACGGGCGCAGCGACGCGCAGCAGCGCGACGGTCGGGACGGCGGCCACCGCCGCGGTCACCGCCAGGAACACCGCACCCCACCACATCGGCAGCACGCCGTCGCCGACGGTCGCCGCACCCACCAGGACCACCCACGCGGTGCCGGCGCTGCCGGACACCAGTCCGGCGACGAGCAGCGTCGTCGCCGCCGACCGCCGGTCCCGCATGCGCAGCGCGACGAAGCCGAGCACCGCGACGCCGACCGTGACGAGCAGGGTGACCCAGAACACCGGCCACGGCGAACTCCAGCCGTCGGCGGTGCCGTCCGAGCGGAAGTGGATCGGCATCCGGTCCGGCAGGTTCCCCGCCGACGCGAGCGTGGCGAGCACCACCCCGGCCACCACGGCCAGCCCGGGTGTCACCACCGCCAGTCGTGTCCCGGTCCCCGTCGGTCGCGTGGTCATCGTGCCCCCTTGATCATCGTGAACAGGTCGTCGAGCGGGACGCCGAGCGTCTCGGCCTGGTCGCGGAGCTCGTCGACGAGTCCGCGGAGCCGGTCGAACGAGGCGTTGCCCGACCGCAGGACCGTCGCGCCGCGGCCCCGCCGCAGCTCGATCAGCCCGTCGTCCTGGAGCTGCGCGTAGGCGCGCAACACCGTGTGCACGTTGACGTCGACCGACGCTGCCAGGTCACGGGCGGACGGCAGCCGTTCCCCGCTCGCGAGCTCGCCACGGGCGATCGCGTGCCGGATCTGGGCGGCGACCTGCTCGGCGAGCGTCGCTCGGGCCCCGGGATCGACGGTGATCAACATGTTCGCATTCTATGCGAACAATGGTGCTCGGAGCCACCCCGTCGGCCGCGGCTCGACGCCACGCCCGCCCCTTGGCCGCGGAACGCAGCAGCCGGTCCGATACCCCCGTCCGGGCGTAGCGTCTCGAACGAGCGATCCGCTCACCATTCAGGGAGAAACCATGTCGAAGTACGAATCCGCCGACGGAGTGGAACCCCTCCAGGTCACCACCTACCGTCTCGTCCGCAAGGCCGCCCGTCGTGGCTGGGCCGTCCCCGGCGACGACGCCGAGCCGTCCCTCGCCGACCTCGTCAGCACCCGCGCCACCGGCCGCCCCGAGAACCGCTAGTCGGAGCCCGTCCGGGGTACGCGCCGGGGGACAGCGCGGCAGTCCGCTCGAGCGGCTCCCGTCGCGCGCACCGACCGTCGGCCAGGAGGCCCAGATCGCCGCCGATCCGCGGATCACGTGGTCCCGTGGTCGGCTCCGCCCTCGTCTGCCGCGGTCCCGCCGCGCAGCTCGCGTCCACCGAGCGCCCCCGTTCCTGTGACCAGCCGCAGGAACACTCCGGTGCCGCCCAGGCTGGAGCGGGTCCGTCACCAATACGTTGCTTCCCGGATCGCAGGTCGATCCCGACCCGGAAGGACGCATGGGACGCCACGCACTGGCAGCAGCCGCAGTCGACGACCACCAGCCAACCCGAGCGACGCCGAACGCGGTGTCCGCCCCGGTGCGGCACGCGACGCAGGCGACCCGTTCCGACCAGCCGCTCCGGCCCCGTGGCCGGCGTTCAGCCCTCGGTCCTGCCGCTGCCCGGTCCACGTTCGTCGAGCACCCCGCGCCGGCCAGGACCGTGCGCATGCAGCCGCGGCCGCGGGCGACCGTCACGTCGTCCGCCGGCGCCGCCGTCCTCAGCCGGTCCGCTGCCCTCCGTGCCGAGCGGGCCGCCGACCCCCGGCACCTCCGCCGGGCGGCCAACGCCAAGCGGGCCGCCGTCCTGCTCGCCCCCGCCCTCGCGGTGACCTCGAGCCTGACCCTGGCGCTCCCGGCGAACGCGGCCACGCCGGACGACCCAGCGCAGCAGGGGACCACGACGTCGCAGTCGGTCCCGTCCGCGCAGTCCTTCACGGTCGCGCACGACGTCGAGGTGCCCGTGGTCTCGACCGACGGCATGACCACCACGACGACGATCGTCTCCTACCCGACGCTCGACCTGCGGTTCGGCGTGACCACCGCGCAGGCGCAGTCGGCCCTGTCCGCGGCGCTGTCCGGCGGCGGCGACCGGGCCACCATCGTCGCGACGGCCCTGCAGTACATGGGGGACCCGTACGTCGAGGGCGGTGCGAGCCACGAGGGCATCGACTGCTCCGGGCTGACGATGGTCGCCTACGCGGCGGTCGGCATCCCGCTCGTGCACTACGTCCCGACGCAGGACGCCGCGGCGACGACGATCCCGGAGTCCGAGGCGCTGCCCGGTGACCTCGTCGTGTACGACGACGAGGACCACGTCGGCCTGTACCTCGGCCAGGGACTCCTGCTGCAGGCCCCGCACCCCGGCGAGGTCGTCGACATCGTGCCGATGTACTCGGCCGCGCACCACTTCGCACGGGTGCTGCCCGCGGGGAGCTGACGGGATCACGTATCCTGGAGTGATGGCCTCCGACACCCGTACCCCGTTCGAACAGCAGCAGTCTGCTCGTCCGCAGGTCCGCCCCCGCACCGAGGGCTGGAAGCAGGCCACCGACACCGACGGCCGGCCGCTCCTGCAGTTCGCGTCCCCGAAGCGGGGCAAGCCGCCCGTGCACCTCGCCGACCTGACGCCCGAGGAACGCACCGCACGCGTGCAGGAGCTCGGGCTCCCCGGGTTCCGTGCCAAGCAGCTGGCGACCCACTACTTCACGCACTACACGTCCGACCCGGCCGACATGACCGACCTGCCCGCCGCCCAGCGGGAGCAGCTCGTCGCCGGGATGCTCCCGCCGCTCCTCACCGAGACCCGGCGTCTCGCGACGGACAAGGGCGACACGATCAAGTTCCTCTGGAAGCTGCACGACGGCGCTCTGGTCGAGTCGGTGCTCATGCGGTACCCGGGTCGGATCACGCTCTGCGTCTCGTCGCAGGCCGGGTGCGGCATGAACTGCCCGTTCTGCGCCACCGGCCAGGCGGGGCTGACCCGCAACATGTCCACCGCCGAGATCATCGAGCAGATCGTCCGGGCCAACGCCGCGATCGCCGCCGGTGAGCTCGGGGGCGATCCCCGCAAGGGCGGCAAGGACCGCGTCGACGCCGAGCGCGTGACCAACATCGTGTTCATGGGCATGGGGGAGCCGCTCGCGAACTACAAGCGGGTGATGGACGCCGTGCGGTTGATGGTCGCGCCGCAGCCGAACGGTCTCGGCATGAGCGCCCGCGGCATCACCGTCTCGACCGTCGGACTCGTGCCGGCGATCAACAAGCTGGCGGACGAGGACATCCCGATCACCTTCGCGCTGTCGCTGCACGCCCCCGACGACGAACTGCGCGACGAGCTCATCCCGGTGAACTCCCGGTGGAAGGCCGACGAGGCGATCGACGCCGCACACAACTACTTCGTCAAGACCGGCCGACGTGTCTCGATCGAGTACGCGCTCATCAAGGACATGAACGACCACGCCTGGCGTGCCGACCTGCTCGCCGAGAAGCTCAACAAGCGCGGCAAGGGCTGGGTGCACGTCAACCCGATCCCGCTCAACCCGACGCCGGGCTCGGTGTGGACCTCGTCCGAGGTGCACGTCCAGGACGAGTTCGTCCGTCGGCTCAACGCCGCCGGCATCCCGACGACCCTGCGCGACACCCGCGGCAAGGAGATCGACGGGGCTTGCGGGCAGCTGGCCGCGGCCGAGTAGTCGAAGCGTCCCCACGGAGGGCACGGTGCACATCGCACCGTGCCCTTCGTCGTCCCCGGGGCGTCCGGTCGCGGTGGCCCTCGGCCTACTTCCCCGGATCTCCGGGCGACACGCCCGGGATGGGGGACGGCTTGGCGCTCGCGCTCAGGTCTGCGTAAAGTAATCACTCGTTGCCGCTGAGGCGGAGAACGGAACGGCCGAGACGGTCACCAGGGTGAACACCCCGGGGACGCAGTCCGGACGGGGTCCCGCTCAGGCAACCACCCCACCTGAACAACCGGAGCGATCCGGTGTCCGTTCCGGTGGCGCAAGAACGAATGCCTCTCTGGCGGAGTCTCCTCGTGAGACCGAGCGGGGAGTGCGTCTGGTCCTTGAGAACTCAACAGCGTGCACATTGTCAATGCCAATTTATTGATTGACCTCGTGCCTGGTCGGCTTGCTGACCGGGTCATGAAGCAATTCCTTTTGGATTGAA
>NZ_MJGO01000016.1 GCF_001864895.1 Curtobacterium sp. MCBA15_009
CGACACCGCCACGGGCCTCCCGCCCGTCCCGGGCACTCGCCGGGTGCCCCCACAGCAGTTCCGCGCGTCGGAGGCGGAATCGCGCGTCGGCAGCCGGAAAGAAGGACCTCCCACGCGCGAAAAGCCCTCCCACGCCGGGCGCGATGGGAAGGAACGTGGGACGGGAGGCCCGTGGCGACACCGCCACGGGCCTCCAGTGCGTCTCGCGCACGCTGGGCTCCCCCGGCAGCAGTTCCGCGCGTCGGCAGCAGCTCCGCGCGTGGGCAGCCGGAAGGAACGACCCCCTACGCGCGGAACGGCTTCCCACGCCGAGCGCGATGGGAAGGAACGTG
>NZ_MJGO01000017.1 GCF_001864895.1 Curtobacterium sp. MCBA15_009
AGCAAAGGATCCACATCATGCGCAAGAGCCTCAAGACCAGCATCACCCTCGCCACGACCGGCGCCCTCGTCCTCGGTGGCGCAGCGTTCGGGATCTCCTCCGCCAACGCCGCGACGCCCTCGATCCACACGGTGTCGTCGTCGTCGGAGTCGAAGGTCCCCGCACCCGTCGCCTCGGTGCCCGAGGTCCTCGGTGGCTCCACCGCCGTGAAGCTCGACTCCGGCTTCACCGACGCCCTCACCGCCCTCAAGCTCACCCCCGGCGTCTCCGGCGACGCAACCCTCGCCGACGGGTCCGTGTCGTTCCCGATCACCGCCGGTTCGGTCACGTACTGGTCGCCGGACGGCAACTACCGCCCCTACGTGCAGGGCCTGCTCAACCACGACGACTCCGGCCTGACCCTCAAGGCCGGCGACACCACCGTCACGCTCGAGAACTTCGTCGTGAACCCGGGCTCGTCCAAGCTCTACGGCGACGTCCTGGTCAACGGCAAGGTCGCCGCGTCCAACGCGTACCTGTTCGAGCTCTGGGGCGGCTCGCTCAAGCCCCTCCAGCTCGAGGGCGACAACGCCATCCTCACCGGCACCACCGTCCACATCTCCGAGGACGCCGCCGGCCTGCTGAACAAGACCTTCGGCACCGACGCCGTCAAGCGCGGCCTCCTGGTCGGCACCGCCACCATCACCGCCCAGATCAAGTAACACC
>NZ_MJGO01000018.1 GCF_001864895.1 Curtobacterium sp. MCBA15_009
TTACTGAGTTAAGTCCGGCGGCGTCCTACTCTCCCACAAGGTCCCCCTTGCAGTACCATCGGCGCTGAGAGGCTTAGCTTCCGGGTTCGGAATGTGACCGGGCGTTTCCCTCTCGCTATGACCACCGGAACACCTTCGACCAGATCATACTTGGTCTCAAAGCTGTCCCAGCTGTAGCTGAGTTATTCAGTTTCGATTCCCGATCGTCTGTCGGGAACCACAAAGTGGACGCGAGCCCCACACACGAGGTGTGGGAAATAATTGTG
>NZ_MJGO01000019.1 GCF_001864895.1 Curtobacterium sp. MCBA15_009
GACGATGGTGAAGTCGCCGTCGTCGTCTGCGGTGCCGCGGCCGAGTTCCTTCCCGTCCTCGTCGCGGACGATGACGGTCGAGCCAGCCTCGGCGGTGCCGGTGATCGGACCCGTGCCGTCCGCGAGATCGGACGGGCTAGTGACGACCGGCTTTTCCGGAGCCTCGGTGTCGATGTCGACGGTGGTCTCGGTCGGCTTCGAGGTGTTGCCGACCTTGTCCTGCGCGACGACTTCGAGCTCGTGGTCGCCGTCGGTGAGGGGCCGGTCGAGTTCGACAGTCCAGTCGCCGTTGTCGTCTGCGGTGCCGCGGCCGAGTTC
>NZ_MJGO01000020.1 GCF_001864895.1 Curtobacterium sp. MCBA15_009
CTGAGATACCAGATCGAGCAGCGTGAAAGAGTGGAGCGGGAGCTGGTTGTGGCTGTAGAGGCGGCCAAGGAAGCCAATGAGAGTAAGGACAAATACCTTGCGGCGGCCAGTCATGATTTGCTGCAACCCCTGAATGCGGCCAGGTTACTGGTGTCCGCCCTGATAGACAGTGATCTGCCAGCGGATGAAAACCGACTTGTCCAGCGTGTGTGGAGGTCCCTGGAGAGCGCTGAGGACCTGTTGGCGGATCTCCTGGATATATCCAAGCTGGATCAGAAAGCCATGCGGCCAGATATCGTCAATACTGAT
>NZ_MJGO01000021.1 GCF_001864895.1 Curtobacterium sp. MCBA15_009
GGTTTACCCTCAGCCTCCTACACGTTCTATTAACCAAGGGACTCTTGACTCCATGGCCATCAAACAGCTCCACACTCTCTTCGCCAGCCAGTATCAGCCCGGACAGCCGGCGCGGGTTCGTCCCGGCGAGGCGTTGGCCGAGCCGGGTGGCGACTATGAGGCGCTTCACAAGCAGATGAAGCGCCTGTTCAACAGCAAGCCCGGCAAGAAATACGGTCGTTTTTCCGAGGACATCGGTGAAAGTCCGTTCAGCAGCTGGCTGAAGGACTAC
>NZ_MJGO01000022.1 GCF_001864895.1 Curtobacterium sp. MCBA15_009
CACGAATGGCGTAACGATGGCCACGCTGTCTCCACCCGAGACTCAGTGAAATTGAAATCGCCGTGAAGATGCAGTGTACCCGCGGCTAGACGGAAAGACCCCGTGAACCTTTACTACAGCTTGGCACTGAACATTGACCCTACATGTGTAGGATAGGTGGGAGGCTTTGAAACCAGCACGCCAGTGTTGGTGGAGCCGTCCTTGAAATACCACCCTTGTAGTGTTGATGTTCTAACGTCGACCCCTTATCGGGGTTACGGACAGTGCCC
>NZ_MJGO01000023.1:0-85167 GCF_001864895.1 Curtobacterium sp. MCBA15_009
CGCGGGGTCCTGTCGCGTTCGCACTCGTGTTCGGGCGGCCGACCGTGGCCGGCCGCGCCGTCAATGCCGCCGGAGCGACGGATCCCGTGCCGCCGCGCGCGACCACCCCGCCAACGCGACAGATCCGCGCGGAACGTTCGCAGGGATCTGTCGCTTTGGCGACCGCCGGGCGGGAGGCACGGTGCCGGACGGGCGCCGCGCCTCCCGCCCGGCAGGCGGACGCGACCACCCCGGGGAAGCGACAGATCCCGCCCCACCGCGCACGACCGCCCCGGCAAAGCGACAGGCCTGCGTGGAACGTTCGCTTGGAACTGTCGCTTCCCTGACCGCCAGGCGGGAGGCACGGTGCCGGACGGGCGCCGCGCCTCCTGCCCGGCAGGCGGGCCCCACCACCCCGGGGAAGCGACAGATCCGCCCCGCCGCACGGGACCACCCCGGCAAAGCGACAAACTTACGTGGAACGTTCACGTGGAACTGTCGCTTTGGCGACCGCCGGGCGGGAGGGACGGTGCCGGACGGGCGCCGTGCCTCCCGCCCGGCAGGCGGACGCGACCACCCCGGGGAAGCGACAGATCTCGTCGCGCCGCACGGGACCACCCCGGCACAGCGACAGACCTGCGTGGAACATTCGCGTGCAACTGTCGCTTTCGCGACCACCCCGCCGAAGCGACAGTTCCCGACTGCCCGCGCGAGACCGCCCCACCGAAGCGACAGATCCGCGCGGAACGTTCGCAGCAATCTGTCGCTTTCGCGGGCAAGCCCCCGCCCCCGCCCTCAGAGCGTGCGCAACAGGTCAGCGACGTCCTCGATGACGGCCTCGGGTCGGACCTCGTCGACGTAGGACGGGTCGTGCTCGCAGCGCTCCGCGGTCCAGCCGACCTGGGTGACGTCGATGCCGCAGACCGGGCAGCGCGTGACGTAGGACATGTGCACGCGGTGGCGGCCTCGGTCGATCGGGCCGGCGTTCACGACGTTGCCGAACCAGAAGACGCCGACGGTGGGTGTCCCGACCGCGACGGCGAGGTGGCGCGGGCCGGAGTCGTCGCCGACCATGACGTCGGCGGCGGCGAGGACGGCGGGCAGCTCGCGCAGGGGCAACGACCCGGTCAGGTCGTGGACGCGGTCCTCGCCGACGGCGCGGCGGATGGCCTCGGCGGCCGGGACGTCGCTGGCGTCGCCCACGAGCACGACGTCGTCGCCGGCCTCGAGGCGGGCGCGCACGACCGCGGCGAAGTGGTCCGGGCTCCAGCGGCGGCGCGGGTCGGTCGCGCCGGGGTGGACGGCGACCAGCCGGCCGGCGACGCCGAGCCGGGTGCGCACGGCGGCGCGTTCGGCCTCGGTGACGTGCACGCGCGGGTCGAGGGTGACCGGCTCGGCGCCGGCGAGCGAGGCGACCTCGAGCCCCCGCACCACCTCGTGCTGGTAGTAGACGTAGCGGACCCAGCGCTCCAGGACCTCGGCGTCCTCGGTGGCGGTGCCGACGGTGTGCCGGGCGCCGAGCCGCAGCAGGAACGGGTTCGAGTTCCGCCCGCCGCCGTGGAGCTGCACGGCCAGGTCGAAGCGTCCGTGCAGCCGCGCGGTGAAGTCCTCGAGGGACGGGGCGTCGTCGCCGGCGTCCCGGACGCCGGGCGAGACCGGGAGCTCCTCGAAGGCGTGCACGGCGTCGGTCCGGCCCTCGAGCACGGCGGGCGCGACCGGGGTGCTCAGCAGGGTGATCCGGGCGGCCGGGTACGCCGCGGCCAGGGCCTCGAGCGCCGGGACGGCGAACATGAGGTCCCCCAGTCCTCCGCCGCGGAGCACCGCGATCTCCTCGACACCCTCGAACCGTTTTCCGCCCACACCGATCTGTTGCACGCTTCCCGTCTACCGGTCGGGACCCGGTCGAACGCCCAGTCCGGTGCCCGGATGGTCGAGAAGCGCGATGCCGAGACCACACCCAGCGACTTCCGGGCACCGTGAGAGGCCCGCCCGTCCCCGGAAGGACCCCATGACGATCGCACCCCCCGCCGCCGCAGCCGAGCTCGTGGTGATCGACCCGGTCGACGGCTCCGTCGCCTCGAACCACCCCCGCTCGTCCGACGAGGACGTCCGGAACGCGGTCGCCCGCGCCCGGGCGGCTGCACCCGCGTGGGCCCGCACCGCACCGGCGGAACGCGGTGCCCTGCTGCGTGCGGCGGCCGAGCACGTCCGCGCGCACGCGCAGGAGCTTGCCGACCTGAACACCCGCGAGACCGGCAAGGTCCCCGGGGACGCGCTCGGCGGCGTCGAGGCCGGCGTCGGCACGCTCGTGCAGTACGCCGAGCTCGGGCCGGTGCACCGCGGCGAGGCGCTCCGCGGCGGCTTCGGTGCCGCCGACTGGGCGGTCCCGCACCCCCGCGGCGTCGTCCTCGCGCTCACCCCGTGGAACGACCCGGTGGCCGTGGCGTGCGGCATCCTCGGTGCAGCGATCGTCACCGGCAACACCGTCGTGCACAAGGGCAGCGAGCGCTCCCCCGCGACCATCGCCCGGCTGAACGCCCTGCTCGCCGAGGTTCTGCCCGACGGCGTGCTCGTCGGTGTCGATGGCGACGGTGCGACCGGTGAGCTGCTCCTCGAGCAGGACGGCATCGACGTGTACGCGCACGTCGGTTCCACCGCGACCGGCGACCGGCTCAGCGAGGTCGCACTGCGCACCCGCGCCCACGTCGTGCGCGAGAACGGCGGCAACGACGCGGTCGTCGTCGACGCCGACGTCGACCCGGCCTGGGCCGCGGCTCAGGTCGCGCTCGGTGCCTTCGCGAACACCGGCCAGATCTGCACGAGCGTCGAGCGCGTGTACGTGCACCGTGACGTCGCCGAGCCGTTCGTGGCGGCGCTCGTCGCCGAGGCCGACCGTCGCACCGCTGCTCCGGCCGTGACCTACGGGCCGCTCGTCGACGACCGGCTCCGGCAGACCGTGCAGTCACACGTCGACGACGCCCGGCAGCAGGGCGCGACCGTCCTGACCGGCGGTGTCACGCCCGGCGGCCCCGGCACCTTCTACCCGGCCACCGTGCTGACCGACTGCACCGACGACATGCTCGTGATGACCGAGGAGACCTTCGGTCCGATCGCCCCCGTCCGTGTCGTCGACGACTTCGACGAGGGCCTGCGCCTCGCCGCGACCGACCGCTACGGCCTGGCGGCGACCGTGCTCACCAACGACACCGGGCACGCCCTCCGCGCGGCGGCGGAGCTGCCCGTCGGCACCGTCAAGGTGAACGCCGTCTTCGGCGGGGCCCCCGGAGGCAGCGCGCAGCCGCGCGGGGCCTCGGGCGCCGGGTTCGGCTACGGCCCGCACCTGCTCGACGAGATGACCACGATGACCGTCGTGCACCTGGAACCGGCCCAGCCGCGCACCGCCGGCGGTGCCGCGTGAGCACCGACGTGCGGCTCGTCCGCGACTTCGTGGCGACCGTCGACGACCGCGAGCCGCTCGTCGTCGTGATCGGCGACTGCATCCTCGACCGGTGGACCGTCGGCGAAGCGGAGCGCGTCTCGCGCGAGGCCCCTGCCCCCGTCGTGCGGGTCACCGAGACCATCGCGGTGCCGGGCGGCGCGGCGAACACCGCCGTCAACGCCCGCGCGCTCGGCGCCCGCGTCCGCATGGTCGGGCTCGTCGGCGACGACGAGGCCGGCGACGTGCTGCGCGAGCGGCTCGAGACCGCCGGTGTCGACACGGCGTTCCTCGTCGTCATCCCCGGTGCCCGCACCACGACCAAGTCGCGCGTGGTCGGCGGCGACCGCGTCGTCGTCCGCGTCGACGACCTCGCCCGCACCCCCACCGACGACCACCAGGCGCAGCTCGCCGACGCCGTCGCCCGAGCCGTGCGTTCGGCGGACGCCGCGGTGGTCTGCGACTACGGCCTCGGCGTCCGCGCCGAGGACATCGTCCCCGTGCTCGACCGCGACCGGCCGGACGCCGTCGTCGTGGACGCCCACGACCTCACCCGCTGGGCGGGGCTGCACCCCGACCTGGTGACGCCGAACGCCGGCGAGGCCGCGTCGCTCCTCGGCCGCGACCTCGGCACCGGCACCGACCGGGTCGCCGCCGTCCTCGACGCCCGCGACGACGTGTTCGCCCGGACCGGCGCCCGCAACGCCGTCGTGACGCTGGACCGGGACGGCACCGTGCTGCTCGAGCCGGGCAGCGACCGCGGCTTCCGCACCCGGGCCGTCCCCGCCTCCGAGCAGCAGGCGTCCGGCGCCGGCGACACGTTCTGCGCCACCGCGACGGTGGCCCTGGCCGTCCACGCACCGGTCCGCGACGCGGTCGCGGTCGCGCAGGCCGCCGCCGACGTCGTCGTGCGCGAGGCCGGCACCTCGGTGTGCAGCGCCGCAGCCCTGCTCGAGTCCGTCACGGCACCCGCCGCCACGGTCGTCGACCACGACGAGCTCGCCATCGCCGTCGAGGCCGCCCGAGCCGCCGGCCGCCGGGTCGTCTTCACGAACGGCTGCTTCGACGTCGTGCACCGCGGGCACACCACGTACCTGCGGCAGGCCCGTGACCTCGGCGACCTGCTCGTCGTCGCGCTCAACGATGACGACTCGGTGCGCCGTCTGAAGGGTCCGGAGCGGCCGATCAACACGGCCGAGGACCGCGCCGGCGTGCTCGCCGC
Organism: Curtobacterium sp. MCBA15_009; assembly: GCF_001864895.1. Classification (GTDB taxonomy): domain Bacteria; phylum Actinomycetota; class Actinomycetes; order Actinomycetales; family Microbacteriaceae; genus Curtobacterium. The sequence continues at coordinate 4,638 of NZ_MJGO01000023.1, forward strand.
GCTCGCGTGCGTCGACCTGGTGACGGTGTTCCCGACGGACACGCCGATCCCCCTCATCGAGCGCCTGCGTCCGGACGTCTACGTCAAGGGCGGCGACTACTCGCCGGAGATGCTCAGCGAGACCGAGGTCGTGCGCGGGTACGGCGGCGAGGTCGTGATGGTCGACTACGTCGCCGAGCACTCCACGACCGCCGTGGTGCGCCGCATCCGCGAGGCCGCGGCCCGACCCGAACCGGACCCGGCACCGTGACCGCCCGCTGGTCCGGGTCGTGGGCGACGGAGCCCGATCCAGCGGACACCACCAGGGTGGACGTCGACGTGCTCGTGCCGACCGTCGACCGGCCGGCCGAGCTCGCCACGACGCTCGCCGGCCTCGCGGCCCAGACGGACGTCGCGTTCCGCGTCGTGGTGAGCGACCAGTCGGCGGGTGGCGAGGCCGTCACCGCGCCGGCGGTCGCCGCCATGCTGCGCGTCCTGGAGGCCCAGGGACGGCCCGTCACGCTCCTCACCCACCCGGAACGCCGCGGCCTGGCAGAGCACCGGCAGTTCCTGCTCGACCACGCCACCGCACCGGCGGTGCTGTTCCTCGACGACGACGTCTGGCTCGAGCCGGGCTCCGTCGGGCGGATGCTCGACGCCCTGCGCACGCTGGACTGTGGCTTCGTCGGGAGCGCCGTGCAGGGCCTGTCCTACCTGCACGACCGTCGGCCGCAGGAGACGGCGGTGTTCGAACGCTGGGAGGGCCCGGTCGTCCCCGAGGTGGTGCGCCGCGGCACACCGGGCTTCGACCGGTGGTCGCTGCACAACGCCGCGAACCCGACGCACCTCGCCGCGGACCTCGACGTGCCGCCGGGCGGTTGGGTGCCGTACCGCGTCGCCTGGGTCGGTGCCTGCGTGCTCTACGACCGGCAGGCCCTCGACGACGTCGGCGGGTTCCGGTTCTGGGACGTGTTGCCGCCGGACCACGCCGGCGAGGACGTCGTGGCCCAGTGGCGCGTCATGGAGCGGTTCGGCGGGGTCGGCATCCTGCCCTCGGGTGCCGTGCACCTGGAGGCCCCGACCACCGTGGTCGACCGCCGGGTCGACGCGCCGGACGTGGTCTTCGACGAGTGGGCGGACGCCGCACGGTAGCACCCACCACGTGCGGCCCGTGAGCGGCCCCGCCCGGAGCGGGCGGGCTCAGGCGGCGAGGTGCGCCTGCAGGAACCAACGGTCCTTCGTCAGCCCGCGCTCGATCTCGATCGCGACGTCCTGGCTGTTGAGGTCGACCTCGTCAAGACCCTCGACGGCCCGGCGGACCTGCAGCAGGGCCGCGTCGATCTCGGCGATGACCTCGGTGATGGTGACGTCCGAGTGCTGGAACCCCTCGGACAGCGGCGGCACGGTGGTGCGCGCGGCGACGGTGGTCAGGCGCGCGTCGACCGGCAGGCCGAGCGCGACGATCCGCTCGGCGGCGGTGTCGGCGTACTCCTGCGCGTGCTCGACGACCTGGTCGAGGAGTTCGTGCACCCCGACGAAGTTGCGGCCGCGCACGTGCCAGTGCGCCTGCTTGCCGTTCACCACGATCGCCTCGAGGTCGATGACGACCGGGGCGAGGAACTGGGCCACGCCGGCCGCGAGCTCCGGGGTCGTCGAGAACGGCGACGGGGTCGACGACGCGGCGGTCGACGTGCGGACGTCCGTGCTGGTGCTGCTGCTGTGCGTGCTCATGGGGACCACCATGCGCCCTGTCCGGACGCAGCACAAGCAAGCGCAGGCTCCCCTTCCGAAGCCCAGGCTGGCCTTCGGAAGGGCAGGCTCACCTCACCCGCCGTACTCGACCTCGACCTGCTGGCCGGCGTCGGCGAGCTCGATCTGGAGCACCGACCGGGCCCGTTCGACCCACGGGCTGTCGGCCAGCCCGACCCACACGGCGGTGCGCGGTTCGCAGCCGGGGACGCACCACTCGGCGGCCCAGCCGGCCAGTGCCCCGGCCAGGAGCTCGCCGTGGTCGGCGAGGACGAGTGACGGCAGGAGCGAGCCGCGGGTGGACCGCACCAGCCAGCTGACGGTCAGCCGGGGCGGCGCGGGCAGGATGCAGATCTGTTCGTCGAGGGCGACCTCGACGAAGACCTGGCCGTAGGCGTTCTCGGGCAGGTCCTCGAGGCGGCGACGGATCTCCGGCAGGTCCTCGGCGCCACCGGCGACGAGCACGCGATCGGTGGGCTGTCGCCGGGTCCGGGCCATGCTGCCACGGTAAGGCAAGCCTCACCTGCCCACAAGGGCGGCGGGCGGCGCTCCGGGCGCGCATCGGTCCGGAGACCGCGTCGTGCGCACCCGAGGCGCCCGCGTGGAGCATGATCGACTGGGATGGAGCGACCGGCTCCGCCGCAGACGAGACGCGACCGCGGACGACAGGAGCACGATGGCCACGTTCACCAGGGGCTTCGGCGGACGCCGCCGTGACCGCGACGACACCCGGCTGCCGCCCGGGCAGACACTCGTCGCCGACTGGCCGGTGATGTCGGCCGGAGCGACGCCGACGGTCACCCCGGAGACGTGGAGCTTCTCGATCCGGACCGAGTCCGGCCTGCACGAGTGGTCCTGGGACGAAGTCCGGGCGCTCGGCGTCGAGGACGTCACCGTCGACGTGCACTGCGTCACGCACTGGACGAAGCTCGACATGCCGTGGCGCGGCGTCCCGCTCGACAAGCTGTTCGCGCAGGTCGACACCGCGCTGGGCCACTGCATGGTGCACAGCTTCGGTGGCTACACCACGAACGTGCCCCTCGACGAGCTGCTCGGCGGGCGGTCCTGGATCGCCTTCGAGGCCGACGGTGCACCGCTCACCCCGGAGCACGGCGGGCCCGCCCGGCTGCTCGTGCCGCACCTGTACTTCTGGAAGAGCGCGAAGTGGGTGCGCGGCATCGTCATGCACGGCGAGGACGAGCCCGGCTTCTGGGAGCAGAACGGCTACAACATGCACGGCGACCCGTGGAAGGAAGAGCGCTACTGGTGACGGACCCCACCCCCACGCTCGCACCCGCGTCGCGTCGCCGCCCGGCCTGGTACCCGGCGACCATCGCCGCGGTCGCGCCCGAGACCCCGAACGCCCGCCGGATCGTCCTCGACGTCCCCGGCTGGCCGGGCAGCGCGCCCGGACAGCACGTGGACGTGCGGCTGACGGCCGAGGACGGCTACCAGGCGTCACGCTCCTACTCGCTCGCGTCCTCCGGCGGAGCCGGGACGGTCGTGCTCGCGGTCGACCGTGTCGAGGACGGCGAGGTCTCCCCCTTCCTGGTCGACGCGGCCGAGGTCGGCGACGCCGTCGAGGTGCAGGGCCCGCTCGGTGGCTGGTTCGTGTGGCGTCCCGGCGAGTCGACGCGCCCCGTGCAGCTCATCGCCGGCGGCTCGGGCATCGTGCCGCTCGCCGCGATCGCCACGGCGCACGCCGACGCGGCCGACTTCACGCCCTTCCGGCTGCTCGTGTCGGTGCGCACCCCGGAGGACCTGTTCTTCCGCGACGAGCTCGAGCGCGCCGCCGCGGTGCCGACGGCACCGCTCGACGTCACGGTCGTGCACTCCCGACGCGCACCGGACGGTGCGGTGGCACCGGCCGGCCGGCTCACGCGTGACCGCCTCGCCGAGGCCGTGTTCCCGCCCGAGACCGGGGCGCTGGTGTACGTGTGCGGCTCGACGCCCTTCGTCGAGCAGGTGCTGCAGTGGCTCGACGAGCTCGGCCACGACACCGCCGACGTGCGTGCCGAGCGGTTCGGCGGCGCCGGCTGACCGAGCCCCGGCGGGCGTGGTGCCCGCTGGCGCGGCGACGGAACGACGAAGGCCCCGGTCTGGTGACCGGGGCCTTCGTGCTGTTCCGAGCGGATGACGAGATTCGAACTCGCGACCCTCACCTTGGCAAGGTGATGCGCTACCACTGCGCCACATCCGCGTACGTGGACACTCTACCCGGTCGGGGTACCGGTCGTGGGATCCGGGCGGAAACCGGGCGTGTCCCCGCTGCTCCCGGCGTTCCACAGGCGTCGCGGAGTTCGATCGTCCCATGAGCTACGTCCACGACAACCCCGGCGGCACCGAGGCGCACGGCGTCGACCTCCTCGACGGCGACGAACCCGCGGTGCGCATCCTGGTGCACGGCGACCTGCCGACGACCATCGAGCACGAGGGCCGTACGTGGTTGGCCACCGGGCAGGGGCACGACGCCGGCGAGGACGGCACGCCGCCGATCGCCATCTACCGCCCGGTCTGACCGGACACCCCGGCCGCGCGGCCGCCGCTCGGTGTCGGTCGTCCGTCGTAGCGTGCTGCCGTGCCCGAGGGTGACTCCGTGTTCCGGTTGGCCGCGCGCCTGCGTGCCGTCGACGGCGCCCTGGTCGTGCGCGGGGAGCTCCGTGGTGGCGGCGCCGCGGGCCGCTCGCTCGCCGGCCGTCGGGTCCTGGAGCACGCCACGCACGGCAAGCACCTGCTCACCCGCTTCGACGACGGCACCACCCTGCACACCCACATGCGGATGCAGGGCTCGTGGACGACGACGCGGCCGGGTCGACGGCCCCCGGTCGAGGTCGTCCGTCGGGCACGGGTGCGACTCGGCCTCGAGGACGGCCGCACCGTCTGGGGCGTCGACCTGCCGGTGGTCGACCTCGTGGACACCGTGGACGAGCACAGCGTCGTCGGACACCTCGGACCCGACCTGCTCCACGACGACTTCGACGCCGCCGAGGCCGTACGCCGGCTGCTCGCCGACCCCGACGCGACGGTCCGGGCGGCCCTGCTCGACCAGCGGAACGTCGCGGGGCTCGGCAACCTCTGGGTGAACGAGCTCGGCTTCGTGCGCGGGCTGCACCCCGACCGACCGATCGGCACGGTCGACGTGCCTGCCCTGCTCGCGTCCGCGCGACGGATGCTCGTCCGCTCCGCGACCGTCCCGGACGCCTACCAGGTCACGACGGGTTCGCTCCGGCGCGGCGAGCGGCACTGGGTCGTCGGCCGCGCGGGTCGACCGTGCCTGCGCTGCGGCACGGCCGTCGTGGGTCGCGATGCGGTCGAGGTCGTCGGCTCCGCCCCGCGGCGCACCTGGTGGTGTCCGCGCTGCCAACCCCGCGGTGCGCTGGGCGTGCCGGAGCACTGACCAGCGACGCCGAGGTCACGGACCAGCGGCGCCCGACCTCCGTCGGGCGCCGCTGGTCGCCTGCCCAGGTCTCCCCTGCGTCAGCGGGTCTGGCCGCGGCGACGACGGGTGCGGGCCGTCAGCACCACCGCACCGGTGAGCACGAGGGCCGCGGCGGCGAGGCTGCCCGGCAGCACGCTCCCGGAACCGGTGTAGGCGAGCTCACCGGTCCCACCGCCCACGACGGGCACCGTGGTCGCCGACGGGCCGCCGGCCGGAGTGGTCGCTCCCGGAGTGGTGGACGACGTCGCGCTCGGGGCGGCGCTCGGCACGGCGCTCGCGGTCGCGGCCGGTCGGATCGTGATCACGTAGGTCGCGGTGTCGGCCGGTGCCGTGCCGTTGTCCGCGGTCACCGTCACCGTCGTGGTGCCGGCGGTGGTCGGGGTGCCCGACACGACGCCCGTGGTGCTGTCGATCGTCAGGCCGTCCGGCAGGCCGGTCGCGGTGTAGGTCGGCGCGGGGCTGCCGGTCGCGGTGACGGGGAACGAGTACTCCGTCCCGACGGTGCCGGACGAGGGCGTGCCGGACGTGATCTCCGGAGCGGTGGTCTCCGTGGTCGTGCCGTCGGCGGGGCAGCCGGTCGGGGCGGTGATGGTGTTCGTGTCGAGGGTCACGGCACCGGCGCGGGCCAGCAGCCGCCCGGCGACGGTGGCGCCGGTCGTCGCGGTGATCGACTGCCGGGCGAGGACGGTGCCCTGGAACTGCGCCGCCGACCCGATGGTCGCCGAACTGCCGACCTGCCAGAAGACGTTGCACGATGACGCGCCGCCGGTGATGGTGATGCGGCTCGCGTCGCCGATCGTCAGGGTCGAACCGGCCTGGAACACCCAGACCGAGTCGGCGTCGCCGGCCAGGGTGAGCGCGCCGCCGCCGGCGAGCTGGAGGAAGTCCCCGCGGTACACGCCGGGTGCCAGCGACCGGCCGTTCAGCTCGGTGAGGCCCGTCGTGGTCGGGGTGAGCGACGCCGCGGTGTCGTAGGCCGTCGTCGTGGCGTCCTGCGCGCGGTCGGCGACGGCGTCCCCGCGGTGGATCGTTCCGCTGACGGTGCCGCCGGGCGCTCCGTCGAAGCCGGTGATCGCGGTGCCGGGCGAGACCCCGACGTCGCCGGTGACGACGGTCGGGCCGGTGTTCGTCACCGTGCTCGCACCGAGCACGCTGTAGGGCGCTGCGGTGCCCAGGCCGACGGGCCCGTCGATGACGGTCGCCGCCGAGGCGGAGGTCGCGCCGGTACCGGCGACGCCGAGGGCGGCCAGTCCGATCGTCGTCGCGAGGAGCACCAGGGTGCGTGGGCGTCTGGTCATCGGTGATGCCTGCCTGTCGGAGAGGCGAGGGGTCGTCGACGACGAGCGCGCAGTCTCGGTCTGCTGAGTATGCGCGCAGCAACGACGATCACCTAGGGTTCCCCAGGACCGGCCCGTCGGTTGCGTCCGGCCGCCCTGGGCCGGTGGTCGATCAGCGCGGCAGCCGCGGCACCGCATCGAGCAGCGCGCTCGTGTAGGCGGACTCCGGCGCGCCGAGCACGCGCGAGGTCGCGCCCTGCTCGACGACGCGGCCGCGCCGGAGCACGACCGTCTCGGCGCACAGCCGGGCGACCACGGCGAGGTCGTGCGACACGAGCACGATGGTCATCCCGTGCTCGGCCGCCAGACGTTCGAAGAGCTCGAGCACGGCGACCCGGGTCGTCAGGTCGAGCGCGCTCACCGGCTCGTCGGCGACGAGCACCCGTGGCCCCGCGACGACGGCGCGGGCGATGGCGATGCGCTGGCGCTGCCCGCCGGAGAACTCGTGCGGGTACCGGCGACCGGCGTCGCCGTCGAGCCCGACGTCGCGGAGCGCGGCCTCGACGCGGTCGGATGCCTCGGACCCGGTCGCGACGCCGAGGGAGCGGAGCGGCTCCCCCACGATGCGGTCCACGCGCTGGCGCGGGTCGAGCGACGAGTACGGGTCCTGGAACACCGGCTGCACCGCCGCGCGGAACCGCCGCACCGCGGAACGGTCCCGCAGGTCCAGGGGTGCGCCGTCGAACGTGACGGTGCCGGAGTCCGGTGCCTGCAGGCCGAGCAGCATCCGCAGCACGGTGGTCTTGCCGGCACCGGACTCCCCCACGATGCCGACGTGCTGTCCGGCGCGGACGGCGAAGGAGACGTCGTCGAGCGCGAGCGCGGCGTTCCGCCCCGGGTAGGCGAACGACGCGTGGTCGACGGCGAGCAGCGGCGGCGTGGTGGTGGTGGGCACGGTCACGAAGGGTTCCCCCGTCCGGCGTCGAGGGCGTCCTGCAGGGCGCGTGCACTCGCGACGAGTCGGCGGGTGTACGGCTCGGCGGGCGAGGCGATGACCCGGCGCACGTCGCCCTGTTCCACCGCGCGGCCGTGCTCGAGCACGAGGACGCGGTCGACGGTGCGGGCGACGACGGCCAGGTCGTGGCTGATGAAGAGCAGTCCCATGCCGCGGTCGGCGACGGCGCGGTCGAGCAGGTCGAGGACCTGGGCCTGCACGGTCACGTCGAGCGCGGTCGTCGGCTCGTCGGCGATGAGCACCCGCGGACGGCACGCCAGGGCCATCGCGACCGCCACGCGCTGCCGCTGCCCGCCGGAGAGCTCCCACGGGAACGCGGCGGCGACCCGCTCCGGGTCCGGCAGGGCGACGTCGTCGATCGCGTCGCGCACGGCCTGGCGGAGCGCGGCACCGCGCAGGCCGCGGTGGCGCCGCAGCGGCTCGGCGATCTGGTCACCGGCACGCATGAGCGGGTCGAGTGCCGTCATCGGCTCCTGGAACACCGGGGCGACGGCCGCGCCGCGGATGCCGCGGAGCGTCCGTTCCGGGGCCCCGAGCACCTCGACGCCGCCGACGCGCACCGATCCCTCGGCACGGAGTCCGGGCGGCAGCAGGCCCATCACCGCGAGGGCGGTGAGGGACTTGCCGCTGCCGGACTCGCCGACGATGCCGAGGCGGGCGCCGTCGTCGACGGCGAAGGTGACGTCGTCGACCAGCGTCGCGCCGTCGGTGGTGGTGATGCGCAGGTCGGTGACCTCGATGGCGGGGTTCACACGGGCCTCCCGTCCGTCTCGCCGGTCGCGGTGGTCGCGCTGGCCGCTGTATCGGTCTGGAGGCGCGGGTCGGCCGGGCGCGCCGCCCGCCGCCGGCGACGGGTCGGGTCCGCGACGTCGCGCAGGCCGTCGGCGAGCAGGTTCGCCCCGATGACGAGGGCGACGAGCGCGAGGCCGGGGGCGAGGACACCGGCGGGCGCCTCGAAGGCGGTCTGCTGGGCGTCCTGCAGCATGCGGCCCCACGACGCGTTCGGCGGCGGGGCGCCGAGCCCGAGGTAGGACAGGCTCGCCTCGGCGAGCACCGCGAGCCCGAACTGCAGCGCCAGGTTGACCGCGAGGGTCGGCCAGACGTTCGGCAGCACGTGCTCGACGACGATCCGCGGCCACGAGGTGCCGGAGGTGCGCGATGCGGTGACGAAGTCCTGCCGCAGCACCCGGCGCACCAGGATGCGGACGAGCCGGGCGACGACCGCCGCCATCACCAGTCCGATCGCGACGATCGCTGTGCCGAGCGAGGCGCCGCGGGCGGCGACGAGCAGCATCGCGACGAGCAGCGTCGGGAACGCGATGACGATGTCGAGCACGGCCGAGAGCGTGTCGTCGAGCCAGGGGCGGGCGAAGGCCGCGACGAGCCCGACGGCGGTGCCGAGGACCCCGCCGACGAGGACGGCGCCGACCCCCGTCGCGAGCGCGATGCGCGCGCCGACGAGCAGCTGGGTCGCGAGGTCGCGGCCGAGGGTGTCGGTTCCGAGCCAGTGCGCCGCCCCTGGTGGGGTGAGCCGACCGCCCGTCGTGTCGTACAGCGAGTACGGCGTCCAGACGAGCGAGACGAGCGCGGCGACGAGCACGACGCCGACGAGCACGGTCCCGACCGTCAGGGACACCGACCGGCGGGCGCTCATCGGTTCCCCGAGACGGTCGCGCGCAGGCGCGGGTCGACGAGGCGCTGCACCACGTCGGCGACGAAGCCGATGACGAGCACGGCGACCGTCGAGACGAGCAGGACGCCCTGGATGCTCGGGTAGTCGTGCTGTTCGATGCCGGTGATGAGCATGCTGCCGAGTCCGGGCAGCGCGAAGACGCTCTCGACGACGACGGCGCCGAGGAACGTCGAGGCGAGCTCGATGCCGAGCACCGCGATGACCGGCACCACCGCCGACCGGACGCCGTGCCGCAGGAACGCCGAGGCGGTGGAGGCGCCGAGCGCCCTGGCCGTCCGGATGTGGTCGGCCCCGAGCACGTCGAGCACGGCGCTCCGCACGTACCGGGCGATCGACGCGGTCATCACGACGGCGACGGTCACGATCGGCAGTGCGAGCGCCTCGAGCGCGTCACCCGGGTAGGTCCAGTCGTCGCGGGGGAAGCCGCTCGACGGCAGCAGGCCCCAGCGCAGCGACACGACCTGCACGAGCAGGATGCCGATCCAGAACACCGGCACGGCGATGCCGAGCTGGGTCACCCCGGACAGCAGCACGCCGTACCACCGGTCGGCGCGGGCCGCGGCGACGAACCCGACCAGGCACGCGGCGACGACGGCCACCACGAACGCGATGAGCGTCAGCGGGACGGTCACGACGAGGCGCTGTGCCAGGTCGGGCAGGACCGGCAGGCCGCTCGTGAACGACGTGCCGAGGTCGAGGTGCAGCACCTGGCCGACCCACTGCACGAACTGCTGCGTCAACGGCAGGTCCGAGCCGACCTGGCGCCGCGCCGCCTCGATCTGGTCGGGGGTGGCGTTCGCCGCGAGCAGCGCGTTCGCCGGGTCCCCCGGCAGGATCCGCAGCAGCGCGAACACCACGACCAGGGCGACCACGAGCGAGAGCACGAGGATGCCGAGGCGGCGGAGGACGTAGGCGGTCATGCGGTGGTGCGGGTCCTTGCTGGGGGGTGCGGGGTGCGGCGGTCCGCGCGGGTCAGGAGACGGTGATGCCGGAGACGGGGAACTGCGAGTTCAGCCCGTTCTTCCAGTATCCCGTGACGTCCTTGTCCGACACGACGATCTGCGGGTACAGGTACAGCCACGCGCTCGCGGCGTCCTGCACGATCTGCTCGTTCGCCTGGGCGAGCAGCTCGGTCTGCCGGTCCTCGGAGGTCGCCTGCTCGGCGGCCGCGATGTCGCGCTGCACCTTCTCGTTGTCGTACCCGAAGTAGAAGTCCGGGTTGCCGTAGAACACGACGTCGCGGTCGTTGACGTGCTCCTGCAGCGTCGCCTCGAAGTCGTGCTGCTGGTACACCTTCGTGTACCACTCGTCGGCGCTGATCGTGTTGATCTCCATCGTCACGCCGACCTTCCGCAGCGCGCTCTGCAGGTACTGGGCGACGGCCGGGTGCGGGTCGTACGACGGGGTGTCGAGGGTGAACGTGAAGCCGTCGGCGTGGCCGGCGTCGGCGAGCAGCTCCTTCGCCTTCGCGGGGTCGTAGGCGTTGACGCTCGTCAGGTCCTCGTACCAGGGGTCGGTCGGCGGCACCATCGAGCCGTTCACCGTGCCGTAGTCGCCCCAGATCGCCTTGAGCAGGGCCTTCCGGTCGATCGCTGCGGAGATCGCGCGGCGGAGCGTGACGTCGGCGAAGGGCCCCTTCGCGTCGTTGAACGCCAGGAGTTCCTTCGTGGTCGAGTCGCCCTCGCTGACGGTGTACTTGGATTCATCGGCGGTGAACCGGGACAGCGCGTCCGGCGACTGGATGCTCGTGATGACGTCGACCCGGCCGCTCGCCAGCGCGTTCGACAGCGTGGAGGCGCTGGTGAAGTAGTCGAACTCGACGCCGCCGTTCTCCGGCTTCTTCCCCCAGTACCCGTCGTAGGGCTCGAGGGTGAGCGAGGAGCCGCGCTTCCAGGTGCCGAGGGTGTACGGCCCGGTGCCGTCCTCCTCGGTCTTCAGCTTGGTCTCGTCGGCGGGGACGATCCAGACGTAGGACAGGTTGTAGACGAACGAGATCGACCGCTCGGACAGGTGCACCACCACGGTGTCGTCGTCCGGCGTCTCGATCGACCGCACCACGGCCAGGCTCGACTTGCGCGAGGACTGCGAGTCCTCGGCGGTGACCCGCTCGATCGAGCGCTTGACGTCGGCGCTGGTGAGCTCCGCGCCACTGTGGAACGTGACGCCCGAGCGGAGCGTGAACGTGTACGTGAGGCCGTCGGACGACGTGTCGTACGACTTCGCGAGCAGCGGGGTGACCTTGCCGTCGTCACCGAGGCGGAACAGCCCCTCGTAGACGTTGTCCTGGAAGGCCTCGTTGACGCCCTGGCCGCCGCCGTCGACGTTCGACAGGTTGGTCGGCTCGTAGAGCGAACCGATCGCGACGGTGGCGTCGGCACCGCGCGACGAGCCGCCGTTCGGGGACGAGCAGCCGGCGAGGGCGAGGCTGAGGGCGACGCCGGTGGCGGCGAGCGCGAGGATGCGGGTCTTCACGGGGCTCCTGGTGGTGGTGCTGCGGGTGTGCTGGGTGGTGGGGTCGGCGGCCGGGTCAGTCGCGGTGCGCGACGTACCGCTCGCCGGCGTGCACGGGGACCTGCAGGCGGTTCTGTGCCGGGGGCAGCGGGCAGTTGTACTGGTCGCTGTAGCCGCACGGCGGGACGAAGGCGTGGTTGAAGTCGAGGACGACGTCCGACTCCTGGCCCGTCGACGACCCCTCCGGGCGCTCGACGAACAGGAACCGGCCGGTGCCGTAGGTGCGGTCGGCGTCGTCGTGGCTGCGGTTGGTCGGGTCGCCGAAGACGAGCAGCAGCGTGCCGTCGTCGTCGAAGGCGCTGAGGGTGTACTCCTGCCCGTCGATCGTCGCCGTGATGTCTCCGGGCACGACGAGGTCGCGGGTGGCGCCGGCGGCGTCGCGCAGGTGCTCGTACGGGATCGTCCGACCGGGCTCGGCCGGCGCGAAGTGCGCGGTGATCCGCCACGACGGGTCGTACGGGAACACCGGGGTGTCGACGTAGGAGCGGATCGCCGGGGACTGCGCGTCCCAGAGGCGGTACCCGTGCTCCGGGTTACCGGTGTCGAGGTCGCGGCGGTGCACGGCCGTCGCGACGACCGTGTCGGGCTGCCCGTCGAGCACCGCCTGCAGGTCCGGCTCGGCGCCGCCCGGCAGCCACTCGGTCCGGACGAGGGCGAGGTCGCCCTGCGGGCCGGTCACGCGCTGCCCGCGGGCCTCGCGCCAGGCGTCCCACGATGCGGGGGCGTCGGTGCTGTTCGAGGCGGTGGAGCTGGGCGCGGTGGAGCTGGGCGCGGTGGTGCTGGGATCGGACGTCACGGGGATCGACAATCGCAGAGTGCGACTCGGTATTCCCGACCCGCCGTCACACGGCGCAACAGTCGGGCGCGTCGGGGGTGCCGGCGGGCCCGGCCGGCGGGTTCGTCGGGCACTTCGTGAGCAGACGATGTCGGGTCCGGGCGGGCCACCCGACATCTTCTGCTCACGAAGAGGGGCGTGTGCGTCCGGCGGGGCGTGTGGGCTGGGGCGGCGCGTTCGTGGCGCACTTCGTGAGCAGAAGACGTCGGGTCCGGGCGGACGACCCGACCTCTTCTGCTCACTCGATGGCACGCGCGTTCGTCGTCGGCGGCGGCACCGCCGGGCCGACGGTGCACTCAGTCGCGGACGACTCCTCCGTACGGCCACTGGACCCAGGACGGGTCACCCGCGTCGAACAGGTGGGCGGCGAGCATGTGTGCCTCTTGGTAGTCCCGCCCGGAGGCGCCGAGCGCAGCGGCGAGCTGATCGGACACCACCGTGGTCGTCGTGTCACCCTCGCGGACCTCGTACAGGGCGGGCGGCCCCACCAGGAACAGCCCGAGCACGGCCCTGCGGCCTCGGGTCTTCCGGAACTCCACGTCGTCTCCTCGCTCGCGTGACCAGGTGGCGGACGGGAGGCCCGTGGCGGCCCGGCGCCAGGCCTCCCGGCCGACGCACGGGGACGTCGCGAGCCGCGCCGCCTCCCCTGCCGTCGTCAGCCGGTGCGCTCCGCGGTCGCGTCGAAGACCGTCGAGAGCGTGCCGGTGATCGCCCAACCCGGTTCGTCCTGCTCGTCGGAGGGCACGATCGTGCCCGCCGCGACCAGGTCGGCCGCCTGCTCGAGGTACGACAGCAGCGACGGGGCGATGACCTGGTGCTCGTCGTCGTCGCGGCCGAACGTGATGACCTGACCGACCGTGCCGGCAGCAGCCGGGTCGAGGTCCACGCCGACGTGGTTGCCGCCGCCGTCGTGGGTGAGCGGGATCCACCCGCGCACGGCGTACTTCGGCTGCACGAAGCCCTGCGGCGTCGAGGACGCGAACTCGTCCATGTCCTCCTGCGCCTCGAACCCGTCCCACTGGTCCCACTGCGCGAGCACGTCGGTCAGCGGCAGGAACGGTTGCCCGACGACGAGTCCGGCGGCGAACCGCGGGTCCTGCGCCGAGTACGGGTGCTGCCCGTCGTGCAACAGGTACAGCGCGCGGACGTCCTCGGGCAGGCGGTGCCCGAGGTGGGCCTCGGCGACGGCGAGGTCCCGCTCGGTCGCCGGTGCCCGCAGCAGCGGGTCGCCGGGGACGAGCCCGACCAGGCGATCGAGGGCGGCCTGCACGCGGACGGCCGTGGTGTCGGAGGGGTCCGGGGTCATCGGCTCAGCGTAGCGACGACCCTCGCGCCGATCCGCTTTCTCGATCAGGGACCGACGAGCACCGAGCGCGCGGCGGTCCGACGGTCGACCGTGCGTCACGAATGGTCGTGCATCGCGGTCGGCCGAGTTGCTCCCCACTCGGCGAGCAGCGCTTTCACACGAGGCGAATCACCGGGCATGACGGCGCGCGGTCGCGGCTCCGACAGCCTGGGGAGCTCGTCCCGGGTCGGGTACGACTCTTCGGCTCGGTTCGCGAAGGACGTCCAGTACTCCGAGTGGTCAGAAGCCGACTCGAACCAATCTGCTGGTGTTCGTTCCGGCTCGTCCAACGGGTCGAAGCCGAACACCTCGAACCGTCGAGAGGCAGCCGCTTTCCTTGTCGACTCGTTCCGTGCGGTCCAGTCGGAGTCGGACTTCGCCGCGGAGACGATGACGAGCGCGATCGCGACCCCCAGCGCAACCAGCACCGTGCGCCACTGGTACGGCGCGCTGGCATGGAACAAGGAAAGGATGAAGTTCACGACGATGAACAGCGCAACGAGCACCAGCAGCCAGCCTCCTGCCGTTCCCCATCGGCGGGCGACACGCTCCTTGTCGGACTTCAGCAGCCAGTCACCGGATGCGTGAGAAGCACGATCCGCTTCGCTGATGTGCTCTGCAACGTCCGCGGAGAATGCTTCTGCTACCTGCAACCGGCGCGCTCGAGCTCGAGCGATGATGGCATTCGCGCGCTTCTCCCAATCGATGTAGGCCCGACCGTTCTTGGTCTGGGTCCACATCGCCCACTGATGGCGTTCCTGCGAACTGAGCGCGGCCCGGGAGACAGCAAGCTGCTGCGCCTGCAGATGGTTGGTCTCCGCCGCCCAGGCGGCAGCGCTCGATGCCCCGACGGCCGCTGCTTCGGCCTGGATCTCGGTGCGTTCCACTGATTCTCGGATCAGCCGCTGATTGCGTTGGTACTCGGTCTCCGCCATGTGCAGTCCCCCTCGCTTCTTCCGATACGAAACTATCGAAGTCGATGCATGGCCTTCCGTCTCCGCGATCACCCCAGAACAGGTCGCAGCAGTCGACGATCGGACGATGAAGAAGGAGAGTTGCGGGGGCGACGCGCAGTCGACGCACGATCGACGGCATCATCGCCGCGACCGCCGATCGCCCGGCGCACTCGGGGCGCACATCGCGGCCGTGCAGGCGAGCCTGCAGGGGTCCTGACGGTGGCGGACGGTCGGCTCAGCGGCTGACGCCCGGGCGGGCGACGTCGACCGCCAGGGTCGTCCGCAGCCGTTCCTCGGTGCGGTCGACGTCGTCGAGCCACGGGATGCGCTGGACCAGCCCCGCCGCGAGTGCCGGCACGCTCCGCGGAGCGACCATCCAGCGACCGAGCGACCGAGCGACCGAGTGAGGAACAGCGACTGCGCGTGCCGACTGTGCCACCCGTCGGCGGCGGAGTAGCCGGACTCCCCCGCAGACTCCGCGGCGATCTGCTCCGCGACGACGTGCGCGATGCGCAGGGGCTCGAGCGCCGCCGTGACCTGCACGATCCGCACGCGGCTCCGCCAGCGGAACAGCGTGCCGGGCGCGGTGGCGAACGCGGTGGTGACGCCGAACGCCGACCGCACGTCGCGCAGCGAGGGCGCTGCGTCCCGTGGACCGCACGCGCCCGCCGTGTAGACGGTGCCGAAGACGAGGTCGTCGACCGCGGCGCCCGCGCCGGTCCGACCGGCGAGGGACCGGACCGGCTCGAACGGCGTCCGGTCGAGGTACTGGTCGAGCCCGAGCCCGAAGCGTGACCACCAGGGCCGGGGGCGCTGCACCTCGACGCCGAGTTGCAGGACGAGGCTCCGCGGAGCCCGCCGGAGTGCCCCGAGTCGCGTCTCGAGCACGCCTGCCACGTCGTCCCGGTCGACTGCCCGCCGTTCCGCGAGGTCGTGGCGCGCGACCGTCCGGATGCGTTCGAGCGCGTCCGGAACGGAGCCGGCGCGTCGTGTCATCCCGTGTCGGTCCTTCCCCTGCCCGTCGACGCTACGGGCCGGCACCCCGGTGCCGGCACCCCCAGCACCGGGGACGTGCGGAGCGTCGGCTCACCTGCGCGACCAGCAGGCGGACGGGAGGCCCGTGGCGGCCCGGCACCGTGCCTCCTGTCCGACACCGCGTCGTATCGCACGCGCGACGCGTCCGTCAGCGCCCTGCCGCTCGCCGCCAGTCGGCGTTCGCCGCTGCCAGGTGCGGGTAGACGACGAGCATCCGCTGTGGGTCGACCTCCCACAGGTCGTCGTCCCACGCCCTGCGGGCGTCGGCCTCGGTGCGGTGGTACTCGGGCAGGTCACGGAGTCGCTCCGCGACGGTGGACTCGGCGATGGCCGCGCGCACGCTCGCCGTCAGCGGCCGGAGTGCTCCCGCGTCGACGAGCCACTGCACCACGGCGACCATGACCGCGGGGCCCGGCCCCTTCCCCTTCGTGTCCTCGATGAGCCCGGAGTGGACGCGACCGGGCACGACGACCCACCCGTTCGTCGCCGGGGCGTCGCCGCGACCGGCGATCTGCCGCCCGGAGGAACGCGAGTCGACGATCTCCCACAGCAGGTACCCCTCGCAGCGGAGGAAGGCGGCGCGGTCGGTGCGG
Source organism: Curtobacterium sp. MCBA15_009 (assembly GCF_001864895.1). Classification (GTDB taxonomy): domain Bacteria; phylum Actinomycetota; class Actinomycetes; order Actinomycetales; family Microbacteriaceae; genus Curtobacterium. The sequence continues at coordinate 21,065 of NZ_MJGO01000023.1, forward strand.
CTCAGCTCCGGGTAGGCGACGGCCGCACGGCCGGGGTCGGAGGGGCTCGGCTGCGGTGTGGCGTTCACCCGACGCCACCAGTCGGCGAGGCGGCTCACGCCGGGACTCCGCGGGAGGGCTGTCGCTGGTCCCGCTCGTCCGGACCGCTGCCGCTTCCCGCCGTGCCGTGATCGTGCATGGTCCCTCCCCGTTCCGTTGTCGACGGTAGAGGACGCCACCCTCGCGTGCCAGCAGGTCGCGGACGACTGCTGCCTCGGCGACTACTCTTGAGCGCGTGCAACCGTCCAGACGCCGAGGGCTCATTCTGCTCGGTGGTGGGTGCCTCTTCGTCGTGGTGTTCGCCTCGCTGTTCTTCCTCTCCCCGCGATCACAGGACACGTTGATCCCGCAGATCGCCGTCGTGTTCGGCATCGGGGAGATCGTGACGGGGATCGTGCTGCTCCTGCGCTCGCGGCGGTAGCCCGCTCGCCTCGGCTCGGATCGGCGTTGCTCGGGTGACCCGGGGTCTGCGCGCCGAGCGCAGGAGTCCCCGAACGAGGAATCGACCGGGAGCCTGCTAGAGCGCTGAGATGACCAGGCCCTGGACGACCACGGCGACGAGGCCGCCCGGCACCATGACGACCAGCGCGACGGGAGCAGCCCACGCCTGGTGCACCCACGGGTGACCGCCGGGCCTGGTGCGCGCCATCGCGGCGAAGGAGCACGCGGACACGAGCACCGCCCACGCGGCCGTCATGCAGATGATCAGCACAGGGTGCACGTCCTGGGTCACCAGCGGGTGGATCACCGGCAGGAGGAACATCGCCGGTGCGAGCACGAACCCGATCCGTGCGATGCGCCGGAAGGTGGTCCGGTCACTGTTCATCGCCGCGATGGTCGGCCCGTCGGTCATGCCGACCCCGACCCCGAGGCCAGGTCGGCGACGAAGCCGAGCGTCCCGAGCACGCGTGCGCCGCCGAAGACGGCGGCGACGGCCCCCAAGCCCGTTCCCGTCACGGCGGAGCGGAACGGAACGGCGGCCAGCCGCCCGCGGATGCCGACGACGACCGCGGCGACGCCGAGCGCCGCGGTGGCGACACCGAGCAGCCCGAGGACCGGCACCGCCAGGTACGGGTCCGCGACGGCGAACAGGAGCGGCAGCGCGAGCAACGGCAGGACGAGCAACACGAGTGCGGTGATGCCGAGCGGTAGTGCCTTCGAGCGGCGCGGACGTCCGGATGCGATGGTCATGGTTCCCCCTACCGGCACACTACTGCGCCGCACCCCGGGAGCACCGGTGTCCACAGCAGGGCGGAACCACGTCCCTCGGTCAGACGAGGAGTCCGACCGTGAGCGCGACGAGACCGACGACGACGAGCACGGTGGGCACCGTGCTGCGGAGGCGGCGATGCGCACCGGACCACGCTGCCGAGGCTGCGGCGACGACTGCGGATGCACCGCCGGCGTAGATGAGCACGAACGCCTCCGGGAAGAAGCCGAGCACGTGGGTCACGAGGCCGGCGATCACGATCACGGACCCCGTGACGGCGTGCACACGTGCGGCAGCTGCTCCGGGTGTCGTTCCGCGGAGGTCCAGCAGCGCGGCGACGATGCCCCAGATCGCGGCTGTCGAGAGGACCGCGCCGCTGATCGAGATGATCGCGGCGCCGACGACGGCGGCGTCCACGGGCTACGCCCCACTCGTCGCGGCGGCGCTGACAGCAGCGCCGCGCGGTTCCCCGAACCAGGTCCGGAGTGCCGTCCCGACGTCGGTGGGGTCGGTCCGCGACCACGCGACGAAGCCGTCGGGTCGGATCAGCATCGACGGCAGTCCGCTCCCCGGTGCCAGTCCGCTCCCCGGTGCCAGTCCGCTCCCCGGTGCCAGTTCGACGTGGTCGACCCGGTCCGACCAGGGCGCAGCAGCGTCGCGCAGGCTGCCGTCGTCGTCGAGCAGGACGGGACGTGCGGCGTGGAGCATCTCGGGGACCCGGCGACGGGTGCCGTCGGCGAGGGTGAGCTGCGCGGACGGCGCGAACCAGCCGGTGGGGCCGTCGGGATCGGTGGCACCCGTCTCGTAGCGGACGTCGGCGCCTGCGAGCAGGTCCGCGATGCGCTGCACCGTGCCCGTGTCGGTGAGCAGCTCGGCGAAGAGGTCGCGGAGCGCCGTGACGTCCGACCCGGGCGCCATGAGCGCCGTCTGCGCCTGCGTCTGCATGAAGACCCGCTGTCCGAGCGGCCGGCGTTCTGCCTCGTAGGTGTCGAGCAACCCTGCCGGCGCCGTGCCCGCGAGGTCGGCGGCGAGTTTCCACGCCAGGTTCGCGGCGTCCTGCAGTGCGAGGTTCAGCCCGGGGCCGCCTGCCGCGGAGTGGACGTGGGCAGCGTCGCCGAGCAGGAACACGCGACGGTCCCGGTAGCGGTCGGCGACGCGGGTGTTCCTGCCGGAGAGCCGACGCAACAGGGCGGCGTGTCCCTGCGCGGGAGGCGCGAGGGCGACACGGACACCGAGGACGCGTTCGAGACTGTCCTCCATCTCGGCCAGGGTCATCGCTGCCCCGTCACCGGGGAAGCTGCCCTCGGGTTCGTCCTCCCACTCCGCGGTGTACACCAGCGGGTGCTCGGGGTCGTGGAGGGCGATCGTCGCGACTCCTGTCTCGGTCCGGTGGAACGCTGCCGCGATCTCGCCAAGTCCGGCGACGCGCACCTTCCCGGGGCCGGCTGCGACCAGCGCGTCGGTCGGGGCGATGAGCGCCGTGCGGTCCACGACGTGGCGGTCGGTGTTCCCCGGGAAACCGATGCCGGACTGCTTGCGGACGGTGCTCCGCGCCCCGTCGCTCCCGATCAGGTACCGAGCCGACAGCGTGCTCTCGGCCGCGGTCGTGGTGTCGACGACGGTGACGTCGACGCGGTCGTCGTGCTGCAGGAAGGACCGCAGCTCGACGCCGCGACGGATCTCCACGCCCAGCTCGGCGGCGCGCTCGTTCAGGACGCGCTCCAGGTCGCGCTGGTTGATGTGCAGCAGGTACATCGGGTTGCGCTCGCCGAGCACGTGCAGCGGCACGGGGAGCGCGCCGAAGAAGAAGGCCGGAGCCGGGGACGGCTCGGCCACCCCTGCGCACCGCTCGAACAGGCCGCGCTGGTCCAGCAGACGGACGACCTGGCCGGTGAGGCCGTGTGCCTTGTCCCACTGGTTGATCGCGGGGAGACGTTCGAGGACCAGCGGGTTCGCACCCGCGAGTTGCAGCTCGCAGGCGACGAAGACGCCCACGGGGCCGCCACCGACGATGAGGACGTCGTACATGAGGAAGAGCCTTTCCGGACGGTGCGGGTGGAGGTCAGACGTGCAGGCGGTCGAAGCCGCTGCCGAGCCGCTGGAAGGCAGCGACGAGCATCGGCTCGAGCGAGCCCGCGTCGCTGCTCGACGCCCAGGACTCCAAGGTGGTCAGCAGGGTGGAGAGCGCTGCCGCCGCGACGGCTGCCGACAGCGGATCGTCGCGCTCGACACCGAGCCGTGCGGCGATCGCCTGCGCGAGGACGCTGTTCGCGGTCCGGGCGCCACGATCGACCGCGGACTGCATGCCGGGTGTCGCGAGCACGGCCATCAGGCCGCTCTGGTCGTCCCCGGACGACCCTGCCGCTCGTGCCCGGTACGGAGCCAGCAGGACCGCGGTGACCGCCGCCCACAGCGGCTCGTCGTCCGGGTGCTGTGCGAGGTCGGTCGCCGCCGCCCGGACACGTTGCACGTGGCGGTCGGCGATCGCGTCCTCCTTGCTCGAGAAGTAGTTGCCGAACGTCCGGCGGGACACGCCGACCTGGCGGACGATGTCCTCGACACGGACGTTGTCGAGGCCGCGCTCGCGTGCCAGCAGCACGGTGGTGACGCTCAGTTCGTCGCGGAGTGCCGCCTTCTTCTGGTCGCGGAGCGACGGGGTTGCTGCCATGGACTCACCGTAACCAGAACTTGCCCAATGCGCAATCATGCCCATTGGGCAACTTGCAAACGGTGCCGGACCACATGGCGGCTGCGTGGCGGAGGTCCGCGGCGGCGTCAGCGAAGTCGTACGCGGGGTGGTTCCCCTCGAGGTGGATTCACCTGGACAGCAGGAAGAGCCCGTGGATGACGGCCCCGTACAGGAAGAAGGCGGCGAGCCCGCCGGGCACCATCGCGATGACGGCTGCAGGCACCGCCCACGTCTGGTGGATGCCGGGATGACCGCCGGGTCTGGTGTTCGCCATCGCGGCGAAGGAGCATGCCGAGACGAGTACCGCCCACGCTGCGGTCATGCAGATGATGACCCAGGAGTGCCACTCGCGAGCCACCAACGGGACGACGAGCGGCAGGAAGAACATCGCCGGCGCGAGGACGAAACCGGTGCGGGCGACCTTCCGGTAGGTGGACCGCTTGCGGTGCATCTCCGCGTCGGCGCGTTGCGGGGTCTCCTCGTCGGGCCAGGAGCTGGACAGTGCTCCTGGCCAGGAGTCGGCATCGAAGGCGTCGCTGTCGGCGGGGTCGGGCACGGGTGCAGTCCTTGACCATCAGGCAGACGAGCGGCAGGAAGAACGGAAGGCGGCGGGAGCGTTCGCGGATCGTGCCGGAACCGTGCCACGGCACCTGATCCGAGCCTCGAGCAACGCCTGGAGAAACACGAAGACCCCCGGTTTCCCGGGGGTCTTCGTCGTGGTGGGCGATACTGGGATCGAACCAGTGACCTCTTCCGTGTCAGGGAAGCGCGCTACCGCTGCGCCAATCGCCCAGAGGAGTGTGGAACTGGAGGTGGGGACGGGATTCGAACCCGCGTGGACGGCTTTGCAGGCCGCTGCCTAGCCTCTCGGCCACCCCACCATCGAGGTTCACGTCTCCGTGAGTACCCGAACGGTGGGATACCCTCTGGTGAGTCGCGGTCTTCCGGAGAAGACCACACTCGAGCGGATGACGAGATTCGAACTCGCGACCCTCACCTTGGCAAGGTGATGCGCTACCACTGCGCCACATCCGCACTTGTCGTTCCGCTGTCGCGGCGACGACGTAAACTCTATACGCACCGGGGCACTTCCGCCAAAATCGATCCCGTTCACCGGGCGTGTCCCCCGTGTTCATGCGGATCGGGACCCCTCGCCAGGCCCGTCGGACGCCGCGCCACACCCGGGGCGCGCGCCGTGTTCGGTGCACCGCCGCAGATCCGCTACTATCGACTCGCACGAACAGTGCAGGGGGCGATTGGCGCAGTTGGTAGCGCGCTTCGTTCACACCGAAGAGGTCATCAGTTCGAGTCTGGTATCGCCCACCCTTGACACAAGAGCCCGACGCAGCAGCGTCGGGCTCTTGTCATCTCATCGGTCCGCAGCACGCGGGCCGGACCACCAGCACGATCGGACGAAGGGGCGCATGACCGACGTCGACCTCGAGTTCGCCCGGGTCCGAGCGGTCCTCGACCGTCCGACCCTGCGGCTCATGTCCCGGCCGACCAGCGCCACGGTCCTCGCCGTGTTCCGCACGGTGTTCGACCGCGACGTGCAGTACGTCCCCGCCGACCGCATGCACCTGCAGGTCGAGGAGCACGTCGCCCGCCTGCAGGCCGCCGGCGCACGCGTCCCCGCCAGCGAGCAGGCCGAGGGCGAGCAGGAGGCCCGACCGAACGGCCGCGCGCTGTGCCGCGAGTGGGTCGGTGCGCAGTGGCTCGTCCGCTCGAACTCCCCCGACGGCGACGAGCAGTACTCGCTGACGAGCCACGCGCTCGAAGCGCTGAGCCTCGTCGACGCCCTGTCGGCCGACCGCGCGCTCATCAGCGAGAGCCGGCTGGCGATGATCGTCGACGCGGTGCACCGGTGGGCGGCCCGCGCCGAGCCCGATCCCGACGTGCAGATCCGCCGGATCGACGCCCAGATCGCCGAGCTGCAGGCCGAGCGCGAGCGGCTCGAGCACGGCGACGACGTGGTGGCCGTCGACGACGACCGGATGCGCGACGGGTACACGAACATCTCGGACCTCATCCGCCAGCTGCCGAGCGACTTCAAGCGCGTCGAGGAAGCGGTCGCGACGATGCACCGCTCGATCGTCGAGGACTTCCGGCAAGAGGTCCGCCCCATCGGCGAGATCCTCGACGACTACCTGGCGCGCACGGACAACCTGATGGAGGCCACCCCCGAGGGCCGCGCCTTCGAGGGCGCGTTCGAGCTCCTCCGCGACGACGCCCTGCTGCTGCGGCTCCGCGACGACATCGCGACGATCCTGTCGCACCCGTTCGCGCAGGGGCTCGGCGCTGGCGAGCGGCGGGCGTTCCGCAACACCGTGACGATCCTGCGCCAGGGCATCGAGGACGTCCTCGCGCAGCGCCGCCAGCTCACCGCCACGCTCCGCGACCAGATCGTCGCCCACGACGTGGTGCGCGACCGCGAGCTCGACGCCGTGCTCCGCTCGATCAACCGCGGCCTCGCGACGCTGATGGACCAGGGCGGCGCGCGCGACCGCATCCCGCTGCCGCTCCTGCCGGCGGCCGCCGAGGTCGGCACGCTGCGCGAGCGCTTCTACGACCCGGACGCCGAGTCCGTGCCGCCGCCCATCGAGGAGCCCGACGACGACGTCTTCGAGGACCTCGACGTCGACATGCTCCGCAGGCACGGCGGCCCGCTCCTGACCGAGCTGCGCGCGGCGCTCCGCTTCGCCGAGGCCGACTCGAGCGTCGACGCGTTCCACGGGCTGCCGCCCGAGCAGCGGCGGCCGGTCGAGCTCTTCGGCCTGGCGCACCTGCTGACGGGGCGCGAGGACTTCGAGTCCGCCGCGCACGTCGCCGAGCACCGCACGGTCCGGCCCGACGGCAGCCCCGTCACCTTCCACATGCCCACCGCCGCTCTCGCCGACGAGCGCACACCGGTCGGCGACGCACACGACGAGAACGCACAGGAGGCACGGTGAGCGACACGACGCCGGCACCGGTCGACGACACGGTCCCCTACGACGACCCCGCATCCGTGATGCAGGACGACGAGCGCGACGAGTCCAGCTTCGCCCTCTTCGAGGGCGACGAGGGCCGGCTCGACGAGCACCAGCGCCGCGCCCTGGTGGCCCTGCTGCGGCACTCGTACGTCAGCTCCCGCACGCACCCCGACGAGTGGCGGGCTGTCCTCGACGCCGAGTACCAGCTGCGGTCCCGCCTGAACGACCTGTTCCTCGAGCTGCACGTCGACCGGGACCGCGAGGTCGCCTGGAAGCGCCAGGCCCGCTCGGAGAGCCAGCGCCGCACGTTCCCGACCCTGCTCCGCGACCTGCCGTACACCCGCGAGGAGACGATCGTCCTCGTCTACCTGCGGATGCGCCTGCGTGCCGACGCCCGACCGGGCCCGGACCAGGTCGTGGTCGACCGGTCCGAGATCCTCGGGCACGTGGCGGGCTTCCGTCCGGCGACCGCGACCGACCGCACCCGCGACGAGGGCCGGGTCGCCAAGGCCATCGAGCGTCTCGTCACCGCGCGCATCCTCATCCGCACCTCGGACCCGGACCGCTTCCGGGTGGCGAGCGTCGTCGAGGTGCTGCTCCCCCTGGAACGCCTGCTCGAACTCGACGCCTGGTTGCGCACCACCACCGCGCAGACGGACGCGACCGCCCCGGGCGGCGAGCCGAGCGACGGCGACGACCCGGGCCTCCCGACCGACACCGACACCGATACCGACGACGAAGGCGAGACGGAAGCGTGACCGACACGTTCGCAACCCCCGCGCTGTTCGACACGGTCGCGCAGTGGCGCGCCGAGTCGATGCAGGTCGTCAACTGGGGTGGCTTCCACGGCCACCGGCAGGTCGAGCTGTCCGGCACGGCGACCCTCATCTCCGGCGCCTCGGGCACCGGCAAGTCCACCCTGATGGACGCCTACCTGGCCGTGATGATGCCGTCCGACGTGCCGTTCAACGGCGCCTCGAACGACGCCACCACCGGTCGCGCCCGCAGCGCGGACCAGCGCAACCTGCTCACCTACCTGCGCGGCAAGGTCGACACCCGGCGCGACCCCGAGTCCGGGGCCCTGCGCGACGTGAACCTGCGCGGCGACGACCAGACCACGTGGGGTGCGGCGGCGGTCACGTTCCGGAACGACGACGAGCGGCGCTTCACGGTGCTGCGCGCGTACATCGTGCCGAAGCGCGCACGGGGCGTCGGCGACATCCAGATGACCATGGCGACGGTGGACGACACCTTCGACCTGCGCCGGCTCGAGGAGTTCGTGCCGTCGCGGTTCCACCACCTCGAGCTGACCGGCCGGGTGCCCGGGCTCGTCATCCGCGACACCTACCAGGAGCTCGCGTACACGCTGCAGACCCGCCTCGGCATCGGCGACTCCGGCGGGGGCAACCGGGCGATGCGCCTGCTCGCCCGGATCCAGGCCGGCCAGCACCTACCGACCGTCGACGCGCTCTACAAGTCGCTCGTGCTCGAGACCCCCGGCACCTACGAGGCGGCCGACCGCGCCCTCGCGCACTTCTCGGCGCTCGACGAGGCGTACGAGGCGATGGACACCGAGGAACGCAAGGTGCGCATCCTCTCCCCCATCACCGACCTGCACGACGAGATCGCGCGCGCGACCGAGGCCGCCGCGGCACTCGACGGCATCGCCACCGGCGCCGAGGTCTCCCCGTTCGCGCACTGGACCGCCACCCGGAAGCGTGCGCTGCTCGACGACGAGGTCGCCCGCAACGCGCGTGAGCGCACCGCGGCCCGCGCCGAGGTCGAGGCCGCCGAAGCCCGGCACACCGCGGTCGACATCGAGCTCCGCGACGCCGAGGCCCGGCTCCGCGACCAGGGCGGCAACGCGCTCGCGCACCTCGAGGACCGCATCGACCGGCTCGGCCGCGAACGCGACGCCGTGGTCCGCACCCGCACGACCTTCGACGAGCGCACCGCCGTGCTCGGGCTGTCGGCGTCGCTCTCGTCGGAAGCGGGCTTCACCAGCGCGCAGCGGGCGTCCCACGACTTCCTCGGGACGTACGCGGCTGCGCGCTCGTCGTTGGACGACCGCCGCGACGCCCTGACCCGCGAGGAGTACCCGCTCCTCGACCGCGAGCGGTCCCTGCGCCAGGAGCGGCAGTCGCTCGAGCACCGGCAGGGCGCGATGCCGCTGCCGATGCACGAGGCCCGGCTCGCCATGGCCCGCGCCGCCGGCATCGACCCGTCCGAACTGCCGTTCGTGGCGGAGCTGCTCGACGTCCTGCCCAGCGAGGAGCGCTGGCGCACGGCCATCGAGTCCGTCCTGGCCCCCGTCGCCCGCACGCTGCTCGTCGACCAGGACCGCCTGGCCGACTTCAGCGAGGCGATCGACGCGCTGCGCCTGCCCGTCCGCGTGCAGTTCGAGGGCGTGCCGACCGGCCCGCACCTCGACCTCGACGGTGACCCGGCCATGGTCTCCGGCAAGCTCGCGATCAAGCCGTCGCCGTTCAGCACCTGGGTGCGCGAGCGGATCGAGTCGGACCGCACCGACGCCCGCTGTGTCAGCTCGGCATCGGACCTCGGCGGCGGCGGACGGCGGGTCACCGAGTCCGGACAGCTGCGCGACGGCCGTCGTGGCGCGCACGGTGACCGCCGGCAGTCGAACGTCATCGGCTTCACGAACGAGGCCCGCGTCGCCGCGGTCGAGCAGGAGCTCGCCTCGATCGCGCAGGACCTCGCCACGCTCGAGGCCCGCCGCACCGACGTCGCGCAGGACCTCACCGCGCTCGACGTGCTCCGCGCCGCGCACCAGCACGTGGTCGACGTCACCTGGGCCGCGATCGACGTCTCCGGCACCGACGAGTCCCTCGCGCGCCTCGACGAGGAACGGCAGGCGCTGCTCTCCGCCGACGACGGGCTCCGGACCCTGCGTTCGGCGGTCAGTCGGCTCCGGGCGTCCCTCGACGAGGCGGCCGACCGCCGGGCCGCCGCACGCCGCTCCGTCACCCGGCTCGACGAGCGGCACGCCGTCCTCGTCGACGGCCAGGACGCCGCCGCCGAGATCCTCGCGCGCTTCGACGACACCCCGGAGTCGCTGCCCGACGACGCGCAGGCCAGGCTCCTGTCCGAGACGTTCGACGAGGTCGGGGCGCCCGACGGCATCGACGGCTTCGACGACGCCACCCGCCGGCTCAAGCGCCGGCTCGAGGAACGGCTGACCCAGGCGCTCGACGGCGCCGCGGCGGCCTCGACCTCGTTGACGCTGACGTTCCAGCGGTACCAGGACGCCTGGCCCGACCCGAACCTCGGCACCGGGGTCGCGTCGTACCCGGACTACCACGCGGTCCTCGACCAGATCGTGGCGACCGGCCTGCACGCCCGGCGCAGCGAGTGGCGTCGACGGCTGTCGCAGTGGAGCGGCGAGGACCTCGTCCCGCTCGCCGGTGCCTTCGACCGCGCCGTCGTCGAGATCGAGGAACGCCTGGAACCGGTCAACGAGATCCTGCGGGAGCTGCCCTTCGGCGCGAACCGGGACCGCCTGAAGATCCAGATCCGCCGGGTCACCCGCGAGGACGTCACCGCCTTCCGCCGCGAGCTCCGCGCCCTGTCTGCCTCGGTCGACACCGAGCTGACCGACGACGTGCTCGAGACCCGGTTCCGCCGGCTCCGGCGCTTCATGGCCGTCATCCGGCCCGACCCGTCCGTGCCGCGCGGCGGCCGGACCACGCAGCGCGACGCGGTGCTCGACGTCCGCCGGCACATGGAGATCACGGCCGTCCGGTACGACACGTCCGGTGCCGACCTCGGCGTCTACTCGTCGCTCGGCGACAAGTCGGGCGGCGAGACGCAGGAGCTCGTGGCGTTCATCGTCGGCGCGGCCCTGCGGTACCAGCTCGGCGACGAGACCCGGCCCCGGCCCCGGTTCGCGCCGGTGTTCCTCGACGAGGCGTTCATCAAGGCGGACTCGGAGTTCGCCGGCCGTGCGGTCACCGCGTGGCTCCGGCTCGGGTTCCAGCTCGTCGTCAGCGCACCGCTCGACAAGGTCACGGCGCTCGAGCCGTCGATGGAGCGACTCCTGTCCATGCGCAAGCACCCCGAGACCGGCCACTCGTCCATCACCGAGATCGCCCGCGTGGAGCCCGCCGCCGTCTGACGGCGGTGGGGCTGGGCAGGCAGGCCGGGCGGGCGGGGCGGCGGCCGGTCGTGTCGACTGGTCGCGACACCCCACTCAGGTCCGCCGAGCGGGCGCGAACTGTCGGCTGGCGCCCGCGCCGCCGACAGTTCCTGACCACCCGAGGCGGTGGCGGCGGGGTGTCCTGGCCGCTCGGCGGCCGCCCCGGACGCGGCCGGCGCCGGCCTGGAGGCGCGGTGCCAGCCCGCCACGGGCCTCCCGACCGTCGCCCCGCCAGTCACGACACCCCGCTCGCCTCCGCGCGCCGGTCACGACGCGTCGCCTGGTGACGCCTCAGCTGAGGGCCTTCGGCCGCCCGGCGCGCGACCGGCGACGTGTCCTGACCGCCCGGCGGCCGGGCGTCGGCGTGTCGACAGGGACGGCTCAGACGTTCCGAGACCACCCACCGGTACGGTGGGCGCGTGTTCGGACGACGCTCCCCCAGCCCCCGCCCCGACGACCGCCCCGGGCTCGGGATCGGCGCCCTCGTGCAGGTGGTCGACACCGACCGCGGCGGCGAGCAGTGGGCCGACGAGCCGATCGGCGTGATCGTGGCGCCGGGCGGCAGCCAGATCGGCGGGCTGCAGCGCACCTGGACCGTCGCGTTCGAGGAGCCCGCATGGACGAAGGACGGCCGCGGCCCCTTCGAGCGCGCGACCGTCCTGAGTCGTCAACTGGTGCCGGTCACGACCGACACCGCGGAGTAGTCCGGGTCAGTACTCTTCGGACCCGCTCTTCATCATGGCGGCGACGGCCATGCAGCAGCCCACGCCGCCGAGCACGCCGACGCCGATGATGATGCCTGCGATGAGTTCGAGCATGGGGTGACTCCTTGGTTGCGAGCGTACGGCTGGTCTCAGGTTAGCGGATGCCGCGCATGAGCCTCAGCACCGGCTTGGTGACGAGCAGGAGCACGACGCCGACCGCGACCGCGACGAGTCCGAGCACCGTGAAGTACGGCGCCTCGTGCTCCGGGTCGTAGTACTGGGACAGGACGCCGGTGGCCGCGGTGCCGAGCGACACCGACAGGAAGAACAGCGCGACCATCTGGGTCTGGAACTTGGCCGGCGCCAGCTTCGTCGCCACCGACTGGCCCACGGGCGACAGCAGGAGTTCGGCGAGCGTGAACACGAGCAGGATCCCGACGAGTGCGAGCAGCGGGGTGCCGTTCTCGCCGGTGCCGACGAACGGCAGGAAGAGCAGGAACGCGACGCCCATGATGCCGGTGCCGAGGCCGAACTTCGTCGGGGTGGACGGCTGGCGGTCGCCCAGCCGGGTCCAGAGCGCCGCGAAGACGCCGGAGAGCACGATGATGAAGACCGGGTTGATCGACGTCACCCACGACACCGGCATCTCCGAGCCGAACACGGACCGGTCGAGCCGCTGGTCCGAGTAGATCGTGACGACGGTGAACTGCTGCTGGTACAGCGACCAGAAGACCGCGCTGCCGATGAACAGCGGGATGAACGCGAACACGCGCGAGCGTTCCTGCGGGGTGATCCCGCTCGACAGGATCACGACGAAGTAGCCGATGGTCGCGAGCACGACGACGGCGACCACGACGAGGGGCAGGGTGTCGACGGTCAGCAGACCGGTCAGCACGGCGACGACGACGAGCACCAGGACGACGACCGCTCCCACGACGATGAGCGGCAGCCGGCGTCGGTCGACGGGGTTGGTGACGTCGCGCACGACCTCGGGCAGGTGCTTCCGGCGCACCGCGTACTGCGTGAGCCCCGCGGCCATGCCGACCGCGGCGAGGCCGAACCCGTAGTGGAAGCCGAGCGTGTTCTGCAGCAGCCCGGTGAGCAGCGGGCCGGCGAAGGCGCCGAGGTTGACGCCGAGGTAGTACAGCGAGAACCCGGCGTCGCGGCGCACGTCGTCGCGGGTGTACAGGCCGCCGACGATCGTCGTGGCGGTCGCCTTGAGTCCGCCGGACCCGAGCGCGATGAGCACGAGGCCGACGCCGACCCCGGCGACCCCGGGGATCAGCGCGAGGGCGATGTGCCCGAGCATGACGACGACGGCGCTGCCGAACAGGGTCCGGTCGGCGCCGAGCAGCCGGTCGGCGATCCAGGCTCCGATGATGGTGAACAGGTAGACCGCGCCGCCGTAGGCGCCCATGATGCCGGTCGCGACGCCCTCGCTGATGCCGAGGCCGCCCTCGGTGACCGTGTAGTACATGTACAGCAGGACGATGCCCTGCATGCCGTAGAACGAGAAGCGCTCCCACAGTTCGACGGCGAACGGGGTCGAGAGCTCGAACGGTTGTCCGAAGAAGGTGCGGCCACCCCGATCCGGCTGCTCGGTGCGGGACTTGTGTGACGGGGTGGTGCGGGACATGACGGCCATGATGCCTGCTCGGTCCAGCTTCCGCCGATTCCCCGAGGGCGGCTCGCGTCCACCGGGCGTCCCGCCGACGGGTCCGTCGGTTGGAGGGTTCCCACGACCGGTCCGCGCGGTCGGCGCTCGCCCGTTGTGCCCCCGGCACGGTTGTCGAGCGGCACACGGCCGGGCTGTCTAGCGTGGACGGAGCGCCACCGGACACCGCAGTTCCCAGGAGGACCCCGACCATGGTCGACACCGCACCCGCACGTTCCGCCGCCCGCCCCGCCGGGGCCCCCGCCCCGACCGACGCCGACGCGGCGCCCGCCCCCGGCGTCGTCACCGAGGGTGCGCCGAAGCCCGACGCGACCGGTGACCCCGCCAGCGGCACGCCGACCGCGGGCACGGACACGGACGTGCAGATCGACGTCGCCGTGGTGCAGCAGCTCCTGCTCGGCCGGTGGGCGGACGACCGCCGTACCTCGCGGCGGCTCGCGCTCGACCCGGCGATGCACAAGATCGAGGGCATGGCGTACGCCGACGCGCGTGCCCGCACGCTCGACCAGCTGCGCATCCTGGTCGACGCCGGCGCGATCCAGCGGCCGTACCCCGAGGAGTTCGGCGGCCAGAGCAACCACGGCGGCAACCTCGCCGCGTTCGAGGAGCTCACCACCGCCGACCCGTCGATGCAGATCAAGGCCGGTGTGCAGTGGGGCCTGTTCGGCTCTGCGGTGCACCACCTCGGCACGGAGCGGAACCACCGCGAGTTCCTGCCGGGCATCGTCTCGTTCGACGTCCCCGGCTGCTTCGCGATGACGGAGACCGGGCACGGCTCGGACGTCCAGAGCATCGCCACCCGCGCCACCTACGACCCGGAGACGCAGGAGTTCGAGATCCACACGCCGTTCCGCGGCGCGTGGAAGGACTACATCGGCAACGCCGCCCTGCACGGCAGGGCCGCGGTCGTGTTCGCGAAGCTCGTGACGCAGGGCGTCGACTACGGCGTGCACGCGTTCTACGTGCCGCTCCGCGACGCCGACGGAGCATTCCTGCCCGGCGTCGGTGGTGAGGACGACGGCTACAAGGGCGGCCTGAACGGCATCGACAACGGCCGGCTGCACTTCGACCACGTCCGGGTCCCCCGCACGAACCTGCTCAACCGCTACGGCGACGTCGCCGAGGACGGCACGTACTCATCGCCGATCGCCTCGCCCGGTCGGCGCTTCTTCACGATGCTCGGCACCCTGGTGCAGGGCCGGGTCTCGCTCGACGGGGCCGCGGTGGTGGCGCAGAAGATCGGGCTGCAGATCGCGCTCACCTACGCCGCGCAGCGCCGCCAGTTCCCGACCGGGGACGGCACCGAGGGCGTGCTGCTCGACTACGGCCGGCACCAGCGTCGGTTGATCCCGCGCCTGGCGACGGTGTTCGCGCAGTCGTTCGCCCACGAGCAGCTCCTGCGTACCTTCGACGACGTGTTCAGCGGGCGGCAGGACACCCCCGAGCGCCGTGAGGACCTGGAGACCCAGGCCGCGGCCTTCAAGTCGATGTCGACGTGGTCGGCGCTCGACACCCTGCAGGAGTGCCGCGAGGCGTGCGGCGGCGCCGGCTTCCTCGCCGAGAACCGGCTCACCGGGCTCCGCGCCGACCTCGACGTCTACGTCACCTTCGAGGGCGACAACACCGTCCTGCTGCAGCTCGTCGGCAAGCGGCTGCTCACCGAGTTCCGCGCCAAGGCGCCGAAGGACCCGGCCGCGACCGCACGGTTCGCGGCGTCGATCGCCGCGGGCAAGCTGGCGGACGCGAGCGGCGTGCGCCGCATCGGGCAGAGCGTCGCCGACCGTGGGTCGCTCGCGCGGTCCGTCGCCGACCTGCGCGACGCCGGCTCACAGCGCGCCCTGCTCGCGGGTCGCGTCGAGACGATGGTCGCCGAGATCGGTGTGCGTCTCGCCTCCGCGGGCAAGGACCGTGCACGCGCGGCGCGGCTGCTGAACCGCTCGCAGCACGAGCTCATCGAGGCGGCGAAGGCGCACGCCGAGCTCATGCAGTGGGACGCGTTCACCGACGCCCTCGAGCAGGTCCCCGAGGGCGACACCCGGCGGGTGCTCGTCTGGCTCCGCGACCTGTTCGCCCTCGGCCTGCTCGAGCAGCACCTGGACTGGTACCTGGTGCACGGGCGGCTGTCGGCGCAGCGGGCCCGGGCGGTTTCGGCCGGGGTCGACCGGCTCGTGGCCCGGCTGCGGCCGATCGTGCCCCGGCTGCTCGAGACCTTCGGCTACGAGGACGGGCACGTGCGTGCGCCGATCGCCCTCGGCGAGGAGCAGGCACGTCAGGACGAGGCCGCGGCGTGGTTCGCCGCCGAGGCCGCCGCCGGTCGTCTGCCCGAGCAGGAGAAGAAGCCCCGCGCGTAGCCGCTCGGTGGGGACGGTCCGGCCGGGAGGCACGGGTCGGCTCGTCCCCGCGGGCCCCACTCCGCCGCGCGCGAGTCCACAGCGCCGTGGCAGGCCGACCCTCGCCGGATCCGGTCCACGCCCTGCCAGCGTCGTCGCGCCCCGAAGAGACGGGACGCGACGCCCGCCGTGGGGCGCGTCCCGCGGGTGGCCGCGGACGCAGGTGCCCGCCCGCGGTGCGTCGTGCCGGATCCGGTCCGCGCCCCGCCAGCGTCGTCGCACCCCGAAGAGACGAGGCGCGACGCCCGCCGTGGGGCGCGCCCCGCGGGTGCCCCGCGCGACGCCCGCCGCGGGGCGCGCTCGACGATCACTGCGCAGCAGCGACCGTGCGCGGGCACCCGAGCAACAGCCGCGCGCAGCCCGAGCGCGCAGCCGGCGAGCCCTCGCCCGGACTACGCCTGGTCGGCCCCGCCGCGGTCGCCGAGCGCCCGGCGCAGTCGCGCCTCGGCGTCGTCGTCGGCTCCGGCAGCGGCGGCCGCTGCCTCGGCGTTCGCCTCGGTGACGGCGCGCACGACCTCTTCGCGTTGGATCTTCACCCCACGCGGGGCGTCGATGCCGATCCGCACCCCGTCGCCCCGGGCGTCGAGGACGGTGATGACGATGTCGTCACCGACGAGGATCCGCTCGCCGACCTTCCGCGTGAGTACCAGCACCCGCTCAGCCTAGCGACAGGACCGGGACCCCCAGCAGGTCGACGGACTCCGGCGTGGCGGTCTCCCCCGCCCCGATGGCGACGACGCCGGCGACGGGCAGCCGGTCGGCCACGGCGGACAGCATCGCCGCGGCGTCCTCGGGCTTCCGGCCGACGTCGACGACGACCCAGACCTGGTCGGCCTCGACGCCGTCGCCGGTCGCCCGGTCGTCCCAGGCGGCCACCGCCAGGACGGCGTGGCCGTCGCGGACGCCGTCGGCCCGCGCCAGGATCGCCGAGCGTCGGTCGGCGGCGTCGCTCGGCCGCAGGCCGTAGCGGAGCGCGAACAGCCCGGCGGCGGCGTCGACGTCGTTCGGCCGGCCGACGAGCAGCACCAGGTCGCCGTCCGCGGACCGCACGGCGGGGGCGGCGGGCCGGGCCACGCGCACGGCGCGGGCCGTGTCGGGGACGCTGGTCGGGCCTCCCGGCCGCGCATCGGTGGCGGCCTGGAGGCGCGGGTCGACGTCCAGGGGCGCATCCGGCTCCGGCAGCGCGCGCGTCGGGCGCGGGGCGCTCCCCGTGATGCCGTCCAGGGCGAAGCCGTCGAGCACCGACGCGAACGCGTCGGCGCGCGTCGTCGCGGTGCCGTCGGTGCCGGCGATGCGGGCCTCGGTCGCCTCGGCGTCGGCCAGGAGCGCCGCGATCCCGATCCGCTGCACCGGCGTGCTCGCGATGGTGACCTGCGCGGTCGGCGGGTCCGTCGGGTCGGGGACCTCGACGGTGGCCTCGACGTGTGCCTTGCGGAACAGCCCGCCGATGCCGGGCGTGGTGACGCGCTCGGCGGCGACGATGCGCGCCGACGGCCCGAACTCGGCCCGGACGGCGTCGCGCAGGGCCTCGAGCGTCGCGCCGCTACGCTGCGATCGGGTCGGCGGCACGGACGACTCCCACGGTCTCGATGGTGGAGCCCGCGGCGGTGGCCTCCTGGTAGGAGAGCACCGGCAGGCCGTTCGACTGCGCCGCGACCATGCGGTGCACGGCGGGGCGCAGCTGCGGGGCGCAGACGAGCACGGCGGACAGGCCCTGGTCCTCGACGCTGCGCACGGCGTCGCGCAGGGACCCGAGCACCTGCTCGATGCGGTGCGCGTCGATGACGATCTGGGTGCCCTGCTCCGACGGCCGCAGCCCCTCGAGCATCGCCTGCTCGAGCAGGGGGTCGATCATGATGACGCGCAGCGTGCCGGCGTCGGCGTGGCGTGCGGCCAGGGCCGGACCGAGGGCGGCCCGGGCGGCCTCGACGAGTCCCTCGGGGTCGGTGGACGCCTTCGCGCGGAGCGTCAGGGCCTCGCAGATGCGCCCGAGGTCGTTGATCGGCACCCGCTCGGCGAGCAGTCCCTGCAGCACGCGCTGCAGCTCGGCCATCGACAGCATGCCGGGGAC
This sequence comes from Curtobacterium sp. MCBA15_009, assembly GCF_001864895.1. Lineage (GTDB taxonomy): Bacteria > Actinomycetota > Actinomycetes > Actinomycetales > Microbacteriaceae > Curtobacterium. The sequence continues at coordinate 38,968 of NZ_MJGO01000023.1, forward strand.
GAGCTCCTCGACCGCGGCCGGGTTGACCTGCTTGACGCCCTCGGTCAGGACCTTGACGTCCTCGCGGGTCAGGAGCCGGGCGGCGTTGTCGCCGATGATGGCCTGCAGGTGGGTGACGAGCACCGAGACCCGGTCGATGACGGTCGCCCCGGTCATCTCCGCGGCGTGCCGCAGCTCGGCGGGGACCCACTTGCCGGTCAGGCCGAAGACGGGTTCGACCGTCGTGTCGCCGGGCAGCCCGTCCAGGTGGTCGCCGAGCGCCAGGACGCTCCGCGCCGGGGCGGTGCCGCGGCCGGCCTCCACCCCGGCGATGCGGATCGCGTAGGTCGACGGGGGCAGGTCGATGCTGTCGCGGGTGCGCACCGGCGGGACGACGACGCCCATGTCGACGGCGACCTTGCGGCGGAGCGCCCGGACCCGGCCGAGCAGGTCGTCCGACGCACCGCTGACCATGTCCACGAGGTCGGGGGCGAGCAGGATCTCGAGCGCGTGCACGCGCATCTGCTCGACGAGGTCCTCGGGGGTGTCGCCGGACGGGGCCGCTGCCTCGAGCGCCTGCTGCTGCGCGGCCTCGCGTTCGGCCTTCGCGACGTTCTGGCCGATGCGCCACCCGGTGAACAGCAGCGTCGCGCCGACGAGCAGGAACGGCAGGATCGGCATGCCGGGGATGAAGCCCATGGCGATCGCGGCGACACCGGCGATGAGCAGCGCGTTCCGCGACTGCGACAGCTGCGTCGCTGCGGACGCGCCCATCTCCGACTCCGCGCCGGAGCGCGTCACGATCATGCCCGTGGACACCGCCATGAGCAGCGCGGGGATCTGGGTGACGAGGCCGTCGCCGATCGTCAGGATGCCGTACTTCGACAGGGCGTCGGTGGCGGAGAGCCCGTTCTGCAGCATGCCGATCGCGATGCCGCCGACCAGGTTGATGACGATGATGAGGATGCCGGCGATGGCGTCGCCCTTGACGAACTTCGACGCCCCGTCCATCGCGCCGTAGAAGTCGGCCTCGGCGGACACCGCGGCGCGGCGCTCCTTCGCCTGCTCGTCCGTGATGAGGCCGGCGTTGAGGTCGGCGTCGATCGCCATCTGCTTGCCGGGCATCGCGTCGAGCGTGAACCGGGCGCCCACCTCGGCGACGCGCTCGGCGCCCTTCGTCACCACGACGAACTGGATGACGATGAGGATGAGGAAGATCACCGCGCCGATGATGATCGAGCCGGACACCGCGACGTGGCCGAACGCCTGGATGACGTCGCCGGCGAACCCCTCGCCGAGCACGAGCCGGGTCGACGCCACGTTCAGCCCGAGCCGGAACAGCGTCGCCACGAGCAGCAGCGACGGGAACACCGAGAAGTCGAGCGGCTTCTTCACGAACAGCGTCGTGAGCAGGATCACCAGCGCCAACAGGATGTTGATGATGATGAGGAAGTCGAGCAGGAACGACGGCACCGGCAGGATCAGCAGCAGGATGATGCCGACGATGAACACCGGGACGACGAGCTTCGGCAGGTCCTTGCGGTTCATGCGGGGAGTCCTTCGGGGCGGGGTGGTCGGAGCTTGCGGGGACGGAGGTCGCCGGTCAGGGTCGCGGGGTCGATGACCGTGGCGACCTCGGCGGCCGTGGTGGGAACGGGGGGCGCGTGCGTGCCGGCCGCCGCACCGCGCGCCTTGAGCGCCATCACGAAGGACAGCACCCGCGCCACCGGCGTGTAGAGGTCGGCGGGGATCTCGTGGCCGAGCTCGCACGCAGCGTGCAGGGCCCGGGTGAGCGGCACGTCGCGGACGATCGGCACGCGCTCGTCCTCGGCACGGGACCGGATGACGTCGGCGACGGGTCCGGCCCCCTTCGCGACGACGCGCGGCGCAGACTTGCCGGGTTCGTACCGCAGGGCGACGGCGTAGTGGGTCGGGTTCGTCATCACGACGTCCGCGGTGCCGATCGCCTCGATCATCCGGTTGCGGCTCATCGCGAGCTGCCGGGAGCGGCGCTGTCCCTTGACGAGCGGGTCGCCGTCGCTCGACTTGTGCTCGTCCTTGACCTCGCGCTTCGTCATCATGGTGCGCTTGCGGTTGCGCCGGACCACCACGAAGACGTCGATCGCCGCGAGCAGCAGTCCGGCGACGATGGCGGCCCGGAGCAGGGTGCCAGCGCCGTCGGCCGCGGCCTCGAGCACGGCGGACAGCGGGAGCGAGCCGCTCGTCATGAGCACGGGCATGAGGCCCTGCACGGCGAACCAGAGCACGAGGCCGACGACGGCGGTCTTGAGCAGGGCCTTCACCCCGTTCCAGAGCGCCTGCACGCCGAACACCCGCTTGAGGCCGGCGACGGGGTCGAAGTGCGACGGCTCCGGCATGAGCTTCCGGACGTGCACGCCGCCCTGCGCGACGGCGGCGGCCGTGACGGCGACGAGGACGACGGCGAGCGGCGGACCGAGCGTCGCCCCGATGCTCGCCATCGCGTCGTGGAAGACCTGGTCGACGGTGCCGATCGTCGGGTTGGCGATGACGGTGCGGACGGCCGCGAGCTGCGAGGTCCCCGCCGCCGCCGCGTTGCCGATCACCGACGGCACCATCATCGCCACGACGGCGATGCCGACCCACGCGCCGAGGTCCTGGGAGCGCCCGAGCTGGCCCTTCCGGTGGACCTCGCGCATGCGCTTGTCGGTGGCCTTCTCGGACTTCTCACCGCTGTCGGACATCGCTGGTCACCCCCGTCCCGTGATCGCCTGGACGGCGTCACCGGTCAGCGACGACACCACCGAGGGCAGGGCCATGAAGAGCGCACCGGCGAAGAGCACGGTGAGCCCGATCTTGATCGGGAACCCGAGCTGGAACGCGTTGAGCGCCGGGGCGACGCGGGTGAGCAGCCCGAGGCCGACGTCGGCCAGGAACAGCACGACGACGAGCGGACCGGCGATCTGCAGGCTCGCCAGGAACATCTGCGACACGGCGGTGACGAGCAGCGGGGCGAGTGCGTCCACCCCGAAGGAACCGGTGAGCGGCACGGCGTCGAACGAGCGCACGAGGCCGCCGACGATGAGCTGGTACCCGCCGGAGGTGAAGAGCAGGGCGAGCGCCGCCATCTGGAACAGCCGGGTGAACTGGGCGCCGTTGACCTGGGACTGCGGGTCGAACGCCTGCGCCAGCGTGAACCCGCCGAACAGGTCGATGAGGGCGCCGGCGGACTGCACCGCGGCGAACACCAGGAACACGAGGAACCCGAGCCCGAGCCCGACCAGCAGCTGCGTCAGCAACGCGAGCAGGAACGGTCCGGTCGCGAGCGACTCGTAGCCCACCGCGACGCGCGGTGCGACGCCGATGGCCAGGCCGAGCCCGAGGATCACCTTCACCGCGCCCGGGAACGCCCGGTACGAGAACGGCGGGGCGATCACGAGGAACGCCACCAACCGGACGCCGGCGAGCATGGTCGCCTCCAGTCGGTCGGCGTCGAACGCGAGCTCCACCGGCTACGCCCCGAGCAGCTTCGGGATCATGTCGAAGGCGACGTGGGTGAACGACACCATCTCCGAGATCATCCAGTTGCCGCAGACGACGAGGGCGATCGCGACGGCGACGGCCTTCGGCACGAACGAGAGCGTGACCTCCTGGATCTGCGTCACGGACTGGAAGAGCGAGATGGCGAAGCCGACCACGAGGGACGTCACGAGGACGGGCGCGGCGAGCTTGCCGGCCACCAGGAGGGCCTGGAGCACGAGGTCGATGACCGCCTGCTGGTTCACGCGCGCCCCCTAGACAACGTGGTAGCTCTCGATGAGCGACCGGATGATGAGGCCCCAGCCGTCGACGAGGACGAAGAGCAGGATCTTGAACGGCAGCGAGATCATCACCGGCGGGAGCATCATCATGCCCATCGACATGAGCGCCGCGGAGACGACGAGGTCGATGACCAGGAACGGGATGAAGATGACGAACCCGATGATGAACGCGCTGCGGAGCTCCGAGATGATGAACGCCGGGATGACGGTCGTCATCGGCACGTCGGCCGTCGACGCGGGGTTGTCCAGGCCGGCGGCGCGGGTGATGAGCGCCAGGTCCTCGTCGCGGGTCTGGTGCAGCATGAAGGTCCGGAGCGGCTTCGTGCCGATCTCGACGGCCTGGTCGAAGCTGAGGTGCCCGGCCAGGTAGGGCTGCAGCGCGTCGTCGTTGATGTGCCCGATCACGGGTGCCATCACGAACAGCGACAGGAACAGGGCGAGGCCGGCGATCACCTGGTTCGGCGGGATCGACTGCAGGCCGAGCGCGTTCCGGGTCATCGCGAGCACCACGAAGATCTTCGTGAACGACGTCATCATGAGCATGAGCGCCGGAGCGACGCTGAGCAGGGTGATGCCGATGAGCGTCACGACGGCGGACGACGGACCGCCGTCCGGACCGTTCACGCTGACGCTGAAGTCCCCGCCGGCGGGCGGCGTCGGGGTCGCCGGGGCGGTCGGCCCGACCGCGCCCGCGGCGTGCGCGCCCGTCGCGGTCACCATGAGGACGCCGGCGACGACGGTCACCCCGAGCAGGACGAGGGCCAGCACGCGCGCCGTGCGGACGGCGGTCACCCGGCCCGCCGGTTCCGCAGCGCGGCCGCCGCCTGCCGCCACGTTTCCGCGGACAGGATCGAGCCCTGCAGCTGCGCCGCCGTCGGGACGACGGTGCGCTGCTGGCGTCGGTTGCGGGGGCGCATCGGCAGCGGTTCCGCGGTCACCGCGGTGTCGGACGGGAGGCCCGGGGTGGCGTCCGCGTGCAGCGCGAGTTCCTGACGGAACGCGTCCGCCGACGGGGCGGGACGCACCGGCAGCGAGACGGGACCGGTCACGATGGTGAGCTCGGGGGCGGGCGCCTGCGCGCTCGTGAGCAGGGAGACGCCGTGCTCGGAGACCCCGAGGACGAGGCGCTCCCCCTCGACGTCGACCACGACGACGCTCGCCTTGCCGCCGATCCCCTGCCGCCCGACGACCTCGACGGACGCTGCGCGGCGCCCGGAGGTCCGCCCGCCGGTGAAGCGCTTGCGGCTGGCGCGGTGCAGCACCCACATGAGGGCGAGCACGACGCCGAGCGAGAGCGCGACGCGGAGGGTGATGAGCAGGGTGTCCACGGTCGGCGGCTCAGACGGATTCGGCGACGTCGAGGATGCGGGTGATGCGGACGGCGTAGTCCTGGTCGACGACGACGACCTCGCCGTGCGCGATGAGCCGCCCGTTCAGCAGCACGTCGGCCGGGGCACCGGCGCTGCGGTCGAGCTCGACGACGGCGCCCGGCTCCATGCCGAGCACGTCGCGCACCGACATCCGGGTGCGTCCGATCTCCACCGTGAGCGTCATCTCGACGTTGTTGATGCGGCCGAGGTTGCCGGTCGGCAGGGCCGCGGGGGCCACCGCCGCCGACACCGTGCCGTTCTCGCGCACGCGCAGCCCGAACCAGCCCCCGGGGACGCCGCCGGCGGTGAGCTCGAACACGACGGTGTCCGGGTCGGCGAGCAGCGACGCGGCCGACTCGCGGCTCGCCTCGCCGAGGACGCCGACGCCGAGCACGGACGCCGCGGCCTCGAGCGAGGGGCGCAGGACGTCGGTGACCGCCACGATGCCGTGCTCGGTCCCGCCCGCGGCGGTGATCGCCTCGAGGTCGGTGAGCACGAGGGCCAGGTCGGCCGACAGGCCGCCGACGAACGACGCGACCACGGCGTCCGCCGCCGCGTCGAGGACGGCGCTGGTCGCGCCTCCCGGCAGGAGCACCGCACCCAGGGGGGCGGCCGTCGGGAGCTGCGCCGCGAGCGACTCGGCCGCAGCGGTCTGGAGGGTGGTGACGGTCATGCGTGCTGCTCCGATGTGGTGGTGGTGACGACGATGCCGGCCAGGCGCGACCCGTTCGCGCCGACCGCGGCCGTGCCGACGGGCTCGCCGTCGACGGCGATGGTGAGGGGCCGGTGCTGCGGGTGCGGCAGGGGCAGGACGTCGCCGACGGCGAGTCGGAGCACCTGCTGCGGCAGGACCGTCGCCGACGCGAACCGCAGGCCGACCCCGACCGGCACACCGGCGAGCTGCGCGTCGAGCAGCGCCTGGGCGTCCGCCGGCGACGGCGTCGAGGCGGTCTCGCCGAGCTGCGGCAGCACCGCCTCGGCGGGCAGCGCGAGGGTGCCGGGCGCCACCCGGTCGCCGACGCGGATCGAGAACGACGCGACGATCATCAGGTCGGCCTTCTGCGCGGCCTGGGCGAACTGCGAGTTGAACTGGAAGCCACCCGTGGCGACCTCGTGCACGAGCAGCCCGCCGAACGAGTAGCGGAGGTCGTCGAGGGCGTCCTCGACGATCTTCCGCACGAGCGCCTGCTCGATCGGCGTGAAGGTGCGTTCCGGCGTGGGCAGCGGCTTCGAGGCGCCGAGCGCGTGCGACACCCAGGTGAGCGCAGCGTCGAGGGGCACCTGCAGCACGCCCTTCGCGCTGAGGTGGGCGATCGGCAGCAGCACCATGCCGGTGAGCGCCGGCAGCGAGGCGGCGTACTCGTCGTACGTCGTCATCTGCACCTGCTCGCAGGTGACCTGGCTCACCGCGCGCACCTTCGCGGTGAGCTGCGTGCCCCACTGCCGGGCGAACGTCTCGAAGGCGAGCTCGAGGACCCGGGCGTGCTCGCGGGCGAGCGTCGACGGGCGCGCGAAGTCGTACACCTCGGGCGCGGTCAGGGTCTCGGTCACGGGTGCGTCTATCGGTCGGCTGTGTGCCGGCCGTCAGTGCTGTACCCCGTAGTGGGGCGGTCGAGGGCTCCCCGGCGGTCGCTCCGCCCTGTGCGTCTGCGCTACCCGGCGGTCGCTCCGTCCTGCGCCTTCGCGAGTGCCGGCATGAGGGCGCTGACGTCCTGGTCGGCGTTCGACAGCACCACGATGTCGACGCGGCGGTTCAGGGCGAGGTCGGCCTCGGTACCGCCCTTCGCCAACGGCCGGCTCGACCCGAACCCGACGCTCTGCACGTGGTCGCCCGGCATGCCGCCCCGTTCGACCAGGTCGCGGAGCACCCCGGTCGCCCTCGCCGCGCTGAGCTCCCAGTTCGTGGCGTAGGGCGCCGTCGAGTTCCGCTGGTCGGCGTGGCCCTCGATGCTGACGTCGTGGTGGCTCGTCCGCAGCACCGGCGCGATCGCGTCCATGATCCCCTCGGCCTGCGCGGACAGGTCGGCGCTGTTCGTGCCGAAGTAGGTCTCGCTGCCGACCAGGCGCACCGTCAGCCCGCGGGCGTCGACCGTGAACTGCACGTTCGCGGTCTGTCCGGCCTTCGACAGGTTGCGCTGGATCGCACGCTCGAGCTTCGTCAGGTCGTCGAGCTCGCGCTTCGCCGCCGCGAGGTCCTGCTTCGACGCGGTCGTCGGCACCACCGTCGAGGCCGGGTCGACGTTCGTGTCCTTCGTGCCGGACGAGGCCGTGGAGTGGTCGGCCTGCGACTTGTCCGTCGAGTACCCGGAGCCGTCCTCGACCTGGTCCTTCGTCACGACGGTGCCGGACGCGGTGTCGACCTTCTGCGACTTCACCTCGCCGAAGCCGGTGGCGAGCGAGTTCTTCAGCTGGATGTACTTCTGCTGGTCCACCGTCGACATCGCGAACAGCACGAGGAACATGCACATCAGGACGGTGATCATGTCCATGTAGGACGCCATCCAGCGCTCGTCGGGGTGCTCGGCCTCGTCGTGCGACTTCTTCGCGCGACCACGGCCACGCCCGCGGGGGTTGGCGCTCATCGTCAGGCCGCCAGCTGCTGGTCGTCGGCGTCGACGCTCTTCGCGCCCTTGCCGCCCTTGCCCGCAGCCGCGTCGACCCGGGCCGCCGGCGGGACCATCGCCTTGAGCCGCTCGCCGAGCAGGCGCGGCTGGCTGCCCGCCTGCACCGCGAGCAGGCCCTCCATGAGCAGGGTCTGCCGGTCCGTCTCGAGCTGCGCGAGCTTCCGGAGCTTGCCGCCGAACGGCAGCCACAGGAAGTTCGCGGTGAGCAGGCCCCACAGCGTCGCGACGAACGCGCTCGCGATGAGCGGGCCGAGCTCGTCCGGCTTGCCGAGGTTCGCGAGCACGTGGGTCAGCGACACCACGGTGCCGATGATGCCGACGGTGGGCGCGAAGCCGCCGAGCCCCATGAAGAACGCGCTCGCGCTCCGCATCGGCGCGTTGTTCGACTCGATCTCGTCCTCGAGCAGGATCCGCAGCTCGTCACCGTCGGTGCCGTCGGCGATGTTCTGCAGCGCCTTCTTCATGAACGGGTCGTCGTGCTTGTCGGCCTCCTGCTCGAGGGCGAGCAGCCCGTTCGCCCGCGCCGTCTCGGCCAGGCCGACCACGTCGTCGATGACGGACTGCGGCGGGGTGACCTTGCCGGTGAACGCCTTCGGCACGGCCTTGAACGCGGCGAGGGCGTCCTTGAGCGTCGTGCTCGCGACCCCGCAGCCGATGGTGGCGACGAAGACGAGGAGCATCGGCGCGGGCAGGAAGAGCCCCGCCATCTCGACGTGCTCCATCTGCGCCATGCCGAACAGGGCGCCGAAGGCCAGGAGGATCCCGATGATGGTCGCGATGTCCACGTCAGCGACCCCCGTCCTGCACGCGCGGGTGCTGCGGGTGGATCGGTGCCACCGGGGCGAGGGTCGGCTGCGGGCCGGTCGCGTCGCGGAGTGCGCCGACGGAGGTGTCGGTGCCGTAGGCCATCCCGACGATCCGGGCGCGGTACGCGGCGATGAGGTCGATGACGTCGGCCATGGACTCGCGGACGATGTACTTCGCCCCGTCGACCATGATGAGCGTCGTGTCCGGCGTCTCCTGGATGCGCTCCACGAGATCGGGGTTCACAGCGAATCCGCTGCCGTTCAGTCGTGTGACGACGATCATGGCCCGTCCTGGTTCTCGATCGTCCCGCCGCCGTCCGTGGGGCGGGATGCCGCCCGTCCGTGGGCTGCACCGAGGACTATCGGCGGGGTCGGCGGCGGCGTTAGCGGTGGGCACTACCCTGGCCCGGTGCTCACCACCACTGACCTGACCGTCGGCCCTCGTGGCCGGCGGTTCTGCTCCGCACTGCTCGACCAGGTGCTCGACGCCGACGGGCCCGCGGCGGAGCGTCTCGGGCAGGTGCGGTTCTGGGCCGAGTACCACCTGGCGCGGGAGCGCGGTGACGGCGTCTCGTTGTTCGGCGCCGGAACCGACCCCCGACCCGTCCCGGAGCCGGCGCCGCCCGTCACCGAGGTCGCGGCGGCGCTCGACGCTGCGTTCGCGACGGTCACGCCGTCCGACGTCGGCGTGCGGCACGTCCTCCGCGCGCTTGCCGACACCACCGCCAGCGCGATGTCGTGGCAGGAACCGGACGCGGCCGACGTCGTGCTCGCAGACGCCGCTCTGGCACCCGTCGTCGCACGCCTGGCCACCGCCTGGGCGGGCCTGCCGGCGGTCCGGTCAGTGCTCGACGCGCCGCGCGGTGCCCCGCAGTGGAGCACGGTGTTCCACGGCGAGCACGGCCGCCACCCCGAGCACGGTGAGGGACCGGACGCCGCGGGCCGCGCGCTCGCCGCCTGGCGCACGGCACTCGAGGACGAGGTCGCAGCGGTGCGCCCGCGCGATCGACGGCGCCCGGCCGACGCAGCGGTGGGCGGTTCGTGGTGGTCCACCCCTCCTGACGGGCTCGTCACCACGACGGCCGCGCACGGCGCGAACGGCCCGGTCGGCCTGTGGGCGGTCGAGGACGACTTCGGCTGGGAACGCGCCGCGGTCGCGCCCGTGCACACGGCGCCCGGTGCGCGCGTCCTGGTGGTCGACGACGCGGACGACTGGGCCGCACTGTGCCGGCGGTGGTCGGTCGACGTCAGCGGCACGACCCGGCGGCACGACTGGTACCACACGACCGGGCGCGACGGCGACTGGGTGACCCCCGACTGGGCCGGGGTCGCCGAGGAACACGACGCCGTCCACCTGACGGTCCTCTGCTGGCTCCGCGCCGCCGGGACGGCGGTCCCGGTCGGCGCCGGAGCGGCCAGTGTCATCGCCGGGTGGACGCCCGGCGCCACGGTCTGGCTCAGCGATCCGCAACCGGCGCCCGGGGCGACCGAGGACTGGGTGTTCGACGACAACGATCTCGGCTGGCACCGCGCCTGACTTCTCATGGACGGTGTATTCCCGCGCTCCATGTGAACACCCTGGGTGCTGTACCCCTCGTTTTATCTCATGAGCGTGTTACCGTGACGACATGTCCGACACCACCTCCGTCGTCACGCCGATCGCCCCGGCAGCCACCACCGCCGCGCCGCTCCGCGAGGTCGGCGCCCTCATCCGGGGCGCCCGCAAGGGTCGCAGCATGACCCAGGCGCAGCTCGCCGAACGCGTCGGCACGAGCCAGAGCGCGATCAACCGCATCGAGCAGGGCGGCCAGAACCTGTCCCTCGAGATGCTCACCCGCATCAGCGACGCCCTCGACCAGCAGATCGTCTCGATCGGCGGCGCCCCGCAGCGCGCCCACCTGCGCGTGCAGGGCGGTCGCAAGCTGAGCGGCTCCATCGCCGTGAACTCGAGCAAGAACGCCGCCGTCGCGCTGCTCTGCGCCTCGCTGCTCAACCGCGGCGTCACCCGCCTGCACAAGGTGGCGCGCATCGTCGAGGTCGACCGGATCATCGACGTGCTCCGCAGCCTCGGCGCGAGCGTCACCTGGAGCGAGGACGGCGAGACGCTCGAGATCGTCGCGCCCGACGACCTGCGTCTCGACGCGATCGACGCCGACGCCGCCCGTCGCACCCGGAGCGTCCTCATGTTCCTCGGTCCGCTCAGCGGCCGCTTCGAGTCCTTCCGACTCCCCTACGCCGGCGGCTGCGACCTCGGCACCCGCACGGTCGAGCCGCACCTCATCGCGCTGCGCCCCTTCGGCGTCGACGTCGAGGCGACCTCCGGCTGGTACGAGGTCGGCGTCGCGAACCAGGCCGTCCCGACGAAGTCCGTCGTGCTCACCGAGCGTGGCGACACGGTCACCGAGAACGCGATCCTCGCCGCGGCCGCCCGCGACGGTGAGACCGTCATCCGCAACGCCAGCCCCAACTACATGGTGCAGGACCTCTGCTTCTTCCTCGAGCTGCTCGGGGTGCGCATCGAGGGCATCGGCACGACCACGCTCCGCATCACCGGCAAGAGCCGCATCGACGAGGTCGTGGACTACTGGCCGAGCGAGGACCCGGTCGAGGCCATGAGCCTGCTCACCGCCGGCATCGTCACCGGTTCGACCCTGACCGTCACGCGCGCACCGATCGAGTTCCTCGAGATCGAGCTCGCCACCCTCGCCGAGATGGGGCTGCGCTTCGACGTCAGCGAGGAGTACGCCGCCGCGAACGGCCGCACCCGCCTGGTCGACGTCACCGTGCACCCGTCCGAGCTGCACGCGCCGATCGACAAGATCCACGCGATGCCGTTCCCCGGCCTGAACATCGACAACCTGCCGTTCTTCGTCGTCATCGCGGCCTGCGCGTCGGGCACCACGCTCGTGCACGACTGGGTGTACGAGGGCCGGGCGATCCACCTGCTCGACCTGACCCGCCTCGGTGCGAGCGTGACCCTGCGCGACCCGCACCGGCTCGACGTCACGGGCCCGACGCACTTCTCCGGCGCCGAGATCAGCTGCCCGCCGGCGCTCCGGCCCGCCGTGGTCATCCTGCTGGCGATGCTCGCGGCCAAGGGCGAGAGCGTACTCCGCAACGTGGGCATCATCGCCCGTGGCTACGAGCAGCTGCAGGAGCGCCTCAACTCGCTCGGCGCGTCGATCGAGACGTTCCACGACTGACGCGAGCGCGGCACGCTCGCGCACGCGCGGTACGTTCGCGCTCGCGCACGTCCAGTGAGCAGAAGACGTCGGGTCGGCACCTTCGACCCGACGTCTTCTGCTCACTGTGTGCATCCCCCACGTGATCCGCGTTGACTGGAGTGTCGGTCGAACGAGGAGTGCGCGTGCTGGGTCCTGAACTGGTGGTCGTGCTCGGCCTCGCCATCGCGTTGACGGCCGGGCTCGCCGACCGCCTGCGGGTCGCCCCGCCCGTGCTGCTGCTCGTCTTCGGCGCCCTGCTCGCCTTCGTACCGGCGTTCGCGCACGTCGAGCTGCCCGCCGACGCCGTGCTGCTGCTCTTCCTGCCGGCGCTGCTGTACTGGGAGAGCCTCACCACGTCGCTGCGCGAGATCCGGAAGAACCTGCGCGGCATCGTGCTGATGGGCACCCTGCTCGTCGTCGTGACGGCGGGCGCGGTCGCCGTGCTGCTGCACCTGCTCGGCATGCCGTGGGGGCCGGCCTGGGTGCTCGGTGCCGCCGTCGCGCCGACCGACGCCACCGCGGTTGGTGTGCTCACGAAGATGCTGCCCCGGCGCAACGTGACGGTGCTCCGCGCGGAGAGCCTGGTCAACGACGGCACCACCCTCGTCGTCTACGGCATCGCGGTCGCGGTGACCGTCGGCACGCAGGAGCTGACCTTCTGGGGCGTGTCCGGCATGCTCGCGCTGTCCTACCTGGGCGGCGTCGCGGCCGGTCTCGCCGCGGCGTGGGTCGGCACCCTGGTGCTCCGACGGGTCGACACCGTCGTGCTCGAGAACCTCGTCACCCTGCTCGTGCCGTTCGCCGCGTTCCTGGCGGCCGAGGCGATCGGCGCCTCGGGCGTCCTGGCGGTGGTGGCGGCCGGGATCGTCGTGAGCCAGGTCGGTCCGAAGCTCGACCGTGCCGAGACCCGGCAGCAGGTCCGCGCGTTCTGGTCCTTCCTGACCTTCCTGCTCAACGGAGCGCTGTTCGTGCTGGTCGGCATCGAGGCGATGGTCGCCGCCCGCGCGCTCGAACCCCGCGACCTGCTGCGCGCCGGCGGGATCATCCTCGCCGTCGCCGCCGTCCTCGTGCTCGTGCGCTTCGCCTTCCTCAACGCCGCGGGCGGTGCCGTCTGGGTCGTCACCCGGCGCACCGGCGGCGCACCGCGCGAAGGGCACCGCGACCGGCTGGTGAGCGGCTTCGCCGGGTTCCGCGGCGCGGTGTCGCTCGCGATGGCCGTCGCCGTGCCGCGCACCCTCGAGTCCGGCAGCGGGTTCCCGGACCGCGACCTCATCGTCTTCGTGACCGCCGGGGTCGTCGTCGTGACCATCGTCGGGCAGGCGCTCGTGCTGCCCGCGGTGCTCCGGGCCGCCGCGCTGCCCGAGGACGAGTCCGTCGGCGAGGAGCGCCGGTACGCCGAACGGACGGCCATCGAGGAAGCGCTCGCCGCGCTCCCCCGCCTCGCCCGCTCCGCCGGTGCCGACCGCGCCACGGTCGAGCGGGTGCGGAAGGACTACGAGGCACACCTCGACGTCATCCAGGCCCGCGAGGAGGACGACGACGACCACCCCGCCGTGCAGCGGCACGACAGCGCCGTCGCCCTGGAACTCGCGCTCGTGCAGCACAAGGCGGCGACGCTGCTGCGCCTCCGCGACGCCGACGAGATCGACGACCTGGTCCTCCGGCAGGTGCGCGCCGGCTACGACGCGGAAGAAGCCCGGCTCGGCGGCATCACACCCCCGTGACCACAGGGGTGCGGCGCGCCGTCGCCGGATCGCCGAGCGCCGCCTGCGGCGGACTGCGCGCTACGCGTCTGGCTGGTCGCCGGTGGCGTCGCCGCTCGGCGCGGGGTCGGACGCGAGTGCCCGCCGCCGCTGCGTGACCTGCACCGCGATCGCCACCGGCACCGCGACGAGGGCGACGGCGCGCAGCCACGGCCGGTCGAGGACGTGCCGCGTCGCGTGGTCGAGCGACACCGGACCGGGGCCGCCCAGGGCGAACATCGCCGCCGTGAAGCCGAGGAACGCCGGGAACTCGAGGCCGCCGTCCGCGTTGAAGAACCCGTTCGGCGTGTGCACGCTCGACGCGACGCCCATGGTCGTGGCGGCCCCGGCGCCCGCGATCGGCGTGGCGAGCCCGAGGGCCAGCGCCGCTCCGGAACCCGCCTCGCCGATCCCCGCGAGCACGGCGTTGCGGCGGCCGGGCCGGAAGCCCATGGCGTGCATGCCCTGGGCGGTCCCCTCGATCCCGCCCCCGCCGAACGCGCCGAAGAGCTTCTGGGAGCCGTGCGAGACGAGTACCGCCCCCAGCGCGACGCGGAGCAGGGTGCGGGCGGTGACCGAAGCGGTGGTGACGTGCTGGCTCATGCGATCCTCCTGGTCGTCGGTGCGGCCCGCCCCGAGCGGGACGACCGCGGTGTCGCCGACCGTACGCCGCGGCACGCCGTCCGGGACGTGCCGGTGTCCGCGACGTCCGTGGCGCGTGCGAGGATCGATCAGTGCTCCCCCACCAACGCCCGATCGCGGTCGTCATCGCCGCCATGAGTGAAGAGGTCGCGGCCTTCGCCTCGCTCTTCGACGGCACGCCGGTCCTCGACGGCCCGGTCGGCGGCCACGACGACCACCACCTGCTCGAGATCGACGGCGCGACCGTCGCGGTGCGCCGCAGCGGCATCGGTTTCACGAACGCCACCGCCACCGTGGCGCACTGCTTCCACGACTACGGTCCCGGCGTGCCGGTGATCAGCGTGGGCACGGCCGGCGGGCTGATGCACGGCGTCGCGATCGGCGACGTGGTCGTAGGGGACCGCTACGTGAACCTCAACGCCGACGCGACGGCCTTCGGCTACGCGCTCGGCCAGGTCCCGGGCATGCCGACGGGCTACGCCCCGGACGACCGGCTGCTCGCGCTCGCACGCGACGCCGACACCGGGGACCGGGTGCTGGCCGCGACCATCGGCTCGAGCGAGGTCTTCGTCACCGAGGGCCGCGCCCGCCTGCTCCGCGACGCCTTCCCCACCGTCGCCGCGGTCGACATGGAGTCGGCGGCGATCGCGCAGTTCGCGCACGTGCACGACATGCCGTTCGTCTCGGTCCGGTGCATCAGCGACCTGTGCGCCCCCGACGGCGACGAGTTCCGCGAGCACCTGGACGACGCGGCTGCCCGGGCGGCCCGGGTCGTGCACGACATCGTCCTCGGCCTGACGGCCTGAGGAGCTGCGGCCTGACGCAGGGCGGGGCCGGGTGGGCCCGACGTCCAGTGAGCAGAAGACGTCGGGTCCCACGAGCACACCCGTCGTCTTCTGCTCACCGGGCGCCCCTCACCGCGCGGAGAACCGCAGGTGCAGCGTCCGCGCCTCGGACCGGAGCAGGGCGTCCGGCCACACGTCCGGCCCGCACGCCCGCGACCCGAGCCCGTTCTGGGCGGCGTCGACGAACAGGTACGTCCGCTCGGGCACCGGCAGCTCGTGCTGGTGTCCCGCGCGGTCGACCTGTTGCGGTGTGTGCCGGGCGAGCGTGAACCCGGGGAGACGGCCGCGGGTGTCCGGTCGCACGTCCACCCGCAGCAGGTCCCGGTCCCCCGCCGCCAGGTCGAGCTGCCGCAGGTCGCTGCGGTGCCCGCTCTCCTGCGGCACCGCGTAGGGGAACGTCAGCTGGTCGACCGGCGCCTCGTACCGGCCGACGAGCACGCCCCGCCGCGAGTCCGGGTACGACTCCCCCGGTCCCGTCCCGAACCACCGCGCACGGTCGACCTCGACCGGCAGGTCGAAACGCACGCCGATCCGCGGCCAGACCGCCCGCCACCGTGCCGACGGCACGATGGAGACGTCGAGCACCACCTGCTCGCCGTCGACCTGCCAGCGTTCCTCGAGCGTCACCGCCTCGCGGGTGTCCGCCGCCGCCCACCGGGTGGTGCGCTGCAGCGAGGTGTCGGTGCGTCGCAGGTCGATCACCCTGGAGCGCAGGCGGTCCAGCCCGGTCTCGCGCCACGCACTCGCGTGCGACGGCCCCGGCACGCCGAGGCCGCGTCCCGCCATCGGGTCGCTCTCGTCGTAGCTGCCCATGTGCGACCCGGCGTCGTTGTCGGTCGGCGCTCGCCACAGCTCGAGCCGGGGGCCGTCGACCGGGGCGTCGCACAGCGCGCTCAGGTACCCGGCCCGGAACGTGGCCGGTCCGAGCGCGAACGCCTCGAAGGGGTCGAGCCCGGTCTCAGCCAGCGTCCGGCTGCGGGTCGGCGTCGGCCGGGAGGCACTGTTCACCACGGCGTGCTGGCCCGCCGCGACGACGTGGCCGCGTCCAGCCCACGGCGTGGCGCCCGCAAGGGCCGCCGACACCGTCAGCCACGTCTCGCCGCCGAGCTCCGCGCCGGTCGGCACCGCGACCTCGAGTTCGACGACCGTCGCGTCGCCGGCCGCGAGCGGACCGCCGTCCGCACCGGTGACGGACAGCACACCGGACGAGCGCACGACCCCGTCGAGCTCCACCCGCCAGGGGAAGACGAGGTCCGACGCGTCGGCCGAGTGCCGCGTGTTCGACACGGTGACCGCCACGACCCGTGTGCCGGTGCCGGTGCTGCTGCGCCGGACCACCGCGAAGCCGAAGCGGATCGGCGCGGCCACCGCTGCGAACTCGACGAGACCGGGCGTCGGCGTGCCGTCGGACAGCACCATGCCGTCCATGCAGAACTTCCCGTCGTTCACCGCGGACGGGTCGAAGTCTCCACCGTGTGCGAAGAACTCCGTCCCCTCGGGCGTCCGGGAACGGATGCCGTGGTCGCGCCACTCCCAGACGAAGCCGCCGTGCAGTCGTGGGAACCGGTCGACCAGGTCCTCGTAGCGGTCGATGCCGCCGGGACCGTTGCCCATCGCGTGCACGTACTCGCAGAGCAGGAACGGCTTCGTCCGCTGCCGCACCGACTCCGCGACGGACGCGCCCTCGAGCGCCGCGGTCGAGTCGTCGCCGATGCTGGTGACCTCGGCGATCGACGCGTACATCCGTGAGTAGACGTCTGCGTAGGCGCCGGCGCGGTCACCCTCGTAGTGCACCGGCCGCTCGGGGTCACGCGCGTGCACCCAGTCGGCCATCGCGGCGAGGTTCGCGCCCGTCCCCGACTCGTTGCCGAGCGACCACATGACGACCGACGGGTGGTTCTTGTCGCGCTCGACGGTGCGCTCGATCCGATCGAGGTACGTCCGGTGCCACGCGGGATCGTCGCTCGGGTTGCCGAGCCACTCGTCGACCCCGGGGGCCAGGCCGCTGCCGCCGTGGTGGAACGCGTGCGTCTCGACGTCGCACTCGAGCACCACCCAGAAGCCGAGCTCGTCGGCGAGGTCGAGCACCCGCGGGTGCGGCGGGTAGTGCGCCGTGCGGATGGCGTTCACGTTGTGCTGCTTCATCAGCGCGAGGTCGCGACGGACGAAGGCCTCGTCGAAGCCCCGGCCGAGGTCGGGGTGCGTGTCGTGACGGTTCATGCCGTGCAGGACCACGCGCCGTCCGTTGACCAGGAAGCGGTCGCCGACGATCGACACCGTCCGGAAGCCGATCCGCTGGTCGATCGTCTCGGCGCCACCGGCACTCGTCACCCGGACGTCGTGCAGCAGCGGCTGCTCGGCGGTCCACGGCGCGACCGTTCCCACCTCGACCGGGGCCACGTCGCCGGGACCGGTCCACACCACGTCGACGTCGAGTCCGGGTGCCGAGAGCCGCACGGGGAAGGCTCCGTCCCCCGCCCGGACCTCCGGGACGATGCGCCCGGTACCGCTCTCGTGGTCGTACTCGGCGCGGAGCCACACGTCCTCGATGCCACCGACCGGACGGGCCTGCAGGGTCACGTCACGGAAGATGCCCGGCAGCCACCACTGGTCCTGGTCCTCGACGTAGGTCGAGGCGGACCACTGGTGCACACGGACGGCGATCGTGTTCGTGCCGGCGCGGACAGCGTCGGTGACGTCGAACTCCTGCGCCAGTCGTGAGCCGGTGCCGACGCCGATCTCGACGCCGTTCACCCAGACCCGGTACCGGGACTCCACGCCGTCGAACCGCAGCACGACCGCCTCGGTGACGGCGCGGTCGACCCACGGCGTGGGGAGGTCGAAGGTCCGTCGGTGGTCACCGGTCGGGTTCTCGTCCGGGGAGAACGGCGGGTCCTGCGGGAACGGCAGTTGCACGTTCGTGTACTGCGGCGAGCCGTACTTCCCGTCGCCCTGCAGCACCCAGTGTCCGGGCACGGTCAGCGAGTCCCAGCCCGTGTCGTCGAACGCGGGTTCCGCGAAGGCGTCGACCGCCTCTCCGGGTGGCAGGACGTCGGGCGCGCCGAGGGTCCCCGGCGCACCCCGGAGCAACCGGAACCGCCACGCGCCCCCGAGCGACTCGGTCGGTGCGTCGGAGTGCAGCCACGACCGTGCCGGACGGCGGCGACCGCTGCCCGGCCCGACGTCGTCGAGGTACCGGGCGTCGTGCTCACCCATCGGAGCGTCCTCCGGGGGCCGCGACGGGTGCCGCCACGGCGATCCGCTCCCGTGTGTGGTAGTCGATCAGCTCGCCGTCGGCGTCCGTCAGCACCGGCTGGTCGAACCGGCCGGGCAGGTACATCGGGGTGACCAGGTACGACTCCCTCGGCTGCTCCGGCCGCGCCCACCGGATCCCGTTCGCGATGACGCGCTGCACGTCCGGGTGGTGGTACACCGGGTACACCTCGTCCCCCGGGCTGAAGTAGAACACCCGTCCGTAGCCACGCCGGTACGTGATGCCGCTGCGGAAGACCTCGCCACCCGAGAAGCTGCTGACGAAGACGAGCTCGTCGGGCTCGGGCACGTCGAAGAACTCGCCGTACATCTCCTGCCCGGGGATCACGATCGGCTGCTGCACACCGGCGGCGATCGGGTGCCGCGGCGAGACGGTCCACACGAGCTCCCGGTCCTGGTCGTTGCGCCACCGCAGGCTGCAGGTCGTCCCCATCAGCCGTCGGAAGATCTTCGAGTGGTGCCCGGAGTGCAGCACGATGATCCCCATCCCCTCGAGCACGTGCCGCTGGATCCGGTCGACGACCTCGTCGGCGACCTCGTCGTGCGCGGTGTGGCCCCACCACAGCAACACGTCGGTCTCGGCGAGCAGGTCCTCGGTCATGCCGTGCTCCGGGTCGTCGAGGACCCGGGTCGTCACCGTGGCGTCGCCGTCGAGCAGGGTCCGCACGGCGTCCGCGATGGTCGTGTGCATGCCGTCGGGGTAGATCTCGCGGACGACCGGGTTGACCTGTTCATGCCGGTTCTCTCCCCAGACGACGACCCGGATCGGTGCTGTCTCGGTCATCGTGCGCCTCCTGCGCTCATGGCGGGGGCGGATCCCCACGCCGGTGTCTCGATCCCGTCGGCCGCGCTCGTCCACGAGCGCAACCGTGCGGCGACGTCCTGGTGCGGCTCGTGCGCGACGGCGTGCGCGAGGGCGTCCTCGAGCAGGTCGGTGACCGCCACACGGCGTCCGCCGTCGGCGCTGCTCCGGAGCGCGCCCTCGACCATGGCCAGGCTCCGGACGTTGTGCCGGACCTCGTTCTGCGGGGTGGTCCCCGTGCGCACGGCGCGGACGAAGTCCTCGAGGGACCCCTCGATGCCCTCCCGCTGGTCGACGACGTCGAAGCCCGCCCCGGGGACGTCGAGCGTCACCCGTTCGTCGCCGTCCCACCCGGCGGCGCCGTGTTCGCCGTGCACGTGCCAGTCGGCGTTCCACGAGGTCTGCAGTCCGGGGGTCGCGCGGCTGCCGGTGTAGACGAACCGGGCGCCGGAGGCGAGCTCGAACTCGGCCGACGCGGAGGCGTGGCCCGCGAACCAGCTCCACGGCGGGTTCCACGAGCTGCAGCGAACCGCGACCGGCTCGTCGTCGACCAGGAACCGGAGCATGTCGAAGTGGTGCACCGACATGTCGACGAGCAGTGGGTGCGCCATCTGCTCCCGGAACCCGGGCTCGTGGTCGGCGTGGAAGAAGCGCGCGCCCACCGCCCCGAGCGGCCCGACGGCGGCGACCGCGGCACGGAACGCCGTGAGGTGCCGGAAGTAGCGCCGCGACTGGCTGACGACCAGCAGGTTGCCGGTGAGGTCGGCGAGGGCGACCTGCGCGAGCGCCTCGGCCACGGTGGGCGCGAGGGGCTTCTCGCACAGCACCGGGTACCCCGCCCGCAGCGCCTCCTCGTTGACGACGCGGTGTGCCTGCGGGACCGTGACGTTGACGACCGCACGGGCGCCGCTGGCCCCGGCGACGTCGGACACCGACGTGCCGACGACCGCGTCCGGCAGCCCAGCCGACGCCGTTGCCCGTCGGGCGGCGTCGAGGTCGAGGTCGACGACGCCGACCGGTTCGGCGACCGGCGAGGCGGCGAGCATCCGGATCCAGTCGCCGCCCATCGCGCCGGCACCGACGACGACGACCGGCAGGCGGTCCTGGCCGCTCATCCCTTCACCGCCCCGCCGAGGCTCGACCGGAGCAGGTTCTTCCGCACGAACACGTAGAGCACGGCCGGCGGCAGGACGTAGACGATCGACGTCGCCGCGAGCAGCCCCCAGTCGACCTGGTGGTTCTCGCTGAACGCCCGGAACAGGCCGATGGACAGCGGGTAGAGCTCCTGGCTCTGCAACATCACGAGCGGGGTGAGGAAGTCGCCCCACACGCCCATGAAGGTCAGCATCGCCGCCGCACCGAGACCGGGGCCGGCCAGGGGCAGCACGATCCGCCAGATCGCCTGGAACCGGCTGGTGCCGTCCACCCAGGCGGCCTCTTCGAGCTCGATCGGCACGGCCGAGATCGTGCCCTTCAGCAGCCAGAGCGTCACCGGGAGCTGCAGCACCGCCTCGACCAGGATGAGCCCCCAGAGCGTGTTCGTCAGCTTGAGGTTCACCAGGATCAGGTACAGGGCGACGATCGTCGCCGGCGCCGGCACCACGCGGATGAGCAGGATGCCGAACATGAACAGCCGGCGCCCGGGGAACTCGAACCGTGCGAGCGCGTACCCGCCGGCAAGCCCGAGGACCAGGTTCAGGGCGGTCGCCCCGACGCCGATCACCAGACTGTTCCAGAGCAGCAGGGGCGTGCCCGAGTCGGCGAAGAACGCGGCGAAGTTGGTCAGCGACAGCGTCGGGAGCTGCACGTTCGGCCCGGCAGCGCTGTCGAACGCGCTGAGCAGGACCCACAGGAACGGGACCAGGCAGAACAGTGCGAGCATCGTGACGAGCACGTACGCGAGCGTGCGCTGCACCACGGTGAGCGCCCGGAACGGTCGGCGACGCGGTGCCGGGCCGGGTTCGGTGACGCCGAGCGGCGTCGGACGGTCGGTGATCGCGGTCATGTCAGACCTCCACCTTCGCGAGTCGGACGTAGACGAGACCGAGCACCAGGACGATCACGAGCAGGATCATCGAGGCGGCGCTGCCGATGCCGATCTGGGAGAACTGCAGCGCGCGCTCGTAGATGTAGATCGCCGCGAGCCGGGTCTGGCCGCCCGGGCCGCCCTGCGTCAGGAAGTACACCAGGCCGAACGTGCCCACGGTGCTGATCGTGGTGAGCAGCAGGTACAGGAAGACCGGTCCGCGGATGAGCGGCAGGGTCACGTGCCGGAAGACCTGCACGGCCCGGGCGCCGTCGATCCGCGCGGCCTCGATGAGCTCCACCGGGACGTCCTCCAGTGCGGCCTGGAACATGATCATCGCGAAGGCGATGCCACGCCAGATGTTCACGGTGATGATGGCCGCCATCGGGACGACCTGCAGCCAGTCCGTCTCGCCCATCCCGAACAGCTGCGTCAGGCGGTTGAGCGTGCCCTCGGAGTTGTTCGACAGGACGCTCGCCCAGGTCAGGGCGGCGACCACCTCGGGGACGACCATCGGCATGAGCACGGCGGCACCGAAGAAGCCCTTGCCGCGCATCCACGGGCGACTGAGCAGGAGTGCCGCCGCCATGCCGAGCACCGTCTGCCCGATGATCGCGGAGTAGAGCACGAACTCGCCGGTGTGCCCGAGCGAGCGCAGGAACTCGGAGTTCGTCAGCAGGTAGACGTAGTTGTCGAAGCCGACGAACTTCGGGTCGCGTGCGGCGAACCCGGTGAGCTGCGTGTTCGTGAAGCTCAGGTACATCCCGTAGAAGGCGGGCGCGACGATGAACAGCACGATGAGCGCCGCGGCCGGCCCGAGCAGCAGGAGCACGAGCGGACCGGTGCGTCGGCGTCGTCGCCGCGGGGGCGGCGGCGACGGCTGCACCGTCGTCGCCGCCACCGTCGTGGTGGACGTCGTCACTTGACCAGGTCCGGTCCGAGCAGGTCGGCCGCGTTCTTCTTGAACGCCGCGTACGCCTGCGCGCCGTCGGCCTTGCCGGTGATGATGAGCTCCGTCGCCGAGGCCACGGCCTGGGCGACCTGTTCGGAACCGTCACCCGTCGGGACGTAGACGCTCGTCTTCAGGTCCTCTCCGGCCTGCAGGAGCTTCGGCTCCTTCGAGTACGGCGCCACGTCCGCGAGGTCGTCGCGGGGTGCTGCGGCACCGGAGGCCACGAGCTGGTCGGCCAGGGGCTTGCCCTGCGACAGGTACTGGGCGAAGAGCATCGCCGCGTCCTTGTGCTCGGACTTCGCGGGGATCGCGTAGCCGGAGCCGAGGCCGCTCCACCCGAAGGGCTCGTCGCCGTCGCGGAGGGCCGGGTACTGCCAGGTGTCGACCTTCTCGTCGAGGCCCTCGATCGGAGCGGCACCGTCGGGGCCCCAGTCGAACTTCCAGCCGTTCGTGCCCTGGGCCGCGACCTGGATCTTCCCCTCCGGGAACTTGACGTACTTGGTCGGCTCCCACGGGTTCGGGTTCTCGAGGTCCTGGACCGGCAGCAGGCCCTTGCTGTAGAGCTCGCTGTACAGGTCGAACACGGCCGGGAAGCCGGCGCTGTCGAGGTTCCACTTGCCGGTCTTCAGGCTGTAGTAGTCCTTCGTCGTCCCGCCGAGGATCGGCTGGAAGCCCTCGGTCCAGGTGCTGCCGCCCCAGGCCGTACCGGCCGGCACGACGATCGGGGTGTCCCCGGTCTCGTCCTTGATCTGCACGAGCCGGGCGATGAGGTCGTCCCAGGTGGCCGGCTGCGAGGTCTCGATGCCCATCTTCGTGAGCAGGTCCTTGCGGTAGAACAGGTTCTGCACCCCGGTGTCGTGCACGAGGGCGTAGATGTGGCCGTCCTGGCGGACCATCGCCTTCTTGAACTGCGGGTAGTAGTGGTCCCACCCGTCCCACGAGTCGAGGTAGTCGTCGAGCGGCGCCAGGTAACCGGCGCCGGCGAAGCCCGGCACCAGGCTGTCGCCGAGGTCGATGAGGTCCGGGGCCTCACCGGCGATGAGCTGCTGCGTCATCTTCGTCTTGAACTGGTCGTCCGTCAGGACGTCCCCGACGAGCTTGACCGTGATGTCCTTGCCCTGCTTCTTCATCGCGGCCTCGAACCCCGGGATCTGCTCCTTGACGACGTCGATGCGGGTCTGCTGGAACTCGGTGACGGTGATGGTCACGTCGTCCGTGGAGCCGCCGGCACTGCTGCTCGAGGAGCAGGCGGTCAGTCCTCCGCCCGCGAGCAGGAGGGTGATCAGTGCGGCTGTACGGCGGTGTCGCTTCATTGCGCTGCCTCTCCGCTCGCCCCCGTCGGCCACTTTGCCTATCGAATGGGTTAAAGCGTGCGGTCAGGCTAGGTGGCTCCGAGATCGGTCGTCAAGAGATCGGCCCGTATTAATCCCATTCGATGGATGAACGGCAGAAGTGGCACACTGCTGTGATCGACACGACTGCGGAAGGCGCGGATGGTCAAGGGCAGCAACCTCCTCCGCCTGGGTGACTACAACCAGGCGGTGGTGCTCGACCTGCTCCGACGCGAGTCGGGTCAGAGTCGCGCTGAACTGCAACGGCGGTCCGGTCTCGCCTCGCAGACCGTGTCGAACATCACGCGGCGGCTGATCGACGCCGAGATGATCCGCGAGGACGAGCCGGCGCTCACGGTCCGGGGGCGGCCGAGCATCCCGCTCGCCGTCAACGGCGCCGGGGCGTTCGCGATCGGCGTGCACGTCGACCCTGCCCGTCTCACGATCCTGCTGCTCGACGTCGCCGGCTCGGTCCTGCGCACGCAGCACCTGCCGACGCCGCAGGCGACGAACCCGCACGAGGTCATCACGCTCGTCGCGGTCGCCACCGGCCGGCTCATCCGCGATGCCGGGGTCGACCGCTCGCGTGTCCTGGGCCTCGGCATCGCCGCACCCGGTCCGCTCGACGTGGACGCCGGCGTCGTCCTCGACCCACCGCAGCTGCCGCTCTGGCGTGACGTCCGTCTGCGTGCGGACCTGCACGACGCCACGGGTCTGCCCGTCCTGCTCGAGAAGGACGTCACCGCCGCCGCGACCGCCGAGCTGCGCGACACCGCCGCGTCGGACTTCCTGTTCGTCTACCTCGGGTCGGGTGTCGGCGCCTCGGTCGTCTCCGGCGGCCGGGTGTTCCGCGGCGCGAGCAACAACATCGGTGAGATCGGCGACATCCTCGTCGACCCGTCGGCGGAGGACCTCGGCTGGACCGGTCGACGCGGCGGGCTCGCGGCCGCCTGCGTGCCCGAGGCGCTGGCCATCCAAGCGGCGCACGCCGGCATCGTCCCGCTGCCGGACCTCGACGACTACTTGGCGATCGACGCCGCCTGCAGCGCGCTCTCGTCCCTGGCCGACGACGGGGACGACGACGCCCTCCACCTGCTCGAACGGGCCGCCCGACGGCTCGCCGTGGGCATCGGTGTGCTCACGAACTTCATCGACGTGCCGCTCGTCGTCCTCGGGGGCCCGACGTGGGGTCGGCTCGAGCGGTCGTTCGCCCCCGTGCTCGAGACCGCGGTCCAGCAGGAACTGATCGTCTCGCGCCCGGGGTTCCGGGTCGTCGGGTCCGGGGTCGGCGAACAGATCGCCGCGCAGGGGGCCGCCGAACTCGTGATGGACCACTTCCTCAGCCCGCGCGCCACGGCCCTCGTGCCGGACTGACGGCGCCGGGGACGGCGACGGTCGGGTCCCCCGCGGGGACCCGACCGACACCGCTCACCAACGGTCAGCGCGCCGACTAGCGCTTCAGGTTCGTCAGCTCCTGCAGCACCTCGTCCGAGGTGGTGATGATGCGGGCGTTCGCCTGGAACCCGCGCTGCGCGACGATGAGGTTCGTGAACTCCTGCGACAGGTCGACGTTCGACATCTCGAGCGTGCCCGAGGCGAGCGAGCCGACGCCGGCGGAACCGGGCGTGCCGACGGCCGGCTGGCCCGAGTTCGCGGTGGCGCGGTAGCCCGAGGCGCCGGTCTTCTCGAGGCCGGCAGGGTTGGCGAACGTCGCGAGGGCGATACGTCCGAGCGCGAGCGACGCGCCGTTCGAGAACGTGCCCGTGACCGTGCCGTCCTTCGAGATCGAGTAGCCCTGCAGGGCACCGGCCTCGCGGCCGTTCTGCGACGAGATCGACGCGGTGGTGAGTCCCGCGAAGCCGGTGAGCTGGGTCATGTCGACCCGGACGCCGTTGACCGTCATGGTCGAGCCCGAGGCGATGGAGCCGTCGGCCGCGAAGGTGATCGCGCCGCGCACCGGGTTGCCCGTGCCGTCCGAACCCGAGACGTTCCAGCCGTCGGCGGTGCGCGTGTACGCGAGGGACAGCGTGCGCTTCGTGCCGTTCTGGTCGTAGACGGTGACGTCGCGGTTGAGCGTCTGGTTGACCGGGGTGTCCGACGGCAGGTTGCCGCTCACCGTGGCCGCGGTCGTCGCCGTCGCGGGGGCCGCGGCGTCGAGCGGCAGGCGGATGTCCGAGAGCTCGCCGCCCTCGTTCACGACGCCGTTCGTGGCCGAGTAGCCCTGCACGATCTTGCCGTCGGCGGTGACCAGGCGGCCGTTCGCGTCGAAGTCGAACGCGCCGGCGCGGCTGTAGACCGTGTCGTTGCCGAGGCGGGTGACGAAGAAGCCGTCGCCGGAGATCATCAGGTCGGTCGCCTTGCCGGTGGCCTGCGCGGAGCCCTGCGCGAAGTTCGTCGACACGCCGGCGACCTGCACGCCGAGGCCGATCTGTGCCGGGTTCGTGCCGCCGATGCCGGTCTGCGGTCCGCCGGCACCCTGGGTCATCTGCGACAGGGTGTCCTGGAAGACGGTGGTCGACGACTTGAAGCCGACGGTGTTCACGTTGGCGATGTTGTTGCCGGTCACGTCGAGCATCTGCTGGTGCGAGCGGAGGCCGGAGATGCCGGAGTAGAGCGAGCGGAGCATGGTGCGTCCTTTCGGAAGAACGGAGGAAGAACGGAGGAAGAGCAGAGGGAGAGCGGAGGAGGACCGCGGACGGAGCGACCGAGGGGTCAGGGAGTCGTGGTGGTGGTGATGCCGGAGATCACGTCGAGGGCGACCTCCTTCCCGTTCACGGTGACCGTGGGCACGCTCTTCGCGTACGACACGGCCGAGGCGGTCCCGGTGACGGACTTCCCCGAGTCGGCGTCGGTGTAGCTCACCTGCTTGCCGACGAGGTTCGCGGCGGCGATCCGCATCTGCAACGAGAAGTTCTCGTTCCCCGTCGTGGTCTGGTTGGTGATCTGCTCCATCATCGCGAGCTGCGTCTGCTGGCTGATCATCTGGTTCGTGTCCATCGGCGAGGACGGGTCCTGGTTCCGCAGCTGCGTGACGAGCAGCTTCATGAACACCTCGGAGTCCATCGTCTGGGACTTCTTGTTGCTCGCGTTCGCGGCGAGGGCCGCTGCCTGCGTGGCCTGGTCCACGCTGCCGGTGATGCCGTCGACGGGCATGTCGGTTCCTGTCTCTCGTTCGTGGGCCGGTCAGGCGAGGACGTCGAGTCCCGCGGTGCGGACGCTGGGGGTCGTGGTGGTGGGCTGGGTGCGCGGGGTGGGCCGTGCCTCCAGGCCGGTCTCCGCACGCGGCGGGCCGGCGGCCGGGCGCTGGTCGCGACCCGGGGACGTGTCGGGGTGGTTCTGCGACGACAGGTCGAGCGTGGTGGCGGCCCCGCTGCCGGCGGCGTCGCGGCGCAGGTCGGGCAGGACCTGCCGGACCGCGTCGCGGCCCGCGTCCGAGGCGGCGAACAGCTCGACGTGCATGCCGTGGGTGGTGACGTGGGCGCGGACCGTGACCGGTCCGAGGGCGTCCGGCGTGAGCTGCACCGTCACGACGTGCTCGCCCGGCCCGGCCTGGGCGAGCGAGAAGACCGGTCGGGCGAGCTGCTGCGCGACCGGCGCGGAGGTCGCGGCCGGCGCGGGTGCGGCGGACGACGCGACGGTGGTCGCGGCAGCGCGGGCGGTGGGGACGGCCGGGAGGCCCTGGTCGCCCGCCGTCGACCGCTGCGGCTGGTCCTCGGAGCCGGTCCGGGCGCCGTTCGCGTCGGCAGCGTCGGCTGCCGGTGCGACGACGGGACCGGTGGTGGTGGCGGGTGCGGAGGACGGGGTCGCTCCGGCGGTGTCGGGCACGACCGCGGGGGTCGTCGGCCGGGTGGGGACGGCGCCGGCGGCAGCGACCGTGGTCACCGTGGCGGTGGGCACACCGCTACCGACGCCGAGCCGGTCCGGGGTGACCGCGGGGACGGTCGACGCCACTGCCTCGTCGGCGGGTGCAGCCGGTGCGGCGGGCACGTCGGCGGCCGTGGGCACCGCGCCGCCGATGGGTGTCGGGGCCGGCGCCGGTGTCGGCGCCGGTGCCGACGCCGGTGCCGCTGCACCGACGGCCACGGCCGGAGCCGGAGCCGCAGCCGCAGCGGTCGTCGGGTCGGCGGGACGGGCCTGGGCCGTGGTCGACGGGGCGGCGGCGGTCACGGCCGGCTCCGCCGCGCGGAGGGCTCCGGCCGCGGTCGACGGGTCGGTCGACGAGGCAGTCGAAGCGTCCGTCGACTCGTCCGTCGACTCGTCCGACGTCGGCAGGAGCGCCGCGGGAGCGGTCGACGCCGGCGAGGGCGCAGTCGTCGTCGCGAGCGTGTCCGCGGTGACCTCGGCCGAGGCGGACGCCGACAGGACGGGGACGAGCGCGACGGGCACCAGCGCCAGCGGCGGCACCGGCGGCACCGCCCCCGGGTCGACGCCGTCGGGGTCCGGAGCGGTGTCGTCGCGGCCCGTCGTCGGCTGCGCGGCGCGGCCCGCGGCGCGGTCGCCCCTGCGGTCGGCGCCGTGGTCGGCACCGCGGCGGTCGGTCGCCACGGCCGCGGACAGCGCGGCGTCGAACGAGCCGCCGTCCGCCGGGTCCACCGTCGGTCGTCCGACGCCGGTGGGGGCCGGCGCGGCGGGCTGGGTGCTGATGGTCATGCTCATGCGGCGCTCCCGGACTGCATCATGGACAGCAGCGCGGCGGTCTGCAGGTCGGTGGCGCTCCGCGCCGCGGTGCCCGCGGTCGCTGCGGTCGCTGCCGTCGCGGCGGACGGCTGTGCGGGGACGATGCGGCGGATGGTCGCGATGTCGGCGTCGGAGTACCAGTTGTCGACGATCCGGACGTCCTTGCCGGGGCGCGGCGCGTGCAGCACCTTGCCGTCGCCGACGTAGATGACGATGTGCTGCTCCCCCTTCGGCACGATGAGGTCGCCGGGCTGCGCGTCGCGCAGGGAGCCGACCTCGACGCCCATCCGTGCCTGGTCCGGCACGACCCGGGGCATCGTGACACCGAGGTCCTTGAAGACCGTCTGCACGAGGCCCGAGCAGTCCATCCCCGACGTGGTCGTGCCGCCGAACACGTACGGCACGCCGAGGTACTTCTTCGCGTCGGCCACCACGTCGGAGCCGGTGGCGCCGCTGCCGGTGGCCAGGGTGTCCTTCCCCGCGTCGACCGATGTCGCCGGGGTCGCGGTGGCGGCGGCCGTACCCGTCGAGGTCGACCCGACGCCCGCGCCGGTCCCGCCGTCGGTCGCGGTCGCCAGCGCGTCGGCGAAGGCGCTCGACGACGCGGCGGTGGACGCCGACCCGGCGGTCGAGGACGGCGCGACGGCCTGCGTGCCCCGCAGGGAGTCGATCTGGGACCGGATCTCGGAGATCCGGGAGAGCACGGCCTCGACGCTCACCGGGCACCACCTTCCGTGCGGCGGCGTGCCGCGATCTCGTCGAGGGCGTCCTGCTCGACGCGGAGCTCCTCGGCTGCCTGCTGTTCGACGTGCTTGCCCTCGAGCTTCTCGAGGCCGACCGCGGCCCGGCGGGCAGCGGTGTACGCCTCCTGGGCGCGGTCGGCGTCGGCCTGACGGGTGCGGACGACGGCGTCGAGCTCCTCGAGCATCCCCCGGGTCGCGGCGCGGGCCGCGGCGACGGCGCTCAGGGTCGCGGCGTCCTGGATCGGCTGCGTGCCCTCGGTGTCCGCCAGGCTGCGACGGGCGGCGATCCGGGCGTCGGCGGCGTCGCGCACCCGCTCGTTCGCGGTGGCGAGGGACGCCGCGGCACGGTCCTGTTCGGCGTGCCGCAGGCGCAGGAGTCCGGCGAGCGGGAAGCGGCGGGCCATCACGCCACCCCCAGCTGCTGCACGAGGCCGCCGAGCCGCTGCCACGACGACGCCGCCGTGGCCCGCTCGTCCATGCCCTGCTGCAGGAACGCGTCGATCGCGCCCTGGTGGTCGACCGCTGCGTCCACGAGGGGGTTCGTCCCGCGCTGGTAGGCGCCGACGTCGAGCAGGTCCTGGGCGGCGCGGCGCGCGGCCATGACCTTCCGGAGCGTCGTCGCGGCGGCGCGCTGCGCCGGGTCGGTGACCTTCGACGCGACGCGCGAGACCGACCCGAGGGCGTCGACCGACGGGAAGTGCCCGGTGATCGCGAGCTTGCGGTCGAGCACGACGTGCCCGTCGAGGATGCTGCGGGCCGCGTCCGCGATCGGTTCGTTGTGGTCGTCGCCGTCGACGAGCACCGTGTACATGCCCGTGATGCTGCCGACCCGGTCCGTCCCGGCGCGTTCGAGCAGCCCGGCGAGCACCGAGAAGGTCGACGGCGGGTAGCCCCGGGTTGCCGGCGGCTCCCCCACCGACAGGCCGATCTCGCGCTGCGCCATCGCGACGCGGGTGAGCGAGTCCATCATGAGCACGACGTCCTGGCCGGCGTCGCGGAACGACTCGGCGATCCGGGTCGCGACGAACGCGGCGCGCAGGCGCATGAGGGCCGGCTCGTCCGAGGTCGAGACGACGACGATCGAGCGGGCGAGCCCCTCGGCGCCGAGGTCGTCCTCGAGGAACTCGCGGACCTCGCGACCGCGCTCGCCGACGAGCGCGATGACGTTGACGGCCGCGTCGCTCCCCCGCGCGATCATCGACAGCAGCGACGACTTGCCGACGCCGGAGCCGGCGAACAGGCCCATGCGCTGTCCGCGACCGACCGTGGTCAGGGTGTCGAGCACGCGGACGCCGAGCTGCATCGGGGTGTCGATGCGGGTGCGGGCCATCGCGTCCGGGGTGGCGTGGTCGAGCGGCACGAGCGCGACCGGCCCGCCGTCCGGAGCCGTCAGCGGCCCGCGGCCGTCGATCGGTCGGCCGAGGCCGTCGAGCACCCGGCCGAACAGTCCGGCGCCGGTCGGCACGAGCACGGGGCGGCCGGTCGGGCGCGCCGGGGTGCCGGTGGTGACGCCGGTCAGCCGACCGAGGGGCATGCAACGCACGCCGGAACCGTCGGTGGCGACGACCTCGACGGCGGTCTGCTCGCCGTCCTCCGGCCCGACGAGCACGACCTCGCCGACGGAGGCCTCGAGGCCCGCGACGGTCAGGCCGAGGCCGACGGCGCTCGTCACGACGCCGACCCGCTGCGGGGCGGCGAGGCGGACGGCGTCGTCGAGGCCGCGGGGACGGAGCAGGGTCGCGGTCACCGGTCGCCCTCCAGTGCGGTGCGGGCGCGGTCGAGCGCCGTCGCGATCCGCGCGTCGAGCAGTCCGTCCGGCAGGTCGACGACGGCGTCGCCGTCGTGCAGCGCCGGGTCGGCGACGACCGGGACCGGCAGGTCGAGGTCGGCCACGCGGGCCGCGTCGCCGACGCTCAGCCGGACCGCGACGGCGACCGTGCGGTCGACGGACGCGAGCGCCCGCTCGACGGTGGCGAGCGCGCCGGCGGCGATCCCCGCCTCCTCGCCGTCACCCGTCGTGTCGGCGGGCCGGGAGGCACGGATCGCGTACCCGACGACGGCCTCGGCCAGGTCGAGGGCCGCGCTGGCGACGGACGCCTCGGCGTCGTCGAGGACGGGTGCGACGCGGGACAGCAGCGCGGTCGCCGCGGCGTCGAGGACGGCGACGCGGCGGGCGGTGTCCGCCTGCAGCGCGGCGACCCGGCTGGCGTGCTCGGCCTCGAGCCGCGCGCGCAGCGCGTCGGTCTCGGCCTGCGCGGCGCGCAACCCGGCGGTGTACCCGGCGGCGTGGCCGCGCACGTCCGCACTCGTGGCGCGTTCGCGGCCGGCCGGGTCCCCGATCACCGGGAAGGCGACGCGCTGCACGGTCGTGGTGTCAGTCAACGAGCTCGTCCTCCTCGGCGCGGTGCACGGTCACGACGCCCTGGGCCTCGAGCTCGCGCACGGAACGGACGACCTCGGCGCGCGCTTCCTCGACCTGCGAGACACGGACCGGCCCCATGGCCTGCAGCTCGTCGTCGAGGAGCGAGCGGTTGCGTTCGGAGACGTTCGCGCGGATGGTCTCGACGACCGGGCCGGCGGCGCCCTTCATCGCGGTGGCGAGGAGCTTCGAGTCGATGCCGCGCAGGACCTGCTGGATGTCGCGGGCCTCGAGCTTGACGATGTCCTCGAAGGTGAGCATGCGCGAGCGGATGTCCTCGGCGAGTTCCGGGTCGCGGGCCTCGAGCCCGTCGAGCACGGCCTTCTCGGTGGCGACGTCGGAGCGGTTGATGATGTCGACGAGCGGCGCGATGCCCCCGACGACCTCGACGCTCTCGCGCGGCGACACGACGGCGCCGGCGCGCTGCCGGAGCACCCCGGCGACGATCGCGACGGCCTCCGGGGTGGCGCTGCCCATGGTCGCGAACGCCTGCGCGACGTCGGTCCGGACCCGGTCGTCGACGCCGGCGAGCACGGCACTGGCCTGTCCGGGCGCGAGGTGCGCCAGGACCAGCGCGATGGTCTGCGGCAGCTCGCCCTCGAGCAGGCTGATGACCTGGCCGGGCTCGGCGTCGTCGAGGAAGTCGAAGGACTGGCCGGCCAGGTTCGAGGCGAGCCGGTCCATGACGCCTGCGGCGCGCTCGGCACCGAAGGACGCCTCGAGCAACCCGAGCGCGGTGTCCTTGCCGCCGCGCTTCTGCATCCGGCCGCTCGTCGTGAGTCGGTGGAACTCGGACATCGTCTGGTCGACGACGCTGTCGTCGACGCGGCGCATCCGGACGATCTCGGCCGAGATCTCCTCGGCCTCCATCTCGGTGAACTGCTTCATCACCTCGGCGGCCCGGTCGGTCTCCATCTGCATGAGGATGAGGGCGACCTTCTGGGCGCCGGAGAGCGTGCGCTCGGCCTGCGGGCCGGAGCCGCCGCCGATCGGGACGAGGCTCACACGCCCGCCCGGTCGTCGAGGAGCCCGCGGAGGAGCTCGGCCGTGCGCTTCGGGTCGCGCTCGGCGAGGGCGGAGATGTCCTGGCGGCGGCGCTCGGCGGTGATGTCCTCGGTGCGGAGCACCTCGGTCGGGGCGTCGCCCGCGGGCATCGCGGAGAGGACGGCCGTCGGGGCGTCCCCGGCGCCGAGCGTCGCGAGGTCCGGCGCACCGTCGACCGCGAGGGGCAGCTGGAAGGTCTCGCCGGCGAAGGCGTCGAGCTCGCCGAGGTCGACTGCCTCGCGCTCCTGCTTGCGGCTGCGGCGGGCGAGCACCACGCCGAGCGCGATGACCGCGAGGATGACGCCGATGACGATCGCCGCCGTGCGGATGGTCGACCAGAGGGCCTCCTGCTGGTCGGCCTGCTGCTGCGCCTCGAGCGCCTTGGCGGCCTCGTCCTTCGCGCTGGTGTCGAAGTCCATCATCGCGACCTTCACCTGGTCGCCCCGGGCGGGGTCGACGCCGGCAGCGGCGGCCACCATGTCGTTGATGCTCTGCAGGTTCGCGTTCTGCACGGCGTCGGCCTTCGCGTTGAGCGCGACCGAGATGGTCTGCCGGCTGAGCGCGCCCGCCGGGATCTGCGTGGTCTCGGTGGTGTGGTCGACGGCGTTGTTCTTCGTCGCCGACTCGTTCGTGTAGCCGTCGTCGCCGGTGCCGTCGGCGCCGTCGCCGTTCGGGACGGCGATGTTGTCCGGTCCGAGCACGCCCGTCGCCCCGCGGCCGGCGCCGGACCCGGCGCCGTACTCCTCGGTCGAGCTCGACTCGTTGAGCGCGACCGGACCCGAGGTCGGCGTCGCGTAGCTCTCCGACGTGCGGGTGCCGGACTCCTGGTTCATCGTCGCGGACACGACGACGCTGGCGTTCCCGACGCCGAGCGTGGTGTCGAGCTGGTCCTGGATCTTCTTGCTCGTCGCGGCGTCGTAGTCGGCGGCCTGGTCGGCGCCGCTGCCGGTCGCGCCGGTGCCGACGGCGGAGAGCGTCTGGCCCTTCGCGTCGACGACGGACACGTCGGTGGGCTGCATGCCCTCGACCGCGGCGCTCGTCAGGTGCACGATGGCCTGCACCTGGTCGCTCGTCAGCTGCGTGCCGTTCTCCGGAGCGATGAACACCGACGCCGTCGGGTCCTTCTCCTCGGACACGAACACGGACTTCTCCGGGATCGCGAGCTGCACGGTCGCCGTCTGCACGCCGTCCATCGCGCCGATGGTCTTGGCGAGTTCGCCCTCGATCGCGCGCTTGTACGTGACGTCCTGCTGGAACTCCGAGCTCGTCACGCCCATCTGGTCGAGCAGCGAGTACCCGCCCTCGTTCGACGACGGCAGGCCGTTCGACGCGGCCTTGAGGCGCTCCGAGTACACCTGCGCCTGCGGCACGAGGATCGTGGCCCCGCCGTCGGTGAGCTGGAACGGCACACCGTCGGTCTGCAGCTGGTCCGTGATCGAGCTGGCGTCGGCGGCGGCGAGCCCGGTGAACAGCGGCGCGTAGGACGCCTTGCCGAGCCACGACGCCAGGGCGATCCCGCCGAGCACGAGGGCCGCGACGACGAGGATCGCGATGGTGCGCTGCGCGGCGGAGAAGCCCTTGACGTAGGCGCCGAGGCGCGCGAGCACGTTCTTGACGGCGACGGGCATCAGGCCTGCATCCTCATGATCTCGTTGAACGCGTCCACGCCCTTGTTGCGGACGGCGGCGACGAGCTCGAGCGTGACCTGCGCGCGGGTGGCGGCGATGGTCGCGTCGTGGATGTCGTCGAGGTTGCCGGTGACGGCCTTGAGCGCCAGCGTCTTCGAGTCGGACTGCAGCGCCTGCAGCCCGTCGACGGCACCGGTCAGGCTCGCGGCGAAGCCGCTGCCGCCGGTGCCGGTCGCGCCGGCCGCGCCGGTCGTCGCGCTGTCGCTCGACGTGCCGGAGACGCTGGTCAGGGCGTTCGTCATCGCGTTGGTGGTCACACCGTTCACGGCGTCGATGGGCATCAGTTCTTCCCGATCTGCAGGGCCGCCTCGTAGGCGGTCTTCGCACGGTCGACCACGGCGGCGTTCGCCTGGTAGCCGCGCTGGGCCATGATGAGGTCCGCCATCTGCGTGCCGAGGTCGATGTCCGGCATGCGGACGTAGCCCTCGTCGTTCGCGAGCGGGTTGTCCGGGTCGTAGGTCACGCGGCCGGCGGCGCTGCCGAACGCGGCGCCCTTCACGTACGCGCCGGAGACGCCGTTGCCCTCCTGGACCTCGACGTAGCGGGCCTGGAACGCGGTGTCGTCCATCGACTTCACCGTGTTGGCGTTGGCGATGTTGTCGGAGATCGCGTCGAGCCACTTCCGGTGCACGGTCAGACCGGTGCTCGCGATGCCGATCGCGTCGAAGGTCGTCACGAGTTCGTCCGCATCGCCGCACGCAGGGCCGTGGCCTCGCCACCGACCGCCTGCGTCGCGAACTGGTACCGCAGCACCGTGTCGACGTTCGACAGCGTCTCCTCGTCGAGGTCGACGTTGTTGCCGTTCGTGTTCGTCGGCTCGAGGCTCCGCGTGGTGGTCGGGGCGACGTGGCCGTCACCGTCGACGATCGACTGCGCCAGGGTGTCCTCGAACCGGACCTTCTCGGCGTGGTAGCCGGGGGTGTTGATGTTCGCGATGTTGTTCGCGATCACGCGCTGGCGCATCGACAGGCCGTCGAGTGCGCTCTGCAGCGCGACGCTCGTCACGGAATCGAACACGGGAGTGGTCCCCTCGTCATGGCGCGTCGCGGGAGTGGTGCGACGTCGCCGTGCGGTGGTGGCCGATCCGTGGCCGAACTGGTGAGCGATCCGTGCTCGGAGGGCGCTATCGGAGACCGTCGAGTGCCGCGTTAGGCGTCGCCCCGAACGGGGGTGGGTGCGGGTCGGGGGTGCGGGTCGGGGGGCTCGGTCGGGGGGCTGGGTCGGGGTCGCCGTTGCCGTCGCTGTGGTGCGACGAGATCGTTGTCGCACGACGTCGGTCTTGTCGCGCACGTCCGGCGGGCGTCGGCCGCGCGCTGTCGCACGACGAGATCGCTGTCCGACGACGTCGACGGTGTCGCGCTCCCGGTTGCCGTACCGAGCGCGGGGTGCCGGACGGCGCCGGACGAGCGCTGTCCGACGACGAAGTCGCTGTCGCCCGACGTCGACGGTGTCGCGGCGGAGCGGTCAGGCCGAGGCGTCGAGGTACACGGATCCGCGGGGCTCCCGCGTCGCGTCGACGGCGCGGAGCGCGCCGAGGTGCTCGAGCGTCGCCCGACGGTCGGCCTCGAGCACGGCCAGTCGGTCGCGTTGCGCCGCGAGCAGCCGGGAGGCTCGCCCCACCAGGTCACGCGGGATCGGTCCCAGCCCGGTCGGCTCCGACCAGTCGGTCACGGCCGTCGGGCCGGCCGTCTGCCCGGCCGCGTCCTGCTCCAGGGAGGTGAGCAGGGCCTCCCAGCCGGCGCGGTCGGTGACGGGGTCAGGCGACACCGAGCGCCCCGCCGGTCGCCTGCGGTGCTGCGGTGGCCGGCAGCGAGGCGGCGGCCTCGTGCCAGGACTGCCGGAGCGGCTCGAGGATGCGGATGCAGTCGCGCGTGGCCTGCACGTCGCGGTGCACGTTCGCGGTGATGAGCGAGGTCGAGGCGTAGTTGTAGATCGCCAGCAGGCCCTCGCCGCCGTCCCACACGTCGATGCGCAGGGTCGAGGACAGCTCGCCGACGATGGCCTGGGCGTGCAGGAGCTGCTCGCGGGCGGCCTCCCAGTCGGCGGTGGTCTGGGCGGCCTCGGCACGGTGCAGGTCGAGCAGCAGCCGGTCGTACAGCATCGTGACGAGCTGCGCCGGTGTCGCGGAGAGCACGGCCTCGTTCGTGTACTGGGCGCGGCGCTGGTCGGTCACGGAGCGGGGCTGGGCGGCCTGCCGGAACGCGGCTGCCTGGAGGTCGAAGGTCATGGTGTTCCCGTCAGCTCGACGTCGACGCCAGCTGGCTGGTGAGCCAGCTGGACTGGGACTGGAGTTTGCTGAGGCTCGTCTCGAGGGCCGAGTACTGCGCCTGCAGGGTCGCCCGACGGCGGGTCAAGCGGTCGGACCAGCTGTCGATCTGGGTGTTGAGGTCCTTCGCGATCGACTGCTGGCCGGTGATCGAGGTCGTGATCGACCCGTTGTACTTGTCGGACGCGGCGGTCGCGGCGGCGCCGACGTTCACGGCCACCCCGGAGAGCATCGCCTGGGTGCCCTGCGGGTCGGTGGCCAGGGCCTTCTGGAAGGCGTCCGGGTCGAACGTGAAGGTGCCGTCCTTCTGGATGACGATCCCGATGGACGACGGCGACTTCCCGCCGATCGGCGCCGACATGGTGCTCGTCAGGCGCTGCACGACGTCGCGGGTCGTCGCGTCGCCGGTGAGCACCCCGGCCTTCGTGGTCGTCGTGCCGGTGGTCGCACTCGTCGTGCTCGTCACGGCGGTGTTCGTGCCGTAGTAGCTCGTGATCGCGTTGAGGGCGTCGACGAGACCGGAGGCCACGGCCTGCGCCTTCGTCGTGTCCTGCGCGACCGTGATCGTCACCGGGTCCGTCGACGGCTTCGTCACCGTGACGTCGACGCCGGGGAGCAGTCCGGTGAAGGTGTTCGTGGCGCTCGTGACGGTCTGCGCCGCCGCGGTGCCGGCCCAGAGCGTCACGCTCGCGTCGCGGGCCGACGTGACGACGGCGGCCCCGGGCTGCGCGAACACGTCCGTCGCGGTGCCGGCGGTGACGTCCGCGCCGCTGCCGCGGTAGAGCGAGAACGCTGCGGCAGCACCCGTCGACGTCGACGTGAGCTGCAGGCGGTAGAGCTTGGTGCCGTCGGCGTCGGTGCCGGCCGACACCTTGGTCGCGGTCACCCCCGCGGCGGCTGCGTTGACGGCCGAGACCGCGTCGTCGAGCGACCCGGAGGCCGGCATGACGGTGGTCTGCTTGCCGCCGGCGCCGACGATCGTGATCGGCTCGGCGGCGGACGACCAGGTCGCCATCGCTGCGGTCACCCCGACCTGCGCGGCGGCGGTCGTGCCGACGGTGAAGTCGATCGAGCCCTTCGCCGCGGTGGGTCCCGCGACGACGCTGACCGTCGGCGTCGAGCTCGTCGCGGTGAAGACGTCGAGCGAGCTCGTCTTCTGGGCCGCGGTGGCCCTGGTCGCCAGGGTCTGCACGAGCGAGTTGATCGTCTGCAGCGACGAGATGAACGAGTTCGTGCTCGCGAGCTTCGACTTCAGCAGCGTCTGCGGGACGGCCTCGACGCTCATCAGCGAGTTGATGAGGTCGGTGGTCTTCAGCCCGCTGACGAGGCCGTCGATGGCCAGGCTGTTCGCCGAGGAGACGGACGACATCGATGGCTCCTGCCGGTGTGCGGTGGCGGTCGGATGCGGACGACGCCGCCCACCGGGGCACCCGAACGGTCCCGGTGAGCGGCGTCAGGGGTGCTAGCGCAGGAGCGAGAGCACGCCCTGCGTGCTCTGGTTCGCCTGTGCGAGCATCGAGGTGCCGGCCTGGCTCAGGATGTTGTCGCGCGTGTACTTGACCATCTCCTGCGCCATGTCGACGTCGGTGATGCGCGAACCAGCAGCGGTGAGGTTCTCCTTGGCGACGTTCGTCACGTTGATGGCGTGGTCGAAGCGGTTCTGGACCGCACCGAGGTTCGAACGGGCCTCCGAGACGGCCTTGATCTGCGCGTCGATCGTGCCGATCGCCGTGCGGGCCGAGTCACCCGAGGTCAGGTCGAGGTCCTTGACCGCACCCGCCACCTTGCTGACGTCGGCACCGGTCAGGTCGACATCGATCTTGCTGGCGGCGGTGCCGTCCGCGCCGACCTGGAAGGTCAGCTTGCCGGTGCCGTCGACGGTGCTGCTGGTGGCGGCCTTGCCGTCGAGCAGCTTGATCCCGTTGAAGTTGGTCGAGTCCGAGATGCGCTGGAGCTCCTCCTGGAGCTGGCCCACCTCGGTCGTGATCGCCTTCCGCGAGTCCTCGTTGTTCGAGTCGTTGCCGGCCTGGACGGCCAGGTCGCGCATGCGCTGGAGGATCGAGTGGGTCTCGGTGAGGCCACCTTCAGCGGTCTGCACGACGGAGATGCCGTCCTGCGCGTTGCGGGCGGCGACCGTGAGGCCACCGACCTGGGACTTCAGCCCCTCGGAGATCGACAGACCGGCAGCGTCGTCGGCAGCACGGTTGATGCGGAGACCGGTCGAGAGCTTCTCGAGGGACTTCGACAGGTCGTTCTGCGTCGCGTTGAGGTTCCGGTACGTGTTGAGTGCCGAGAGGTTGGTGTTGATGGACATACCCATGGTGTGTTCCTCCGTGAATCTGGGTCGTGCGTCTGCCCGTCCGTGGGCTGACATGGGTGACTCTCGACCGGGTGCCGGGAGTCGTTAGGGGATCGGCGGGATTTCTTCCTGCCGACGTCTCAGCTGGCCGCCACGGCCGGCCCGGACGCCGCGTCGTGCACGGCCCGGGCCACCCCTGCGGCGGCGTTCGTCGCGACGCGCGCCAGGTAGGCGCTGCGCCGGGCCGCGGTGGTCCGCGACGCGTGCTCCGGGGCCGGGCCGCCGTCGCCGTAGTGCGCGGAGAGTCCGTCGCGGAGCAGCCGCATCGCCTCGGAGCGCTGCTGCGAGACGGCCGAGTGCGTGATGCCGAGCTCGGTCGCGACGTCGGTGACGGTTCGGTCGCCGAAGTAGACGGCCTCGACGATGAAGCGCATCCGCTCGGGCAGCGCCTGCACGGCGGCGACGAGGTAGCGGCGCTTCTCGGTCTCGAGCAGGTCGTCGCCGGGCAGCGGGAGCTCGGCGGCGACGAGGTCGTGGACGGTCTCGTCGAGCGGGGCGACGGTGCGCGCGGCGTCGCTCATCGCGTCGGCGGCTGCCTGCCGGTCGACGCCCATCGCGTCGGCGATCTCCTGCACGCCCACGCTCCGGCCGAGCCGTGCGGACAGGGCCTCCTGCGTGGCGAGCGTCTCGCGGATCCGCTTCCGGGTGCCGCGGGACGCCCAGTCGGCGGAGCGCATGTCATCGGCGATCGCGCCGGTGACCCGGGTGCGGGCGTACGCGCCGAAGGGCACGCCGAGCGTGGGGTCGAACGCGTCCGCGGCGGCGACGAGGGCGAGGGAACCGACGGCGGCGAGGTCGTCGCGGTCCAGGTGCGTGGCACGGGAGCGGACGTCGGCGACGATGTAGCCGACGAGCGGCAGGTGCTCCACGATCATCGCGTTGCGTTCGGTGCGGTCCATGCTGTCCCTCGATCGAGCTGCTGAGTTCGACCCGTCCCTGGGCGCGACGGACGCCGGCCTCGGATGGCCGGTGCGTACGCCGAAGAACCCCCCGGATCCGTCCGGGTGGTACACGCCGCGCTCGGGACACGCGGTGCGGGGTGTCCCCCGCGGTGCGTTTCTGAATGTATCGGGTGGACGCGGGCCGCACAGGTCCCGCACCGTCCCCAGTGCGGGGGTCCGGGACCCTTCGAGCGGTCGGCATTTGGGAGGACAGCGGGTGGAGAACCGACGTTCTTGTCCCCCGTCGTGGTCGCACCGGTACCCCGTGACGACGGTGTCGGGGTGTACTCCGGCGGCCCGCGCTTACGGCCGGCCCACGGGCGTCGATAGGTCCTGGTGTCCGCAGGATGACGGACCGGGGATCGACCCCGGACCGACCTGCGGCCCACGACGAGACCCGCACCCTGGGAGGAGCTGATGACCGTGAACGACCTGTCCGCCGTGCTCTGGCGCGAACGCGAACTGCTCGAGCTGCTCACCTTCAAGCTCGAGGAGGAGCAGCTGCTGCTCTCCGCCGGCCGGTCCCGTTGGGTGTCGCACGCCAGCCGCGAGGTCGAGCAGGTCCTCGACCGTCTGCGCAGCACCGGGCTCGAGCGCGCCGCGTCGAGCGCCGAGGTCGCCGAGGAGTGGGGCGTCCCCGCCGACGCTCCCCTGCGCGAGGTCGTCGCCGCCGCACCGAGCGGCCCGTGGGGCGAGATCCTCGCCGCGCACCTCGCCGCGATGGTCGAGCTGACGACGCAGATCGCGGCCCTCCGCGACGAGAACGACCGGTTCCTGCGCACCGCCGCCCAGGCCACCGAGGAGACCCTCGCCGGGACCGTGACGGGTGCAGCCACCTACGACGCGAGCGGCTCGTCGGGCTCCGGCACCGACGGCGCACGCCTGTTCGAGGGGACCCTGTAGCACCGTGGTCAGCACCTTCGGATCCCTCGCCACCGCGTACTCCGGCCTCGCCGCCGCCCGCGCCGGACTCGACGTCACCGGGCAGAACATCGCGAACGCCGGCACCGCCGGGTACACGCGACAGCGCATCACCCAGTCCTCCGTCCCGGCGCCGCAGACCGGCTTCGTGCGCGGCACCGCCGCCCTCGCCGGACAGGGTGTGTCCGTCGACGGCATCGCCCGGCTCGCCTCGCTCACCCTCGACGCCGGCGTCCGCGTCGCCGCCGGCTCGTCGGCCTACGCCGGGGCCCGCGCGAGCGCCCTGAGCGCTCTGGAGACCGGGCTGCACGAGCCCGGCTCGGACGGGCTGAGCGCGAAACTCGACCTGTTCTGGTCGTCGTGGGGGCAGCTCGCGAGCCACCCGGACGACCCCGGAGCCGCCAGCACCGTGCTCGCCGCCGCCGCGACGGTCGCCTCCGTGCTCGCGACCGGGTCGAAGGCCGTCGACGCGCAGTGGTCCTCGGTCCGCGGGACCGTGACCGGACAGGTCGCGCAGCTCAACGACGCGGCGAAGCAGGTCGCCGACCTGAACGGGCGCATCCGCACCGCCGTCGCCTCCGGCGGCTCGGCGAACGAGCTCATGGACCAGCGCGACCAGCTCACCCAGCAGATCGCCACGCTCGCCGGCGGGACCACCCGCACGAACGCCGACGGGACCGTCGACGTGCTCCTCGGCGGCAACCCGCTCGTGCAGGGCACTGACGCCCGTGCCGTGGCGCTCGGCGGCGGGACGCGGCTCGCCGACGGCGCCGCCGTGACCCTGTCCTGGACCTCCGGCTCCGGTGGCGCGGTCGCGCTGTCCGGCGGCTCGATCGGCGGCGCCCTCGCCGTCCTCGCGCCGACGTCCGGCACCGGCACCGGCGGTGCACTCGCCGAGGCCTCGGCCGCCTACGACGCCGTCGCGACGCAGCTCGCCACCGCGGTGAACGCCGTGCACGCCACCGGCACCACCCCGGACGGCGCGACCGGCGCCCCGTTCTTCGCGATCACCGCCGGGGGGCCCGCCGCGCAGGGCCTCACCGTCGTGCCGACCGACGCCGGCGGCCTGGCGACGCGGAACGCGGCGGGGCAGCTCGACGACTCGTTCGCCGACGCGCTCTCGCGACTCGGGGCGGCGTCGGACGGCGCCGACCGCACCTGGGCGACGTTCGTGGCGGGGGTGGGCACCGCCTCCCGGTCGGCCGCGACGGAGTCGACGCTCACCGGACTCGCCCTGACCAACGCACGCACGCAGCAGCAGTCGAGCGCCGGCGTCGACCTCGACGAGGAGAACGTGGCCCTGCTGACCTACCAGCACGCCTACCAGGGCGCGGCACGTGTCCTGACGGCCGTCGACGAGATGCTCGACACCATCATCAACCGCACCGGACTCGTCGGGAGGGCGTGATCGTGATCACCCGGGTGACCACCCAGATGTCGATGGCCGCGGCCGCGGACCGGCTGCAGGCCGGTGCCGCACGCGTCGCGCAGCTCACCGAGCAGGCGACGACGCTGCAGGCGATCCAGAAGCCGTCGGACGACCCGAGCGGCACCGCGTCGGCGATGCAGGTCCGCAAGGAACAGGCCGCCACCGCGCAGTACACGCGGAACGCCGACGACGCCGTCGGGTGGCTCGCGCAGACCGACAGCGCCCTGTCGAGCGTCTACTCGACGCTCAACCGCGTGCGGGACCTGACCGTGCAGGCCGCCAACTCCGGCACCATGAGCGAGACCGACCGCGACGCCTTCGTCACGCAGTTCCGGTCCCTGCGCGCCGACCTCGAGGCCCGCGCGAACACCACCTACGGCACCCGCTCGGTCTTCGCCGGGTCGTCGACCGACGCGTCCGCGTACGACCCCGCGACGGGGTGGGCGGCGTCGGGCACCGCCGTCTCGCGACGTGTCGGCGACGGCAGCACCGTGCGCGTCGACACCTCCGGCGAAGCCGTGTTCGGCACCGGTGCGACGTCCGTGTTCGGCATGATCGACTCCATCGTCAGCGACCTGCAGAACGGGACCAACGTGAACCCGCGCATCAACGACGTCGACGCCGCGCTGAGCAGCGTCCGCGGCGCCCAGGCCGACGTCGGCGTCCGGCACGCCGCCGCCCTCGCCGCCCAGGACTCGCTGAAGACCGCGACCGTCGCCCTCGAGGGCCGCCGCTCCGGCATCGAGGACGTCGACCTCGCCAAGGCCGTGCTCGACCTGCAGGTGCAGCAGACCAACTACCAGGCAGCCCTCGCCGTCACCGCGAAGGTCCTGCAGCCGACCCTGATGGACTACCTCCGATGAGCATCCCCCTGACCTTCGCCGTCCCGCCGTTCGGCCTGGCCCCTGCCGACGTCTTCACCCTGACCCCGGTGGACGGCGCCGAGGGCCTGTTCACGCTCGTCGGCGACTCCTCGCGCTTGTTCGTGCTCGACGCCGCGGTGCACCTGCCCTCCTACGCACCGGAGCTCACCGACGAACAGGCGGCGGGGCTCTCGCTGACCGATCCCGCCGACGCCATGCTGCTCGTCGTGGCGAACCCGGGCGGCGCGGACTCGTCCAGCACCACCGTGAACCTGCTCGCACCGATTGTCGTGAACGCCCGCACGGGCGCCGGCGCCCAGGTCATCCTGGAGGACAGCGACCTGCCGCTGCGGGCGGAGCTCGCGCGGGCGTAGGGGCTCGGCGACGCGGCTGACAGCTGGGGGGCCAGCTCGGTTCGCACCGACTTTCCGACGATCCGCGCGTCGATCGTCACGTGGTCGGTCGCAACATGCACACGCACCAGATGCACGCGCATCGAGCGACGGAACACGCGACGATCACCTCGTGTCTTGTCGATTGATGCCCCTGCATCGGACGGCAACGGCGGTCCGGAGTGGCGACGATCGGCGCCGGCTGGCAGCGGGTGGGTGGGCGGCAGCGGCGGGCAGGCAGCAGCGGGTGGCAGCGGTGAGCACACACCTTGCGACAATGCGCAGGTCGATCGTCACGTGCTCGGTCGCAACATGCACACGCACCCGCTGCACGCGCATCGGGCGACAGACCACGCGCCGATCACCTGGTGTCCTGTCGACTGGTGCACCCGCATCGGGTGGCCCCACTCCTGCACACCTCAGCTGGTCGCCGTGACTCTCCACAGAGCGGCGCCGAGGCACCCCGAGCGGAGCCCCGTTCAGCGACGCTGGCGTCGTGACCAGCGCCATCGACATCGAACTGATCCGGACCACCGGCTTGCCGCCCTCCGAACGACGGGCGCTCGAACGTGACGTCCGACGCGGGGTCCTCGAACGCATCCGGCCCGGCGTGCTCGTCCGTCCGGGCGCGCTCGCGGGGCTGCGACCCGGCGAACGGCACCACGTCATGGTGCGTGCGGCACTTCACCGACTCCGTCCGGGTGACGTGGTGTCCCACCAGTCTGCGGCGGCCGTGCTCGGCTACCCGATGCTCGGTGCTCCCCCGCCGAAGGTGCACGTCCTCGACGCGACCACGTCGCACACGCGGGTGTCCAGCTGGTTCGTCCGCCACGGCGTGCTCGCGAGACCGCCGTCCGCGGCGCTCGACGTGGCGGGTGTGCTCGTCACGACCGCTCCACGCACCGCAGTCGACGTCGCAGCGACCCGGCCGCTCGCTGTCGCCCTGCCGGTCGTCGACCACGTCCTCGCGCACCGACAGACGACTGCCGCTGCCCTGGACGGAGAAGTCGCCACCCTGACCGCTGCCCGAACGAAGGCAGCGACAGCGATCGGCATGGGGTC
This sequence comes from Curtobacterium sp. MCBA15_009, assembly GCF_001864895.1. GTDB lineage: Bacteria > Actinomycetota > Actinomycetes > Actinomycetales > Microbacteriaceae > Curtobacterium. The sequence goes on from NZ_MJGO01000023.1 coordinate 83,188, forward strand.
GGGCCTGTCCGGATCGCCGGCCGAGTCGCTGTTCCGCGTGCGGTGCCGGGAACTCGCAGCGCCGGAGTACGTCCAACAGCACCCGTTCCGTCGCCCGGGCACGCAGAGCGCGATCGTCGACTTCTGGTTCCCGGCACAGGGCGTCGTCGTCGAGATCGACGGTCGCGCGAAGTACGAGGACCCCGCGATGCTCGGCGGTCGCTCCGTGGAGGACGCGCACTGGCGGGAGAAACGTCGTGAGGACTTCGTCCGCTCCTTCCCAGAGGTCCGGACGGTCGTCCGGCTCTCCTTCACGGACGTGCTGTCGGCCGACCGGGTCCGGACGGCGCTGCGGCGAGCGGAGGTGCCGTGCCGATGACGGACTCGAAGCCGTCGTCCCGTTCAGCGGCGAGGCGCGTCGGGGTGGTGCGCCCGCTGCCGCTCGACCTCCGGCGGGGTGGAGCCCCCGGTCACCACGGCGACCTCGCCGACACCGATCCGCACACCGTGCACGCGACCGGTGCCCTTGACGACGCCCGCACGACGGTCCGGGTCGGGTTCACGGTGGTCCCCTCCCGCCGCGAGCACGGCGTCCCGCAGCGAGACGGACCCGAGCACCTGGGCACCGGCGCCGATGTCGGCCGGCGCCTCGACCACGCACCCGCCGCGGAGCCGGGCGGCGGCACCGATCGCGACGTCGACCACCGTGTCCACCGACGCGGCGGTCACCTCCGAGCGGTACGCCGTGATCGTCACGGGTCCCGGCCCGAGTTCGGCACCGCCACCGACCCGGACGTGGGACCCGTGCGCGACGACCGTGACCGGTCCGGGACCGAGGCGGGCGCCGGTCTCCACGACGATCGTCCCGCCGTCCCGGGTCTCCAGGGTCGTCGACGGGTGCAGCACCACGCCGGGGTGGACTGTCGCACCGGTCCCGAGCAGCACGGACGCGGGATCGAGCACGAGCACCTCCGGGGCGAGTGCCACGACCTCCGCGACGGTGCGGAAGCCGGCGGTGCGCCGAGCCTCGTCCAGGGCCGGTGTGCTCACGGTGCCGTCGTCCATCCCGGCAGCCTCCCACGTCCTCGGCGTACGGTGGGCGAATGGCTCGTGCCCCGAAGAACCAGGCGATCGTGCCGCTGCCGAACGCCCCGGTCGTCCCCACTGCTCCCGACGACGACCACCGGATCCCGGTCGCCGAGAACACCGGATGGGTCAAGTGGCTCGACCGTGTGATCAGTGTGCAGCGCCCGGTCGTGGTCGCCCACGTCAACGCCATCCGACGCCGTCGCCCGGACGCCACCCCCGCCGAGGTGATCCAGATCCTCGAGTGCCAGTACCTCGCGGCCGTCACCACCGGCGGCGCAGCGGTGGGCGCGAGTGCGGTCATCCCCGGCGTCGGGATGGCGGCAGCGCTGAGCCTGAGCGGTGCGGAGACCGTCGGGTTCCTCGAGACCACGGCGCTCTTCGCCCAGTCGGTCACCGAGGTGCACGGCATCGCGCTCGACGACCCGGAACGCGCCCGCACGCTCGTCATGGCCATGATCCTCGGCGCCCCGGGTACGCAGCTCATCAAGCAGCTCGCGGGTCAGGCGGCCGGTGGTCAGGCGCGGACGGCGTTCTGGGGCGAGATGGTCACCGCCTCGCTGCCGAAGCAGGTCGTCAGCGGCATCGGCGGCCAGGTCCGCTCGCAGTTCGTCAAGCGGTTCGCCGCTCGGCAGGGTTCGACGATCCTCGGGCGGGCCCTCCCGTTCGGCATCGGAGCGGCCGTCGGCGGGCTCGGCAACCACGCGCTCGGGCGCAAGGTGATCCAGGCTTCGCGGACGGGCTTCGGCATGCCGCCGGCGCAGTTCCCGATCGTGCTCGAGGTCGCCGGCTCGAAGCGCGAGGCGCGGAAGGCGATCAAGGCGTCGAAGAAGTCCCACGGTGCGCAGGACGACGACCTCTGGCCGGACGACCGACCAGCCGCCTGACGCCGGAGGACCCACCCGAAGCCTGGTG
>NZ_MJGO01000023.1:85838-88321 GCF_001864895.1 Curtobacterium sp. MCBA15_009
CTGGTGTCGGGCGACCCACCTGGAGCTGGGCCCCGGCCCGAAGCCGGGCCCGGGGCTCTGGTCCCGGCCGCGGCCTCGGCCTCGGCGAACGTCCCCGGTCCGGGGCGGGACGCCGCACCGGTGTCGGCGAGCCCGCCCGTCCTAGAAGGACCGCACCGGCGTCCGGACGACCTGACCGGCGTGTGCGAACCCGCCGCCGAAGCCGAACAGCAGTGCCGGCACACCCTCCGGCAGGTCGCCGCGCGCCCATGCCTTCGACAGGCCGAGCGGCACGCTCGCGGCCGAGGTGTTGCCGGACTCGACGACGTCCCGCACGACGAACTTCGACTCACCGCCCAGGGCGGTCACGAGCGGCTCGATGATGCGCAGGTTCGCCTGGTGGAACGCGAAGACCTCGATGTCGTCGAGGGTGAGTCCCGCGGCCTCGACGACGGCGCGGGCGTGGCCCTCGGCCTCGGTGATGGCCCAGCGGTAGATGGAGCGGCCTTCCTGCTGGAAGTGCTCCGGGTCGCCGGAGACTCGGACTGCGTCCTGCAGGTGGGGCACGCTCCCCCACGAGACGGGGCCGATCTCCGGCGTCTCGGTCGCGCCGAGCACGGCGGCTCCGGCGCCGTCGCCGACGAGCACGCAGGTCGAGCGGTCGGTCCAGTCGGCAATGCCGGACAGGATCTCGGACCCGACGACGACCGCGACGTCGGCGGACCCGACGCGGATGGCGTGGTCGGCGAGGGCGAGGGCGTACTCGAAGCCGCTGCACGCGGTGTTGATGTCGATCGGGGCGGGGCCGTTGGTCATGCCGAGCGCCGCGGCGACCCGGCCGGCGGTGTAGGGCGCGCGGTCGCGGTGCGTCGTGGAGGCGACGATCACGAGGCCGACAGCGGACGGCGCGACGCCGGCGTCGGCCAGGGCGTTGCGCGCGGCCTCGATCGCCATCGAGGTGACGGTGTCGTCGGGGCCGGCGATGTGCCGGGTCTCGATCCCGGTTCGGGTCCGGATCCACTCGTCGTTCGTGTCGACCATCGTGGAGAGCTCGTCGTTGGTCAGGATGCGTTCGGGCTGGTGGTGACCGAACCCGAGGATCCGGCTGCCACGGAGTGCTGGGGTGTTCACCCTCGGCACGCTACTCCCCTGCCGGACGGCCTCATGCCCGTGCAGGCATGATCCGCGGCGTCGAGCGGCCGCAACACGGCAGCACCGCGGTGGACCGTTGTCCCGAGCGACCGTGCCGCGTCCCGAGTCCCCAGGCTGCCTCCGAGTCGTCGCGCCGAGCCCCGAGCCCCCACGACGCGCCCAGACTCACCACGCCGCGCCCAGAGCCGTCACGCAGCGCTCGAGTCACTGAACCCTCGGACACGGCGACCGTCACCATTGCCGGGTCCGCTCGCCGCGGCCCCGACCGGTACTCCCAGGGCCTTCCGCCGACGGGGTCCGGCGCGTAGACCGGGTGCATGGACTACACACACCTCGGACGGACAGGGCTGTCGGTCTCGCGAGCCGTGCTCGGGACGATGAACTTCGGCCCGGAGACCAGCGAGGACGACTCGCACGCCATCATGGACCGGGCCCACGAGCTCGGCGTCAACTTCTTCGACACCGCCAACGGCTACGGCGGCTCGGTGGGCAAGGGTGCCACCGAGGAGATCATCGGCCGCTGGTTCGCGAAGGGCCACGGCCGTCGCGAGAAGACCGTGCTCGCGACGAAGGCCTACGGCGAGATGATCGACTGGCCGAACGGCGGCCGGCTCTCGGCGCTGAACATCCGGCAGTCGCTGGACGCCAGCCTCCGCCGCCTGCAGACGGACCACGTCGACCTGTTCCAGATGCACCACGTCGACCGGGACACCCCGTGGGACGAGATCTGGCAGGCGATGGAGCTCGCGGTCGCGCAGGGCAAGGTGCTCTACGTCGGGTCGTCGAACTTCGCCGGGTGGCACATCGCCCAGGCGCAGGAGGCCGCGGCCCACCGCAACTTCCTCGGCCTGGTGAGCGAGCAGTCGATCTACAACCTCGTCGTCCGTGACGTCGAACGCGAGGTCCTGCCGGCCGCGCAGCACTACGGCCTCGGCGTCATCCCGTGGTCGCCGCTGCAGGGCGGGCTGCTCGGAGGCGTCATCGAGAAGACCGAGAACGGCTCGCGGCGGCTCTCCGGCCGCAGCGCCGAGTACGTCGATGCACACCGCGACCAGCTGCAGGCGTACGAGTCGTTCGCGAAGGAGCTCGGGCACACCCCGGGCGAGCTCGCCTTGGCGTGGCTGCTGCACCAGCCGGGCGTCACCGCCCCGATCACCGGCCCGCGCACGATGGAGCAGTGGGAGTCCGCGGTCCGCGCGGTGGACGTCCGCCTCGACCAGCGGGCACTCGACCGGCTGGACGAGCTCTTCCCGGGCCACGCGACCTCGCCCGAGGACTACGCCTGGTGACCTGATCTGACGCACGGTGCCGGTGGCGGCCCGACGACCGGCCACGGACGGGAGGCACGGTGC
>NZ_MJGO01000023.1:88953-103183 GCF_001864895.1 Curtobacterium sp. MCBA15_009
GCACCGTGCCTCCCGTCCCGGGTCCGGACCACGCCGACCCGCGCCGACCCACCCGGAGTGGCCGGGCACACGACGACGGGCCCCGCGCTTCCGCGCGGGGCCCGTCGTGGTGGTGGTGTCCTAGCCGACCCGGAGCGGGCTGTCGTCCCGCTCCTCGGAGAGCACGTAGCCCTCTTCGCCGTGGACGGCGGTGTCGATGCCAGCGACCTCGTCCTCGGTGGTGACGCGGAAGCCCATCGTCTTCTCGATGACGAACCCGATGATGAAGGCGAGCACGAACGAGTACGCACCGACGGCGAGGGCCGCTGCGGCCTGCTTGCCGAGCTGCTCGAACGAGCCGGAGTAGATCAGGCCGGTGTCGTTGGCGAAGAAGCCGAGGAACAGCGTGCCGAAGATGCCGCCGACCAGGTGGACGCCGACCACGTCGAGCGAGTCGTCGAAGCCGAGGCGGTACTTCCAGTCGATGGCGAAGCAGCAGACGATGCCGGCGAGGAAGCCGAGCAGGATGCCCCAGCCCGGGGTCAGCGCGGCACAGGCCGGGGTGATCGCGACGAGACCGGTGACGGCACCCGAGGCGGCGCCGACGGAGGTGGCCTTGCCGTCCTTGAGCTTCTCGATGAGCAGCCAGCCGAGGATGGCGGCGGCCGGGGCAGCGAGGGTGTTCACCCAGGCGATCGCGGCGATGCCGTCGGCGGCGCCCTCGGAGCCGGCGTTGAAGCCGAACCAGCCGAACCACAGGATCGCGGCACCGAGCAGGACGAAGGGCGGGTTGTGCGGCTTGTGCGCACCCTTGGCGAAGCCGACACGCTTGCCGAGGACGATCGCGAGTGCCAGGCCCGCGGCGCCGGCGTTGATGTGCACCGCGGTGCCACCGGCGAAGTCGATGACGCCCCAGGTGGCGGCCCAGCCCGAGGTGAGGTTGAACACCCACGAGGCGACCGGGAAGTACACGACCGTGACCCAGACGCCGGCGAAGACCATCCAGGCGCCGAACTTGGCGCGGTCGGCGATGGCGCCGGAGATGAGCGCGACGGTGATGATCGCGAACGTGGCCTGGAAGCCGACGAAGGCCATCGACGGGTAGGCGGCCTGGATGTCCGAGGACTTGGCCTCCTCGAAGGCCTGGCCGAGGCCGATCTGGTTCCAGTCGATGCTGAAGAAGCCGACGACGCCCGAGACCGCCGTGCCGTCACCGTGGTTGGCGAAGGCGATCGCGTAGCCGTAGACGACCCACAGGACGCTCACGAGTGCGATCGCGCCGAACGACATCATCATCATGGAGATGACGGACTTGGCCTTCACCAAGCCGCCGTAGAAGAAGGCCAGGCCGGGTGTCATGAACAACACCAGCGCCGCCATCACCAACACGAAGGTCGTGTTGCCCTGATCAAGCATCTGTTCACCTCTCGATTGCACGAGCGGTTCTGGGACCGCCTCGGGTGTGACCGAGTCTGGCGAGGCGAGGTTTCACGAGGGAGCACGAACTGTTTCGCGGATGTAACGCGACGCGGCGCTTTGTAAACGTCGTGTTTCGACTGGCCCGATGACCCCTGGACAGGGGCCGTCCATCGGCGCGGTCCGTCCGGACGGTGCCCGACAGCCGTCGTGCACTGCGCCCCGCCGTGGTCGTCGCGCCCCGGCTCTCCGGGGCGCGAAGGCCGCAGGCGGGCGCGCAGCTCGCGCCGGCCCCGGCCGGATCCCGGGCGTCAGCTCCGGCGACAGACCGGACGCCGCGCCCCGTCGCGGCCGTCGCGCCCCAGCTCCTCGGGGCGCGACGACCGCAGGCGGGCGCGGAGCTCGCGTCACCCGGCGCCCCACCACACCCGCGCCACCCGCGCCGCCCGGGCGCGGAGCCCGGACCACCGCGCCACTCCGACCCGACCACGGACGGCCGGGAGGCGCGTGGCGGACCCGCCACGCGCCTCCCGGCCGTCAGGGGTTCAGTCCAGGGCGCGGGTCAGCGCCACCACGCGCGAGGCGGCGCGCAGGTACTTCTTCCGGTAGCCGCCCTGCAGCATCGCCTCGGGGTACACCTGGTCGAGCGGCGTGCCCGAGGCCACGATCCGGACCTGCGCGTCGTACAGCCGGTCCACCAGGGCCACCCAGCGCAGCGCGTCGGTCTGGTCCGCGAACGCCCGGACGTCGGTGAGCCCGACGGCGTCGAGGCCCTCGACCAGGGCGACGTACTTCGACGGGTGCACGGAGCCGAGGTGCGCGACGACGGCACCGAAGTCGTCGAGCGTCACCGAACCGGACGGCAGCGCGGCCGGCACGTCGGACACGACCTGCGCCGACTCGTCGACCGCTCGGCGGCGGAAGTCGAGGCCGTCGATCCGCATCGTCTCGAAGCGGTCCGACATCGCCTGGATCTCGCGCAGGAAGTCCTGGGCGGCGAACCGGCCCTCGCCGAGTGCGCCGGGCGGCGTGTTCGACGTCGCCGCGAAGCGGGTGCCGGTCTCGGTGAGCTCCTTGATGAGGCGCGTCATCACCATCGTGTCGCCCGGGTCGTCGAGCTCGAACTCGTCGATGCAGACCAGGGCGGTCCCGCGGAGCAGGTCGACCGTGCCCTGGAAGCCGAGGGCCCCGACGAGCGCGGTGTACTCGATGAACGTGCCGAACGTCTTCCGGCCGCTGGCCGCGTGGTACGCCGCCGCGAGCAGGTGGGTCTTGCCGACGCCGAAGCCGCCGTCCAGGTACACGCCGGACTTCTCGGCGGGTTCCGCGGCCGCCTTCCGCCGGCCGAAGAGCCCCCGACGCGGGGTGTCGGCGGGGCCGGCGGCGACGAACGCGGCGACGGCGTCGCGGACGTCGGCCTGCGAGGCGTAGTCGGGGTCGGGTCGGTAGGACCCGAACGAGGCGTCCGCGAACTGCGGCGGCGGCACGAGTGCGGCGGCCATCTGCTGCGGGGTCACCTGCGGATCACGGTCGACGAGGTGGCTCGGCACCGAAGCGTGTTCAGGCAAGGACGGCCCTTCCGGGAAGCATGTCGTGGGGTGTCACGTTGCGGCTGGAGCACGGCACGTCCGCGTACCGTTGCCCACAGGCACCGACGACCGATCCTAGTCCGGTGCCGGATCACCACCTGGAGGTAGCCCACCATGACCGCACCGGTCGACCCGTCCGAGAAGTTCGCCGCCTACGCGCACCCCGAGCGCCTCGTCTCCACCGAGTGGCTGCAGGAGCAGCTCGACGCCGGCACCGGCGCACCCGACCTGGTGGTGGTCGAGTCCGACGAGGACGTCCTGCTCTACGAGACCGGGCACGTCCCCGGCGCGGTGAAGATCGACTGGCACACCGACCTCAACGACCCGGTGCAGCGCGACTACGTCGACGGTGCCGCGTTCGCCGAGCTCCTCGGCGGCAAGGGCATCGGCCGCGACACCACCGTCGTCATCTACGGCGACAAGAACAACTGGTGGGCCGCGTACGCCCTGTGGGTCTTCGCGCTGTTCGGCCACGAGGACGTCCGCCTGCTCGACGGCGGCCGCGCGAAGTGGATCGCCGAGGACCGCGCACTCACCACCGACGAGACCGCCGTCACGCCCGTCGAGTACCCCGTGGTCGAGCGCCGTGACGAGACCGTCCGGGCCTTCAAGGAGGACGTCCTCGCCCACCTCGGCAAGCCCCTCATCGACGTCCGCAGCGCACCGGAGTACAGCGGTGAGCGCACCACCGCGCCGGACTACCCGGAAGAGGGCGCGCTGCGCGGCGGACATGTCCCCACCGCCGTGAACATCCCCTGGGCGACCGCCGCCGCCCCGGACGGCACCTTCAAGCCGCGCGCCGAGCTCGACGCGATCTACCGCGAGGGTGCCGGCATCGGTGACGCCGACCAGGTCATCGCGTACTGCCGCATCGGCGAGCGGTCGAGCCACACGTGGTTCGTCCTGCAGCACCTGCTCGGCTACGACGACGTCCGCAACTACGACGGTTCGTGGACGGAGTGGGGCAGCGCCGTCCGCGTCCCCATCGTGCAGGGTTCCGAGCCGGGTGCAGTCCCGAACCGATGAACGACGCCACCCTCCCCGCCACCCTCGCCGAGATCCGCGACGACTTCCTCGCCCTCGGCCAGAAGGACCGCCTGCAGCTCCTGCTCGAGTTCTCGGACGAGCTGCCCGCCCTGCCGGAGCGGTTGCAGGGGCACGAGGACGAACTCGAACGCGTCGAGGAGTGCCAGTCCCCCGTCTTCATCACGGTCACCGTGGGCGAGGACGGCGACGCCCCCCACGTCGTCCGCATGCACGCCACCGCGCCGCGTGAGGCGCCGACCACGCGCGGCTTCGCCTCGATCCTCGCGCAGGGCCTGTCCGGTCTGACGGTGGCGCAGGTGCTCGCCGTGCCGGCCGACTACCCGCTGACGATCGGGCTCACCGAGGCGGTCAGCCCGCTGCGCATCCGCGGCATGGTCGGCATGCTCGGTCGCGTGCAGCGGCAGGTGCAGGCGGCGGCTGCGTAGACGCACTCGCGCTTCGTGAGCAGGAACGGTCGGGTGCGTGACCGTGACGCGACCATTCCTGCTCACGAAGCGCCGGACGGACCCGGGACGGACGGGAGGCGCGGTGCCAGCTGGCGCCGCGCCTCCCGTCCGTCGCCCACCCGGTGCGCACGCCGTCCTCCGGGACGCCGGTCGGCTCCCGTGCCACCATGGAGTCAGTACCAAGGGGGGGCGATCATGGCGGAGATCGACGGGACCGTTCCGACCGGCACCTCGGTCAGCGCGGCGGACGGCCTCGAGTCGCCACGACGGCGCGCGCGTCGTCGGCCGGGAGCGGGTGGCGCATGGCCGAACTGACCGCCGACGACGTCCACCTCGCACTCGTCGGGGAGACCGTCGACCTCATCTGGGTCGACTTCAGGCTCACCCTCGCGTTCTCGAACCGGAGCATGGTCTCGTTCGAGACCCCGTTCCGCGTGGGCAGCGTGGACGGCGAGACCGTCCAGGTGGATCCCGAGGACAAGGACTCCCTGCTCCCAGCGCTCCACCTGCACACACAGACGGTCTCGGCGGCGCAGATCGACGGGAGCACGCTCCGGATCGACTTCGCGTCGGGAACGACGCTCCGAGCGCACGCTGACGACCACCACGAATCGTGGCACTACTCCGGGCCGGAGACGCCGCCGGTCCGAGCGATCGTACTCGGCGGGGGCGAGCTGTTCATCTCGCTCCCGTCTGGGGACCGCCCCGGACGAGCCGGTTGACGTCTCCACCGGCCGAGTCTTGCGGGCGGTGCGCCACCACATCGTGAGCAGCAATGGTCGGGTGCGTGATCGCGACCCGACCGTTCCTGCTCACGAAGTGCCGGACGGACCCGGGACGGACGGGAGGCGCGGTGCCAGCTGGCACACCTCCCTCGCAGGCTCGGTCGGCGCGCCCCGCGTGCCGCTGGTGCGACACCGCTGAGCGGGGCGCGCCCGTCTTCGTCCGGTCGCGTCTACCGCGCGCTGGCCGCCCCGCGCCGCTGGACCACCTCGGTGAGCCACGCGAGGATCCGCGCGTCGAACCAGTCGGCGTCGTGGTTCCAGAGCTTGGTGTGCCGCGCGGTGGTCTGCACCTCGAGCCGGACCAGGTCCGGGCGGGCCGCGGCCAGGGCGTGCGAGGCGGACGACGGCACGAACCCGTCGTCGTCGCTGTGCAGCAGCAGGATCGGCACCGTGAGCTCGTCGGCGCGGGCGACCATGTCGAGCTCCCGCAGGTCGACGGGCTGCCGGAGCCCGGTCAGGCGGTGCAGCACCGGCGTGCGGAGCAGGCGCTGGGCGACCTTCCGCACCGGGCGCGGCAGGCGGAGCAGCTGGCTCTGCGACTTGAGGACCGCGTGCCAGTCGACGACGGCCGACTCGAGGACGACCCCGTCGACGAGGTCGGCGAACCGCGACCGCACCAGGGTCTGCAGCACCACCGCGCCGCCCATCGACCACCCCATGAGCACGACGCTCGTCGCGTGCTGCGCGGTGAGCCACCGGAGGACGCTGTCGATGTCCTCCCACTCGGTGCTGCCGAGCCCGTAGCGACGGTCGATGCTCGGCGGGGCGACCCCGTCGTTCCGCCACGACGCGAGCACGACCGAGTAGCCGGCGGCGCGGAACACCGGCACCGCACGGATCGTCTCGGCACGGGTGACGCCGCGGCCGTGCACGAGGACCGCCCACGGCGCCGCCGGGTCGTCGGCGCGCACGACCCAGGCCGGCGCGGGACCGTTCGGGGTGGGGACGTCGACGTCCTCGACCGGCACGTCGAGCTCGCCGGGGGTCAGGTAGAACCAGCCGCCCCAGCGTCCGCGGCGCGCGGTCGTCGGGTCACCGGCGTCGATGGCGATGATGCGTCGGGTGACCGTGGTGTCGGTCGTCGCGACGACGTCGCCGACCCGCATGTGGCCGGTGCCGCCGCCGAACCACAGGCTGTAGCGGCCCTGCAGCTCGGTGTCGGGCGTGCGTTCGAGCGTGACGGTCCCCCGCACACGGTCGACGGCGTGGATCGGGACGCGTTCGGTGCGCTTCCGGTCGGGCGTGACGACGGCTCGTGCGACCGCGGCGACGAAACCGCCGACGACGGCCGTGCCGACCAGGGCGGCGGCGACACCCGCACCGAGGGCGACGAGTCCGGCCGAGCGGGCGGTGTCCTGGACGCCGTCACCGGCGGGTCGCGCGGATCGGGACATGCTCCGGAGCCTAGTCTGCAAGCGTGTCCGAAACCCGAGAGCCCGACGCCTTCGCGCGGCTCCGCGCGTTCGTGTCCTCCGTCAGCAGCCGCGCCGAGACCACGGTCACCGAGATCCCCTCGCCGACGCGCATCGCGCCGTTCTCGATCGCCCTGGCGGCGGACGTCTCGGGCACCGCGCACGGCGTCGAGTCGGACCTCGGCACGGGCCGGTTCATCGCCCTGCACGACCCGGAGGAACCCGACGGCTGGCAGGGGGCGTTCCGCATCGTGACGTTCGCCCAGGCACCGCTCGAACCGGAGATCGGCGTCGACGAGTTCGTCGCCGACGTCACGTGGAGCTGGCTCGTCGACGCACTCGAGGCGCACGGCGCCGTGTACGACCACGCCTCCGGGACGGCCACCAAGATCATCTCGCGCGGGTACGGCGACCTCGCCGCCCAGGGTGACGGCGCTCAGCTGGAACTCCGCGCATCGTGGACGCCGCGGGGCGAGGACCTCACCCCGCACGTCCGGGCGTGGCAGGACATCGTCGCCATGCTCGCCGGTCTGCCTCCCGCCTCGGACGGTGTGACCCTGTTGGCCCCGAGGAGGCTCGCCAAGTGACCGACCCGAACCGAACCCCAGACCCGGCCGGATCGTCCCCGGCCGCGTCGTCCCCGGCCGGGTCGTCCCCGGCCGCGTCGTCCCCGGCCGCGTCATCGCCGGCCGGGTCGTCCCCGGCTGCGTCGTCGCCGGCGTTCGAGGACGCCCACGACGCCGTCAAGGTGATCGAGTCGCGCGAGGACTACCTCGCCGCGGTCGCTGCCATCGCCGCCGGACACGGCCCCGTCGCGGTCGACGCGGAGCGGGCCAGCGGCTACCGGTACTCGCAGCGCGCGTACCTCATCCAGGTCTTCCGTCGCGGTGCCGGCGCGTTCCTGTTCGACCCGATCGCGATCGGCGACTTCTCCGACCTGCAGGCCGCGATCGTCGACGAGGAGTGGCTCTTCCACGCCGCTTCGCAGGACCTGCCGTGCCTGCAGGAGGTCGGCCTCGTCCCGACGCGCATCTTCGACACCGAGCTCGGTGCCCGCATCGCCGGGTTCCCGCGCGTCGGCCTCGGAGCCGTGGTGGAGCAGCTGCTCGGCATCACGCTCGCCAAGGCGCACTCCGCCGCCGACTGGTCGACGCGTCCCCTGCCGCAGTCGTGGCTCGTGTACGCCTCGCTCGACGTCGAACTGCTCCCCGACCTGCGGGACGCCCTCGCCGAGCAGCTCGAGGTGGCCGGCAAGACGCGGATCGCCGCCGAGGAGTTCGCCGCCGTGCTCACCCGCGCACCGAAGCCCCAGCGCGCCGAGCCGTGGCGACGACTGTCCGGCATGCACGCCCTGCGCGGCGCCCGGGCGCTGGCGATCGCCCGGTCGCTGTGGACGGCACGGGACGCCTACGCCCGCGACGCCGACGTCGCCCCCGGTCGCACGATCCCCGACGCCGCGATCGTCGCCGCCGCGGCAGCGGCACCGGCGTCCCGCAGCGAGCTCGCCGGTCTCCGGGCGTTCACCGGCCGGGCGAGCCGCTCCGAGCTCGACCGCTGGTGGGCCGCCGTCGACGAGGGCCGCACCACCGAGGACCTGCCGAAGCTCCGCGGCACCGGCGAGGCGACGCTGCCCCCGCCCCGTGCCTGGGCCGACCGCAACCCCGCCGCCGACCGGCGGTACAAGGCCGCTCGCGCCGCCGTCACCGCCCGCGCCGAGGAGCTCGACATCCCGCTCGAGAACGTCCTCACGCCGGAGACCCTGCGTCAGGTCTCGTGGGAGCCGCCGACGCCGATCGCGACCGAGACCGTCGGGGCGGTGCTCGCGTCCCACGACGCCCGCCCGTGGCAGGTTGAGGAGACCGCGTCGATCATCGCGTCGGCCTTTGTCGCTGCCGAACAGCAGCCGGCGTCGTCGGACGACGACGCGTCGTAGGAACCGCCCAACCGGCATGCGGCCGCCCAGCCTGGGGGCATAGCGTCGGGAGCGTCGCCGGGCGAGGCCCGGCCCGGCCGGACCGACCAGCGGTCCGGCCCGATCGATGAGGATCTGGAGGCCCAGTTGCCAAAGGCATCAGACGTCGTCTTCGTGGACGGCGTACGGACACCGTTCGGACGAGCCGGCGAGAAGGGGGTGTTCTGGAAGACCCGGTCCGACGACCTCGCGGTGCACGCGATGCGCGGCCTGCTCGACCGGAACGCCCAGCTCGACGGAGCGGCGGTGGACGACGTCGCCGTCGCGGCCACCACGCAGCAGGGTGACCAGGGGCTGACGCTCGGCCGCACGGTCGGGATGCTCGCGGGGCTGCCGAAGTCGGTGCCCGGGTACGCCATCGACCGCATGTGCGCGGGTGCGATGACGAGCGTCACGACGCTCGCCGGTGCCATCGCCTTCGGCGCGGCCGACGTCGCGATCGCCGGCGGTGTCGAGCACATGGGACGCCACCCGATGGGCTTCAACGCCGACCCGAACCCCCGCTTCGTCGCGGAGCGCATGGTCTCGAGCGACGCGCTCGTGATGGGCGCCACCGCCGAACGGCTGCACGACCGCTTCCCCGCCATCACGAAGGACCGCACGGACGCCTTCGCCGTCCAGTCCCAGCAGCGCTACGCCGCCGCCTGGGCCGCCGGCAAGCTCCAGCCCGACGTCATCCCGGTCGAGGTCAACAAGGGCGACGGCTGGGACGTCGTCAGCACCGACGAGCCGCCGCGGCCGGGCACCACCCTGGAGGCGCTGGCCGCGTTGAAGACGCCGTTCCGGCCCCACGGACGGGTCACCGCCGGCAACGCCGCCGGACTGAACGACGGGGCGACCATGAGCCTGCTCGCGTCGGAGGACGGCGCGAAGCAGCACGGCCTGCCCACGAAGATGCGCATGGTCTCGTTCGCCTTCGCCGGCGTCGAACCCGAGGTCATGGGCGTCGGACCGGTGCCCGCCACCGACAAGGCCCTGGCGAAGGCCGGCCTGTCGATCGACGACATCGGCCTGTTCGAGATCAACGAGGCGTTCGCCGTCCAGGTGCTCGCGTTCCTCGACAACTACGGCATCGCCCAGGACTCCGCGAACGTCAACGCGTGGGGCGGCGCGATCGCCGTCGGCCACCCGCTCGCGTCGAGCGGCGTCCGCCTGATGACCCAGCTCGCCGCGCAGTTCGCCGAGCGTCCCGACGTCAAGTACGGCATCACCACGATGTGCATCGGACTCGGCCAGGGCGGCACCGTCATCTGGGAGAACCCGAACTGGTCGCGCAGCGCGGCCCGGAAGGCGGCCTGACCGTGAGCACCGTCGAGAACGACCGACTGACCGAACTGAGCGAGGACGAGGTCGTCACGCACTCGTACGTGAAGCACGTCACGATGCCGTCCGGCGGCACGCTGGCGCTCATCACCCTCGACAACGGCAAGGACCACAAGCGGCCGAACACCCTCGGCCCGCGCACCCTGCGCGAGCTCTCCGGGGTGCTCGACACCCTGAAGACCGAGGCGGCCGCCGGCACGATCCAGGGCGTCGCGATCACCGGCAAGGAGTACTGCTTCGCCGCCGGCGCCGACCTGTCGCAGGCGGCCTCGGTGCCGTCGCGGCAGGTGGCGCACGACCTCGCGGCCCTCGGGCACGCGACGCTGCGCAAGTTCTCCGACCTCGGGGTCCCCTCCTTCGCCTTCGTGAACATGCTGGCGCTCGGCGGCGGGCTCGAGATCGCCCTGCACTGCACGTACCGGGTGTTCTCCTCGGCCGCGCAGGGCATCGGGCTGCCCGAGGTCTTCCTCGGCATCATCCCCGGCTGGGGCGGCGCGACGCTGCTCCCCCGGCTGATCGGGCCCGAGAAGGCACTCCGCGTCATCGTCGAGAACCCGCTCAAGAACAACCGTCTGCTCGACGGTCCTGCTGCCGTCGAGCTCGGCATCGGTGACGCGCTCATCCCGTCGGTCACGTTCCTGCCCTCGGCCGTGGCGTGGGCCGACGGCGTCATCACCGGCGCGACCAAGGTCGTGCGGAAGAACGAGCCGGGCATGCTCGAGAAGGCCGCCTGGGGCACCGTCGTCAAGGTCGCGCGGAACCAGGTCGCGTCGAAGATCGGCACGGTCCCGAAGTCGCCGTTCCGGGCGCTCGACCTCGTCGCTGCCGCGAAGTCGGGTTCCCTCGACGAGCGCTTCGCGGACGAGGACGACGCCCTCGCCGACCTCATCTCCGGCGACCAGTTCGCCGCGTCGATGTACGCGTTCGACCTCGTGCAGAAGCGCGCGAAGAAGCCCGTCGGAGCGCCCGAGGGCGTCGAGGCGAAGAAGATCACGAAGGTCGGCGTCCTCGGCGCCGGGCTCATGGCGTCCCAGTTCGCGCTGCTGTTCGCCCGCCGTCTGGGCGTCCCCGTCGTCATCACCGACGTCGACCAGTCCCGCGTCGACGCCGGGGTCGAGCGGATCCGTGGCGAGGTCGCGAAACTGCTCGACAAGGGCCGGATCTCCCCAGACGACGCGAACCGCATCACCGCACTCGTCAGCGGCTCGGTGTCGTATGACGCCTTCGCCGACGCCGACTGGGTGATCGAGGCCGTCTTCGAGGAGATGTCCGTCAAGCAGGACGTGCTCCGTCGCGTCGAGGCGGTCATCGCGCCGGACGCGATCCTCGCGACGAACACGTCGTCGCTGTCGGTGTCCGAGATGGGTTCGGTGCTCGCCGACCCGTCGCGCCTGGTGGGCTTCCACTTCTTCAACCCGGTCGCGGTCATGCCGCTCCTCGAGGTCGTCCGCACCGGGGCGACCTCGGACGAGACCCTCGTCACGGCCCTCGCCGTGGCGAAGACGCTGAAGAAGACCGCGATCATCACCGCGGACCAGCCGGGCTTCGTCGTCAACCGGGTGCTCGCACGCGTCCTCGGTGAGGCGATGCGCGGCGTCGAGCAGGGCACCTCGTTCGACACGGTCGCGCAGGGCGCCGCACCGCTCGGCCTGCCGATGTCACCGTTCGAGCTGCTCGAACTCGTCGGGCTGCCGGTCGGCGCGCACGTGCTCGACTCGCACCACGCCGCGTGGCCTGAGCGCTTCTATCCCGGCGACGGGCTGGGGAAGATCGCCGAGCACGGGACGATCCTGACCCGCGACAAGAAGGGCAACGCGACCGGGTACGACCCCGCCGCCGTGAAGCTGGTCGCGCCGTCCAAGAAGGACGCGGACCCGGTCGACGCCGCCGAGATGCAGCGACGCTTCGAGGACGCCCTGGCCGACGAGGTGCACCGCATGCTCGAGGACGGTGTGGTGCAGCACGTCGAGGAGATCGACCTCGGTCTCATCCTCGGCGCCGGCTACCCGTTCCAGGCCGGTGGCATCAGCCCGTACCTCGACCGTTCCGGCGCGTCCGAGCGGGTCTTCGGCGGCACGTTCCACCAGCCGCCGATCGTCGGCCCGGCCTCCCGCTAGCCGGCGCCAGTCCGTCTCGCACGACCGGGGTCACCCCGAACCGCGGATCGCCGTGGTTCGGGGTGACCCCGGTTGTGCGGGGTACGGTCGAGCCGACGACGACCGCCCGCGCGGCGCAGCCGCCAGCGCGACTCAGCGGTCGGACGCGGCCGACTCGCGGGAGCGGGCGGGCTTCGCCTGCGGCAGCTTCGTGCCGACGACCTGGTCGATGACGTCGCGGGCGATCGCCTGCGCCGTGAGCCCCACGTCGGCGAGGATCTCGGAGCGCGTCGCGTGGTCGATGAACTCCTCCGGCAGACCGAGCTCGTTCACCCCGGTGTCGACGCCGGCGGCCCGCAGGTCCTGCCGCAGGCGCGTGCCGACGCCGCCGACCCGCACGCCGTCCTCCATCGTGATGACGAGACGGTGCGTCCGGGACAGCTCGATGAGCGACGACGGGATCGGCACCACCCAGCGCGGGTCCACCACGGTGACGCCGATGCCCTGCGCCTCGAGCAGCGCGGCGGCCTCGAGGGCGGTGGGGACCATCGACCCGACGGCGACGAACAGCACGTCGGGTGAGCCCTCGGGCGCGTCGCGGAGCACGTCCACCCCGTCGGACAGCCGTCGGAGCGCGGGGATGTCCGGTCCGACCTGGCCCTTCGGGAAGCGCACCACCGTCGGGGCGTCGTCGACCGCGACGGCCTCGCGGAACTCCTCGCGCAGGGTCGCGGCATCGCGGGGTGCGGCGATGCGGATGCCCGGCACCACCTGGAGCAGTGCGAGGTCCCACATGCCGTGGTGCGACGGGCCGTCCGGGCCGGTGATGCCGGCACGGTCGAGCACGAACGTCACGCCCGCCTTGTGCAGGGCGACGTCCATGAGCACCTGGTCGAACGCCCGGTTGAGGAACGTCGCGTAGAGCGCCACGACCGGGTGGAGTCCCCCGTAGGCCAGGCCCGCGGCGGTCGTGACGGCGTGCTGCTCGGCGATGCCGACGTCGTAGACGCGGTCGGGGTGCTGCTCCTGGAACAGGTGCAGCCCGGTCGGCCGGAGCATCGCGGCGGTGATGGCGACGACGCGCGGGTCCGCCGAGCCGGCGTCCGCCAGCGACGACGCGAACACCGAGGTCCACGACGGCCCGGACGCCGTGTCGAGCGACTCCCCCGTCTCCGGGTCGATGTGGCCGACGGCGTGGAACTGGTCGGCCTGGTCGCGCAGGGCCGGCTCGAAGCCGTGGCCCTTCTCGGTGATCGCGTGCACGATCGTCGGGGCGCCGTACGCCTTGGCCTGCCGGAGTGCGGCCTCCACCGCGCGCTGGTCGTGCCCGTTCACCGGACCGATGTACTTGATGTCGAGGTTCGAGTAGAGCGCCTCGTTGTTCGTGAAGCGTGACAGGAACCCGTGCAGGCCGCCCCGCATGCCCCGGTACACCGCGCGCCCCGGCGCACCGAACCGGTCGGCCACCGCCCGCGAGGTCTCGTACAGCGCCCGGTACTCGCGCCGCGTCCGCATCGAGCTGAGGAACCGCGCCATGCCGCCGATCGTCGGCGCGTACGAGCGACCGTTGTCGTTCACGACGATGACGAGTCGACGGTCGTTGTCGTCGGAGATGTTGTTGAGCGCCTCCCACGTCATCCCGCCGGTGAGCGCGCCGTCCCCGACGACCGCGATGACGGTGCGGTCGGTCTGCCCCGTCTGCCCGAAGGCGCGGGAGATGCCGTCCGCCCACGACAGCGACGACGACGCGTGCGAGGACTCGACGATGTCGTGCTCGGACTCGCTCCGCTGCGGGTACCCGGCGATGCCGCCCCGCTCGCGCAGCTTCGAGAAGTCCTGCCGGCCGGTGACGAGCTTGTGCACGTACGACTGGTGCCCGGTGTCGAAGACGAACGGGTCGCTCGGCGAGTCGAACACGCGGTGCATCGCCAGCGTCAACTCGACGACGCCGAGGTTCGGCCCCAGGTGCCCACCGGTCTTCGCGACCTCGGCGACCAGGAAGCGCCGGATCTCGGCGGCGAGGTCGGTCATCTGCGCGTCGGACAGACGCTTCAGGTCGCGCGGCGACGTGATGCTGCTGAGCAGGCTCACGGGCGCTCCTTTCGTGGGGCTGTCGGCCCACTCTATTCGCGTGGGGACGGAACGGACTGGAGGCGCGGTGCCAG
>NZ_MJGO01000023.1:103650-335754 GCF_001864895.1 Curtobacterium sp. MCBA15_009
GAGGCGCGGTGCCAGCTGGCACCGCGCCTCCAGGCAGTATCCGGGTCGCGTCAGACGAGCGAGCGGAGCACGTACTGCAGGATGCCGCCGTTGCGGTAGTAGTCGGCCTCACCGGGGGTGTCGATGCGGACGACCGCGTCGAACTCGATCGGCTGCTTGCCGGCCGGCGAGTGCTCGCTCGGCGTCGCGGTGACGTGCACCGTCTTCGGGGTGCGGCCCTCGTTCAGCTCGGTCAGCCCGGAGATCGAGACGACCTCGGTGCCGTCGAGCCCGAGGGACTCGACCGTCTCGCCCGCCGGGAACTGCAGCGGGACGACGCCCATGCCGATGAGGTTCGAGCGGTGGATCCGCTCGAAGCTCTCGGTGATGACCGCACGGACGCCGAGCAGGTTCGTGCCCTTGGCCGCCCAGTCGCGCGACGAGCCGGAGCCGTACTCCTTGCCACCGAAGATGACGAGCGGGATGCCCTGCTCCTGGTAGTGCTGCGAGGCGTCGTAGATGAACGACTGGTCACCGTCGGGCGTCGTGAAGTCGCGGGTGTAGCCGCCCTCGACACCGTCCAGCAGCTGGTTGCGCAGACGGATGTTCGCGAACGTGCCGCGGATCATGACCTCGTGGTTCCCGCGACGCGAGCCGTAGGAGTTGAAGTCCTTGCGGTCGACGCCGTGCTCGGCGAGGTACTGACCCGCCGGGCTGTCGGCCTTGATCGAACCAGCCGGCGAGATGTGGTCGGTCGTGACCGAGTCGCCGAGCTTCGCGAGCACGCGGGCGCCGGAGATGTCCGACACCGCGTCGGGCTGCATCGTCATGCCCTCGAAGTACGGGGGCTTCCGGACGTAGGTCGACTCCTGGTCCCACTCGAAGGTGTCACCGGTCGGGGTCGGCAGGTTCTTCCAGCGGTCGTCGCCCTCGAACACGGAGCCGTACTCGTGGGTGAACATCTCGGTGTCGATCGAGGTGTCGATGACCTGCTGCACCTCGGCCGCGTCGGGCCAGATGTCCGTCAGGTAGACGTCGTTGCCGTCCTGGTCCTGCCCGAGGGCGTCCTTGTCGAAGTCGAAGTGCATCGACCCGGCCAGGGCGTACGCGATGACCAGCGGCGGGGACGCCAGGTAGTTCATCTTCACGTCGGGATTGATGCGCCCCTCGAAGTTGCGGTTGCCCGAGAGCACCGCGGTGACGGCGAGGTCGTTGTCCTGCACGGCCTGCGAGATCTCCTCGGGCAGTGGGCCCGAGTTGCCGATGCAGGTGGTGCAGCCGTAGCCGACCGTGTAGAAGCCGAGCTGCTCGAGGTAGGTCGTGAGACCGGCCTTCTCGTAGTAGTCGGTGACGACCTTCGACCCGGGCGCGAGGGTGGTCTTCACCCAGGGCTTCGCGGTGAGGCCCTTCTTCGCGGCGTTCCGGGCCAGGATGCCGGCGGCCATCATGACCGACGGGTTCGACGTGTTCGTGCACGACGTGATCGCGGCGATCGCGACGGCGCCGTGGTCGATCGTGAACGGCGCACCGTCGGCGATCGCGACCGAGGTCGGCTTCGAGACGGTGCCGGGCGCGCTCGAGGCGTGCACGGGGACCTCGGAACCGGGGGCGTCCTGCAGGTCGTCCACGGCGTGCTCGTCACCGGGGGCCGCTGCCACCGGGTCGGACGCCGGGAAGGTGTCGGCGACGGCCTTGTCCTGCTCGCTGTGGTCGATGCTCGCGTAGTTGGCGAGGTCGACCTCGAACTGGTCCTTGGCCTTCGACAGCTCGATGCGGTCCTGCGGGCGCTTCGGGCCGGAGATCGAGGGCACGACCGTGGACAGGTCGAGCTCCATGTACTCGGAGTAGTTCGGCTCGACCGAGGCGTCGTGCCACAGGCCCTGGGTCTTCGAGTAGGCCTCGACCAGGGCGATCTGGGCCTCGTCGCGACCGGTGAGGCGCAGGTAGTCGAGCGTGACGTCGTCGACGGGGAAGATGGCGGCGGTCGACCCGAACTCCGGCGACATGTTGCCGATGGTGGCGCGGTTCGCGAGCGGCACGGCGCTGACGCCCTCGCCGTAGAACTCGACGAACTTGCCGACGACGCCGTGCTTGCGGAGCTCCTGCGTGATGGTGAGCACCACGTCGGTCGCGGTCACACCAGCCGGGATCTCACCGGAGAGCTTGAAGCCGACGACCTTCGGGATGAGCATCGAGACGGGCTGGCCGAGCATCGCGGCCTCGGCCTCGATGCCGCCGACGCCCCAGCCGAGCACGCCGAGCCCGTTCACCATCGTGGTGTGCGAGTCGGTGCCGACGAGCGTGTCCGGGTAGGCGTACGTCTCGCCGTCGAACTGGCGCGTGTACGTGACCTTGGCCAGGTACTCGATGTTGACCTGGTGGACGATGCCGGTGCCCGGCGGGACGACCTTGAAGTCCTCGAACGCGGTCTGGCCCCAGCGGAGGAACTGGTAGCGCTCACCGTTGCGCTCGTACTCGAGGTCGGTGTTGCGCTGCAGGGCGTCCTCGCGGCCGAACAGGTCGGCGATGACGGAGTGGTCGATGACCATCTCGGCCGGGGACAGCGGGTTGATCTTGTTCGGGTCGCCACCGATCTCCGCCATCGCCTCGCGCATGGTGGCGAGGTCGACGATGCAGGGGACGCCGGTGAAGTCCTGCATGACCACTCGGGCCGGGGAGAACTGGATCTCGGTGTCGGGCTCGGCGTCGGGCTGCCAGGAGCCCAGGGCGCGGATCTGCGCCTCGGTGACGTTCTTGCCGTCCTCGGTGCGGAGCAGGTTCTCGAGCAGCACCTTCAGGCTGTACGGCAGCTTCTCGTGACCGGGAACCGTGTCGATCCGGTGGATCGCGTAGTCGACACCCCCAACCGACAGTGTGTCCTTCGAGCCGAAGCTATTGACTGCAGCCACCGTGCCGCCTCCCTACTGATCGGTTTGCCCTCATCTTCGCGGGCCGTGGACCGTCCCACCAGCAAGGCAAACCTAATCCCGTGGCCGCCGGAGCGCCCGCGGGAACTGTCTCGATGTCGAGACAACTCTACACCGCGGCGGTGTCGTCCTCGCGACGGAACACGGTGCGGACGAGCAGCCAGGTGACCCAGAGCACGGCCGCGTAGAGCGGGACGCCGGTGATGAGCTTGATCCCGGCCAGCAGCTCCACCTGGGCGGTCACGTAGAGCGGGACCTCGATGAGCAGCCGGACCGCGAAGAGGCCGACCCAGATCCAGGTCGCGACCGTCAGCACCCGGCGCTTGGCCGGGTCGGCGCGCCAGTCCTGGTGCGAGCCGTCCGCGTTCGGCGGCAGCAGGAACCCGACGATCAGCCCGATGAGCGGACGACGGATCGCGAGCGTCACGAGCAGCCCGACGAGCCACACGGCGTTGATGACGATGCCCGGGATGAAGTTGCTCTCGGCCTTGCCCGTGATGAGCGCGAGACCGGCCGAGATCGCCACGCCGAGGATGCCGGCGAGCGACATCGCGAGGGACTGCCGCTGCAGCAGCCGGAGCACGACGAACACCGCACCGATCACCACCGGGATCACGACGCTCGGCACGAGCTCCTTCGTGACGGCGTAGACGACCAGGAAGGCGAGACCGGGCAGGACCGACTCGGCGAGGCCGCGCACACCGCCGACCGCGGTGAGCAGGGCACGGCCGGACGGCGCCTCGCCGGGGGCGACCTGGCCGATGCCGGCGTTCCGCACCGCGTCGCGGAGCTGCGCGTTCAGCGACAGCGGCTCCGCGTGCTCCGACGCGAGGGGGTCGTCGGACGCCGGTCGGCCGGCCGACGCGCCACGGAGGTCGTCGGTGACCCCGTCGGGTCGCGGGGAGTCGTCGTGGTCCGGCACCGGGCCTCCTGGCAGATCGTGTCGTCGGTCGACGTGGTGACGCGTCAGATCGCGGTCTGGGTCGACTTCGGCATGTGCAGCGGGATGAGGTCGCGCGGCGGCATCGGAGTCGTGCCGCGCACGACGACGACGCTGCGGAACAGCTCCTCGATGTCGGACGCGTCGTCGGGCTGCTCGGCCGCCTTGCCGGCGATCACGCCGCGCAGGAACCAGCGCGGGCCGTCGACGCCGACGAAGCGCGCCGGGCGCATGCCCGCGACCCCGCCGTCCGCCGCGACCGGGACCGAGGCGCGGAGCTCCGGGCCGAACGGGCCGTCGACCTCGGTCACGGTGCCGCCCTGCTGCTCGATCTGGTCCGCGATCTGCGCGCGGATCTCGTGCCAGAGGCCGGTCGACCGCGGGGCGGCGAACGGCTGCACCTGCAGGGTCGAGTCGTCGAAGTCCAGGCCCACCGCGACGACGCGCTGCGAACCCTCCTCGACCTCGAGGCGCAGGTGCAGGCCCTCGCGGGGCAGCACCTTCACGCCACCGAGGTCCACGTACGGACGGACCAGGTTCGCCTCGGTCTCGTCGTGCGGGCCGTTCTCGGCGCGGTCGCCGGGCGCGGACTTGTCCGTCGGGGCGACCTCGTCGACCTCGTCGAGGTCTGCGTCGGCATCGATCGCGATGTCGACCTCGGGCGTGGTGTCCGCCACCTCGACGTCGTCGACGACGGCTTCCGCCACCTCGACCTCGTCACGCTTGCGTCGGCCGAACTTCATGCGCGCGTTCCTTCCTGAACGTCTCCGGCGGCGCCGCTGGCGGCACCGCTCCGGTCACCGTAGCCCGACGAACCGAAACCGCCCTGGCCGCGGACGCTGTCGGGCAGCTTGTCCACCCGTGTGTACGTCACCCGGGGCACCGGCATCACGATCACCTGTGCGATCCGGTCGCCGACCTGCACCGCGTACGGCTCGGTCTGGTCCGTGTTGAGCAGCGCCACCTTGACCTCGCCGCGGTAGCCGGCGTCGACGGTCCCCGGCGCGTTCACGATCGTGATGCCGTGCTTCACCGCGAGACCGCTGCGCGGGACGACGAACGCCGCGTAGCCGTCGGGCAGCGCGATCCGCAGGCCCGTGCCGACCAGGCGTCGCTCGCCCGGCTGCAGCACGAAGGCCTCGGTCGAGACGAGGTCGGCACCGGCGTCGCCGGGGTGCGCGTGGCCGGGGGCGTTCTCCCCGGTCCAGAGGACGTCGACTGGTTCGGTCACGTGACGAGGGTAGTGCAGAGCGTGACCGGACCGTGACCTCGGCCGAGTCGTGGTCGAATGGACCCGTGACCCTGTACCGCGAACGACTCTGGGCGCCCCCGGCGCTCTACCTGGCGACGGCCCTCGTCATCCCGGCGTCCCTGCTCGTCTTCCTGCCCATCAGCGTCCTGGCCGGCGTGCTCGTCGCCATCGGGATGTACCTCGGCGTGCTCGTCCTGCTCTGGGTCCTCGCCCCCGTCGTCGAGGTCACCGACACCGAGTTCCGCGCGGGTCGGGCACGACTCCCCCGGGCACTCGTCGGCTCGGTCGAGGCGTACGAGGGCGCCGAGGCCACCACGCAGCGCGGGCCGCGGCTCGACGCCCGGGCGTGGACGCTCTTCCGCGGGTACGTGCGCGACGTCGTGAAGGTCGAGGTCCGCGACGACGCCGACCCCACGCCGTACTGGCTCGTCAGCGTCCGCCAGCCCGCCAAGGTCGTCGAGGCGCTGCGGTCCTGACGGGCGGTTCCGCGCGGGTGCAGTTCCGCGCGTGGGTGGCTGTTCGCGCGTGGGAAGCTGTTCCGCGCATGGGTGGCTGTTCCGCGCAGCAGTCCCGCGCGTAGGAGGACAAATCGCGCGTAGGAGGCCGGAAGGAAGGGCTCCCTACGCGCGATCCGACTCACCACGCGCGATTCGACCCACCACGCGCAGAACAGCACACCACGCGCAGAACAGCACACCACGCGCGGAACTGCGGGGACGGCGAAGGCCCGCTGCTCCGGGGAACAACGGGCCTTCGGTGATCGGTGCGTCTAGAGCGCTGCGCACTCGGCGCAGACCGGTCCGAGCTTCGACTCGTGGTCGAGCTGGGAGCGGTGCTTCACGAGGAAGCACTCGACGCAGGTGAACTCATCGACCTGCGGGGGCAGCACCACGACGTCGAGGTCGACGTCGCTGAGGTCCTGTCCGGCGAGTTCGAAGCTGCCGGGGTTGTCCGAATCATCGTCGACGACCCCCGACATCTTGTCGGGAACGCGCTCCTTGAGGGCCTCGATCGACTCCGAGTCGGAGTTGTCGTCGGTCTTCCGGGGGGCGTCGTAATCGGTGGCCATGCCCATCCATTTCTCGTATCGAGAGGTCGTCGCCGGGTGATCGGCGGCGACAGTTTGCACCACGTCCCGCCGGAGCGCAAACCGAGTGCTTCGGCGGGTCGTCGTGGCCCTGCAACCCGCGGTCGACACCGGACATTCCCGCTGTCCGACAACGTCCGTCGCGCAGTCCGCGGCACGCCCGTGCGCCTCCCACGGAACGCCGCGCGGTGACTGCATACTCACGGGGTACGACGCACGACCGTACGCGATGCTCGGAAGGCGGAACCATGCAAGACGTGAGAGTCATCGGAGTCGAGTCCGGCGCACTCCTCCTGGCGACCGACGGCGGCACCGAGTTCCGGTTGCCCGTCACGTCGTCGCTGCCGGGGCAGGTCCGCCAGGCGAACCCGGAGGCGGGACCGCAGAAGCGGGTCTCCCCGAAGGACGTCCAGGCACGCATCCGTGGCGGCGCCGACGCCGCGGACGTCGCCGCCGCGCTCGACGTGGACGTCGAGTACGTGCGTCGGTTCGAGGGCCCGGTGCTCGCCGAACGTGCGTTCATCCTCGACGCCTCGCACCGCGTCCCGGTGACCCCGGTCGACGACCAGGCCCCCGACACCTTCGGCGAGGCGATCACCGCCAAGCTCGAGGCCGGCGAGGCCACCGCGATCACCTGGGGCTCCTGGAAGCACCCGGAGAGCGGCTGGCAGGTGCGCGTGCGCTACACGGCGGCCGAGGTCGAGCACGACGCGCAGTGGCGCTTCGACCCGAAGACGTCGACCCTGGTGCCGGACAACGGCGACGCCCACCGCCTGTCGCACACCGAGGACGAAGGCATCGCCCCGCGCCTGCGCGCCGTCGAGTACGAGCAGCCGGACGACGACGGCACCCGCTTCGACTCGGGCGCGTTCCGCGTCGACGAGCCCGACGAGGCCCCCGCCGAGCCCGAGCCCGTGGACCGCGCGCCCCTGCGTGCGCCGCTGCCCCGCATCGGCCAGGCCGTGGTGGACGAGCGAGCGCCCGGCAACGAGACCGCCGACCTGCTCGAGGCCCTGCGTCGCCGACGCGGAGAGCGCGAGGCCGCCTCGTTCACGGACCAGCGCGACGAGCCCCGCGGCACGTCGATCAGCGTCGTGGACATCCCGCTGCAGGGGTTCGAGGACGACGACGCCCGCGGGACGGCGCCGCAGCCGGCCGAGGACCGTCCGACCTCCGCCCCCGAGGCCGAGGGGCGTCAGGAGCGTCGCAAGCGCAACCGTCGGTCGATGCCGAGCTGGGACGAGATCGTCTTCGGCACCCGTCCGGACGACGACCCCGCCTGACCCGGGCCGTCCCGCGGCGGTCGGTCGCCTAGGCGAAGGCTCCGGCGAGCCGGAGCGGGACGAACAGTTCGTCGTCCGTCATGGCGCCGTGCTGGCCGACCATCCGGCGAGGCGTCTCGTTCGCACGCAGTGCCCGGTCGTCGTTGAAGGCCCAGGAACCACGGGCGACCAGGACCACGTCGCCGATCCGCGGCGCGACCCGCGGGTCGACGGTGCCGAACCAGCCCGCCTCGACGGCCTCGTCACGGCTCGCCACGAAGGCCTTCTTGCCGTACTTCGCCCGGAAGGCACCGACCAGTGCCCGGACGTCGGTGCCGGGGGCGACGGTGAACTGCCGGCAACGCGGGTCCCCCGCGACGCCGACGACGTCGGTGAGCAGCAGCGGGTCGATGGCGATGTTCGCGTGCTCGGGGACGTCGAGCACGCCGTGGTCCGCCGTCACGAGCACGCCGACGTCGGCAGCCGACCGGGCGTCGAGCCGGGCGAGCTCCCCGTCGAGCAGTTCGAGCGACGCGGTCCACCGGTCCGACTGCCAGCCGTGCTTGTGCCCGATCGAGTCGAGCTCCGGCACGTACAGGTAGACGAGCGAGCGGCCGGTCGCCGTCGCAGCGAGGGCCGCGTCGACGCGGTCCGGGATCGAGTCGGCCGAGACGTAGCGTGCCCCGCCGAGCACGTTCGCGGTCATGCCCGACGACCGGTAGCGGTCGGGACCGACCACCACCGGGTCGACGCCGAGCCCGGTCGCGCTGGTGAACAGGGTGTCGGACAGCAGCCACCCCGCCGGGACCTGGCTGTCCCACCCGCTCAGCAGGTTGACGACGGTGCCGGAACCGGGTTCCCAACCGCTGTAGCCGACGACCCCGTGAGTGCCGGGCGAGCGCCCGGTCGTGAGCGTCGTGAGCGCGGCGGCCGTGGTCGTCGGGAACCCGCTCCGCAGCTTCTTCGCGGTGCCGGTCCCCTTCGCGGCGGCGAGCCAGCGGGCGTGTCCGGCGCGCGCGGACAGCGCGCCGGCACCGAGGCCGTCGACCAGCACGACGACCGCGGAACGGGCGGGGCGGAGGGTGATCCGGGCCTCCAGGCCGCTCTCGCGCAACCACGTGTCGTCCGCAGCGCCGAGCGCGACGAGGCAACTCGGCAGGACGTCGGCGAGGTTCGCGGCGGCGTCGGGGGCCGTCGGTACGCTGGTTCCCATTCCACAGAGTCTTCCAGACCGCGGTCTTCCAGACGACGCTGGCCAGCCAGCGCGGTCTGTCCGCCCAGAAAGGTGCCATGGCACGCACGGACGCAGTCGGGCTGCCCGACGGTGAGCGCATCGAGGAGATCGACGTCTCCGAGGAGATGCAGGGGTCGTTCCTCGAGTACGCGTACTCCGTCATCTACTCGCGCGCACTGCCGGATGCCCGCGACGGCCTGAAGCCGGTCCAGCGGCGGATCCTGTACCAGATGGCCGAGATGGGCCTGCGGCCGGACCGCGGACACGTCAAGAGCGCCCGGGTGACGGGCGAGGTCATGGGCAAGCTGCACCCCCACGGCGACGGTGCCATCTACGACGCGCTCGTCCGCATGGCCCAGCCCTTCACGATGCGGGTGCCGCTCGTCGACGGGCACGGCAACTTCGGCTCGCTCGACGACGGTCCCGCCGCGGCCCGGTACACCGAGGCGCGGCTCGCCGAGCCCTCGATGGCGATGACCGAGGGCCTGGGCGAGGACGTCGTCGACTTCGTCCCGAACTACGACAACCAGATCATGCAGCCGGGCGTGCTGCCCGCGGCATTCCCGAACCTCCTCGTCAACGGCGCCTCCGGCATCGCGGTCGGCATGGCGACGAACATGGCACCGCACAACCTCGGCGAGGTCGTCGAGGCCGCGAAGCACCTGCTCATGAACCCCGGCGCCACGCTCGACGAGCTCATGGAGTTCGTCCCCGGCCCCGACCTGCCCGGTGGTGGCACGATCGTCGGGCTGTCCGGGGTCCGCGACGCCTACGCGACGGGGCGCGGTTCGTTCCGCACCCGGTCGAAGGTCAGCATCGAGAACCTGACCCCGCGGCGGGTCGGCCTCGTCGTGACCGAGCTGCCGTACCTGGTCGGGCCGGAACGCGTGATCGAGAAGATCAAGGACGGCGTCCAGTCGAAGAAGCTCGTCGGCATCTCCGACGTCAAGGACCTGACCGACCGCAACCACGGGCTGCGGCTGGTCATCGAGATCAAGAGCGGCTTCAACCCGACCGCCGTGCTCGAGCAGCTGTACAAGCACACCCCGCTCGAGGACGGCTTCGGCATCAACAACGTGGCGCTCGTCGGGGGCTCCCCGCGCACGCTCGGGCTGCGCGAGCTCCTCGACGTGTACGTGCAGCACCGTCTGGACGTCGTCACCCGCCGGTCGCAGTACCGGTTGGCCCGGCGTCGGGAACGGCTGCACCTGGTCGAGGGCCTGCTCGTCGCGATCCTCGACATCGACGAGGTCATCCAGGTCATCCGCACCTCGGACGACTCCGAGGCCGCGCGCAACCGCCTGCGTGACGTCTTCGACCTGTCCGAGGTCCAGGCCGAGTACATCCTCGAACTGCGCCTGCGCCGCCTGACGAAGTTCTCGCGCATGGAGCTCGAGGCCGAACGCGACCAGCTCCTCGCCGACATCGCCGCCCTCGAGGAACTGCTGGCGTCGGACGAGCGGCTGCGCGCCCAGGTCGCGCTCGAGCTGACCGAGGTCTCCGACCGGTTCGCGACCCCGCGCCGGACCCTGCTCACCGAGGCCGACGCCCCGGTGCGGGGCGGCCGCAAGGCCGCGGTGGACCCCGAGTCGTTGCAGATCGCCGACTCACCGTGCCGTGTGCTGCTCTCGACCACCGGGCGGCTCGTGCGCGTCGACATCCCGACGTCCGAGCTCGGCATCGTGCGGGTCCCGAAGCGCTCCAAGCACGACGCCGTCCGTTCGGCGATCGTGAGTTCCGTGCGCGGGCAGGTCGGCGCGCTGACCTCCACGGGTCGGGTGCTGCGGATGTCGCCCGTCGACGTCCCGGCGGTCCCGCCCGCGGCGGTGCGGCTGGACGCCGGCGTGCGGGTCACCGACTTCCTCACCCTGACCAAGGGCGAGACCGTCGTGGCACTCGTCGACCTGTCCGGCGCTTCGTCGGACTCGCTCGCGATCGGCACCGTGCAGGGCGTCGTGAAGCGGGTCGTGCCCGGCGCCTGGCCCGACAAGCCGGAGTTCCCCGCCATCGGTCTCAAGCCGGGCGACGCCGTGGTCGGCGCTGCGCAGGCTCCGGAGTCCGACGACCTCGTGTTCATCACGTCGAACGCGCAGCTGCTGCGGTTCCCGGCGTCGGCCGTGCGGCCGCAGGGCCTGCCGGCCGGTGGCGTCGCCGGCGTCGCACTCGCGGCGGGGGCCGCGGTCGTCTGGTTCGGGTCCGTCTCCCGGTCCGACGAGGCCGTGGTCGCCACCGTGTCGACGACCTCGACCGCGCTGCCCGGCACCGACGCCGGTCGGGCGAAGGTGTCGGCGCTGTCCGAGTTCCCGGCGAAGGGCCGTGCCACGCAGGGTGTCCGGGCGCACGCGTTCCTGAAGGGCGAGGACGGCCTGACCGTGGGCTGGGCCGGCATCGCTCCGCCGCACGCCGTCGGCACCGACGGCGCAGCACGCACGCTGCCGGACTGGCTGTCGAAGCGCGACGGGTCGGGGGCGCCGCTCGAGGCCGTCATCGGCTCGATCGGCGGCAGCGCCGCGACGCTCGACGGCACCGCCGGCGAGGCGTAGGAGCGCAACCGCTCCCGCGCGCTGCGGCTGCCGGTGCTGCGGCTGCCGCTGCTGCGGTTGCCGCAGCGGCGGTCTGCGGACGGCGGCCCGCGGGCTGCGGCCTGCGGGGCTGCGGCCTGCGGCCTGCGGCCGTCGCTGCGGGCTGCGGCCGTCGGCCAGTGGCCGCGGTGGGCTGGTGCTGCGAAAGCGACAGTCCTGCGCGAATGGTTCGTGCAGGACTGTCGCTTTCGCGAAGGAACCGGCGCAGTTGACGGACGGGAGGCGCGGGTCGACCCCGCCACGGGCCTCCCGTCCGTCCACGCAGAAGTAGGTCGCGGAGCGGCCCCGTCGCCACCACGCGGAAGCGAGGCGGCGCGGCGGGGCGGCGGCGCGGCGGCGGCGGGGCGAGAGCGGGTGCCCCATTGCCCTGCCGCGCGAAAGCGACAGAACGGCGGGAACTGTCGGCGGGATCCTGTCGCTCTCGCGGAACAGAGCGCGTACGACGGCGGCTCGGAGTCGCTCGCGCAGGACCGGGTCGCTTTCGCGGCACCGCCGCACTTGAGCGCCACCGCCGCATTCCCGGCACCGAGACGCTTTCGCGCCACCAAGTCGCCCTCGTAGCACCGCCTACCGCCGCGCAGCTGCACAGCCAGCCGGACAGCCATGCCGCCGAGGAGCCAGCCAGCCGCACGGCGCGGCCGGCGGCCGGCACGTCGCCCCTACGCGTCGATGCGGTCCCGGTCGAGCCCCTCGCCGGCCAGGATGAACTCCTTGCGCGGGGCGACGTCGTTGCCCATGAGCAGCTCGAACACCTTGGCGGCGCTCTCGGCATCGCTGATGTTCACGCGGCGCAGGGTGCGGTGGGTCCGGTCCATCGTGGTCTCGGCGAGCTGGTCGGCGTCCATCTCCCCCAGGCCCTTGTAGCGCTGGATGGGCTCCTGGTACTTCTTGCCGGTCTTCTCGAGCTTCTTGAGGACCCGCTGGAGCTCCTGCTCGGAGTACGTGTACAACGTGTCGTTCGGCTTGCCGCTGTTCACGACGACGACCCGGTGCAGCGGCGGCACGGCCGCGAAGACCCGTCCCTGCTCGATCATCGGGCGCATGTACCGGAAGAAGAGCGTCAGCAGCAGGGTGCGGATGTGCGCACCGTCGACGTCGGCGTCGGACATGATGATGACCTTGCCGTAGCGCGCCTGGTCGATCTCGAACGTGCGGCCGGAGCCCGCACCGATGACCTGGATGATCGAGGCGCACTCGACGTTCGACAGCATGTCCGAGACGGACGCCTTCTGCACGTTGAGGATCTTGCCGCGGATCGGCAGCAGCGCCTGGTACTCGCTGTTCCGGGCGAGCTTCGCCGTGCCGAGCGCCGAGTCCCCCTCGACGATGAACAGCTCGGTGCCCTCGGTCTCCTGGGAACGGCAGTCGGCGAGCTTCGTCGGCAGGGACGAGTTCTCGAGTGCGTTCTTGCGGCGCTGGGTCTCCTTGTGGGCGCGGGCGGAGATGCGGGTCTTCATCTCGGAGACGACCTTCTCGAGGAGGGTCGCCGCCTGCGCCTTCTCGGTGCGCTGCGTCGAGGTGAGGAGCTCGGTCATCCGCTTCGACACCACCTGGTCGACGATCTTGCGCACGGCCGGGGTGCCGAGGATCTCCTTCGTCTGTCCCTCGAACTGCGGCTCCGGCAGCCGGACGGTCAACACGGCGGTCAGGCCCGCGAGGACGTCGTCCTTGTCGAGCTTGTCCTGCCCCACCTTGAGCTTGCGGGCGTTCGCCTCGACCTGTGCCCGCACCGCCTTGACGAGACCGGACTCGAACCCGGCCTGGTGGGTCCCGCCCTTCGGCGTCGCGATGATGTTGACGAAGCTCCGGAACACGGTCTCGTACCCGCTGCCCCAGCGGAGCGCGACGTCGACCTCGCAGGAACGCTCGACCGACGTGGACACCATGTGCCCCTTGTCGTCGAGCATCGGGACCGTCTCGGTGAACGTGCCTGTGCCCTGGATGCGCCAGACATCGGTGATGGCGGTGTCGACCGCCAGGTGCTCGACGAACTCGCCGATGCCGCCCTCGTACCGGAAGCGCTCGACCACCGGGCCGGTCTCCACGGTGGTGCCGGTCGACTCGGCGCGTGCGGCGGCAGCCTCGATCGAGGACACCCGCGAGTCGGTGATGGTGATGCCGAGCCCCGGCACGAGGAACGCCGTCTGTCGGGCGCGGGTGACGAGGTCGTCGGTGCTGAAGCGGGCGTCGGCCGTGAAGATCTGCCGATCGGCCCAGTAGCGGATGCGGGAGCCCGTGACGCCCTTCTTGACCTTGCCGACGACGCGGAGCTCGCTGCCCGAGGTGAAGGGGGTGAAGGGTGCGTCCGGGCCGATCCCCTTCGCGTCGTCGAACGTGCCGGGCTCGCCCCGGTGGAACGACATGGCGTAGGTCTTGCCGCCGCGGTCGACCTCGACGTCGAGCCGCTCCGACAGGGCGTTCACGACGGATGCGCCGACCCCGTGCAGACCACCGGAGGCCGCGTAGGAGCCGGATCCGAACTTGCCGCCGGCGTGCAGCTTGGTGAACACGACCTCGACCCCGGTCAGCCCGGTCTTCGGCTCGACGTCGACCGGGATGCCGCGCGCGGTGTCGCGGACCTCGACCGAGCCGTCGGCGTGCAGCACGACACCGATCTCGTCACCGTGCCCCGCCAGGGCTTCGTCCACGGAGTTGTCGATGATCTCCCACAGGCAGTGCATGAGCCCGCGGGAGTCGGTCGAGCCGATGTACATGCCGGGACGCTTCCGGACCGCCTCGAGCCCTTCGAGGACGGAGAGATGGCGTGCGGAGTAGTCGGAGCTCACGCTCCAAGGCTAGCGAGCCGCACCGACACCCCTGACGAGGACACTCGCACTGGGGACAACCGGTCCGCGCTGAGCGAAACAGTGCTGCAGGATGCATCGTTCTCAGGCATCACGTGTTGAAATGGTGCAACCACCCGGCACCACCTGCGATCCGTGAGGAGCACAGCAATGACCCAGACCGTGCAGGACCCCTCCATCGACGAAGTCAGCAACCACCAGCTGACCGCCGCCGACCGTTGCGACAGCTGCGGGGCGCAGGCCTACATCCGAGCCACCATGTCGAGCGGCGAGCTCTTCTTCTGCGCCCACCACGGCGCCGAGTTCAAGGACAAGCTCGCGGCGACCGCCATCGAGTGGCACGACGAGAGCAGCCGACTCTACGAGTCGAAGTAGCGTTCAGAGCGACGGACAGGAGGCGCGGTGCCAGCGGGCACCGCGCCTCCTGTCGTTCTGTGCTCGCGTCAGAACTCGCGGTTCAACGCCCAGGCCGCGCCACGGTAACTGTTCGGGCCCCACACACCGTCGATCGGTCCGCTGTACCGGCCGTGCGCGGCAGCCCACCGCTGCAGGGCTTTCACGACATCGGCGCTTTCCCATCCGTACAGAGCAGGTGCGTCGTAGTACCCACCGCGGGCGAGCTGCGCCGATGCTGCCTTCCAGGAGTTCGGACCCATCACCCCATCGATCGGCCCGCTGTAGGCCCACTGCCCCGGTGCCATGGTGCCGAGGCACTGGAGTCGCTTGTAGAAGATGGTCCCCGGTATCCCGTCGAACTCGGTCGTGGTCGTCGGCACGGCACTGCAGGCCGAACTGATCCGCGTTGATGCTGCCTCCGCAGGAGCGGTTCGGACGACCGCTCCGGCGGTAGTGATGGTCACGACGAGCGCACCGACCAGGGCGAGGACGAATTTGTTGTGGTGCATGAAGCCTCCCTTTCCAGTCTCCGACATTTCAGATGTTGGTCGAGTGGGGAAGGCGTTGCCGTCCGTTGCCATCGTGCCGGGCACGACGAAGGCCGGGCCCTCCCGGACCCGGCCTTCGTCGGCGTCGATCGATCTCGACGTCAGGCGATGCGCTTGAACGCCTTGTCGACGTAGCGGTCGACGGTCGCGCGTGCCTCGCGGGCGTAGCGGTCGATGGCCGCCGTCCCCTCGGGGTCGGGCGCGTACTCCCGACCGAGGCGCGTCGTCGCCGCGGCGAGCACACCGTCGGTGAGCTGCGGGTTGAGCGGCAGGATCGGCCCCTGGGTGTGGGTGCCGAACGAGGTCCCGACGATCGCGCCCTCGACCGGGGAACCGGCCTGGTTGCCGCCGCCGGACACGACGTCCGCGAAGGGGACGACGCCGTCTGCGAGCTCGATGCGCGTCGCGTGGTCCTCGAAGCCGGCGAGGCGCGTCGGCGCTCCCGGCAGCAGCGGGTAGCGGGTGTCGAGGACGAAGTAGTTGACCCGACGCTCCGCACCTCGGACGGCGCGGGCGTCGAACACACCGAAGCCCTGCACGGGCGCTCCCTCGGTGGGCACGACCTCGTTCGTCGCGAGGTCGAACCCGCCGCCGACCGCCACGACCGGCACGCCCGATGCGGCGAGGGCACGGAGCGGTTCCGCGATGCGGGTGACGTCGGCGCCGAGTGACCGCATCGCGCTGAGCGGCCCGTTGCCGATCACGACGACGTCGGCCGTCGTGGGGAGCACGTCGCCGGGTGCGTACTCGACGACCTCGGTCGCGATGTCCGCTGCGGCTGCGCGGCGGACGATGGCCGCGACGTTGCCGCGGTCCCCCGAGACGCCCATCTGACGGGGGTAGACGTGCAGGATGGTCAGCCGGTCGGCCGTCATGCGGTCTTCTCCATGTCCGGGTGGCCGAGGGCCTTGCGGGCGATCATCATGATCTCGTAGTTGACGATGAAGTTCTTCGTCCCGCGGGTCGTCGAGCCGAGCTGCTCCATGTGCTTGATGGCTGCCTCGACGTCGGGCTCGACCCGGCCGATGCGGACACCGGCATGCTCGAGCGCGATCGCGATCTGCCACGCCTTGTCACCGGAGACGACGTCCACGTGGTCGAGCTTCGAGAAGTCGATGTCGTAGATCCAGGAGATGTCGGGCGTGCCCTCGTCGATCGCCATGAGGACCTGCTCGGGCTGGTCCGGCAGGGCGTCGAGGTTGAGCTGCAGGCTCGCGGCGTTCTTGAACATCGTGAACTCGGCGGACTCACCCGCGATGGGCAGCCGCTCGCCACGGCCGTACGCCGGCTTCATCGTGCCGAAGGCCTTGGTCACGGCGTCCGCGCGGAACTGCGCGCCGAGGGCGGCACTCGCCGTCGCGGTGGCCGCGGCGGCGTCGACCGCGTAGTGCAGGCCACGGGCCGGCAGACGGACCGGGATCTCGGCGCCGTCGAAGCGGATCGTCGCGCCGTCGCCGGTGTTCACGACGACCTCGGCGTCCGCCTCGTTCGCCTGACCGTCCTGGCGGTCGAAGTCGTCGGCGTTCTGCAGACCGTTCGGGGCCGCAGCGACGACCTCGGCGCTCGCGCCGAAGCGCAGCACACGCTGGTCGCCGGACGTGGCGTAGGCGTCGAGGAACTGGTCGTCACGGTTCGTGATGACGTTGCGCGACGCCAGGGCAGCCGTGTCGAGCATCATGTCCGCGACGCGCTCGGTCTCGAAGAACCGGTAGAGCTGGTCGACCTGGACGTTGAGCATCGTGACCGTCGACGGCGACAGGATGCCGGCGAGCTCGACCGCGAAGGCCTCGTCGACCTCGAGGATGCCGATGTCCGCCTTGAGCTTGCCGGTCAGCGAAACCTCGGACAGCAGCGCCGACGCGATGCCCTGCGGCAGGTTCGCACCGGAGGGGTTCGTGAAGACCCGCAGCCCGTGGGCCCGGACGATGTCCGAGATCATGTGCGTCGTCGTCGACTTGCCGTTGGAGCCGAGCACGAAGACGACGCCGTTCGGGAACTGCTTCGTCACGTGCTGCAGGAACTCCGGCACGAGCTTGAGCACGATGTAGCCCGGGTAGGCGGACCCGCCGCCCCGCGCACGGGCGAGGGCGCGGAGGATCCGCCCGATCAGGATCGGGATGAAGAACCGCATGCCGGCTTACTCGAGGTAGTCGCGGAGCGACTGGGACCGGGACGGGTGGCGGAGCTTCGCCATCGTCTTCGACTCGATCTGACGGATGCGCTCGCGCGTCACGCCGAACGTGTCACCG
The DNA here is from genome assembly GCF_001864895.1 of Curtobacterium sp. MCBA15_009. Taxonomy (GTDB): domain Bacteria; phylum Actinomycetota; class Actinomycetes; order Actinomycetales; family Microbacteriaceae; genus Curtobacterium. The sequence goes on from NZ_MJGO01000023.1 coordinate 120,911, forward strand.
ATCTGGTCGAGGGTCTTCGGCTGGCCGTCACCGAGGCCGAAGCGCATGCGGATGACACCGGCCTCGCGCTCGGACAGGGAGTCGAGCAGGCTCTCGAGCTGCTTCTGCAGCATCGTGAAGCCCACCGCGTCGGCCGGCACGACCGCCTCGGTGTCCTCGATGAGGTCACCGAACTCCGAGTCGCCGTCCTCGCCCAGGGGCGTGTGCAGCGAGATCGGCTCACGGCCGTACTTCTGGACCTCGACGACCTTCTCCGGGGTCATGTCGAGCTCGCGGGCGAGCTCTTCCGGGGTGGGTTCGCGACCGAGGTCCTGCAGCATCTGACGCTGGACGCGGGCGAGCTTGTTGATGACCTCGACCATGTGCACCGGGATGCGGATGGTGCGGGCCTGGTCGGCCATGGCACGGGTGATTGCCTGGCGGATCCACCACGTCGCGTAGGTCGAGAACTTGAAGCCCTTGGTGTAGTCGAACTTCTCGACCGCACGGATCAGGCCCAGGTTGCCCTCCTGGATGAGGTCGAGGAACTGCATGCCGCGGCCGGTGTAGCGCTTGGCGAGCGACACGACCAGGCGGAGGTTCGCGCCGAGCAGGTGCGACTTCGCACGCTGACCGTCGCGGGCGACCCAGCGCAGCTCGCGCTCGGCGGGCTTCGAGAGCCCGGTCGCGTGCTGCAGCTTGTCCTCGGCGAACAGGCCGGCCTCGATGCGCATCGCGAGCTCGACCTCCTGCTCGGCGTTGAGCAGGGCGACCTTGCCGATCTGCTTCAGGTAGTCCTTGACCGGGTCGGCGGTCGCACCGGTGATGGTCGTCGAGTAGACCGGCGCCTCGTCGTCGTCGGTCTGCGAGATGACGAGTGCACCGGCGGCCACCGCCGCTGCGGCGTCCGGCTTGACCGTCTTGTCCTCGGTCTCGTCGGCTTCGTCGGTCGGCTCCTCGACGGGCTCGTCGGAGGCGATGGCCTCGTCGACGGCGTCGGTCTTCTTCGCCTTCGGGGCGGCCTTCTTCGCCGGTGCCTTCTTGGCGGGGGCCTTCGTGGCGCGCTTCTTCGGCGCGGCCGTGCCCTCGGTCTCCGCGGTCTCGTCCGCGGTGCCCTCGGGTGCGTTGTCCTTCGTGGGATCGATCGTCGTGCTCCGGGCAGCCATGCGATCACCTCTCTCGTCGTGCCACGTTCGTGGGGTCGTGGCCTCCCTCGCCGCCCCAGGCCCCGCGCCGCGGTTCCCCGCGTCGGACGAGTCCTACCGTTCCGGGCAGCACTAGGACCCATGTCAAGTCCCCCGCGTTCGACGGCGCTCTGGAGAGCACTGGCGGACAAGGGGGCCCGAACGGGTCCGTGATCATTATTGCACGGACCGCTTCCGCAGGCGTGCAACGAGGGCAACCCAGAGCGGGCCGACGCGTATTCCCTCTTCGGCGTGCAGCTGGCGCCGTGTCCGGTGGCGTGCGTGCAGCAACATGGCGACCCCGAACCCGACGACGAGGTACTGCACGGTGAGCGCGACGCGGAAGTTGTCCCACGCGAAGACGGTCTCGCCGGTGACCCCGGCCGCGACGTCGAGCACCAGCCCGATGAGGTACATCATCACGAAGGCCGCCAGGAACCCGCCGACGTTGACGATGCCGTTCGCCGAGCCGAGCGACCCGACGGGGTTGAAGGTGCGCGCGAAGTCGAACCCGATGAGCGATCCCGGGCCGCCGATGCCCATGGCGACGACCAGCAGCACGAGCAGCCAGGTCGGCGGGTGCCCCGGCCAGAGCAGGATCGCCGTCCACACCACGGCGAGCAGGACGACCGCCCCGAGCACCAGGTTCGACCGCCGCATCGGGAAGCGGGCGCAGAGCACGCCGAGCGCGGGACCGGCGACGAAGCCGACGAGCACGATCACGGTGAGGAACCCCGCGGCCTCGCCGGGGGTGTAGCCGAGCCCGCGCAGCATCGGCACGCCCCAGAGCAGCGAGAACACGGTCCCGGACGACTGCGTGACGTAGTGCGACCAGAACCCGAGCTGGGTACCGGGGCGGCGGAGCGCGTGCCCGAACGTCCGGAACGCACCGCCCCAGGAACCCGGGAGCGGGATGGACCCGGTCCGCGCGGGGACCGGACCGTTCCGCACGAAGACGACGACGAGCACGAGCCCGACCGCGCTCGCGGCCGCGGCGACGCCGAACGCGGGGGTCCACCCCGCCGTGTGCAGGAGCACCGCGAAGGGGAACGCCGACAGGATCTGGCCGACCTGGCCGAGGTTGCCGGTCCACTGGGAGATCTGCGGCAGGATCCGGCCGCTGAACCACATCGGGACGAGCCGGATGACCGAGATGAACGTCATCGCGTCGCCGGCACCGACCAACACGCGGCCCGCGATCGCCGGCACGATCGACGGCGAGACCGCGACCACCGCCTGGCCGACGACGAGCAGGACGGCACCGATGACGAGCAGCCGGCGGGGTCCGATGCGGTCGAGGGCGATCCCCACCGGGATCTGCAGGGCGGCGTACACGGCGATCTGCACCACGGCGAGGGTGGACAGCACCGCTGCGGAGACCGCGAACCGCTCCTGGGCGTCGACACCGGACACCCCGAGCGAGGAGCGCTGCACGACGGCGAGGACGTAGGCGAGGACCGCGACCCCCCAGATGAGGAAGGCACGACGGGAGTTCACCAGGACAGGCTACCGACGCCGGTGCCCCTCGGGGACGCCTGCCGGTCTCGGCGACGCGGGGCGGATGGACGACGCATGTCGCGCTCGGTGGCGACGTGCGTGGCGGAGGCCCCCCGGGCCTCCTGGCCGGTCACTCCCCGGGCTCGCCCTGGCTCCGGCGGTCGGCGAGGAAGCGCTCGAGCTCGGCGGCGATCGCGTCGGCCGTCGGGACCTGACCGTCGACGCCGGTCAGCGGCGACCCGACCGGGTTGCCCTCCATGTAGGTGTCGTGGCGTTCCTCGAGCACGGAGACGAGCCGTTCGAGCTCGCCGTTGCCGGCCACCTGCTCGTCGACCCGCGTCAGGAACTCGCGACCCGACTCACGCAGGGCGTCGGTCGGGAAGATGAGGCCGGTGGCGGCCGCGATGCCGGACAGCGCCGCGACGGCGGCGTCGGGGAACTCGGTGTCGGACAGGTAGTGCGGCACGAGCAGCACCAGCCCGGTGACCTGGGCGCCGGACTCGGCCAGGCGGTGCTCGACGAGGTGCAGGACGTTCGCCGGCGCCTGGGTCTCGGGCTTCCAGACGCTCATCTGCTCGACGAGGTCGGCCCGGGTGCCGGACACGGTGAGGTTGATCGGCCGGGTGTGCGGCACCGGCATCGGGATCGCCTGCACCCACGTCGTGTCGACGACCTGCAGGCGCTCGGCGAGCTCGGTGACGGCGCGGACGAACCGGTTCCACTGGAAGTCCGGCTCGTAGCCCGACAGGAAGAGGAACGGCTGCCCGATCTCGTCACGGACGAGGTGCAGCGTGAGGCGCGGCGGCTCGACCGCGGCGATGTGGTCGTGCTCGAAGGTGATCACCGGCCGACGGGCTCGCCAGTCGAGCAGGGCGTCGGGGTCGAACTCGGCGACGAGCTGGGTGTCCAGGTCCTCGAGGACCGAGGTGGTGACCTGCGCGACCGCGGCGCCGGCGTCGGCGAACCCGGTCAGTCCGGCGACCAGGTGCAGCCCGACGGGGACGCTCGGGGCGTCCGGGTCGAAGGTGTAGAGCTCCTCGGGGTGGTTCACCGTCCCCATGCTAGGCGGGGCGTCCGACGGTCCCGTGCGCGCAGGCCACGCCGTCAGCGAACACCGCGTGGATAGGCTTGGAGCATGGTCCGACCGACGCTCTCCACCACCACTTCCTCCCCCGAGACCACCGCCGCCGACGTCCTCGTCGTCGGGGTCCGCCCCGCTCCGTCGGGTGCCGCCGCCGACGCGACGGCCGGTGCGACCGTCGCGCCGAGCGCGCTCGGTGCCGTGGCGGCCCTCGCCGACCTCGACCTCGCCGCGATCGGCGTCACGGGCGCCAAGGACCAGCTCGTGCGCATCCCGGGCACCGGCGTCACGGCGTCGTCGATCGCGCTCGTCGGGCTCGGCTCGTCCGCCGACGCCGCAGCGGTCCGCGCAGCGGCCGGCAGCGCCGTCCGCCAGCTCCCGCACGCCGCCTCGATCGTCCTCGCGCTGCCGACCGACTCCGCGGAGCTCGTCGACGCCGCGCTCGAGGGCGCCGCGCTCGGCGCCTACGCCTTCACGCGTCACAAGGGCGCCGGCAGCACCGGCCCGACCCGCGGTGAGCAGCGCATCGAGGTCGTGGCCCCCGCCGACGTCACCGACGCGACCGTGCGCCCGACCGTCGTCGGCGACGCCGCCGCCCTCGTCCGTGACCTCGTGAACACCGCCGCCGGCGACCTCGGTCCGTCCGACGTGGCCGACGTCGCCACCGGACTCGCCGACGGCCTGCCGCTTACCGTCGAGGTGCTCGACGAGCACGCGCTCGAGGAGCAGGGCTTCGGGGGCATCCTCGGCGTCGGCCGCGGCTCGGTCCGCCCGCCGCGGCTCGTGGTCGTCCGCTACGCACCGGAGTCGGCGACGAAGCACCTCGCCCTCGTCGGCAAGGGCATCACCTTCGACTCGGGCGGCCTCTCGCTCAAGCCGGCCGCGTCGATGCTCGGCATGAAGACCGACATGACCGGTGCCGCGACCGTCCTGGCCGCCACCGTCGCCGCCGCCCGGCTCGGGCTCGACGTGCGCGTGACCGCCTGGCTCGCCCTCGCCGAGAACATGCCCTCGGGTTCGGCGACCCGCCCGGGCGACGTCCTGACGCTGAAGAACGGCAAGACCGTCGAGGTGACGAACACCGACGCCGAGGGCCGTCTCGTGCTCGGCGACGCGATGGCCGCTGCATCGCTCGAGCACCCCGACGCGATCGTCGACGTCGCCACGCTGACCGGCGCCCAGGTCGTCGCGCTCGGTGAGCGCACCACGGGCCTGATGGGCAGCGACGACCTGGTCGAGCGTGTCCGCGCGATCGCCGGCACCGTCGCGGAGCCGATCTGGCCGATGCCGCTGCCCGAGGAGATGGGGGCCCGACTCGGCAGCGAGATCGCCGACATGCTCAACGCCACCGTCGGCAACACGGCCGGTGGCATGCTGCTGGCCGGCGCGTTCCTGGAGCGCTTCGTCGGCGAGGGCATCCCGTGGGCGCACCTCGACATCGCCGGCCCGTCGGAGCACAAGGGCGGCGGCTACGGCTGGCTCGGCAAGGGTGCGACGGCCGTGATGGTCCGCACGCTCATCGCGCTCGCAGAAGACCTCCAGTCCGAGTAGTAGGTTTGGTACCGGTGGGCAGTGCGCGTCGCAGCGCCTCCCACCGGTACTGCACGGGACGGGACCGGAACCACGCGGTCCGACCGTCGGACGCCGCCACCGCGGTGTCCACGCGGGCCCGACCGGCCCGACACGCACGAGGGAGTTGCACCAGGTGACGGAACAGACTTACGACGTCGTGGTCCTCGGTGGCGGGAGCGGTGGGTACGCCGCAGCGCTGCGGGCCGCCGAGCTCGGCATGAGCGTCGCGCTCATCGAGGGCGACAAGCTCGGAGGGACGTGCCTGCACCGCGGCTGCATCCCCACCAAGGCGCTGCTGCACGCCGCCGAGATCGCCGACGGGACCCGTGACGCCGAGAAGTACGGCGTCATCGCCGAGTTCGCCGGCGTCGAGGTGCCGAAGGTCATCGAGTACCAGCAGGGCGTCATCAACTCGAAGTACAAGGGCCTGCAGGGCCTCATCAAGGCCCGCGGCATCACCGTCGTCGAGGGCTGGGGCCGCCTGACGTCGCAGAACACCGTCCAGGTGGGCGACCAGACCGTCACCGGCAAGAACGTCGTGCTCGCGACCGGCTCCTACTCGAAGTCCCTGCCGGGGCTCGAGATCGGCGGCCGCGTGATCACCTCCGACACCGCCCTCCGCATGGACTACGTGCCGAACAAGGTCGTCATCCTGGGCGGCGGCGTCATCGGCGTCGAGTTCGCCAGCGTCTGGAAGTCCTTCGGCGCCGAGGTCACGATCGTCGAGGCGCTCCCGCACCTCGTGCCGGCCGAGGACGAGTCGATGTCGAAGCAGCTCGAGCGCGCGTTCCGCAAGCGCGGCATCGAGTTCTCGCTCGGTGTCCGGTTCCAGGGCGTCGAGCAGCACGAGAACGGCGTCGTCGTCACCCTCGAGGACGGCAAGACCTTCGACGGGGACGTCCTCCTCGTCGCGGTCGGTCGCGGCCCGGTCACGCAGAACGTCGGCTTCGAGGAGGTCGGCGTCGCCATGGACCGTGGCTTCGTCACCACGAACGAGCGCCTCGCGACCAACCTGCCGAACGTCTACGCCGTCGGCGACATCGTCCCCGGCCTGCAGCTCGCGCACCGCGGCTTCCAGCAGGGCATGTTCGTCGCCGAGGAGATCGCCGGGCTCAACCCGGTGATCATCGAGGACAAGAACATCCCGAAGGTCACGTACTCCGACCCCGAGGTCGCCTCGGTCGGCCTGTCGCAGTCGAAGGCCGAAGAGCAGTACGGCGCCGACAAGGTGGACTCGTACGAGTACAACCTCGCCGGCAACGGCAAGAGCCACATCATCGGCACCTCCGGTTCGGTGAAGGTCGTGCGTGTCGTCGACGGCCCGGTCGTCGGCGTCAGCATGATCGGCGCGCGCGTCGGCGAGCTGATCGGCGAGGCACAGCTCGCCGTGAACTGGGAGGCCCACCCGGAGGACGTCGCTCCCCTGGTGCACGCCCACCCCACCCAGAACGAAGCCCTCGGCGAGGCCTTCCTGCACCTCGCGGGCAAGCCGCTGCACGCCCTGTGAACACCATGACCACCACCACGAACCACCCCTGCGAAGAGGAGTCCACCCGATGAGCGAATCCGTCAACCTCCCGGCGCTCGGCGAGAGCGTCACCGAGGGCACGGTGACCCGATGGCTGAAGAACGTCGGTGACCGGGTCGAGGTCGACGAGCCGCTGCTCGAGGTCTCGACCGACAAGGTCGACACCGAGATCCCGTCGCCGATCGCCGGCGTCATCGAGGAGATCCTCGTCCCCGAGGACGAGACCGTCGAGGTCGGTACCGCCCTCGTGAAGATCGGCGACGGCTCCGGCTCGTCCGACTCCGGTTCCTCCGACCAGGGTTCGTCCGACGCGGACTCGTCGAACGCCGCCGCTGCCGAGGCCGAGGAGCCCGAGGCCGAGCCGAGCACCGAGCAGGAGTCCGAGACCCCCGCCCCGGCGCCCGCCCAGCCCGAGCCCGCCCCGGCCGGTCAGACCCAGCCCGCAGCACCGCAGGCCCCGTCGGCACCACCCGCCGCCGCTCCCGTGCCGCAGGCCGCGCCCGTTCCGCCGCCCGCCGCCGTCCCGGCTCCGCCCGCCGCCGTGCCGGCTCCGGCCGCCGCGGCTCCCGCGGCCGGTGGCACCACCGCCGCCGCGGTGCCGAACCCGACGCAGGACGGCGCCGCCTCCGGCTACGTCACCCCGCTCGTCCGGAAGCTCGCCAACGAGCAGGGCGTCGACCTGTCCACCGTCACCGGTTCGGGTGTCGGCGGGCGTGTCCGCAAGGAGGACGTGCTCGCCGCCGCCGCGAAGGCCCCGGCCGCCGCCGGCTCGGCAGCACCCGCCGCCGCCTCCGGTCCGTTCGTCGCCGAGGTGTCGCCGCTGCGCGGCACCCGCGAGAAGATGACGCGCCTGCGCAAGGTCGTCGCCGAGCGTGCCGTGCAGTCGATGACGTCGACCGCGCAGCTCACCAGCGTCGTCGAGGTGGACGTCACCAAGGTGGCCCAGTTCCGCGACGCCAACAAGGCCGAGTTCCTCGAGAAGACCGGTTCGAAGCTCTCCTTCATGCCGTTCTTCGCCCTGGCGGCCTCCGAGGCGCTCAAGGCCCACCCGAAGATCAACTCGACCGTGGACGGCGACGAGATCGTCTACCCGGAGACCGAGAACGTCTCGATCGCGGTGGACACCGAGCGCGGCCTGCTCACCCCGGTGATCAAGGACGCCGCGTCGCTCGACCTCGCACAGTTCTCGAAGTCGATCGCGGACCTGGCCGAGCGTACCCGCAACAACCAGCTCAAGCCCGACGAGCTCGCCGGCGGCACGTTCACGCTGACCAACACCGGTTCGCGTGGCGCGCTGTTCGACACGCCCGTCGTGTTCCTGCCGCAGTCGGCGATCCTCGGCACGGGCATCGTGACGAAGCGTCCGGCGGTCGTGAAGGTGGACGGCCAGGAGGCCATCGCCATCCGGTCGTTCGTCTACCTCGCGCTGTCGTACGACCACCGCATCATCGACGGGGCGGACGCGTCGCGCTACCTCGTCGCGGTGAAGAACCGTCTGGAAGCGGGCAACTTCGCCCCCAACCTCGGGTACTGACCCGCACCACCGCCGACGGCCCCGGTCCCCTTCGTGGGACCGGGGCCATCGTCGTCCACGGGCGCTCGTCGTCCACGAGCGCTCGTCGTCCACGAGCGCTCGTCGTTCACGGGGCGAGCAGGACGCCGGCGACGACGCTGCCGACGACGACGACGGCCACGATCAGGAGGCGCCGCAGCGGCACCCGGCGGTCGCCGATCGGCAGCCCGTGCTCGACGGCGTCCTGCAGGCGGGCGAACGGTGTCGGCGGGGTCGGAGCCGGGGCGGGTGCCGCGAAGACCAGGTCGGCCGGAGCCGGGTCCCAGCGGAAGGGCCGCGGGGCGGCGCTCGCGCGGACCGCGTCGAGCGCGGCGACCGCCGCGCGTCGGTCGCCGTCGACGGCTGCCTCGAGTGCAGGATCGACGATCGCGCGAGCGGGATCGGCGGGGTCGACACGGTCCCACACCGTGCGGGCGGCCAGGGCGGCGGTGCGTGCGGCGTCGGAGGTCGCCGGGGAGGGTCGGGCCGTCGCGCCCGGTCCGGTCGGTGTCGCGCCGGGCGGGTGGTCGCACAGGACCACCGCGCCGGCGTCGTCCACCACGACGTCGTCGGCTGCGGCGGTGCCGAGCAGCACGGTGCCGTCACGTGCAGCGAGGACCACCGCGAGCAGCGGCACGCTCAGGGTCACCGCGACGCCGGTGGTCAGGGTACCGATCCGGTCGAGCGCCGGTGCCAGGGGTGTCCCACCCGGACGGACGAGGTCGACCACGAGGTCACCCCCGGCCGTGCGGGCGACGGCGTGGACGGCGACGAGGTGCCGGTCGACGGTGGCGCTGCGGTCGAGCACCCAGGCCCACGCGTCGCCGCCGTCCGGCGGTGCGGACCAGCGTTCGGCGAGGTCCGGCTCGCACCGGCCACCGGGGTGGGCTGGAGTCGTGTGCACGGTGACCAGCGTGGCGGAGCGGAGCCGGGCCTCCTGGCCGTCCCCGTCAGCCTGTGGAGAGCGCGCGTTCGCCCACAGCCGGACCGTGTGCGGTCCGCGCCGGGCGGCGCAGGCCGTATCCTGTCTGCATGGCACGCAGCACTTCCACGGACAAGAAGGCGAAGGAGCCGGGGCGTCTCAAGCAGATGTACCAGGTCTTCCAGATGACCCGTCGGGCGGACCCGAAGTCGGTGTGGTGGTTCGCGCTCGCCTTCGTCGGGCCGGTCGTCCTCGGCGTGCTGCTCGCACTGCTGCTGCCGGGGCAGAACTGGCTCGCGGTCGTCCTCTGGATCGTCGCCGGCGTGATGCTCGGCATCCTGCTGTTCCTGATCGTGCTGAGCCGTCTGGCCGAGCGCGCCGCCTACCGGCAGATCGAGGGGCAGCCCGGTGCCGTCGGTGCCGTGCTGACGAACTCGCTCCGCCGCCAGTGGCGTTCGAGCGAGATGCCCGTCGCCGTCCACGGCCGCTCGCAGTCGGCGGTCTACCGCGCCGTGGGGCGCCCCGGTGTCGTCCTGATCACCGAGGGACAGCGCGGCAACCTGACGCGCCAGCTCGGCGAGGAGCGCCGCAAGGTCCAGCGCATCGTGCCGAACGTCCCGGTGCACGTCGTCCACGTGGACGACGGTGACGACGCCGTGACCCTGCACAAGCTCCCCCGCGCGATGAACAAGTTCAAGAGCTCGCTGAACCGCAACGAGGTCCTCGCGGTCGCGAACCGCCTCGACTCCCTGACGCAGAGCCCGGCGTCGGCGATCCCGAAGGGCATGGACCCGATGCGTGCGCGCGCCGGGCGTCCGCGCTGATCGGCAGACCGCTCGACGGAACGCCCCCGACCGTGCCAGGTCGGGGGCGTTCCGTGTGTCCGGGGTGGGAAGACACCGTGTCCGGGTTCGGACGGGCGCCCGTACCGACCAGCGGCCGGGGCTCAGCGGCGGACGAGCACCGTGCCGGCGATCCGGTCGTGGGCGCCGCGGCTGTCGCGGTCGATGATGAGCGGCGGCACGATGAGGCAGAGCAGCACCGTCCGGAGGACCGGACGCCACACGCCGATGTACCCGCCACGCATCGGCACCAGCCGGAGCCCGACGCAGATGTGGCCGAACGAGCCGGACAGCAGGCAGATGAAGAGCACCTGGAGCCCGGCGAAGATGGCGATCTGCACCCAGGAGTGCGCGATGTCCGCCGTGCCCTGCACCGGCGACCAGACCCCGGTCACGTAGGCGACGAGGTCGGCCAGCGCGCCGTCGATGACGAGCGCGACGAGCCGTCGCCCGATCCGGCCGACGCTCCGCGGCCCGTCCTCGGGCAGACCGAGGTCCTTCCCCGGCCACCCGTCCGGGTGCTCGGAGGACGCGGACGGGCTGGGGGTGTTGCGGGCCATCACACCAGCGTAAGCGACGGCGGGGACCGGCAGCCCCGGAGGGGACGGGCTCCGGCGTCGGCCTGGGCGTAACACGCCGGAAACAATCCAGTCATGTCCGGGAAACCCCGTGTCAATAGCCTCGTCGGAGGTGCCCTGACCGGTACCTCCGACATCACCCAACCCATTGGAGATCGGCCCCATGTTCAGCGATTCCTCCGAGGTCCTGGCCTTCATCAAGGACACCGACGTCAAGTTCCTCGACATCCGCTTCACGGACCTGCCCGGTGTGCAGCAGCACTTCAACATCCCGGCATCGACCGTCGACGAGGACTTCTTCTCGGTTGGTCAGCTGTTCGACGGCTCCTCGATCCGTGGCTTCGCGTCGATCCACGAGTCCGACATGCAGCTGATCCCCGATGTCACGACGGCGTACATCGACCAGTTCCGCGCCGAGCGCACGCTCATCATGGTGTTCGACATCTACAACCCCCGCAACGGCGAGATCTACGGCCGCGACCCGCGCCAGGTCGCGAAGAAGGCCGAGAAGTACCTCGCGTCGACGGGCATCGCGGACACCGCGTTCTTCGCCCCCGAGGCCGAGTTCTACATCTTCGACGACGTCCGCTACTCGGTCACGCAGAACGAGTCCTTCTACGCCGTCGACTCGGAAGAGGGCGCGTGGAACACCGGTCGTGACGAAGAGGGCGGCAACCTCGCCAACAAGACCCCGTACAAGGGCGGCTACTTCCCCGTCTCGCCGGTCGACAAGACCGCCGACCTGCGCGACGACATCACGCTCAAGCTGATCGAGGCCGGCTTCACCCTCGAGCGCTCGCACCACGAGGTGGGCACCGGCGGCCAGCAGGAGATCAACTACAAGTTCGACACGATGGTCCACGCCGCGGACGACATCCTGAAGTTCAAGTACATCGTCAAGAACACCGCGGACCAGTGGGGCAAGGTCGCCACGTTCATGCCGAAGCCGCTGTTCGGTGACAACGGTTCGGGCATGCACACCCACCAGTCCCTGTGGAACGACGGCAAGCCGCTCTTCTATGACGAGAACGGCTACGGCGGCCTGTCGGACGTCGCCCGCTGGTACATCGGCGGCATCCTCAAGCACGCCTCGGCGCTGCTCGCCTTCACGAACCCGTCGATCAACTCGTACCACCGCCTGGTCAAGGGCTTCGAGGCACCGGTCAACCTGGTCTACTCGGCCGGCAACCGCTCCGCCGCGATCCGCATCCCGATCACCGGCACCAACCCGAAGGCGAAGCGCATCGAGTTCCGCGCCCCCGACGCCTCGGGCAACCCGTACCTCGCGTTCGCCGCGCAGCTGATGGCGGGCCTCGACGGCATCCAGAACCGCATCGAGCCGCACGAGCCGGTCGACAAGGACCTCTACGAGCTCCCGCCGGAGGAGGCCAAGGGCATCCCCCAGGTCCCCGGCTCGCTCGACGAGGCCCTCGAGGCCCTCGAGGCGGACCACGAGTTCCTCACGAAGGGCAACGTCTTCACCGAGGACCTCATCCAGACCTGGATCGACTACAAGCGCGAGAACGAGATCCTCCCGCTGGCCCAGCGCCCGCACCCGTTCGAGTACGAGCTGTACTTCGGCGTCTGATCCACGCCTGCCCGCTGGCGAAGGCCCCGCACCGGTTCTCCGGTGCGGGGCCTTCCGCTGTGCTGGGCCGGGCCGGGCGTGCCGGGTGTGCCGGGTGTGCGGGTGTGCCGGGGGTGCCGGATGTGCTGAGTGTGCTCGGCCGCGCGCTCGGGCACGGCATCGCAGCGCGGTTCTTCCCATCCCCCGTGCTGGATGGAACAGGATCGCGCGTCGGAGGCCAGAACGTCGGGCCTCCGACGCGCCGGACTGCCTGCCGTGCGCGGGACCGCTTCGCCCGCGCGCTCTGCGGAACGTCCGTCGTGGATGCGCGCGGGGCGCGACGCGCTCCCGGGTCAGCGGTCCGTCGCCCCCTGGGTGTCCGGGTCGCCGAGGTCGGCGGTGGGACCGGCCCTTCCGAGCACGAGCACCCCGCTGGTCGCACGGCACCAGCGCCGCACGCCAGCGGCGTCGACTGCGCTGGACGACGGTGCGCGAGCAGCACCCGTGCCGATCACGGCGCACCTTCCTTCCCATCGCCCGCGCCATGGGAAGCGAGAACGCGCGTAGGTGGCGGGAACATCGGGCTTCCTACACGCGGAAGTACCTCCCACGCGCGAAACAGCTTCCCACGCGCGAAACTGCACCCCCGCACTCCGCACTCCACCCCCGCCCCCGCACGCAGGAACGGGGTCCGCGCCGCCCCCGGCACGGACCCCGCTACGCCTGCGGTGACTACCGGGCCGTGGCCACGGCGTCGTTCGTCCCCGCTGCGACGCTCACGGGTGCACCCGTGACCGGCGTGGGCCGTCCCAGGGAACGGACGGACCACCCCGCTCGGACCCAGTCCTGGACCGGGAGGCAGTTGCGCGCGTCGACGACCACGCGGCGGCCGACGAGGTCGGCGAGCCGAGCGGCGTCGGCCGTGACGACCTCGTCCCACTCGGTGAGCACGAGCACGACGTCGGCGTCCTCGACGGCGTCCTCCATCGAGGTCGCGTACGTCAGCGTCGGGAAGGAACGCCGGGCGGTCTCGAGCGCCTCGGGGTCCCAGAGCGTCACCTGGGCGCCGCGCAGGTGCAGCGCCGCGGCGACGTTGAGCGCTGGCGAGTCGCGGACGTCGTCGGTGAGGGGCTTGAACGCGGCCCCGACCACCGCGACGCGGCGGTTCAGGACGGACCCGCCGAGGGCCTCGATCGTCATGTCGATGACGCGCTCGCGCTGACCCATGTTGATCTCGTCGACCTGCTGCATGAGTCCGACGACGCGGCCCGCGCCGAGCTCGTTGGCGCGGTGCATGAGGGCGCGGATGTCCTTCGGCAGGCAGCCGCCGCCGAAACCGAGCCCTGCGTTCAGGAACTTCCGACCGATGCGGGCGTCGTGGCCGAGGGCGTCGGCCAGCGTGGTGACGTCGGCGCCGGTGATCGCGCACATCTCGGAGATGGCGTTGATGAACGAGATCTTCGTGGCGAGGAACGCGTTCGCGCTCACCTTGACGAGCTCGGCCGTGGCGAGGTCGGTCGTGATGACCGGGGTGCCCTCGGCGATCGGTGCGGCGTAGACCTCGCGGATCACGGCGTCGGCGGCCTCGGACGCGCCACCCCAGACCAGGCGGTCCGGGTGCAGGGTGTCGTCAACGGCCTTGCCCTCGCGCAGGAACTCCGGGTTCCAGATGAGCTCCGCGGCGATGCCGACCGGGGCGAACTCGCTGACGATGCCCCGCAGCCGGGCGGCGGTGCCGACCGGGACGGTCGACTTGCCGACGATCAGACCCGGGTGGGTGAGGTGCTCGGCGACACCGCGTGTCGCGGCCTCGACGTACGTCAGGTTCGCGGCGTGCGACCCGGCACGCTGCGGGGTGCCGACGCAGACGAAGTGGACGTCGGCCGCCGCCACGGCCTCGGCGAGCGAGGCGGTGAAGCGGAGCTTGCCGCTGGCGACGTGCTTCGTGATGAGCTCGGGCAGCCCCGGCTCGTAGAACGGGACCTCGCCGGCCGACAGCGCGGCGAGCTTCGCCGGATCGACGTCCACGCCGATGGTCTCGAAGCCCATCTCGGCCATGGCGGCCGCGTGGGTGGCGCCGAGGTAGCCGGTGCCGATGACGCTGATGACGGGAGCGGGACGGACGTCGGCGGACGGGGTGGCGGCGGAAGAAGCGGACGCGGTCATGGCGTGACCTCCTGCAGGTCGTAGTCGATGTCGGTGCGCTTGATGCCCTCGGCGAAGGCCGCCAGGGAGTCGGCGCGGGAGTTGAGCCGCCAGTCGTTCGTCGTGCGCTTGCCGTCGACGATGGTGGTGGCGGTCTCGCTGAAGTAGGCGAAGCCGACGATGTCCGCGTTGGCGGGGTCGGCGAGAGCGTCGAAGAGCGAGGTGATCCACTGCGTCTTCTGCGAGTTCGACACGCTGCCCCCGGTCTCGGTCGCGCCGATCTCGTTGAGCACGATGCCCTTGCCCGGCGCGATCTGCCGGATCTGGGCGAGCGTGGCACCGAACGTGTTCGCGAAGGTGGGCTGCTCAGCGGTGTCGCGGTAGTAGCCGCTCATGCCGACCCAGTCCACGTACTCGGATCCGGGGTAGTACTGCTGCATGTAGTCGAGCGTCTGGTACTTCGGGTTGCCGAGCTTGTCGATGCGCGACGGCGACCAGTCCCAGATGGCGTACTGGTTGGCGCCGTTGTCCTCGAAGACCTGCCAGACGTGCTGCCACATCCGCTTGTAGGAACCGGCGGCGTTCTGCTGCTTCGCCGACTCGGACCAGTTGTACCACTGGCCGTTCATCTCGTGGTCGAAGCGGATGACGAGTGGCTGCCCGTTGGCCGCGAGGGCCTTCGCGTACTTCGTCAGGTAGGCATCGAAGCTGCCCGAGGTGATGTCCTCGTTGGTGTAGCCCTCGACGTACGGCTGGTCGTTGCCGGTCAGTGCGGGGACGGACTCCCACGTCATCATCGGCAGGCGACCGTTGGCCCAGGACCGCTGGACGGCGTTCTGGTTGAAGTCCTGGTCGAAGCCCTGGAAGAAGCCGACCATGTTCGTGGCCCGGCCGACCTGGCGGGACACGTCGTCGTACTCGGCCCAGTTGAAGGGCGACTGCGCCGTGTACAGGCCGTACCAGCGGGACTGCTGCGCGAGCACCTCGGCCTTTGTCGGGACGTCGACCGGCGTCGGGCCGGGGTCCGTGGACGGACCGGGGTTCGGGTTGGTGGCTCCGGTGCCGGTACCGCCGCCGGAGCCGTTCCCGGAACCGGAGCCGTTGCCCGCACCGGAACCCGGCCCACTGCCCGATCCGTTGTCGGACCCGACGCCGCCGACACCACCGGCGGCACCGCCGCCGCCGGAACCCGAGCCGGACCCGCTGCCGGCACCGACGCCCGAGGCGGAACCACCGGACGAACCGGAACCCGCGGCGTCGACGGAGGACGCGCCTCCCGAGCTGGAGGCAGCACCGAGCTGGGACCGGAGCGACGCGATCTGCGCCTGCAGCTGGTCGATCTGGTCTCCGCGCGAGCCGGACTGCGCGGTGCGCGAGTCGAGCTTGCCCTCGAGTGCCCAGATGCGCTTCTGGGCGGCGTCGAGCTTGGTCTGCAGCTCCGCGGCCGAGACCTTGGTGGACTTCGGCGCCTCGACCCCGAGCGCCTGGTGCACGGCGGTGGAGACGGGGCCGGACGGGGACACCCAGACGGACCAGGTGATGAGGCCGAGGGTCAGGACGATCGCGGTCGTCCCGATGGCCGTGCGGCGGGCGTGCTTGCTCGACTGCGCCCACCAGGCGCTCGAGGATCGGATGATGTCAGACAATGAGGAACGCCTCCAGGGCGAAGATCGCGATGCCGATCACGTACGGGATCGCGGCGTACGGGTTGTACCGGCGGGTCGTGGTCGGGGCGGTCGTCCGCGCGGCTGCGGACGCCGCCTGCGACGCGGCGGCCTCGCGCCGGGTCGCCAGGACGGTCGCGGTGGAGTTGGTGGTGGCGTCGGCACCGAAGAGCTCGTCGAACGCGCGGTCGGCGGCCACCTGGTCGTCACCCCGGACACGGGCGACACCGTCGGCGGCGTGCGTCCCGCCGGCGAGCGGCCCGGTGGCCGCGTCGACCGGGCTGACCGGTGCCGCGCCGAAGCCTGCGGGCAGGGCGGCGTCGGACGGGTCCTCCTGCATCGGGCCGCCGGCGTAGGCGCCGGCCCGGGTCCCCCAGCCGGACGCGTGCGCCAGGCGGAAGAACCCGATGAGCCGGATCGGCATGAGGAAGAACGTCGACACGATGATGAACATCGGCAGGCGGAAGAAGTCGCTCGGCTTCTCGGCGAGGTGGCGCATCTGCCGGATCGCCATGCTGAGCACCGACGAGACGACCATGAGCGCCGCCACGTAGACGAAGCCGGTCGAGAACCCGTACTGCGACAGGATGCCCTGGTACAGGTTCTCGCCCTGCCCGGTGAGGGCGCGGTAGATCCAGCCGGCGATGACGCCGAAGAGCATGAACGGCAGGATGATGTCGGTGATGAAGAAGGCGGCGAGGATCGGCGCGTGGCCGAGCATCCAGGGCAGCATCCGCAGCGTGTTGTACTGCGAGCCGCGGGCCCAGCGGAGCTGCTGCTTGAACAGCTTCTTCACCTGCAGCGGGGCGTCCGTGTAGACCAGCGACGTGTACTGGTAGACGGTGCGGTACCCCTCCTTGAGCGTGAGGTTCGTCAGCGTGCGGTCGTCCGAGACCTCCAGGAACACGCCCATGAACTTCTCGTGCATGAAGCGGTCCATGACCCGCACCAGGATGTTCCGGCGGAACGCGATGGTCCGGCCCGGCAGGCAGCCGATCTGGCCGAGGACGCTCTGCGCGGGCATCGAGTACAGCGCACGCGAGTTCTCGAGCCAGTCGGCCCAGCGGGTGATCCAGCTGCGCTCCGGCTCGAGGATGCGCTGCCGGGTCGTGACACCGCCGACCGACTCGTCCGAGAACGGCTTGAGCAGCTCGTCGAGGGTGCCGGGCGTCCACACCGTGTCGGAGTCGACGAGCACGGTGATGTCGCCGTTCGACATCTCGGTGCCGACCTTGACGGCGTTGCGCTTGCCCGGGATGGGCGTGTGGGTCCAGCGGACGAGTGGGGCGAACTCGTCGCAGACGGCTTCGAGTGCCTCGTTGCGGGCACCGTTGATGACGACGATGATCTCGCCGGGTCGCTGCTCGACCATGCGACCGATGACGTCGCGGAACAGGTCGAGCGGTTCGTCCACGACGGGGACGACGACGCTGGTGGTACCGACGAAGGTGCCGGTGAAGGGGCGGTAGCGGGCGGACAGGACGACCTTGAGCAGCCAGAGCAACCAGATCACCGCGGAGTACACGGCGAACAGGTAGAACTCGGGGTGCCCTTCGACCATCTGCCTGATCTGCAGAATGAAGGTGAACATCGATCCCTGCTTCAACGTTCGAGGTGGAGATTCCGCGCCATCGGGGAATCAGGGTCGGTTCGGGTGACCCCATTGATGCAGACCGCGGACCCCCGCGCAACGCGGCCCCCGAGCGGGGGTGTTACCGGCGCGTTACGGGGTACACGCCGGTCCCCCTCCGGTGTCGCCATCGTGGTCCCCCGTCGTGCTGACAGCACTCCGGCGGACCGCGTTCACCCTGCCGGTCACCCTGCTGCCCGAGGGCAGCGGACGGGAGGCACGGCTCGCCGACCCGGGAAACCCCCGGTCAGCAGGTGGTTGCGTGCACTGCCGTCGTCAGCCGTTGCGATCAGCGTCGACTTGGACCGCTACACCGATCACGGCGCGGTAACGGTCGCTGGCCGGGGTACACGGAGGGCCGGAACGGGGGACGTCCGGCGTCATCACGAATTCACCTGCGCGGGTCGGGTCTGCACGGCGTGAACTCTGCTGCCCGGGCGTGTCGGGGCACGCGTGGGAGGGGCCGGGATGCCTGCCGCGCCACGGGTGATCACCCTCGGCAGTCCGCCCCTGACGCTCGTCCCGTCGGTCCTTCCCATCGGTCGTGCCATGGGAAGCTGTTCCGCGCATGGTCAGACGGAAGGAACGGCCTTCTACGCGCGGAACAGCTCCCGACGCGCGGAACGACCTCCGACGCGCGGAACTGCAACCGGGGCCTCGCAGCCGTCCGGACGCCGGCTCAGGCGACGGCTCAGGCGCCGGTTCAGGCGCCGGGTCAGGCGCCGGCTCGGGCGCCGGCTCAGGCGCCGTAGAACTCGCGCTCGAACACCTGCCGCGCGCGGCGCGTGACGCCGAGGTAGTCCTCCTCGAGCTCGCTCGCCGACCCCGGCGGGTACTCCAACAGCCGCGCCACACCCTCGAGTTGGACGCGGTCGACGGGCAGCACGTCGGTGGTCTTCCCCGACCACAGGACGAGGGCGCTCCGGGTGCGCGACGCGAACCGCCACGCGGCCCCGAGCCGCTCGCCGTCCTCGGCGGCGACGAAGCCCGCGGCGACCGCACCGTGGAGCGCCTCGAGGGTGGAGGTCGTGCGGAGCGCCGGGACCTCGAGCGCGTGCTGCAGCTGCAGGAGCTGGACGAACCACTCCACGTCGCTCAGCGATCCCCGACCGAGCTTGAGGTGCCGGGCCGGGTCGGCGCCGCGCGGCAGCCGCTCGGACTCGACGCGGGCCTTGATGCGCCTGACCTCGCGGACCTCGTTGTCGTCGATGTGGTCCGGGTAGCGGGTGCGGTCGGCCAGGTGCTCGAAGTCGCGGAGCAGCTGCTCGTCGCCGACGGCGCCGCGGGCACGCAGCAACGCCTGCGCCTCCCACGTGAGCGACCAGCGGGCGTAGTACGCGCCGTACGACTCGAGGGTGCGGACGACGGGTCCGTTCTTCCCCTCGGGGCGCAGGTCGATGTCGAGGTCGAGCGGGTGGATCGTGTCCTCGGTGAGCCGGTTCAGCTCGCGCACGATCGCCTGGGCGGCGCGGGACGCCACCTCGGGCGCCAGGTCGGGTGCCCGGTGGACGTAGAGCACGTCGGCGTCCGAGCCGAAGCCGAGCTCGCGGCCGCCGAACCGGCCCATCGCGATGATCCCGAACTCCAGGCCCTCGGGGGCGTCGCGGCGGGCCAGGGCGAGCGCACCGGCGAGCGTGGCCTCGGTGACGTCGCTGAGGGCCGGCCCGAGGCCGTCGACGTCGAGGTGTCCGAGCACCGCGGCCATGCCGAGCCGCAGCGTCTCGCGCCGTCGGGCCGACCGCAGCAGCGCGGCGGACCCGTCGACGTCGTTGCCGTGCCGGGCGGTCGTCGCGGTCATCTCGGCGAGCAGCGACTCGATCGGGCGGGGCCGGA
The DNA here is from genome assembly GCF_001864895.1 of Curtobacterium sp. MCBA15_009. Taxonomy (GTDB): domain Bacteria; phylum Actinomycetota; class Actinomycetes; order Actinomycetales; family Microbacteriaceae; genus Curtobacterium. The sequence goes on from NZ_MJGO01000023.1 coordinate 140,485, forward strand.
GCAGGGACTCGGGTTCGTCGAGCCAGGCGACGGCCTCCGGGAACCGTTCGAGCAGTCCGGCGAGGAACGCCGACTCGGAGAGCACGGTCGTCAGTGAGTGCGCCGCGCCGGACGAGTCGCGGAGCATCCGGAGGAACCAGCTCGACTCCCCCAGGGTGTCGCTCAGGCGGCGGAAGGCCAGCAGGGCACGGTCGGGCGCCGGCCCCTCGGCCATCCACCGCAGGAGCACCGGCAGCAGGTTGCGCTGGATGGCGGCGCGACGGCTCGTGCCCTGCGTCAGGGCGCGGATGTGCCGGATCGCGCCGGCCGGGTCGACGAAGCCGATCGCCCCGAGCCGGTCGACCACCTGGTCGTTCGTCAGGGCGACGCCGTCGGCGGCCGCGACGGCGGACAGCAGCGGACGGTAGAACAACCGCTCGTGCAGACCGCGGACCTCGAGCTTGACGGCACGCCAGCGCGTCTCGAGTGCCGCGGCGGACGTCGCGACGCCGCTCGACCGGGCGAGGACCCGCAGCTCCTCTTCGTCGGTCGGCATGAGGTGCGTGCGCTGCAGGCGGCGCAGCTGGATGCGGTGCTCGAGGACGCGCAGCAGGGCGTAGTCGGGTCCGAAGCGGGCGGCCTCGGCCCGGCCGACGTACCCGGCGTCGGTCAGGGCGTCCATCGCCTCGAGCGTCGACCGGACCCGCACGGAGGGGTCGTCGCGGCCGTGCACGAGCTGCAGCAACTGCACCGTGAACTCGACGTCGCGCAGGCCGCCGGGGCCGAGCTTGAGCTGCCGGTCGACGTCCGCGTCCGGGATGTGCTCGGTGACGCGCTCGCGCATCCGCTGCACGGACTCGACGAAGCCGGGCCGGCCGGACGAGCTCCACACGAAGGGTGCGACGGCCTCGGCGTAGCGCCGGCCGAGGTCGGCCGACCCGGCGATCGGCCGCGCCTTCAGCAGAGCCTGGAACTCCCATCCCTTCGCCCAGCGCTCGTAGTAGGCCACGTGCGAGTCGAGGGTGCGGACGAGCGCGCCGTCCTTGCCCTCGGGCCGCAGGTTCGCGTCGACCTCCCACAGGGCCGGCTCGGCGGCGAGGTCGGTGATGGCGTGCGTCGCGGCGATCGCGATCCGGGTGGAGACGAGCACCGCGCGGTCGGTGGGCACCGCGTCGGTGGCCTCGGTGACGAAGATGACGTCGACGTCGCTCACGTAGTTCAGCTCGCGCGCGCCGGCCTTGCCCATCGCGATGACCGCGAGCGGGGTCGCGGCGACGTCGTCGGCCGGGAACGGGACCTCGCGCCGGGCGACCTGCACCGCTGCCTCGAGCGCGGCGCCGGCCAGGTCGGCGAGCCCGGCGGCGACGCTCGGGAACGCCTCGGTCGGGGCGGCGTGCAGCACGTCGTACAGCGCGATCTGGGCGAGGTGCCGTCGGTAGCGCACCCGCAGGCGGACGCGGGCGTCCTCGCCCGTGGTGCCGTCCACCGCCCGCACCAGCGACTCCGTGTAGCGCTCCTGCGACCACGGCTCGCGCACCGGTTCGAGGAGCAGGTCGAGCTCCGCCGGCCGACGGTGCAGGAACTCGCCGAGCCCGACCGAGGCACCGAGCAGGCGGACCAGGCGCTCGGTCGCGGCCTCGTCGGCGAGCACGGGCCGCAGCGCGTCCGGGGCGCGCTCGAGCAGGCGCTCCAGCGACCGCAGCGCACCGTCCGGGTCCGCGGTCACGCCCCAGAGCGCGCCCCCGCCGTCGACGGGCAGGGGCACGTCGGCCCCGAACCGTTCGCGCAGGTCGGCGATCCGCTCGAGGCTCTCCGACAACTCGGCGAAGCCCAGGCGCGCCAACTCGGATCGTGACGTCGTCGTCCGACCGGTCATCTGGTGCGCACTCCGCCTACAGCGCGCCGAGGTTGGTGTCGAGCTCGAACGGCGTCACCTGGTCGCGGTACCGCTTCCACTCCTGGCGCTTGTTGAGGAGCACGAAGTTGAACACCTGCTCGCCGAGGGTCTCGGCGACGAGCTCGGAGTCCTCCATCAGGCTCAGCGCGTGGTCGAGGCTCGCCGGCAGCTGGCTGTAGCCGAGGGCCTTGCGCTCCGAGTCGCTGAGGCTCCAGACGTTGTCCTCGGCCTCGGCGGGGAGCTCGTACTCCTCCTCGATGCCCTTCAGCCCGGCGGCGAGCAGGAGCGAGTACGCCAGGTACGGGTTCGCCGCGGAGTCGATGCCGCGGTACTCGATGCGCGACGACTGGCCCTTGTTCGGCTTGTACAGCGGCACGCGGACGAGCGCGGACCGGTTGTTGTGGCCCCAGGTGACGAACGAGGGGGCCTCGTCGCCGCCCCACAGGCGCTTGTACGAGTTGACGAACTGGTTCGTCACGGCGGTGATCTCCGGCGCGTGCTTGAGCACACCGGCGATGAAGTGCTTGGCGGTCTGCGAGAGCTGGTACTGGCCGCCGGCCTCGTAGAACGCGTTCTGGTCGCCCTCGAACAGCGAGACGTGGGTGTGCATGCCCGAGCCGGGCTGGCCGGAGATCGGCTTCGGCATGAACGTCGCGTAGACGCCCTGCTCGATCGCGACCTCCTTCACGACGGTGCGGAAGGTCATGATGTTGTCGGCCATCGTGAGCGCGTCCGCGTACCGCAGGTCGATCTCGTTCTGGCCGGGGCCGGCCTCGTGGTGGCTGTACTCCACCGAGATGCCGAGGTCCTCGAGCATCCGCACCGAGCGGCGGCGGAAGTCGTGGGCGCTGCCGCCGGGCACGTTGTCGAAGTAACCGGCCTGGTCGACGGGCTGCGGGCCGCCGTCCCGCCACTCGCGGCTCTTGAGCAGGTAGAACTCGATCTCGGGGTGCGTGTAGAACGTGAACCCGCGGTCGCTCGCCCGGGCCAGGGTGCGCTTCAGCACGTTGCGCGGGTCGGCGACGGCCGGCTGCCCGTCCGGGGTCGTGATGTCGCAGAACATCCGCGCGGTCGGGTCGATCTCGCCGCGCCACGGCAGGATCTGGAACGTCGAGGGGTCCGGGTGCGCGAGCACGTCGGCCTCGTAGCTGCGGGTGAGGCCCTCGATCGCGGAGCCGTCGAACCCGATGCCCTCGGCGAAGGCGCCCTCGACCTCGGCCGGGGCGATCGCCACCGACTTGAGCGTCCCGATGACGTCCGTGAACCAGAGTCGGATGAACTTGATCCCGCGCTCCTCGATGGTGCGGAGCACGAAGTCCGTCTGCTTGTCCATGCACGACCTTTCCGTGTATCGGGTGGCCGCGGGCGGGCCTGGTCCCAGGCTAGTGGTCCGGTGGGACGGACGGGGTGCGGCCGGACGGGTCAGCGGTCCTCGGCGTCCCACTTCTCGTTGTTCGCGGCGATGCGGTCGAGCGCGTGCTGCGCCTCCTCGCGCGTGGCGAAGGGGCCGATGCGGTCACGCTGCGGCGACTGCGGCCCCTGCTCGACCTGGCCGGTCTTGTCGTTGAACCACCACTGGGACTCGATGCGCTCGTCACTCATGCCGCCCACCGTACCGACGCGGCGCGTCGGTGGTCCGCGCGCCGCCGCGCCGCGCTGGTGGCCGTGCGGTCGGCTGTCGGGGGCGCCCCGCGCCCGGGGTGACGGCCTGGAGGCCCGGCCTGCGCCCGGCGGACCGGTGCCGCGCCTCCAGGCGGTCGCGTCCCGGCGCACACGTGGGCGGCCGCTCGGGACCCGCGCGGCGTCGGGCGCGGCCCCGGCTAGAGTGGTCCGCATGCCCCGGGACGAACACGGACACCTGACCGCCGGCCGCGTCTCCCCCCAGCTGGCCGTCCCGCGGGACATCGAGCGGCCGGAGTACGTCGGCAGGGTCGAACCGCACGAGCACGGACTCGGCGACACCTACACCCCGGACGAGGTCGAGCGGATCCGCACCGCGGGCCGGATCGCCTCGCGGGCCATCGACGCCGTCGCCGCGGCGATCCGCCCGGGCGTCACCACCGACGAGCTCGACCGCATCGGGCACGAGTACGTCGTCGCGCACGGCGCCTACCCCTCGACGCTCGGCTACCGCGGGTACCCGAAGTCGTTGTGCTCGAGCCTCAACGAGGTGATCTGCCACGGGATCCCGGACGACACCGTGCTGCAGGACGGCGACATCGTCAACATCGACATCACCGCCTACAAGGACGGCATGCACGGTGACACGAACCGCACGTTCGTCGTCGGGCAGGCCTCGCAGGAGGTCGAGGACCTCGTCACCCGCACTCGACTCGCCCTCGAGCGCGGCATCAAGGCCGTGGCGCCCGGTCGCCAGGTCAACGTCATCGGCCGCGCCATCGAGGCGTACGCGAAGCGCTTCGGCTACGGGGTGGTCCGCGACTACACCGGCCACGGCGTCGGGCGGGCCTTCCACTCCGGCCTGATCATCCCCCACTACGACGCCCCGCAGTACGACACCGTCATCGAGCCGGGCATGGTGTTCACCATCGAGCCCATGCTGACGCTCGGCGGGGTGGCGGCGGACATCTGGTCCGACGACTGGACGGTCTCCACGCGGGACAAGTCCTGGACCGCCCAGTTCGAGCACACCCTCGTCGTCACCGAGCGCGGCGCGGAACTCCTCACCGTCTCCTGAGACCCCCACCGAAAGGCTCCTCATGACCACCCTCGCAGTCGGCGTCGACATCGGCGGTACGGGCATCAAGGGCGCGATCGTCGACGTCGCCTCCGGCGAACTGACGACCGACCGGATCAAGAAGGCCACCCCCGAGGGCGGGAAGCCCCACGACATCGTCGCGGTCGCGAAGTCCATCGTCGAGGAGCTCGCCCCGGCCGCCGACGTCCCGGTGGGCGTGTGCTTCCCGGCCATCGTCCGTGACGGCAAGACGATGTCGGCCGCCAACGTCTCGAAGAAGTGGATCGGCTTCGAGGCCGAGGCGCTGTTCGAGAAGGAGCTCGGCCGCTCCATCCACTTCGTCAACGACGCCGACGCCGCCGGGTTCGCCGAGCAGCAGTTCGGTGCGGCGAAGGGCAAGGACGGCCTCGTCATCGTCACGACGCTCGGCACCGGGATCGGCACCGCGCTCATCAACGACGGCGTGCTCATCGTCAACTCCGAGCTCGGGCACCTGGAGATCGACGGCCACGACGCCGAGTCGCGGGCCTCGTTCGCAGCCAAGGAGCGCGACGACCTGTCGTGGAAGCACTGGGCGAAGCGCCTGCAGCACTACTACTCGACGCTCGAGGCCCTGCTCTCCCCGGAGCTCTTCGTCGTCGGCGGCGGCGTCTCGAAGCAGCACGAGGAGTACCTGCCGCTGCTCGACCTGCAGGCCGACATCATCCCGGCGACGCTCCGCAACAACGCGGGCATCATCGGCGCGGCGACCCTGGCGGCGCAGAGCGCCTGACGCACCTGGCCGAGCGGCGAGGCCAGCGTGCCCGGCGTGCTCGGCGTGCTCGGCGTGCTCGTCGGCCATGACGGGCGATGTGCACGGCCGGCGAGGTCGCACGACACGCCGCGGGCGCGTCGCCCGGGTCGCGCGAGGTGCCGCACGTCAGCCGTCCGGGCGGCACTCCGTGCGACCTCGGCGGCTCCGGCCCCGTGCCGCACGCGTGGCGTGCACGGGCCGCGAGCCCGCGAGCCTGCGTGCCCGGGCGGCGGGGTCGCACGACACGCCGCGGGCGCGTCGCCCGGGTCGCGCGAGGTGCCGCACGTCAGCCGTCCGGGCGGCACTCCGTGCGACCTCGGCGGGGCCGGCCCCGGGTCGCACGCGCTAGGCTTGCCGTGCGAATGGGTCGGTGAGACGGTCGCGTCACTCCTCCGGGAGTGCCGAGGAACGTCCGGGCTCCACAGAGCAGGGCGGTGGGTAACACCCACCCGGAGCAATCCGCGAGACAGTGCCACAGAAAGCAGACCGCCGGCGGCGACGTCGGTAAGGGTGAAACGGTGGTGTAAGAGACCACCAGGGGTCCGGGTGACCGGATCCGCTCGGTAAACCTCGCCCGGAGCAAGGTCAGACAGAGGACGCTGAGGCTGCTCGCCGAGTCCTCGGGTAGACCGCTGGAGGCCGACGGCAACGTCGGTCCGAGAGAGATGGCCGTCACCGCCGCGCGAGCGGCGGGACAGAACCCGGCGTACGGCCGGCCCATTCGCCCACACCACGCTGCGGGCTGCCGCCCGCGGTGGCGACCGTCGGAAGGCGCTGACGTGTACCTGCCCGAAGCCCTCGCGCCGTCGTACCTGCGCGCGACGCGGGCGAACCGGCCCTACCGGACCGTCGAGGGCGCGGCGCGCGAGGTCCGCCGCCACGGTCGGCACCCCGAACCGGCCGTCCCGCCGGAGCGCCTGCGGCTGCGCCCGGACGTCGCCGTCACGGTGCGTCGCGAGCACGGTCGACCGGTGTACACCGTCAGGCCCACCCGGTCGACGCCCGTCGGCGAGACCGTGTACGTCCACGGTGGCGGGTGGGTGCACGACATCAGCCGGCAGCACTGGGCGCTCGTCGCGCAGGTCGCCGCCGAGTCGAACACCACCGTCACCGTGCCGCTGTACGCGCTGCTCCCCCACGGCGACGCCGCGGCGGCCGTCGCGCTCGTCGTGCACCTGTTCGAGGCCGCGACGGCGTCCGGCCACGAGGTGCGCCTGGCCGGCGACTCGGCCGGCGGCCAGGTCGCCCTGTCCGCCGCGCTCGCCCTCCGCGACCGCGGACACCGGGCCGTGCGCACCGTCCTGCTCACGCCGGCGCTCGACCTGACGATGGCGAACCCGCGGGTCGCCGACGTGCTGCCGTCCGACCCGTGGCTCGGTGTCGACGGGCTCCGCCACCTCGGCGCGCAGTGGGCCGGGCGCCTCCCCGTGACGAACCCGGCGGTGAGTCCCCTGGCGGGCGACCCGACCGGGCTCGGCCCGGTCCTGTTGCTCACGGGCACGCGCGACGTCCTCAACCCGGACGCGCACCTGCTCGCCGCGGGGGCCCGGGCCGCCGGCGTCGACGTCGAGCTCGTCGAACGCCGCGGGGCCGTGCACGTGTTCCCGCTGCTGCCGACCCGTCCCGCCGCAGCAGCCCGCGACCGCATCGTCGCCGCGCTGCGCGCCTGAGACGCGGGCGACGGGGCGCGGCTCGGGCAGGCCGATCCCGGCCCGGCCCTGCCCGGGCCAGGGCCGGGTCTCGGCTACAGGCCAGACTCGGCCGTGCGCACCAGGATCGCGTCGCTGTCGGGGCAGAGCACGACGTCGTCCGGAGCGGCACGGCGGATGTCCTGCAGGTCCGAGTTGGTGAGCGACACCCCGGAGGCCGTGGACACGCCGCCCTGCAGCAGCGAGGCGCCGAAGCCGTAGCGGGCGCGCTGCCGGTCGTACAGCGCGAGCAGGTCGGCCGGCACCTTCGCGGCGACGGCGGCGCGGCTCTGCTCGGCCGAGTCCTTGTCGCCGGTCAGCCGTGCGATCTCGGCGTCACGGTCGGCGACGAGCCCGGCGCGTGCGGCGTCGACGTCGGCGAGCTTCGCCTCGACGTCGCCCACCCGCGCGCGGAGCACGTCGAGGTTCTCCATGATCTCGAGCTCGGCGGTCTCGAGGCCGCCGATGCGCCGCTGCAGCGACTCGAGCTCGCTCTGCAGGCCGGCGGCGTCCTTCGAGTTCGAGACGTTCTGCAGCATGGTGGTGTCGCGCTCGATGCGGGCCTGGGCGGTCGCGGTGTCGGACTCCAGGCGGGCGAGCTCGCGCTCGGCGTCCTCGACCTCGCCGGTGGCCGCCACGAGCTCGCTGCGGAGCCCGGCGGCCCTGGTGCCGAGCTCGGTGAGCTGGTCGCCCTTCTGCAGCGACGTGATGCGGTGCGCGATCCGGGTGACGTCGTTGTCGAGTCGTTGGAGGTCGAGGAGGATGACCTGGTCCTCGGGTGCTGCCTTCATGGTCAGACTCCTTCAGTGGGGGTGGTGGGTTCGGCGGCCGGCAGGACGGCGAAGTCCCACGGATCGGTGCGGAGGTCGCTCACGGTGACGCGGACGCCGGCGGCCTCGCGCAGCTGCGCCGCCGCGACGTCGAGCCAGAGCCACTCGGTGGCCCAGTGCGACGTGTCGACGAGGGCCGGTCCGCCGTGGAGCAGTGCCTGTTCGCGGAACTCGGACGCCGGGTGGTGGCGGAGGTCGCTGGTGACGTACACGTCGGCGTCGAGCACGGCGGGGTGACCGAGCAGGGAGTCGCCGGCACCGGCGCAGAGTGCGACGGTGCGGACGGGCTGGTCGAAGTCCCCGGAGACGCGGACGCCGGTGGCGGTCGGCGGCAGCAGGTCGACGAGCCGCCGGGCGAGCGCACCGAGCGTGGTCGGCTCGGCCAGCACGCCTACGCGGCCGATGCCGGTCGCGGGGTCGGATCCGGCGTCGAGCGGGCGCTGCTCGGTCAGGCCGATGCGGTCGGCGAGCACGGCCGAGGTGCCGGTGGTGACGACGTCGGCGTTGGTGTGGGCGGCGACCAGGGCGCAGCCGCCCCGCACCAGGGTCGCGAGCACGCTGCCCTTGTAGGTGGTCTCGGCGATCGTGGTCACCCCGCGCAGCAGCAGCGGGTGGTGCGTCAGGAGGAGCCCGGCTCCGAGGCCGACCGCTTCGCGCGCGGTGGCCGGCACGGCGTCGACGGCCAGGTGCACGTGCTCGACGACGGCATCGGGGTCTCCGGCGACCAGGCCCACGCTGTCCCAGGACTCCGCGCCCGCGGCGGGCCACAGGTCCTCGATCACGGCCTGGAGTTCGCGGAGCGTCGGCATCCCGTCAGTCTACCGAGGCGTCCGCCCCGTCAGCGGCCGAGCAGGTGCAGCAGCCGGGCCACGAGACGCGACCACCAGCCCGGGCGCTCCGCCTCGGCCTGCTGCGGAGCCGGCTCGTGCACGACGGGTCCGGCGGGCACGACCGCGTCCGGCAGGACGACGGGTGTGCTCGCGGTCCGGCCCTGGTGCGCCGTGAGCGCGGCGGCGAACGCAGCGCGGTCGATGACGGTCGGCCCGGTGGCGGGCTGGACGAGCGGCGTCGGTCGCGTGTTCGCGGACACCGGTGACACGGCCGGGAGGCCCGCCACCGGACGCACGGGTTCGTCGCGTTCCGGGAGCACCAGCTCCACGGCCGGGCGCGCCGTCGCGACGTCGGCTCGCAGTCCCGGCGTGCTGCGGCCGGTCGGCCCGGGTGCCGGGACGACGACGAGGGGGACGGGTGTCGTCGCGGCACGGCGGGCCGCGGCGCGGTCGCGGCGGTCGGCCTCGAGGGCGGCGTCGGCGAGCAGGTCGGCGAACACCGTGCGGGCGAAGTCGCGGGCGGCGCGCACCTCGGGGTCGTCGGTGCCGGCGACGGTGGCCTCCCAGGCCGCGAGGCGTGCGAGGTCCTCGTCGCGGCGTCGGACCTCGTCCTCGAGCAGCACGATGCGCTCGACGGCGCTGCGACCGGTCGACGAGGCGACCTCGACGGCCAGGTCCTCGATGCGCAGGGCGATCCGCTCCGGCGGTTCCGGGAACGACGGCGCGCACGAGGCGGCGTGCCGGGCGTGGTCGCGCACGCGGTCGCGGCGGAACGCCGGGGCCGGGGCCGGGGTCGCGGTCGTCGCTGCCGACAGACCCGCCGACGACGTCGCCGCCGTGGCCTCGGGGACCGGAGCCTCGGACGTCGGGGTCGCACCGGCGTCGGCACCGCGCTCGGCGCCGGCGTGTGCCCCGCGCCCGGCTCCGGCGTGTGCACCGCGCTCGGCGCTGGCAGGTGCACTGTGGGCGGGCGTGCGGCGACGGTCCTCGACCGGGGTGGCCGGTGCGAGGTCGGGCCGCTGCACGGGGCCGGTGACAGGCGGGACCACGAGGTCCGCCACGTACGGCGTCCGCGTCGCCGGGGCGTCGCGGAGCCACTCCTCGAGCTCGCGACCGAACGGGTCCACGAGCGGGGTGCGTGCGCCGGACTGGGTCTCCATGTCCGAAGGGTAAATATCGCAGGACCCGGATCGTCGGACATCCGCGGTGTGTCGCCGGGTTCGGTGACATGTCGCACGGAACGTGAACGGCGTGTCGGCCGTGGTGCGGGTGCTCGTCAGAGCGCGTGTTCGAGGTCGTCGAGGAGCGAGCGCCCCGCCGGCCACGCACCGACCCCGCTCGCGACGTTGACGTGGCCGAGCGCGCCGACCCGCAGCACCGTCGCACCCAGGGTGCGTGCGAAGGCCGTCGCCCGGTCGACGGAGCAGTACGGGTCGTCGTCGCTCACGACCATCCGCGTCGGGACCCGCACGCCGTCGGGCAGCGGTCGCGGGGCGGCGAAGCCCCCTGCGGCCTCCGGGAACCCGGGCGCGGCCGGGTCGGGCGGCGCGACCAGGAACGCGCCGGCGGCCGTCCCCGCGGCGGCGGCGGCGAGCCAGTCCGCCACGGCGAGGACGCCGAGGCTGTGCGCGACGAGCACCGGCGGCTCCGGGCAGGACCGGACGGCACGCGTGATCGCCGCCCGCCAGTCGGCCGGGTCGGGGTCGGTCCACGACGCCGGGTCGATGCGGACGGCACCGGCACCGCGGTCGTCCTGCCAGACGGACTGCCAGTGCTCCGGGTCGGAGTTCCAGATCCCGGGGACGATCACCCACGGTCGAGGTCTGCGCACCGCGACAGCGTAGCGGCGACCGGGCCGGTCGTCAGCGCTGGAGCGTCTCGCGCGGGTACTCGCCGAACCGGGACGCGTACGCCGCCGAGAACCGCCCGAGGTGCGCGAAGCCCCACCGCACGGCGATGGCCGCCACGGTGGTCTCACCGGCCGAGGAGCGACGGAGCTCCTCGCGCACCCGGTCGAGACGGATGCCCCGGAGCATCGCGTTCGGGGCGGTGCCCACCTGCCGCTGGAACGCCTGCTGCAGACCGCGGACGCTCAGGCCGACGTACTCGGCGACGTCGGTCGTCGACATCGGGGTGTGCGAGTAGGCGTGCATGTACTCGATCGCCTCGCGGACACGGCCGGTCGCGCCCTGGGGCAGGGTCACCTCGGGCGCGAGCACCTGGTGCGGGAAGGTCCGGAGCAGGCTGTGGGCGGTCGCCCGGGCCGTCTCGGCGAAGGCGAGGGCGGACACCGGGCCGGTCCCGAGCACGGTCGCGGCCGCACGCTGCACCTGGGCGTTCCAGCCGCGGAGGTCCTCGGGGTCGGGCGCCGCGGTGTGGTCGAAGACCAGCGGACCGGGCTGGGTGCCGTGCACCTCGGCCGCGATGCCCTCGAGGTACGACCGGTCGAACTGCACCAGGCTCTGCCGGACGTCCTGCAGGTCGAAGGCGAAGGGTCGTCCGGTCGGGAACATCACCGGGTGGCCGGGGCGCAGCGCGACCTCGTCGCGGCCGATGTCGATCCGGCCGCCGCCCTCGGTGGTCCAGTTGACGACGTACTCGCCGCCGTCGTCGATCTCGCCCTGCATGCGGGCGTCGAAGCGGGTCGAGCGGAAGGACATGACGTCGTCCCCGACCACCCGGAACCGGTAGGCGAAGGCCCGGTCGGTCCGGGTCGCGTCGAAGCCGGTCCCCTCGTAGGCGTCCTCGTACATGTGCAGGGCCGCCTCGAGGTCGGCCCCCGACGTCTCGAAGCTGATCCGCGGATCGGCTGGTTCGACTGTCATCGTGCGAATCGTGACACGGCGGTCGTCATCGGCGGGAATCGGCGCCGTCGTGGTGCGGGAAACGGCCCCGTCGTTGCGCGTCGCGGACAACCCGGTCAGCGACGGGCACGCGCCACCGTCCAGCGGTTGCGGTCGTCGACGCGCTCGTAGCGCAGGTCGTCGACGACCATGCGCACCAGGGCGAGCCCGCGACCGCTCTCGGCGAGGTCCTCCGGCAGCCGTGCCGCGTCCGGGTCGACCGTCGCGGGCGAGCCGTCGTCCGACAGCAGCGCGTCGACCCGGTCGTCCCCGATCGCGAGCCGGAGCTGGCAGGAGACGCCGTGCTCGTGCGCGCCGTGCTCGATGACGTTCGAGGTGAGTTCGACGAGCGCGAGTTCGAGTGCCATACGGTCCTCGGCGGAGACCGTCGGTTCGCGGTCCCAGACCCCGGAGAGGAACGTGTGGACCGCGGACACGTCGTCCGGCGGGCACGCGAGCTCGAGCAGGTGCTCGCCGGTCGTCACCGTGCTCACCAGCCGACGACCGCGGCGTCCCCGTCCGGGTACGTGCGCAGGATCTTGTCGATGTTCGAGAGCTTCAGGACCATCTGCACCTGCTCGGACGGTGCGGCGAGTCGGAGGTCGCCGCCGGCCTGCCGAGCGGTCTTCAGGCTGCCGACGAGCGCGCCGAGGCCGGACGAGTCCATGAACTCGACGGCGGAGAGCTCGACCACGATCCGTGCGCGGCCGTTGCCGACCACCTGGGCGACGGTCTCGCGGAACGACGGCGCTGACACCATGTTGAGCCGTCCGCTGCACTCCAGGACGGCGGTGTCGGTCTCCGCCTCGTGTACGACGATGTCCATGCCGTGTGGTCCCCTCGTGTCGGTTCGCCTTGCACCATGCAACCTACCGGTTCGTCACCGTCAGGTCCGCCCGGCGTGCCGCCGCGTCGCGGTGACCTGCACCACCACGGCGGCCGCCATGAGCGCCGCCATGACCCCGCCCATCGCCAGCGCCGTGCCGCCGAGCGCGCCCGCGAGCGGAGTGCCGAGGCCGCCGATGCCGAAGGTGAGGCCGCCCTGCAGGGCCGCGGCGGTCCCCGGGTGCGCCGCGCCGACGTGCTGCGTCCGGGTCATCGCCGCAGGCAGCACGAAGCCCCACGCCGCCGTGACGACCGCGAGGGCGCACCACACCACGACCGGGCCGGCGCCGGTCCACGCCGCGACGAGCACCCCCGTGGCACCCGTCGTGCCGACCACCAGGCCGGCGGTGAGCAGGGCGTCCTCGGAGAACCGCCCGACGACCCGCCGGAACACCAGGGTGGTGACGACCATCATCGATGCGTTCGTCGCGAACACGAGCGTGTACCCGCCCTCGGAGAACCCGAACTCCGTCTGGAACACGAACGAGCTCGTGGCGATGTAGGCGAAGAACCCCACCGTGGACAGCACGCCGCTGAGCACGTAGGCGCGGAACCGTGGGATGCCGAGCAGCTCGCGGATCCGTCGACCGTTCGCGGCAAACCCGGCGCCCCCGCGGCGCTCGGCGGGCAGGGTCTCGTGGAACCGCAGCACCACGATCGCGCACAGCAGCAGCCCGAGGGCGGCGAGCACGACGAACATGAGCCGCCAGGTGCCGACCGTCAGCACCGCTCCCCCGGCCAGCGGCGCCACCACGGGCCCGATGGCGTTGATCGCGGCGAGGGTGCCGAACACCCGCGCCATCCGCGTCCCGCTCGCCACGTCGGACACCATCGCGCGACCCGCCACCGCACCGGCGGCACCGCCGAGCCCCTGCGCGATGCGCGCGAGGACGAGCACGACGACGTCCGGGGCGAGGGCGCACGCCACCGACGCCGCGGCGAACACCGCGGTCCCGACGACGAGCATCGGGCGTCGGCCGACGCCGTCGCTCACCGGGCCGACGAGCAGCTGCCCGACCGCGAACGCCACGAGGAAGGCGGTCAGCGAGAGCTGCACGGTGCCCGGCGTCGTGCCGAGGTCGCGCGCGATGGCGGGCAGTGCCGGGATGTACATGTCCGTGGCGAACGGCGACACACCGACGACGAGCGCGAGCGGCACGATCGGCGGCAGCGTCGTCGTGGTCCTCCGCTGGCGCCCCGTCGTCACGACCGCCACGCTACGCGGACCGGGGCGGACCGTCACGTGCGCGTCGTCCGCGCGTGCCCGGGACGCGCGCCGAGGCGGACGGGAGGGACGGCGGCCGGCCGCACCGGGCCTCCCGTCCGACGCACGCGGTGCACGCGACCCGGGCGGCGGACGCGTCAGCCGGTGTTCTGCAGACCGGCTGCGATGCCGTTGACCGTGAGCAGGAGCAGCCGGTGGTCGGCGTCCGTCGGGTCGGTGCTGCCGGTGGTGCGGATCGACCGCAGCGCACGGAGCTGCAGGTGCGACAGTGCGTCGACGTACGGGCTGCGCAGGCGGACGGCCCGCGCCAGCACCGGACGGTCTGCCAGCACGTCGCTGCCACCGGAGACGCGGAGCACCCAGTCGCGGGTGCGGAGCATCTCGTCGAGGACCGCGGCGGCGAGGTCGTCGCGGTCCGCGAGCTCGAGGTAGCGGCGCGCGATGTGCTCGTCGGTCTTGGCGAGCGACATCTCGACGTTGCGGATCATCGCGGCGAACAGCGGCCAGTCGCGGTAGGCGGCGCGCAGGGCCTCGACGTCGCCGACGGACTCGAGCGCGGAACCGAGGCCGTACCAGCCGGCGAGGTTGATGCGCGCCTGCGTCCAGGAGAACACCCACGGGATCGCGCGGAGGTCCTCGAGGGACTCGACGCTCAGCCCGCGTCGGGCGGGGCGGGAGCCGAGCGGGAGCAGACCGATCTCCTCCATCGGGGTGACCCGGGCGAACCAGGGCGCGAACCCGTCCGCCTTGACCAGCCCGTAGAACGCCTCGCGCGAGACGTCGTCGAGCCGCTGCGCGAGGTCGGCGAAGCGCTGCGCCGCCTGCTCGGTGTGGGACTCGTTCGACGGCGACGACGCGAACAGCGTCGCCGAGGCCATCTGCTCGAGGTGGCGGGCGGCGATGTCCTGGTCGCCGTACTGGGCGAAGATGACCTCGCCCTGCTCGGTGAGCTTGAGCCGTCCGTCGATCGACCCCGGCGGCTGCGCGAGCACGGCCTCGTTCGCCGGACCGCCTCCGCGGCCGAGCGAGCCGCCACGGCCGTGGAACAGCGTGAGCTCGACGTCGTTGTCGCGGGCCCAGTCCGCGATCCGCGCCTGCGCGTCGTACAGCGCCAGGTTCGCGGAGACCGGGCCGACGTCCTTCGAGGAGTCGGAGTAGCCGAGCATGACCTCGAGGCGACGGCCGGTCGCGGCGAGGCGGCGCTGGAACGCCTCGGTGCGGACGGCCTCGTCGAGGATGTCGACGCTGGCGTGCAGGTCGGCGAAGGTCTCGAACAGCGGGATGACGTCGAGGACGGGCGCCGCCTCGACCGAACCGAGCGCGGCGACGGCGAGCTCGTGCACGTTCGCCAGGTCGGCCGGCGACTGCGTGAAGGACACGATGTACCGGCTGGCCGCACGGACGCCGAACCGGGCCTGCAGCGCGGCGATGGTCCGGAAGACCGCGAGGACCTCTTCCGTGGTCTCGCTGCGGGCTCCCCCGGCGCGGATCTCGGCGAGGGCGGTCCGGTGCACCTGCGAGTGCTGCCGGACCTCGAGCTCGGCGAGGTGGAAGCCGAAGGTCTCGACCTGCCAGATGAGGTTCTGCAGCTCGCCGTTCGCCGGCCGGGAGGCGCCCGCGTGCACCAGGGAGGTCTGGATGGTGCGCAGGTCGGTGAGGAGCGCTTCCGGGCCCGGGTAGGCGAGCGGCGTCTCGCCGAGGCGGGTCGCGTCGATGCGCGCAGCGGCGAAGAGCAGCGCGCGACGGTGGGTCTCGTTCGGCGCGCGGATGCCGATGCGCTCCGCGATGCCCGGGTCGAGGGACTCCTGCGCGGCGACGAGCGCGGTCAGGCCGGCGTCGGCCGGGGTCTCGTTCGCGTCGAGCGTCAGGGTGCTGCCGATGCGGGTGGCGGCGCGGGCGAGCCCGAGCAGGATGTGCTCGGCAGCGATCTCGGCGGCCTGGCGGGTGACGTCGGCGGTGACGTGCGGGTTGCCGTCGCGGTCGCCGCCGATCCACGTGCCGAAGCGGACGAACGCCGGGGCGGTGACCGGCACGCGGCCGGCGTCGTCGCCCTGCAGCCGGTCGTCGAGCAGGCGGTACACCTGCGGCACGATCTCGAACAGGGTCTGGTCGAAGACGCTCATCGCGGTGCGGACCTCGTCGAGCGGGGTCGGCCGCGTGGTGCGGAGCGGCGAGGTGCGCAGGAGGGTGGTGATCTCCTCGAGCAGCCGACGCTCGTTCTCCGCGCGGGCGGTGGCGTTGCGCGCCCGGTCCCGCTCGTCGATGAGATCACTGATGCGCCGGACGCCGGTCGTCACCGCGCGACGGCGCGCCTCGGTCGGGTGCGCCGTGAGCACGGGGTGGAAGCGCAGGGTCCGCAGCCGCTCGGCGGCCTCGGCCTCGCCGACCTCGGCCACGAGCTGTGCGTAGGTCGCGGGGAACGAGTCACCGGCGTGCCCGCCGTCGTCGCCGCGCTGCCGGAGGACGCGCACCCGGTGGTGCTCCTCGGCCAGGTTCGTGAGGTGGAAGTACGTCGTGAACGCCTGCGCGACCGCCTCGGCCCGTTCGGCCGACATCGCGGACACCAGGGCCTCGGCGCGGGCGGCGCCGTCGGCGTGGTCGCCCTCGTAGGCGTCGATGACGGCGGCGCGTAGCGTCTCGACGTCGGAGAGCAGTTCGTCGCCGCCGTTCTCGCGCAGCACGCGTCCGAGCAGGTTGCCGAGGTACCGCACGTCGGCGCGCAGGTCGCTGTCGACCGCCCCGCTGACGTCGTCCCGCGCACGCTCGTGGCGCGCGGATCCGTCGATCGCCGTCATGGAGTCCTCTCCGGGTCTGCCGGGAACGCGTCCCGGGTCCCGAGCAGCGTAGCGGCCTCCGCGGACGCGTGACGACGACCGTCCGGACGGACCGCGGCCGGGCGTCGAGGGTGACGGCCGACGGCGCGCACGACCGTGGTGTGCTCGTCGCCGCAGGGCACACAGCGGATGCCGACCGAGTGGGAGGAAGCTCGGCTCCGATGAGCGCGAAACCCAAACGTCCCCAGCACGTCTTCGTCGTCGACCGCACCGAACGGCTCTCGCCGCACATGGTGCGCGTGCACCTGGGCGGCCCCGCCTTCGACGACTTCGTGGCCGCCGCCGACCCGGGGAACCTCGCCGCCACGGACAAGTACGTCAAGCTCCTGGTGGCGAAGCCCGGACTCGGCCTCGAGCCGCCCTTCGACCTCGACGCGCTGCGCGAGACCCTGCCGAAGCAGGACCGTCCGTCGCGCCGCACCTACACCGTGCGCTCGGTCGACCACGACGCCCGCACGATCGCGATCGACTTCGTCGTGCACGGGGACCAGGGCCTCGCCGGTCCCTGGGCCGCCGCGGCCCGCCCCGGCGACCGTCTCGCCCTCTCGGGCCCCGGCGGCGGCTACGCCCCGAGCGCCGACCCCGCGGTCACGCACGTGCTGCTCGGCGACGACAGCGCCCTGCCGGCGATCTCCGCCGCGCTCGAGGCCATGCCCGACTCCGCCACGGGCGTCGCCCTGGTCGAGGTCGCCGGGCCGGCCGACGAGCAGCAGGTCGCGCACCCGCCCGGGGTCGACCTGCGGTGGCTGCACCGCGACGCCACCGGCGCCGCGCCGGGCACGCTCCTGCTGGAGGCCGCCCGCTCGCTGGAGCGCGCCTCCCGGCCGGTGCAGGTCTTCGCGCACGGCGAGCGGACCGCGATGAAGGCGATCCGTCGGCTGCTGCAGGACGACTGGGGACTCGAGAAGTCCGAGATGTCGCTGTCGGCCTACTGGGCGCTCGGCCGGGCCGAGGACCGCTTCCAGGAGGAGAAGCGCGAACCCGTGGGCGTCATCTTCACGGACTGACCGCCGCGGTCCGGTCGGGAGGCCCGTCCCGCGTCGGTGGGTCGGGTTAACGTTCCCGGCATGGTCGCCTCCACGTGCTGTGTGCCCGGGTGCCGGAGCACGTCCGCCCCGGCGCTCGGCGGCGTCCCGCTGTGCGCGGGACACGTCGCGCTCGTCGCGGACCTCGCCGCCGAGCACACCGGCGTCGAGGACCTGCTGCCCGGCCCGTGCCCGGTCTGCGGTGCACGGGTCGGCGTGCGGTACCCGTCCGGTGCGGTGTGCTCGACGTGCGAGTGGCGCTGGGGCGACGTGCCGGACGGCGACCTCGCTCCCCCGCGCGTCGACGTCGTCTACTACCTGCGGATGCGGGACGACTTCGGCGACCGCATCAAGATCGGCACGACGACGAACCCGCGGCAGCGGCTCGCGGCGATCCCGCACCAGGAGCTCCTCGGGTTCGAGCGCGGCGACCGCACGCTCGAGCGCCGACGCCACGCCCGCTTCGCGGCGACGCGCTACCCGCGCACGGAGTGGTTCCGGGTGACGCCCGAGCTGCTCGCGCACGTCGAACGGGTCGCCGCCGGGGTGTCCGATCCGTGGGAGCTGCACGCCCGGTGGACGAGCGAGGCGCTCGCGCTGCGGGGCTGACGGACGGCGCGGTGCGGTGCGCGCTGTGGTGCGGTGCGGGCACTTCGTTCGGCGTGGTGCGGCTGCGGTTCGCCGAGTGAGCAGAAAAGGACGGGTCCGGGGCGTGGACTCGACGTCTTCTGCTCACTCGGTGACGGCGCTGCCCGTCAAGCGGCCTGCAGCATGCGGTCGGCGGTGCGGAGCGAGAGCGCCATGATCGTGAGCGCGGGGTTCGCGATGACGGCGCTCGGGAACACCGAGTTGTCGCAGATCCAGAGGTTCGGGACGTCCCACGAACGACCGTCGCCATCCACCACCGAGCTCGCGCGGTCGGTGCCCATCCGGGCCGTGCCGATGGTGTGCGCGGTGCGCTCGAGCACACGGACGTCCTTCCCGCCGGCGGCCTCGACCAGGGTCGTCATCGTGCGGACGGCGTGTGCGCGGATGGCTTCCTCGTTCGAGCCCGGCGTGAACGAGACCCGGGCGCGCGGGACGCCGTGCTCGTCGAGCTCGTCGGACAGCTCGAGGCGGTTGTCCTCGTAGGGCAGGCACTCGGCGTTGATCCCGACCCCCGCCGAGTACGGGTAGTCGTGCAGCGCCTGCACGAGCTCGGCGCCGCGCAGCCCGCCGCCGCGCACCAGGGTGTTCGCGAAGGTCTGCGGCTGCGCCCCGAGGCTCTGGATCAGGTAGCCGCCGGCGAAGTCCGCGTCGGCGGGACGCACGAAGTCCTCGGTGATGATCGAGGACGGGTACCCGCGGTAGGACCGCATCGACTGGTCGAAGCGTCCCCACACCTGCGTCGCGCCGTGCGCCGTGAAGTTGCGGCCGACCTGGCCGCTGCCGTTCGCGATCCCGGTGTGCAGGAGCAGCCGGGGCGTCTCCACACCGCCGGCGGCGAGGACCAGGGCCTTGCAGCGCTGCCGCACCTCGCGACCGTCGTGCGTGTAGACGACCGCCGCGACCTGCCCGGACGCGTCGAGCTCGATGCCGTGCACGAACGAGTCCGGCCGGATCTCGGCGCCGAACGCCACGGCGGCCGGCAGGTACGAGGTGTCCATCGAGACCTTGGCGCCGTTGCGGCACCCCTGGTGGCACGAGCCGCAGGACACGCACGCGTGCCGCAGGCCGAAGTGCTCCTGGTGACGGTCCTCGGTGGTGAGCGCGACCGGCGCGTCCGTCGCCGTGATGCCGGCGGCGGCAGCACCGCGCATCATCATGTCCGACGAGGCGTTCCGTGCCGGCGGGGCCATGCGGTAGCGGCGGGCCGGGTCCCACGGGTAGTGCGCGGGACCGGCGACGCCGACGTCGTGCTCGACCTGCTCGATCCACTCGGTGAGCTCGGCGTGCGCGATCGGCCAGTCCTGGCCCTCGCCGCTCTCCGACCGCAGGCGCAGGTCGTGCTCCGACGGCCGCGGGGTGAACGCACCCCAGTGCAGCGTCGAGCCGCCGACACCGGTGCCGCTGTTGTTCGGGCCGAACGCGGTCGGGGCGCCGCCGCCGCTCAGGCGTTCGTCCAGCCAGTTGATCTGGGCCGCCGCCGTCGACTCGTCCGGGGTGTGCTCGCCGGGCTCGGTGTTGCTGCCGGCCTCGAGGGCGACCACGCGCAGGCCGCGCCGTGCGAGCGAGGCGAGCAGCGGTGCGCCGCCGGCCCCGGTGCCGACCACGACCACGTCGACGACGTCGTCCGTGCCGTACGTGCGCTGTCCGTCGAGTCTCATCGTGCTGCTCCAGTCGTGGTGGTTCCGGTCGCGGGGGTGCCCGTCGGCCGGGGTTCCCAGGCTTCGCGCTGGTCGGCGCCGAGCAGCTGGAAGCCCTGTTTGCGGACACCGTCGCCACCGTTGGCGAAGCCGTCGTAGTCGATCTCGGCCATCGTCGCGGGGTGCGCGAGCCACTGCTTGACGAGGTCGACGCTCGCGTCCTCGAACCAGGTGCGCAGCTGCGCGGCGTCGAGCCATCCGTCGGCGCGGTACCGGCCGGCGGCGACCGCCTCGAGGGCCTGGTCGAGACCGCCGTCACGCGCCGGGGCGGCGAGCACGTCGAGCGCGCCGCGGTACGCCTCGGCGTCGGTGGGCATGCCGTCGGTGCGCCAGCCGTCGCCCTCGCCAGCGGCGAGCTGCGCGTCGACCCGCAGGGCGAGGTCGACCTGTCGCTCACCGGGCTGCGGCACGACGATCCGGGCGATGGCCCGGAGGGTCTCGAGCTGGAGGGCCGTGAGTGCACGGGGTCCGGCGGCGGGGTCGTCCGGCAGCGCACGCGCGGCGAAGACGCCGCGGGTCCTGGCACTCACGCGCGGCGAGGCGATCACCCGGGCGGTCTCCTGCGGGACGACCGGCCCGGCCAGCAGCCGGCGGGAGCAGAAGTCGCGGATGCGCTCGGCGACGGCCTCCGGCTGCTCCCACGGCAGCAGGTGCGCGGCACCGTCGACGACGTGGAGCTCGGAATCCGGCCAGTGCGGCAGCGTCAGGCGCCGCTGCGCGTCGGCGTCGAGGTCGCCGTCCTCGGCGCCGGCGAACACGAGTGCGGGCACCGGGTTCGTCGGAGCGTCGGACCAGTCCTCGCGGCTGCCGCGGGTGAGCCAGTCGGTCCAGGCCTCGGGGTCGGTCCGTTCGACGTCCTGCACGGCGGTGAGGTGCCGGTCGGGCGCGAGGGTCGACGCGGTGTTCGCGTCGACGAACTCCACGGCGGCCGAGGCGTCGATCGGCCCGTCGGCCGCCCAGGCCAGCATCGACCGGCGGCGCTCCTCGTCCATCGGCTCCGGCGCGAGCGGCGACGCCGCGAGCAGGACCACGGCGCGCAGGCCGAACAGGCCGTTCGCGCCGGACATCGTGCGGTCGGCGACGACGGTCGCGACCTTGCCGCCCATCGAGTGGCCGAGCAGCACCCAGTCGGTGGCACCGCTGGCACCGATCGCGCGCTCGACCAGCACGGCCATCTCCTCGACCGTCGTCCCGGAGGACGCGGGGCTGCGGCCGAAGCCGGGCAGGTCGACACCGATCAGGTCGAGGTCGCCCACGAGCTCCTTGCGGAGCGGGACGAACTCCTCGGAACTCGATCCGAGGGCGTGGAGGCAGAAGGCAACGGTCACCTGTCCTGCCTACCCGCCGTGCGGGAGCGGTCCCAGGCGCGCCGTACCCCGGCGGCTCGTTCGGGGTACAGGACCGCGCGTGTCGCCGCCGTGAGGTGTCCGGTCACCGCACCGAAGGTCGTCATCGGCTCCGTGCCCGTCATCGATTCCGCCGCCGTCATCGCGCGTACGCGTCGACGAACAGCGCGCCGCGGATCGTCCGGAGCGTGTCGGCCAACCGCTCGATGGTCGCCCGCGAGATGCCGGACACCTCGAGGTCGTGCGGCCCGAGCGCCTGGAGCCGCCCGGTGCGGATGCGGACGACCTCCCACCCCACACCGCGGACGGCCCGGTCCTTCCGCCGGTCGGTCTCCTGCCGCGGTCCGACGTGCTCGAGGCCGTGGCGCCCGGTGGAGTCGTACTCGATGGCGACGCGCAGCTCGGGCAGCACGATGTCCGGCCAGACCTCGACGTGTTCGAAGAAGGGGCGGTCGAGCCGGATCGCGGTGTGGTCGAAGGTGAACGCGAACCGGTCGGACAGCGCCGCACGGAGCTCTGCCTCGACCGCCGACGCCGTCGCCGGGGCGCAGACGCTCGTGAAGGACTCCCCGGACGGCAGCCGGGGCGTCTTCGCGCAGATCGTGCGCGCGGGCGCCTGACCCGCCTGGCGTGGGACTCCGGTGACGGACCGACGCGACCGGGACCGGGTGGAGGCGACCGCCCCGGCCGGCACCCCGCGCGCGGGCGCCGCCGGCAGCGTCTGCCGCCCGGTCGCACGGACGACGCGCTGCGGCACCGGGACCTGCTCGGGCCAGTCGGACGGCAGCACCGGCCAGCGCTGCGGTTGCGCCTGCACTGCGCACTCCGGGCACCACACCGACCGGCGTCGCTCCCGCCCGGGTCGGCCGCGCTGCTCGGCGGGGGTGGCGACGAAGACGTGGCCGACGTCGCACTCCCAGGTCAGCAGGACCTCGGCGGCCGGGGGCACCTGGGACAGGACCACGCCGTGGTTCCACTCCGGGTGGTACTGCCGCACGAGCACCGGGTACGACGCCCACTCGGCGCGGAACGCCCCGACGGCGTACGGCACCGCTGCGCCGCGCGACCACTGCCGGCGGCGCCACCACGCATCCACGGGTTCGGCCACGTCGACACCGTAGGGACGGCCACCGACACCGGCGGGCGGGACTGGCCTCGGTGGCTGGGGGCGGTCGGCGTGCTGGCGCCGGATGCGTGGCTTCTGCGAGGGCGGCGGGTCGTGCTCGCGGCGGGAGGTCCGTGCGCGCACATGCTGCGACAGACCACGCGTCGATCGACCGGTGTTCCGTCGCCCGATGCACACGCACCGGATGCAGGCGCATGCTGCGACAGACCACGTGACGAACGACAAGTGTTCCGTCGCCCGGTGCACCCGCATGCACCGACCGCCGCCACACCCGCACTCCCGCGCCCGCCCCGCCCCGCCCCGCCGCACCCCGTGGCAGGATCGCCCGATGGTGTCGTCGTTCCTCACCCACGCCGAGGTCGTCGTGGACCCCGCTGCCCCGATCGAGTCGTGGGGCCTCTCGCCCGAGGGCAGGTCCCGGGCAGCCGGAGCGGCCGCGGTCGCGTGGCACCCCGGGGTCCGCCGGATCGTCTCGAGCACGGAGCGGAAGGCCGTCGAGACCGCGGCGGTCCTCGGTCGGGCGGTCGGGATCGACCCCGAGCAGGACGCCCGACTCGGGGAGATCGACCGCAGTGCCACGGGGTACCTGCCCCTCGGCGAGTTCGAGGGCGTGGTGGACGCGTTCTTCGCCGCGCCCGGGTCGTCGGTGCGCGGGTGGGAGCGCGCGGTCGACGCCCAGGCGCGGATCGTCGCCGCGGTCCGTCACCTCGCCGCGGGCGGGGACGTGACGATCGTGTCGCACGGGGCGGTCGGGGCACTGCTGCTCGCGGACCTGCACGGTGTGCCGGTCTCGCGTGCGCTGGACCAGCCGGGCATGGGGAGCGTCTTCACCTTCGACCCGCAGCGGTGGTGCGCCACGAGCGGGTGGGCACGGGTCGGACCACGCTGACCGCTCCGGGTGCGGGGTGCGCGACGCGACCGCTCACCAGGGGTGGGCGATGCTGCGGGCCGGCACCGGGCCTCCCGGCCGACGACCGGTGCCGGACGCGAGCGGGACCGGCGTCGCCAGGCCGGCGCGCAGGACGGAGCAGGCCGCGCCTCGTGCCACGGCGGCCTCGCCGTGGTCCGTGAACGCGACCGTGGGGAACGGGCCGGACGGCAGGCGCTCGGCGAGTCGACGGCGGACGGCGGTGAGGAAGACGTCGCCGCCGGCGAGTGCCGCGCTGCCGCCGATCGTGGCGCGGGGCACGTCGAGCAGCTCGACGACCAGGGCGAGCGCGGACCCGAGGGCGGCGCCGGCCTCGGCGACGAGCGGTGCGGCGCCGGGCAGGGCGCACAGCCGGGCGAACGCGCGGCGCACGTCGACGGCACGGTCGAGCGGCACCGCGGCGGACAGCAGTCCGGCGTCGATCGCCCGCCGGACCTGCTGCAGGGGTTGGCAGGCCTCCCAGACCTCGGTCCAGCCGCCGTGGGCGTGCACGGGCACGCCGCCGAACTCGCCGGCGTTGCCGCTCGCTCCGCGGACGACCTCGCCGTGCGCGACCGTCGCCGCGCCGATGCCGTGGCCGAGGAACACGGACACCAGGTCGTCGGGCGCGGGACCGGCCCAGACCTCGCCGAGGGCGCTGGCGGTGCTGTCCTTCTCGAGTCGGACCGGTGCTCCGGTGCGGGCGGCGAGCTCGGCGGCGACGGGCAGGTGCCACCAGGCGGGCAGCTGTGCGGGAGCTCCGGTACGGACGCCGTCCGGGTCGATCGGGCCCGGCACGGCGAGGCCGATGCCGTCGACCGCAGCACCGTCGCACACCCGTCCGACCGCCGCGGCGGCGGTGTCCAGGGTCGCGCCGGGGTCGTTGACGGCGTCGAGGTCGACGTGGTCCTCGGCGAGGACCCGGCCCGTCAGGTCGGTGCGGACGACGACGAGGTGCGCCGGGTCGAGGTGGACGCCGACGGCGGTGCGGGCGGTGGCGACGACCTCCAGTCCGCGGCCGCCGTCCGGGGACTCCCGCAGGAGCCCGCCCCGCACGAGCGTCGCGGCGATGTTCGTCACGGTCTGGGCGCTCAGGCCGGTCGACCGGGCGAGGTCCGCCCGGGTGACCGGCCCCCGCCGGCGGACGAGGTCGACGACGAGCGCGCGATTGTGCTCGCCGACGTGCACGAGGTTCGTGCCGGTCCCCGACTCGCCGCGCAGTCCCGCCCGCTCCCCGCGCTCGACACGCTCCGTTCCGCCATGCAGCACGTTGCGACGAGAGGGTTGACGCGGCACGGCCATGATCCATAGCATCGCTCCCCAAACGAATTTGTCAATCAATTGGATTGAACCGCGCCGACGAACAGGAACGTCTGCCCGGTGACGGATTCGCCCGTGGGACATCGGGGTCCCCCGGGGCAGGAGGGGACGCTCGTGACGACCACGACACGAACCGGGACCGCACCACCACGTCCGACCACGACCGGTCGCACCACGGCCACGCAGCGGCGACGACCACGCGAGCGGCATCCGTGGACACCGGCCGAGAAGCGCCGGCTGCGGATCGGCATCGCGTTCATCTCGCCGTGGATCGTCGGCGTGCTCGTGTTCGTCGCCTACCCGCTGCTGTACTCGTTCGGCATCAGCCTGACCCGCTACTCCGGCATGGCGGACGCGACCTGGGTCGGCTTCGCCAACTACGTGGCGGCGTTCATCGACCCGCTCGTCCACACCGCGGTCGGCAACACGGTGTTCTACGCCGTCATCGCGGTGCCGGTGGGCATCGTCGTCGCGATCGTCATCGCGATCGCGATGAACCAGGACGTCCGCGAGATCAGCTGGTACCGCACCGCGCTGTACATCCCGTCGCTCATCCCGACCTTCGCCCTCGCGTTCATCTTCGTGGTGCTGGTCAACCCGCAGACCGGCATCGTGAACCAGGCGATGAAGCTCGTGGGGATCCCCGCGACGAACCTGCTCGGCGACCCGACGACCGCGAAGCTCGTCATCATCGCACTCGCGCAGATGGGGGCGGGCAACGCGGCGCTCATCTTCCTCGCCGGCATGCGCGGGATCCCGAAGTCGCTGTACGAGGCCGCTCGCGTCGACGGCGCCGGACCGGTCCGACAGTTCTTCGCGCTGACGCTGCCGCTGCTGTCGCCGGCGATCCTGTTCAACCTCATCACCGGGATCAGCAACGGCCTGCAGGTGTTCACCGAGGCGTACATCATCTCGTCCGGCACGGGCGGCCTCGGCAGCCCGGACAACGGGACGTTGTTCTACATGCTCTACCTGTACAAGAACGCGTTCGGGTACGCGCAGCTCGGCTTCGCGAGCGCGATGGCCGTGCTGCTGTTCCTGGCCGGGATGGTCCTGTCCGGGCTCGTGTACTGGCTGTCCAAGCGCTTCGTCAACTACGACGTGACCGGGGAGTGACCGATGAGCCTGCGAACCGAACGCCGCCCCGACCGGGGCACCGTCACCTCCTCGCTCGAAGCCGTCCGTCCGTCCGGGCGCGGCCGACGCGACCGCGACGCCGAGCGGTCGCGCAACGCGGACGGCTCCGTCCGGTCCCCCTGGTCGTCGATCGGCGCCCGCGCGGTGCTCATCGCCATGAGCCTGCTGTTCCTCGTGCCGATCTACTGGATGGTGATCTCGGCGCTGAAGGGGAACACCGAACTCGGCGCCTTCCCGCCCACCTGGTTCCCGCAGTGGATCGACTGGTCCAACTTCGGCAAGGCCGTCGACGCGATGCCGTTCTTCACGTTCTTCCGGAACACGCTCGTCATCACCGCCGCCGTCACGCTCTTCTCGATGGTCTCGAACCTCGTCATCGCCTACGGCTTCGCCTGCATCGACTGGCGCGGCCGCGACAAGGTGTTCTACGTCGTCCTCGCGACGCTGTTCATCCCGTTCCCGGTCACGCTCATCCCGATGTTCGACCTGTACGCCCGGCTCGGGTGGATCAACACCTTCCTGCCGCTCATCGTGCCGAGCCTGTTCGGGTCCGCCTTCTACGTGTTCCTGCTGCGGCAGTTCCTGCTGCAGATCCCGAAGGACCTGCTCGACGCCGCACGGATGGACGGTGCGTCGGAGTGGCGGATCCTGTGGCGCATCGTCTTCCCGCAGGCCAAGGCCGCGCTCGTCACGGTCGGCATCTTCGCCGCGGTCGGCGCGTGGAACGACTTCCTCGGGCCGCTCATCTACCTGCAGGACGAGCGCGTGCAGACGCTGTCGATCGGGTTGCAGGTGTTCCGGCTGAACAACGCCGCGGACTTCCAGTTCAACCAGCTGATGGCGGCGTCGATCCTCATCATCCTGCCGCTCGTCGTCCTGTTCTTCTTCTTCCAGCGGAGCTTCCTCCGCGGCGTCCAGATCGGGAGCTTCAAATGACCGACGCGTTCACCCGGCGGAACTTCCTGCGCGGAGCGGCCGCCACGGGCGGTGCCGGCGCCCTCGCCCTGCTCGCGGCGGCCTGCTCCACCGGCTCCGGCGGCCGCAGCAGCGACCCGAACCGGGTGTCGCTCTGGGGCGTCACCGGCACCTTCGTGCCGTTCCAGACGAAGGTCATCGACGACTTCACCCGGCTGCACCCGGAGATCGACGTCCAGGTGGACGTCGTGCCGTCGCAGGGCACCGGCGACGCGACGAGCATCATCACGGCGGTCCGCGGGGGCACCGCCCCGGACCTCTGGCTGCTCGACCGGTTCAGCGCCGCGCAGTACGCCGCGATCGGCCTCATCGAACCGATCGACGAGCTCATCGACCGCTACGAGGACCAGCCGAAGGACGAGTTCCTGCAGCAGTGGCTCGGGTTCACCGTCGGCGAGCTGACGTACGAGGGCGCGACGTACGGGCTGCCGCACGACACCGACGCCCGCGGCATGTTCGTGAACCGCCGGATGCTGCGGAACGCGGGCGTCGACCCGGACGAGTTCGACTGGGAGCAGAACGGCCCGTCGACCTTCGAGCGCGTGTGGGAGGTCAGCGAGAAGGTCACGAAGAAGTCCGGCAGCGACTACACGCACGTCGGCCTGCTGCCCTGGTACGGCGAGGGGTGGCCGTTCACCTGGGGGCTCGGCCTCGGGGCGTCCTACTACGACCAGCAGGCGTCGCGGATGACGATGGACTCCGCCGGTGTCCGCCGCGTCTTCGAGTTCTACGCGGACTGGGCGGACCGCTACGGCTACCGCGCCGCCGACACCTTCAAGGCCACCTACGAGCCCACCGGTCACCCGCCGGGACAGATGGCGTTCCTGGCCGACCGGATGGCCTTCATGGTGAGCGTCCCCTCGACCATCCAGACCTTCGACAACTACGGGCCCGACGACCTCGACTGGACGATGTCGTACCTGCCGACCGAGTCCGCCGGCGACCCGTCGTACACCTGGTCGGGCGGCTACGCGCTGTGCCTGCCGAAGGGGTCGAAGAAGACCCGTGCCGTGTGGGAGGTCATGAAGTACTTCACCGGGCGGCAGGGGCAGAAGACGTACATGGTGCCCGCCACGAGCGTGCCGTCGAACGTCGAGGCGCTCCGCGACCCGACCGCCTCGGCGAAGTCCATCCGGTTCTTCGTCGAGAGCATGGGCGACTCCACCTGCCGACCGCCGCTGCCCGTCGGCGGCGCCTGGTGGGACTCGCTCGCCGACGCCCGGTCGAGCGTCCTGATCGGCTCCGCGACCCCGCAGGAGGCCGTCGAACGGGCACAGGCCCGGGTCGACCCGATGATGCAGACGTACGCGCCGTTCCGCCTGCCGGCGGACTACGACCGCGTCCAGGTCTGACCGCACCCCAGGACGGACTCCCCCGGCCGCACGACGCCGCACGACGCCGGGGACGTCGTCCGGCGTCAGCGAGCCGTCGGTCCTGCGGCCGGTCCGGTTGCCGGTGCTGCGTCCTCGTCGTCGGCGGCCTGCAGCACCGACTCGGCCTGCCCGAGCAGGTGGCGCGCGGCGAGGTGCAGCGACCGCACCCCGACCACGGCGACGAGCGCGGAGAGCAGCGCGAGCAGGGCGGTCGTCGGCACCGCGGCCACCGGCAGGTCGAGCACACGGAACCACTCCACGGCCGCGGTCACGACCGCCGCGGCCGGGAACACGAACGACCAGGCGCCGAGCGAGAACGGCAGGCGCACGTACCGCGGCAGCAGTGCGAGCTGGACGAGGAACATGAGCACGCCGAGGCCGGCGATCGCCTGCACCGGCAGGGTGAGCGCGTCGTCGGTGAGCGCGAACAGGGACACCGTCGCGACCGCTGGCGGCGCCACGAGGATCGCCATCGTCGGGACGAGTGGGTCGGGCAGCGCGGCGCGGAACGACAGCCGGATGAGCAGCAGCCCGGTCATGACGCCCCAGAAGAAGACACCGACGCCGAAGCACGCCCAGGACAGCCCGGTCACACCGATCTCGTGCGTGGCGACGGCGGCGACGAGCGCGGCCGCGACGGTCGGCAGCAGGTAGCCGCCGTGCACGGCCTCGAGGGTCAGGCGCCCCTCGAACCAGGTGCTCAGCAGCCAGGCCGCGAACCCGGCTGCGACGGCCACCGCCACGAGGACGAGGACGCGGCCCCCGGTCGGCCAGACCCGCGCGAGGTCGACCCCGAGCAGCATCGCGGTCGCCGGGACGAGCGCCGCGATCGGCCCCTGCGCCGGGTGCCGGAGCTGGTCGACCAGGCGCTCGGCCACCCGGGCACCCCGGAGGACGTGCGCGCCGAGCAACCAGACCCACGCCACCGCCGCGATGCCCCAGAACACCTGCGGCACGACGTCGGGCACACCGAGCACGGGTGCCGCGTACGTCCAGGACTCCGCGAAGCCGGCCAGGCCGAACGGGGCGGCGAGGGTGTTGAGCGGGATGCGGGAGGTCGGGCGTGCTGTCGGCATGGGTCTCCCATCCTCCCGCACCGCGTCGTCTCCCGGCGTCACGCGGGCCCTGCCGGGGGTGCGCCGTGGCAGATTGGGCACCATGTCCTTCGAGAACACCGACCACGTCCAGGCCACCACCGCCGGGTCGCTCCCCCGGACGCCCGACCTCATCGCCGCGAACGCCGCGCGGCCCGTCGCCGAGGACGGTTTCACGCTCGAGACCACCGACGAGGTCCGCGCGCTGACGAGCGCGGCCGTCGACGACGTGGTCGCCCGGCAGACCGCCCTCGGCATCACGCAGCCGGGCGACGGCGAGTTCGGCAAGGCGATGTCGAACAGCGTCGACTACGGCGCGTGGTGGGGGTACTCGTTCCAGCGCGTCAGCGGTCTCAGCCTGACCGACGAGGACGTCTTCACGCAGGAGCCGGTCCGGTCCGAGCCCGGACACGTCCGGCTCACGAGCTTCCCGGACCGCCGGGACTGGACGATCTTCCGCGAGGCCTACTCCGACCCGGGGTCGGGCATCGGCACCGGCAAGAACGCGACGGCCTTCCCGACCACGACCGGACCGATCGCCTACACCGGGCACGAGGCCGCGCGCACCGACGCCGCGAACCTCCGGCACGCGGTCGAGGCCGCCGGTGCCGCGAACGGCTTCATCACGGCGCTGTCCCCCGGGTCCGCCGCGCGGGTCGCCAACGAGTACTACGCCACCGACGAGGAGCACATCTGGGCCTGGGCCGAGGCCCTGCGCGAGGAGTACCGGATCGTCCTCGACGCCGGACTCGTGCTGCAGATCGACGACCCGTCCATCGCCGAGAACTGGGACCAGATCAACCCGGAACCGAGCGTCGAGGACTACCGCGCGTTCACCCGCATCCGGGTCGAGGCGCTCAACCACGCCCTGCGGGGACTCGACACGAGCCGCGTCCGCTTCCACCTGTGCTGGGGCTCGTGGCACGGCCCGCACACCACCGACATCGAGCTCCGCCACATCGTCGACCTCATGCTCGACATCGACGCCGGCGCGTACTCGTTCGAGGCCGCGAACGCCCGCCACGAGCACGAGTGGACGGTCTGGCAGGACGTCGCCCTGCCCGACGGCAAGGTGATCGTGCCGGGCGTCGTCGGCCACGCCACGAACGTCGTCGAGCACCCGGACCTCGTCGCGCAGCGCATCGAGCGGTTCGCCTCGGTCGTCGGCCGTGAGCGCGTCATCGCCGGCACCGACTGCGGCCTCGGCGGACGCATCCACCCGCAGATCGCCGCGGCGAAGCTCGAGTCCCTCGGCGAGGGCGCGCGGCGGGCGAGCGCGACGCTCTTCTGATCACGGACGGGAGGCGCGGTGCCAGCTGGCACCGCGCCTCCCGTCCGACGTGGCCCGCGACTACCGGCGCGAGCGGCCGAGCACGATGGCGCCGACCGCGGCGGCCGCACCGAGCCACACGAGCGGGCGGGTGACCCGCCGACGCTTCGCGACCCAGCCGCCGTCGGTGGCGTTGCCGGCGTCGGCCGGTGCGTACAGGTTGCCGTCCGTGGGCTCCTGCCGGCCGCGGAGGGCGAACGTCTCCACCATCGGCTTCGTGATCTTGTGGAACAGGCCCGGGAACACGTACTGCAGCGGCACGAGCGAGGCCTGGATCCGCCCCACGTAGCGGTAGCGCTTCGGGTGGGTCGCGGCGCGGACCACGGCGCGGCCGGCACGTTCGACCGAGACCGTCGGGGGCAGCGGGTGCGAGTTCTTGCCGGTGTAGTTCGCACCGTTCTGGTAGATCGGGGTGTCGATCGTCGACGGCAGCAGCGTGGTGAAGTGGATGCCGGTGTGCGCGAACTCGTCGCCGAGGACGTCGACGAGACCGAGGGCTGCGTGCTTGCTCGTCACGTAGGCCGACTGGTACGGCGCGGAGAGCAGCGACTGGATCGACCCGACCAGGACGTAGGTGCCCTTCCCGCGCTGCTTCCAGTGCGGCAGCAGGTGCGTGATGGCGTTGAGGTGGCCGTAGAGGTTCGTGTCGACGACGCGCTTGAACGCCTCGGTGGGCGTCTGCTCGAACAGGCCGTACACGAACAGGGCGGCGTTGCCGACGAAGACGTCGATGCGGCCGAACCGCGTCGTGGTGGTGCTGATGAGGTCCTTGACCTGGTGTTCGTCGGCGACGTCGGTGCGGATCGCCACCGCCTCGGCGCCGAGCTCGCGGCACTCGGCCGCTGCGGCCTCGAGCGAGTCGTGCCCGCGGGCGGCGAGCACGAGGGTGGCGCCCTGCCGGGCGAACTCGTGCGCGGCTGCCCTGCCGATGCCGCTCGATGCTCCTGTGACGACGACGATCTTCCCGCGGTACCGATGAGCCATGACTTCACTCCTACGCGCTCGCCGGTGCGCCCACGCACAGGAGCGCCGCCGGGGGTGCGGTGCGAAGATGGGGCATGCGCAAGGACGACCTGACCGTCGACGAAGCCGCGGTCATTGCCGAACACGCCCGATCCGGTGCCCTCGAGCTCGACGATCCCGAGGTCCGGAAGGTCGTCGAGCAGGCGAACCGGGTGCTCGTGCGTGCGCAGATGTGGGGCGAGGAACGCAGCCCGAAGCTCCGGCGTCGCCGGCGGTTCATCGCGGTCGGCGCGCTCCTCATGGTGTGCGTCTGGGTGGCCGGGCTGCTCGTGCCCCTGGCGATCCGGATCGCCGAGTAGGGCGAGGAGCGCGGGTCAGGGTCGGCCGCGGGCGTTCCGGGCCAGCAGCCACAGGTAGGTGCTGTGCCCGAGCAGAGCGATGCCGAAGAACACCGCGGCGACGGCGTAGACCCGGTCGAGCTTGCCCTGTCCGATCACGAGCATCACGATGCAGAACACGACGGCGACGGCGAGGACGCCGACCTGGATCGTCGACCAGATCCGTCGGAAGCGCGGCATGCCCGTCTCGTTCACGCGACCATTCTGCCGGAAACGTGACCGGACCCGGACGTGGACGGGGTCAGTGGTCGCGGAGTTCCTCGACGAGCTCGGCCTTCCGCTTCGACGAGTAGCCGGTCAGCCCGAGTTCCTTCGCCCGCTTCCGCAGGTCCGCGACGGTCCAGTCGTCGTACGAGCCGGACTCCCCGCCCTTCCGCCCGACGGCCTTCGTCCCCCGGGCGGCAGCCGCGTTGCTGATCCGCGCGGCCTTCTCCTTCGACGCACCCTGCTCGCGCAGCGCGTCGTACATCTCGGGTTTCTTCAGCTGGTCCGGCATGGCACGCACCGTACGCGCGGCCACCCCGGCGGTGGCCGAGTGCGTCGGACGGATGGCGCTGCCGGGGCGTCCAGCGGCTTCGGCGTTCACTGGTCGCCGAGCGCGTCGAACCGTGGACGCGTCGACCAAGAGGAAGCGAGAACCAATGCGCGCAGTCGTGTGGCACGGCATCGGCGACATCCGACTCGAGGACGTCCCCCAGCCGACCATCCAGGACCCGGAGGACGCGATCGTCCGGATCACCCGCAGCGCGATCTGCGGCACCGACCTGCACTTCGTCCGCGGCACCATGGCACCGATGGAGCCGGGCACGATCCTCGGCCACGAGGCCGTCGGGGTCGTCACCGAGGTCGGTGACGCCGTGCGCGGCTTCAGCCCCGGCGACCGCGTCGTCATCAACTCGACCGTGTCGTGCGGCGCGTGCCGGTACTGCCGGATGGGCAAGACCGCGCAGTGCGACCGCTCGAACAGCAACGGCCCGCAGGCCGGCACCGCGTTCTTCGGCGGCCCCGCCTCGATGGGTCCGATCAACGGCCTGCAGGCCGAGTACGTCCGCGTGCCGTGGGCCCGGAACACGATGCACCCGCTGCCCGAGAACGTCTCCGACGAGCAGGCGATCCTGCTCTCCGACATCTTCCCGACCGGCTGGTTCGGCGCCGAGCTCGCCGGCGTCACCCGCGGCGACGTCGTCGTCGTGTTCGGTGCGGGCATCGTCGGGCAGTTCGCCGCCGCCTCCGCGTACAAGCAGGGTGCGGCTCGCGTCATCGTCGTCGACGGCGAGGAGACCCGCCTGGCGGCCGCGCTGTCCCAGCACTGCGAGGTCGTCGACTACAACCACGAGGACCCGGTCGAGGCGATCATGGCGCTCACCGACGGTGTCGGCGCGGACTGCGTCATCGACGCCGTCGGGGTCGACGCCGAGCGCCCGAAGCGGGGTCCGGCCGCGGTGGACCAGGAGCAGGCCGACGCGTTCGACGCCGAGGTCGCCGCCGTCGCTCCCGACGCAGCCCCGCAGGGCCACGGCGACGCGCAGCAGTGGAAGCCCGGCGACGGCCCGTCGCAGGTGTCCCGCTGGGCGGTCGCCGCCGTCGCCAAGTACGGCCGCATCGGCATCATCGGTGTCTACGGCCCGACCGCCGAGCAGTACCCGATCGGCGAGGCGATGCTCAAGAACCTGACCATCCGCATGGGCAACTGCGACCACCACTCGGTGACCCCGCCGCTCATCGACATGGTCGCCGCCGGACAGTTCGACCCGACGGCACTCATCACCGAACACGAGCCGATCGCGTCCGCGATCGACGCCTACGAAGCATTCGACCGGCGCGAGCCGGGCTGGATCAAGGTCGAACTGGAGGCCAACTGACATGCCCGAGGACCAGTACGAGTTCGGGGACCCGCGCACGCGCTACCCCGACGTCAAGCCGGAACCGCAGACCCAGGCCGAGCCGGGCCTCCAGTCCGAGATGGACCCGGTGCCGGACCTCGGTGAGACGAGCTACCGCGGCACCGGCCGGCTCGCCGGCCGGAAGGCCCTGATCACCGGCGCCGACTCCGGCATCGGCGGCGCCGTCGCGATCGCCTTCGCCCGTGAGGGCGCCGACGTCGCGCTCGCCTACCTGCCCGAGGAGCAGTCCGACGCGGACCACGTCATCGAGCAGATCCGGGCCGCCGGGCGCACCGCCGTGGCGATCCCCGGCGACCTGCGCGACAAGGCGTACGCCCAGGAACTCGTCGACCAGGCCGTCGCCGGGCTCGGCGGCATCGACGCGCTCGTCAGCGTCGCCGGCAAGCAGCGCTGGCAGCCGGACCTGCTCGACATCACCGACGAGCAGTTCGAGGCGACGTTCGACGTCAACCTGTTCGGGCTCTTCCGGCTCGTCAAGGCGGCGCTCCCGCACCTGCAGCCGGGCGCGACCATCACGACGACCGCGTCGATGGAGGCCTACCAGCCGGCGCCGGACCGTCTCGACTACGCCGCGTCGAAGGGTGCGATCAACAACTTCTCGAAGGGGCTGTCGCAGCTGCTCGTCGAGCGCGGCATCCGCGTGAACATCGTCGCCCCGGGCCCGACGTGGACCGTGCTCCAGCCGAGCGGCGGGGTCGACCCGTCGACGCTGCCGGAGTTCGGCTCGAGCGAGTCCCCGATGGGCCGCGCCGGCCAGCCGGCCGAGCTCGCACCGGCCTACGTGTTCCTCGCCTCGCAGGAGTCGAGCTTCGTGGCCGGCGAGACGCTGAACGTCAACGGGGGCATGGTCACCCCCTGACCACCAGCACCGGGCGGGAATGGAATCCGCCCGCCCGGTGTCGAACACTGCACCGAACGCGAAGGAGCACACCATGAGCCTCGACCTCCACGACCTCCACAAGAGCGCCGGGATCGACGACGACCGCACCTGCCTGCCGAAGTCGACCCTGTCCAGCCTGCGCGACGAGCGCACCCCGTCCTTCGGACGGTGGCTCGGGCAGATCAACGGTCAGGACTGACCGAGGGCGCTCCACGCGAGGAACGGGAGGCGCGGTGCCGGACGGCACCGCGCCTCCCGTTCGTCCGTCCGGCAGCCACCGCGCTGCTACGGTGCAGCCATGTCCTGGGGTCGGCGGTACTTCGCACTGCAGGCCGCGGGCGGGGCGGTCTGGTGGCTCGCCGTCGCCTCGGTCCCGTCCGTCCGGCAGGTGACGCTCGGGTCCCTCGACCCCGTCGCGGTGGCCGTCGTCGACGTCCCGCTCTTCGTGGTCGCCTCGGCGCTGGCTGCGGCGGGGCTGTGCTGGGCCGCCGTGGTGAGCACCGGCTGGACCGTGCTGGTGCTCGCTGCCCTGGCGTGCTGGGCGACCGCCACGCGTGAGGCCGGCTGGGGCGTCCTGGTGATGACCGCAGCGGCCGTCGGGTCGGCGCTCGCCCTGTGCCTGGTCCTGCTCGGCCGCGTGCCGACCGAGTGGGTGACGTCCGGTCCCCTGCGGTTCGCGACCGCCGACCCGCAGGCCCCCCGCTCCCGCCACGTGCGCGGGACCGTGCTGCAGATCGTCGTGTTCTGGGGCCTGTTCCTCGGGGTGTTCCCGCTCCTCGTCGCGGCCGCGGAGCACCGCTGGCAGCTGCACCCGCCGCTCCCCCGGCTGTCCGGACCGGGGCGGCGATGCTCGGTGTCGTCGTGCTCCTCGGGGCGAGCGCCCTCGGCATCGCCGCGGCCGCCGTGATGTCGACGCTCGGCGACGGCACGCCCCTGCCGTCTGCGTCGGCGAACCGCCTGGTCGTCGCCGGCCCGTACCGGTCCGTCCGCAACCCCATGGCGCTCGCGGGCATCACGCAGGGCGTCGCGGTCGGCCTGCTGCTCGGTTCGTGGCTCGTCGTCGTCTACGCCGTCGCCGGTTCCGTCGTGTGGAACTGCGTCGTGCGGCCGCTCGAGGAGGCGGACCTCGAGCGTCGCTTCGGCGACGACTTCCGGCGCTACGCCGCGCAGGTGCGCTGCTGGGTCCCCCGACCACCGGTTCCGTCGTCCGTGCGGTGACGACGGGACGGACAGGAGGCCCGTGGCGGCGTCGCCACG
Organism: Curtobacterium sp. MCBA15_009; assembly: GCF_001864895.1. Lineage (GTDB taxonomy): Bacteria > Actinomycetota > Actinomycetes > Actinomycetales > Microbacteriaceae > Curtobacterium. The sequence continues at coordinate 176,367 of NZ_MJGO01000023.1, forward strand.
GGCCTCCCGTCCGTCAGCGGGTCGCGTCCGGAGCCGGCAGGTCGCGGATCCGCCGGGCGGGCACCCCGGCGTAGACGCCGTGCGCCGTGAGGCGCCCGACGACCACCGCGCCGGCGGCCACGACGACGTCGTGCTCGATGTGCGCGCCGGGCACGACCGTCACGCGGCCGCCGATCCAGACGTGCTCCTCGATCACCACCGGCCGCGCCGACGCGGTGTCGTCCCACCGGCCGCGGTCGTCGATCGCGTGGTGGCTCGTCATGATGAGCACCTGCATGCCGATGGCGGTGCCAGCGCCGATCGTGACGGGTGCGACCGCCTCGACCGTCACGCCGCGGTTGCAGAACACTCCGCGGCCGATCGTCAGGTTGCGCGGGTCGCCGGTGAGCGAGAAGCCGGCCCCCGGCCCCGACTCGACGTGCGCGCCGACCGCCGTGAGCAGTGCGCGCCGGGCGACCCGCGGCAGCAGCGGCGAGCCGAGGAGCGCGGTCAGCAGCAGGTGCTCGCGGGCGTACGCGACGTCCTCGCGCAGCCGGGACCCGAGGCCGGGCTGGGTGGTGGCGGTCATGCGGCCTCCGCAGGGTCGGGACGCCGCCGGTCGGACGCCCACTGCGGCACCGTACGGGCGCGGCCACCGGCCCGACCATCGGGGGCCTGCGCGGTTGCGCGATCCTTGCGGTACCCCGCCGGGGTGTGGTCGGTCGACGGGCGCCCGCGGGCGGCCGGCGGCCGCCGGGGCGTGCCGGTGGACACCGCCGGGCGTGCGGGCGGCCGGTCAGTCGCGGGCGGCCTGCGCGGTCTGGCGCGGGAGCTCGCCGAACTCCTCACGGTAGCTGCCCGCGAAGCGGCCGAGGTGCGCGAAGCCGGTCGCCCGGGCGATCTCCGCGACGCTGCGGTCGCCGCCGGCCTGCAGCTGCTCACGGGCGAGCAGGAGCCGGATCCGCCGCAGGTACATCGTCGGCGTGATCCCGTGGTGTCGCTGGAACGCGGCCTGCAGACCCCGCACGCTCAGGCCGGCTGCCGCGGCGACGTCCTCGACGGTGATCGACTCGGTGGCGTGGTCGAGCAGGAAGGTCTCGGCGCGGGCGAACCGGGCCGTCGAGGCGAGGGCGGGCTCCTGCTGCCCCACCGGCCAGTGCGGGATCGCCGTGAGGAGCCCCGCGGCGGCGAACCGGGCCAGCTCGTGCTCGCGGGCCGCCGACACCTCGCTCGGCCCACGCAGGACGTGCTCGGCAACGGAACGGACCGTCAGCCACCACGCCGCCAGCGCCGGCCCCTCCGGGACGTGGTGCGGGCGGAACCGGAGCGGCCCGGGCCGCCAGTCCCCGCGCTCGGCGGCGACCTGCTCGACGACCGACCGGTCGATGCGCAGGACGTCGTGCTGGAAGTCCTCCCACCGGAAGCGCTGCGGCTCCTGTCGGTACAGGACGGGCCTGCCGATCGGCACCGGCTCGTCGTCGACGGCCGCGGAGCCGGACTTCAGCCAGACGATCATCATCGTCGTACCGGGCTCGACGGACCCGCTCAGGACGCCGGTGCACCCGGTCGACCCGAGGGAGAGCAGCGCCGTGCCGCGGACCCGCTCCGTGAAGACGAACGGCCCGGAACCCGCCACGACGACGAGGTCGTGCGTCGTGTACGTGCGCGACAACGCCTCGGCGGCGGCCGAGGGCTCGGCGGTCGTGATCTCCCGCTGGGAGCGGTGCATCATCTCGGGCACGTGATGATCCTCGCGACATGTCGCCATCCGCGCAACGCACACCGCAGGGCGTTCCTGGGTCCGCGCGAGGGGCCGGTGGACAGGATGGACGTCCGGAGGCACCACCCATGAAGACGATCCAGTACGACCGTTCGACGATCCTGACGAGCGACGACGTCGCCGACGCGGTGATCGAGTACGCCGCGGCGCTCGCCGGCGGCAGCCGCGCCGACACGATCGCGATCCCCGCGGTGGCCGCCGACGGCACGATGACGACGACGAAGGTGCTCATCGGGCCGTCGAGCCAACTCGTCGTCGAGGACGCCGACGAGGACGAGCTCGAACTGGAGAACGGCGACTTCGTGGCGCGGTTGCAGGCCGCCGCGGCGACCTTCACCCACCACGAGCCGATCCACGCCGACCAGCGGGACGACCTGTTGCCGGGCGACCAGCGCCCGTAGCGTCCCCGTCGGGAGCGTCACCGGCCGAAGTCGGACCGGTGCACGGGGGCGTCGATGGCCAGCACGGCCTCGGTGCGACTGGTGATCTCGCGCAGGAACGCGTCGCCGTCGGGTTCGAGGTCGTCGTCCGGTGCCGGCTCGACGGCCACCGCGACGGCGGGAGCGAGCAGGACCTCGACCGTGGCCGCCGAGCCGTAGTCGTCGACCGTCGGGACGGAGACGACGTCGCTCAGACGGCTCTGGTGCAGCGCCGCGGCGTAGCGGATCACCGCCTCGGCGATCGCGTCGCCGGTCAGGACACGGACGGTGCCCGCGTAGTTGAGGTACTTCACGGCGACGGCTCCCAGGTGACGAGGAGCGCCCGCCACGGTGACGGGTTCCGGATCTCCCCGAACACTAGGCCGCGGCAGGTGAGCGGCACACATGTACGACCGACCGGGTCCCCCAGGTCCCCGTGCTCCGCGGTGCCGCGCCACGGGCGGTGTCCGGTTCCCGTACTGCTCACGGCTCCACGCTGGTACGAACGGAGGGGCGCCGCCGTTCCGTGCGGTGCGGGAAGGGAACGCATCTTGACCGAGATCACCGCCCACCACGGGCTCTTCAAGGACACCAACCTGCACGTCGACGACACCGGCGGCTCCGGCCGCACCGTCGTCCTGATCCACGGCTGGCCGCTGTCCGGCGAGTCCTGGAGCAAGCAGGTCCCCGCCTTCGTCGACGCCGGCTACCGGGTCGTCACGTACGACCGCCGCGGCTTCGGGCGCAGCGACAAGCCGAAGACCGGCTACGACTACGACCACCTGACCGAGGACCTGCACACCCTGCTCACCGAGCTCGACCTGCAGGACGTCACCCTGGTCGGCTTCTCGATGGGCGGCGGCGAGGTCGCACGCTACTTCAGCAAGTACGGCACCGAGCGGGTGCACAGCGTCGTCTTCGCCTCGGCGGTCCCGCCGTACCTGCTCCAGACGTCGGACAACCCCGACGGTCCCCTGCCGAAGTCGCAGGCCGAGGAGATGACGGCCGGCCTGACGAAGGACGAGGACGCCTTCTACGACCAGTTCACCACCGACTTCTTCTCGGTCGACGGCACCCTGGTCGTCTCCGAGCAGGACCGTCAGGAGGCCCTGGCCCTCGCGAAGCAGGCGTCGAAGACCGCCGCCCTCGAAGCCATGGCGTCCTTCGCGAACACCGACTTCCGCGAGGACCTGCCGAAGGTCACGGTCCCGACGCTCGTCATCCACGGTGACGGCGACGCCACGGTGCCCTTCGAGGGCTCCGGTGCCCGCACCCACGCCGCGATCGCCGGCTCCGAGCTGCACGTCGTCGCGGGCGGCCCGCACGGCGTGAACGTCAGCCACCCGGACGAGTGGAACCGCGTCGTGCTGGAGTTCCTGCAGAAGTAGCACCAGCGCCATCAGGAGACGTCGGGTCCGTTCCAGGACCCGACGTCTCCTGCGTGTCCGGGGTCGGCCCCCTGGCGCCTCCGGAACACGTGCGGCATCCTGGAGCCGTGCGGACGGCTCGGGGGTTCGGAACGGTCGGGGCAGCGCTGCTCCTCGCGGCGACGAGCGGCTGCGCGCTCGGACCCGGGACGGCGTGCCCGGCGATCGGGTACACGAACACCGTCGAACTGCGGCTCGAGGGTGCCGAGGCCGACCGCGTCGCACGGATCGCGTACTGTTCCGGCGCCGGGTGCACGCCGACCACCGCGCCGTCCCTCGCGCCGTCGGACGACGCTCCGCTCGCGCCGAGCGACGCCGCAGCGGCACCGCGACCGGGCGCCGCGACGCCGGCCGCACCGCCGACGGGGACACCTGCGCCTGCCGACCCGCTGTTCCCCGCCACGGAGCACGACGGCGATGTCTGGAACGTCGTCGGGATCGCCGATGCACCGGCGCGGGCGCGGATCGCGCTGCTCGACGACCGCGGTCGGACGCTCCGGACGGCCGAGGTGACCCTGCGGTGGACCCGGACCGGCGGGTCCGAGCAGTGCGGCGGCCCGTCGACCGCACGCGCACGCGTCGACCCGGCGCACTGACGCCGGGCGCACCAACACCGGGCGCACCGACACCGCGCGCACGGACACGGTCCCGCATCCGCCGCAGGGACCGTGTGTCCGGCGACACAGTTCCCCCGGCAGGCGGATGCACCGGGCGCCGCCCCGCGGGACAGTGGAGACGTGCGGGGAATCCGGGTGGACGCGGCCGCGGTCGTGGGGGCCGCGGCCGCGGGCCCGGGAGTCGCCGGCCCGGGTCTCGCGGGTCCGGGTGTCGCGGGCCTGGGTGTCGCCGTCACGGACCGGACCCGTTGCCCCGTGCGGGGCACGGGGAGCAGACTGCGGCGATGGACCACGACGCAGCGCTGACCACCGCACTCGTCCCCGCCGGGGCGACGACGGCCGAGGTGGTGGCATGGTCGACGACGGACCCGGGCACCGGCGTCACCGCGACCCTGCACGACGACCTCGGCCCGGTGCGGATGACCGTGCGCACGATCGTCCGGACGGGAGAACGCCTGACCGACGAGGGGTTCGCGCACGGCGTCGCCACCGATGCGCTCACGCTCGCTGCGAGCGCCGCCTGGGCGTTCCTCGCCGCGCGCCTGCCACCGATCGAGTCGGAGGACCAGCGTCCTGCAGCGCTCGCTGCGGCCCGCGCAGTCGACGTCGAGGCGGAGGCGCTCGGCGCCCAGCTGCCCGATCAGGACGTGTGGCCGATCCGAGCGGTCGAGGTCGATGGCGTGCGGTACGCCCTGCGTGTGCACGCCTTCCCCGACGGCGTCGCGGGCTTCGGCGACCTCGGACCCGAGGTCTTCACCGTCGCCGCCGACCGGCTTCCCGAGGACCTGGTACTCCTGCGTCGGCCGGTGCGGGGACGGGTGCTGCTCGAGGGGTGACTGCGGACGGCCGTGAAGCGATCAGGGCCGCTCGTCCACCAGTGCCACGAAACGGCTCCCCACGCCCTCGACCTCGCGGCGGGTGAACCCTGCGGTGGGTTCGGGTGCCTGGTAGGGCGCGTGGTAGTCGCACATCAGGTAGTCCCACTCGGGCCACCACTTCTTCGGCCTCGCCGACTCCGCGTAACCGCAGACGACGCACTCCAGGCGGGTCCACACCTTCTTGGCACCGGTCCGGTTCGCTCGGGACTGCGCGAGCCACGCCGGCGGGTCCTGGTCGATCGCGTCGAGCTCGGCCTCGCTGAGGCGTGCCGGGATCCCGTGGTGGACCGCCATCTCGATCGGGATGTCGAGTCGGATCGCGGCGTCACGTCGGGAGAGCATCCCCCCAGGGTAGGTTCTGTCGGCTGCGGGACCCGACACGCGGACGGCGAAGATGCCCAGGCGTCCGGAGCCAGCTCCGGCCGCCCGGGCACGGCCCGGTGTTCGAGCACCCACTCGTCGTCGGCTTCCGCGGCCACGGACCGCCAGAAGGCCGACGCGACGGTGTTGGCGTCCTGGAACGCGACGGACCAGCGACCGGGACGCTGTCCTGTCAGGCGACGGACCGCCTCCCGGCCGATGCCCGACCGGCGCGCGCCGTGCACGACGAAGAAGCTGCTGATCACGCGTTCGTCGGCGTCCAGGCCGCGCAGCACCGCGAGTCCGACAGGGTGGGACCCGAGACGGAACAGGTGCACGGCGTGGTCGGAACGCGTGAACCCGGCGTCCAGACGTTCCTGACGGAACCGCCCGTGCGCGTCGGGGAGCGCCGCGGTGAACGCGGACATCTCGTGCCGGAACATGGTCCAGAGCTGGTCGAGCACGGGTCGGTCCGGAGCGTCGGCTCGGTTGACGGTGAGGGCTGCTGTCGGAGTGGTCACACGAGAAAACCTCCACCGCGAGCGGTGGAGGTTTCGTGGTCGTCATCATACCGCCCCGGGCAGCTGGACCGCCACGGGTCACAGTTCGGCGGCACGCACGAGGCTCGTGATCGGCGGCAGGCCCACGCGCGTCGCTGGGTCCGTCTCGTCGACGACCACGACCACCAGGACGAGCTCGGCCCCGCACTCCTCGACCAGGCGGGCGACGGCGGATGCCTGGCTCCCGGTCTCGATCCAGTCGTCGACCAGCACGACCCGTTGCCCCGGAGCGAACAGGTCCCGCCGCGCCGAGAGCGTCCGGCGGTTGCCGCGGTAATCGACCTCGGTGCGCCGCGCGACGAGCGGACCAGGGAACACCGCTCCGTCCTTGCGGACCGGGGCGAACCCGACCCCGAGCGCCAGCGCGACGGCGGGAGCGAGCACGAAGCCCCGCGACTCGATGCCGACGACGACGTCCGGGGAAGCCGCACCCGCCGACGCGGCGAGCGCTCCGACGATCGCCGCGAGCCCCGCTCCAGAGCGCAGCATCGTCCACGTGTCGGCCGCCCCGTCGATCCACCGGAGCTGGTCGAGCACGACCGCACGCCCACGGTCCACCGCCTCGTCGTCGATCACGAGGACCACGCTACCGAGCAGCGGGGCGACCACGGGCTCCTCCTGCTCCCAGGGTTCCAGCAGGCGCCGGGACGATGTTCGAGGACATCGGGTGGGGCGCCGTGCCGAGGCCCGAGTGCCTGGGGGGACCAGGGTGCGCGTTCCTCCGTCACCGTCCCTGCGCACCCGCACTCGAGGAGCAACCGTGACCATGCCCGTCCGTCTCGCCGGAACCGTCCTGACCGTGTTGACGGTCGCAGCCGCCCTCACCGCGTGCTCCTCGGCGGACCCGACACCGGCGCCCTCGGCCTCCGCGACGGAGGCCACCGACGTCACGACGTCGACCCCGGCTCCCACTCCCTCGGAGACAGCGACCACCGTGCCGGAGACGCCGACCCCGACGCCCACGTCGACCGCCAGCGGTTCGGCGCTCGCGCAGCACATCTACGAGCAGTGCAGCACCGGCGCCGCCGACGCCGGCGTGCGGCTGACGTTCACCGAGGACCCGTCCGGGTACACGGCTGCCAACGGGGAGTACCAGCTCATCTACCCCTTCGAGTTCCTCGACGGGCACGACGACCCGTACGCCATCTACAACTGCAGCCTCACCGACGACACCCTGCAGTCGACCTGGGTCGGTGGGGGCATCGGCGACAGCCGCTGACCCGAGGTGTCGGCAGCGCCCGGGCTCGCTCCGGCGCAGCGGGTCGAGGTCGCTAGGCTTCCGGCGTGCCGAGCCGTGACGAGATCCTGCGCTTCGACGAACCCCCGGTGCCCCCTGGTGCGAGCCCGTGGGTGGTCGAGCCGACGCCCACCGCCATCGAGGTGGTGGAGTACGACGCGTCCTGGCCGGATCTGGCCGAGCGGATCGCCGACCGGATCCGCGCGGCGCTGGGCACGCGGGCGGTCCGCATCGAGCACGTCGGGTCGACGGCCGTGCCGGGCCTGCCCGCGAAACCGGTGATCGACCTCGACCTCACGGTCGCCGACCCCGCGGCGGAGGACGGCTGGCTCCCCCGGCTGCAGGACGCCGGCTTCGTGCTGACGGTCCGGGAACCGTGGTGGCACGAGCACCGTCTGGTGCGTGGCGTCCACCCCGTCGGCGGGGACGCGTCCGCCGGCCGGGGTGTCGCCACCAACGTGCACGTCTTCGGCCCGGACAGCCCCGAACTCGTCAAGCACGTCGTGTTCCGCGACTGGCTGCGCACGGACGCCGCCGACCGGGAACGGTACGCGGCGGCCAAGCGTGCCGCCGCGCACGGGACGGCGCAGCGTGTCACGGACTACAACGCGCGGAAGGAAGCGGTGGTCCTCGACGTCTACGACCGGGCGTTCCGCGCGGCGGGCTTCCTCGACTGACCGAAGCCCCTGGTTCCGGTGGAACGGGGCTCCTCACACCGACACACCGTTGTCGCAGTCGTCGACGACGGTGGACGGATGCACAACGACGACTCGACCACACACCCCCCGATCCCATCCGCTCGCAGCTCCCTGGACCGGTGGTTGCCCATGTGGAACGGTGATGCCTCGCTCGCCCGCGAACTCTGCGCGGCGGACTTCCGGATCCGCTTCGCCGTGACGGAACCCGACGGTTCCACCCCCGCGGACGACATCCGGACCGCCGCGGACTTCGCTCGCTACCTCGACTGGTGGCACGGGCAGCACCCGGACGCGGTGTTCACCACCATCGCCGACGCCGTCGACGGGAACCACGGCCGGCTCATCTGGGACATGCACGCCGGAGACGTCCACGTCGGTGGGGTCGACGTCTTCGACTTCGACGAGGACGGCCGGGTCCGCCGGGTCTGGTCCGCCGGCGGCCAGCGCAGCATGCGCAGCGCGGACACCGAGTGACACCGGCACCTGCCAGGATCACGGCATGAAGCGAGCCGAGCGGCAGTACGCCCTCGTCGACGTCCTGCGAGGTGCACGGCGGCCGTGGTCCGCTGCTCGGCTCGCCCAGCGCTTCGAGGTGTCCCAGCGGACGATCGAACGCGACCTCGCGGCCCTGCAGCTCGCCGGGGTGCCGATCTACGCCGATGCCGGAGCCTCCGGCGGGTACTCGATCCTCCGCGAGTACTCGATGCCGCCGCTCAACCTCTCCGACGGTGAGACCCTCGCGGTCCTCGCCGGCCTCGGCCTGCTCGAGTCCTCGCCGTACCGATCAGCGGCGATGCGGGCAGCGGCGAAGGTCCGCGCGGTCATGCGTGCGGAGCACCACGACGCCGTGCACGACGCGCTCAGCAGGATCCGCGTCGTCGACGCGGTCGCCCCTGCCGGTGGCGCAGCGGTACCGCTCGGGATCCTGGGCGACGTCATCGCGGCACGCAGCGTCGTCCGGCTCACCTACGTGGGCGAGCCGGACGACGACACCGGCACACCGGTCACCACAGTGCGCGTCGTCGAGACGATGGGCATCCTCCGCGCCGGCGAGTCCTGGGTCCTCGCCGGATGGTGCCGCCTGCGGGGAGCCGTCCGCGGGTTCCGCATCGAGCGGATCACCGCCCTCGAGATCCTCGACGAGCGCCCGCCGCTCCGGGATCCGGCCCTCTGGGATGATGACCTCACGCAGTGGCCGACGCGCGGCCTCGTGTGACGACCACACCCCGGGAGCAGAGCGGATGACGACGGATCCCCCACGAGCACCCCGCAGCCGCTGGTCGTCCCGCCTCGACCTCGTCCTCACCTGGGCCCTCGGGGTCGCCGGGGTCGTCGTGGTGCTCGGCTGCGCCCTGTTCGTGTTCGACCTGAACCTCCGCGCCTACGCGCTGTGCTCGGAGTTCCCGCGCACGGGCTGCTCGGACACCGGGTGGTTCGTCAGCGAGGGGCTGACCTCCTTCGGCGGCATCGCAGCCGTCTCCGTCGGCGCGGTCGTCGGGATCCGCCGGTCGCAGCAGGGCCGCACCGGCGCGTGGTCCCCCGTGCTCGGGATCGCAGCAGTCGTCGCACTGACGGCGCTGGCGGTCCTGGTCCTGCGGCTCACCACGAGTGCCTGAGCCCGGATCGCGGACACGACCGGGAGACGGACGGGAGGCACGGTGCCAGCTGGCACCGTGCCTCCCGTCCGTCCTGTGGTCCCGACCCCCGCCGGTCAGCGACGGAGCGTCTCGCTCGGCAACTCGCCGAACCGCCGCGCGTACGCGGCGGAGAAGCGGCCGGCGTGCGCGAAGCCCCACTCGCGGGCCACCGCGGCGACGGTCGTCTCACCGACCGACGAGTACTGCAGCTCCGCGCGGACGCGGTCGAAGCGGATGCCCCGCAGGACCGCGTTCGGCGACTGGCCGACCTGTCGCTGGAACCCCTGCTGCAACCCGCGGACGCTGAGGCCGACGTACTCGGCGACGTCGGTCGTGGAGATCGGGGTGTCGGCGTTGGCGTGCATGTACTCGACGGCCCGCTTGACCCGGCCCTTCGCGGTGGGCGGCACCGGTGCCTTCGACGCGAGTGTGACGTGCGGGAACGTGCGGAGCAGTGCGAAGGCCGTCCGACGCGCTGCCGCAGCCATCGCCAGGGGCGTCACCGGGGCAGGCCCGAGGACCACGGCGGCCGCTTCGCGGAGCTCCGTGTTCCAGGTGCGCACGGCCTCGCGGTCGGGGGCGAGCGCGTGGTCGAACACGATCGGCGCCGGCTCGACCCCGTGCACCTCGGCGGCGACCTTCTCGAGTGTCCGCCGGTCGAACTGCACCACGTTCTGCCGCACGTCCTCGAGGTCGAAGCGGAACGCCCGCTCACTCGGGAACACCACGGGACGGCCGGGAGCGAGCACGACCTCGTCACGGCCGACGTCCACCACGCCGCCACCGTCGCTGACCCAGGTGACGAAGTAGTGGCTCGTCGCGTCGACCTCGCCGATCATCCGGGCGTCGAAGCGCTTCGCGTCGAACGTCAGCGTCGCGTCGCCGACCGCGCGGAACCGGTACCCGAACTGCCGCTCCGTCCGCTCCGGCAGGAAGCCCGACGCACCGTACGCCGACTCGAACATCGCTCGAGCGGCGTCGAGGTCACTGCCCGACGTCTCGACGACGCGGCGGACGTCCGGTTCGGTGACGGTCATGCTCCGATGCTCTCACCTCGTGCCTGAGCTTCCTCGCCCGTGGGCTCCCTGTCGGGCGCGGGATCGACCGCCGTGTGGTCGGATGGCCACGTGTCGATCGTGATCCTGACCGGGATGCCCGGAGCCGGGAAGTCCACCGTGGGCCGTCTCGTCGCGGCGACTCGTTCCGGGCCGGTCCTGCCGGTCGGGCGTCGAGCGCCGCGACCCAGCGGGTGAGCAGCCCACCGGCGGTGGCGAGCACCCCGATCCCCTACCGGTCCGTCTCCGTCCGCAGTGGCGAGCACACGGCCACCACGACGGCTGCGGCGGACACGAGGGTCACCGCGAGCAGGGCCACACCGTGTCCAGCGACGGTCAGGAGTGCCCCACCGCCCACCGCTCCCGCGGCCGCGAGCGTCCTGTTCGCGCTGCGCATGGTGCCGTTCATCCGCCCGAGGAGCGCGTCGGGGGTGACCGTCTGGCGCAGGCTCATTTCGTTCGCGTTCTCACAGCCCGCGGCGACGCCGTGCACGGCGAACGCGACGAAGAGGACCACCACCGTCGTCGGCGGTGCTGCGCCACCGATCCCGACGGTCACGAGCGTGATCGCCGCCCAGGCGACCGGGTACGCGGCCCGAGCGCCGATGATCGTCCGACCGGCACCGAAGCGCGCTCCGAGGCGCGGCGCGGCGCTGGCACCGACGAGCATCGCCACGCCGCTGACGGCGATGACGGCGCCGTACACCGCCGCTGGGAGCGCGAGCGTCCGGAGCGCGACGATCGCGAACACCGTCAGCCCGGCGGCGTTGGCGAGGAACCAGAGGTGCGTGGACAACGCCAACGGGGCGAGCGTCGGATGGCCGTACGTCCAACGCAGGCCGTCGACGATGTCGCTCCAAAGTCCCGTTCCCCCGGAGCGGGTCCCCTCCTGCTCGCTCGTTCCCCCGTCGCGGGTCCGCTCCTGCTCGACGACGGGGACCCGGGCGACGAGGACGGCGTCGACGAAGTAGCTCACCGCGTCGAGCGCGATCGCCACCGGCGCCGTCACGACGCTGACCAGGACCCCTCCGAGCGCCGGACCCGCCGTCTGCGCCGCCGCCTCGCTCTGGTCCACCCGCGCGTTCGCCGTCAGGAGGAGTGGGGCGGGCACGATCCGGGGCAGGAGCGACTGGGTCGCGGCGAAGCCGACGACGGACAGGATGCCGAACACGAACAACACCGCCGCCGTCACCCAGAGGTCCAACAGCCCGACCGACCAGAGCACCGGGATCGCCGCGAGGCTGACGCCGCGACCGACACTCGCCCAGACCAGGAGCGGCTTCCGCCGGAAGCGGTCGACGAAGACGCCGACCACCAGGCCGAACACGGCGTACGGCAGGAACTGGGCAGCGTTCACCAGCCCCACCTCGAACGGACTGGCGTCCAGCACCCGCACCACGAGGACCGGGACCGCCACCGCGCTCACCGCTGACCCGAACGACGAAACGGTCGCAGCGGACCAGTACGAGCGGAACCCGGGCACCCGACCCAGCGTGGTCACGTCGTCGCCCATGCGCCAACGCTGGCAGACCGCGTCCCCCCGAGCAAGGTCGCACGACGAGCGCGCCGTCCCGAGTGACGATCGGCTACCGGTCGCTGGAGGAACCTGCGGGGTGCCAGGGCGTGGACCGCGGCAGACGGCGCAGCGCCTCGTCGTCCGCACCGACGTAGACGGTCTCGGAGCTCGCGGCTGCCACCGGGAGGTCCGTCACGGAGTCCGTGTAGAACCTCGCTGCGGCCAGCGGGACGCGAGCCGCTCGGAGGGTGGCGAGCTTCTGCTCGCCGACGTTGTGCACAGCGAACCGGAGCCCGCGTGCCGTCAGTTCGAGTTCCGACCCGAGGACCGCGACACCGCGGACGTCGAGCACGTCGAGGAACGCGCGGACGAGCATCGACTCGCTCGCGGTCGCCACCACCGTCCGGCCTCCCGATGCCGCCGACCGCAACTCCGCCACCAGGTCGTGCCGCAGCCAACCAGCGTCGACGAAGCGCGACACCACGACCCGGGTCAGGTCCTCGTACCCTGCGCGGTCCAGACCACGCAACGCCCCTCGACGAGTGCCCGGTCCGACCGCTGACGAACCCCGGCATTGCGAGTGAACGACCGTCGCAGGAGCGACGGGACCGCAGTGACGAGTCGACGTGGGTCGCCCAGGAGGCGCAGCCGACAGACGAACACCATCGTGTCCCGACTCGTCAGCACCCCGTCGAAGTCGAAGACGACCACCCCACCGTCACGCACGGGAGCAGTCTGACACCGAGCCGCTCCCGGCGACCTCCGCAACGCTGTCGACGAGAGCGGTCGTCGTCGCTACGGTCGAGGTGTGGAAGCGACCGACCCCACTGCACTCGTCATCCGGCCGGCGGCGCTCGCCGACGCAGCGGGCATCGCCCGCGTCCACGCCACCTCGTGGCGCGAGACCTACGGACGCTTCGTCGACGATCCCGACACCGACACCTGGTTCAGCGTCGAGCGACGTGTCGACATGTGGCAGGCGATCCTGGAGCGGGACGCCTCGACGACCGTCGTCGCCGCGGACGAGTCCGGCCTCGTCGGGTTCGGCGCAACGGACTCGACGCCGGGTCCCGACGCTGTCCGTCCCGAGGAGCTGACGATGCTGTACGTGCTCGCGCGCGCCCACGGCAACGGAGCGGGGCAAGCGCTCCTGGACGCGGCGCTCGGGCGGCGACCGGCATCACTGTGGGTCGCGGCCGACAACCCCCGCGCGCACGCCTTCTACCGACGGAACGGGTTCGCCGCCGACGGCGCCACGTCGAGCTTCGGACCGATCGAGACCACGGTGCGGCTGGTCCGCTGACTTCTCGGTCGAGCGTTCCGCCGGCAGAGGGATGCGGAGCGGGCTCGTCGCGGGGACGACGAACCGGTCGACTCCTCCAGCACGACGTGGCCGCTCGCTCGGTGACCCCCTCCGTCTACTCGGCGGTCGGCTTGCTGAACAGGTTGACGACGTTGCCGTCCGGGTCCCGGACCAGTGCGGAGCGGTTGCCCCACTGCATCGTGGTCGGCTCGAGGACCACGTCGTCGTCCGCGAGTCCGAGCCCGGCGAACGCGCCGTCGACGTCCGCGACCTCGAACTCGATGAACACGGATCGGTTCGTCGCGGGAGTGAGCGCGCCGTCGAGCATCGCGACGGTCTCGGTGCTGGCGATCGCGAGGTTCGCGCCGGGACCGCTGAACTGCGCGAAGACCGGGGCGGGGCGCTCGGCCTGCCGGCCGGTGACCTGCTCGTAGAAGGCGACGAGACCGTCGAGGTCGTCGGTGACGATGCGGATGGACGTGAACGACATGGGGTTCCTCCGGTGGTGCGTGTGGGATGGGATCCCCAGCATCGCTGGTCGTCGCGACACCGTCCTGTCGGTGTTTCGCGGAAGTCGTCCGCTCCGGTTCAGTCGTCGATGACGGACCTGAGTCGTCCGTACTGGATCGCGAGGTCCTCGGCGCGGAGCGTGCGCGTCGGGGGCCGTTCGTCGGTGACCCTGACCGAGAGCATCCGGTCGCCGCGGAACGCCCGCACACCGTGTCGGAGCCGGCACCAGGCGATCAGGTACCACTGCCCTTCCTTCTCGATCGACCCCAGCGGTTCGACGTCCCGGGTGGACTCCGCACCGCCCGCGTCCTGGTAGCGCAGCTGGACGACCCGGTCCGCGCGCAGGGCCTCGGCGAACGCGACCGGCGTGGTCGTGTCCTCGTCGCTCTCCAGGAAGTGCACCCGGGATGCGAAGGCGCTCGCGCGTGCCGCATCTTGGTCCGGCATCACCGCGAGCATCTTCCGGGCCGCCGTCCGGGCGGACTGCCGGAACGGGCTGTGCCGGAGCGTGCCGAGCCCGATCAGCACCGCGAGGGCCTCGTCCAGCGTGAACCCCGCGGGGCCGAGCGTCGCCGAGGCGTCGATGACGTACCCACCGGTCCGGCCGGGCTCCGCCCAGATCGGCAGACCCGACTGCTGCAGCGCTGCGAGGTCCCGCTCGATGGTCCGCACGGACACCTCGAAGCGCTCAGCGAGGCGACGGGCGCTCCTCGGCCGAGGTGACACGGCCCGCAGCTCCTCCACGAGAGCGTAGAGGCGATCGGTGCGGTTCACCGACCCATCTTCCGACAGGATGCCCTCGCTGCGCGGGGAGCCACTCCGCTCGCTTCCACCGCGTCCGGTGGCCCGTCCTGCCGCGGCAGGGGACGACCGAGCGCTCGCTCACGCGCCGCGGATCATCGACTCGACGGCGTCCGCCAGCTCGTGGACAGGCTTCCGACCGTCGAGCTCGATGTCGGCTCCGCGGCGCAGGAGCGGTTCGACCTCGGCAACGTGACGTCGGCACGCCGCACGCTCGTGCGCGGCGTGCCCGTACGGGTTGTCCTGCCGGTGACGAACACGGTGGAGCAGCACGTGGAGCGGAGCGCTGAGGAGGACGACGTGGTCGAAGCGATCGGAGAAGTCGGCCTGGTTCTCTGCAGTCCCACCGACCACGACGTGGTCTCGGGCCTGCAGGAGGTGCGCCATCTGGTCGGTCTTCCACGGACCGCCGTCGCCGTCGCTCCATCCTTGATGGTCCGTGTCGACGGTGTGGTGACCACGGCGCTCGAGTTCGCCGAGCAAGGTCGACTTGCCCGCTCCGGACATGCCGGTGATCAAGAGCCTCGCCATGGCGACACGGTAGCTGCTCGATCTCTCAGTTCGTGCCGTTGTCGTCGGTGTTCAGTTCGAGCCAGGAGTCGGTCCGGGTGGGATCGTCGGCAGCTTCGAGGACAGCGATGTGTTCCATGAAGCTGTCCTGACGGGCAGCGTGGAAGTGCTCCCCGCCGGGCGCGAAGGAGATCGTCTGGCCGGGATGCACGTCGACGATGCCGCCGCCGGCGGCCCGTTCAGGAGGCACGGATCACCGTGCGTCGAGAGCGGCGGTCGGCCAGGATGGTCACGAGGGTCGACGCAGAGGAGGGCGCCATGCGGTTCGTCAACTGGTTCTTCGGAGTGCTGGCCGCGGTCGGGAGGGGGCAGGATGCCGGGAACGGCGTGGGGCCCGGCGTTCCTGCGGACACCGCGAGCAGGCTCGCGGACGACGAACGCAACCACCGGCGACGGAACGATCACCGTCCCTGATCCGCGTCAGCACCGGTTCCGTGCCGCCGTGCGGGTGTCAGCAGGTGCTCCCGTCGAAGCGGGTTCCTCGGCACACCGCTCGCCGTCGTCACAGGAGCGGTCCTGCTCGTCGGGAGCATCGGGATGGCCGTCCGACGGCGGTCATGACGGCGCGCGCGACGTCCGCTGAGCCGGGGACGTCGGAGCGGTGCGATGCTCTCTCGTCGCGTGCCCGAGGGCCTCGACCGCTGCTCGCCCCCAGCCGGTGGGGTCGTCGCCGGGAGGCACGAGTGCCAAGGAGTACCAGAGGACGAGGACCCGCCACCACCGGAGTTCCTCGTCGGTGAGGACAGCGACCGTCCGGTAGCCGTCCAGGAACCGCTGCCGCACGGACTCCGACACGGGCCCCCAGTCCCGGAAGAGCGTGCCGAGCAGGACCGCTGAACGGGCGAGCTCGACGATCCGGTGGTCGACGCGGAGCTCCTCGAAGTCCAGGACCCCGACGACCGCGCCGCCGGCGCACAGGATGTTCGCAGCGCGGTAGTCGCCCTGCACGATCTGCACAGGCGGCAGATCGGCCGGCGCTCGTCCGAGCAGCCACCCCAGGACGTCCCGAGCACGCGGCGACAGCGTCGGCGGCTCGGAAGCGATCCAGTCGCTGACCTGCTCCGTGAGCGGTGTCGGCACAGCGAGCACCTCGGGCCGCGGGTCCTGCGCGGGCCAGGAGCGGAGCGCATCGTGCAGTCGAGCGAGTGTCGCCCCGGCCGATCTGACCTGTGCTGCGTCCTCGACGTCCAGGTGCGATCCGTCGATGACGCGCTGGAGGCTCATGGACACGCCCTCGTCCGTCAGCTGCAGGTCGCCGGCGGTCGCCGGTACCGGAGCCGACACGGGCAGTCCGAGCGTGCCGAGCCACGCGGTGACCTGCGCGACGAACGCGAGCCGCTCGGATCGCTCAGGGGCGACCGACCACTTCAGCAGGAGTCGTTCGTCGCCCCGGCGCACCCACGCGAGGGCGTTGCGGTCGCTCAACACGACCCGCTCCGGGGAGCCGACCCGGATGTCCCAGTGCCGGTCGAGCATCGAGACGACCCAGTCGCCCACCGCCGCAGCGTCCGCGAAGCCGAAGCGATCGCGGAGCACCTCGTCCGGCTCGTCCTGCTCCCACAACATCTCGATCGTCATCGATCCCCCGTTCCACGAGACGAGCATCCCGTCCGTTGCTCCACTCGATCATCCCCCACACCGAGGTGCGCACCGCCTCGTGGACGCAGGGCCGACGGGACGGGACAGCCACCGACAGGGGTGCCCGGCTGCGACGTCCGGAACCCGCCAGCCCTCGCGTGCACAGACCGCGAGACTCAGCGGTGCTCGCGACCGACGCGGGCCCCGACAGAGAGCAGCCCGTGCAGCACACCCAGATCGATCCCGCGATCCTCTACTTCGGCACACCCGTCGTCCTCCTGAGCACCGTCGACGCGGAGGGCGTGACGAACACCGCACCGATGTCGTCGGTGTTCTGGCTCGGACACACCGCCGTGCTCGGCATGGGCGGCCGGTCCCAGACCGCGAGGAACCTGCTGGAGACGGGAGAGTGCGTCATCAACCTGCCCTCGGCCCCGCTGGTCTCGGCTGTGGACGCCCTCGCCCTCACCACCGGGCGCGATCCCGTCCCGGTCGGGAAGGAGCGGGTCGGCTACCGGCACGTCCCGGACAAGCTCGCGACAGCCGGCCTGCACGGTCGGCCCGGGGACACCGTCCGCGCCGAGCGGATCGACGAGTGCCCGGTGCACCTCGAAGCACGCGTCGTCGACGCGCACACGCTCGCGGGGCAGGAGCCGGGCGATGACGCGACGTTCCTGTTCGAAGCCGCGGTCTCCCGCGTCCACGTGCACGACGACATCCGCGCAACGGGGACGACGAACCGCATCGACCCGGACCGGTGGCGCCCGCTCATCATGGCCTTCCAGCGCTTCTACGGCCTGGCCGGGGAACTGCGGCCGTCGAGACTCGCCACGATCGACGAGGAGTGGTACCGCTGACCCTGGACACCGCCGTCCTCAGGTTGACGTCTCACTAGCCGATCCTCTACCGGTCGATCCGTGCGAGCCAGTCTCGGATCAGAGCGGCGGTGATCCCGGGTTGCTCGAGGTGCACGTTGTGTCCAGCACCGTCGAGGACGACGAAGCTCCCTCGCGGGTAGTGGTCCCGGAGTGCGAGACCGTCCTCGTAGCCGACGACGTCGTCCTGCCGACCGAACAGGTGCAGCGCCGGAGCGGTGAACGGTTCCGGGTGGCGCTCCTCCGGCACGGCATCCAGTGCGTAGTCGGCGGCGATGCGGTCCATCACAGCAGGGTCGGCGCCACGGAGACCGGGCAGTACGTACCGCTCGAACGCTGTGAACGCGGCGGCGTCCTGGATGACGCTGACCTCTGCGAATGCTTCTCGCGCGTCACCGGCGGCTTCGAGGACGGACGGTTCGGTGTGCAGCACGGTGCGCTCCGGGACGGCGCGATCTGCGTGTGCCGGATGCACGACGCCCGCCAGGGTCGCGACGCCGAGGACGTGGTCTCGGCGTTCGTGGGCGACATGTCGGGCGATCATGCCGCCGAATGAGTTCCCGATGACGGCGAAGGGCTCGTCGCCGAGGTGGGCGTCGATGTCGGCGAGGACGCCGTCGGCCACGTCGACCGCGCTCGTCGCGGTTGCGGTCGCCGCGGCGGCTTCAGCCCACGGCAGGTCGAGGAACACCATCCGCCAAGGCAGGTCCTGCACCGCATCCGCCAGCGGCAGCATGATCCGGTGGTCCACCCCGAAACCGTGGAGGGCGACGAGAGGACGACCAGAACCAAGAACTCGCGCGATCACCCAGCAAGCCTACGAGCAGCCCGTACCGATAGCCGATCGCCCCTCGGGCGTGTGGGCTTCTCTTGCAGTTGGGTCTGCGGCGTCTTGCCCAGGTCACGTACGCAGCATCCGGGGAACAATCGGGGCGGATTCCGCTGTCGGATACGTCGTCGGGTCCGATTGCGATGTGGTGGCGAGGTACTCGATCGGAAGCCACGAGTCGGGCTCGGGTGCTTGTCGCTGTCGTGGCCTGTGGAGGCCGAACCATCGGCGACTGCCGGGTGGCGTCGTGGGGGTCAGCAGACGTGCGAGATCCGCTCGATCGGCCGGCTCGATCGCGGCCCGGTGGAAGAGGCCACTGTCGTGGCGTTGCACCGAGCCGAACGAGAGGTGAGGTCCGATCTCGTCGGCGTAGTCGGTACCGAACCACGACAGCCACGTCGGTGTCGGCGGCAACCCCTTCCAGATGCCACGAGGGCCGAGGCCGAGCTCGTGTTCTGCGGAGGTGGGATACCAGAGCTGGCGACCGGACCACTCCGCGCCGTGCAGGATTGAAGCGGATGCGTACACGGCGTCGATCCGGCTGGCGAACGCGCTGAACAACCGCACGACCGATTCGCGGTGACGGACGTCGTCGAGGGCATTCGCGAGGATCGTCAGGGAGTGGGACGTCACCACCGCGTCCTCCCAGAAGAACGAGCCGAGGCTTCCGTCTGCGACCAGGCCGCTCCCCGTCCACGAGATCCTGGCACCAACCATCGGCTCTTCGTTGAGGGAGGTGACGAACGCTTCCGCCCCGCCGGGTTCCCACCGGTGCTCAAGCGGTTCCGTACTGCCGTACCGGCGAGGAAGCGCGTCCGGGAAGTGCCTACGAGCAAGTTCGAAGAACGTCTGCGCGGTTTTACCGTCCTCACAACGCGCGGGGGGCCGCAGCGCCGATGCACCTCATCGCTGGCTCCAGCGGGACTTGGTGCACCACCCCAGCGACGACATCGACAGGCTCATCGCCCGCGACGAAGCGGTCCGCCTCGCCCGCGACGTCATCGACCTGACCGGCAAGCTCGAAGCCAACCAGGACGCGCTCCGACTGCACGTGTCCGCTCTGGCACCGTCTGTACTGGACATCGCCGGCGTCGGCCCCGTCTCAGCCGCCGTGTTCCTCACCGCGTACTCGCATGTGGGCCGAGTCCGCAGCGAAGCCGCGTTCGCGTCGCTGGCCGGCCCGGCCCCGATCCCCGCCTCCAGCGGCAACACCAGCCGACACCGACTGAACCGGCACGGCGACCGACGGCTGAACTCCGCGCTCGACACCGTCGCCCGCGTCAGGCTCTCCTACGACCCCGACACCCGCGCATACAAGCAACGTCGTCTCGCCGAAGGGAAGACCGCGAGAGGAGTCAAGCGCATGCTCAAGCGCTACATCGCCCGACAGATCTACCGACACCTCACCGCCACAATGACCGCCTGACATCACGAGGGAAAGCGTGCATTCAGTCAGCTGATCTCGCGAGGAGGCTCAGGTGGTGGGCGCCGTAGTCACCCGACGAGCAAGCGCCTGGGCGAAAGGCCGCCCATCACGCACTCGTCCGGTGAAAGTCCTACGAGCCCCGCCGAGAAGCAGGACCATGCGAACCCACTGAGCATCACCACCGCGCTTTCTTGACCGGACCTCCACCGACACAAGGGCGACGGAGGACAGCGAGACTGCGGTCGGCACGCGGCCACGCAACAGCTTGAAGCGCCGTCGGACCAGTGAGACGTCGTCGAGCTCCAGGACGTCCACTCCGTTGAAGCCCCACCAGGGTCCAGGAGAGAAACGCGCGGTCACGAAGCTGTTGGTCACGTTCGGAAACGCTAGTCCCCGAGCCTCGCCACAACGATGATCACTTGACATCACCCATAGAAGGGTCGGACAGCACATTGGTCGTCCGCGCACTCGGCGCAGGCGCCGTCGCCCGAGTGGGAGACTGCCGACGTGATCAAGAGCATTCAGGTGGAGCTGCAGATCCACGGCCAGCGTGGCTCTTCGGCAGAAGTGACGCAGCTCCTGGGTGTCAGTCCCGACGAGCAGTACGAGATCGGCGACCTCAAGGGCGATGGTCCCCGCACCTTCGACGTCTCCATCTGGAATCTGTTCAGCAACCGCCACGTTCACGAGATCCGCGCAGAGCACGGGCAGGACCCTTGGGGGCGGGTGCACTGGATCTTGCGGTTGCTGCCAGAAGATGCGGCGGACCTATTTGCTCAACTACGCGATGAAGGCTACGACGTCACACTCTCCGTGGCCCTCATCACCGACCACAAGGAGAACACCTTCACCGTCCCTGCGGAAACTGTGCGACAGGTCGCGGTCGCAGGTCTGGATCTCGAACTGACACCCGCGTCAACCAAGCAGATCGACATCACCTACCGCGACATCTGGTGAACACGTGTCGCGAGCAAGTGGCGCTCGCAATTGTCCACTGATGGATGGGGCACGGGACGACGAGACCGAGGAGCCGGCCGATCAGCTGAGCGAGCTGCTGTCCGTCAGGGTCGCGAAGCTGCCGTCGAGCGCGGCCATGAACGCGGCGTGCACAGCCGCGCCCGGCACGACCGTGTCCCCGTACCGCAGGTCCGGCGCCGTGCAGGCGTCAGGCACCACGATGTTCCGGTACCCGAGCTCGTGAGCGGCCCGTGTGGTCGAGTCGATGCACATGCTGCTCATCATCCCGACGATCACCAGCTCGGTGACATCGGCATCATCGAGGACGCCACGCAGGCCGGTGTCGATGAAGCTGTTCGGCCGGTGCTTCTCGAGCACCACCTCACCCTCGGCCGGTTCGACCGACGGATGGAACTCCACTCCAGCCGTCCCGGGGCGGAAGAACGAGGCGTCAGGGTCGGTGCTGACGTGGAAGACGTGCACGACGAGCTCACCAGACGCACGGAACTTCTCGAGGACCGTACGCGCCGCGGTGGCCGCTGCCTCCGGTTCGATGAGAGGGAACGCTCCGCCTGGGAAGTAGTCACGCTGGATGTCGACGAGGACGAGAGCACGAGTCATCCCACGAGTATCGCTGCCACCAGGGCGTGGCCCGATCACGGGCGGGCGAAGCCCGTCCGCCAGCTCGACCAGCGAGGCGTGAAGCCCGACTCGCGGGCGAGCTGGTTCGACACCGGCCGCCCGAGGTCGCCGGTCTGCTCAACACGCGGGGTCGGGCCGGCGACTGCTGCCGAGAAGGCCGGGACCCAAGCGGTTCCGGATGCTGGTTCGTCATCGACGACGTTCCGGACACCGGCTGTCCAGCCGAGTGCGGCGACCACGGCCGCTGCGGCGTCATCGACGTGCACGAACGAGGTCACGGTCTCGGTCGCAGGGAGCAGGCCCGCACGAGCGGCCTCGCCGAACCGACCCTCGGCCGAGTACCAGGTCCCCGGTCCGTACAGCTGCCCGAACCGCAGCACGACCCCTGCGCCGACCTCCTGAACGGCGTCCTCCAGCGCGCGCACGGCGGTGACCGTCGTTCGGCGGGGTTCTGCCGCGTCCGGGTCCAACGGGTCCGCCTCGGTGGCCGGTTCCGTGCCGGGCGGGTAGACCCACGAGATGCTCTGCGCGACGATCCGGTCCACCCCGGCTGCTCGTGCCGCGTCGACCAGGTTCCGGGTCCCCGTCGACCGGAGTCGCGCGTTGCTGGCCGAGTTCCCCGTGCCGAGGTCCGTCATCAGGTGCAAGACGACGTCGGGTTCCGCGCTCGCGACCGTCGCCATCGTGCCGTCACGGTCCAGCGCGTCGAGCACCGCCGCGTCCACGCCAGGACCTTCGAGCAGTCGCGCCTTCTCCGCCGAGCGGGACGTCAGCGTCAGGTCGTGCCCCGCTGCGAGGAGCAGGGGGACGACCGATCGGGCGAGGACACCGGAACCACCGGCCACGAGGATGCGCACAGCACCATCGTGGCAGTGCCGTCGCTGCGCACCGACCACGGGCGGTGACGACGGGCTGCGACGTCCGGAACCCGCCAGCCGGCAGCGGCGCCACGAAGAGTCCCCCTCTGGGACGCTCGATGCCCCGGGCAGAACTCCGCACTTCTGGTCACCGCGCCGCGCGCTCGCGCCGCCATCAGCCTCGCCGCAGACCTCGGCTCGACGTCTCGGTGGACGATCCGCTCCCGAGACGGCCAGTCAGTCCTGCTCGCGATCATCTTCGTCAGCCCAGCGGCGCAACAGCCGGCGGTTCTCACGCACCCTGGATGACACCGTGACTGCAGCAGCAACGAAGCCTGCAACGATCATGAACCATCCGAGGATCGGAAGGCCTGACGTCACGGAGGCGAAGCCGAGCGCACCGACGACCACGCCGATCAGGGCGATGACGGGAACACCTGTCTTCACGGAACGAACGGTACCGGGAGCGACGCCCGCACGTCCGGAAGCCGATCGGCTACCGGTCTGTCGAACGCTGCTCGCCGTCGGGCAGGAGATGCCCGATGGCTCGTAGGACGTCGCCGAGCCACACGAGTTCCCACATCACCGTCCGATCCGCGTCCATCGCCGACGTCAAGTTGTCCCACGACTCGGTCAACTGCCCGATCGTGGGTTCGGGTGGGTCGCTCGACACGTCGTACAGATCCGGAGCGGGGAGCGAGTAGAAGTAGTCCTCACGCAGCACGACCGACTCCCCGTTCACACGCTCGACGTGCGCAAGGATCCGATCGAACACGAGACGCAGATCAGCCACCGGGATCTGGAGACCGTTCCACTCACGCATGCCACGAACATCCCGCAGGAGGACCTGTCTCGTCAATGGATCGGCCAGCGAGATGCTCTTGACAGAGACAGAGGGCGCGGTTCGCAGCCCCTCCCCGCGGCTGAGCGGTCGGATCAGACGACGAGTGCGTCGAGCACCATCGCACGCTCGATGGTGTCGCGCGCTGCCGCTGGTTCAGACCGGCTGACGTACCAGAGCGACGACTCGACGAGGCGTGCCACGCACCAGGCGGCGATCCGGACCGGTGACTCTCCGGTCATGTCGGCGAGCAACGAGATGCGAGCCCGCAGGTGCCCCTCGGTGTCCAGGAGCGCGAAGGGGTCGTTGATCTGCATGAGCATCGGGCCCAGGTCGTACGCCGGGTCGCCGACCATGGGTTTCGGATCGATGACGAGCCACGGCTCTCGCGTCGCGGTGAGGAGGTTGCCGGGGTTGTAGTCGCCGTGCACGACCACAGTCCGAGGGGCCGTCACGGGGAGCTCACGAAGCAGCGCGTTCCCACGAGCGACCGCGACGAGGTCGAGATCCGGCCGGAGTGTGCGCACGCGCTCCTCGACGAGGTCGGCCCACTCGGCGGTGACGTCGGCCAGGCGCTCGAACGGTCTGGACGGGACGGGCATCGTGGTCGTGCCGGGATCGCTGGACGCTGTGCGGGACCACAACCGGGTCAGTGCACTCGCGGCGATCGACAGCCGGCGTTCCGGCGACAGATCGTGCCGGTCGGCCAGCCGCACGCCCGGATCGCACCGTTCGAGCAACAGCACGAACGGATCGTCGAGGTCTCCCTCGAGCAGTCGAACCGCCCCTGAGCCGTCCCACCATCGAAGCGCCGAAGCCTCGTCACGCGCCTCGCGATGCGGGAAGGAGAGCTTCAGGACCGCATCTCGTCCGGCGGCGGTACGCACGGAGACCACGTGCGACGCGCTCCCGCCGACGCGCACGCGCCCGAGCGTCAGGCCCCAACGGGCCGCAGCGCAGGCGAGCAGCTCGGGAACGGTGCTCCGCCATGCCTCCACCGTCGGCCACATGTGCAGCAGTCTACGAACCCGGCGCCGCGGCCACAGCGCGAGCACCGGAGGCATCACCGGAGTCGGGTGCGGACCTCGTTCCGCGGTCCGGGACGAACGAAGGGATCGCTGCGAGCCGTTCGCATCCGGGTCCGATCGGTTTCGCTGGCCGGTACCGCTCCGGACCGTTCCGCGATCCCGCCCAGAACCGCGGCTTCGAGGTCCGATGCTCGTCGCGCTGCGGGGAGGGCATGCGGACGCTGACGCTCCCGGATGGCAGCCGCGCGGAACCAGACACCGCCGGCGTCTCGGACGAGCGGTCGGCGGACGGTCCTTCCTCGCTGGCGCATCCTGTGCGCCCCGCCCGGACTGCGGCGCCTCGGCAGTTCCTCGTCAGCGCCGTGATCGCAGCCCGGGACCACCGCTGTCGTGGTGGGCCCTGCCGGGATCGAACCGACGACATCCACGGTGTAAACGTGGCGCTCTACCAGCTGAGCTAAAGGCCCTCGCGTCGATCCTACGGGAACGGACGATCGATCCCCGTTCAGCCCACACCTTACTTTCGCCGAAATGAAGGTTTACGCTTAACCCATGTCCGAGACCTCGGTGTTCGCCGTGATCGTCGACCTGGTCGACTCCCGCAAGCTGGACGACCGGGCCGCCGCCCAGCACGCGGTCGAGGCCGCCTTCGACCGTACCGCGGACGTCGACGCACTCGATCCGCTGCGCGCCACCGTCGGCGACGAGTTCCAGACCGTCTACGCCACGCTGGCCGACGCCCTCGTGGCGACGACGGCCGCGATCCTCGCCCTGCCGCCGACGGTGCAGGTCCGCCTCGGCATCGGGCGGGGGCCGGTCCGGGCGGTGGGCGACGGCGCGGTCGGTCCCCTGCAGGACGGCCCGGGCTGGTGGTCGGCCCGCGACGCCATCAACGAGACCCATCGCCGCGAGGACGGCCGGACTCCGTTCCTGCGGTCCTGGTACCACGACTCCGAGGACCGGCTCGGCCCGACCGAGCGACTGGTGGACGCCTGGTTCCTCAGCCGCGACCACGTCCTGTCACGGCTGACCCCACGTGCGCGGCGGGTCGCCCTCGGTCTGCTGCAGGGCCGCACCCAGGCGCAGATCGCGGCGGCTGAGGGCATCACCCCGTCGGCGGTGTCCCAGTCGGTGCAGCGTTCCGGTGTCGCCGCCGTGGTCGAGGGCCTGCGCGTCCTCGCCGACGGGGGCCGCTGATGCTCGCCGGGGTCCTCCTGGCCCTCGTCGGGCTCGCCGACGTCGTCCGGGCGCGCGCCGGTGGTGGTCCGGCGCGGCGGCGGGTGGTGACCACGTCGGTGGTCGTCGTCCTGTGGGCCGGCGTGGTCGTCGTCGCGGCCGCGGGTCTCGGGCTGCCGACGTGGGCCGTCCTCGTCGTGGTCGTGCTGGCAGCGCTCTGGGTCGCGACGACGCTCCCGGTCCGCGCGGACGACGACGACGACCACGCTGCTGCCGCGACTCGCCTCCCCCGCTGGCGGCGGTCCGGGTCGTGGCCGGCGGTCCTGCTCGCCGTCGCCGTCGTCGCGCTGCTGCTGTGGGCGCCGTTCCCGGACGCGTCGGGCTTCGTGGTCGACTGGCACCGGGACGCCGGTCCGGCGTTCGTCGGGAGCGTCCCCCTCGCCGCGGTCGTCGGCGGTGTCGGGTCGGCGCTGTTCCTGGTCGACTCCGCGAACGTGGTGGTCGCCCAGGCGCTGCCGCCCGGGATCGCACCCGACGCGCGCGCCGACCCGACGTCCTCGCGTCCCGCGCGCCTGCGCTTCCTCCGCCACCGGACGCCGCGCCTGCCCGGGGACGACGGGCAGGGTACGGGCGAGCGGTCCCCCGGCTCGGTCACCCTGAAGGGCGGCCGACTGATCGGTCCGATCGAACGGCTGCTGCTCGCGGGCTTCGCCCTGGCGGGTGCCTTCCCGGTGGTGGCGGCGCTCATCGCCGCGAAGGGCATCGTGCGGTTCCCCGAGATCCGGCGCGAGACGACCGGGTACCAGGCGGAGTACTTCCTCATCGGCAGCCTGGTGAGCTGGTCGATGGCCTTCGCCGCGGCCGGCCTCTGCTGGCTGCTCGCTCGCGGCTGACACCGATCCCGTCCGACCACCGCCGTCCCGGCTGCCGCGGGTACCCTCTCCCTCGTGAACGGTGTCGGAGTCGGTGTCCTCGACGAAGCCGGGCGGCTCCGCCTGCTCGGCGCCGCCGTGACGGGCGCGGCCTTCGCCGTGGTGCTCGTCATGCTGGTCCTGTCGTCGTGGTCCGAGGCGACCACCACCGTCCTGGTCTCGGTCGGCATCCCGACCGCGGTGGCGGGGGCCGCGATCGCCGTCCTCCTGCAGCGCCGCGCCTGGCGTGCCGAGGGCGGCTACGAACGGTCGGTGCTCGTGCGTGAGTGGGTCGCCGACGGCCGGGTGCCCGAGGGGGTACCGGCCGAGCAGTGGATCCCGCTCGTCCAGGCGCAGGCGGACCGCGAGGGCGCAGGATGGGGCAAGGTCGTCCTCGGGGTGCTGTGGATCGCGATGACCTGGTCGATGCGGGACCAGCACGGCACGCTCATCACGACGATGCTCGTCCTGCTCTGGAGCGGCATGGTCCTCTGGGCGGCCGTCTGGGTCATCCCCCGCGCCCGGGCAGCGCGAGCGCTCCTGCGCCGCGGTGTCGCCACGCTCGGCTGAACCCCGCTCGGCTGAACCCCGCTCGTGCGCCCCTGACTACGCTCGACCCCATGCAGAGTCGCTCCCTCGGCCACACCGGTCGCTCCGTCTCCCCCATCGGCCTCGGCACCTGGCAGTTCGGTGATGACTGGGGTCCCGTCTCGGATGCCGACGCGGACGCCGTCATGGACGCCTCCGTCGAGTCCGGCGTCACCCTGTTCGACACCGCCGACGTCTACGGCGACGGTCGCAGCGAGCAGCTCATCGGCGCGTGGCGCGCCGCGAACCCGGACGTCCCGCTGACGGTCACCACGAAGATGGGCCGTCGCGCCGAGCAGGTCCCCGGCAACTACGTGGCCGCGAACTTCCGAGAGTGGGTCGACCGCTCCCGCACGAACCTGCGGCAGGACACCCTCGACCTCGTGCAGCTGCACTGCCCGCCGACCCCGGTCTACGAGGACGACGCCGTCTACGACGCGCTCGACGCGCTGGTCGCCGACGGCTCGGTCGCCGCCTACGGCGTCAGCGTCGAGACCGCGGACCAGGCGCTCGCCGCGATCGCCCGGCCCGGCGTCGCGAGTGTCCAGATCATCCTCAACGCGTTCCGGCTCAAGCCGCTGGACCGCGTCCTGCCGGCGGCCCGGGAGGCAGGGGTCGGCATCCTCGCGCGTGTCCCGTTGGCCTCGGGGTTGCTGTCCGGCAAGTACACGACGGACACGTCGTTCGCCGAGGGCGACCACCGCAACTACAACCGCCACGGCGAGGCCTTCGACCAGGGCGAGACCTTCAGCGGTGTCGACTACGACGACGGCGTGCGGGCGGCGCAGACCTTCGCGGCGTCCCTGCCCGACGCCGTCTCGGTGCCGCAGGCGGCACTCGCGTGGATCATCGCGCAGGACGGCGTCACCGCGGCCATCCCGGGTGCCCGCAACCCGGAGCAGGCCCGGTCGAACGCGGCCGCCGGTGACCTGCCGCCGGTCGAGGGCCTCGACGCCACCGTGCACGACCTGTACGACACGTGGTTCCGCGCGAGCGTCCACGACCGCTGGTGAGACTCCGGAGCGTCGCGGTCGCGGTGGCCGCGGTCCTGCTGCTGGCCGGCTGCGCCGCGCCCGGTGCGGCGACGACCCGTGCCGTCCCGCCGTGGGAGCGGCCGACCGACCTCACCGCGCGGGCCGAGGCGGCGGGTCTGCGGAACGTGTGGGGTGAGCGGCTGGCCGAGCACGTCCACACGCACCTGACGATCCTGGACGGCGACGAGCCGGTCACCGTGCCGGCGAACGTCGGACACTCCGCGAAGGCGCGGTTCGCCGCCGAGATCCACACGCACGACACCTCGGGGATCGTGCACGTGGAGTCCCCCGACGAGCGGACGTTCACGCTCGGGCAGTTCTTCGACGAGTGGGGCGTCTCGCTCGGTCCGGAGCACGTCGGTGGGCTCCGCGGCGAGCTGACCGTGTGGGTGGACGGCCACCGCCGCATCGGCAACCCGCGGTCGATCGCGCTCACCGACCGCCGACAGGTCGTCCTCGTCGTCACCACGATCGGCGAGGTCCCCCGGCTCCCGACGCCGTTCGACTGGCCGCCGCAGTACCGCTGAGACGGTGCCGCTGCGTAGCCTGCACCCATGACCACGATCCGCACCGGCACCGACCTGGCCGCGGTCGAGGACGTGACCGCAGGCATCGCTGCGCACGGCGAGCGCTACCTCGACCGGCTCTTCACCGCGCGTGAGCGGTCGGACACCGCGGACGACCCGGAGCGGCTGGCGGCGCGCTTCGCCGGGAAGGAGGCGGTGGTCAAGCTCCTCCGCCCGGCCGCCGGCGAACCCGTGGCCCTGCGCGACGTCGCGATCGTGCTCGACGCCGACGGCGCCCCGTCGGTCGAGCTGGCCGGCACGGCCGCCGCGCTGGCAGAGGCCGTCGGCTGCGGGCCGATCGCGGTGTCGCTCGCGCACGAGCGCGGGCTCGCGATCGCGACGGCGGTGGCGCTCAGCGAGCGGTGACCCCTGCGGACCGCCGAGCAGCAGTGCGGTTTCGCGCACCCGCACGGCGGTTTCCCGATGCCCGGTCCTCCTTATCGTTGCCGACATGGACCAGGACCCGAACACCTCCAGCACGTTCGTCGTACTCGCCGACCCGGACGTCGACCGGGCCGTCCGACGTGCACTGGCCGACCACGGACGCCTCACCGTCGACGTGAACGACCTCGGCCCGACGGCCGACCTCTACGCGCTCGGGCTCACCTCGCACGCGACGGTCAACGTCATGCTCGCCGTCGAGACCGACCTGGACGTCGAGTTCCCGGACGCCGTGCTGCACCGGGCGACCTTCGCCACCATCGAGTCGATCGCGGCCGCCGCGGAGCAGGCGTCGTGACGTTGACCGCGCCGACGCGCACCGTCACGACGACGGAGACCGGCACCGCGACCGGGTCCACCACCGCACCCCAGCCGGGGACGGGCACCGCGACCGCGCCGGCGTCGGCGCCCCGGCCGCCGGCGGGCACCGCGACCGCGCGGGGCACGGCGACGGACCGGTTCACCGAGCGCACGGCCGCCGTCGCGGCGACCGCCGCCCTGTTCGCCGACGAGGTCGACCGCGACGCCCGCCCCCCGCGCGAGGCGATCGCCGCGATGCGCGAGACAGGACTGCTCGCCGCAGCGGTCCCCGTCGCCCACGGCGGCGAGGGGGCGTCGGTCACCGAGCTGTCGTCGATCGCCACCGAGCTCGGCCGCGCCTGCGCGGCGACGGGCATGGTGTTCGCGATGCACCACAGCCAGGTGATGGCGCTCTGGCGGCACGGCGGCGAGGGCCGCGGGGTGCTCGACGCCCTCGAGGCAGTCCGCACCGGCGCACTCGTCGCGTCGGCCACCACCGAGCGCGGCATCGGCGGCGACGCCCGGAGCTCGTCCTGCGCGATCGAGCCCACCGACGACGGCCGGATCCGTCTGCGGAAGGACGCACCGGTCATCTCCTACGCCACCGAGGCCGACGCGGTGTTCGTCACCGCCCGGCGCTCGCCCGACGCTCCGGCGTCCGACCAGCGGCTGCTCGTCTGCCGGACGGACGAGATGCTGCTGTCGCAGACCTCGACCTGGGACACGATGGGCCTGCGCGGCACGTGCAGCAACGGGTGGATCCTCGACGCCGAGACCACCGTCGACCACGTGTTCCGCGACGACTACGCCACGATCTCGGCGCACACGGTGCTGCCGGTCTCGCACGTCCTCTGGGCCTCGGTCTGGCTCGGCATCGCGGCCGGTGCGGCCGAGCGCGCGCGGACGGCGGTCCGCCGGCAGGCGCGCGCCGCCGTCGGCACGACCCCGCCCGGCGCCCTCCGGCTCGCCGAGCTGCTCGTCGAGCTGCAGACCATGGCCGATGCCGTGCGGCACGCCGCGGAACGGTACGACGCCGCGGCGGACGACCCGGACGTGCTCACCTCGAGCGCGTTCGCGCTGGCCGCCAACGCCCTGAAGATCGGCGCGTCCGAACGCGTCGCCGACATCACCACGAAGGCGATGCGCATCATCGGGATCGCGGGCTACGCGGCCTCCGGTCCGATGAGCACCGCCCGACACCTCCGAGACGCCCACGGTGCCGCCGTCATGGTGAGCAACGACCGTCTCCTCGCCAACGACGCCGACCTCTCACTCATGACGGGAGTGATCCTGTGACGATCACCGAACCCACCACCGGCGCCGTGCCGGATCTCGACGCGGCGCGCGCCGCCCTCCGCTCCCGCCTGCTCGACGACGGCGTGCTCATCGACCTCGGCTCCCCCGGCCTGTACGGGCGCACCGGCGTGTTCGAGCGCGTGTACGCCGCGGTCGACGCCGCCGGGGTCCGCAGCCAGGCCGACCTGGGCGCGGACGTGCTCCGCTTCCCGCCGGTGGAGACGCTCACCGCGTTCGAGCGCACCGACTACATCGCGTCCTTCCCGGACCTCGCGGCCTCGGTGTCCGCCTTCACCGGCGACGACCGCACGCACCGGGCACTCCTCGCCGCCCGCGAGCGGGGCGACCGCTGGGAGGACTTCCTCGAGCCGGCCGACCTCATGCTCACCCCGGCGGTCTGCCACCCGGTGTACGGCCTGGTCGGGGACACCGTGCCGCAGTCCGGGCGCACGTTCGACATCGTCGGCGACTCGTTCCGCCGCGAGCCGTCCCTCGACCCGATGCGCCTGCAGGCCTTCCACATGCACGAGTTCGTCGTCATCGGCACGCCGGAGGCCGCCCGCGCGCACCGCGACGGTCGGATCCCCGGCATGCGCGCCCTGCTCGAGTCCTTCGGGCTCGCGATCGACGTCGTGCCGGCGAACGACCCGTTCTTCGGCCGCGTCGGGCAGATCCTCGCCCGGAACCAGGTCGAGCAGTCGCTGAAGTTCGAGTTCGTCACGCCCGTCTACGGGCCGGACCACCCCGCGACCGCGATCAGCTCCGCGAACCTGCACGAGGACCACTTCGGCTCCGCGTTCGGCATCCGCACCGCCGACGGCGAGGTCGCGCACAGCGCCTGCGTCGCCTTCGGCCTGGAGCGGATCACGATCGCGCTGTTCGCCGCGCACGGCACCGACCCCGACGCATGGCCCGAGGCGGTCCGCGCGGCGCTCGCACTGTGAGCACCCGGCACGGCTGGTCCGGGTCGCCCGCCATCCGGCTCGCGGTGCAGGCACCGGCCGCCGCGCGCGCCGGCGTCGTCATCTGCCCGCCGCTCGGGCAGGAGGGCGTCATCGCCTACCGCACGCTCCGGCTGCTCGCGGACCGTCTGGAGGCCCGTGGCATCGCCTCGGTGCGCTACGACCCGTCGGGACGTGGCGACTCCACCCCCGACACCGACCCCGACGCGCAGGTCCGGTCCGCACGCCGTGCGGCGGCCGTGCTGCGCACGACCGGGGTCCGGCACGTCGCCTTCGTCGGGCTCGCCTCCGCGGCGCTCGTCGCGGCGGCCGCCGCCGGGGACACCGACGGCCTGGTCGTGTGGGACGCGCCGGCCTCCGGTCGTGCGTGGCTCCGTCGGCAGCGCGCCCTGGCCGCGCTCACCATCGGCGAGGACCGCGTGGTCGACGGCACCGAGAGCCTCATCGGCATGGACGTGACGACGGACGAGGCGGCCGTGATCGGCGCCCTCGCCTTCGCGCCGCGGACGGGCCCGACGGTGGCGCTCGTCCGTCCGGGCAGCCGGGCACCACGGGCCCTGGGCACCGTGCCCACCACCGAGGTCGTCGGCAGCGCCGAGCTCCTCGACGGCACGAGCGTCCAGGCGCGGATCCCGGGCGCTGCGGTGGACGCCGCCGTCGCCTGGCTCGACGCCTGGGCACCCGACGCCCGCGTGGTCGTCACCCCGCCCGTGCTCGACGAGGTGCTCGACGTGGACGGCCGGGTCTCCGAACGCATCGTCCGGATGGGTCCGCAGGGGCTCTTCGCGGTCGAGACGGTGTCCTCGGCGCAGCACCACGACGCCCCCGTCGTCGTGCTGCACAACGGCGGCGCCGAGCACCACGTCGGTGCCACCGACTACCAGGTCGACCTCGCCCGGGCGCTCGCCCGGGACGGCGCCCGGGTGGTCCGCGTCGACCGCCGGGCCACCGGGGAGAGCACCGGCGTCCACGAGGACGAGCGCAGCTTCCTGTTCGCCGGCGAGTGGCTCGAGGACCAGTCCGCGGTCGTCGCCGCGCTCGGGACGCCCGCCGACCGGCTCGTGCTCGTCGGCATGTGCGCCGGCGCGTGGCTGGCCGGTCGCGCGGTCGACGAGCCGCCGCGACTCGTCGTCGAGATCAGCCCGAACGACTACCGTCGCCGTCCCGCCGAGCCCGGCGCCTACGCCGACGCGGTGCGCGCGATCGACGCACCGTCCCCGGCACGGCGCTGGGTGCGCGAGCGGTACAACCGCGTCGTCCCGCGGTCGGTGCGCGACCGGTTGGCCCGCCGTGACCGCGCCGGCGGGGTCGTCGCCCACGTGCGGCCGCTCGTCGAGCACGGCACCGACGTCGTCGTGATCGTGGCCCCCGAGGACGCCGAGCTGTTCGACCGGCTCGGCGGACGCCGGGCCGAACGTCGGTACGGCGGCACGGGCCGCCGCGGCTCCGTGTCCGTGGTGCGGGTGGAGGACGGCGACCACGCCCTGTTCTCGCGGGCGATGCGCGATGCCGTGGTCGCCGAGGTCCGCACCCGGGTCGCCGAGACCTTCCCGGTGCACGCCTGAGTCGCGTTCAGGCGAGACCGAGGGCGCGGGCGACCGCGTCCGGCTGCTCGACGTGGGCGAAGTGCCCGCACGCGTCGAGCAGCACCGTCCGCGTCTGCTGCACGATCGCACGCAGGGCGTCGAGGTCCGACCGGCGGGCGAACACGTCGTCGCGCCCGGCGATCGCCGTGACCGGGACGGCGACCGCCCGCCAACGCTCGAGGTCGTAGCGCGCGGCGGCACGGGCGGCGTCGACGAAGCGGGTCGGCCGGAGCTCCTCGACGAAGGCGTCGAGGACGCTCGGGTCCAACCGCCGGACGGCGGTGAACACCGGGGCGGCGAGCAGCGGCAGGAGTCCCACCCGCGCGCACCCGCGCAGGATCGGTCGCCCGGCCTCGCCCGTCACGGCGAGTCCGGCGCGCAGCAGGGTGAAGGCCGGCAGGGTGCGCAGACCGCGCAGCGGGCGGCGTGCCGCGGCGGCGGTCGCGACGGTGGTGCCGGAGACCAGCGCCACCGAGCGCACCCGGTCCGGTGCGGCCACGGCGAGGTGCATGCCGACGAAGGCCCCCATCGAGTGCCCGACGACGTCCACGGTCGGCACCGCGAGGGCGTCGAGCACCGTCGTCAGCACGCGGGCGACGTCGTCCAGGTCGAACGGGCCGTCGGGTGCGGGAGAGGACCCCCACCCGGGCAGGTCGACGAGGACGAGGCCGCGGTCACCGACCCCGTGCGCCGCGGTGAGCAGCGGTGTCCAGGTCGACCAGGAACCGGCCACACCGTGCAGCAGCAGGAGCGGCTCCGGGCCGGGCCGGTGGTGCACGACGACCGGTCCGGTCGCGGTCGGCACGACGCTCCGACGCAGCCGCCACGTGTCCGGCGTCGGCGACACCGGGTACGGGGCGTACGCGGTAGGGGCGACCACGCGCGGTCGCGGGTCGCTGTCGGTGGCGTGCACCGGGCCTCCTGTCCGACGCGGGAGCGTCTCGGAGGGATTCGGAACGCTAGCCGACGGGGACGGGTGCGGAGCAGGCGGCGAGCCGGTCGAGCGCCGCCCTGTACTCGGCGACGTCGCGCTGGAGCCCGGGCTCGGTGATGATCGACGCCTTGATGCGGCCCTGGACGTCGATGACGAAGGTCGCGCGGGTGGCGAAGCCCTTGTGCTCGAGGAACACGCCGTACTCCTTCGAGACGGCGCCGTGCGGCCAGAAGTCGGCGAGGAGCTCGAAGTCGTAGCCGTTGACCTCGGCGAAGGAGCGCAGCGTCGCCTTCGAGTCGACGGAGATGCCGATGAGCTCGACACGCTGGTCCTGGAACATCGCGACGTTGTCCTGCAGGGCGCAGAGCTCGTTCGTGCAGTTCGACGAGAACGCGAGGGGGAAGAAGACGAGGGCGACGGGGCGGGTGCCGCGGAAGTCGCTGAGTCGGACGTGCTCGCCGAACTGGTTCGGGAGCTCGAAGTCCGGCGCGAGTGAGCCGATCTCCAGTGCCATCGGTGCGTGTGCTTCTTCCTCGGGCGTCGGGTGTGCCCGTCGGTCCGTGCGCTCGCGGGTCGCGGACGCACGATCGGCAATCGTACGCCGACGTCACCCGAATGCAAGCACCCGTCCACGTGCACGACACCATCAGCATCGCCGTCGGTGCTGGGGCCTAGAGTGGACGGGGCCCCAGCCGGTCGTGACCCGACCACCGGAGCCGCCATGTCCACCACCACGAGAACGAACGAGGTCAAGGGTGACGGTGAACGACCAGGACCCGTACAGCACCGGGGCGAACGACCAGGACCCCGAGGAGACCGCCGAATGGCGTGAGTCCCTCGACGGACTGGTCGCGACCCACGGCCACCAGCGCGGTCGCGAGATCATGCTGAGCCTGCTCAAGCGGTCCAAGGAACTGCACCTCGGTGTGCCGATGGTCCCGACGACGGACTACGTGAACACCATCGCGCCGGAGAACGAGCCGGAGTTCCCCGGGGACGAAGAGCTCGAGCGCCGCTACCGCCGGTGGATCCGCTGGAACGCGGCGATCACGGTGCACCGCGCGCAGCGGCCGGGCATCAGCGTCGGCGGCCACATCTCGACGTACGCGTCGAGCGCCGCCATGTACGAGGTCGGCTACAACCACTTCTTCCGCGCGCAGGACCACGAGTCCGGCGGCGACCAGGTCTTCTTCCAGGGCCACGCATCCCCCGGCATGTACGCCCGTGCCTACATGGAAGGGCGCCTCGGCGAGGACCAGCTCGACGGCTTCCGGCAGGAGAAGTCCCACGCCGGCGGCGGCCTCTCGTCGTACCCGCACCCGCGCCTCATGCCGCACTTCTGGCAGTTCCCGACCGTGTCGATGGGCATCGGTCCGATCAACGCGATCTACCAGGCGCAGCAGGCCAAGTACCTGTCGAACCGCGGCATCAAGGACGCCTCCGACCAGCAGGTCTGGGCCTTCCTCGGCGACGGCGAGATGGACGAGGTCGAGTCCCGCGGGCAGCTCCAGGTCGCCGCGAACGACGGCCTCGACAACCTGAACTTCGTGATCAACTGCAACCTGCAGCGTCTCGACGGTCCGGTCCGCGGCAACGGCAAGATCATCCAGGAGCTCGAGGCGTTCTTCCGCGGTGCGGGCTGGAACGTCATCAAGGTCGTCTGGGGCCGCGAGTGGGACGACCTGCTCGCCCGCGACACCGAGGGCGCGCTCCTCAACCTGATGAACCAGACGCCGGACGGCGACTACCAGACGTACAAGGCCGAGAACGGCGCGTACGTCCGCGAGAACTTCTTCGGGCGCGACCCGAAGGCGCTCGAGCTCGTGTCGGACTACTCCGACGACCAGATCTGGAACCTCAAGCGCGGTGGCCACGACTACCGCAAGGTCTACGCCGCGTTCAAGGCCGCGACCGAGCACAAGGGCCAGCCGACGGTCATCCTGGCGAAGACGGTCAAGGGCTACGGCCTCGGCCCGAGCTTCGAGGGCCGCAACGCGACCCACCAGATGAAGAAGCTCACGCTCGACAACCTCAAGCAGTTCCGCGACGAGATGCGCATCCCGATCTCCGACGCCCAGCTGGAGGAGAACCCCTACACGCCGCCGTACTACCACCCGGGCAACGACGACGAGGCGATCCAGTACATGCACGAGCGTCGTCGCGCGCTCGGCGGGTACGTGCCGGAGCGCCGCACCAAGTACACCTCGATCACCCTCCCCGAGGACTCGAAGTACCAGGTCGTCAAGAAGGGCTCCGGCAAGCAGGAGATCGCCACCACCATGGCGTTCGCCCGTCTGCTGAAGGACCTGCTGCGCTCGCCCGACTTCGGCGACCGCGTGGTGCCGATCATCCCGGACGAGGCCCGCACGTTCGGCATGGACGCCTACTTCCCGACGGCGAAGATCTACAACCCGAACGGCCAGCACTACACGTCGGTCGACCGTGAGCTCCTCCTGGCCTACAAGGAGAGCCCGCAGGGCCAGATCATCCACGTCGGCATCAACGAGGCCGGTGCCCTCGCGGCGTTCACCGCCGTCGGCACCTCGTACTCGACGCAGGGCGAACCGCTCATCCCGGTCTACGTCTTCTACTCGATGTTCGGCTTCCAGCGCACCGGCGACGCGATCTGGGCCGCCGGTGACCAGATGGCCCGCGGCTTCATGATCGGCGCCACCGCCGGTCGCACGACGCTGACGGGCGAGGGCCTGCAGCACGCCGACGGCCACTCGCTGCTGCTCGCGACGACGAACCCGGCCGTGGTGGCGTACGACCCCGCGTACGGCTACGAGATCGGGCACATCGTCAAGGCCGGCCTCGACCGGATGTACGGCACGAACGAGGACGGCAGCGCGAAGCACGCCGACCCGAACGTCATGTACTACCTGACGGTCTACAACGAGCCGATCGTCCAGCCGGCCGAACCGGAGGGCGTCGACGCCGAGGGCATCGTCAAGGGCATGTACCTGCTCAAGCCGAGCGAGCACGACGGGCCGAAGGCCCAGCTGCTCGCATCGGGTGTGGCGGTGCCGTGGATCCTCGAGGCACAGCAGCTGCTGGCCGAGGACTGGGGCGTCTCCGCCGACGTCTGGAGCGTCACGAGCTGGGGTGAGCTCTACCGCGACGGTCTCGACGCGGAGCAGCAGGCGTTCCTCAACCCGGGCGAATCGCCGCGTACGCCCTACGTCACCGAGCGCCTGCTCGGCACCGAGGGCCCCGTCGTCGCCGTGAGCGACTTCATGCACGCGGTGCAGGAGCAGATCCGTCCGTTCGTCCCGACCGACTACGCCACGCTGGGCGCCGACGGCTTCGGCTTCTCGGACACCCGTCCGGCAGCCCGCCGCTTCTTCCACATCGACGGCCCCTCGGTCGTCGTGCGGACGCTGCAGCAGCTGGCGAAGCAGGGCAAGGTCGACCAGGCACTCGTGCAGCAGGCGATCGACAAGTACCGGCTGCACGACGTGACCGCCGGCACCACGGGCAGCGCCGGCGGCGAGAGCTGATCACCCGGTGACGACACCCCGCACCGACCCTGCCGGAGCCCAGCAGAGCGACCGCGAACGCGCGCTCTCCTGGCTCCGGCAGGTGTCGGGCGAACTCTCGACCGCGACGATCAAGCGCCTCGAGGACACCCTGCCGTGGTACAGCGAGATGCCGCCGGGGCGTCGCTCCGCCGTCGGTCTGGTCGCCCAGGCCGGCATCACCTCGTTCATCAGCTGGCTCGAGGGCACCGCGTCGACGCCGTGGATCGCGGCGGCCGACGTCTTCGGCTCGGCACCGCGTGAGCTCCTCCGCTCGGTGAGCCTGCAGCAGACCCTGCAGCTCATCCGCGTCGTGGTCACCGTGGTCGAGGAACGCGCCGCCGACGACGAGATGCTGCAGGAGGCGATCCTCAAGTACTCGCGGGACATCGCCTTCGCCGCCGCCGACGTCTACGCCCGGGCGGCCGAGGCCCGCGGGCTGTGGGACGCCCGGCTCGAGGCGCTCGTGGTCGACTCGATCCTGTCCGGCGAGTACGACGACGAACTGCCGTCCCGCATCGCCGCCCTCGGGTGGCACGGCCACGGCGAGGTCGCGGTGCTCGTCGGCACCGCGCCGAAGCAGCTCGAGGTCGACCAGGTCCGACGCACCGCACGCCACCTGGACGCCGACGTGCTCGTCGGGGTGCAGGGCTCGCGGCTCGTCGTCGTGATCGGCCGGGCCACCCCGCGCGACGACGTGCCCGAGGGTGAGGAGCCCGTCTCCTTCACGACCATCGCGCAGGCCCTCGAACCGCTGTTCGGTGAGGGCCACCTCGTGCTCGGCAACGAGGTCCCCGGTGTCGTCGACGCGTCGACGAGCGCCAAGGCCGCCCTGGCCGGCTTCGCCGTGGCACGGGCGTGGCGCGGGGTGCCGCGTCCGGCCCTCGCCGACGACCTGCTGCCGGAACGTGCACTGGCCGGCGACCCGCTCGCCCGTTCCGCCCTCGTGCAGCGCATCTACGTCCCGCTCAAGGACCAGTCGACCGAGCTCCTGCAGACCCTGTGGTGCTACCTCGACACCGGTCGGTCGCTCGAGGCCACCGCCCGTGAGCTCTTCGTGCACCCGAACACGGTGCGATACCGCCTGCGGCGCGTGGCCGACATCATCGGGTGGGACGCCACGCACGCCCGCGACGCCCTCATCGTGCAGTCCGCCCTGATCCTGGGTGCGATGTCCGAGTCGGCCGCCGGTCGCCGGCGCACCGCGCCGCGCCGCTGAACAGGACCGCTGCGCCGGACCGCCGCGCTGGACTGCACCGGTGCGCCGGACTGAGGATCACCACAACGTCCCGCGGGGTTTCGTGTCGGATGTCCACACGAGCCCCGCGGGCCATCGGCGACAGGATTGTCCGGTGATCGTCGTCGTCGCGCCCGGACAGGGCTCCCAGACCCCCGGCTTCCTCGCCCCCTGGCTCGAGGACGCCGCCGTCCGTGAACGAGTGGGCCAGTGGTCCGAGTCCATCGGGGTGGACCTCGCCGCGCACGGCACGACCTCCGACGCGGACACCATCAAGGACACCGCGCTCGCCCAGCCCCTCATCGTCGCCGCCGGTCTCGTCACCGCCGACGCGCTGCTCGCCGACGGTCGTCGCGGACTGGTCGGCGGTGTCGCCGGACACTCGGTCGGCGAGTTCACCGCCGCCGCCGTCGCCGGCGTGCTCGAGCCGACCGACGCGGTCGCCCTCGTCGCCGCACGCGGGCGGGCGATGGCCGACGCCGCGGCCCTCGAGCCGACGTCGATGGCCGCCGTGCTCGGCGGGGACGCCGACGCCGTCGCCGCCGCCCTCGACGCACACGGGCTCGTCCCCGCGAACCACAACGGTGGCGGTCAGACCGTCGTCGCCGGCGCCGCCGACGCCATCGCCGCCCTCGCCGCCGACCCGCCCGCGCGGGCCCGCGTCGTGCCGCTCGCCGTCGCCGGGGCGTTCCACACCCGGTACATGACCTCCGCCGTCGCCCGCGTCGCCCCGGTGGCCGCAGCCGCCACCGTGCACGACCCGACGCTGCCGATCTGGACGAACGCCGACGGCTCGCGCGTCGACGACGGCCGCCGCTTCGTCGACCTCATGGTGCAGCAGATCGCGAACCCGGTGCACTGGGACGCCGTCATGGAGTCGTTCGCCGCCGCCGGCGTGACCGGCATCGTCGAGCTCGCCCCCGCCGGGGCCCTCGTCGGCCTCGCGAAGCGCGGCCTGCGCGGCACGCCGACCGTCGCGATCAAGACCCCCGACGACCTGCCCGCCGCGATCGACCTGCTGCAGCAGGCGGCCGACGAGACCGGATCCACCCAGGAAGCAGACGCAACCGCATGACCGACGTGACCGACCCGACCGACGCCACCACGGGCCTCCCGTCCGGAACCGCGGGCACGACCGGCGCCGCACCGACCGGGCGACCGCTCCTGCAGCAGCGCCGCGGCCACGAGTACACCCGCATCCTCGCCTTCGGCGCGGCCCGCGGCGAGAACGTCGTGCCGAACGACGACCTCGTCGGACCGATCGACTCGTCCGACGAGTGGATCCGCCAGCGCACCGGCATCATCACGCGCAAGCGCGCGGGGCGCGACGTCGAGGCAGTCGACCTGGCCGAGACCGCCGCGCGCGAGGCCATCGAGAAGGCCGGGCTGCGCCCCGAGCAGATCGGCGTGATCCTCGTCAGCACGGTGTCGCACACGGTGGCGACCCCGTCGCTCGCGTCGCTGCTCGCCGAACGCATCGGCGCGACGCCGGCCGCGGCCTACGACATCAGCGCCGCGTGCGCGGGGTACGCCTACGGCATCGCCCAGGCCGACTCGTTCGTGAAGTCCGGCATCGCCGACCACGTGCTCGTCGTCGGCGCCGAGAAGCTCAGCGACCTCGTCGACCCGACCGACCGCTCCATCTCGTTCCTGCTCGGCGACGGCGCCGGTGCGGCGGTCGTCGGCCCGAGCGACTTCCCCGGCATCGCGCCGACGATCTGGGGTTCCGACGGCTCCAAGTGGGACGCCATCGGCATGACGGCCACCTACAACGAGTGGGAGGCCGGCGCACCCCGCCCGACCATGCGCCAGGCCGGCCAGACGGTGTTCCGCTGGGCGGTGTGGGAGATGGTCAAGGTCGCCCGACAGGCGCTCGAGACCGCCGGCGTCACCGCGGCCGACCTCGCCGCGTTCGTCCCGCACCAGGCGAACATCCGCATCATCGACGAGTTCGCCAAGCAGCTCGGCCTGCCCGAGTCCGTGATGATCGCCCGCGACATCACCACCACCGGCAACACCTCCGCCGCGAGCATCCCGCTCGCCACACACCGCCTGCTCGACGAGCACCCCGAGCTGTCGGGCGGTCTCGCCCTGCAGATCGGCTTCGGCGCCGGCCTGGTGTTCGGCGCGCAGGTGGTCGTCCTCCCCTAGCCCATCCATCCGGTCGCCCGGCAGCACCACCGCCGACGCGACCAGGTCGCCCCGGCAGCACCACCGCCGATGCGACCAGGTCGCTCCGGCACCGCGGGAGCGACCACCCGATCAGCCTCCGGGCGCGAGTGCCACTCGTGCCCTAGGCTGGTCCACGGTCAAACGACACCCCCCAAGGAGAAACTCATGGCCCTGTCCAACGAAGAAGTCCTCGCCGGCCTGGCCGAGCTGATCAACGACGAGACCGGTATCGCCACCGACACCGTCGCCGCCGACAAGTCCTTCACGGACGACCTCGACATCGACTCGATCTCGATGATGACCATCGTCGTGAACGCCGAGGAGAAGTTCGACGTGAAGATCCCCGACGAAGAGGTCAAGAACCTCAAGACCGTGGGCAACGCGGTCGACTACATCGTCAAGGCCCAGGCCTGACACGAGCTTCCTGAGCGCCGCGGCCCGCGGGTCCCCCTCGGCCGCGGCGCTCATCTCGTTCACCCCAACGAAAGAACCCGTCGTTCATGACCAAGAAGACCGTCGTCGTCACCGGCATCGGTGCGATCTCACCGCTCGCAGCGACCGCCCCGGAGACGTGGGAAGCGCTGCTCGCCGGCAAGTCCGGCATCACCCGCATCGAGGACCCGCGCTACGCCGAGCTCGAACTCCCCGTCGAGTTCGCCGGTCAGGCACGTCGGTTCCTCACCGACCAGCTCACCCGTCCGGAGTCGAAGCGCCTCGACCCGTCGTCGCAGCTGTCGCTCGTCGCCGCACGTGAGGCCTGGGCCGACGCCGGCATCGACGCCGAGTCCGTCGTCCCCGAGCGCCTCATCGTCGACTGGGCGACCGGCATCGGGGGCGTGAACACCCTGCTCGACGCGTGGGACACCCTGCGCGAGAAGGGCCCGCGCCGCGTCCTGCCGATGACGGTCCCGATGCTCATGGCGAACGGCCCCGCCGCCGCCATCGAGATGGAGTTCGGTGCCCGAGGTGGCGCCCGCACCTACCTGTCGGCGTGCGCGTCCTCCACCGAGTCCCTGGCCGAGGCGTACCGCCACGTCGCCGACGGCGACGCGGACATCGTCATCACCGGTGGCGCCGAGGCCGCCCTGCACCCGCTGCCCCTCGCGGCCTTCGCGGCCATGCAGGCCCTGTCGCGCCGCAACGACTCCCCCGAGACCGCGTCGCGTCCGTACGACGTCACGCGTGACGGCTTCGTGCTCGGCGACGGCGCAGCAGCGCTCATCCTCGAGTCGAAGGAGCACGCCGAGGCACGCGGCGCCACGATCTACGCCGAAGTCGCCGGAGCCGGCATCACCTCCGACGCCTTCCACATCACCGCGCCGGACCCCGAGGGCAGCGCCGCCGCCCGCGCCGTCATCACCGCGCTCGAACACGCCGGCGCGAGCCGCGAGGACGTCGTCCACGTCAACGCGCACGCCACCTCCACCCCGGTCGGTGACGTCGCCGAGTACCACGCGATGCGCCGGGTCTTCGGCGACCACCTCGACGACGTCGTCGTGTCGGCCACCAAGGCCTCGACCGGGCACCTGCTCGGTGGCGCCGGTGCGATCGAGGCGGTCTTCACCGTCCTCGCGCTGCACGAGCGCGTCGCCCCGCCGACGATCAACCTGAACGACCAGGAACCGGAGATCGTCATGGACGTCGCGCGCGAGCCCCGGCCGCTCCCGTCCGGCGACCTGCTCGCGGTGAGCAACTCGTTCGGCTTCGGTGGGCACAACGCCGTGGTCGCGTTCCGCAGCGTCTGATCCGTCACACCCGGCCAGGAGGCCCGCCCCGCGTCGTCGGGGCGGGCCTCCTGTCGTTCCCGGGCCGGGTCGGCGCGGGCGTCGGCGGTGGGTGGTGGGTGCCGAGTGGTGGGTGCCGCGAAAGCGACAGGTGCACGCGAACTGTTCGCCGAAGACTGTCGCTTCCGCGAGCAAGACGGCGGCGGCGGCTCGGGAACGAGCCTCGACGAGCGCTGCGGACCGCGCCCGGAGCCGGACGCCGTGGGTGCCGCAGAAGCGACACTGCTCCCGGTCCCGACGGCGACGGTGCCGTCAGAGCGACAGGCTCCCGCGAACTGTTCGCCGAAGACTGTCGCTTCCGCGAGCAAGACGGCGGCGGCTCGGGAACGAACCTCGACGAGCACTGCAGACCGCGGTTCCGGGAGGACGCCGTCGGTGTGCCGCAGAAGCGACACTGCTCCCGGTCCTGACGGCGCCGGTGC
The DNA here is from genome assembly GCF_001864895.1 of Curtobacterium sp. MCBA15_009. Taxonomy (GTDB): domain Bacteria; phylum Actinomycetota; class Actinomycetes; order Actinomycetales; family Microbacteriaceae; genus Curtobacterium. The sequence continues at coordinate 219,674 of NZ_MJGO01000023.1, forward strand.
CGTCAGAGCGACAGGTGCACGCGAACTGTTCGCCGAAGACTGTCGCTATCGCGAGCAAGACGGCGGCGGCGGCTCGGGTACCAACCTCGACGAACGCTGCGGACCGCGCCCGGAGCCGCACGCCGTCGGTACCGCAGAAGCGACACTGCTCCCGGTCCCGACGGCGACGGTGCCGTCAAAGCGACAGGTGCACGCGAACTGTTCGGCGAAGACTGTCGCTTTTGCGAGACCGGACGAGACCGGACGCCAGACCGAACACGACCGAACGGGACCAGCCCGCGGTCAGCCGACCCGGTGCAGCCAGACGACGGGGTTCCCCTCGGCGGCGTGGCGGAAGGGCTCGAGCTCGTCGTCCCAGGCCTGGCCGAGCGCCAGCCGGAGTTCGCGGTGGAGTTCGAGGGCGTTGCTGCCGGCGACCTCCATGGCGTAGCGGACGCGGTCCTCGGGGATGACCATGTTGCCCGTGACGTCGGTCTGGGCGTAGAACACCCCGAGGTCGGGCGTGTGCATCCACCGACCGCCGTCCGATGTGTCGGTCGGTTCCTCGGTGACCTCGTACCGCAGGTGCTCCCACCCGCGCAGCGCCGAGGCGATCGCGGCACCCGCGCCGACCGCACCGGACCACGTGAACTCCGTGCGACGGGCGCCGTCCTGCGCCGGCTGGTCGAGCCACGAGAAGTTCACGGCACGGTTCATGGCGCGACCTGCTGCCCATTCGACGTGCGGGCAGAGCGCGCGTGGTGCGGAGTGCACGTAGAGCACCCCGGTCGTCGTTCCGTTCACGGTTCCTCCGATACGTCAGGTGCGACTTCCCCATCGACCTGCTGTGTGGAGGATCCGTGGGCCGAGCGGCCGCGGAACCATCGGTATCCGATTGTGATGTCCGAGAAGGACACGCCCATTATGCAGCGTCCCCGCTGGGAACGGCAAGGACCGCAGCGACCCTAACCGACCGGTGCGCGACGACACCGCCGCCGTCAGTGCAGGACGGCGCCGTCCGCGTCGACGGGGTGGCGCTCCCCCGCGGCGATCGGCACCGGCACGCGGTTCTCGGGCGGCGGGATCGGGCAGGCGAACTGGTACGAGAACGCGCACGGGGGCAGGACGAGCAGGTTCCAGTCGAGCTCCACCGACGCGGCGTGCCCCGGGTCGTCGAGGTACAGGAACCGACCCATCGAGTACGAGCTGCCGGGGTCGTCCTCGGGCAGGGCGCTCGTGGCGTCCTGCACGATGAGCTGCAGGCGGGCAGCGCCGCGGAACGCGGCCGACCGGACCGCGACGAACCGCACGGTCGTCGTGCCGAAGGCCGTCTCGACGTGCCCGGCGACCGGGAGCGCGTCGCCGGCTGCGTCGAGGACGCTGCCCCGGGCCTCCTGGTCGTCGCCGTCGTCGACCGGCACGTAGCTGCCGGTGGTGACCACGTCGTCGGACCGCGCGAACCGGGCGATGCCGGCGAAGCGGCCGATCGGCTCGGCGCGCGGGTCCCAGACGCGCAGCGTGGACCCGGAGACCGTGCCGGCCATCCCGTCGGGGAAGGCGACCTCGGACGGGACGACCGCGGTGTCGCCCGCGACGAGCACGGTGCCGTCGACCGGGACCCCGTCGACCACGACGCCGTCGTCCGCCGTGGCCGTGACCGTCAGGCCGCCGGACGCGGGCGCCCAGGTGCCCGGCACCGGCCAGACCGGCTGCGGCAGGTCGACGCGCTGCGCGTTGACGAGCGCGAGCGGGCCGCGCGGACCGCGCGCCCACCGGTCGCGACCGGCGACGTGCTCGCTGAACGCGGCGTCGGTGGTGCCGGTCATGCCAGTTCCTGCCGCGGGTAGATGACCTTCTGCACGATGATGATCACCGACGCGGCGACGGGCAGGGCGACGAGGGCGCCGAGTACGCCGCCGATCGTGCCGCCGGCGACCGCGGCGATGACCACGAGGGCGCCGGGGACCTGCACCGCGCGGGACATGATGCGCGGCGAGATGAGGTAGGCCTCGACCTGCATGTACACGAGGTAGTAGACCGCTGCGGCGAGGGCCGTCACCGGTGAGGCGAACAGGCAGAGCACCGAGATGACGACGGCGGCGCTCAGGGTGCCGACGAGCGGGATGAGCGAGCCGAGGAACGCGAACGAGGCGAGCAGCACCGGCAGCGGCGCGCCGATGATGAGCAGCCAGCCGAGGCTGAGCACGCCGTTGATGAGCGCCTGCGAGACCTGCCCGACGACGTAGCGGCCGACCGCCTGGGTGATCTGCTCGCTCACGTCGATGAAGTTCTCGCGTCGCGACGCCGGCACGAACCGGTAAGCGGCCCGCTTCATGCCGCGCATCGAGGCCAGGAAGTACAGCATGAGGATGAGCACGATCAGCGCGCCGGTCACCCCGGACAGGATGCCGCTGCCGACGGCGAGGATCCCGCCACCGACGCTGAGCAGGTTGCCCGGGTTCTCGACGAAGGTCTGCGCCGAGTCGAGGGCGTGGTCGATGTCGAAGGACCCGGCGAGCTGCTTCGACAGGTCCTGCACCCACTGCTGCTTCGAGATGTCGTCGACGATCTCGGGGAAGTTCTGGATCAGGTTCGTCGCCTGCTCGACGAGGATCGGGACGACCGCGAGAACGACCCCGGCGAACGCGGCGAGCACGCCGACGACGACGATCGTGATCGCCGCCCAGCGCGGGATGACCCGCTCGAGGAACGAGACGAGCGGGTCGATGCCGAGCGCGAGGAAGAGGGCGACGCCGATGTAGACGAGCACCGTGCTCAGCTCGTGGATGATCGAGCCCGCGAGCAGCGCGACGAGCACGCCGATCGCGCCCATGAACCCGAGGCGGAAGGCGTTCACGCGCACGCCGGTGCCACCTCGCGTCACCTCGAAGGTGACGTTCGGTGTGGGGCCGACGCCGTCGGGGTCGTCATCGCGCTTGCGTTTCAACTGCACGTGGGGCGGGCGGGACTTGAACCCGCGGATCGTTCGGTTATGAGCCGACTGCCTTGACCAGCTTGGCTACCGCCCCCGGAAGCCGTCAGGCCACCGTTTCCCCACGATACAGCGCCTCGAAGGTCGAGAGCGTGCGGTTGATGTCGTGTGCCTCGATCATCGCGAGGCTGCGGTCACGCATGGCGGTGTAGTCGGCGTCCGACGCGGTGAGCACGGCCTCGAGCTTGGCGGCGAGGTCGTGCTCGTCGCCCGGGGCGAACAGGTACCCGTTGCCGTCGATGAGGTGCGGCAGCGCCATCGAGTCGGCCGCGACCACCGGCAGCCCGGAGGCCATGCCCTCGAGCGACGAGATGCTCTGCAGCTCGGCGGTCGACGGCATCGCGAAGACGGTGGCGTTCGTCAGGGCGGTGCGCTTGTCCTCGTCGGAGACGAACCCGAGGAACCGGACCCGGTCCTCGAGGCCGAGCTCCTTCGCCAGTGCCGTGAGCTTCGGGATCATCTCGCCGTCGCCGACGATCGACAGCGTGGCGCCGAGCGAGCCGGGCAGCAGCGCCATCGCGCGCACCAGGACGTCGAGGTTCTTCTCCGGCGCGACCCGGCCGACGAAGACGACGTCGTTGCCCGGCGGGCGTCCCGGACGGGCGACGTAGCGGGTCGCGTCGATGCCGCAGGAGATCGCGAGCACCTGCTGGCCGGCGATGGCCCGGCGCAGGTAGTCGGCGGCCAGGTTCGTCGGGGTCGTGATGGTGTCGGCCTGGCGGTAGGTCTTCGCTGCGTCGTTCCAGGCGATCTTCAACGCGATCGGCAGGGTCCACTTGCCGAACGGCGTGTACTCGAGCAGGTTCTCGGGCATGAAGTGGTTCGTGGCGACGACGCGGATGCCGCGCTCCTTCGCCTCGTGCACGATGCCGCGGCCGATGACGACGTGCGACTGGATGTGCAGGACGTCGGGCCGCACGGCGTCGAGGATCGGGCCGGTCCACTTGCGGACGCTCCACGGCCAGACGAAGCGGAGCCAGGCGTGCAGCGGCCACTTGTAGGACTTCAGGCGGTGGACGACGAGGGTCACGCCCTGGTGCTCCTCGTCGAAGGTGCCGTGGTGGCTGCTCGACGCCGGGGCGACGACGTGGACCTCGTGCCCGCGCTCGGCGAGTCCGACGGCGAGCTGCTCGGCGAACGTCGCCGCGCCGTTGACGTCGGGCGGGAACGTGTCGGCGGCGATCATGACGCGCAGGCGGCGGGTGTCGCCGGTCGCGTCCGTCGGTCCGGGGGCGGCGGTGGTGGCGTCTCCTGACACGGCGGGCGTCGTCCTCTCATGGGGGAAGCGGGTCGGTCTGGAACGCTAGCGCACCAGGATCGACGCCCGCGTCAGCCGCGCGGCGGATGCGGGCGTCACGGAGCACGCACCTCGGCGACGGGGCACGCGGCCCCGCGGGTCAGCGCCGGGCTTCCGGGTGGTGCTTCGCGAGCAGGAACACCCCGGTGATCGCGATGGCCGCCGCGACGACGAACCCGGCGACGGCGAACCACGGCGCCCCGGCGGCCTCGTCGAGCACGACGACGCCGATGCCGACCGCGACGATCGGGTCGATGACGGTGAGGCCCGCGATGACGAGGTCGGCAGACCCGCTCGAGTAGGCGTTCTGCACGAAGTACCCGCCGAGCGACGCCGCGACGACCACGCCGACGATGGCGAGCACCGTCAGCCAGTCGAACGTGCCGTTCACGAACCGGTTCAGCACGACCTTCGCCAGGGTGGCCACGAACCCGTAGAGGACCCCGGCCCCGGCGATGTAGTAGAGCGCGTTGCGGTGCTTCGCCACGAGGCGGAAGGTCGCCAGCACGAGGACGAGCACGACGGCGAGCACCACCAGGACGGTGACGAGCTGCTGCCGGGTGATGGCGCTCTCGTGCCCGACGAAGGCGGCGATGCCGACGAAGATGCCGACGCCGATGATGCAGGTCCAGACCGCGCGCCGTGCCGCCTGCCCGAGCGGGACCCCGGACGACCGCGAGGAGAACCACGTCGTGATGACGAGGGCGACCGCGCCGAGCGGCTGCACGACGATGAGCGGTGCGTTCGTGATGCTGACGAGCTGCAGGACGACGGCGATGCCGAGCATGAGGGTGCCGAGGACCCAGTAGCCGCTCGACAGCAGCCCGACGACGTGCCGGACGCTCAGGCCCTTCGACTGCCGACCGAGGCGCGCCTCGACCCGCTGCACCCCGCGGCTCTGGAACTGGGCGCCGAGCGACAGGAAGACCGCGCCGATCAGGGCGACGGGGATCATGAGCGCCTGGAAGGGGGTCAGGTTGTTGACCGCATCCGGCAGCTGGAGGTCCGTCGTCACGCGTCGAGGCTACCGTCCGCCGCCGGATAACCTGGGTGAATGGCCGTTCTCCCGATCCGCATCACCGGCGAACCCGTCCTGCACGAGCGTGCAGCCGAGGTCACCGCGTTCGATGACGACCTCCGCACGCTCGTCGCCGACATGTACGAGACGATGGACCTGGCCCCCGGTGTCGGCCTGGCCGGCCCGCAGGTCGGCGTCGGCAAGCGCCTCTTCGTGTACTCGTACACCGACGACGACGAGGTCCTGCACCGCGGCGTCGCCGTCAACCCCGTGCTGTGGACGACGCCCCCCGTCCCCGAGTCCGTCGAGGAGCTCGACGAGGACGACGAGTCCGAGGGCTGCCTGTCGATCCCGGGCGAGCGCTTCCCGCTGCGCCGGTCCGAGGGCGCCCTGCTGCGTGCGGTCGACGAGCACGGCGAGCCGTTCGAGGTCGAGGCCCACGGCTGGCTCGCGCGCATCTTCCAGCACGAGTACGACCACCTCGACGGCTGGCTGTACGCCGACCGCCTCGTGCACCCGTACGGCAAGCAGGTCGCGAAGGCGATCCGCAAGAGCAGCTGGGGCGGCCCCGGCCAGTCGTGGCTGCCGGGTCGCGACCACCCCGAGGGCTGACGCCCGCTCGAGCACCCGACGGGCGACCGGGAGGCCCGGCTCAGCCCCGGTACGTGATGAGCGCGTCCCGCAGTCGGTCGGTCTCCGGGTGCCCGGGGCAGTACCGCAGGAGCGCTGCGGCGAGCTGCGCCCCGCGCCGCGTGGTCACCGCGGTCGTCCACGGTGCGGTGCCGGTGTCCGCGCACGTCGCGGCCAGCTCGACGAGGGTCGCGGCCCCGCCCGCGGCACGCACCGCGGCCTGCTGCTGCTCCGAGGGCACCGAACCGGTGAGCCGGTGCGCCGTGCACGACGACCGCTCGGCCTCCCACACCGCGGAGTAGGTCGTGTAGCGCTCGCGGTCGCCGCCGTCGTCGTCGCACTCGAAGGCGAACACGACGGGTGACGCGCCGTCGCTGACGACGCTCTCGGAGCCGGTCGGCCCCTCGGTCGGATCAGCGTCGGCTCCCTGCCCGCTGCAGGCCGCGAGCACCGTCACGAGCAGCACGCCGAGGAGCGCGGCACGGGGCGGACGGGATCGGAGCACCTGAGAACGCTAACAGCAACACGCCGACAGGACCCGCACGGTCGGTCCTGCCATGATTGACGGAGCCCTGCGCCCTGGAGGTCGTCATCCCCCGTCTGCACTCCCGTCCGCTGCGCGGCACCGCCTTCGTCGTGGTCGCCGCCGCAGCGCTGTTCGTCGCGTTCTGGCACCTGGGGCGCGCCACGATCGTGAACGACGAGTTCATCTACCTGCGGGCGAGCTGGGCCTACGTGCACGGCGACTTCTCGCTCAACCTCGAGCACCCGCCGACCGCAAAGTACCTCTACGGCATCGCGCAGCTCCTCGTCGGTCAGGGCCCGCTCGGTCCGCGGCTCGTGGCCGCGGTCGCGATGCTCGCCACCGGTGCGGTGCTGTTCGTCTGGCTCCGGCGCGAGGTCGGGTTCTGGACCGGGCTGCTCGCCGCGGGCGCCTGGTGGCTGACCCCGCGTGCCGCCGGGGCCACCTGGGCCGACGCCGGGTCGGTGATCGGCGCTCGAATCGACCGGTTCGCGATGCTCGAACCGCTCATGGTGTTCTTCGCGGTGGCGTCGCTCGCGGCCGCCTGGCGCTGGATGCGGACCGGCAACCGCTGGTGGGTCGCCGCGGCCGGGGCCCTGCTCGCGTTGTCCGTCACCTCGAAGGTCTCCACGGCGGTCCTGGTCCTCGCGATCGGGGCGCTGCCGCTGCTGGCGCGCCGCTGGAAGGACCTCGGGGTCGGGGCGCTCTGGGGCGGCGTGCCGTTCGTCGTCGTGTTCGTCCTGCTCTACCTGCCGGTCGGGCTGTTCTCCGCGCTCGGGCACATGCTCGCCTTCCAGGCGCAGCAGAACGCGCACGGCCACCCGACGACGATCCTCGGGACCGTGTTCGAGCGCGCGCCGTGGTGGGCGAACTTCGCGTTCCTGTTCGCCGGGACTGGCTGGTTGCTCCTCGGCCTGCTCGTGGTCGGGGTCGTCTGCGCGCTCGCCGTCCGCCCCGACCGGCTCGTGGCCTACCTCGGCATCGCCCTCGGCGTGTTCCTCGTGTTCTACGTCGTCGTCGCGAACGTGTCGCTCCCCTACTACTACGACGCGTGGATGCCGCTCGTCATCGCCCTCGCGGCGATCGGGTACGCGCGCCTGGCGTCGGTGCGACCGCCGCTCGGTCGCGTGGCGGCACTCGTGCTCGTCGCCGGGCTGCTCGTCCCGGTGGGGCGGCTCGGGGTCGCCGTGGCCGAGACCCGGCCGAGTGGGATCGCCCTGCTGACCGACGCGCTGACCGTCCGGGGGCACGGCACCGAGGGCGTCCTGTTCAGCCGCTTCAGCGCGAACACGTGGCGCATCTACTTCGGGGACCGCGGCTCGATGCGACCGGAGAACGGCCCGTTCGACGCCGTGGTGGTCGGCTCGGACACGCGCCGGACGATGCCCGCGCAGGTGCGGACGTTCCTCGACGAGCACGCCGACGAGCTCGAGCACTTCCGGCTCGACTACCTCGACGTCTACGTGCCGGAGCAGGGCACGATCGTCGACAACAACGTCGACGGCACCCTGAGCATCGAGCGCTGACGGACCACCGCCCCGGCGTGCGGGGTCGCACTCAGCCCGTGGGACCGCTGACGGTCACGACCACGGGGACCTCGAGCCGGCCGCCGAGCCGCGCGTCGGTCTGCAGCCGGCACCGCACGGTCGTCTCGCCGACGGCGGCGGTCACCACCCGGTCGGTGCAACGCGGTGCGGTCACGCCGGTCGGCAGCGCGAGGCGCAGGACGGTGCGGACCGGCCGGCCGTCGGGGCTCCGGAGCGCGATCGGCGGGGGGTCCAGGAGCGTGTCGGGGGCGTCGAGGTCCTCGATCCGTGCACCGGACAGGTCCGCCCCGTCGAGCTCGGCCCCGTCGAGCCGCGCGGACGACAGGTCCGCGGCGGACAGCCGGGCGTCGCGGAGGTCGGCGGCGCGCAGGTCGGCCGCGTGCAGGTCGGCGCCGCGCAGGTCCGCCCCGCGCAGGTCGGCCCGGCGCAGGTCCGCGCCGTAGAGCACGGCGTCCGACAGGTCGGCGGCGCGCAGGTCGACCCGCTCGAGCTGCGCGAGCCGCAGGTCCGCGGCGGCCAGGTCGACGCCGGACAGCCGCGCCGCCCGACAGGACGTCGCGACCTCGGGGCCCGGGGCGGAGACGACGGCGCAGCCGCCGACCTCGTGCACGCTGCCGCCGTCGCTGCCCGGCCGCAGGAACGCCGCGACCCCGATCGCCGCGACGAAGGCGACGGACGCGATCCCGACGACCACGCCCCGCACACGCGGGCGCCCGGTCACGGGTCGACCCCGGTCAACCAGTGCGGCAGCACCTCGAGCGCCCACCCGGAGTACCAGGCGGCCGAGCGTGCCGACGGGAAGAACGCGCTCACCGGGTTGTACAGGACGAAGAGCGCCGCGAGCACGACGCCGACCACGACCGTGAGCACCACCCGTGCCCGTCGCGGCAGGCGGCGCAGCCACGAGTGGACCCCGACGAGCACGACGGCGACCGCGAGCGGCATCGCCGGCAGCAGGTAGCGCCCGGAGAACGCGTACGTCTGCCCGAGGTTCACCATCGTCGCGGCGTTGAAGCAGAGGACCGCGAACACGTAGGTGCCGGCGACGGCCGCGCACCACGCGAGCGCCGGGTTCGCGAGCACGCGTCGCAGCTGGGTGGCGGCGACCACGGCCGCGACGAGGACGGCCACGGCGCCGGCGAGCACGACCGCGGGCTCCGGCTGCCACGGCAGCGACGCACCCCAGAAGAAGAAGAGCGACTTGAAGTACGTCGCGACCCACGAGCCGAGGAACGCGACCGGGTCGAACGGCGGGAGCGTGCCGGCCACCTCGGCGAGCTCGTGCGCCCTCGTCGCCGCGTAGTTGCGCCGGAAGATCGCGTAGTCCATGCAGTCCGCGCGCGTGTGCAGCGCGGTGCAGGACGGGTTCACCGCGTGGAACTGCAGCAGGTTCACCCCGAAGCGCTCGACGGCGAGGGCTGCCAGCACACCACCGACCACGACGAGGGTCGCCGTCGCCCACGGCCGCTCCCGCGCGCCGCGGACGGTGCGTGCCACCGGCTGCCGCAGCCAGGTCCAGCCGTCCGCCCGGTAGCGCAGCAGCACCGCGAAGAACCCGCCGGCGAGCACGAAGGGTGCCTGCGAGTACTTCAGGAGCAGCGCGGCGAGGGCGGCGACGACGAGCCAGCCGAGGGTGCGCAGCCGGCCGCCGCGGACGAACCGGACGGCCACGGCGGCGAACACGAACAGCGCGGCCATCGCCGGACCGTCGTAGCTGACGGTCGCCGCCTGCCAGGCGAACCGGCCGGTGAAGGCGGTCGCGACGACGGCGAGCAGCCCGATCGACGTCGGGACACCGGCGCCGCGGAACAGCGACCGGAGCGCGACGAGCCCGAGGGCCGTCCACAGCACGTCGACGGCCCGGAGTACGACGACCACCTGTTCGTACCCCAGGCCGAGGCCGAGCGCGACCCGTGCCGGGAACGACATGAGGTAGTGGTACAGGTACAGGGGCGAGCGGACGAGTTCGCCCATCCAGAGCTGGGACGTGTCCATCCGGTCGAGGAACGGCCCCGCACCGAGCGGGCGCTCGGCGTAGAGCAGGATGTTCCAGACGTGCCCGCGCTCGTCGGGAGCAGCGGTGGCGTGCACGTGGAAGACCGCGGCGAAGCCGAAGCCCATCAGCACGAAGACGACGAGCACCACGACGAAGGCGGCTCGCGAGGACAGCACCCGGTCGAGGCGGGCGGCGACCCCCGTGCCGGCCCGCCGGCCCGGGCGGGCGTGCAGCGGCACCCGAGTCATTGTCATAGCAGGGTAAATGCTATCGCGGAGTCCGATCGCGCCCCCGAGCGGCGGCGGCGCCGACCGGTCGGAAACCCAGGAAGCCCGGCAACCCAGAAGCCCCGGCGACGCAGAAGGCCCTCACCCCGGAGGGTGAGGGCCTGTCGCTCCCCGAGTTGGACTCGAACCAACAACCTGCCGGTTAACAGCCGGCTGCTCTGCCAATTGAGCTATCGAGGATCACTGTCCGCTGGCGAATGACGTGCGAACAACGGGTAACAGCATAGCAGTACCGCGAGGCCCACCGCCGCATCGGACACGCCGCCCGGGCGCGCCGCGACCTCGCAGCGGGGCGCGGCGGGCCGTTCCGCCGCTCAGTACCCGGCGGCCGGGTCCACCACGCCGACGAACCGGTCCGCGCTCCGGCCGAGGAACGCCGTCGTGTTGAGGCGGATCCGCTCGGCGAGCAGCGGGCCGACCATCTCCGGCGTGTCCGCCTGGTGGGGCGTGATGAGCGCGCCCGGCTCGGACCACAGCGGGTGGTCGTCCGGCAGCGGTTCCGGATCGGTGACGTCGAGACCGGCCGCGGCGATCTCGCCCGCGCGCAGTGCCGCCACGAGGGCGTCGGTGTCGACCAGGCCACCGCGGGCGATGTTCACCAGTCGTGCGCTCGGCTTCATGAGGCCGAACTGCCGCTCCCCCAGGAGCTTCGTCGTGCCCGAGGTCATGGCCGCCGCGACCACGACGACGTCCGCGTCGGGCAGCACCTCGTCGAGGCGGTCGGTCGTCACGGTGCGTGACGCACCCGGCACGGGGTCGGCCGAGCGCCGCACGACGGTCACGTCGACGTCGAACGGGGCCACGAGCCGCAGGTACTCGACGGCGATGCCGCCGGCGCCGATGACGACGATGTTCCGGCCGTAGAGCGAGACGCCCTCGGGCTCGGTGGCCCACGAGGTCGCCCGCGCCCGGCGCTGCAGCACGCGGAGCGTCGCCAGCGTGAGCGCCAGCGCGTGCTCCGCCACCGGCTCGGCGTAGGCGCCCTTGGCCGAGGTGAAGAGCACCCGGTCGCCGTGCTCCTCGATGAGGTGCGCGAAGGCGTCCACGCCGGCGAAGGGCAGCTGCACCCAGCCGATGCCGGGAGCGGTGTCGAGGGCGTCGGCCAGGCCGGCCGGGTCGTGCGCGTCGAGCCAGACGACCCCGCGGGTGTCGGCGTCGAGCGGCGCGACGGTGCCGCCCGCCTCGGTCACGGCGGTGACGTGCAGGTCGGTCGGCTCGGGGAGCACGGCGACGGGGCCGGGGGTCGGGACCTCGACGGGCAGCGCACCGCCGCCGGTCGGCACGACGGCGCGGTGGCCGCGGCTGGACGGGTTCACGGGGTCTCCTGTCGCTCGGCGCGGGGGCCGGTACCGGCGGTGACGGGCGCGTTCCCGGCCGCGACCGGTCGGCGCGGCGCCGACGAGCGGCGCGGTGCGGTGGGTGCCGGACGACGCTTCACGCCGCGCGCGGCCGTCGCGGCCAGGGTGCGGACGTAGGGGTCGACCGGGTTGTCCAGGACCTCGTCGAAGGTGCCGAGCCCGACCAGGCGCGCGTCGGACATCACGGCCACCCGGTCGGCCAGGGCCCGGGCCTCGCGCAGGTCGCTCGACACCACGACGGCCGAGAAGTGCCGGTTCCGCTGCAGGGTCGCGAGGGCCTCGAGCACCGACTGGCGGACGAGCACGTCGACACCACGGGCCGGTTCGTCGGCGACGAGCAGCTGCGGCTCGAGCACGAGCGCCCGGGCGAGGGCGACGCGCTGGCGCTGCCCGCTCGAGAGCTCCCACGTGTTCAGGCGCATGATGCCGAGCGGCAGGTGCACGGCGTCCACGAGCCGCGCGACGATGAGCCCGGCCTCGCGGCGGTCGAACCGGCGGTCCCTGGCGTAGATCGGCTCGGCGATCGCCTCGCCGACGGTCAGGTCGGGGCTCAACCGGTCGGCGCCGTCCTGCGGCAGGTAGCCGATGCGGCCGCTCAGGCGCTCCGCCTTGCGCGAGGACGCGCGCAGGCCGCGGGTCTTCTGTCCGAGCACCGTCAGCTCGCCGCCGACGATGTGCCGGCGCAGGGCCCCCTCGCCCTCGCCGTGGGCGCCGAGTTGACCGGCGATCGCGGCGGCGAAGGTCGACTTGCCCGAGCCGGACTCCCCCAGGAGTGCCAGGATCTCACCCTGGCGGACGGTCAGGCTGACGCCGTCGACCGCCCGGATGGTCTCGGCGCCGCGTCCGCCCCGGTACTCGATCGAGACGTCGTCGGCGACGACCGCCGGTCCGTTGACCGCGATCATGGATCCCCTTCCACGCCGCCCCCTGGCGGCGGTCCGCGACGGGCCGCCACCTGCGGGACCGTCGTGCGTGCTGCGGTGGAGGCGACCACCCTGGAGGCCCGGCGTGCGTCGTCGACGCGGGCCGGGCCTCCAGTGTGGTCGCGTCGGATCAGGACCCGACGTTCTCCAGTCGCTCCAGCGTACGCCGTCGCTCCGCCTGTTCCGCCGGGTCCGGCACGGGGAGCGACGCGAGGAGTCGCTGCGTGTACGGGTGCTGCGGCGAACCGAGCACCTGTGCCGTCGTCCCCGACTCGACCAGGTCGCCCCGGTAGAGCACCGCGATGCGGTCGGAGAGCGCGCCGACGACCGCCAGGTCGTGGCTGATGAAGAGCGAGGCGAAGCCGAGGTCCTGCTGGAGCTCGAGGAAGAGCTCGAGCACGCGGGCCTGCACGGACACGTCGAGCGCACTCGTCGGCTCGTCGGCGATGAGCAGCTTCGGCCGGAGCGCGAGCGACCGGGCCAGCGAGGCACGCTGGCGCTGACCACCGGAGAGCTCGTGCGGGTACCGCTCGCCGTAGGCGGCCGGCAGCTGGACGGCCTCGAGCAGTTCGTCGACCTGCTTCCGGGCCGCCCGGGGGCTCGACACCACGCCGTGCACCACGAGCGGCTCGGCGACGCACTCGGCGATGGTGAGCAGCGGGTTGAACGACGTCGCCGGGTCCTGGAAGACGAACCCGATGTCCTTCCGCAGGTGCTTGAAGTCCCGCTCGCGGAACCCGCGCATCTCGGCGCCGAGGACGTTCAGCGACCCGCCGGTGACCTTCGTCAGGCCCGCCATCGCGCGCCCGATCGTGGTCTTGCCCGAGCCGGACTCCCCCACCAGGCCGAGCACCTCGCCCGGACGGATCGCCAGGTCGACGCCCTTGACCGCCGTGAAGGCGGGCGAGCCGAGGCGGCCCGGGTACTCGATGACGAGCCCCTTCGCCTCGACGAGCGGGGTGACGTCCTCGGTGATCGCGGCGCGGCGGGCGGTGCCCGTCGACGCCTCGAGCCGGGGCACGGCCGCGAGCAGCCGCTTCGTGTAGTCGGCCTGCGGCTTCGAGAAGAGGTCCGTCGCGGTGGCCTCCTCGACGATCTCGCCCTGGTACATCACCGCGACGCGGTCGGCGAGGTCGGCGACGACGCCCATGTTGTGCGTGATGATGACGATGGCGGCGCCGAACTCGTCGCGGCACCGACGGAGCAGGTCGAGGATCTCGGCCTGCACCGTGACGTCGAGCGCGGTGGTCGGTTCGTCGGCGATGATGACGCTCGGCTCGAGGGCCAGGGCGCTCGCGATGACCACGCGCTGCTTCTGCCCGCCCGAGAACTGGTGCGGGTAGTGGTCGACACGCGTCTCCGGGTCGGGGATGCCGACGCGGCGCAGGTAGTCGATCGCCTTCTCGCGGGCCTCCTGCTTCGAGACGCCGCCGTGGGCGCGCAGGCCCTCGGCGATCTGCCACCCGACCGTGAACACCGGGTTCAGCGCGGTCGAGGGCTCCTGGAACACCATCGCGCCCGCCGTGCCCCGCAACTCGCGGAGCTTCTGCGCGCCGACGCTCACCACGTCGGTGCCGTCGAGGTAGACGGCTCCGCCGAGGGTCGCCGTCTCCGGCATGAGGCGGAGCATGCTGCGCGCCGTGACCGACTTGCCGGACCCGGACTCGCCGACGAGGGCGAGGACCTCGCCCGGACGGACGTCGATGCTGACGCCCTTCACCGCGTCGACGGCGCCGTTGTCGGTCGCGAACGTGACGGTCAGGTCGTCGACGACGGCGACGGGCTCGGCACCGGTCCCGCGGGGGGCGGTGCGTCGGTCGGTCGCGTCGTCGGCCGGGAGGCCCGGGGTTGCGTCCGTCATGCGGCCGCCCCTTCCGTGTCGGTCGCCTGCTTGCGGGACACCAGCTGCTTCAGCCGGCGGCGTGCGCGCAGACGCGGGTCGGAGATGTCGTTGAGGCTCTCGCCGATGAACGTGACGCCGAGGACGAGCACGACGATCGCGACACCGGGGAACACGCCGGTCCACCACACGCCCGACGCGACGTCGGCCAGGGCTCGGCTGAGGTCGTAGCCCCACTCGGCACCGGCCGTCGGTCCGATGCCGAAGCCCAGGAAGCCGAGGCCGGCCAGGGTCAGGATCGCGTCGCTCGCGTTGAGCGTCAGGATGAGCGGCAGGGACCGGGTCGAGTTCCGCAGGACGTGCCGGGTCATGATGCGCCACGGGTTCGTGCCCATCACGCGCGCCGACTCGACGAAGGCGTCGTTCCTCAGGCGAACGGCCTCGGCGCGGACCACCCGGAAGTACTGCGGCACGTAGACGACGGTGATCGAGATCGCCGCCGCGAGGATGCCGCCGCTGTAGCTCGACCGTCCGCCCGAGATGACGATGGACACGACGATCGCCAGGAGCAGCGACGGGAACGCGTAGATCGCGTCGGCCACCACGACGAGGATGCGGTCGAGCCACCCGCCGAGGTACCCGGACACCATGCCGAGCAGGACACCGACGATGATCGACACCACCACGGCGACGATGACGACGAGGACCGCCGTGCGGGCGCCGTAGACGACGCGGCTGAACACGTCGAAGCCGCCGACCGTCGTGCCCCAGATGTGCTCGGGGCTCGGGGATCCGGTGCGCGGGAAGCTCACGCCGTCGTCGCCCTGCAGCTGGCCGAAGCCGTACGGGGCGATGAGCGGCGCGGCGATCGCGACGACGAGGTAGAGGGCGCAGACGACCACGCCGACGATGAGCATGGCGCGCTGCCAGCCGGTGCTCCGGCGGAGCTGGACCACGACGGGCAGCCGCTTCCACAGCGGTTCGTGGCGGTCGACGAGGGAGGTGTCAGCCATCTCTAGAACCTCACTCTCGGGTCGATCAGGGCGGCGATGACGTCGACGACGAAGTTCGTCACGGCGACGATGACCGCGAGCATCGCGACGATGCCCTGCACCGCGACGAAGTCACGGGCGGACAGGTACTGGTTGAGTTCGAAGCCGAGGCCGCGCCAGCCGAAGGTGGTCTCGGTGAGCACCGAGCCGCCGAGCAGCATCGCGATCTGCAGGCCCATGACGGTGATGATCGGCACGAGCGCCGGACGGAACGCGTGCGTGCGGACCAGTCGGGACTCGCGGACACCGCGGGACCGGGCGGCGTCGACGTACTCGGAGCCGAGCGAGCCGATCATGTTCGCGCGCACGAGCCGCAGGAAGATGCCGGCCGTCAGCAGGCCGAGGGTCAGCGCCGGCAGCACCGCGTGCTGGAGCACGTCACCGATGATCTCGGCGTTGCCGGTGCGGAGCGCGTCGATGATGTAGATGCCGCTCGCGCCGGGGATGCCGTCGAGGACGAGCTGGACCCGTGACGAGGCACGGTCCCCCAGCGGCAGCCAGCCGAGCCACACCGAGAAGACGAGCTTCAGCAGCAGACCGCCGAAGAACACCGGGGTCGCGTAGGTCAGGATCGCGAGGGCGCGGAGCAGCACGTCCGGCCACTTGTCCCGCAGGTAGGCCGCGAGCATGCCGAGCGGGATGCCGAGCACGAGGGCGACGACGAGCGCGTAGAAGACGAGCTCGGCGGTGGCGCCGCCGTACTGCAGGATGATCTCGGTCACCGGGCGGTTGTCCGTCGAGGCCGAGCCGAAGTCGCCCCGCAGCAGCTTGCCGAGGTACTCCAGGTACTGCACGACCACGGGCCGGTCGTACCCGGCTGCGTGCAGGCGTTCCTGCAGCTGCGTCGGGGTGAGGCGACCACCGACCGAGGCGGTGATCGGGTTCCCGATGACACGCATCAGGAAGAACACGAGCGTCACCAGGATGAAGACGGTCGGGATGATGAGGAGGAATCTGACGAGGATGTACCGGCCGAGTCCGCCGCCGCCACCACCGGCACGTCGCTGTGCCTGCGGTTTGATCGGGTCGGTCTCGATCGCCTCGGGGTTCGTGAGGGTCACGGTCGTGGGGTGCCTTTCTCAGCCGTGCGCAGGCCGCGGGCGTTCCTCGTGGGGACGCCCGCGGCCTGCGCGGAGGGCTCGGTGTTCCGTGCCTACTTGCTCAGCGTGGCGTAGCGGAACTTGAACGAGGCGTCGAGCTGGAGCCCCTTGACGTCCTTGCTCGCGACCGCGACGGACTTGCCCTGCAGCAGGGGCAGCGTCGAGATCTGCGACGCCTCGCGCTCCTGGGCCTGCTCGATCAGGTCGGCACGCTTGTCCGGGTCGGACTCCGCCTGCTCCTTCGCGATGAGGTCCTGGATGACCGAGTCGTCGTAGTGGTTCTGGACGAAGTTCTCCTTGGTGAAGAACGGCGACAGGTAGTTGTCGGCGTCGGAGAAGTCGGGGAACCAGCCGAGCTGGTACTCCGGGTAGGCGTCCTTCGTGCGCTCCTGGGCGTAGGTCGTGTAGACCGTCGACTGGATGTTGACGGTGAACAGGCCGGAGTCCTCGAGCTGGGTCTTCAGCAGTGCGTACTCGTCGTCCGACGCCGAGCCGTAGTGGTCGGGCGCGTACTGGATGTCGAGCTGCACCTTGCCGGTGACGCCCGCGTCGGCGAGGGTCTTCTTCGCCTTCGACACGTCCGGACCGCCGTCGCCGTCGCCGTACATGTCCTTGAACGGCTGGACCGCACCGGTGAGGCCGTCCGGCACCATCGAGTACAGCGGGGTGAAGGTGTCGTTGTAGACCTCCTTCGCCAGGGCGGCGCGGTCGACCACGTCAGCGGCGGCCTGGCGCACGGCGAGGGCCTTCGCCTCGTCGGCGTCGTCCTGACCGGTGCCGAACGGCTGGGTCTTGAAGTTGAAGACCACGTAGCGGATCTCGCCGCCGGGGCCGTCCGTGACCGTGAGCTTGTCGTCCTTGCGCAGGTCCGAGATGTCGGTCGGCGTGAGCGAGCGGTACGCCACGTCGACGTCGCCCTTCTGCACGGCGAGCTTGAGGTCGGTCTCCTTCGTGAAGTAGTTGGCCGTCACCTCGTCGGTCTTCGCCTTGCCGAGCACGCCGTCGTACTTCGGGTTCACCTTGTACTGGATCAGCTGGTTCTCCTTGTAGGAGCTGATCTGGTACTGCCCGGCGAACGCCTTGCCCTTGACGATGTCGTCGGCGCTGGTGAGCTTCGTCGCGCTGAAGACGTCCTCGTCGACGATCGGGCCCGCGGGGCTCGAGAGCACCTGCGGCCAGGTCTGGTCGGCGTGGTCGAGGTTGAACACCACGGTCGTGTCGTCCGGGGTGTCGATGCTCTTGAGGTTGGCCAGCAGCGACTGCGGGCCGTTCTCGTTGTTGATCTTCAACTCGCGGTCGAACGAGAACTTCACGTCGCTCGAGGTGAGCTTGTTGCCGTTCGCGAACTCGAGCCCGTCCTTGAGGGTGACCTCGTACGTGGTCGGGTTCGTGAACTCCGCCTTCGTGGCGATGTCGGGCTCGACGTCCGGGCTGCCCACCGGGGTGTTCATCAGGAACGGGAAGACCTGGTTCTGCACGGCGAAGGAGCCGTTGTCGTAGGAACCCGCCGGGTCGAGGGACGTGATCTTGTCCGTCGTCCCGATGCTCAGGCCGTTCAGTTCGGTGTCACTCACGCTGCTGCTCGCGCAGCCGGTGAGCACCAGCGCCGTCGCTGCTGCACCGGCGCCGAGCGCGATGCCGCGCTTGCCCCACTTGGTCACGGATGCCATGTCCGCTGCCTCTCTGGTCGTGATTGCAAGGGTCCTGGGCCGGGGGTGGATCGTCTGTGTGGCCGACCAGGAACGCTCATTGGTATCACCCTGTCACGGAACCGACCGAACCGAGGGCCGATTGTTTACACCGCTGTAACGCACGCTCCTGTCGTGTGGTGCATGATTCCGCCGTTCCCGAGCGGCGTGTCACGCACGAAGGTTGCGTCGTGCAACTGCGCGCTCTCCCCGTCGCCGCGCGGCTGTCGCCGGCGCTCGGGGTCGCACGAAGTGCCGCCCCGACGCTCCTGCGTCGGCGCGCCAGCGCCCGAGGTCGCACGAAGTGCCGCCCCGCCGCTCCCCGAGCAGCTGATCGTGCGACCGCGACGCCCCGCACGCGGCGCGCTGTGCGACCTCGGCGCGCGGGCAGTCCGGGCGCTCGGGCGCTCCTGCTCCGAGGTCCCGAAGTTCCAGCACCTCGGCGGGAGCCCTCGCCCGCCGAGGTCGCACTCCGCCCCGGTACCGCCACCGGTTCCCGTTACGGAGTGCGACCTCACCCGGCCGGGAGGCCCGCCCCCGCCCATCACGTCGGTCCTCGACGGCCAACAGGTCGCGGCCACCCCCGCCGAGCGCACGAGACGATCTCCGCGCGTTGTGCGGAGTTTGCCGAGGCGTGCGTCCTCGGCTGACCGGCGACCGGTGGACCGCACGTCTCGACCTGCCGACGGCGCACGGCGACCCGGCCCCGGAGATGAGCAGATCCGGCGAGCACGGCGCATCGCACGCTGCGTCTTACGCGACCTCGGCGCGCGGGCCGGTGGGGCACTTCCCCTGCCCCCGGTCCGGTGTCGGAGCGCCGCAGCGCGGGCAGCGCAGGCGCCCGAGGTCGCACGACGTGCCGCCCCGATGCCCCCGCAGCAGCCGATCCAGCAACCACGGCGCACCGCACGCGGCGGGTTGCGCGACCCCGGCGCACGGGCCGGGCGCCGGCGGCAGCGGTACCGGCGCGCAGGCCGCCAGCGGCCCCCGCAGCGGGTGCTAGGACGCCTCGGAGTCGGCGCGGAGCCGCATGCGCTGGGCGTCGATGTCGACGAGCTGCCGCTGGAGTTCGGCACGTCGGTCGGCCTGCTGGTGCGGGTCGGTGCGCTGGAGCTGCCCGAGCAGGGACGCCTTGCGGGCGAGCAGGTCGCGCTCGACCAGGGCCACGACGATGCTCCGGCAGTAGGCCGCCAGGTCCTCGTCGTTGCGCGCCGGGATCGGGGCGAGGGCGAGTTCGTGGGTCAGCGTCCGCAGCGGCGCCGGCACGTCGGCGAGCAACCGGTCGAGCCAGTCCCCCGCGGTGATGACGTCCGAGTTGGCGACGACGGCGTCCCGCACGACGGCGAGCATCGGCGTCGAGAACGTGGCCGAGGCGGCGAGTCCGAGCAGCGTCGCCCCGACGGAGACCGGCTGCTGCACCATCGCCATGACGGCGTCGCGTTCCATCCGGCTGATGGGGTCGTTGGGCAGCGACCGGATCCCTGCGACCGGCTCGTCGACCGGGCCGGCCGCCTCGCCACCGTGACCGGACCCGCGGTCGTGCCCCGGGCCTCCGTTGCGGTCGTCCGTGCCGGACCCGGTGCGACGCCTGGCGGTCTCGACCGACCGGCGGACCTCGGCCATCTCCATGCCGAGCCAGCCGGCGAGCTCACGGACGTACCCCTGGGTGAGCGACCGGTCGCGGATGCCGGCGAGCACGGGCGCCGCGGCGCGCAGGGCGCTGACGCGACCCTCGACGGTCTCGAGGTCGTGGCCGTCGAGCGTGCGACGGATCATGAACTCGAACATCGGGCGCTTGTTCGTGACGAGCCGGCGGATGGCGTCGTCACCGCGGGCGAGCCGGAGGTCGCACGGGTCGAGCCCGCCCGGGGCGACGGCGACGAAGGTCTGCGCGGCGAAGCGCTGCTCCTCGGCGAAGGCGCGCGAGGCGGCGCGCTGCCCGGCCTCGTCCGGGTCGAACGTGAACACGACTTCGCCGTTGGCGTTCGGGTCGGCGCCGGCCAGGTCGCCGAGCATCGGGCGGAGCACCTTGATGTGGTCGACGCCGAAGGACGTGCCGCACGTGGCCACCGCGGTGGTGACGCCGGCGACGTGGCACGCCATGACGTCGGTGTAGCCCTCGACGATGACGACCTGCTTCTGCTTCGCGATGTCGCGGCGGGCGAGGTCGAGTCCGTAGAGCACCTGGCTCTTGTGGTAGATCGGGGTCTCGGGCGTGTTGAGGTACTTCGGGCCCTTGTCGTCCTCGAGCAGGCGGCGCGCGCCGAACCCGATCGTCGCCCCGGTGACGTCGCGGATGGGCCACATCAGTCGCCCGCGGAACCGGTCGTACGGCGAGCGGTCGCCCTGGCTGACGAGCCCGGCGGACACGAGCTCCTCCATCGTGAAGCCCCGCCCCCGCAGGTGGTCCTTGAGCATGTCGAACGACTTGGGCGCGAAGCCGACGCCGAAGTGCTGCGCGGCCGAGGGGTCGAAGCCGCGCTCCCCCAGGAACCGGCGGGCCGGTTCGGCGGCGGCCGTCGTGAGCTGGGACGTGTAGTACTCGAGCGCCGCCTCGTTCGCGGCGATGAGCCGGGCACGCGTGTTGTAGTCGGTGCGCGGCCCGTCGCCCTCTTCGTAGTGCAGCGTGAAGCCGATCTTCGCCGCCATGCGCTCGACCGCCTCGGCGAAGGTGGTGTGGTCCTGCGCCATGATGAAGCTGAAGACGTCGCCGTCCTCACCGCAACCGAAGCAGTGGTACCGACCGACCTGGGGCCGCACGTGGAACGAGGGCGACCGTTCGTCGTGGAAGGGGCAGAGGCCCTTCATCGACCCGACGCCGGCGTTCTTCAGCGTGACGTAGTCGCCGACGACGTCGGCGATGTTGACACGCGAGCGGACCTCGTCGATGTCGTTCCGCGCGATCCTGCCAGCCACCCCTCGATCCTAGTTCCTGGAACCGACCTCGACCGACCGGCGTCGACACCGACCGCGCCGACGGGCGCCGACCCGCGTCGACACCGAGCGCGCCGACGGGCGCCGACCGGCGTCGACGCGGACCGCGCCGACGGCCGCCGACCGCTCACACCGGGATGTGGACGGTCTCCCGCTCGCCGACGACCAGCCGTCGGTGCCACGCGATCGCGCCCTGGTCGGTCAGGCTCGCCACCTGGTCGACCACGGCGCGGAGCCGCCCGGCGTCGTCGCCGGCCGCACGCCAGTCGGCGGCGAAGCCCGGCTCGAGGGCTGCGTCGCCCGAGGCCGCCAGCGCGTCGAGGAGCTCGGTGAGCACCCGCCGCTGGTCCTCGTACACGGGCTGGCGGTCGCCGTGGGTCATGACGAAGGCCGCGACGATGCCCTTGAGCACCGCGATCTCGCCGATGATCTCCGGCGGGGTGACGACCGACGCGGCGAACCGGACGAGCGAGCCCGAGGCGTAGGCGGCCCGCGTCGCCGCGGTCGCCGTCCGGGCGAAGCGGCCGATGAGCTGCGACGTCAGGTTCTTCAGACGCGCGGCGTCACGACGGGACCCGTCGTACGCGGTCATCCAGAGCGGAAGCGCGCGCAGCCGGTCGAAAGCCTCGAGCAGCTCGTCACGGCTCAGGTCGTCGCCGACCCACGCGTGCATGGCGCTCACGATGTCGTTTTCGCCGACCCGGTCGCCCAGGGCGGCGACGTCGATGAACCCGGCGACGACGGCGTCCTCGAAGTCGTGCACCGAGTACGCGATGTCGTCGGACAGGTCCATGACCTGCGCCTCGATGCACCGCTGCCGGCGGGGTGCCCCGGCGCGGAGCCACGCGAAGGCGTCGTGGTCGTCGTCGTAGAAGCCGAACTTCGTCCGACCCGACGACGACTCCGACACGCCCTGCGAGGCCGGCCACGGGTACTTGCAGCTGGCGTCGAGCGACGCGCGCGTCAGGTTGAGCCCGTAGGCCTGCCCGTCGTCGCCGTAGACCTTCGGCTCGAGCCGGGTGAGCAGCCGGAGGGTCTGGGCGTTCCCCTCGAAGCCGCCGATGCCGGCCGCCCACGCGTTGACGGCGGTCTCGCCGTTGTGGCCGAACGGCGGGTGGCCGATGTCGTGCGCCAGGCAGGCCGTGTCCACCACGTCGGGGTCGAGGCCGAGCGAGTCGGCGAGCTCGCGGCCGACCTGCGCGACCTCGAGCGAGTGCGTCAGCCGGTTGCGGGCGAAGTCGAGGCCGGCCGTCGGGCTGAGCACCTGCGTCTTGGCGGCCAGGCGCCGGAGCGCGCTGGAGTGCAGCAGCCGGGCACGGTCGCGTGCGAAGTCGGACCGGCGGTTGCCGTGCTGTTCGGGCAGCCAGCGCTCGGCGTCGGCCGGCCCGTACGAGGCGAAGGCGCTCATCCGCCGCTGTGGTGCAGCTCGGCGGCGGCGAGGACCTTGCGGAACTCGGCGTCGACGTCGCGGCTCTCGAGCCAGCGGTCCGGCAGGGCGGTGCGCTTCGGGTGTCCGGCGCGGCCGCGGGGCCCCTCGGCGTCGGCGCCCGGGTACGGCGCGTCGTGGTCGAGCTGCCCGAGCAGGTCGTCGATCTCCTGCAGGCTCGAGGCCATCGCCAGGGCGGACCGGACGTCGCTGCCGATCGGGTACCCCTTGAAGTACCACGCCACGTGCTTGCGGACGTCGCGGCAGCCGTGCTCCTCGGACCCGAAGAACTCGACGAGCAGCTCGGCGTGCCGACGGAAGCCGACCGCGACCTCGCCCAGGGAGGGCATGTAGCGCAGCCCCTCGCCCCGGAACGCCGCGGCCAGGTCGCCGAACAGCCACGGGCGGCCCAGGCAGCCGCGGCCGACGACCACGCCGTCGGCGCCGGTCTCCTGGACCATCCGGACGGCGTCGGCGGCGGACCAGATGTCGCCGTTGCCGAGGACCGGGATGTCGGTGACGGTCTCCTTCAGGGTCGCGATCGCCGACCAGTCGGCCTGCCCGGAGTAGTGCTCGTTCGCGGTGCGGGCGTGCAGCGAGACCGCGGCGACACCGGCGTCGCGCGCGATGCGGGCGGCGTCGAGGTAGGTCAGGTGGTCCTCGTCGATGCCCTTGCGCATCTTCACGGTGACCGGGACGTCACCGGCAGCGCGGACGGTCTTGGTGACGAGCTCCTTGAACAGCTCGGTCTTCCAGGGCAGGGCCGCGCCGCCGCCCTTCCGGGTGACCTTGGGCACCGGGCACCCGAAGTTCAGGTCGATGTGGTCGGCACGGTCCTCGCCCACCAGGATCGTGGCGGCCTCGGCCACGGTGTTCGGCTCGACACCGTACAGCTGGATCGACCGCGGCGTCTCGGACTCGTGGTGCTGGATGAGCTGCATCGACACGGGCGTCCGTTCGACGAGCGCCCGCGAGGTGATCATCTCGCACACGTAGAGCCCGGCGCCGTACTCGCGGCAGAGCCGGCGGTAGGCCATGTTCGTGATCCCCGCCATCGGCGCGAGCACGACCGGGACGTCGACCTCGATCGGGCCGATGCGCAGGGGGCCGCCGATGCGCGCGGGTGCTTGTGTGATCGTCATACCTGTCCCATCCTCCCACGTCGGTGCTCGCCGGTAGCGTTCTCCACATGACGAGCGACGCCATCTCCCGGTTCGACGCCGACGCCCGGGCCCGCGGCCTGGCGGTCGAGGTCGTCGAGCGCCCGGCCGCCGACTCCCTGCACGGAGCCGCCGAGCTGCTCGGCATCGAGCCCGGCGACATCGTGAAGACCCTCGTCGTGAAGCGGCACGACGGCGGCTACCTGCTCGCGCTCGTGCCCGGTGGCCGCAGCATCGCCTGGAAGAAGCTCCGCACGGTCGTCGGCGTCAACAAGCTGTCGATGCCCGACGCCGCCACCGCGCTCGAGGCATCCGGCTACGAACGCGGCACGATCACGCCGATCGGTGCCACAGGCGACCTGCCGGTGTACGCCGACGAGCGCGTCCTCGGCCGCCGGGTCGCCCTCGGGGCCGGACGCCACGGTGCGAGCGCCTTCGTCGACGCCGACGCCCTCGTCGCCGCCTACGGCGCGACGGTCGCCGACATCACCGACGAGGAACCCCAGCGCGGCTGACCAGTCCCGGCACCCGACCGGACGCGCCCCCGCACCGCTGTCGCGCCCCGCAGGACCGGGGCACGACGACCGCGTCGGGGCGCAGTTCCGAGCGTGCCGCCGCGTGGGCGTCGCGCCAGGCAGGGCCGTCGCACGGCGCCCACCCCATCGCGCCCCCGTGCGGGCGTCGCGCCCGGCAGTGCCGGGGCGCGACGCCCGCACAGGGGCGCAGTCCGGGGGGCGCAGGCCGGACCTCAGTCCGGCACCTCGGTCCAGTCACCCTCAGCGCCTGGCACGAAGCACGAGTCACCCTCGCAGACGGGCGCACCGCCCGGCGTCACGAGTGTGAGCAGTGCGGGTTGCGCGGCCGCCGTCGCTCCGTCGGCCGGGAGGCCCGGCGCGGCACCCACGGACACCGTCGCGCCCGTCACCGGGTCACCGCCGCGTCCGCGCTCGCGTCGTCCGCCGCACGCTCGGCCGCCGAGGCGACCTCGTCCGGGGTCGTCTCGCGCAGGGCGACCACCTGGTGGAGCACCTGCTCGAACGCCGTCGGGTCCTGGGCGCCCGAGACGCCGTACTTGCCGTCGATGACGAAGAACGGCACGCCGTTGATGCCGAACGCCTGCGCCTGGGCCTGGTCGGCGCGGACGGCCGCGAGCTGCGCGTCGTCGCGGAGCGTGGCGAGGACCTCGTCGCGGTCGAGGCCGACCTCGGCGGCCAGGTCGGCGAGCGAGGCCTCTTGTCCGACGTGCTCACCCCGCTCGAAGTAGGCGGTGAACAGCCGCTCGACCATCTCGAGCTGCTTGCCGTGCTGCTTCGCGAGGTGGATGACCTGGTGCGCCTTCACCGTGTTGGTGTGGTGCATCGCCTCGAAGTCGTAGTCGAGTCCGACGCCGGCGGCGATCGCGCTGACCTGGTCGAGCATCTGCTGCGCCTGGTCGACGGGCATGCCCTTGTGTCCCGACAGGAACTCGGCCTCGGTCCCCTCGAAGTCGACGGGGGTGTCCGGGCTCAGCTCGAAGGAGTGGTACTCGACCTCGACGGGCCGCCCGTCCGACGAGGCGCCGAACGCGGCGACGCCGGCCTCGAACTTGCGCTTGCCGATGTAGCACCAGGGGCAGGCGATGTCCGACCAGACATCGACCTTCACGGAGTCGTTCATGCTGACCCCAACGCGCGGCGTGCGGGCGCATTCCCGCCGCACAACCAAAATCACCTCGCGCCGCGGGATCGCGCGGTTCGAGGTGACTTTGGTTGTGCGAAGCGCATCTGCGCCGGGCCGCGCCGGCCCGCGGCGAACCGCTACGCGCCGAGCAGCCGCTGCGCCAGGTAGCCCTGCAGCTGGTCGAGCGAGACGCGCTCCTGGCCCATGGTGTCGCGCTCGCGCACGGTCACGGCCGTGTCCTCGAGCGTGTCGAAGTCGACCGTGATGCAGAACGGCGTGCCGATCTCGTCGTGGCGACGGTAGCGACGGCCGATGGCACCGGCGTCGTCGAAGTCCACGTTCCAGTTCTTGCGCAGGTCGTCGGCCAGGCCGCGGGCGACGGGCGAGAGCTGCTCGTTGCGCGACAGCGGCAGCACGGCGGCCTTCACGGGCGCCAGGCGCGGGTCGAGGCGCAGCACGGTGCGCTTGTCGACGCCGCCCTTCGCGTTCGGGGCCTCGTCCTCGTGGTACGAGTCGAGCAGGAACGCCATGAGCGCACGGGTCAGGCCGAACGACGGCTCGATGACGTACGGCACGTACTTCTCGTTGGCGGCCTGGTCGAAGAAGCGCAGGTCCTGACCGGAGGACTCGATGTGGTTGTTGAGGTCGAAGTCGGTGCGGTTCGCGACGCCCATCAGCTCGCCCCACTCCGAGCCCGTGAAGCCGAAGCGGTACTCGATGTCGGCGGTGGCGTCGGAGTAGTGCGCCCGCTCACCGTCCGGCACGTCGAAGCGGCGCAGGTTCTCGGGGTCGATGCCGAGGTCGGTGTAGAACGCGACCGAATCGGTGATCCACTGCTCGTAGTGCTCGCCCGCCTCGGCCGGCGGCACGAAGTACTCGATCTCCATCTGCTCGAACTCGCGGGTGCGGAAGATGAAGTTGCCGGGCGTGATCTCGTTGCGGAACGCCTTGCCGACCTGGCCGATGCCGAACGGGGGCTTCATGCGGCTGGTCGTCACGACCTGCGCGAAGTCGACGAAGATGCCCTGGGCGGTCTCGGGGCGCAGGAAGTTCAGGCCTTCCTCGGACTCGACCGGGCCGAGGTAGGTCTTGAGCATCCCGGAGAACTCGCGTGGCTCGGTCCACTCGCCGCGCGTGCCGCAGTTCGGGCAGGCGATCTCGGCCATGCGGCCCTCGGGGTCGCGGCCCTTCTTCGCGACGAACGCCTCGATGAGGTGGTCCTCGCGGAACCGGTGGTGGCAGTGCAGGCACTCCACCAGCGGGTCGGTGAAGGTCGCGACGTGGCCGGAGGCCTCCCACACCTTGCGGGGCAGGATCACGGCGGAGTCGAGGCCGACCATGTCCCCGCGGCCACGGACGAACCGCTGCCACCACTGGCGCTTGATGTTCTCCTTGAGCTCGACACCGAGGGGCCCGTAGTCCCACGCGGAGCGGGAACCTCCGTAGATCTCGCCCGACTGGAAGACGAAGCCGCGGCGCTTGGCCAGGGCGATGACGCTGTCGAGACGGGAGGGCTGTGCCAAAGGGTGCTCCAGAGGTCGCCGAGCTGGGTGCTCGGTGCGGAAACGGTCCGGGCAAGACTACCGGCGTTCGTGGCCCGGGAGGCCCGCCCCGCGTCCGCCGACGCCCCTCACGCCGCCGGCGTGGTCGCGCCCACACCGGCCAGCGCGGCCGCCACGTCGGTCACGTCCGCCTCGTCGTTCCAGAGGTGGAACGCGATCCGCAGCCGCCCGGCTCGGCCCGAGGCCGTGAGCCCTGCGGCGGTGAGTGCCCGGAGGGCCGACCCGTCCGCGTCCGCGAACGTGACGATCGCCTGCCCGTCACCCTGCCGGGGTGACCCGAGGGTGTCGCACAGCCGGTCTGCGAGACCGGTGGCGTGCCTCCAGACCGACCGCTGGTCGAGCGCGACGGCGTGCTGCAGGGCGGCCACCGCACCGGGCCACGCCTGCCAGGCCGGCGAGACGTCGAAGCGACGCGCGTCGTCGGCCAGGCGCATGGCGGGGCCGTAGCACGAGGACCACACGTCCTCGCCCGCGTACCAGCCGGCCTGGACCGGCCGGAGCCGCCCGAGCGCGGTGTCGGACAGCGTCATGAACGCGACGCCGCGCGGGGCGCATAGCCACTTGTAGGCGTGCGTCAGCGTCACGTCGAACGGTGCCGCGTCGACGGGCAGGACGCCGGCTGCCTGCGTGAGGTCGCAGAGGGTCAGGGCGCCGACCCGCCGGGCGGCGGCGACCACCGGACCGGGGTCCGTGACCACGCCGGTGGCGGACTGCACCGCGGACCATGCGACGAGGGCGGTGGCGGGACCGACGGACGCGGCGAGCCGGTCGAGCGGGACGTGCCGCACCCGGACGCCGCGGTGCGCCTGGGCGAGGAACGGGAAGACGACCGAGCTGAAGTCGCCGTCGGGCACGACCACCTCGGCGCCGTCCGGCAGCGCGTCGGCGACGACGGCCGCCATGACCGAGGTCTGCGAGCCGGTCGCGACCCGCTCCGCCGGGACGCCGACGAGGGCGGCGAAGAGCGCACGGCCCTGCTCGACCAGGGCGCCGTACCGGGCCGGCGACGTCTCGGCGCGGGACCACGCGTCGAGGTCGGCGCGCTGGGCGGCGAGCGTCGCGCGGGTCGGCAGTCCTGCGGTGCACGCCGCGAGGTAGCCGCGGCCGGCGGGGAAGGAGTCCATGCGGGCAGCGTCGC
This sequence comes from Curtobacterium sp. MCBA15_009, assembly GCF_001864895.1. Lineage (GTDB taxonomy): Bacteria > Actinomycetota > Actinomycetes > Actinomycetales > Microbacteriaceae > Curtobacterium. Next base: position 247,783 of record NZ_MJGO01000023.1, read on the forward strand.
CGCTCGCACCCCATCACACCAGGGCCGATCCGTTGTGCCGGCGATAACATCACGTGATGGACGAGATCGATCCCCAGCTGCTCCGGGTCCTCCGTGCCGTGGCCGACGGTGGCTCGATCACCCGCGCCGCCGCCGCCCTCGGGTCGAGCCAGCCGGCGGTCAGCCAGCTGCTCGCCCGGGCCGAGCAGCGCCTCGGCCACACGCTCGTGCTGCGCTCCGGGCAGGACGGCCGCGGCGGGCGGGGTGCGACGCTGACCGACGCCGGGCGGGTGCTCGCGGACCACGCCCTGCACGTGCAGGCCGCGCTGAGCGCCGCGCGCGAGGACCTCGACGCCGTCGGCGGCCTGAGCCGGGGCCGGGTGCGCCTGGCGGGGTTCCCGAGCGCCTCGTCGACCCTGGTGCCCGCCGTGCTCGCGGCGATGGCGACGACCGCGCCGGGTGTGACGACCTCGTACGTCGAGGTCGAGCCGCCCGAGGCCCTCGAGCTCGTCCGGAGCGGCGAGGTCGACGTCGCCCTGACGTTCACCCACGTCGGCGACGACACCGGGACCGACCCGGCGCTGTGGTCCCGGGCCCTCGGGCGCGACCCCCTGGCGCTCGTCACCGCCCGGGACGCCGCGGCACCGGAGCACCGCGACGAGGCGGTCGACCTCGCCGCGTTCCGGGACGCCCGCTGGATCGGTGGGTGTCCGCGCTGCCGGGGGCACCTGCTCGCCTCGTGCGCGGCGTCGGGCTTCACGCCGGACATCGTGCTCGAGACCGACAACGCCGCCGCCGTGGTCGGCCTCGTCGCCGCGGGGCTCGGGCTGGCACTGCTCCCCCGGCTCGCACTCGTCACCACCGTCCTGCCGCCACAGGTGCGGGTGGCCCCGGCGGACGACGAGCTCGCGCGCCGGGTCGAGGTCGTCGTGGCACGCGGGGCCGACCGGGTGCCGAGCGTCCGGGCGACCCTCGAGGCCGTGCGGGCGTCGGCGCACCTGCTCGACGGACCGCTGCCCGGCTGAACGGGGCTCGGGCTCTCGGGGTTCCGCGCTCGCGGACTCGTTCGCGCGCCCCGGGGGGGGTCAGGCCGTCGGGGCGTCGACCGCGCCGCCGTAGCGACGGTCGCGGCGGGCGTACTCCTCGATGGCACTCCACAGGTCGGTGCGACGGAAGTCCGGCCAAAGCCGGTCGAGGAACACCATCTCGGCGTACGCCGACTGCCAGAGCAGGAAGTTGCTGGTGCGCTGCTCCCCAGAACTGCGGAGGAACAGGTCGACGTCGGGCATCTCCGGCACGTACAGCCGCTTCGCCAGGGCCTTCTCGGTGACCTGGCTCGGCTTGAGCCGGCCCGCGGCGACGTCCTCGGCCATGCCCCGCACCGCGTCGACGATCTCGTTCCGGCCGCCGTAGTTGACGCACATCGTCAGCGTCAGCACGTCGTTGGCCGCGGTCATCCGCTCGGCGGTCTCGAGCTCGTCGATGACGCTCCGCCACAGGCGCGGACGCCGACCGGCCCACCGCACCTTGACACCCCACTCGTGCAGCTGGTCGCGCCGACGCCGGATGACGTCGCGGTTGAAGCCCATCAGGAAGCGGACCTCTTCCGGGGAACGCTTCCAGTTCTCCGTCGAGAACGCGTACGCCGAGATGTGCCGCACGCCGATCTGGATCCCACCCGCGACGACGTCGAGCAGCGACGCCTCGCCGGCCTTGTGCCCCTCGATGCGCGTCAGCCCACGACCGTTCGCCCACCGACCGTTGCCGTCCATGACGATCGCCACGTGCTCGGGCACGAACCGGGCCGGGATCGCCGGGGGCGTCTCGCCGGTCCAGTCGACCGGGCGGAACGGTTCGGCGTCGGCGGGAGGGCGGGGGCTCATGCGGTGGGGGCTCCTTCGACAGCAGGATCGGGATCGGGCACGGCGGGTGCCGGGGTCGAGGCCACCGCACGCGCCGTCGCCTCGGGTCCGCCGTGCGTCTGCGGCACCGGCAGCGGGTGCTCGGTGCGGTCGACGTGCGGCAGGGACCGGAGCGATCGTTCCAGGTGCCACTGGGCGTAGGCCGCGACCACGCCGGACGCCCGCGAACGCGTCCGCTCGTCGGTGGCGTCCACCGTCGCCCAGTCGCCGGCGAGCAGCGACCCGAGCACACCGAGCGTCGCCGGGTCGAGCCGCGGCGTCCCGGGAGGCGCGGCATGGTCCGCCACCACCCCGCCGAGCTGCACGACGAACGCCGAGTGCGGCCCCGGCTCCCCCGTCACCGCGCAGTCGGCGAACGACGGCGCCCACCCCGCGATGCTCATCGCCCGCAGCAGGTACGAGTCGAGCGTGGCGCTCGAGTGGTGCTCCCCACGGGACAGCGACCGGAGGGCGCCGACGAGCAGGAGGTACTGCTGCAACCCCGCGTCGGCCTCGCTCAACCGGTCGGCGGTCTCGACCATGGCGCTCGCAGCCGTGTAGGCGCCGTAGTCCGCGACGATCTGCGCGCCGTACGCCCCGAGCGACTCGGCCTGGGTGACGATGTCGAGCGAGCGCCCCTCGTAGAACTGCGCGTCGACGACCATGAACGGCTCGAGCCGGCTGCCGAACTTCGACGCCGTCCGCCGCACCCCCTTCGCCACCGCACGGATCTTGCCGTGCTGCCGGGACAGCATCGTGACGATGCGGTCGGCCTCGCCGAGCTTGTGGGTGCGCAACACGACGCACTCGTCCCGGTACAGCGGCATGCCCCCAGTATCCCCCGCTCCCCCGACACCGCCGCGCGTGGCGCCTGCCCGGGTGCAGTTCCGCGCGTGGGAGCGGGCGTGGTGCAGTTCCGCGCGTCGGAGGTCGTTCCGCGCGCGGGAGGCTGATCCAAGCAGGGGCAGTCCCGCGCGTCGGAGGGCGTTCCGCGCGTTCGGGGTCGTTCTGCGCGCGGGGCAGTCCCGCGCGTGGAAGGTCGTTCCGCGCGCGGGAAGTCGTTCCGCGCGTGGGAGGCACGAAGTTCCGTCCTCCTACGCGCGGAACTGCTTCCCATCGCAGGTGCCATGGGCAGGAACGTCCGCGCGCCAGCGTCCAGTCGCCCACACCAGGGAGGCGCGGTGCGGGACGGACCCGCACCGCGCCTCCTGGCAGGTGGTCTCAGGCGGAGACGAGCTCCGGCGAGTCCGCCCCGGCCGCGGCACCCGCACGCACCGCACGGTTCACCGCCGAGACGATCGCCTTGAGCGACGCCGTGGCGATGTCGGCGTCGATGCCCACACCCCACAGCCGCACCCCGTCGACGTCGAGCTCGACGTACGACGCAGCCTTCGCGTCGCCGGAGGCGCTCATCGTGTGCTCCGAGTAGTCGTAGAGCGTGACCTGCACGCCCTGCTCGGCGAGGACCTTGAGGAACGCGTCGATCGGGCCGGTGCCGACGGCGTCGGCCTCGACCGACCCCTCGTCGACGCGGAGTGCCACGGACAGCGAGGTCGTGCCGTCGAAGTCGCTCGACGTGGCCGTCTTCGTGAGCTCGTAGCGGCCCCACTTCTCGTCGTCGACCGACGCGGGCAGGTACTCGTCCTGGAACACGTCCCAGATGCGCTGCGACGAGAACTCCCCGCCCTCGGTGTCGGTGTGCCGCTGGACGACACCGGAGAACTCGATCTGCAGCTTGCGGGGCAGGTCGAGGGCGTGGTCGGTCTTGAGCAGGTAGGCCACACCGCCCTTGCCGGACTGGGAGTTGACGCGGATGACGGCCTCGTACGACCGGCCGATGTCCTTCGGGTCGACGGGCAGGTACGGCACCGCCCACTCGATCTCGTCGATGTCCTTGCCCGCGGCGGCGGCCTTGGCCTTCATCGCCTCGAAGCCCTTGTTGATGGCGTCCTGGTGCGAGCCGCTGAACGCCGTGTAGACGAGGTCGCCCGCCCACGGCTGGCGCTCGGGCACCGGCAGCTGGTTGCAGTACTCGACGGTGCGCTTCACCTGGTCGATGTCCGCGAACGAGATCTCCGGGTCGATGCCCTGCGTGAACAGGTTCATGCCGAGCGCGACGAGGTCGACGTTGCCGGTGCGCTCACCGTTGCCGAACAGGCAGCCCTCGATGCGGTCGGCGCCGGCCATGTAGCCGAGCTCGGCGGCGGCGACGGCGGTGCCGCGGTCGTTGTGCGGGTGCAGCGACAGGATGACGTCCTCGCGGTGGGCGAGGTTCCGCGACATCCACTCGATCGAGTCGGCGTACACGTTCGGCGTCGCCATCTCGACCGTCGCCGGCAGGTTGATGATGACCTTGCGCTCGGGCGTCGGCTCGAAGACCTCGAGGACGGCGTTGCAGATCTCCAGCGCGACCTCGAGCTCGGTGCCCGTGTAGGACTCCGGCGAGTACTCGTAGTAGACCGTCGTGTCGTGCTGCAGGGTCGCCTCGGCCGCCTTGCACAGCTTCGCGCCGGCGACGGCGATGTCGACGACACCCTGCACGTCGGTGCGGAAGACGACCTCGCGCTGGACGATGCTCGTCGAGTTGTACAGGTGGACGATGGCCTGCTTCGCGCCGTCGATCGCCTCGTACGTGCGCTGGATGAGGTGCTCACGCGCCTGGGTCAGCACCTGGATCGTGACGTCGTCGGGGATCGCGCCCTCGTCGATGAGCGAGCGGACGAAGTCGAAGTCGGTCTGCGAGGCGCTCGGGAACCCGACCTCGATCTCCTTGTAGCCCATGCCGACGAGCAGGTCGAACATCGCGCGCTTGCGGTCGGCGTCCATCGGGTCGATGAGCGCCTGGTTGCCGTCGCGCAGGTCGACAGCGCACCAGCGCGGCGCCTTGTCGATGCGCTTCGTGGGCCAGGTGCGGTCCGGCAGGTCCACGGCGATCTGCTCGTGGAACGGGACGTACTTGTGGATCGGCATCCCGGAGGGCTGCTGCGTGTTCTGCATCGTGCGTCGCTTTCGTCGTCAGGTGTGGGTCAGGCCACGACGGACTCCGCGACGAGGTGGGCCGTGTGTCAGGCCTCGTCGCGGCAGCGAAGGAGGAGGTGTGCCGAGTACATCGGGACCCACGGTACCACTGGTGTACCACGCTGTCGCAAGCGTGTGACGCCGACGCCGCGGCGTGCAGGGCGGGCGCGGTGTCGCCGTCGAGAGGTCAGGACACGCCGCGCGTGAGGCACCGAGGTGGCACGAAGTGTCGCTCGCGGGGCTGTCGGGCGACAGTTCGTGCACCCTCGACGACGGCAGGCGGCCCGACACGCAGCCAGCCCTGGCACCGACTCCGACGCCGGCACCGACGCCGGCACCGGCGGCACCGCACCCCACGACGGACAGGAGGCCCGGTGCACACCGGCACCGGGCCTCCTGTCCGTCACACGTGACAACCGGGGCGCGCGTCAGTCGACGGCGAGGGCCTCGGTCGGCGGGACGCGCATCGCGCGCCGCACCGGGGCGATCGTCGCGACCACGGCGAGCACGAGGGCGCCGACCACGACGATGCCGATCGTCAGCGGGGGCAGCACCGGCGTCACCGGGGTGCCGAGCGAGCCGAGCAGCGTCTGCCCACCGACCCAGCCGTAGACGGTGCCGAGCACCAGGCCGGTGACGACGGCGGCGACCACCATCTGGACGGCCTCGGTGACGATCATCCGCCGCACCTGGGCGCCGGTGAGGCCGAGGACCCGCAGCAGCCCGAGCTCCCGCCGCCGCTGCAGCACGCCGAGCGCGAGGGCGTTGACGACCCCGACGGCGGCGATCACGGCGGAGAACCCGACGATCACGCTGACGACGGCGTTCAGCTGCACGAAGAAGTCGCGCTGCGCCTGCAGCATGTCGGCGGTCGCCTGCCCGCCGTTCATGTCCTCGAGCTGAGCCTCGAGCACGTGCTGCATGATGCCGAGCGCCACGGCGAAGGTCACGAGCAGGGTGACACCGATGACGAGTCCGATGGTCGCCCGCGAGGACCGCGCCGGCGCCCGCATCGCGTTCCGCCCGGCGAGCAGGACCACCGGGTCGTGCGAGCCGATCCGGCCGATGAGCTGCAGCACCGGGGGCATCACGATGGTCGCACCGACGGCCACACCGGCGAACGAGACGAACCCGCCGAGCGCGGCCGGCAGCACCGCCACGGGCGAACCGGCGCTGAGCGCCAGGCCGAGGAGCATGAGTCCGGCTCCCCCGGCCATGAGCACGATCGCCCAGATCTTGCGGGCGGTTCCCGACCGGACGTCGTCGTGGCTCGGTTCGACGCTCGACGACAGGGCCTCGAGCGGGGTGACCGTGAGCACGCGGCGCGATCCCGCGGCGAAGGCACCCCACGTGGCGAGGACGACGGCCACGATCGGCAGCACGAGCTCCCACGGCACGAGCGTGTACTCGGTGTCCGGCAGGAAGCCGTTGCCGCGCAGCACCAGGACGAAGACCGCGGACAGCGCGGTGCCGACGACGGCTCCGGCGAGGCCGCCGATGATGCCGACGACCAGCCCGGTCCGGGTGATCCGCGCCCGCAGGGTCGCCCCCGTCGCACCGACGAGGCGCTGCAGGGCGATGATGCGGGTCTGCCCGGCGATCAGCGTCGCACAGGTGTTCGCCGTGACGATCGCACCGACGTAGAGCGCGATGCCGAGGAACAGCCAGCCGACCACCGACAGGATCGCCTTGACGGGGCCGAGGTCGGCGAGCCCGGCCGCGCCGAGGGCCTGCACGACGATCCCCGGGGCGATGACCAGGGCGGAGCCGAAGGTGGTGCCGAGGGCTGCCACCAGGATCGTCGGGGCGAAGGAGCGGACGCCGTTCACGCTGCGGCCTCCATCCCGAGCATCGTGGTGGAGATCGCGGCGGCGTCCATCGCGGAGCGGTCCGCGACGATGCGGCCGTCCGCCAGGAACAGGATGCGGTCGGCGTTGGCCGCGGCGACCGGGTCGTGGGTCACCATGACGACGCTCTGGCCCCACTCCTGCACGGCACCGCGCAGGATCGCGAGCACGTCCCGCCCGGTGCGGGAGTCGAGGGCGCCCGTCGGTTCGTCCGCGACGACGACCGCGGGCCGCGACGCGAGGGCCCGCGCGATGGCGACGCGCTGCTGCTGACCGCCCGACAGCTGGTGCGGTCGGTGCGACAGGCGGTTGCCGAGGCCGAGCATGTCGACCAGGCGGTCGATCCACGCGGTCTCGTCCGCCGAGGGCTTGTGACCGCCGAGCAGGAACGGCAGCCGGATGTTCTCACTGACGTCGAGCGTCGGCACGAGGTTGAACGACTGGAACACGAAGCCGAGTCGGCGCCGACGGAGCTCGGTGAGGTCCTTGTCGCCGAGACCGGTGATGTCGACCCCGTCGATCCGGATGCGGCCGGACGAGACGGCGTCGAGCCCGGCCGCGACGTGCATGAGCGTCGACTTGCCGGAACCGGACGGCCCCATCACCGCGGTGAACTCCCCCGCGCCGATGTCGACGCTGACGTCGTCGAGCGCCGTCACGCGACGCGAGGCGTCGCCGTAGTGCTTGGAAACGTGGTCGAGTCGGATGATCGGTTCGTGGCTGGTCATGCATCAACGATGACGGTCGGGAGGCCCGCCCCGCGTCCGTCGGGCGGCTCCTGTGGATCGTCCGCTCGGCTCCCCTGCCTGTGCAGGGGTCATCCGAGCGGATGACCCGTCAGTCGTTCTTCGCGACCAGCCCGTGCTCGTGTGCGAACACGACGAGCCGAACCCGGTCGCGCAGCCCGAGCTTCGTGAGGACCCGCGAGATGTGGGTCTTCACGGTGGCCTCGCTGACGTACTCGTGCTGGGCGATCTCGCTGTTGCTGAAGCCGCGCGCGGCCAGGTCGAAGATCTCGCGCTCGCGCGGGGTGAGCTCCGCGAAGGCGGGCGGCACGGCGGCGGCCCGCTCGACCGAGTCGTCGTACCGCCGCAGCAGCTCACGCGTCGCCGAGGCCGCGAACACCGCGGTGCCGGCGTGCACGGTGCGGACGGCGGCGAGCAGGAACTCCGGGTCGGCGTCCTTGAGCACGAAGCCGCTCGCCCCGGCGCGGATGGCCTTGGCGGCGGCCTCGTCGAAGTCGAACGTCGTGAGCACGAGGACCTTCGCCCCGTCGGTGCCGGACTGCTCCACGATCCGTCCGGTCGCGGTGATGCCGTCCATGACGGGCATGCGGACGTCCATGAGCACGACGTCGGGCCGGGTGCGACGGACGAGTTCGACGCCCTCGGCACCGTCGCCGGCCTCGCCGACGAACAGCAGGTCCGGCTGCGAGTCGATGAGCATCCGGATGCCGGTGCGGAAGAGCGACTGGTCGTCGACGAGGGCGACACGGATCCGCTGCTCGGACGTCGGGGTGGTGGTCATCGTGCGGAGCGCTCCTGCTCGGTCGGGGTGGTGCGGCCGCGGGGCATCTGCCCGCTGGCGGGGACGGCGGGCATGCGCACGGCGACCTCGAAGTCGTCGCCGCGGACCCCGGCGGTCATCGTGCCGCCGGTCATCGTGGCACGTTCGCGCATGCCGACGAGCCCGTGACCGGTGCCGGGACCGCGGGTGCCGTCGTCGGCGCGGCGGTTCACGACGGCGATCTCGACGGTGTCCGGGCGGCAGGTCAGCGACGCGTGGACGGGGCTGCCGGGCTCGCCGTGCTTGTAGGCGTTCGTCAGGCTCTCCTGGACGATCCGGTACACCGCCAGCTGCGTCGTGGTCGGCAGCCCGGACGGGTCGCCGTCGCGGTCGACCTGCACGTCCAGCCCGAGCTCGCGCATCTCGCCGACGAGCCGGTCGATGTCGTCGACCTCCGGCGTCGGCGCCGTGCCCTGCTCGTGCCGCAGGGCGCCGAGCAGCTCGCGGACGTCGCCGAGCGCCCGCCGTGCCGTCGTCGAGATCGTGCCGAGGGCGGTGTCGGCGACCGCCGGGTCGGCCTTCAGCGCGTACCGGGCACCGTCGGCCTGGGCGATCACGACCGCCAGCGAGTGCGCCACGATGTCGTGCATGTCGCGGGCGATGCGGACGCGCTCCTGCTCGACGGCGACGGCACGGTCGGCACGGGCGGCGTCGCGCTCCGCGAGCAGTTGCGCCTCGCGGCTCAGGCTCTCCACCCGGCGGGACCGCACGACCAGACCGGCGAGCCACGGCAGCAGCAGCAGGAGCAGGACGACGGCGAAGTACGAGCCGGTCACACGGAGCGACTCCTCGAGCGGCGTCGTCGCCGTCTCCATGCCGAGCCGCTGCTGGTAGTCGCCGATCCCGATGTACAGCGCGGCGGTCACCGATCCGCCGATCGCCGACACGAGCCCGGCGATCCGCACGCGCGCGCTGCCGTACGCGCTCGTCGCGTACATCACCCCGGCGATGAAGACGTTCGACAGGTCAGGGTTCTGCCGCGTGACCATCTCGAACACCGCGACCACCCACGCGACCGTGAGCGCCAGCCCCGGCGCGAGTCGGCGCAGGGCGAGCGCCGCGGTCATGCCGACCACCGTGACGAGGGTGAGCGGACGGTCGGCGACCTGCCCGGACAGCAGCAGCACGAGCCCGCCGAGGACGACGGCCACCACCGCGTCGGTCAGGACCTGCGTACGGAGCATCGGGCGGAACACCCGTCCACGGTACGGTGCCCGCTCCGCCGCGGCGTCCGTCGCGGGGATGACCCGCTCGGGGCCGTCAGAAGCCGAGGCGTCCGAGCTGCTTCGGGTCACGCTGCCACTCCTTGGCCACCTTCACCCGGATGTTGAGGAACACGTGCCGGCCGCCGAGCAGCGACTCGATCTCGACCCGCGCACGCGTGCCGACGTCCTTCAGGCGTTCGCCCTTCCGACCGATGACGATGGCCTTCTGGCTGTCCCGCTCGACGAACAGGTTCGCGAAGATGCGCAGCGGGCCGTCCGGGTCGTCCTCGTCGTCGGGTTCGACGACGTCCTCGATGACGACGGCGAGCGAGTGCGGGAGTTCGTCGCGGACACCCTCGAGCGCCGCCTCGCGGATGAGTTCGCCGATGCGCTCCTCGTCGGTCTCCTCGGTCACGGCCGACGAGTCGTACAGCTGCGGCGACTCGGGCAGCAGCGAGGTGATCTCGCCGAGGAGGTCCTCGAGCTGCAGGCCCTTCGTGCCCGACGTCGGGATGATCGCGTCCCAGTCGCGCAGCTTCGAGACAGCGAGCAGCTGCTCGCCGACGCGGTCCTTCGCGGTGCGGTCGATCTTCGTCACGATCGCGATCTTCTTCGCGCGCGGGTACTGGTCGAGCGTGTCGTTGATGAACCGGTCGCCCGGGCCGATGGGCTCGTTCGCGGGGACGCAGAAGCCGATCACGTCGACGTCGCCGAGCGTGGACTGCACGAGGTCGTTGAGCCGCTCGCCGAGCAGCGTGCGCGGGCGGTGCACACCGGGGGTGTCGACGATGATGACCTGCCCGTCGGGCCGGTGCACGATGCCCCGGATCGCACGCCGGGTGGTCTGCGGCTTCGACGAGGTGATCGCGACCTTCTCGCCCACCAGGGCGTTGGTCAGCGTGGACTTGCCGACGTTCGGGCGGCCGACGAAGGAGACGAAGCCGGCGCGGTACGGACGGGCCGGGCTGTCGTCGGTGGTGGACTCGGTGTCGCTCATGCGTGGGTGGTTCCCGTCGTGGAGTGTGCGGCGTCCTCGAAGGCGTCCTCGGCGCCGGCCAGGGCGTCGGTCCGCTCGGCGAGCACGGTGATCAGGTGTCGGCGCTTGCCCTCGACGCGGTCGGCTGTCAGGACCACGCCGGAGACGGTCACGGTGTCACCGGACGACGGCAGGTGCCCGAGCTCCTTCGTGAGCAGACCGCCCGCGGTGTCGACGTCGTCGTCGTCGAGCTCGATGCCGAACAGGTCGCCGAGGTCGTCGATCGGCAGCCGGGCGGCGATGCGCCAGACGCCGGGCTCGACCTCGGTGCGGTCGACCACGGTGCGGTCGTACTCGTCCGAGATGTCGCCGACGAGTTCCTCGATGAGGTCCTCCATGGTGACCAGGCCGGCGACCCCGCCGTACTCGTCGACCACCAGCACCAGGTGGTTCTTCGCGACCTGCATGTGCCGCAGGGTGTCGTCGGCCGGCTTGGACTCCGGCACGAACTCGGCGGGGCGCAGCAGGGCCGTCACCGGCTCGGCGCCGGAACCGGGGCGCTCGTACAGCGCCCGGGAGACGTCGCGCAGGTACAGCACGCCGAGCACGTCGTCGCTGTCCTTGCCCGTCACCGGCATCCGGGACACCCCGGCGGCCAGGAACTGCTCCATGCCCGCGGCGAGGGTGTCGGCGCCGTCGACGGTGGTCATGTCGGTGCGGGGCACCATGACCTCGCGCACCAGGGTGTCGCTGAACTCGAAGACCGAGTGGATGAGTTCGCGGTCCTCGTCCTCGAGCACGTTGCTCTCGGTGGCCTCGTCGACCAGGGAGAGCAGCTGTTCCTCGCTCGAGACCGTCGAGGCGCTGCGGCCGCGGCCGGGCGTCACGCGGTCACCGATGCGGACGAGCAGCCCCGCGAGGGGACCGAGCACGATGCGGACGGCCCGGACGAGGCCGCCGGTCGTGCCGAGCAGGGCCTCGGCGTGCGCGCGGCCGACGCTGCGCGGGCTCGACCCGACGAGCACGAAGGACACCGCGGTCATCACGACGGCGGAGAGCACGAGGGCCACCCACCAGCTGTCGAAGGCCCGGACGAGCGCGATCGTGACGAGGACCGCCGCCGCGGTCTCCGCCAGGACCCGGAAGAAGTTCAGCGCGTTGACGTGCGCGCCGACGTCGTCGGCGATCGCCTCGATCGCCCGACGGCGCTTGTTGCCCCGGGCGATCTCGTCGAGGTCGGCACGGGACACCACCGACAGGGCGGCGTCGCTCGCGGCCAGCAGCCCGCCGAGGACGACGAGCACCAGGGCCACCGCGAGGAGACCGGCGACGACGAGCACCGGTCACCGCCCCCGGTGCTGTGCGGCGTACGCGGTGAGGATCTCGCCCTGCAGGCCGAACATCTCGGCCTTCTCGTCCGGCTCGGCGTGGTCGAAGCCGAGCAGGTGCAGGATCCCGTGGCAGGTGAGCAGCAGCATCTCGTCGGTCGTCGAGTGGCCGGCGGTCTTCGCCTGCTCCTCGGCGACCTGCGGGCAGAGCACGATGTCGCCGAGCAGCCCGGCCGGCGTCGGGTCGTCCTCGGTGCCCGGTCGGAGCTCGTCCATCGGGAAGCTCAGGACGTCGGTCGGGCCGGGCTCGTCCATCCACCGCACGTGGAGCTGCTCCATCGCGCCCTCGTCGACCAGCACGACGGCGAGTTCCGCGTCGGCGTGGACGTGCAGCGCGTCCAGGGCGAAGGCGGCGAGGCGCTGGATCGCGGCCTCGTCCACCTGGACCCCGGACTCGTTGTTGAGCTCGATGCTCACCGATTGTCTCCTCTGGCGTCGTTCTGGGGGTACGGGGACCGCTGGCGGTCCTGCGGGGGCCGGCCGCGGCGTTCGGCACGGTTCGCCCCGTCGGGATTGCCCGTGGGGGCGGTGCCGCGGCCGCCGGGACGGTGCCCGGCCTGCTCGGCGAGGCGTTCCTCGTCGTAGACGGTGTAGGCGTCGACGATCCGGCCGACCAGCGTGTGGCGGACGACGTCCTCGCTGCCGAGGCGGGCGAAGTGGATGTCCTCCACCGACTCGAGGATCCGGGTGACGAGCCGCAGGCCGGAGACGTTGCCGGGCAGGTCGACCTGGGTGATGTCGCCCGTGACGACCATCTTCGAGCCGAACCCGAGCCGCGTCAGGAACATCTTCATCTGCTCGGGCGTGGTGTTCTGCGCCTCGTCGAGGACGACGAACGAGTCGTTCAGCGTGCGCCCGCGCATGTACGCGAGCGGGGCGACCTCGACCGTGCCCGCCGCGAGCAGCTTCGGCACGAGCTCCGGGTCCATCATCTCGTTGAGGGCGTCGTAGAGCGGCCGGAGGTACGGGTCGATCTTGTCGGTGAGCGTGCCGGGCAGGAAGCCGAGCCGCTCACCGGCCTCGACCGCGGGACGCGTGAGGATGATCCGGGTGACCTCGCGCCGCTGGAGCGCCTGCACGGCCTTCGCCATCGCCAGGTAGGTCTTGCCGGTACCGGCCGGCCCGATGCCGAAGGTGATGGTGTGCTCGTCGATCGCGTCGACGTAGGCGCGCTGCCCGTCCGTCTTCGGGCGGACGGACTTGCCGCGGCTCGACACGATCGGCGTGCCGAAGGTGTCGGACGGCTTGCGGTCGGCGTCGAGGATGCGCGCGGAGGTCGGGATGTCGGCCGGACCGATGTCCTGCCCGCGGCGGACCATGCCGACGAGCTCGTCGACGAGGGCACGGGCGCGGGCGACCGCGCGCTCGGGACCGGTGAGCGTGACCTCGTTGCCACGCACCACCACCCGGACGTCCGGGTACTGGCGTTCGACGGTCTTCAGGAGCCGGTCCTGCGGGCCGAGCAGCTGGACCATGGCGATGCCGTCGACCTGCAGGGCGTCGGAGACGTCCGCTTCGACGGCGGGGGTGGGCTGTGCGGCTTCGTCAGCTGGCAAGGGTGCCTTCCTGCAGTTCACCTGCGAGTACGTGCGCGTGCACGTGGAACACGGTCTGACCGGCGGCTTCGCCGGTGTTGAAGACGAGTCGGAACTGGCCGTCGGCGCGCTCGTCGGCGATGCGCTGCGCGGTGGCGACCACGTGGGCGAGGAGGTCGGGGTCACCGGCGGCGAGTTCGGCGACGTTCGCGTACTGCTCGGTCTTGGGCACGACGAGCACGTGGACGGGGGCCTTCGGCGCGATGTCCTCGATGGCGATCACGCGGTCGTCCTCGGCGACGACGGTCGCCGGGATCTCGCGCGCGATGATCTTCGAGAAGACGCTGGGCGTGCTGGTGCTCATGACTCCATCGTAGAACGCACGGCTGACCTCGGGCCTTCCCTCACCAGCGGCTGAGCCGCGCCTGCAGGACGGCGAGGGCCGCGGGACCCGCGGTCGACGTCCGGAGCACGGTGTCGCCGAGCCGTACCCGCACCGCACCGGCGGCCTCGAGCCGGTCGAACTCGGCGCCGTCGATGCCCCCTTCGGGGCCGACGACGAGCACGATGTCCTCGACGTCGTCCGGCAGTTCCCACGCGGCGAGACGGACGTCGCCGACCGGGTCGAGCACGAGCACCGTGCGGCCGGCGCCGGTCGCGCCCGCCAGCTGCGCGGTCGTCACCGGGTCCTCGACGACTGGGACCCGCGACCGGATGGCCTGCTTCGAGGCCTCCTGCGCGATCGCGGCCCAACGTGCCCGGCCCTTCTCGACCTTCGCGCCCTCCCAGCGGGAGACGCTGCGGGCCGCCGACCACGGCACGACCCGGTCGACGCCGATCTCCGTCGCGGCCTGCACCGCCATCTCGTCGCGACCGCCCTTCGCCAGTGCCTGCACGAGCGTCAGGGACGGGCGCGGTGCCGGCTCGACGGCGACCGTCGCCACGGACAGCACCAGCGCGTCGCGCCCTACCGACTCGACCGCGCCCGTCACCACCGTGCCCCGGCCGTCGCCGAGGCGCAGGGTCTCACCGACGCGGACGCGGGCCACCGACACGGCGTGCCGGCCCTCGGCCCCGTCGAGGGACACCTGGTCCCCGGCGGTGACACCGTCGAGCGTCTCGACGAGGTAGAGCGACGCCATCAGTGGTTGAAGAACCGGTCGCGGAGCTTGCCGAACATGCCCTGCTGGAACCGGGCGAGCTGCGGCGCCGACGCCTTGTGCGACTTCGCGAGCTGCTCGACGAGCTGCCGTTCCTTGTGCGACAGCTTGGTCGGGGTCACGACCTGCACGCCGACCCGGAGGTCGCCGCGGCCGCTGCCCCGGAGCTTCGTGATGCCGCGGTCCTTGATGACCAGGACGTCGGCGCTCTGCACGCCCGGGCGGATCTCGAGCTCGACCGGACCGTCCAGCCCGTCGATGGTCGTCGTCGTGCCGAGCACGGCGTCCGTCATCGCGACCTCGAGCGTGGCGAGCAGGTCATCGCCGTCGCGGCTGAAGACGTCGTCGTGCCGGACGCGGACCTCGAGGTAGAGGTCACCGGCGGGACCGCCGGCCGGGCCGACCTCGCCCTGGCCCGGCATCTGCAGGCGCAGACCGGAGTCGACGCCGGCGGGGATGTCCACCGGGACCGTGCGGCGGGCGCGGACGCGACCCTGTCCTTGGCACGTCGGGCAGGGGCTCGGGATGACCGTGCCGTAGCCGCGGCAGGTGCCGCAGGGCGCGCTCGTGACGACGTTGCCGAGGAGCGAGCGGACCTGGCGCTGGATGTGCCCGGAGCCGCCGCAGATGTCGCACGTGCGGGGGCTGGTGCCCGGCGCGCAGCACGACCCGTGGCAGGTCTCGCACAGCACGGCCGTGTCGACCTCGACGTCCTTGTGGGTGCCGAAGACGACCTCGTCGAGGTCGACGTCGAGGCGGAGCAGGGCGTCCTGCCCGCGCTCGGCCCGGCTGCGGGGTCCGCCGCCGCGGCCACCGCCGCCACCGCCGCCGCCGAAGAAGGCGTCGAAGATGTCGCTGAACCCGCCGGCGCCGCCGCCGAAGGGGCTGTCGGCCTGCGGGCCCGCGTCGTACCGGCGCCGCTGCTCCGGGTCGCTCAGCACGTCGTACGCGTGCGTCACGTCCTTGAAGCGCTCGGCGGCGTCGGGTGACGGGTTCACGTCCGGGTGCAGCTCACGCGCCAGGCGGCGGTAGGCCTTCTTGATGTCGGCATCGGAGGCGTCCTGCTGGACGCCGAGGACGTCGTAGTGGTCTGCCACGTATCCCTCAGTCGGTTTCGTTCGGTCGGTCCGGTGCGGCGGTCGCCGCGGTCCGGGTGGTCGTCGGTCGGCCGGGAGGCCCGGGTCGACCCGCGTGGGTCGGCCCGCCCCGGCGGGTGGGGCGGTCCGTCAATGTTCGCCCAGGAGCTTGGACAGGTACCGAGCGACGGCGCGCACGGCGGCCATGTTCGTGCCGTAGTCCATCCGGGTCGGGCCGAGCACGCCGAGTCGCGCGAGCTCCCCGCCGGCCAGGTAGCCCCCGGCGACGATGCTCGTCGCGTCGAGCCCGTACTCGGCGTTCTCGACGCCGATGCGCGCGGCCACGCCGTCGTCGATCTGCATCTCGCCGAAGAGTCGAAGCAGGGTCACCTGTTCCTCGATCGCCTCGAGCACGGGGAAGAGCCCGCCGGAGAAGTCCTGCTCGCTCTTCGCCAGGTTCGCCGCGCCGGCCATCACCAGGCGGTCCTGCCGGTTGGCCGCCACCTGCTCGATGAGGGTCGCGACGACCACCCCGGCGAGGGTCTGGACGTCCGGGCGGATCTGCTGCGGCACCGCGCGGAGCGCCGTCGCGACGTCCTGCAGCAGCAGGCCCACGGTCGCGCCGTTGAGCACCGTGCGGAGTTCGGTGAGTGCCGATTCGTCGAGGGCGACGTCGGTCTCGACGACGCGCTGCTCGACCCGTGCGGTGTCGGTGATGAGCACCACCATCAGACGGGCGTCGCCGAGGCGCACGAGCTCGATGTGCTGCACCCGCGCCCGCACCATCGACGGGTACTGCACGAGCGCGACCTGGTTCGTGAGCTGGCTGAGCAGCCGGACCGTGCGGCCGAGGACCTCGTCGAGGTCGTTCGGGGCCCCGAGGAACGTCTCGATCGCGTGCCGCTGCGCGCTGGTCAACGGGCGCGCTGCCGCCAGGTGGTCGACGAACACCCGGTACCCCTTGTCGGTCGGCACGCGACCCGACGAGGTGTGCGGCGCGACGATGAGCTGTTCGTCCTCGAGCAGGGCCATGTCGTTCCGGATCGTGGCGGCGCTGACGCCGAAGGCGTGCCGCTCGACGATCGTCTTCGAGCCGACGGGCTCGCGCGATGCCACGTAGTCGCGCACGATCGCCTTCAGGACCTCGAGGCTGCGTTCACTGACCACGCGCGCGCTCCTTCCGGACTGATCTGGCACTCGGACGTGTCGACTGCTGATCCTACGCCCGACCACCGTCCGGCCGGGACCCCGCGACGGCCGGTACGCTGCGGGCATGACCTACGGACAGCAGCCCGGCGGCCCCGAGTTCCCTCCCGGCTACCGGCTCCCGGAACCGATGCGCCCCGAGGACCAGCGCCTCTGGGCCACGTTGACGCACGTCGGTGCGATCTTCTCGAACTTCATCGTCCCGCTGGTGGCCTACCTGGTGCTGCGCGACCGCGGCCAGTTCGTCCGGGAGCACACCCGGAACGCCCTGAACTTCCACATCACGATGGGCATCGCGTACCTGGTGTCGTCCATCCTGATCTTCGTGCTCATCGGCCTGGTGCTGCTGCCGATCGTCGCCGTCGTGACGATCGTGTTCAGCATCATCGCCGCGATCGCCGCGAACCAGGGGCAGCTCTACCGCTACCCACTCGCGATCGAGTTCATCAAGGAGTAGCGGCTCAGTCGAGCAGCTCGCGCACCACGGCGTCGGCGAGCAGGCGACCCTGCAGGGTCAGGTCGATGCGTCCCCGCACCGCGGCCGACCCGTCCACCAGACCACGTGCGATGAGGCCGGCGACCCGGCCACGGGCCTCCTGGCGGATCTCGCTCGTGGCGAGCTCCCCGCGGACCCGCGCCGCGAGCAGCAGGCGCTCGACGTACCGCGTCTCGTCGTCGATGGTCTCGCGGCCGGCGGCCGGCGACTCCCCCGACAGCACCCGGTTCGCGTACGCGGCCGGGTGCTTGACGTTCCACCAGCGCGTGCCGGCGACGGCCGAGTGCGCGCCGGGTCCGACGCCCCACCAGTCGTGGCCCTTCCAGTACGACAGGTTGTGCCGACTGGCGTGCGCGTCGCCGCGGGACCAGTTCGAGACCTCGTACCAGGAGTAGCCGGCGTCGCCGAGCACCTGGTCGGCCAGTTCGTACATGTCGGCGGCGAGGTCGTCGTCGGGCGCGGGCAGGTCGCCACGGGCCACCATCCGGCCCATCGCGGTGCCGTCCTCGACGATGAGCGAGTACGCCGACACGTGGTCCGGCTCGCAGGCGATCGCGGCGTCGAGCGACGTGCGCCAGTCCTGCAGCGACTCCCCCGGGGTCGAGTAGATGAGGTCCAGTGAGACGTCGAGGCCCTGCTGCTTCGCGAGGTCGACGACGACGGGGACCCGGAGCGGGTCGTGCGTGCGGTCGAGGGTCGCGAGCACGTGCGGCACGGCGGACTGCATGCCGTAGCTGATCCGGTTGAACCCGCCGGCCCGCAGCGTCTCGAGCGACGCGGCGTCGACGGAGTCGGGGTTCGCCTCGGTGGTGACCTCGGCCCCGGGCACGATGCCCCAGGTGTCGTCGATCGCACGGAGGATCATCGCCAGGTCGGACGCCGGCAGCATCGTCGGGGTACCGCCACCGAAGAACACGGTCGACACCGGGCGACGCGGCACACCGGAGCGGTCGAGCACGGTCGCGGCCCACTCGATCTCGCGCACCGCGTGCCCGGCGTAGTCGTCACGACGCACGCCGCGCAGCTCCGACGCCGTGTACGTGTTGAAGTCGCAGTACCCGCAGCGGACCCGGCAGAACGGCACGTGCACGTAGACGCCGAAGGGCACGTCCCCGGCGTCGGCACCGGGTGTGATCAGGCCGTCCGACGGCGCAGGATCGGCGATCGGCAGAGCACTCGGCATGCCGTCCATTCTCCGCCATGATGGAGGGATGGAGCACCACCCCGTCCCCACCACGGTGCTGTGGGACATCGACGGCACCCTCGTGATGAACGCCTCGTCGCCGGGCAACCTGTACCACCTGGCGCTCGAGCGTGCGGTCGGCCGCGACCTCACGCTGCGGGTCGGCCACCAGCACGGGCGCACCGACGCCGGGCTGATCGCCGAGCACGTCCGCGCCCACGACCTCGAGGACTCGCTCATCCCCGCCGTCGGACGGCACCTGCACGACCTCACCGCCGAACGGCACGCGTCCGGAGACCACCGCGACCCCGTCCCCGGCGCGAAGGCGCTGCTCGACCGGTTCGCCGCACTCGGTTGGCGGAACGGGCTGCTCACGGGCAACTCCGAGTACCGCGCGCGGGTCAAGCTCACCGGTGCCGGGTTCGACCCCGCCGTCTTCGACTGGGACCACTCCTACTTCGGCGACACCGAGGTGGAGCGCTCGGACGTCACCCTGCGGGCCGCCGCGGAACTCGCCGGCACCCGTGCCGTCATCGTCGGGGACACCCCGCGCGACGGCGAGGCCGCCGACGCCGCAGGCATCCCGTTCCTGGCGGTCGCCACCGGGGTCTACGACGTGGACGCACTCCGGGCGACGAACGCCGTCACCGTCGCGCGGGACTGCCGGTCGGACGCGTCCCTCATCGAGGACGCGATCGCAGCGCTGCCGCCGCTGCGCTGACGCGGGGCACCGTGCCCGGCGGGGTCAGTCCCCGCGCAGGGCCGCCAGGTACTGCTCCGCCATGACCTTCTGCTGCCGCCGCACGAACGGGGCGACGAACCGCCACTTCGCGCTCGACGGCTGCGAGAACTGCCGGATCTGCAACCACACCGAGCCGTCCGGGGTCCGTTCGACGACGAACGACTCCTCGCCGGACAGCGGGTGCCCCTCGAGCGTGCCGTAGGCGAAGCCCTTGCGGTCACGCTCGTCGATGATCGCGACGACGCGCACCGGGGCCAGCACCGTCTGCCCGAAGGCGTGCATGGTCAGGGTGGCGCTCGTGCCCGCGGTCAGGAGCGGGGTGCCGTCCGGCGCGAACTTCTCGACCCGCGGGGTGCCGATCGACGCCGGCGCGATCGGGACGCCGTCGTCGTCGAAGGTCACCGGGTTGTACCGGACCTCGTCGTCGTCGGGCTGGTCGTCCACCTGGACGCGGATGCCGCTGCGCTCCTGGATCTGCCACGTCAGCGCCTGCACCACAGCGGTCTCGAAACGCTGGTCGCCGTGGCCGATCCGAGCCCGGGACTCGGACGGCGTGAAGCCCTCCGGCGGGTACGTCATGAGGTCCGACGCCTGGGTCGCCCCCACCGCGCCGTACGTCAGGGCGGTCCGGTAGCTCCCGCGGGTACTCATGCCGCCATGCTACCGGGAGCGGCCGGTGCACCGGCCCGCGCGGCGCGGACCGACACGACGTGCCCCGCTACTTCTTCTTCTCCTCGACGTCACCCGAGAGGGCGGCGATGAAGGCCTCTTGCGGGACCTCGACCCGGCCGACCATCTTCATGCGCTTCTTGCCCTCCTTCTGCTTCTCGAGGAGCTTGCGCTTGCGGGTGATGTCACCGCCGTAGCACTTCGCCAGGACGTCCTTGCGCATGGCGCGGATGCTCTCGCGGGCGATGATCCGGGCGCCGATGGCCGCCTGGATCGGCACCTCGAACTGCTGGCGCGGGATGAGCTTGCGGAGCCGCTCGGTCATGAGCGTGCCGTAGGCGTACGCCTTGTCGCGGTGCACGATCGCGCTGAACGCGTCGACCTGGTCGCCCTGCAGCAGGATGTCGACCTTGACGAGGTCGGCCGCCTGGTCGCCGGTCGGCTCGTAGTCGAGGGAGGCGTAGCCCTGCGTCTTGCTCTTCAACTGGTCGAAGAAGTCGAAGACGATCTCGCCGAGGGGCATCTCGTAGCGGATCTCGACGCGGTCCTCGCCGAGGTACTCCATGCCGAGCATGCTGCCGCGGCGCGACTGGCACAGCTCCATGATCGCGCCGACGTAGTCCTTCGGCGCGAGGATCGCGGCGCGGACCATCGGCTCGCGCACCTCGACGATGCGGCCGCCCGGGAACTCGGAGGGGTTCGTGACCTCGGTGACGGTGTTGTCCTCGTTGGTGACCTCGTACACCACGCTCGGCGCGGTCGTGATGAGGTCGAGACCGAACTCGCGCGAGAGCCGCTCGGTGATGATCTCGAGGTGGAGCAGCCCGAGGAACCCGCAGCGGAACCCGAACCCGAGCGCCACCGACGTCTCCGGCTCGTAGACCAGGGCGGCGTCGGACAGCTTCAGCTTGTCGAGCGCTTCGCGGAGGTCCGGGTAGTCCGAACCGTCGATCGGGTACAGGCCCGAGAACACCATCGGCTTCGGGTCCGTGTAGCCCGGCAGTGCCTCGGTCGCGGGCTTCTGCGCCGTCGTGACGGTGTCGCCGACCTTCGACTGGCGGACGTCCTTCACGCCGGTGATCAGGTACCCGACCTCACCGACGCTGAGGCCCTCGGTCGGCTTCGGCTCGGGCGAGGAGACGCCGATCTCGAGGATCTCGTGCGTCGACTTCGTCGACATCATCTGGACCTTCTCGCGCGGCTTGATCGACCCGTCGATCATGCGCACGTAGGTCACCACGCCGCGGTAGCTGTCGTAGACCGAGTCGAAGATCATCGCGCGCGGGGCCGCCGCGACGTCGCCGACCGGAGCGGGCACACGCTGCACCACCCGGTCGAGGAGCTCGGGCACGCCGACGCCGGTCTTGCCGGACACGCGGAGGACGTCCTCCGGCTTGCCGCCGATGAGCTGCGCGAGCTCGGCGGCGTACTTGTCCGGGTCGGCCGCCGGCAGGTCGATCTTGTTGAGGACCGGGATGATCTCGAGGTCGTTCTCGAGCGCCAGGTACAGGTTCGCGAGCGTCTGCGCCTCGATCCCCTGGGCGGCGTCGACGAGCAGGATCGCACCCTCGCACGCCGCCAGGGAGCGCGAGACCTCGTACGAGAAGTCGACGTGACCCGGCGTGTCGATCATGTTCAGCGCGAAGGTCTCACCGTCGAGCTCCCACGGCATGCGCACGGCCTGCGACTTGATCGTGATGCCGCGCTCGCGCTCGATGTCCATGCGGTCGAGGTACTGCGCGCGCATCGCGCGGTCCTCGACGATGCCCGTGATCGAGAGCATGCGGTCGGCCAGCGTGGACTTGCCGTGGTCGATGTGCGCGATGATGCAGAAGTTGCGGATCGCACCGGCCGGGGTCGCGGCGGGCTCGAGCGGAGCGGATGCTTGTGGGCTCACGGTTCCTCAGGTGGGTCGGACGGTCGAACGATTGTCCCACGGTTGCGCGCCGACGCGCGCACCCGCGGCCGACCTGTGGAGACCGGTCACCGCCCTGGACGCCGTGCGGGGCGGACGGGAGGCCCGGGGCGGGCCCGCACCGTGCCTCCCGTCCGTCAGACGGTCACGCCGACGGGCGCGGGCAGTGCGCCCAGGCCGCGCCGCAGGTCGTCGGGGGTGGCCGCCAGGCAGACGCGGATCCAGCCCTCGCCGGTCCGCCCGAAGGCGCTGCCTGGAGCGACCGCGACCCGTTCCCGCTGCAGGAAGCCGAGCGCCCACTCGGCGACGTCGCCGGCGGAGGCGTGCGACACGTCCACCCACAGGTAGAAGGCGCCGCGCGGGTCGAGGTAGCGGATGCCGGCGGCGTCGAGCGTCTGCTTCGCGACCTCGAGGTTCGCGCGGTAGTGCTCGCGGGCGTCGCGCACCGCGGAGTGGTCCCCCACGATCGCCGCGAGGGCCGCGTACTGGTCGGGCTCGGCGACGCAGCTGATCATCGCCTCCTGCGTGGTGCGCATCGTCGGACCGAGGCCCTTCGGCGTGACGAGGTAGCCGACGCGCACGCCGGTCATCGCGTACGTCTTGCTGAGCGAGAAGGCGGAGAAGACCCGGTCGTCCTCGTCGAGGGCGGCCAGGCTGACGTGCCGGGTGCCGTAGGTGAAGTACTCGTAGACCTCGTCGCTGATCACCCAGAGGTCGTGCCGCTTCGCGAAGGCGAGCAGCGCACGCAGGGTGTCCTCGCCGAACACCGAGCCGAGCGGGTTCGACGGCGAGTTCACGACGAGGACCCGGGTGCGCTCGGTGACGCTCGCCTCGAGGGCCTCGAGGTCGGGCTCGAAGCCGTGCTGCGGCTCGAGCCGGTACGGCACCGGGGTCGCGCCGAGGATGTGCGCGTTCATCGTGAAGGTCGTGTAGCCGGGGTCGGGCACCAGGACCTCGTCGCCCGGGCTGAGCGTCAGCGTCATCGCCTGGAACAGCGCCTGCGTCGCACCGATCGTCATCCAGATCTGCTCGAGGTCGACCTCGATCCGGTTCTCCCGCCGGAGCTTGTCGCGGAGGGCCGACCGGAGCGGGGCGATGCCCCCGTTCGGCGTGTAGTCCGTGCGGTCCTCGGTCCAGGCGCGCCGGGCCGCTTCCCCGATGTGCGGTGCGACCGGCACGTCGGGCTCGCCGATGACGAGCATCGTCACGTCGGTACCGTCGGACTGCAGCAGGGCGGCCTGCTCGAAGACCCTCCGGATGCCGGAGGCGGGCACGGTGTCGATCCGAGGTGCGAGGGATGGCATGTCCGTCACCGTATCCGGTCGTTGTTGCCGCGGCGTTTCGCCGATCCGGCGGTGTTTCGTGCTTTGGCGGCAGGCCGTCCGCCTGGTAGTGTTGGTGGCTGGCTTCCGCGTTCCCCGCCCACGGGTGGAACGCGATGCGACCAAGGGCCCCTCTACCCTGCGGTCGCGCCCACCCGTACGAGACGAAGCAGGAGCAACACATGGCGAACATCAAGTCGCAGATCAAGCGCATCAAGACCAACCTCAAGGCCACCGAGCGCAACAAGGCGTACAAGTCGGAGCTGAAGACGTACATCCGTCACACCAACGACGCCGTCGCCGCGGGCGACAAGGACAAGGCCGTCGCGGCCCTGGCCCTCGCGTCGAAGAAGCTCGACAAGGCCGTGAGCAAGGGTGTCATCCACAAGAACCAGGCCGCGAACCGCAAGTCGGCCATCGCGAAGAAGGTTGCCTCGCTCTGATCTCCTGAGCGTCGCACGAGGGCCCCGTACCGGAAGGTGCGGGGCCTTCGTCGTGCGTGGGGGTGGGCGCGGGCGGGGTGTGGCGCCTCGTGAGCAGGAATGGTCGGGTCGCGAGGGCGCACCCGCCCATTCCTGCTCACGAAGTGCACGCCGACGGGCGCGAGCCCACCGAACGGGCACGGGCAGGCTGCAGCAACGCGGGTGGGGACCCGCAGCGGGCACGAGCGCCGGGGCACGCCGAGCGCTGCGCTCGTCCAGTGAGCAGAAGGCGTCGGGTCGTGCGGGCGCACCCGACGTCTTCTGCTCTCTCGGTGCGCGCTGCCCAGCACGGGATCGTCGCGCTGCACCGCACGGAAGCGGCGGTCGGGCGGGCGTGCGAGGCGCTGCGCTCGCTCAGGGAGCAGAAGTCGTCGGGTCGCGAGGCCGCACCCGACGTCTTCTGCTCACTCGATGCACGACGCGGGCACGGGCACGGCAGCACGGGCACAGGCGCCGCCGCAACGGCTCGACCGCGGGACCGCCGGGATGCCTCGCCGGGCGATCATGAGCAGGAACGGTCGGGTCTGGCGGGCGCACCCGACCATTCCTGCTCACGAAGTGCACGCCGACTGGTGCAGGACCGCCAGGACGCCCGGGCAACGCCGATGGTGAGCAGGAACGGTCGGGTCGCGTCGGCGCACCCGACCACTGCTGCTCACGAAGTGCACGCCGAGCAGCGCGGGACCACGACGCCGCCGGGCCGGGACCGCGGACGGGCTCGCCTCGCGTCAGCGGGCCTCGCCGCGCCGGGCGATCGTGCGCACCATGACCTCGAGGGCGTAGTGCGCGTCGCGGGAGCCGCCCTTCACCGCGGTGTCCGCCTCGGCGATGCTCGTGATCGCGTTCGCCAGCCCGGACTCGGTCCAGGAGGCGACGTCGCGCTGCGCCCGTTGCACCTGCCACGGCGCCATGCCGAGCGCGGAGGCCGCCTGCCCGCTCGGACCGCGGAACGCGCTGACCTTCGCCATCGTGCGGATCTTGCTCGCGAAGGCGGCGACGATCGGCACCGGGGCCTCACCCGTGGCGAGGGCGTGCCGCAGCTCGACGATGGCCGGGGCCGATCGGCCGGCCAGGGCGATGTCGGCGACCTTGAACGCGTTCGTCTCCACCCGGCCGCCGTAGTACTTGTCGACGACCTTGTCGGTGATCTCCTGCGCCTCGTCGGCGAGGAGCTGCCGGCACGCCGCGGCGAGCTCGGCGAGGTCGTCCGCGAAGGCCGTCACCAGGGTGCGCACGGCCGAGGGCGCGATCTTCCGCCGGGCGGCGCGGAACTCGGCGTTCACGAAGTCGATCCGGTCGGTCTCGCGCTTCAGCTCGTCGCAGAGGACCTCGATGCCCCCGCCGATCCCGCTGCGGATCGTGTCGAGCAGCTTCTTGCCGCGTACGCCACCGCCGTGCCGGAGCACCAGGGTGACGTCGTCGGCGGGGGCCTGCAGGTACGCGATCGTCTCGGTGATGAAGGCGTCGGTGCACTTCTCGACGTTCGTGACCCGGACGAGTCGGGGCTCGCCGAAGAGCGAGGGGCTCGCCAGGGTCGCGAGGATCCCGGGCGCGTACTGGTCGGCTTCGAGGTCGTGGACCTCGAGCGCGGGGTCCTCGCCGACGAGCAGGTCCTTGAGCACGCCGCGGGCACGGTCGGCGAGGAACGCCTCGGGACCGGTGATGAGCACGACGGGGGCCGGCCGGATCCCGGACCAGGGGACCTGGTCGATCTTCGCTGCGGCGCGCGCGGGCTTCTTGGCGGGCATGCGGTCCTTCCGGGGTCGCCGGTCCGGTCGGTACCGGGGCGGGTGGTGCACCTCCGATCCTACGGGCGGCGGCCGACGACGAGCGCTCGCTCCACACCCACACCCCGTCGGTGCCGGCACGGGCGAGCACGATCGTGCCGAGCTCGTCGGTGCGGAGCGGCACGGTGCCCGCTGCCCGGAGGGCGTCGAGGGCGGAGCGCGTCGGGTGCCCGTAGGTGTTGTCCGCGCCGACGCCGATGAGCCCGACGCTGGCGGCGAGCTGCCGGGTCAGCTGCGGGTCCTGGTCGGCCGAGCCGTGGTGCGACACCTTGAGGACGTCGACGGGCCCGGTCGGCAGCACGCCGGAGGTGCGCAGCCGTCGTTGCGACGACTCCCCCAGGTCGCCGAGCAGGACCCCGGTGAGGCACGCCGCACAGGACCCCGGGTCCGCCGGACCGATCGTGAGCACGATGCTCGCGTCGTTGCCGGAGGTGCGGTCACCGGCGCGTGGCCACACCACCCGCCACGCGATCGGCCCGAGGACACCCGACACCCGGTCGTCCGCCCGGCGGACGTCGACCCCGGCGCGCCGGAGGTCCTCGACGACCCGGTCGTCCGACGAGCGGCCGGTCGGCCCCACCAGGGCGGTGTCGACCGATCCGGCGACCGTGTCGACCGCGCCGACGTGGTCGCGGTCGAAGTGCGTGAGGACGAGCAGGTCGATCCGCGTGGTGCCGAGCAGGTCGAGGCACGAACGGAGCCGTTCCGGGTCGTCGCCGGTGTCCACGAGCGCCACGGCGTCGCCGCCCCGGAGCAGCACCGCGTCGCCCTGCCCGACGTCGCACGCCGCGACCGACCAGTCCCGCGGCACCGAGCCGCGGACGACGAGCACCGGGACCGTCACGGCGGCGACCCCGACCACGACGACCAGCGCCGACGCGAGCAGGAGCCACCGCGCGGTCCGTCCCCGGACCAGGACCGCCGTGGCGATGCCCGCACACGCGAGGACGGCCGCGGCGACCCCGACCGGTCCGCCCGGCCAGGGCGTCGCGGCGTGCGGCAGCGACGCCGCCCCGCGGGCGATCCCGCCGACGGCTGCGGCGGGGACCCAGGCGACGGCAGCGAGCACCTGCGCGCCGACCGGGGACACCGGCGCGAGGACGCAGGCCGCGAGCCCGACGACCGTGACGACGGGGGCGAAGGGTTCCGCGAGCAGGTTCGCCGGCACGGCGTAGGTGGGCAGCGCCGGCGACAGCGGGATCGTCACCGGCCAGCAGGCGACCTGGGCGGCGACGGGGACCGCGAGGGCGGCGGCCACCGGTGCCCAGACTCGACGGGCGAACAGGTCGGTCAGGGGCGGCCCGAGCACGACGATCCCGCTCGTGGCGAGCACGGACAGCGCGAACGCGAAGGACCGTGCGACCCACGGGTCGGCGACGAGCATCCCGGTGGCGGCGAGGGCGATGAGCGGCACGCCCCGCACCGGGCGGCCCGCCAGGTGCACCACGAGCACCACGACGGCCATCACCGTCGCGCGCACGATCGACGGATCGGGGCGGACGAGCACCACGAACGCCAGGAGCACGCCGACGGCCACGGCGGCCCGCACCACCCGCGGCAGGCCGCAGGCCCGCCCGAGCACCACGACGAGTCCGACCACGACCGCGCAGTTGGCTCCGGAGACGGCGGTCAGGTGCGTCAGGGCGACGGTCTCCATCGCGGCCTCGGTGTCGGGGTCGAGCCCGGACCGGTCCCCGATCGCCATGCCGCGGAGCAGTGCTGCTCCGGGCTGGGGCAGACCGGCCGTGGCGCGCACGAAGGCCTGCCGGGCGGTGTGGGTCGCACCGAGCGCTCCCCCGGGCGGCACGGACGACGGCGCGCCGCGCAGGAACGCCACGATGGCGGTCGCCGAGCCCGCGCGGTCGAACTGCAGCGCAGCGGTGCCGGTGACGTGGGAACCGGCCGGCAGCACGGCGCCGGGCGGGTCGTCGCGCGCGGGTACGAGTCGGACGGGGACGCGGAGACCGGCGACGGCGTCCGCCCGCTCGAGCGTGCCGACGACCGACCGGTCACCGGGGACGAGGTCGCGGGACAGGACCGCCTCGACCTCGACGCGTGCGGCGCCGTCCGCCCCGACGACGGCGTGCAGCGACTGCGGGGACCGGCGGGGCTCCGCCACCGCGACCGACACGGCGAGCAGCGTGGTGAGCGCGGCGGCCACGAGGACCAGCGCGGCGACGACCGCGGGTCCGCCGCTCGGCCGTCGGCCGAGCAGGACGCCGCTCACGACGGCGAGCACGACCGCGACCGTCCCGACGACCGGTGCGGCGTCCGGCGCACCGACGAGCAGGGCGACGACGACCCAGGCGACACCGACGGGTCCCGCCACGCGCAGGTCGGCCGCACTCGGGGCGAGGTGCACGCGTCCCTCCTCAGACCCGCACGCGATCGCGCAGCTCGGCGAAGCGGACGTCGCCGATGCCACTGACGTCGAGCAGGTCCTCGACCGCGGTGAACCCGCCGTGTTCGTCGCGCCACGCGATGATGCGGCCGGCGAGCCCCGGCCCGATGCCGGGCAGGGTCTCGAGCGCCGCCTGGTCGGCACGGTTCAGGTCCACGACGCCGGCGCCCGACGCCCCGTCCGGCGCACCGTCCGCAGCGCCACCGCCACCCGCCGCAGACCCAGCGCCGCCCCCGCCACCGGCCACCGGGTCGAGCGCCTCGGGCACGTCCTGCTGCCCCTGCCGCGGCACGTACAGGCGTTCCCCGTCCGTCAGCGGCCGCGCCAGGTTCAACCGGTCGAGGTCGGCGTCCTCCGTCGCACCGCCGGCACGCTCGAGCGCGTCGGTGACCCGGCTCGCCGCGGGCAGGTCGACGACGCCGGCCCGACGCACGGCCCCGAGCACGTGCACGACCACCCGCCCGGAACCAGCACCAGCACCAGCACCGACACCATCGGACGGGGACGGGGACGCCACCGCCGACGAGTCGGCACTCGACCCGCCACCGGCGGACGGCGCACCCCGCACGACCACCCCGTCGGCACCACCACCGTCACCCCCACCAGCACCGAGGACCCCGACCAGCACCACGACGAGCGCGACGGCGACCACGACCCCGGCGAGCACCACGGCCGCCCGCGGGGACAGCGTGAGGCGGGACCACCAGGGCCCGGGTGACGACGGCGAGGACATGCCCGAACGCTACGGAGCCCGGCCGATCGGCCGGGCTCCGTCGGGCACGTCTGTGGACGGGCGTCGCAGGCGCCCCCGCTGTGCAGGGACGGCCGCGCGCTACCCCTTGATCGCGATGTTGACGAGCTTCGGCGCCCGCACGATGACCTTCACGATCTCGCGGTCACCGATGTAGCGCTGCACGTTCGCGGACGACCGCGCGAGCTGCTCGAGCTCGTCCGCCTCGATGGACTTCGAGACCTCGAACGAGTCGCGCACCTTGCCGTTGACCTGCACGACGGCGGTCAGGGTCTCCTGCACGAGCAGCGTCGGGTCGGCCTTCCGCCAGCCGTACGTGGCGACGGTGGCCTCGTAGCCGAGCTGCTCCCACATCTCCTCGCCGGTGTACGGCGCGAAGACGCTGAGGGCGAGGGCGACGGTCTCGACGGCCTCGCGCACGGCGGGGTCACCGGCGCCGGGGCCGCCGTCGATCGCCTTGCGGGTGACGTTGACCAGGTCCATGAGCCGCGCGATGACGACGTTGAACTTGAACGACTCCATCATGCCGGGGGCGTCGGCCAGGAACCGGTGGGTGACCTGACGGAGTGCCCGGTCGCCCTCGGCCCACACGGCGTCGGGCGTCGAGGTGACGTCGGTCGCCAGGCGGTAGGCCCGGGCCAGGAAGCGCGCGGACGCCGACGGGGAGACGTCCTCCCAGTTGATGTCGTCCTCCGGCGGGCCGGCGAAGCCCATGACGAGGCGGATGGCGTCGACGCCGTTCGCGTCGAGTTCGTCGCCGAGCGAGACGCCGCCCTTCGACTTCGACATCTTCGAGCCGCCGGACAGCACCATGCCCTGGTTGAGCAGTGCCGAGAACGGCTCGGTGAAGTCGAGGTAGCCGAGGTCGAACAGCACCTTCGTCACGAAGCGCGCGTACAGCAGGTGCAGGATCGCGTGCTCGATGCCCCCGATGTACTGGTCGACGGGCGCCCACTTGCGGGCGATCGCCGGGTCGAACGCCTGGGTGTCGTCGTTCGCCGCCAGGAAGCGCAGGAAGTACCACGACGAGTCGACGAAGGTGTCCATCGTGTCGGTGTCGCGCAGCGCCGGGGTGCCGTCGACGGGGTTCGGCACGTTCACCCAGTCGGTCGCGCCGCCGAGCGGCGACGTGCCCTTCGGCTTGAGGTCGAGCCCCTCGGTGTCCGGCAGTCGCACCGGCAGCTGGTCCACCGGCACGGGGTGCTCGGTGCCGTCGGCGCCGTGGATGATCGGGATCGGCGTGCCCCAGAACCGCTGGCGCGAGATGAGCCAGTCGCGCAGGCGGTAGGTCTTGGCGGCACGGCCGGTGCCGCGCTCCTCGAGCAGCGCGATGGCGGCGGTGATGGCGTGCTGCTTCGACATGCCGTCGAGCGGACCGGAGTTGATCATCCGACCGGTGCCGGTCAGCGCCTCACCCGTCGACACCGGGTCGAGGGCGGGGAGTTCCGTGTCGGGGGACACGACCGGGATCGCCCCGGTCACCGCCGCGTTCGTGTCGACCACGACGCGCACGGGCAGGTCGAACGCCCGTGCGAAGTCGAGGTCGCGCTGGTCGTGGGCCGGCACGGCCATGACCGCGCCGTGGCCGTAGTCGGCCAGCACGTAGTCGGCGGCCCAGATCGGCAGGCGCTCCCCCGTCAGCGGGTGGATCGCGAAGCGGCCGAGCGGCACGCCGGTCTTCGGGCGGTCGGCGTTCTGCCGGTCGATCTCCGAGGTCTTCTGCGTCGCGGTCAGGTACGCGTCGAAGTCAGCCCGCACCTCGTCAGGGGCGACGGAGACCAGCGATGCCGCCAGGTCCGAGTCCGGCGCCACGACCAGGAACGTCACCCCGTGGATCGTGTCCGGACGCGTGGTGAACACCGTGACCGGCTCGTCGCGGCCCTCGATGACGAAGTCGACGTCCGCGCCGACCGAGCGGCCGATCCAGTTGCGCTGCTGCGCGATGACCTTCGCCGGCCAGCGGCCCTCGAGCTGGTTGAGGTCGTCGAGCAGGCGGTCGGCGTAGTCGGTGATCTTGAAGTACCACTGCGTGAGCTTCTTCTTCACGACGACGGCACCGGAGCGGTCCGAGGTGCCGTCGGGCAGGACCTGCTCGTTCGCGAGCACGGTCTGGTCCACCGGGTCCCAGTTGACCCAGCTGTCCTTCCGGTAGGCCAGGCCCTTCTCGTACATCTGCAGGAACAGCCACTGGTTCCACTTGTAGTACTCGGGGTCCGAGGTGTGGATCTCGGTGGTCCAGTCGAACGACGGCGCGTAGCGCTTGAAGGACGCCTTCTGCTGCGCGATGTTCGCGTAGGTCCAGTCCTTCGGGTCCACCCCGCGCTTGATCGCGGCGTTCTCGGCGGGCAGGCCGAACGAGTCCCAGCCGATCGGGTGCAGCACGTTGAAGCCCTGCTGCCGCCAGTACCGCGCGACGAAGTCCCCGAGCGCCCAGTTCTCGGCGTGCCCCATGTGCAGGTCGCCGGACGGGTACGGGAACATCTCGAGGATGTACTTGCGCGGACGGGTGTCGTCGAGGTCCGTGGTGAAGAGCCCGAGCTCTTCCCAGCGGGGCTGCCACTTGTCCTGGATACGACGGAAGTCGTAGGCGTTCGGGTCCTCGGCCTGCTGCTCGGTGGTCACGGTCCTCAACGATACAAGCCGGGAGGCCCGTCCCGCGTCCGCCTGTCGGCTCACCCGGCGAGCAGGCGTCCGTCCCGCATCCGCAGGGTCCGGTCGACCAGGTCCGGCGCCACCGGGACGTGCGACACGATGAGGACCGTCCGCCCCGCTGCGCGGGCGGTGGTGACGAGGTCGCGGAGCACGGCGTCGCCGAGGTCCGGGTCGACGTCGGCGGTGGGTTCGTCGAGCACGAGGACCGGGAACGCGTGCAGCAGCGCCCGTGCCAGGGCCAAGCGGTGCGCCTGCCCGCCGGAGACGAGACCGCCGCGCTCCCCGACCGACGCGTCGAGACCGCCGCGCCGGGTGACCCACGCGCCGAGGCCGACCCGGTCGAGCACGGCGAGGAGCTCGTCGTCGGTGGCGGTGTCGCGGGCGAAGAGCAGGTTCTGCCGCACCGACTGGTCGAACACGAACGGGTCCTGCTCGATGAGGCCGACCCGGGCGCGGACGGCATCGGGGTGCATGCCGCGTGCTTCGATCCCGTCGAGCGTGTACGACCCCTCGTGCTCGACGAACCGGACGAGCGCGTCGACGAGCGTGGACTTGCCGGCGCCGCTCGGCCCCTCGAGCACGACGACCTCGCCGGGGTGCAGGTCGAGCGACACACCGTCGACCGCGGGCCGGTCCGCTCCGGGCCACCGCACGGTGAGGTCGCGCAGGGCCACGGCGACCGGCCCGTCGACGACCAGGTCGGCGGGGTCGGCGTCGGCGTCGGGCTCCGGCACGATGCCGGCCGGCAGGTCGGCGGGCACGGTCCGCTCGACGCGGTCGGCGGCGGCGCGCACCCTGCGGAGCGTGAGGACGGCGAGCGGGACGGTGCCGACGACCTCGAAGAGCGCGAGCGGCACGAAGACCGCGAGGGCCCAGAGCGGACCGTCGAGTGCGCCGGACACGACCGCGGGGGCGCCGGCCGCGAGGATCCCGATCACCGCGCCGCCGCCGAGCAGGCCGACGAGGGCGCCGACGAGGGACTCGACGGTGCCGCGCCGCCGGACGGCCCGGGTGACGCGGGCGTCGAGGCGGGCGATGTGGGCGAGCCGGTCGTCGAGCGTGCCGTACGCCGTGAAGACGTCGAGCGTGCGGACGGTGTCGAGCACGAGGTCGGCGACGCGGCCGCGGTCGGCGGCGGTCTCACGGTCGGACCGTTCGGCGATCGCCCGGGTGACCACCGACCCGACGAGGGCGGCGATCGCGAGCGCGACGACGAGCACGAGCGCGGCGGGCACGGACACGAGCGCCACCGCGACGACGGACAGCACCGCGACGACCGCCGCGGACACGAGCGGGCCGACCACCCGGATGGGCAGGTCCTGCAGGCGGTCGGTGTCGGTGACGAGCCGCGTCAACAGGTCACCACGACCGGTGCTGCCGAGCCCGACCGGCGCGACCGAGGCCAGGCGTCGGTACATCTCGGTGCGCACCACGGCCAGCTGCCGGAAGGAGGCGTCGTGCCCGGCGAGCCGGTCGACGTAGCGCAGGGCGGCACGACCGAGCGCGAAGGCCCGGACCCCGACCATGACGAGCGTCAGGTACAGGATCGGCGGGTGCTCCGCGGCCCGCGTGATGAGGTAGCCGCTCGCGGCGAGGAGCGCGACGGCGCAGACCGCGCTGAGCGCGCCGGCGGCGACCGCCTTCGCCCAACCCGACCCGTGCGGCATGGCGAGCCGCAGGACCGACGTGCCACGGGCCTCCCGGCTCATGCGCGCACCCCCGGTCGGACCGTCACGGACCCGTCGGACGCGACGTCCAGTCGGAGGTCGGCCGCGGCGATCACGGCCGGGCGGTGGCTGGCGACCACGACGACCGCACCGTCGGCCGCCAGGCGACGGACGGACGCGACGACGTGCGCCTCGGCGTCGGCGTCGAGTGCCGAGGTGGGCTCGTCGAGCAGGACGAGCGGGGTCCGCTCGCGGTGCGCCCGGTAGAACGCGCGGGCGACCGCGACGCGTTGCGCCTGGCCGCCGGACAGGCCGCTGCCGCCGGCGCCGACCGGGAGGCCCGGGTCGACTCCCAGCCCCGCGTCACCGAGCGCGGTCCGCACGTCGTCGGCGTCGGGGGTCGCGCTGAGCGCGACGTTCTCGGCGACCGTCCCCCGCACGAGACGCGGGCGCTGGTCGGCCCAGGTGGTGCGGTCGGCCACCGGGGCACCGGCCGCTCCGGGCACCGTCACCGTGCCGTCGTGGGGCAGCGCCCCGCGCAGGGCGGCGATGATGCTCGACTTGCCGGAGCCGCTCGGACCGGCGAGCACGACGACCGTGCCGGCCTCGGCGTGCAGGTCGACGGGGCCGATCACGACGTCGGCGCGGCGGACCGTCAGCCCGCGCACCGTCAGCGCGGTCGCCGCAGCGGGTGCGGGGGTCGGTGCCGTCGCGGCCGGGGCGTCGCGGCCGTCGTCGAGCACGTCGAGGACCGCGGCCGAGGCCTCGACGCCGTCCTGGGCGGCGTGGAAGTCGGCGCCGACCTGCCGGATCGGGGCGAAGGCCTCCGGTGCGAGGACGAGCACGAACATCGCGGCACCGAGGCCGAGCGACCCGTCGACCAGGCGGATGCCGATCGACACTGCGACCAGGGCCACTGACAGGCTCGCGGCGAGCTCGAGGGCGAACCCGCTCACGAACGACAGTCGGAGCACCCCGAGGGTCCCCCGCCGGTACTCGTCGGTGACCGCGCCGATCCGACCGACCTGGCGCCGCGCGCGGCCGAAGACCTTGAGTGTCGCGAGCCCCTCGACGGCTTCGGTGAAGGCGCCGCCGAGCGTCGCCAGGGCGTCGGACTGCCGTCGCTGCAGCGCCTGCGTCGCCAGGCCGATCAGGATCATGAACACGGGGATGACCGGCAGGGCGAACAGGATGACCAGCCCGCTCGTCAGGTCGCCGATCCCGATCGCGACGAGGAGCACCGGGGTCGCGATCGCGGTGAGGGCGAGCTGTGGCAGGTACCGGCCGAAGTAGGCGTCGAGGGCGTCGAGCCCCGGTCCGAGCGTCGTGGCGAAGCCGGCGCTCGACCGGCCGGACAGCCACGCCGGCCCGCGCTCGGCCGCCCGGGCGAGCACGGTGGTGCGCATCTCGCTCTTCACCCGTGCCGCGGCCCGTGCCGCCAGGTCGTCGGTGGCCCAGGCTGCGACCGCCCGGAGCACGAACGCCCCGCCGAGCAGCGCGAGCGCCTGCCCGAACGCCGCCGGGACGCCCCCGCCCCCGACCGCGTCGACCCCGAGGGTCACCGCCGCGGCGATCCCCCACGCGATCGCGATGGTCGCGACCGTGCGCAGGACGCCCGTCCCGGCGGCGGCGACGATGAAGCCGCGCGCCGTCCGGGACAGCCGCAGGAGTCGGGGGTCGAGGGGCTTCACCGTCGTCCGCCTAGTGCGCGGCCGCGGTGATCTGGGCGCGGGAGACGCGCTTGCGGAACACCCAGTAGGTCCACGCCTGGTACGCGAAGACGAGCGGCACGAAGATCAGCGCGACCCAGCTCATCACGGTGAGCGTGTACGAGCCGGACGACGCGTTGTACACGTCCAGGCTGTTCGCCGGGTCGTTCGAGGCGGGCATGACGTCCGGGAAGATCGCCGTGAACATCGCGAGCACGACGGCGGCGATCGTGACGGCCATGAGCGTGAACGCGCGGCCCTCCTTGCCCCAGGCGTTGCAGAGCACCGCGAGCACGAGCGCGAGGGCCGCGACGACGGAGAGCACGAGCGAGGCCGGGGTGGCACGGACGAAGGCCATCGACACCAGGAACGCGGCGGCGACGACGATCGTCACGGCGCCGGCCCGGGTGGCCAGGCGCTTCGCACGCTCCCGGATCTCGCCCTCGGTCTTCAGCGCGACGAACACGACGCCGTGGGTGAAGAAGACGAGGAGCGTCGCGGCGCCGGTCAGCAGCGCGAACGGGTTGAGCAGGTCGAACAGGGTGCCGGTGTAGTTGTGCCCGGCGTCCATCGGGATGCCCCGGACGACGTTGCCGAACGCGACGCCCCACAGGAACGACGGCACGGCGCTGCCGACGATGATCATGAGGTCGAAGCGGCGCTTCCACTCGAGGTGCTTCTCCTGGTGCCGGTACTCGAACGACACCCCGCGGGCGATGAGCGCGGCGAGGATGAGCAACAGCGCCAGGTAGAACCCGGAGAACATCGTGGCGTACCACTCCGGGAACGCGGCGAACAGGCAGGCACCGGCGACGATGACCCACGTCTCGTTGAGGTCCCAGACCGGGCCGATGGTGTTGATGAGGACCCGACGGTCGGTGTCGTCCTTGCCGAGGAACGGCAGGGACATGCCGACACCGAAGTCGAACCCGTCGAGGACGAAGTAGCCGACGAAGAAGACGCCGACGATCGCGAACCAGAGGACAGGGAGATCCATCAGACAGCGTCCATTCCTAGTAGACCGTCACTTCGTGCTTGACCTCGCCGGTCGTCTCGTCGACCTCGGCCGGGTCGGCCGGGCCCTCCTGTGCGACCTTCTTGATCAGCTTGAACTCGACCACGGCGAGCGAGCCGTAGATCAGGGTGAAGACGAGGAGCGAGATGAGGACCTCGATGCCCGTCACGTTCGGCGAGACGCCGTCCTTCGTCCGGAGCAGGCCGAACACGAGCCACGGCTGCCGGCCCATCTCGGTGAAGACCCAGCCGACGATCATCGCGGCCATCGGCAGCGGGACCGTCCAGGTGGCCACCCGCCACACCCAGCGCTGCGTCGGGAACCGGCCCTTGCGGGTCAGCCAGAGCCCGGCCAGCGACACGAGCACCGCACCGATGCCGAGCGCGATCATCCAGCGGAACGACCAGTAGGTGACCCAGATGATCGGCTTGTAGTCGCCGGGGCCGTACACCTGGCTGTACTGCGCCTGCAGGTCGTTGATGCCCTCGACGGTGCCGTTGAAGGTGTGCGTCGACAGGAACGACAGCAGGTAGGGCACGCGGATCGAGAACAGCTCGTGCACGCCGTCGGGGGTGCCGAGCGTCAGGATCGAGAACGAGGCGTCCTTGCCGGTCGAGGTGTTGTAGAGCGCCTCGGCCGCCGCCATCTTCATCGGCTGCGTGTCGACCATGGTGAGGCCGAGCTGGTCGCCGGTCAGGACCGTGAGCGCTCCGGCCGCGACCATCGTCCACATGCCGAACTTGAGCGCCGGCATCATCGTCTCGAGGTGCTGGTTGCGCGCCAGGTGGAACGCGGCGACGGAGATGATGACCGCAGCAGCCACCATGAAGCAGGCGAACAGGGTGTGCGGGAAGGCCGCGAGGGCGACCTTGTTGCCGAGCACCGCCCAGATGTCGGTGAGCTCCGCGCGCCCCTTCGCCTCGTTCATGGCGAACCCGACCGGGTGCTGCATGAAGGCGTTCGCGGCGATGATGAAGTAGGCAGACATGATCGTGCCGGCGCTGACGCACCAGATGCTGGCGAGGTGCAGGCCCTTGGGCAAGCGGTCCCAGCCGAAGATCCAGATCCCGATGAACGCCGCCTCGAAGAAGAAGGCGAGGATGCCCTCGAGCGCGAGCGGCGCCCCGAAGACGTCACCGACGAAGCGCGAGTAGTTCGACCAGTTCATGCCGAACTGGAACTCCTGCACGATGCCGGTCACGACGCCCATCGCGAAGTTGATGAGGAAGATGCGACCGAAGAACCGCGTCAGCTGCAGGTAGTGCGCACGACCGGTGCGGTACCAGGCGGTCTGGAACACCGCCACCACGGCGGCCATACCGATCGTCAGCGGCACGAACAGGAAGTGGTAGATGGTCGTCAGACCGAACTGCCACCGCGAGAGCAGCAGGGGGTCGAGGAGGTCGTTCATGCGGCGTTCCCCCGCCGGGTCGCCGCGCGCAGTTCGTACACGTCAGTTGCTTCCTGTTGATCGGTTCCATCAGGTGTCACAGCCGTTGGGACACTGCAACGGTAGCGCCGGACGAAGCGACTCGACAAGTTGTAGAAGGCCTGCGTGCACAAACGTGCAGGGGAAGTGCACGGCACAACCGTGCGGAAAACATGTTCATCGGGAGCACCCCCGGGAACGACGACAGGCGCCGGGCAGATGCCCGACGCCTGTCGTTCTTCTTGCGGAGCGTGCCTAGAGCAGGCCCTTCTCGGTCAGGAAGTCCTTCGCGATCTCGGACGCCTTCTCCTTGTCGACGGTGCTCTTCGAGTTGAGCTCGATGAGGGCGTCGGTCGACAGGACCTTGCTCACCTTGTCGATGTCGGCCGCGGCCTTGTCGTTGACCTTCTTCGACACCACGGGGATGACGTTCTGCGGCAGGATCAGGTTCTCCGGGTCCTTCAGCGAGACGAAGTCGTTCGCCTTGATGCTCGGGTCGGCGCTGTAGATGTCGGCGAGCTGGACGGTGTCGTCCTTGAGCGCCTTCACCGTGAGCGCTCCGCCGGAGTCCTCGACGACCTTGAAGTCGACGTCGACGCCGTAGACCGACTTGAGGCCCTTCGGGCCGTACGGGCGGGTCTGGAACTCGGAGTTCGCGCCGACGGTGAGCTTGTCGGAGACGTTCTTCAGGTCGGCCAGGCTCGTGACGTCGTTGTCCTCGGAGAACTTCTTCGTGACGGTGTAGCTGTCCTGGTCGGTCGCCTCGGCCTCGTCGAGGACGCGCAGCCCGGACGGGAGCGCGTCGGGCAGGGCCGCGTCGATCTCGTCGGCGGTCTTGGCGTCCGAGTCCTTGTCGAAGTACTGCAGCAGGTTGCCGCTGTACTCGGGCATGACGTCGATCGCGCCCTTCTCGAGCTGCGGGATGTAGATCTCGCGCTGCCCGATGTTGAAGCTGCGCTTGACCGTGAAGCCGTCCTTCTCGAGGACCTGGGCGTACAGCTCGGCGATGATCTCGTTCGAGTAGTACTGCTGCGAGCCGATGACGATCGTCTTGGAGTCGCTCGACGTGCTCGAGCCGCTGTCGAGCGGGTCGCTCGACGCGCAGCCGGTCAGGGCGGCGGCGACGCCCAGCGCCAGCGTCGCTGCGACGCCGACACGGATCTTTGCTGTGATCACGATGGATTTCCTTCCGGGATGGGATTGCGGGCTCGCTCGCGCGATCCCTGGCGCTGCCGGGCCGCGGGGTCGAGGGTGCCCTTCGGCACCGCCGCCCGCTGCAGCACGGCGAACACGATCTCGAACGCGATCGCGAGCGCGATCACGAGGATGGAGGCGCCGAGCATCTGCGCGTAGTCCTGGGTCTTCAGACCGAGGAAGAAGTACCCGCCGAGGCCCCCGGCGCCGACGTAGGCGGCGAGCGTCGCGGTCGCGACGACCTGGAGCACCGCGGCGCGGAGTCCGCCGATGAGCAGCGGCAGGCCGAGCGGGACCTCGACCTTCCACAGGATCTGCCAGCCGGTCATGCCCTGCGCCTTCGCGGCGTCGACCGTCACCGGTTCGACGGACTCGATGCCCGAGTACGCGCCGGCGAGCACCGACGGGATGGCGAGGACGACGAGTGCGAGCAGCGGGGCCTGCAGGCCGATGCCGAGCAGCAGCCCGAACAGCGACAGCACGCCGAGCGTCGGCAGCGCGCGGACCCCGCCCGAGACGGCGATCGAGAAGCCGCGGGCGCGCCGGGTGTGACCGATGGCGTACCCGATCGGCACGGCGATCACCGCGGCGATGAGCACCGCGAGCAGGGTGATCCAGACGTGCTCCCACAGCCGCGCCGGGATCGCGTTGTAGCCGGCGTAGTTCGCCGGGTCGAACACCCAGCCGAATGCCTGTCCGATGATCACGAGGTCACCTCTGCCTGCTGGAGCACGCGCCGGGACGCACGCTGCGTCCGGGTCGTGCGGCGGTTCCACGGCATCGCGACGCGGCCGAGCAGGACGAGCAGGCCGTCCAGCGCGAAGGCCAGCACGAGCACCATGACGATGCCGGAGATGATCTCCTCGTAGATGCCGCGGGCGAGCCCGTCGGTGAAGAGCGACCCGAGGCTCTGGATGCCGAGCACCGCGCCGACCGTGGTCAGCGAGATCGTCGACACCGAGACCACCCGGAGCCCGGCGAGCAGGACCGGCCCGGCGAGCGGCAGCTCGACACGGAAGAAGCGCTGCGCCGACGAGTAGCCCATCGCCGTCGAGGCGGCCTTCGTGCCCGCGTCGACCGAGGTGAGTCCGTCGACCGTGGACCGGACCATGAGCGCGAGGCCGTAGAGGGTCAGGCTGATCACGACGTTGAGCGGGTCGAGCAGGTCGGTGCCGATGATGCTCGGCAGCGCCACGAAGAGCGCGAGCGACGGGATCGCGTACAGGAGCCCGGCCACCGTGACGATGCCGCTGCCGACGCCCGCCGCGAAGCGGGAGCCGCCCGGTCGCTGCAGCCGGACCACCAGCCACCCGATGGGGATGGAGAGCAGGAAGGCGATGATGATCGGCGGGAGGGCGATCGCGAGGTGCGAGAGCGTGTCCTCACCGATGGTGTCGAGGTTCGACAGCACCCACTTCACCGGGTGCCCCCACCCTGCGCCGGAGCACCCGGAGCGGTTGCGCGCGCCCCGGCCTCTGTTCCCTGCGGCACCGCGGACGCGGCGTCGACGACGTTCACCGGACCGGTGAGCACACCTGCGGCGCGACCGTCACCGTCGACCACGATGGGTCCAGTCGGCGTCTGCTCCACGCGGAGCGCACGGCGACCACGACCGACGCCGATGAAGTTCGCGACGAAGTCGTCGGCCGGCTCGGCGAGGATCTCGGACGGGGTGCCCTGCTGGGCGATCTCGCCGCCCTTCTTGAGGATGACGACCTGGTCGCCGAGCTTGAAGGCCTCGTCGATGTCGTGGGTCACGAACACCACGGTCTTGCCGAGCTCGCGCTGCAGCCGGATGAGCTCGTCCTGCAGGTCGTTGCGGACCAGGGGGTCGACGGCGCCGAACGGCTCGTCCATGAGCAGGATGTTCGGGTCGACGGCCAGCCCGCGGGCGACGCCGACGCGCTGCTGCTGCCCGCCGGACAGCTGCGACGGGTACCGGTCGGCGAAGGCGCGGTCGAGGCCGACCGTGTCCATCAGCTCGAGCGCGCGCGCACGGGCGTCGGCCTTCGACACGCCCGTCAGGAGCGGGACCGTCGCGATGTTGTCGATCACCTTGCGGTGCGGCAGGAGTCCGGAGTTCTGCATGACGTACCCGATGCTCCGACGGAGCTTGACGGGGTCGACACCGGACACGTCCGACCCGTCGATGGAGACGGACCCCGAACTGGGGTCGACCATCCGGTTGATCATGCGGAGCAGCGTGGTCTTGCCACAGCCGCTGGAACCCACGAAGACGGTGGTGGTCCGCGAGGGGATGACCAGGTCGAATCCGTCGACGGCGGTGGTGCCGTCCGGGTAGGTCTTGCGCACCGAGCGGAACTCGATCATGGGTGCCCTTCTGTTCGGAGGTAGCCCGACTCCGGACGACAGTACCCGTCGGCTGCGACAACGGTGCACCCCGTGACGATGCGTGTCGTGTCCCGGACAGCCGGCCACGGCGGTGGTGGTGGTGACCGCTGCCGGACGCGAGCCGAACGACCGACCGGCACCGGGCCTCCCGGCCGACGCCCCGGACACGACGACGCCCGCGTCGCTCGGCGAGCGGACGCGGGCGTCGGTGACGGTCGGTCAGGAGGCGGCGAGCACCGACTCCAGGTGGGCCCGGCTCATCGTGCGGTACTCCTCGATGATCCCGGTGTCGGGGTTCGCCGGGTCGCGGTGCGCCCGGGCGAACACGGCGTGCGACGACTCGGCGAGGACCACCCAGGTGCGGGCGATCCGCTCGTCGAGCGGCAGCCCGAAACGGTCGTGCATGATCTGCCCGACGGCCCCGCCGAGCGCCCCCATGCGGTCCTCGGCGTCGCCGGTGCCGGTGTCCGCGGCGTCACCGAAGCGGATCGCCCGGAAGCCCGGCTCGGTGCGGTACATCTCGTCGGTGGCGCGGATGAGCGCGTCGCAGCCCTGCTGCCAGGTCTCCGCGCCGCTGGCGTCGAGCGCCTCGACGAAGCGCGACGCCAGGCGCTGCGTGCAGCGGATCGCGAGCGCCTCGACGACGGCGATGCGGTCCGGGAAGTACCGGTAGACGGTACCGATGGACGCCCCCGCCCGTTCGGCCACCATCGCGGTCGTGAGCCGCTCGAACCCGATCTCGTCGATCACCGCGGCGGCGGCGTCGAGGAGACCCGCGAGGCGCGCCGAACTGCGGGCTTGGACCGGCTCGTTCCTGAGCAGTGATGATCCCCCCGGCAGAGCGTTCGTTACCTCGGTGACGAGCACGTGTTCTCCTCTTGCGCTCCAGCGCGGTCGGTTTGGTCTGACGGTGACAACCTTCGCAGAGACCGGCTGGAACGTGGCTGCGACTCACCAGATCGCGATGAGCGTCTTCGTGGACTTCGACTGCCCACATGGTTTGATGGGGCCATGCCCGACCCGACGCACCACGAGCCGTCGCTGGCCGAGCCCCTCCTGCACCGAGCCGCCCGCATCGAGGACGCCGTCCAGGAGTTCCGCGAGCAACGCGCGCGGCGCCGCGGCCTCGTGCCGACGGTCGTCCCGTACACCGGGTACGGCGCCCCCGGGTGGGTTCGGATCCTCTGCCGCGTGCTGCTGACGCGACGCGGCCTGGCGTCCGACGTGTCCTACTCCGGGGTGCGCGGGTGGCGCAGCTTCACGAGCGTCGCCGTCGACCACACCGAGGTGACCGTCAGTGCCGGCGGGGTGTCGCACACCGTCGAGACCGACCGCGGCGGCGTCGTCGACACGATCGTGCCGCTCGACCTCGAGCCGGGGTGGCGCACCGTCCGGCTGTCGGCCGGCGGCGGGCGGAGCGTCGAGGCGGACGTCTTCGTCGTGCACCCGGACACCCGGTTCGGCCTGCTCTCGGACATCGACGACACGGTCATGGTGACCTCGCTCCCCCGGCCGATGCTCGCGGCGTGGAACTCCTTCGTGCTCACCGAGCACGCCCGCCGCCCGGTGCCGGGCATGTCGGTGCTCTACGAACGCGTGCTCGCGCAGCACCCGGGGTCGCCGACCGTCTACCTGTCCACCGGCGCCTGGAACGTCGCGCCGACCCTGAAGCGCTTCCTGACGCGGAACATGTACCCGTCGGGCACGCTG
Organism: Curtobacterium sp. MCBA15_009; assembly: GCF_001864895.1. Lineage (GTDB taxonomy): Bacteria > Actinomycetota > Actinomycetes > Actinomycetales > Microbacteriaceae > Curtobacterium. The sequence goes on from NZ_MJGO01000023.1 coordinate 290,116, forward strand.
CTGCTCACCGACTGGGGCCCCACCCACGACCGGTTCTTCCGCAGCGGGCAGCTGCACAAGCAGGAGAACCTGCGGCGGCTCGCCCAGGACTTCCCGGACGTGCGGTGGCTGCTCGTCGGCGACGACGGCCAGCACGACGAGTCGCTGTACGGCGACTTCGCCCGCGAGCACCCGGACAACGTCGCCGGGGTCGCCATCCGCCAGCTGTCCACGAGCGAGGCGGTGCTCGCCGGCGGTCGCTCCCGGGCGCAGGAACGCTCCCGCGACTCGTCGGCGCCGTGGGTCTACGCACCGGACGGCTCCGGCCTCTGGCGCGAGCTGACCCGGGTCGGTCTGGCCGAGCCGGACGCCGCCGACCACGTCTGAACGACCCCTCAGCGAGACCGGCGGCGCTCCGGCCCGGGTGTGGTTCGATCAGGGCATGAGCAACGGCGCACCGGCAGCCCGCATCGAGGACCACGCGGTCATCGGGGACACCTCGACCGCAGCGCTCGTCACCCGGGACGGCACGGTCGACTGGCTCTGCCTGCCCCGCTTCGACAGCACCGCGACCTTCGCCGCGCTGCTCGGCGACGCCGACCACGGACAGTGGAGCCTGCGCCCCACCGACCCCGCTGCGACGGCCAAGCGCCGGTACCACGGCGAGACGCTCGTGCTCTCGACGGTCTGGACGACGGCGGACGGCGTGGTCGAGGTCACCGACTTCATGCCGGTCGGTGCCCACCGGCCCTCGCTCGTCCGCCGGGTGCGTGGGCTGCGCGGCAGCGTCGAGGTCGAGCAGGTGCTGCGCATCCGCTTCGACTACGCCCTGGCGCTGCCGTGGGTGCGCCAGGTCGGCGGCGACGACGACCCGGCCCTGCTCGCGACCGCCGGCCCCGGGTCCGTCGTCGTCCGCGGCGTCCGCTTCCGCGCGTCCGACCACCGGCACACCGCCACGACGACCGTGCACGACGGCGAGGTGCTCGACACCGTCCTCACCTGGTACCCGTCGTACCGCGACGCCCCGGAACCCGTCAACGTGGACGCGGCGCTCGCGCACACGGTCGACTGGTGGACGGACTGGATGGCGACCGCGCACACCGAGGGGCGCCACGCGGCCGCGACGCGACGGTCGCTGCTCTTCCTGCGCGCGATGACCCACGGCGACACCGGCGGCGTCGTCGCCGCGGCGACCACCAGCCTGCCCGAGGACCCGGGCGGCGAACGGAACTGGGACTACCGCTACGTCTGGCTCCGCGACGCCTCGCTCGCCCTCGCCTCGCTCATCGCGCACGGCTACCGCGACGAGGCCGAGCACTGGCGCGGCTGGCTCCTCCGCGCCGTCGCCGGCGACCCCGCCGACGTGCAGATCATGTACGGCATCGCCGGCGAGCGGGAACTGCCCGAACGCGAGCTCGCGCACCTGCCCGGTTACGCCGACTCGAAGCCGGTCCGCGTCGGCAACGGCGCCTCGACGCAGTACCAGGGCGACGTCTTCGGCGAGGTGCTCGCCGCGCTGCACGACGCCCGCGAACTCGGCGTCGAGGAGAGCGCGGACTCCTGGGCACTGCAGCGCGCCCTGCTCGGCTACGTCGAGGAGCACTGGCAGGAGCCCGACAACGGCATCTGGGAGATGCGGGGGCCCCGCCGACACTTCACGCACTCCCGGGCGATGATCTGGGCCGCGTTCGACCGCGGGGTGGCCGCCGTCGAGGAGTTCGGCCTCGACGGCCCCGTCGAGCGCTGGCGCACCCTGCGCGAGACCGTCCGCGCCGAGATCGAGGAGCACGGCTGGAACGCCGCGCGGGGGTCCTACCGACAGCACTACGACACCGACGAGGTCGACGCCAGCCTGCTCGTCCTGCCCCAGATCGGCTTCTGCGCCGCGGACGACCCCCGCATGACCGGCACCGTCCGGGCGATCGAGGAGGACCTGCGCGTCGGCGACGACGGACTCGTCCTGCGCTACCGGACCACCGCCGGCTTCGACGGCCTCACGGGCACCGAGCACCCGTTCCTGGCGTGCTCGTTCTGGCTCGTCGAGCAGTACGCCGGCTCCGGACGCCTCGACGACGCCGAACGCCTGATGGACGTGCTCGTCGGCTACGCGAACGACGTCGGCATGCTCTCCGAGGAGATCGACGTCGCCACCGGCCACCACATCGGCAACACCCCGCAGGTGCTGTCCCACCTGACCCTGGTGTCGGCGGCCGACGCGATCTCACGCGCCAGGGGCGGCACGACCGGGCACCGGACCCGCACGGCCTCGCGCAGCGGGGGCACCCGCTCCTGGACGGGCCTGGGCAACCGCGCCGGCTCCCCCGGGTGAGGTGCGCGGTGCGGGCGCTTTGCGGGCGCCGGGGGCTGTTCCGCGCGTAGGAGGTCGTTCCGCGCGTAGGAGGTCGTTCCGCGCGTAGGCAGCATGTTCTTCCTGCTGCCTACGCGCGGAAGTGCTTCCTACGTCACGTGCGATGGGACAGAACGCGCAGGGGACATCGGCGGCGGGTGCCTCGCGAGGGCGGCCGTTCCGCGCGGAGAAGGCCGTTCCGCGCATAGGCAGCATGTTCTTCCTGCCACCCACGCGCGAAAGTGCTTCCCACACCACGTGCGATGGGACGGAACGCGCGAGGAGCATCGGCGCGAGTGCTTCGCGTTGGCAGCTGATCTGCGCTGAGGAGGACATTCCGCGCATGAGCAGCACGTTCTTCCTGCCGCCTACGCGCGAAAGCGCTTCCCACACCACATGCCATGGGACGGAACGCGCGAGGGACATCGGCGGCGAGTGCTTCGTGGGGGCAGTCGTCCCACGCGAAGGAAGACGCCTCGCCAGCAGATTCTTCCGGCCAGCCACGCGCGGGAGTGTGTCCCGGGCCCCGCGCGACGGGGCGGCACGCACGCCCGCGCTGACTGGACGCCACGCACCGACAGACGGACGGGAGGCACGGTGCCGACCGGCACCGTGCCTCCCGTCCGTCAGGTGCGCCCGTTCAGGGCGCGACGGGCGCGTCCGTCAGGACGACGACTCCCAGTCCGCGGGGCCGCGGGAGCCGGCGCGGTACTCCTCGAGCGGGACCTCGTCGGCCTTCCAGGCCTTCACCACGGGCTCGACGATCTCCCAGCAGCGCTCGGCCACGTCGCCGCGGATCGAGAGCAGCGGGTCGTCGTGGAAGATCCCGTTGAGGACCTCGCCGTAGGGGGTGAGCTCGCCGTCCGCGAAGGACGACGACAGGGTGACCTGGCCCATCTCGAACGGGTTGCCGCCGCCGTTCGCCGAGACGGTGAGCTCGATCTCGTCCGGGTTGAGGACGATGCGGAGCGTGTCGCTCTTCGGCCGGCCGGACAGGCCGGAGGGCAGGCGGGTGACCGGCTTGAAGGTGATGAGGACCTCCTTGCGGCTGGCGCCGAGCGCCTTGCCGGAGCGGAGGGTGAAGGGGACGCCCTTCCAGCGGGCGGTGTCCACCTCGACGGAGATCTCGGCGAGGGTCTCGGTCTGGCGCGACGGGTCGACGCCGTCCTCCTGCTGGTACGAGGGCAGGTCCTTGCCGTCGATCGTGCCGGCGGTGTACACCGCACGGCGGGAGGCGACCTTCGCGTCATCGCCCTTCAGGCGGGTGGAGCGGAGGGCGCGTGCGAGCGACGAGCGGAACTCGACGGCGTCGATCGCGGCCGGGGCGTCCATCGTGACGAGGCCGAGGATCTGCAGCAGGTGCGACTGGATCATGTCGACCATCGCGCCGGCTTCGTCGTAGTACTGGGCGCGGTTCTCGAGGCCGAGGGTCTCGTCGTAGAAGACGTCGACCTTCTCGATGTTCTCGGCGTTCCAGATCGGCTCGAGCAGGCGGTTCGCGAAGCGCAGACCGATGATGTTGAGGACCGTGGTGCGGCCGAGGAAGTGGTCGGTGCGGTGCACGCGCTCCTCGGGGACGAGCTTGAGCACCGTCTCGTTGAGGGCGCGGGCGCTGTCGACGTCGGTGCCGAAGGGCTTCTCGAACGCCAGGGTCGTGCCCTCGGGGAGCTCGACCTGCTGCAGCGCCTCGCAGATGTCGGAGGCGATCTGCGGCGGGAGCGCGAAGTAGAGGATGGGCTCGGCGTCGGCGGCGTCGAGCAGTGCCTTGAGGTGCTCCGGGTCGGTGGGGTCGCCCTGGATGAAGCTCGTCGACTCGAGGGTCGCGTCGACCTCCGGGCCCTTGACGTCCTGCGACGCGAAGGACTTCGTGACGACGTCCTTCCACTGCTCCTCGCTGCGGGCGCTGCGGCCCGTGCCGATGAGCTGGACGGGAACCGCTCGACCGCTCTGCAGGAACGTGCCGAGGCCCGGCAGCAGCAGGCGGGAGGCGAGGTCGCCCGTCGCGCCGAAGATGATGAGGGTGCGCTTGTCAGTCACCTGAGGTGACTCCTTTCGCTGTGGTTGGAGGTCCGTTCCAGTCAAGCCCCGGGCGGGCCGCTTTGTTCCGGATCGGACCGGAGGTCGTCGCCGCGACGCGCCCCGGACACGACTCGGGCGGCACCGGAAGGTGCCGCCCGAGGGTGTCAGGTGCGCTGCAGCGCGGGGTCAGTGCCCGAAGTTGCCGCGGTAGTACTCGTAGACCCAGCCGACGAGCGTGACCGCCACGAGGGCGAGACCGATCGGCACGATCCAGAGGCCGGCTGCGACACCGAGGAAGCAGACCGCGACAGCGGCAGCCAGCAGGATGGGCCACCACGACCAGGGGCTGAAGTGCCCGAGCTCGGCGTCGCCGTCCTCGATGTTCGCGTCGGGGCGGTCCTCCGGCAGGACGCCGCCCTGCGACGACATGACCCTGCCGAGGTAGAAGGCGATGAACGCCGACATGATGCCGGTGAGGCCGATCGCGACGGTGCCGACCCACTCCGGGTGACCGTAGTAGAGCATCGCCCAAATCGTGTAGGCGGCGTCCGCCAGGATGAAGAACCCGAAGAGGATCCAGAACAGGTTGGTGTTGGCGCGCATCGCCTTACTTCACCTCGCCCTTCGCGGCGTCGTAGGTCGGGGCATCCGGGGCGTCCTTGGCGGGACCGACACCGATCGGCACACCTGCCTCCGGGTGGTTCAGGTCGAACGCCGGGGACTCCGAACGGATGCGCGGGATCGACGTGAAGTTGTGGCGGGGCGGCGGGCAGGAGGTCGCCCACTCGAGCGAGCGGCCGTAGCCCCACGGGTCGTTCACGGCCACCTTCGGAGCGTTCCGAGCGGTCACGTAGACGTTGAAGATGAACGGCAGGAACGAGACCGCGAGGATCATCGAGCCGATCGTCGACAGCTGGTTCATCCAGGTGAAGCCGTCGTTCGGCAGGTACGTCGCGTAGCGACGCGGCATGCCGATGACGCCCAGCCAGTGCTGGATGAGGAACGTGGTGTGGAAGCCGATGAACAGCAGCCAGAAGTGGATCTTGCCGAGGCGCTCGTTGAGCATCTTGCCGGTCCACTTCGGCCACCAGAAGTAGAAGCCGGAGAACATCGCGAACACGACGGTGCCGAAGACCACGTAGTGGAAGTGCGCGACGACGAAGTACGAGTCGGACACGTGGAAGTCCAGCGGCGGCGACGCCAGGATGACGCCGGTCAGACCACCGAAGGTGAAGGTGATCAGGAAGCCGAGGGCCCAGAGCAGCGGCGTCTCGAAGGTGACCGAACCGCGCCACATGGTGCCGACCCAGTTGAAGATCTTCACGCCGGTCGGGACCGCGATGAGCATCGTCATGAGCGAGAACCACGGGAGGAGCACGCCACCGGTGACGTACATGTGGTGCGCCCACACCGTGACGGACAGCGCCGCGATGGAGATGGTCGCGTAGACGAGGGTCTTGTACCCGAAGATCGGCTTGCGGCTGAAGACCGGGAAGACCTCGGAGACGATGCCGAAGAACGGCAGCGCGATGATGTAGACCTCGGGGTGCCCGAAGAACCAGAAGAGGTGCTGCCAGAGCAGGGCGCCGCCGTTGGCCGGGTTGAAGATCTGCGCGTTGAACACACGGTCGAGGCCGAGGCCGAACAGCGCGGTCGCGAGGACCGGGAAGGCCATCAGGACGAGGAGCGCCGTCACGAGGGTGTTCCAGGTGAAGATCGACATGCGGAACATGGTCAGACCCGGGGCACGCATCGTGATGATCGTGGTGATGAAGTTCACCGCGCCGAGGATCGTCGAGAAGCCGGTCATGCCGAGGCCGAAGACCCAGAGGGTGCCGCCGAGCCCTGGCGTGAACGTCGTGTCACTCAGTGGCGCGTACGCGAACCAACCGAAGGACGCGGCGCCCTGCGGGGTGAGGAAGCCGCCGACGGCGATGAGCGAGCCGAAGAGGTAGAGCCAGAAGGCGAAGCCGTTGAGTCGCGGGAAGGCGACGTCGGGGGCACCGATCTGCAGCGGCATGATCGCGTTCGCGAAGCCCGAGAACAGCGGCGTCGCGAACATCAGCAGCATGATCGTGCCGTGCATTGTGAAGAGCTGGTTGTACTGCTCCTTCGTCGCGACGACGTGCAGGCCGGGTTCGAAGAGCTGGGCACGGATGACCAGCGCCATGATGCCGGCGAGCAGGAAGAAGACGAACGAGGCGATCAGGTACATGTACCCGATGGTCTTGTGGTCGGTGGAGGTGATCCACCGGACGATGATGTTGCCCTTCCGCCCGACCTTCGACGCCTGGAAGTCCGGCGTCGAGGTCTGGGTCGGTCGGCCGACGAGTGACGTTGTCATCTGACGGGCCCCTACTTGTTCTCGGCGGACGCCTCGACCGGCGCCTTGTTGTTCGGTTCGTTCGTGTTGGTGTTGTACTCGTCGCCGAGCAGCCCGACCTTGCCCTGGTCACGGAGGGTCTGGAGGTAGGCGTTGTACTCGGTCGGCGACACGACCTTGACCTGGAAGAGCATCAGGGAGTGGTACTCGCCGCAGAGCTCGGCGCACTTGCCCTGGTAGGTGCCTTCCTTGGTCGGGATGAAGTACTCCCAGTTCGTCTTGCCGGGGAGCATGTCCTTCTTGTAGAGGAAGTCGATGATCCAGAAGGAGTGGTCGACGTCGCGCGAGGACAGCTCGATCGCGACCTTCTTGCCCTTCGGCAGGTAGAGGGTCGGCAGCTGCGACTCGTCGATCGCGCCCTTTCCGTCTTCTTCTTCCTGGGCCTGGATGCCCTGGTAGTAGACGCTCTCTTCGGGGTTCTGCTTGTCGATGTAGTTGAAGTCCCACGCCCAGCGCTTGCCGTACACGTGGACGGTGGCGTCGGGGTTCTCGAACGGCTTCTCGATGGCGGCCTGGTCCTTCGCGGTGAAGGCGAAGAAGCCGAGCACCAGGATGAGCGGCACGATCGTGTAGAAGATCTCGAGCGGCATGTTGTAGCGCATCTGCACGGGCAGGCCGGTCTGGCCCTTCCGGCGGCGGTACACGATGGCGGCCCAGATGATGAGCCCCCAGACGATGAGACCCACGGCGAGCAGGACGACCCAGCTCGTGGTCCACAGGCCGACGATGCGGCTCGTGTGGTTCGTGACGTCCGTCTTGCCCTCGGTGCCGGGGAGCCATCCGTTCAGCTGCTGCTGCGAGCAGCCAGCCAGTGCGATGACCAGACCGACGGCCACCGGGACGGCCGCCCAACGTATACGGCGATTCGAACGCACTGTTACCTCTCGGAAGAACGTGAGCCCGGGAGCGAGCCGGTCGACGGTGCGACAGCGGGGCTCCCAGCCTGATTGGAACACTCCTAGCTTACTCGCAGCTCGCCACCGCTCGCGCACACCCGACACGCTCCTCGCCGCGATCCGCACTCCCGCGACCCGTCACTCCCCCGTTCCCGGGCGCGCCCGGAGCGTCCTCCGGACGACGAAACGCGAGCAGGGAACGACCGTGACGGCCGTTCCCCGCTCGCGTGTCGGTTCGACGGGTGATCAGTGGAAGCTGTCACCGCACGCGCAGCTGCCCTGCGCGTTGGGGTTGTCGATCGTGAAGCCCTGCTTCTGGATCGTGTCCTCGAAGTCGATCGTCGCGCCGTCGAGGTACGGGACGCTCATCTTGTCGACGACGACCTCGACCCCGTCGAACTCGGCGGTGGTGTCCCCGTCGAGCAGGCGCTCGTCGAAGTAGAGCTGGTAGATCAGGCCCGAGCAGCCACCGGGCTGCACGGCGAGACGCAGGCGCAGGTCGTCGCGGCCCTCCTGCTCGAGGAGGCTCGCCACCTTGCCGGCCGCGGCGTCGCTCAGGAGCACGCCGTGCGACGGAGCCTCGGTCGCCGGTGCGTCAGGGGTGATGGTGTCGCTCATCGCGCGTCTCCCTCCGGGCGGTGCGGTTCACCGCGCCTGGCGTCGATTGTAAGCACCGTCAGCTGCGCGTCGCGAGCCTGGCGAGCAGGATCGCCTCGGACGCGATCGCGCGGTGCAGCACGCCGAGGTGCTGGGACTCGTTCGGGCTGTGCGCACGGGTGTCCGGGTCCTCGACACCGGTGACCAGGATCTGCGCCTCCGGGAACTCCGCCGCGAGGTCCGAGACGAACGGGATCGACCCGCCGATGCCCTGCTCGACCGCCTCGGCACCCCAGCCCTCCTGCATGGCGACCCGGGCCTCCTGGACGGCCCACCCGGCCGTGTCGACGAGGAAGCCGTCACCGGCGTCCGGCTCGCTGATCTCGAGCCGCGCACCGAACGGGACGTGCTCGCGCAGGTGCCGCTCGACGGCGGCGTGGGCGTCGGTGGCAGCCTGACCGGGCGCCACGCGCACGGAGACGCGGGCCGACACCGTCGGCAGGAGGGTGTTCGAGGCGTTCGCGACGCTCGGCACGTCCATGCCCGTCACCGTGATCGACGGCTGGAACCACATGCGGGACAGGACCTCGCCGGTGCCGATCGGCCGGACGCCCGCCACCAGGGCGGCGTCGACGGCGAGCTGGTCGTCGGTGCGCGAGGGGACGTCGGCCTCGTACGATGTGAGCCCCTCGACCGCCACCGAGCCGTCGTCGTCGTGCAGCGAGGCGAGCAGGCGGACCATCGGGATCATGGCGTCCGGAGCCGCTCCCCCGAACATGCCGCTGTGGCTCGCGTGCTCGAGGGTGGTGAGGGTCAGCTTGAAGGTCACGTTGCCGCGGAGCGAGACCGTGATCGACGGGACGTCGACCGACCAGTTGTCGCTGTCCGCCACGACGATGACGTCGGCGGCGAGGTGCTCCTTCTGCTCGCGCAGGAACGTGCGGAACGACCGGGAGCCGAACTCCTCCTCGCCCTCGACGAAGAGCACGACGCCGAGGTCGAGGTCGTCGCCGAACTGCGCGTGCAGGGCCCGGAGGGCGGCGACGTGCGTCATCACGCCCGCCTTGTCGTCCGATGCGCCGCGCCCGTACAGGCGGTCGCCGCGCAGGGTCGGCTCGAACGGCGGGGTCTCCCACAGCGCGTCGTCGCCCTGGGGCTGCACGTCGTGGTGCGCGTAGAGCATCACCGTGGGCTTGCCGTTCCGTGCCGGCCGCACCGCGAGGACCGCGGGCTGGCCGAGCTCCGCACCGGACGCCTCGGCGTCCGCCGTCGAGCCGTCGACGGCCGAGCGGACGATGCGCACCGCGTCGTCCGCGAAGACGCCCGTCGACCGCGCGAGGTCCGCGACGGCCTCGGCGCTCGCCTGCACGTTCGCCGGGTCGAACGCCGACCACGAGACCGACGGCAGCCGCACCAGCGCGGACAGGTCGGCGATCGTCACGGGCAGTGCGCCGTGCACCTGTTCGCGCAGGGCGTCGAGGAGCGCGGGGTCGGTCGCGGAGCTGTGCTGTTGGGTGTCGGTCATGCCCGGTAATCTAGAGGACGATCCAGCACGCACACCGCCGTTAGGAACGCACCGTGGCGAAGGCAGCCCCCAAGACCAACACGACCGTGAACCCGTCCGAGGGCGAACTCCTCGAGCAGGGCAAGGGTCGGCCGACGCCGTCCCGCCGCGAGCGTGAGGCCGCGAACCGCCGCCCCCTGGTCGGCAACACGCCGGTCGACAAGAAGGCCGCCCGCGCGCGCCTCAACTCGGAGCGCGAGCGCGCCCGGGTCGGCATGGCCAACGGCGAGGAGCGCTACCTGCCCGCGAAGGACCGCGGTGACCAGCGTCGCTTCCTGCGCAACTGGATCGACGCGCGCTGGAACCTCGGCGAGATCATGATGCCGGTGCTCGTGCTCTTCCTGATCGTCGGGTTCGCCGCCGCGCAGACGCCCCTGGCGTCCTACTCGCTGCTGCTCGTCTGGGCGTTCGTCGCGCTGTTCGTGCTCGACTGCGTGGTGCTCTGGCTCTCGATGCGCCGCAAGCTCGCGTCGAAGTTCGGCGAGGTGCAGCGCGGCACGTTCCTCTACATCCTGACCCGCACGTGGCAGCTGCGCTTCCTGCGCCTGCCGAAGCCGCAGGTCAAGCGGGGCGACTACCCCACGCTCTGACGACGTCGCGAAGCGCCTCCCGGCCGGTCCGGGGGGCGCTTCGTTGTTCCGGGGGGGGGCGTCGCGTGGAGTGTTTGGCATGCGGTGCGGGTGGGCGTCGCGTGGCGTGTGCGGGAGCCGGTGGGGGCGTCGCGGGCCGCGTGCGGCATCTGGTGAGCAGAAGATGTCGGGTCGACGGCCCCCACTCGACATCTTCTGCTCACGAAGCGCGCTGGCCGCGCGACACGGCCCTCAGCGCGGGCAAGAGCGCGGACGCGCGGGGCGCCCAGCGCGCGCCGTGACGGACGGGAGGCACGGCGCGGCGCCGCCACGGGCCTCCCGTCCGGTGGGCGGACGGGTCGACCACCGCAACGGGCGTCGCGCCCTACCTGCTGCACCGAGTGAGCAGAAGACGTCGGATGAGCTACCCCGACCCGACGTCTTCTGCTCACTCGGCGAACGCGCCGGGCCGCGCGAAGGCGCCGGACGCGATCCTCAGCGCGCGGCGCGGCGCAGCCGACGACGGCGCAGGTGGTTGATCCGGGCCGCCCAGGTCGGCCCCTCGTAGAGGAACGCCGTGTAGCCCTGCACGAGCGTCGCGCCGGCGTCGATGCGGTCCTGCACGTCCTGCTCGGTGGTGACGCCTCCGACCGCGACGACGCAGAAGTCGGCGGGGACGGCAGCACGGACGCGGCGCAGGACCTCGAGCGAGCGGGCGGCGATCGGCGCACCCGACAGGCCGCCGGCGCCCATGGCCTCGACCTGCTCCGTCGGGGTCGTCAGGCCGGTGCGCGCGATGGTGGTGTTGTTCGCGATCACCCCGGCGAGGCCGAGCTCGACCGCGAGGCCGGCGATGGCGTCGATCTGCTCGTCGGTCAGGTCGGGCGCGATCTTCACGAGCACCGGCACCGTGCCCGCGGCGTCGCGCACGGCGGTGAGCAGCGGGCGGAGCTGGTCGAGTTCCTGCAGGCCTCGCAGGCCGGGTGTGTTCGGCGAGCTGACGTTGACCGCCAGGTAGTCAGCGAAGGGCGCGAGGCGGCGGGCGGACTCGAGGTAGTCGTCGATCGCGTCCTCGACGGCGACGACCCGGCTCTTGCCGATGTTGACCCCGATGACCGGGCGGCCGGGGTTGCGCCGGGCCCGTTCGAGGTGGCGTGCCGCGGCGGCGGCGCCGTGGTTGTTGAAGCCCATCCGGTTGACGAGGGCGCGGTCGGCGATGAGCCGGAACAGGCGCGGTCGCTCGTTGCCGGGCTGCGGCTTCGCGGTGATGGTGCCCACCTCGACGTGGCCGAACCCGAGCACGCCGAGGCCGCCGATGCCCTTGGCGTCCTTGTCGAAGCCGGCGGCGAGGCCGAAGCGCGACGGGAAGTGGATCCCCATCGTCGTGATGCCGTCGGCGGCGGACGGGCGGCAGTACCGCTCCACGAGGCCGCCGACGAACGGCACGTGCGGCACCGTCTTGATCACGGCGAACGCGATGTGGTGGGCCCGCTCTGGGTCCATGTTCGCGAAGACGGACCGGAAGACGGCGGCGTACCCGTTCCGGACCAGGCGCTCCACGACGCCGTTCACGCGTCAGCGCCTGCGGCGGGAGCGACGGCGGCCGCGCCGGCCGCGTGGTGGTCGCGGCGGAGCTGACCGATGGCGTCCTCGAAGTCCTCGAGGGACTCGAACGCCTGGTAGACGCTCGCGAAACGCAGGTAGGCGACCTCGTCGAGCTCCCGCAGCGGCGCGAGGATCGCGAGCCCGATGTCGTTCGCGTCGATCTGGCTCGACCCCGACGACCGCACGGTCTCCTCGACGCGCTGGGCGAGGACCGCCAGGTCGCCGTCGGTGACGGGGCGCCCCTGGCAGGCCTTGCGCACACCGGAGACGATCTTGTCGCGGCTGAAGGGCTCGGTGACGCCGTTGCGCTTCACCACGTTGAGCGACGCGGTCTCGGTGGTCGAGAAGCGACGCCCGCAGTTCGGGCACTGGCGGCGTCGACGGATCGACGTACCGTCGTCGCTCGTTCGCGAGTCGACGACGCGGGAGTCCGGGTGGCGGCAGAAGGGGCAGAACATGTCGGTCCCAGGCTATCGGTTCGTGCGTTCCGTCACGGCGGCGCCGTGCGCGGGGAGCTGCTCCTCGGTCGAGAGCGCCACGATGTGGTCGGCGACCTCGCGCAGTGCGGCCGGTGTGTACCGCACGACCTGCTGCGGACGCAGGAACGTGGACGCCGAGAGCCCCGACCCGAAGCGCGCCTGCCCGCCCGTCGGCAGGACGTGGTTCGACCCGGCGAGGTAGTCGCCGAGGCTGACGGGCGTGCTCGGTCCGACGAAGACCGCGCCGGCCGCGTCGATGTCGGCCAGCACGGCGTCGTCGTCCGCGGTCTGGATCTCGAGGTGCTCCGGGCCGTACGCGTTGCTGACGGTCGCCGCGTCGGCGAGCGAGTCCACGAGGACGATCGCGGACTGCGGGCCGTCGAGCGCGGTCTGGAGGCGCGCGGCCGTCCCGAGCACCGCCGTGCGTTCCGGGATGGCTGCTTCCACCGCGTCGGCGAACGTCGCCGACGTCGTCACCAGCACACTGCCGGCCTGCTCGTCGTGCTCGGCCTGGCTGACGAGGTCCGCCGCGACGAACCCGGGGTCGGCGGTCTCGTCGGCGATGACGAGGATCTCGGTGGCGCCGGCCTCCGAGTCGATGCCGACGGTGCCGCGCACGATGCGCTTGGCAGCGGCGACGTAGTTGTTGCCGGGACCGGTGACGAGGTCGACCGGGTCGAGGCCGAGCTCGGCCACGCCGTACGCCAGCGCGCCGATCGCGCCGGCGCCGCCCATGGCGTAGACCTCGTCGATGCCGAGCAGCCCGGCGGCCGCGAGGATCGTCGGGTGCACCGCGCCGCCGTGCTCGCGCTGCGGCGGCGACACGAGGGCGATCGACCGGACACCGGCCACCTGCGCCGGCACGACGTTCATGACGACGCTCGACGGGTACACGGCCTTGCCGCCGGGCACGTACAGCCCGACGCGGCGCATCGGCTGCCAGCGCTGGTGCACCTCGGCGCCGTCGGCGAGCGTCGTGACCGCGGCTGCGGGCACCTGCGCGGCGCTCGCGGCCCGGACCCTGCGGATCGCCTCGTCGAGGGCTCCCCGCAGGGCGGGGGTCAGGCCGGCGACAGCAGCGGCGATGTCGGCGGCGGGGACCCGGACGTGCTCGGGGGCTCCCCCGTCGAAGCGCTCGGCCTGCTCGCGCAGCGCATCGGCGCCGCGCTCGCGCACGGCGTCCACGAGCTCACGCGCGGCGTCCACCGCGTGCGAGACGTCCCCGACGGCGCGGGGCATGAGGCGGAGGAGGTCGGCGCGGGCGGGGAGGCCACCGCGGAGGTCGATTCGCTGCATCATCAGGGGGCAAGCCTACCGAGGGCGCCCGGCGTCCCCCGGTAACGTGAGCGCCGATGAACTTCGAGAAGGCACGGCGCCTCGTGAGCGACCTCGTCCGGGTGAACGAGCGCTACGCCCGGGACGGCCACTACCGCAACGACGTCCGGGAACGACTGGGCCGCACGGTGTCCCGGGTGGACGTCCGCGTCGCCCGCCGTGAGCGCGACCGGGCACCGCTGACCGCACGACCGTTCGAGGGACTGGTCGAGACGAGCCTGGCGATCGCCGGCATCACCACCGTCGACCGCGCCCCCGAGGTGGTGCTCGTCGTCGACGAGCTGCGCGAGGGCGCCGCGTTCGCCGGTGTGCAGACCGCCATCGCGGTGGCGCTCGCCCTCGGCGGGCAGCTGGACCGGCCGGTGCGCGTCGTGATGGTGCGGTGGACGACGCCGGGCAACAGCGCCGCCGCGGCCGAGGCGCTCATCGCCGACCGGTTCCCCGAGTCCCGCGTCGAGGGCCGTCCCGGCGTCCGGGTCGTCCGCCGCGAGGACGTCCTCGACACCACGTTCGGCCGCGACGACGTCTGGATCGCGACGCACTGGAAGACCGCGCACCCGCTCGACGTCGCCGTCACCGCCGGGGTGGTCCCCCGCGAGCACGTCGTCTACCTGGTGCAGGACTACGAGCCCGGGTTCAGTCCGTGGTCGACGGAGTACGCCGTCGCCGCCTCGACCTACCGCGCCGGGTTCCGCATGCTCGTCAACTCGGAGCCCCTGCGCCGGTACCTCGCCGACGTGGAGGGGCTCGACGTCGGGAGCGACCAGACCTTCGCGCCGCACCTGGACCTCGACCTGCTCGAGCGCGTGGCAGCAGCGCGGCAGCACGAGGACGTCGTCCGGGTCCTGTTCTACGGCCGCCCGAGCAAGCACCGCAACCTGTTCCGTCTCGGGGTCGCCGCCCTGCGCGTGGCCGTGCAGGAGCTCGCGTCCGACGGCATCCGGGTCGAGTTCCACTCGGCGGGCGAGCAGCACGGCGACGTCGAACTCGACGGCGGACGCGGCGACGTGAAGCTCGTGTCGCACGGCACCATGCCGTGGGACGACTACTTCCGCTTCATCACGTCGACGAACGTCGTCCTCTCGCTGCAGCACAGCCCGCACCCGAGCCACCCGCCGTTCGACGGCGCGGTCTCGGGTGCCCGGGTCGTGACGAACGAGTTCCGCGGTACGCGCGGCGACCTGCACCCGAACCTCGCTGCGGTCCCCGCGGACGCCCGGTCCCTCGGCCTCGCCGTCGCGGACGCCGTCCGACGCGCCGCGGCCGACGGCCCCACCGGCTGGACCCCGCTCGCCGGGGACCGGCTCGGCGGACCGCTCGACGCGGCCGTCGCCGCCCTCGCCGCAGCCCTCACCCACGAGGAGACCGCCCGATGACCCGTCCCACCCTCGTCGTCGTGCCGATCTACGGCGACCTCGAGTCGCTGCTGCGGTGCGTCGACGGCCTCCTCGAGCACCTCGACACCGGTGTGCACCGGGTGCTGCTGCTCAACGACTGCGGGCCGGACGCGGACACCATCGAGCGTGCCGTGCTCGAGCGCGTCGCCGGACACGCCGGCTTCCGGTACGAGCGCAACGAGCGCAACCTCGGCTTCGTCGGCACCTGCAACCGCGCCGTGCTCGAGCTCGACACCGGCGCCGAGGACGAGGCGGTGCTCCTGCTGAACAGCGACGCGGTGCCGACTGCGGGCTTCCTCGACGCGATGCTCGAGGTGCTCGACGAGGACCGCACCGGCGTCGTCACCGCACGGAGCGACAACGCGACGATCGCGAGCATCCCCTACCGGCTGACGAACCGCGGGGCCGCTCGCACCGAGGCCCGTACCCGCGAGGTCTGGGCCGAGATCGCGCCACTGCTGCCCCGTTCGCAGGTGATGCCCGTCGCGATGGGCTTCTGCTTCCTCACCCGCCGGTCGCTCGTCACCGAGCACGGCCTGTTCGACGAGGCCTTCGCGCCCGGCTACGGCGAGGAGAACGACTACTGCCTGCGCATCGCCGCGCACGGCTGGCTGGCGAAGATCGCGAACCGCGCGCTCGTCCTGCACGCCGGCGGCAAGAGCTTCTCGGGCAACCGGAACGCGCTCCGAGCGGCGCACCAGCGGGAGCTCGAGCGTCGGTACCCGTTCCTGCCCGACGCCGTCGCCGCTTACCAGCGGCACGGCACGACGGCCACGGAGCGGTTCGCCGACGTGCTCGTGCCGGCCGGTCCGGCAGCGCGGCTGGCGGTCGACCTGCGGTACGTCGACGACGCCGCGGCGTGGGTTCGGCAGGTCGACCTCGCGTTCGGTGACGGCTTCGCGGTGGAGGCCCGGCTCCCCGCCGGTACGTCGGCCCCTGCCACGTGGACGGTCACGGCCGACGACCCGGACCCGGACGACCTCGTGACGCTGACGATCATGGTGGACCCGTCGCCGGCGGCGCTCGTCCTGGCGAACCGCCGCGCCCTGCACTGGGTGATCGTGCGCACGGACACCCCGAGTGCTCCGTGGTCGTCCCGCGTGCACCGCACCGGCGGCGACGTCTTGGCGGCGCTCGTCGACCGCTTCGCCGAGGTCACCGGGATCGACGAGCTCGAGTCGGCGCGCGAAGGCGTCGAGAACAGCCTGATGGCCCCCGTCGACGGCATCGCGGCCGCACTCGAAGCGCGTCGGGCGGCGATGCTGCCCTTCGACCTGGTCGCCGCCGACAGCGCCGCCGCCGGCACCGCCGACGAGGTCGCCCGGCTGCGGAGGGAGCTCGACGACCTGCGGGCCAGCCGCTCGTTCCGCACCGGCAACGCGATCGCCAAGGTCGCCGCGCGGCTGCCGGGGCGTCGCTGATGGCCGAGAACGGGGGGCTCGGCCGGGTCGCACGGCGACTCGCCCGCGGACTCCGCGGCCCCGAGAAGCCCCTGACCGTCACCGATCGGCTGGACCGCTGGGCGCGCCGCATCGCCGAGTTCGGGATCACCGACCGCGCGTACCTCGAGGCGCAGACCGGCCGCACGTTCGCGAGCGACGACGAGGCGATCGCCTTCTACGTGCACAACGACGGCCGGCGCGGGCTCTCCCTGAGCCCGCTGGTCGAGCACGAGTGGATGCGCGAGCACCAGCCCGTGCCGACGATGTCCTGGTACGACGCCCTGCACCAGGAGGGCCCCGAGCTCTTCCAGACCGGCCCCCTGTTCGACGCCGGTGTGTACGCCGCCTCGTTGCCGGAGGCTGACCGCCCGTCGTCCACCCTTGACGCGCTCCGCCACTTCCTGCGGAACGTGACGGACACGACCACGCTCCCCGCGCCTCCCGGCCGACGCGGCCCGGCACCCACCTGGGGCGCCGCGCGCGACTCAGCCGTCTCGGCGGCCCGCGCGTTCGCCGAGGCGCAGCACCGCACCCGGCGCCGCTACCGGACGACCTGGGACGGCCCCGACGCCACCGAGGTCCTCGCCCGCACGCCGCGCGGCGCGGCGCGACGTGCCGCCGAGCAGCCCCTCGTGTCGGTCGTGATTACGGTGCACCGTCGAGCCGACGTCGTCGGCGCGGCCATCGACTCCGTCCGCGCGCAGGAGCACACCACCTGGGAGCTGCTCGTCGTCGACGACGGGTCCGGGGACGACACCGTCGACGTCGTCCGGCGCCGAGCCGAGGGCGACCCCCGGATCCGGCTGCTCGAGCGCGAGAACGGCGGCGCCGGCGCTGCCCGGAACACCGGGCTCGCCGCCGTCCGCGGCGACTTCGTCGCGTTCCTCGACGCCGACAACACCTGGCGCCCCGCGCACCTGTCCGCCGCCCTCGCCGTCCTGCTCGAGACCGGCGGCCCCGGCGTGCACACCGGCGTGCGCATGATCGGCGCGAACAACGCCGACGACTCCACCGCGCCGGTCGAGACGTACCGCGGCGAGGACGGCACGTTCGCGGACCTGCTCGCCGGCAACTTCATCGACCTCAACGCCCTGGTCGTGCGCCGGGACGTCGCCGCGGCGGTCGGTCCCTTCGACGAGACCCTCCGGCGCTGGATCGACTGGGAGTGGCTGCTCCGCATCGGTGCCCGCTTCGGTGTGCCCGCGTACGTGCCGGTGATCGGTGTCGACTACGACAACGTCCGCGATCCGCGACGGGTGTCGTCCGCGCAGCCCGCGTCGTGGCAGGAGGTCGCACTCGCGCGCCACCGCATCGACTGGGACGCACTCGCCGGGGCGGCACCGGACCGCGACGCCGACCTCGTGTCGGTCGTCATGCCCGTGTTCCGCGACTGGACAATGACCCGCCGTGCCGTCGACGCCGTGCTGAGCGCGGCCGACCACGACGGCGACCACGTCGAGGTCGTCGTCGTCGACAACGGATCGCCGCGCTCCGTCAGCGCCGTGCTCGGCACGTGGTTCGGCGACGAGCCGCGGGTGGTCCTGCAGCGCGAGGACCGGAACCGGAACTTCGGGCTCGGCAGCGACCTCGGACTGGCACGCTCGACCGGCGCGACCGTCGTCATGCTCAACAACGACACCGAGGTGACCACCGGCTGGCTCCGCCCGCTCGTCGCCGCGCTCGCCGACCCGACCGTCCTCGGCACGCAGCCGCTGCTCGTCTACCCGGACGGCGTCGTGCAGGCCGCCGGCACCGTCTTCGGCGGCGACAAGGTGCTGCCGTGGCACTTCCTCGGCGACCACCCCCGGTACGACGCATCGCGGGCGTTCGCCGACCCGTCGGCCCGCCGCTTCTCGGCGATCACCGCAGCTGCAGCCGCCTTCCGCGCCGCCGACCTGATCCGCTGGCACGGGTTCGACCCGGTGTACGCCAACGGGCTCGAGGACGTCGACCTCTGCCTCCGCGCCCTGGCGTCGTCCCCGACCGGCTCGTCGTTCGCCGTCGTGCCGTCCTCCGTGGTCGTCCACCACGAGAGCCGCTCCCCCGGACGCGACGACGCACGGATCGACAACCGGCGCGTCTTCGACGAACGCTGGCGCGGACGCTACCCCGACGCCGACGCCGCCCCGCGGTACGAGGCGGCAGGCCTGCGCTGGCTCGGCGTCGAGCCGGGGCTGCCGAAGGGGCACGCCGTCATGGTGCGGTCCTCGCGGCCCCTCGTCGTCCGCGACCACCGGGAAGCGGCCGGCGCGGCGCTGCGGATCGCGGTGAAGCACGACGGCTCCCGCAGCGACGACGTGACCGCGCTCTTCGGCCGGCTCGCAGCAGCCGGGCACGACGTGCAGGTGGACGTGCCGACGTCCTGGTACCGGGGATCGGCGTCGCTCGACGATGTCACGGTCCTGGTAGGCGGCCCCGGCGACGGACCGGTGTGGGTGCCGCAACCCGGCGCCCGCAACGTCGTGTGGCTCGCTGCGGGGCAGATCGCCACCGAGCAGGACTTCGCCGCCGTGGTGTCCGGCTCCGCGGACCGGGTCATCGAGGCGCTCGGAGGGTCCTGACGCGAGTCTCGCTCGCCTCCGAGGCGGGTTCTTCGGGATCGTTCACCAGGCTCGGAGGTGGGCGAAGCCTGCCGTTCACCTCCGGCGCGCAGGATGTCCGCATGTCCCTTCTCTCCGATGCGGTGCGGTCGACCTTCACGACCAGGTGCGCGGTGTGCGACGCGGTCATCAGTCGGCGCGACGCGCTCGACCACGCCGGGCGGGCGTTCTGCTCCGTCCTGCACGAGGCCGAGTACGTGGTCGCCACGCTGGACTGACCACTCCCCGTAGGATCGGGCGGTGCCCGATCGCTCCCTCGCGGTGTTCCCGGCCTATCGGGACAACCCCTACCTGAACCTGATGCTGCTGGCCCCGCGGGCTCGCGGCTGGAACGTCCTCGAGAGCCTGCGCCTGGAGCAGCTGGAGCAGCACCTCGGCCGGCTCGGCACCGGTGACGTCGTCCACGTGCACTGGACGTCCCCGATCGTGCAACGCGAGAACGACGACATGGTTCAGGCACGGGCGCGGCTCGATCGCTTCCGCGCTGCCGTGGACGGGGCACGCGGGCGGGGCGCGGGCCTCGTCTGGACCGTCCACAACGTGCTCCCCCACGACGCCCGACACCTGGACCTCGAGGTCGAACTGGCCGGCTGGCTGGCCGACATCGCCGACGTCGTGCACGTCATGAACCGGGCGACTCCCGACGCAGTAGGCGACTTCTACAGGCTCGACCCGGCGAAGGTCGTCCACATCCCCCACCCGAGCTACCAGGGCGTCTACCCGTCGACGATGACCCGCGCCGACGCGCGCGCGTCACTCGGTATCGACGAGGGCGACCGAGCCGTGCTGGCGTTCGGGCAGATGCGCCCGTACAAGGGCCTCGACGTGCTGGTGGACGCCGTCCGGCGGATCGCTCCGACGGAGCGGCCGGTGCTCCTGCTCGCCGGTCGGACCTCCGCCCGGGACCGCGAAGCGATCGACTTCATGCTCGGCGACGACGTCCGCGCCGTGCGCGAGCACGACCACGTCGCGGACGTCGACGTCCAACGGTGGTTCCGAGCCGCCGACGTCGCCGTGTTCCCCTACCGCCGGGTGCTCAACTCCGGCGCCCTGCACCTCGCAGCGTCGTTCGGGCTCCCCTCGGTGCTGCCCGACGAGCCGCACCTGCGCGTGGAGTTCGGCGACGAAGAGTGGGTGCGGTGGTTCGACACCGCCGAACCGGCGTCGTCGCTCGCTGCGGTGCTGGGCGCGTCGGCGCCCAGCCCCGGGGGCGCGGAGCGGTTCAGCCGACGGCTGGCTCCGTTCGTGCGATCGGAGCGGTACGCCGAGTTGCTCGACACTCTCCGCCGCTAGAACAGGACGCGCTTGGCCGGGGTCAGACGCAGCACGAGCGCGACGAGGAGCGGCGCGAGGAGGGCGATCAGGAACGTCCACTTCGACGACGGGAACCCGAGCCGTTCCGTGATCGCGAGTGACAGGGTGTGCGTGAGGATGACCGGGATGGCGCACGCTGCGATCGTGAACACGACCTTCCGCCCGAAGGCCGGGATGAACCGTTCGAGGGACTCCGCCACGAGCAGGAGGCCGCACGAGATCGCCGCCGCCATGAGCACGCTGAGCACCGGGGTACCGAGGTTCCCGGACTTCATGTTCAACGTGTCGAGCGCACCGGACCACCCGAGCCACCAAGAGGGGATCAGCAGGACGAGTCCGGTAAGCAGCGGTTGATCGATCGTGTGCCGGAAGTGGCGCAGCAGCTTGCCGACGAGCAGGAAGGCCAGTGCTGGAAGTGCCGTGCCCACCGACTCCGGGATGTGCGCGAGCGGGTACCGGTCCCCGATGCACCACGCGATGCCGAGCCCGGCGAGGAACCACGGCAGGAACGGATGCACGCGTTCCGACCAGCGCATCAGCACAGCAGCCGCGAAGAGGCAGGTCACGAACCAGAACGCCGTGTAGGGCCGGGAGATCCAGTCGCCACCGAGCGGGAGCAGGGAGAGGGTCTTCGTGTCCAGTGGATCCCCGACGGCCGCGCGGAACGCGGTCCAGGTGACCGCGACCAGGAGGAGCCAGCCGACGTACGGCACCAGCAGTGTCCGAGCACGTCGCCGCAGTTCGTCCCCCGCGGACCTCCCGGGCTTCCACAAGTAGCCCGTCAGGACGAAGAAGACCGGCACGTGCCACGTGTACAGACCCGCCTGGGCGAAGTGGCGCTGGTCCCAGGTGTGCCCCGCGACGATCGCCACGACACCGATCACCCGGACCAAGTCGACAGCGACCGAGCGCTCAGCTCCTCGAGCCCGGGGGGCGAGGTGATCCGGAGTCTCGGGCGTCAAGAGCATGCCTCATGCTATCGATCCGTCGGAGCGGCACCCTCGTCCGCGCTGGTCACGCGGAGGACGAGGTGTTGCCCAAGATGATCGCGCGGAACGCCGCGCCCAGCCGTTCGTACTCGTCGGCATCCGCCGGGTGTGTCCCGTCGCTGGACACGCCGTCGGCCCACCCCGATCCCGAGCGCGCCCAGCCCCACGGGTCGACCCAGCGCCAACCACGCGATGCGACGAACATACGGAGTTCGCGACTGTAGGTGCGTGCCTCCTCGGGCTTCCACCGGTACGGCGGGATGTCGGCGACGACGACCTCGCTCGCGCCGATCGTCTCGACGATGCGCTCGTAGGCCTGCCGTTCGTCGTGCAGTGACCGCCCGAGCCGGACCGCGTTCGTCCCTGCCAGGATCACGAGGACGTCGACGTGCCCGACGGGTCGGACAGCCGCGGCCATCTCGTCCGGCGTCGCACCCGCTCGCGCCCAACCGCCAGCGAAGACGATCCCGTCGCCCTGCGCGTACGACATCCAGCTCTCGTCATCGAGCCCGTTCCCGAGGAAACCCGAACGGCCAGCGCTCAGGGAGTCACCGACGACCGCGACGCGCAGGTCTCTGCTCGGTGCGACCTCGGCTGCTTGGAGCGTGGTGGGCTGGACGGTGACGAGCGGGGCGGCCAGGGCGACGACCAGCGCGGCGAAGAGGGTCACCATGAAGCGAGAACGAGGCACGTCGTCCATCCTCCCGCACGGCTGCGGGTGGGATCGTCATCCTCCGGTGGGAGAACGTTCGACGGTCCGCAGTGGTTCCGAACGATCGAGCGCCTTCGCGAGCCACGGACCGAGCGATGCGCTGTAGGTGTTCGACAGGTGCGATCCGTCGAAGTACACCGACACTCCGCCGATCGCCGACCAACAGCGACCATCGTGGCAGAACCGGGACTCGACCGGGACCCACCGCACGCTGTCCCCGTACCCAGCGTCGGCGAGGAGCCGCAACGGCAACGACGTCGACGGTGGCATCGCGTGTTCGAGTGCGTTCGAGCACTCTCGTCCGGATGCCAGGCACGAGGGCCCGATGACCTTGTTCTCGAGGGTCTTCCCGGTCAGCGGCACGTGCTGCATCAGGGTGACCGGTCGGTCGCCGGCACGGACGCGGTCGATGAGCGCCGCGTACCCGTCGGCCTGCGACTGTTCTCCCCCGGCGAAGCGGTAGTTCGCCCAGAGGTCCGCGAGGACGACGCGGTCGGCCTTGGGGACGAGGGTCCTCAGCACCCAGTCGTTGCGGGCGTCACACCAACGGCGCTGCTCGGGCGGGATGACGTCACCGTAGGTCGTTCCGGTGGGGGCGCTCGAGCTCGACGGA
The DNA here is from genome assembly GCF_001864895.1 of Curtobacterium sp. MCBA15_009. Lineage (GTDB taxonomy): Bacteria > Actinomycetota > Actinomycetes > Actinomycetales > Microbacteriaceae > Curtobacterium. The sequence goes on from NZ_MJGO01000023.1 coordinate 312,956, forward strand.
CAACGGTTGCGCGCCGCGACGATCACCCTGAAGTGGTCGAGCTTGCCGGCGACGTCGAAGGCGCTCGACCACGCGCCGGCGTGCGAGTCTCCCCAGAGCAGGACGGTCTCCGACGCCTCCGGATCACCGTAGGTGCAGAACTTCTCGGTGTTCTCGGTCACGTCGTCGATGCAGTCGTCCTTCCACACCAAGGGCTTGTCCGACAACGGCGCCGGGACGTCAGCGGTGTCGATCTCCCCCCAGGGACTCGGACAGGACGCCGAACCGATCGCGCCCGCGCCGAAGCACTCCTGCCCTCCCGTCACCTGCGCCAGAAGGCGGTCGTCCGACGCCCGCATCTGCGCGGTCGCCACGCTGACCGTCCCGAAGCAGCCCGCCACGAGCACGGCGAGCGTGACGCCGCCCGCGACGAAGCTGCGCCGTCGAGTCCTGGTGAGGAGCGAACTCCGCCGGACCGGCGTCTCGACGAACCGGTAGGAGGCCCAGGCCAGCACTGCGGTGGCCGCGAGGATCCCGATCTTCAGCCGGGTGCCGAGGTCCACACCGAGTACCTGCGGTGCCAGGATGATGAGCGGCCAGTGCCAGAGGTACGCCGAGTAGGAGACGTCGCCGAGCCAGCGGATCGGGCCGAACGATGCGAGGAACCCGAACGACCACGATGCGTCCGAGGGTGCCCGACTCGCGATCACGACGGCAGCACCGAGCGTCGGCACGAGTGCCGCGGTGCCGGGGAACGGCGTCGACTCCGAGAAGGACACCGCCGCGACCGCGATCGCGGCCAACCCGGCCCAGGGCGCCCAGAGACCGACGCGGGCCCTGGGCGTGGGGAGGAAGGCCACCAGCGCCCCGACTGCAAACTGCCACACCCTGGCGGACGTGTCGAAGAAGGCGACGTCGGAGTCGCTCGCGGTGTGCAGCAGTCCCCAGGCGAAGCTCGCGACGCCGACGGCACCGATCACGACCACGAGCCACGCCGCTCGTCGTCGAGCGATGAACGTGATCGCCGCGAGCAGGACGAGCGGCCAGACGATGTAGAACTGCTCCTCGACGGACAACGACCAGAAGTGCTGCACGGCCGACGGCACCGCATCCGCGTCGAGGTAGCTCACCGACTGGGCGGCGAGGAACCAGTTCTCGGAGAACAGCGCAGCCGCCAGGACGTTCGAACCCGTGGCTCCCCAGGTCGACGGCGGCAGCAGCAGCAGCGTGCCGGCGAGGACCGCGACGAGCACGACGACGGCTGCTGGTGCAAGTCGGCGGATGCGCCGCGCGTAGAAGCCGACGAGCATCGGCACCGGGCGCTCGCGCTCGGCCGCCTTGATGATGTGGCCGGTGATGAGGAAGCCGGAGATGACAAAGAAGACGTCGACGCCCACGTACCCGCCGGGGAGACGATTCGGCCAGAGGTGGTACAGGATGACGAGCGCGATGGCGACGGCCCGCAGCCCCTGGATGTCGGCCCGGAACCCTCGCTGGGGCACAGCGGGCCCGTCATCCGCTCGACGCACCCGCCGATGCTACCGGAGCGGCGGGGAATCGCGGGACGTCCGTTGACGACGCACGAACGATCTCGCACGGCTGAGCAGGGTGCGGGCTGACCGACGGTCGACCAGGAACCGCCAGCCGTCGCGGCGGTCGCTCAGTGGTTGCAGGAGGTGCTCGTCGTCGAGCGGCGGTAGGGGCATCCGTGCGGTCACGAGCGGGACCTCGACCTCGATGGTCGAGATCGCGAAGGTGACCGACGTGGTCCACCGCGTCGGCGGGAGACGGTCCGCCGTGATCCGTCCGGACCACCGCCCGTCCCCGGTCTGGAGGTCGAATGCCACGACCTCGTCCGCCGAGCGCGCCGTGAAGCGCATCGAGTCGCCGAGACGGTCGGACGGCGCCGGGCCCTCGAGGAGCAGCGAGTCGCGGGTCGGCGTCACGCGGTCGACCACGACCGGCGCGTGGTGCCGGAGCGCGGAGACCCGCCGCGCTGCGCGGAGGTCGCCGGTCAGGACCGCGCGGCGCATCGCTGCGAGGAGTTCGGACCGGTCTCCGCCCGACGGAGTCCGGCGGAGCACGTCACCGGCAGCCTCGACCAGGGGGCGGAGGTCGTCGTCGAGGACCGCTTCGGCACTGTGCAGGAACGCAGTGAGCATGCCGTCAGTGGCGAGGGCGCCACGGTCGAGTGGCACGAGCGCCGGGGCGTCGAGCAGTGCTCCGAGAGCGGCCACCCACCCGTCCAGCAGGTGGCGAGGGTCCATCGGATCGGCACGGAACGCCGCAGCGAACTCCGCGGCGACGTCGAAGCGTCCCGACCAGACCAGGGCGAACAGGCAGCGTCGGTGCGGCGCGGCTTCGTCGAGGACGGAAGCGTCCAGCTCGTCCAGCAACCCGGACAACGCATGCCGCACGTGATCCGGCACGACCGCACCTTCGGGGAGCTGCGCGAGGTAGCGGTCGAGGTGCACCCACCCGTCGGCGTCGAGGACGAGCAGGGACTGCTGGCGGATGATCGCGGGACTCGCCGTGGCGACGAGCGACGCACAAGTGGTCTCCTCGACCAGGTAGTCGATGAACGAACGCTCGTCCGTGCGGTTCGACATGGACCCGTCCACCCCGCCGGCGCGCTCGCGGTAGAGGTAGACGCAGACCGGGACGACGTCGATCGCCTCGGCCAGCAGGACGGAGCGCGTCATCGGAACGATGTCGTCGGCATGGCCGACGCCGGGGAACGCCAGACCGGCACCTTCCCAGAAGGACTTCCGGAAGACACGGTTCCAGCACGCTCGACCGGTGAGGAGCGCAGGCGTCTCGGCGAGCGTCGTGCGCTGCGCCGCGTGGTCGAACAGGTGCCACCGTTCGGTCGGGCTCCATGTTCGGTTCGGTGAGAACTTGAGGTGGTCACCGACGGCGAGGTCGGCGCCGGACCGTTCGAGCGAGTCGACCATCGCGCGGTACGAGCCCGTCGGCACGATGTCGTCCGCATCGGCGAAGACGAGGTACTCGCCACGCGCTGCGACGGCGCCCGTGTTCCGCGCGCCCGCTCCACCGGGAGCCGACGACGGCAGGAGGACCACCCGGTTGTCCTCGGCGGCCGAGGCCCGGATCAGCTCGGCCGTCGCGTCCGTTGAGCGGTCGTCGACGACGAGGACCTCCATCGCGGCGATGTCCTGTGCGAGCACACTGTCGAGGAGTTCTTCGATCCACTCGGCTGCGTCGTGCGCTGGGATGACCACCGAGAGCAGGGGGGCTGGCACGTGCTCACTCCTCGTTCCTGGTCCCCCATTCAGTGGATACCGTCGGGAGGCGAACGAGTCTACCGTCGGAGGACGATCAGATCAGGGGGTCGAGATGTCTCGACGTTGGTTCACACGTGTCGCCGTCGGCGCGGTCATGGTGATGTCGTCAGTCGCCGTCGTCGCGCCCGCTCAGGCCGCAACCAAACCCGCTCAGGTGACCGGGGTGGCGAAGGCGACGCAGGACTGGGCCGGCAAGAGCGTCAAGGTCAAGTGGACCAGTGTCGCGAAGGCCACGAGCTACGTCGTCAAGTGGTCGACCCGCTCGGACCTCGGCAGCCCGGTCTACAAGGACTCCTCGGTCGTGGGCGCATGGATGACGTCGCTGAAGCCCGCCACCACCTACTACGTCACGGTCGCAGCCAAGAGCGGCACCACTGCTGGCGCCTGGGCGAAGAAGGTCACCGTCACGCTCCAGCCGAACGCGGTGTCGACCTTCGGCACGATCACGGCGAAGCCCGCCACGAACGGCGTGACGGTCTCGATACCGGAGGTCGCGAACGCCAGTGACTACCAGGTCCGTTGGTCAGCCGGACCGAACGAGAACCGCACCCCCGATCGGTGGACACCGCACTTCACCCCGTGGTCGTCGGCGTTCGACCCTGCGAAGCGCACCTGGACGCTTGCCGGCTCGGACAGCGACCTGACCTCGGTCGCCTACGGCAACCCGATCTACGTCCGTGCGATGGCTCGGAACACCTACTACAACTCGACGTTCGTGCGGAAGTCGGCACAGGTCAGTGCGTGGCCGACTCCGACGAAACCGGTCGCCGCTGACACCGCCGTCCACGTCGCCAGCTTCAACGTCCAGTGCTCGGGTTGCGAGACGAGCGGCTCGCCGGGCTGGAGCAAACGAGCCCCCGCGATCGCGAAGGTCATCAACGACAAGGCTCCGGACGTGCTCACGGTCCTGGAGGCGAGCGGCCCGTCTGCTGGGAGCGGCTCGGAACAGGCGTACCTCGACCTCGACCGACGCCTGGCGAACCTGCGGCTCGTCGACTCCACGCCCATGACGGTGAGCGCCTCCCATCAGGGCAACCGGATCCTCTACGACCCGACGAAGTACGACGTCCTCGACCACGGTGTCCTCGCCGGGATCAAGGACTACGAGGTCTACCCGGCCTCGTCCGCCCCGGACACGAACACCCCGTGGGCGAAGTTGCGCGCAAAGGACGGCAGCGGCACCACGTTCATCGTAGTCGCTGCCCACTACGGGATCCCGTCGAGTTCCTACGGCCAGCCGCGCAAGACCCTCCTCGGTCAGAACTCGACGCAGCTCTTGACCGCGCTGAACCGGATCAACCCGGCGAACGCGGACGGGAAGCGCCTGCCCGTCGTGCTCGGAGGCGATCTGAACGACAGCCGGTACCCCGAGGAAGCGATCGACGGCGCGCAGCCGACGCTCATCCGGGGCGGGTTCTACGACTCCTCGGCGTCCCAGCACCGCTACGGGACGGCGAAGACGACCTACAACGACTACAAGCCCGCTTCCCAGCAGGCCGACGACCCGAACAAGGACGGACAACGCATCGACTACATCCTGACGCAGGGGTTCCAGGGCAGCGACGAGTTCGTCAACAACTGGAACCCGGGCACGTCGGTCATCCCGTCCGACCACAACATGATCGAAGCGAAGGTGCACGTCCCCCTGGTTCGCTGACGATGTCCTCCCTGCGGCGCTCTAGGGTTTCTCCATGAGCATCTTCCGGCGATCGGTGAACACCAGGACTGACTGGCGCAAGGCCGCCCGGTCGTTGTCGAGATCACTCGAAGGGGTGCACGGCCGCGTCGCCTTCGTGACCGACGACGAGGACCACCCGGCCGTTGCGTGGCTGGTCCACGAGTTCCCGACGGTGGTCCTCGTCGGCCCCGAGTCCACTCGACGGCCGGGGCTCCGGACCGTGTCCGCCGCCACGCTGCAGGACGAGACTGCCGCGCTCGTCGACCTCGGGGGCTTGAGTGCCGTGGTCGATGCGCGATCTTCGACGGACCAGGAGCGTTCCCTCCGCTGGCAATGGCTCTTCTACCATGTGCAGCAGGGCGGCCAGTACGTGACCGAGCACACCGATGGGGCGGCGGCGTGGTGGACCGACGAGGGCCTCCTGGGTGAGGCGAACCGGTCCCCACGTGACTTCACGGAGTCCGCTCGATCCGTCGAGTCCGTCGACGAGAGCGTCGGCGTCGTCCGCATGCGGAAGGGTCGCCAACACGTCTTCAAGGTGAAGGACGAGAACGCGAACCGCGTCGTGCCTGCGCGACTCCCGCTCGCTCGTCTCGCCGTGCTCGGGACCGAGCCGGGCGGCACGTTCAACGGTTCGACCACCATCGTCGAACACGGTAGTGAACCCCGGCTGCCCTCGCAGAAGTGGAACTACCACCACTCGCACGTCCGGAAGGTCTCGGGTGGCGTGACGATCCGGCGGGACGGACTCACCCTGATCGGTGACACTGTCCTGCCCTCATCGTTCCGGCACGCGCGTGCGCGGAGTGTGTCGAACCCACAGCTCGTGAGCTTCAACCAAGAGTTCGGTCGTGCTCGAGAGCACGGACCGACGCGACGCCTCGAGGGCTCGTTCTACGATCTGAGTTCGACCATGAGCGGACACTTCGGTCACACGATGACCGAGACGGTCAGCAAGCTCTGGGGCTGGGACCGCGCGAAGGAGGCAGACCCGTCGCTGCGAGCCATCTACCGGGTACCCCACGCTGAGTTCTCACCGACCGTCGAGAGGGCTCTCTTCAATGCGTTCGGTATCGACGACGCCGACATCGAATGGGTGCACGACGATGTCCAGGTGGAGAGCTACGTCTGGAGTTCCTACCTCTGGCAGAACCTCACGAGGTACCACTTCCATCCACTGGTGAAGGACACCTGGTCTCGGCTGCGAGAAGGCCTGGTGGAGCCCCGACCGGTGGACCGGCGAATCTTCGTGTCCCGCAAGAGCACCGAGGCGAACCGAGCCTGCCTGAACCTCGACGAGGTCGAGGCCCACTTCTCTGCTCGAGGCTTCGAGATCGTGTACCCGGAGACCCTTCCCTTCGCCGAACAGGCGTCCACGTTCGGGAGTGCCCGGATCGTCGCGGGCTTCGCCGGCTCCGGAATGTTCTCGATGATGTTCGCGCAGAGGCTCGACGGCGTACTGGTGCTGTCCCACGATTCGTACACCGCTCGGAACGAGTTCCTCTACGCGACCGCACTCGCGGACGAACTCCACTACTCCTGGTCTCGATCAGAGATCCAGCACGGTTCTGACTTCTCGACGGAAGCGTTCCATTCGCCGTGGGCCTTCGACTTCGCGGCGCACGGAGCCGACCTCGACCGCAGCATCGACCGCATGCACGAACTCGCTGACCGTCAGCGCTCCTGATCTTCTCCGGATCCTTCGAGGGCTCGCATCGCTTTGTAGACTCGGCGACTCGATCCGCCGTCACGGGTCGCTTCGAAGGCTGCGGCGGCGCGGCTGACGAAGGGCTCCGAGACGACGAAGGCCCGCTGTGCGGTCTCCGCCACCATGTCGACGAGTGCCGCTTCCTCAGCCACCACCGGTCCGAAACCATCGCGCTCGTAGTCGAAGTACCCTTGACGGCGAGGGTTCTTACCGCCCCAGAACTCGGCCTTGTCGAACTGGTAGTACGCCAGTGGAATCTCCACGAAGGCCGCGTCGAAAGCGATCGACGAGTAATCCGTGATGACGAACGCCGCGCTCGCCAAGACCTCCTGGATGTCGTCGACACCGAAGTCCAGCACTTCGACGCCGTCGGGAAGTGCGAATTCCGTAAGGTACGGGCGCATGTGCGGATGCGGCATCAGTGCAATCCGCTTACCGGTCGCAGCAGCGATCTGGGCGAGGCGTTCGGAGTTGAGCAGTGATGAGTAGCGACGAGCGTACTCCGAGTCGCCGAAGCGATCGATACGCGCTCGCTCGTTCGCACCACCGACTCGATCTCCGACCAGGTACTGCCGCCACGTCGGGATGACGACGATCCGGTCGCGCTCGGACGCGGCCGCTCGCTTCAGCAGCAGTTCGTCGTGCCGCGGCAACCCGGTGAGTTTCGTCTCCTTGCTGGAGAACTTGTAGGGCCCAGGACCGGCGATCGACTCGTACTCGGGAACGGTCGTCGTGACGAACAGGTGCGGATCCTTCCCGTTGAGCCAACGAGACAGGTCGTCCTGGATGACGCCGTGCTGCAGGAACGTGAAGAAGTACCGAGGCTGACCGTAGCGGCGGCGGTTGATCGGATGCGTCACGTAGTAGTCAGCATGCGACGAGGCGAAGTGGTCTGCGCTCAACAAGAGCTGTTTCCACTGACGGGACCCGTGCGCGACCAGCCGAAATCCTTCTGCCCGCAGACGTGACCACGATGGGCTGTCCCGCTCGAGGATGAACCACGCGTTGACCTGAGGCCGCTCGCGAGCGAGGAACCGGTACAGGTGCTCGGCGTTGTCGTTCGCATGGTCGTTCTTGTCCATCAGAGCCCACGCGTGCGCGAAACGACGGCGGACCGAGGGCAGCCGCAAGGAGCAGGCCATCAGCCAGTTGTCGACCTTCCACAACGACCACCGGTGGCTCCGCCACCACGCCCCGAGACTCTGCCGGAGGTAGCGCCGGTAGGGGATTCCCGCAGCGGAGAACCGAGGACGGACACGCTTGCGTTGGTCGTTCACCACCTGGTTCACCACCCCGGGGGTGAGACCTTCGCTCGTGGGCTGCTGTTCCCAGCGGCCGATGGACCGCAGGGCGCCGTCGAGCCGGACCTGCACCTGACGACCTCGCTGAACCCAGAGGAACCGCTTGCGCATCACGACGCGGCCGTAGAACTCGAAGTCCTGGATCGTCGCGTGCTCTGGCTCCTGCTCCCGACCATCGACCACGATCTGCTCGTCAGGGAGCTCGCCGGAGAACCAGTACTCGAGTTTCACCAGCTGGTGGACTTCGTCGACCTCGGTGAATCGGATGTACCACGACCTGAAGGGCTGCTTGGTGTTGTACCCGTGGAGCAACGCCATCCGGATCGCGTACTGCACGCCGATGAAGTCGAAGCTCCGGATGGCGTCCGGAGCGACGAGCCGCAGGATCTCGCCCACCAGTTCGTGGAACTCCGGGAAGACGTGTGCTGGCGCAGAAGCGCTCAGCGAGTGGATGGCCAACTGCGCTTTGAACATCCAGAACAGCTCGTACAGCACAGTGTTCTCGAGCCACCGAGGGACGGGTCCGAGCGCTTCTGCTCGTCGGAGGAGGTCGAGGTAGCCGTACCGGAGGATGCTCGTGTACTTGCCCTCTTCGGTGAAACTCGATCCGAGCAGTGACGAGTCGTCTTCTCGTGTCCGGTAGTGGTACTTCGCGGAGGCCATGAGTCCCAGCAGGTGAGTGTCCGACGCGAGCAGGTACCTGGCGACCAGGTGACCGTCTTCGAAATGCGGTCGCACTCGACCGTCGAAGGTGAGATCTCGGTCCTCCAGGACGCTCCTCCGGAAGAAGGCCGAGTTGACGCTCAGCTGGAAGATCGGCTCGACGGCGAGGTCGACGATGCGCGACCCCGATCCGAACTTGGCGCGGTGCGGATGGTTGTCGACCAGCGACCCGTCAGGGAGGAGCCGCACCTGGTGCGCAGCCAGCAGAGCGAGACCTTCGTGTCCGCCGTGGATGTCGATGTACTTCGCCACTTCAGCGAAGTAGCCGCGGTCGAGCGCATCGTCAGGATCGATGAAGGTCACCCACTCGCCGCGCGCCAGCTGCAGCCCGGTGTTCCGAGCGGCGGCCACCCATGCGTTGGGCTGCGTCACGACGACGACCTCTTCGCCGCGGCCGGATGCCCACGACCGCAGTCGGAGCAACGTGTCGTCCGTCGAGCCGTCGTCCACGAACACGAGTTGCACGCGCTCCATGTCGAACGTCTGCGCCTCGAACGAAGCGAAGAGATCGTCGAGGTAACGACCGACGTTGTAAGCAGCTATGACTGCCGTGAAGAGGAACTCGGGCGGTTCCCCCGGACCGTTCACCAGCGAGGACTCATGCATCTGACAACCCCAATTCGTTCTGGACCGGTTCGGCGACCCTCCGGCCGGAGTCGAGCGCGAGCATCGCTTCGAACACCCGCTGGCAGTTCAGCTCGTCTCGTGTGACGAACGACTCGGCTGCTCGCTGCACGAAGGATTCTGCTGAACGGAAGCCGTCCTCAGCGATCTCCTCGAGAGCGTCCGTGACGTCCACCGCACGTCGGGCCACGGGCCCGTACCCGTCACGCTGGTAGTCGAAGTAGCCCCGTCGTCCGACGTGGGTGCCGTCGAAGAAGGTCGCGTCGTCGAACTGGAAGTAGACGAGCGGCATGTCCAGGAACGCAGCCTCGAACGCGATGGACGAGTAGTCGGTCACCATCACGGCACCCTGAGCGAGAACCTCCTGGACGTTCGTCTCCGCGTACCCGACCACCTCGATCGCGCTCGGTAGGTCGAAGTCCGGGAGGTAGGGCTCGAGGTTCGGGTGCGGCATGAAGACGATGCGCTTGCCTTCACGCTCGGCGAGTGCTCGAAGCTCCGCGGACGCGAGGAGTTCGATCCAGCTCCGCGCGTACTCACTCTCGAGGAACTGGGGGTTCTTCTCGCGGGTGTTCGTTCCCCGGAGCTGCCGCCCGGACAACTTCTTGCGCCACGTGGGCATGATGAGGATCGCATCCCGGTCGGCCTCGACCACCGCACGCCGCTTGCGGAGGAGTTCGTCGTGACGCGGGAACCCGGTGAGCACCACCTCGCGGTCCGAGAAGGAGTACGGACCGGGGCCGGCGATGGCTGCCTGCTCTTGCGGGGTGACCACGACCAGCGCCTCGATCGGCTTCGGATTGATCCACCGCGAGATGTCGTAGTTCGTCACGCCGTGCTGCAGCCAGGTGAAGCGGTACCGCGGAGGCCCGAAGCGTGCAGCGTCGAGCGGCTGTACGACGTAGGCGTCGATGTGGGAGGAGGCGAGATGGGCCGCATGCAACAGCAGCGCGCGCCACGTCGGCGTCCCGTAGGGCACGAGACGGAACCCCTCCGCTTCGAGCCGCGCCCAGTCCGGTGACGACTCGGTGAGCACGAACCACGCGTTGATCTCTGGGCGGTGCCGGCGGACCCAGCGGTACAGGTGCTCGGCGTTGTCGTTCGCCTGGTTGTCCCGGTCCATGAAGACCCACGCATCGGTGAACCGCGACCGGATCGAACGCGAACGAGCGCGCAGGGCAAGCGCGAGGTCGGTCCGCTGTTGCTTGCCGAGAGCACTCGCCACCGACCGACGCACAGCCGACACCGCCCATCGCACCGCGGGCCGATCCAGGCCGTCCCAAGCCTGCGGGAAACGTGCCCGCTGCTGCATGATCACCGGGTGCAACTGGCGAGAGGTCAGTTCGAACTCGGGCTCGACGACCGCATCCGTGCCGAAGGGTACTGGCGAACCGCCGAGCAACACGTGCGTCCGCAGGCCTCGGTCCAGCCACACGTGTCGCTGTCGGAGGACGGCATGCCCGTAGAACACGTAGTCCTGGACCGTTTCGTGGAGCGGCGCGACGTCACGACCGTCGACCACCCACTGCTCCTCAGGCTGGTCCCCGGTGAACCAGTACGAGATCCGGACCTGCTGCGAGGTCTCGTCGACCCGGGTCAACCGGACCAGGTCGGCGTGCTCAGGACGACCCGTGTACCCCATGAGGACGGCACGTCGGACTGCAGCTTCGACGCCCATGATGTCGAAGACGCGGACAGCTTCGTCCGAGATGAATGCTCGCACCCGGCCGACGAGTTCGTGGAACCGCTCGAACACCGCCGGTGGGGCGAGGGCGGTCCGTGACTCGATGGCGCGCTCGTTCTTGAAGTACCAGAAGAGGTCGTAGAGGAGCGTGTTCTCGAGCCATCGCGGAAGCGGCCCGGTTGCCGCAGCCCGCTCAGCCAGGTCGAGCAGACCGTACTCGACGACATCGGTGTACTTGCCGGCCTTGTCGTGGTGGGACTCCATCAGCGACGTCCCGTCGCCCCGAACGCGGTAGTGGTACTTGGCGGACGCGAGGACACCCAGGTGATGGGAGTCGGTCGACAGGAGGTACTTGCCGATGAAGTGCGCGTCCTCGAACACCGGCCGCACCCGTCCATCGAACTCGAGCGCATGGCGTCGCACAGCGTCGACGCGGAAGAAACTGGAGTTGACGGCGAGCTGGATGAACGGCTCGAGACGGAGGTCGACGACGCGAGACCCCTTGCTGAACTTCTTCCGGAGCGGATGCGTGTTCCGCAGCTCACCGGTCTCGAGCAGACGCATCTGGTGCGTCGCGAGCAGGTTGACCGGGCCGTGGCCGTGCAGCTCGACGAACTTGTCCACCTCGGCGAAGTACCCGAGGTCGAGGACGTCGTCTGGGTCGGCAAACGTCACCCACTCAGCGTCGACCAGCTGCAGACCTGTGTTCCGTGCTGCCGCAACCCATGCGTTCTCTTGACGGACGACCGTCACGTGTCCAGCCCGTTCGGCTGCCCACTCGTCGAGGATCAGGAAACTGTCGTCGGTCGAACCGTCATCGACGAACACGAGTTGGACCTGCTCGATGGGGTAGATCTGCTGTTCCAGCGACCGGAGCAGGTCGGGGAGGAACCGGGCCACGTTGAACGTCGCGAACACAGCGGCGAGACGGAATCTGGGTCCACTCGACATGTCGTTCTGAGGGGTCGGGTCGGACGAGGGCGCGCTGGTCATCAGACGGTTGCGTCGTAAGCCTTGATGACCGATTCCGGATCACCGATCTGCTTCAGCTCACCGCTGTCCAGCCATGCAACCTCGTCGCACATCGACTTCACCGTGCTCATCGAGTGGGAGACGAGGATGACGGTGCGGCCCTCTTCCTTCATCTCCTTGAACTTCGTTCGGCAGCGGTTCTGGAAGGTCGAGTCACCCACGGCCAGCACCTCGTCCACGACGAGGATGTCCGGGGTGACGGCCACGGCGACGGAGAACCCGAGTCGCACGTACATGCCCGACGAGTAGTTCTTGACCGGCTGGTCGATGAAGTGGCCGACGCCGGAGAACGACACGATCTCGTCGAACTTCCGCGCGACCTCCTTGCGGCTCATGCCGAGGATCGAGCCGTTCAGGAAGACGTTCTCACGCCCGGAGAGCTCCGGGTGGAAGCCCGAGCCCACCTCGAGCAACGAAGCCTGCTTGCCACGAGCGGTGATCGCCCCCTCCTCCGGCCACAGGATCTTCGCCAGGCACTTCAGCAGGGTCGACTTGCCCGAGCCGTTCTTGCCGATCAGCCCGAACGTCGTTCCCTGCGGCACCTCGAAGGAGACGTCCTTCAGTGCCCAGAAGTCCTCGTGCACGGACTTCTTCCCCCGCATCACCATGCTCTTCAGCGAGTCGTTCCGCTCGTGGTACATGCGGAAGCGCTTGGACACGTGTTCGACGGTCACGGCAGCATCGGTCACAGCAGTTCGGCCAGCTTCTTCTCGTTGCGGGAGAACACGACGTAGCCGAGTGCGAGCGACACGCATCCTGCGAGGGCGCACGCGACCAGGTCGGTCCAGTTCGGGAGGCGGTTGTCGTACATCAGGTTGCGGAACACCGTCGAGAACCGCTCGATGGGGTTGAGCTTGTAGACGTGGATGATCCACGGGTGCCCGGCCTTGTTCGCGGCGTCCTCGACGAGCGACAGCGGGTAGATGATCGGCGACAGGTACATCCACATCTGCAGCGCGATGCCGACCAGGTGCTGCATGTCGCGGAAGTGCACGTTGACGATCGACAGGATGAGCCCGACCCCGGCCGCGAACATCGCGAGGAACACCATCGTGAGCAGGATGAGCGGCAGGAACAGCCAGAAGTTGGATCCGGCGATCGCGAGTGCGATCAACAGCACGCCCATCTCGACGAGCCAGGTGAAGCCGAAGGAGCCGACCGCCGCGAGCGGCAGGGTCATGCGCGGGAAGTAGACCTTCTTGATGAGCGAGCCGTTCGCCACGATCGAGGTCATGCCGGAGTTGATGACGTTCCGCGCGAAGATCCAGGGCAGCAGCCCGCACATGAGCCAGAGCGGGTAGATGTTCAGACCGCTGGGATCGCCCACCTCGAGCCGCGCGCGGAAGATGAACGAGTACACGATCGTGTAGATCAGCATCGTCGCGAGGGGGTTGATCAGCGACCACAGCTGGCCGAAGACCGTGCGACGGTACTTGCCCTTGACCTCGCGCGCGGTGAGGTTCGCCAGCAGTTCGCGCGACGACATGAGCTGGTTCAGGTACGTCATGCTCCGGGTGCTGGCTCCTCCGGAGCGCAGGGACGCTCCTGATCGGATGGGGGACGAGGTATTCTCGCACAGGCTCCGGACGAATCCCCCGCGTCCCGCGGGGAACCAACAAAACATGTCGAGATGACGAACACTCGGCCAATCGTTTGTAGAGTTGCACAGTGCTCGTCAGCTTCGCCAACCACTCGACGGCGCCCGTCAACCTCGGTGGTGCGGAGCGCTCGCTGTTGCGGTTCGTCGAGGACTGGCTGGCGTCCGACCCGACGATGACGCCGACCTTCGTCACGAAGGCGCCTCGCGGCAAGTTCATCGAGGCCCTCGACGAGCGCGGCTGGTCGTACGACGCGCTCCGGTTCCGCGGTTGGGCACTGCCGAGCCCGCAGCCCGCCCCCGCCGCCGAGCGGGCCGCGTTCGCCACCGTCGACTACGCCGCGGTGAACGCGCTCATCCGCCTGTACGAGCGTCAGCGGCCGGACCTCGTCGTGACCAACACGCTCGTGGCGCCGTGGGCGTCGTTCGCCGCCGCGGTCCTCGGCATCCCGCAGGCCTGGTTCGTGCGCGAGTACGGCGACCTCGACCACGGGCTGCAGTTCCAGACCGGACGTGCCGGCGTGCTCAGCGACATCGGGCTGCTGGCCGGTGCGGTCGTGACGAACTCCGAGGCGATGCGCGAACACCTCGCCCGGTACATCCCGGCGGACAAGCTCTCGGTCGCGTACCCCACCGTGGACAGCGAGCGGCTCCGCGCGACGCGGACCGACGCTCCGGCGGTCGCCCCGTTCCCCCAGGCCGACCCCGGACTCCGCATCACCGTGGTCGGACGGGTCGAGGAGTCGAAGGGCCAGCACCGCGTCGTCGACGCGCTCGGCGCACTGCGCGCTCGTGGGGTGACGGCGAGCGTCTGCTTCGTCGGCAGCTGGAAGCACCCCGGCGAGGACCAGCGCCTCACCGACCGCGCCCGCGCCCTGGGTGTCGCCGACCACGTGGTGTTCACCGGCGAGCAGCGCACACCCGCTCCCTACGTCGAGGCCGCGGACGTCTGCATCACCCCCTCGACGATCGAGGCGTTCGGTCGTACCACCGCCGAGTACATGACGCTCGGCAAGGCGGTCGTCGCGACCCGCCAGGGCGGCAGCGCCGAACTGGTCGAACCCGGCGTGACCGGTGCGCTCGTCGACGCCGACGACACCACTGCGCTGACGGACGCCATCGCCGCGTACGCGGCCGACCCGGCATCGGTCAGGAGGCACGGTGCGGCTGCCCCGGACCGTCTCGCCGCCGTCATGGGTGCAGGACACGACAACGCGGCCGCGATCGCGCGGCTCGTCGCCCTGGTCGGGACCGAGGGCTACCGACTCCCCCAGGCCGCGCGCTACTGGTTCGAGCTGCCGGGCGCCTACGCCGCCCTCGGCGCCACGAGCGCCCGTGCCGCTGTCGGCCTGCTCGCGAACCGGGTGCGCACGCGGTCCGGCCTGGTCGGCCGGGTGTTGGCGCGGCCGGGTGCCGCTGTCCGGAAGCTCGTGCGCCGGTGACCCGCGACGAGCGCCGTCCGGTGACGATCGTCGTCCCGATCTACGACGACCTGCCCGGACTCGAGCGCTGCATCGAGGCGCTCCTCGACTCGGTCGACTTCACGACCGACCGGGTGCTGCTCGCCAACGACGTCGGGCCCCGCGTCGACGAGATCGAGGCACGGGTCCTCGAACTGGTCGGCGACCACGACGGCTTCGAGTACACCCGGAACCCGCGCAACCTGGGCTTCGTCGGCAACTGCAACCGCGCCGTCCTCGAGCTCGACCGCACCGGCAACGACGTCCTGCTGCTCAACAGCGACACGGTGCCGCTGCCGGGATTCCTGGACGAGATGACCGCCGTCCTGGCCTCGGACGACACGATCGGCGTCGTGTGCGCCCGGAGCGACAACGCGACCATCGCCTCGTTCCCGTACGCGCGGCGCAACCCGCGGGCGAACCTGTCGCCGCGCCGCACCCGCGAACTGCACGGGCGGACGAAGTACCTGCTGCCGCGTTCGACGGTGTCGCCCGTCGCGATGGGCTTCTGCTTCCTGATCCGCCGCGAGATGATCGATCGCTTCGGCCTCTTCGATGAGCGGTTCTCCCCCGGCTACGGCGAGGAGAACGACTTCTGCCTCCGGATCAACGAGCAGGGGTTCACCTCGGTGCTCGCCAACCGGGCCCTCGTGCTGCACACCGGTTCGACGAGCTTCAGCGGCGACCGCGGGCCGGCCCTCCGGCTCGAGCACGAGCGCATCCTGCTCGAGCGCTACCCGTTCTACGCCGGCGCCGTGGCCCTCTTCCTCGCCCGGCACCGCGACGCCGTCGACGTCTTCGCCGACGCCTTCATGCCGGACGACGACGTGGTCCGGGTCGCCCTGCACCTGCCGGAGGACCTGACGGACTCCGTGCTGGCGTCCGCGCGCGCCACCCTGGCCGCGGCACCGGTGGACGTCGTCGTCACCGTCATCGTGGCGAAGTCGCAGATCCGTGCCGCCCGCCAGGCGTTCCCGGGTGCTGCGATCGCGGTGAACGGACGCCCGCGCCAGATCTTCGACGTGGCGGTGGCGCTCGGCGCCCTGACGACGTTCGGCCAGCTGACGGCGCTCAACGCGAACGCTCCGCGGTGGATCCTCGTCGACCCGGTGGCACATGACCTCCGGTGGTCCCACGCGGTGGCGAACCACCGGGCCGCCGCGATCGACCGCATCCAGCGGCGGTTCGAGAACCAGACGACCACCTGGCGCAGCGGCGAGGACCTGGTGGCACTCGTGCGCACCGCCGCGGCCACCGAGATCGACGTGGAGTCGCTCCGGGCGCGCTGGCTCGCCGTCTCCGACATCGCCGAGGCCACCGGCCTGCTCGTGCACCGCGCCACGGTGTCCCTGCGGCGACTCACGGCGCTGAGCTTCGGCGCCCGGAACCCCCGCGTGGTCGCGCGCATCCGGGCGATCACCGGCCGCGGCGCCTGACGCACCCACCGGACGGACCGGAGGCTCCTCAGGGAGCCGCCCCGGGCCTCCCGGCCGACGGGTGGTGACCGCCTGCGGTCGTCAGCGGCTCGCTGCCCAGGCGTCACGCCACGCCTGAGCGGTGCGCTGGTCCGCCGCGTCGCTGCCGGCGGAGACGTCGGTCGGGTCGTCGAGGTCGGCGTTCACGGTGCCGGACCCGTTGTCGGCACCGGACGGCAACCGGATCTGCAGCGACGCACCCTGCAGGTCGAGCGCACGGAGCGTCTTCGCGAGTCCGGGAAACGACGCGGACGACGGCACGGTGACCCGCACGTCGGCCTGCCCCTCGGCGCTGCTGGGCAGACGGACCACGACCGGGCCGTCCGCATCGAGTGCCGCGGCGATCCGGGCGGCACGGACGAGGGCGTCCGGGGGCGCACTGATCACCAGCTGGGTGTCCGTCTCGACGACGTCGCCCAGGGCGGACTCGTCAGTGGCCAGGTCGACGCGGTCCACCGCCGCCGGCGGGTGCACTGCGCCGACGACGCCGGCCAGCGTCGTCGCCGTGTCGATGTCGGGGACGACGACGCCGACGCGGTCCGGTGCCTCCTCGACGCGCGTGAGGTCCGGCTGCGACGCGAGGACGGCGTCCACGACCCGGTCGGCCGCTGCGTGGTCCCCCGCCCCCGTCCGGTGCACGGGACCACCGGAGACGAGCACGAGCGTTCCGTCGGGTGCCCGCGCCTCGACGGCCCGGCGGACGGAGTCGGTGCGGGCGAACGACGTGGCGTGTGCGGAGACGGACGACGGGGTGATCACCGCGCCGTCGACGTCGGGCACGGCCATCACCTGCGCGGCGAGCCGCGCGGTGGCGCCGTCCCCCTCGGGGACGGAGCGCTTCCGCGGCGCCCCGCCGGAGTTGAGGTCGTCGTACAGGTCGCGGGCGTCCTGGTCCGTCGAGGACAGCACCCAGCTGGCGTCGTGTTCCGGCCGGTCGGAGTCGTCGGGGACACCCGAGTAGGCCAGCACCGACGCGTCGTCCGAGGTCGAGAGCTCGCGGGCCCGGTGCCACGCCGTGACGAGGTCGTCCGTCGCCGCGGCCCGCAGGGCGATCCGCCACTCGGGGTCGATCTCGCCGCCGTCGAAGCGGTCGTCGTGGCGCACCTCGGCGAGCAGGTCGAGTGTGCGGTGGTTCGGGGTGCGCTTCGCCGCGAGCGGGATCTGGTAGCCGTCCACCACGATCCGGCCCGACCAGCGCAGTGAACCGTTCGTGTGGTCGGCCGCGTACCGGCCCATCTCGTCGACGAGGTCCGTCAGCCGGGCGTCCGACAGGTCGTCGTCGAGGACCGCGGCGACCGACGCCTCGCCGCTGAACGGCAGGTTGTTCGTCCCGCTCCCCGTCACCGCTGCGACGCCGTCCACCGTGCGGAAGTGGTCCGCGAAGTCCTCGCCGGCACCGGAACCCGCGTTGAGGTGGTTCGTGCACCCCGCGGTGGCGAGCACCGTCGCCACCGCGACGACAGCACCGAGGAGCACGGCCGTCCCACGGCCCACCCGCGCTCGCTCCACTGTGCTCACTCTCCTGTGCTCACTCCACTGTGCTCACTCCACTGTGCTCGCTTCCCCCACCGCTCGACCGATCAGACCAGGCAGCGCGGGCCGAGCAAGCTCTTCAGCTCGCCGAACAGGTCCGGTGTCAGGTTCACCGGGAACGGCAGCTCGAAGGTCCGGGCGACGTCGTCCTTCAGGAGCTTCAGCCGCACCTCGGTCTCGCCCTGGTGCCGACCGAGGACGGCCGCGAGCTCGGTCACCGTCGTGGTGGTGGCCTGCCGCTCGGGCAGGGACAGGGTCAGCGGACCGGAGCCCATCCCGTCGCCGATCGCCGGCTGGAACATGCTCACCGCGTGCAGCGCCTTGCCGTCGTCACGCACGTTGACGCGACCACGCAGCACGACGATCGAGTCGGCGACGAGGGACGGCCCGAACTCCTGGTACGTCTTGCCCAGGAACATCACGCCGATCTGGCCCCCGAAGTCCTCGATGTCGACGATGCCGTACGGGTTGCCGCTCGACTTCGCCACCCGGTGCTGCACGCTCGTCAGGAGCCCCGCGACGGTGACCGTCTCGCCCTCGATCGAGTCGTCGGCCCCGATGAGGTCGGCGATGGTGATCGACTGGTGCTTGGCGAGCTCGATCTCGAGCCCGGCGAGCGGGTGGTCGGAGACGTACAGGCCGAGCATGTCCCGCTCGAACGCGAGCTTGTCGCGCTTGGACCACTCGGGGCGGTCCGGCACCTGGGACACCGCGGCAGCGGACGGCTGTTCCTCGGCGACCTCGGCGAAGAGCGAGTCGAAGTCGAAGCCGACGTTGCCGTGGGCCTCGTCGCGCTTGACCTTGACCGCACCTTCGACGGCGCCCTCGTGGATCTCGACGAGCGCGCGCCGGGAGTCGCCGAACTCGTCGAACGCACCGGCCTTGATGAGCGACTCGACCGTGCGCTTGTTCGCCGACGAGATCGGGATCTTGCGCAGGAAGTCGTGGAAGGACTCGAACGCGCCCTTCTCCGTGCGCGCCTGCACGATGTCGTCGACGACGTTGAACCCGACGTTGCGGATCGCGCCCATGCCGAAGCGGATGTCCTCGCCGACGGCGGCGAAGAAGCCGATGGACTCGTTGACGTCCGGCGGCATCACCTTGATGCCCATCCGGCGGCACTCGTTCAGGTACAGCGCGAGCTTGTCACGGGCGTCGCCGACGCTCGTCAGCAACGCGGCCATGTACTCGGCCGGGTAGTGCGCCTTGAGGTACGCCGTCCAGAAGGAGACGACGCCGTACGCCGCCGAGTGCGCCTTGTTGAAGGCGTAGTCGGAGAACGGCAGCAGGATGTCCCACAGCGTCTTGATCGCGGCCGCCGAGTAGCCGTTGTCCAGCATGCCCTTCTCGAAGCCCGCGTACTGCTTGTCGAGCTCGGACTTCTTCTTCTTGCCCATCGCGCGGCGGAGGATGTCCGCCTGGCCGAGGGAGAAGCCCGCCACCTTCTGCGCGATGGCCATGACCTGCTCCTGGTAGATGATCAGGCCGTAGGTGCCGCCGAGGATCTCCGCCAGGGGCTCCTCGAGCTCCGGGTGGATCGGGGTGATCGGCTGCTCGCCGTTCTTGCGCAGGGCGTAGTTCGTGTGCGAGTTCGCACCCATCGGCCCCGGACGGTACAGGGCGATGAGCGCGGAGATGTCCTCGAAGTTGTCGGGCTTCATGAGGCGCAGCAGACCGCGCATCGGGCCGCCGTCGAGCTGGAAGACGCCGAGGGTGTCGCCGCGCTGCAGCAGGGCGTAGGCCTCGGGGTCCTCGAGCCCCATGGTCTCGAGGTCGAGGTCGATGCCGCGGTTCGACTTGATGTTGTCGAGGGCGTCACTGATGATCGTGAGGTTCCGCAGCCCCAGGAAGTCCATCTTGATCAGGCCGAGCGACTCCGCTGCCGGGTAGTCGAACTGCGTGACGATCTGGCCGTCCTGCTCCCGCTTCATGATCGGGATGATGTCGATGAGCGGGTCGCTCGACATGATGACGCCGGCCGCGTGCACGCCCCACTGGCGCTTCAGCCCCTCGAGCCCGAGTGCCGTGTCGAAGACGGTCTTCGCCTCGGGGTCGGTCTCGACGACCGTGCGGACGTCGACGGCCTCCTTGTAGCGCGGGTGGTCCTTGTCGAAGATCCCGGTGAGCGGGATGTCCTTGCCCATCACGGGCGGCGGCATCGCCTTCGTGAGCTTCTCGCCCATGCCGAACGGGAAGCCGAGCACGCGGGACGAGTCCTTCAGCGCCTGCTTCGCCTTGATCGTGCCGTACGTGACGATCTGCGCGACGCGCTCCGACCCGTACTTCTCGGTGACGTACTTGATCGCCTCACCGCGGCGCCGGTCGTCGAAGTCGACGTCGAAGTCGGGCATCGAGACGCGGTCCGGGTTGAGGAACCGCTCGAAGATCAGGCCGTGCCGGATCGGGTCGAGGTCGGTGATGCGCATCGCGTACGCCACCATCGAGCCGGCGCCGGAACCACGGCCGGGGCCGACCCGGATGCCGTTGTCCTTCGACCAGTTGATGAAGTCGGCGACGACGAGGAAGTACCCCGGGAAGTTCATCTGGTTGATGATGCCGACCTCGTAGTCGGCGCGCTCCTGGACCTCGGTCGGGATGCCGCCGGGGTAGCGGTACTGCAAGCCCTTCGCGACCTCCTTCTCGAACCAGGTGTGCTCCGTCTCGCCCGCGGGGACCGGGAACTTCGGCATGTAGTTCGCCGCGGTGTCGAACTCGACGTTGCACCGCTCGGCGATGAGCAGCGTGTTGTCGCAGGCGTCGGGGTTGTCGCGGAAGACGTGCCGCATCTGCTGCGGGGTCTTCAGGTAGAACTCGTCGGCGTCGAACTTGAAGCGGTTCGGGTCGTTCAGCGTCGAACCGGACTGCACGCAGAGCAGGGCCGCGTGCGACTTCGCGTCGTGCGAGTGCGTGTAGTGCAGGTCGTTCGTGCCGACGAGCGGGATGCCGAGGTCCTTCGCCAGGCGGATGACGTCGCTCATGACCCGGCGCTCGATCTCGAGCCCGTGGTCCATGATCTCGGCGAAGTAGTTCTCCTTGCCGAAGATGTCGCGGTAGTCGGCAGCTGCCTGGCGCGCTTCCTCGTACTGCCCGAGGCGCAGGCGCGTCTGGATCTCGCCCGAGGGGCAGCCCGTCGTCGCGATGATGCCCTCGTGGTACTCCTGCAGCAGCTCGATGTCCATGCGGGGCTTGAAGTAGTAGCCCTCGATCGAGGCCTTCGACGACAACCGGAACAGGTTGTGCATGCCCGTCGTGTTCTCGGCGAACATCGTCATGTGCGTGTACGACCCGGCGCCGGACACGTCATCGCCACCGCCGTCACCCCAGCGCACACGGGTCTTGTCGGTGCGGTGGGTGCGGGGCGTGATGTACGCCTCGGTCCCGATGATCGGCTTCACGCCGCCGGCCTTCGCGGCCTTCCAGAACTCGAACGCGCCGAACATGTTGCCGTGGTCGGTCACCGCCACGGCGGGCATGCCCTGCGCGGCTGTCTCGGCCACCAGGTCGCCGAGTCGGGCAGCGCCGTCGAGCATCGAGTACTCGCTGTGCACGTGCAGGTGGACGAAGGAGTCGGAATCCGCCACGGAGCCTCCGGTCGAACGGTCTTGCTGCTGGGTCCGACAAGCCTAACCGCGGCTGGGGACAATCCCGCGCGTGTCCCTCGCCCCGGCGCACGAGGTCGCGCGACACGCCGCGGGCCGGCCGCCGGGGTCGCACGAACTGCCGGTCGGCGGCGCCGCACGCGGCCGACTGCGCGGCCTCGCCGCCCGACGCACGCGGCGCCGATGCCGGTGCAGCGCCGGACCGGACGGGAGGCACGGGGCGGCGCCGCCACGCGCCTCCCGTCCGGCAGTCGGTCGGGACACGCGCGGGGCGCGACGCCGAGCGGGCACGACGCGCCGTGAGCGGGACGTCCAAGGGGCACGATGTGTCGCCCAGAGACGCTCCGGACGACACATCGCGCCCTCTCGCCGAGCAGCGACGTCCCCCGCGCCTACGCGGCGCGGATGCGGTCGAGCGCGGCCTGCAGGTCGTCGGGGTAGGACGCCTCGAACGACACCCACTCCCCTGTGCGCGGGTGCGCGAAGCCGAGCCGCACGGCGTCGAGCCACTGGCGGGTGAGGCCGAGCTCCGCGGCGAGCACCGGGTCGGCGCCGTACATCGTGTCGCCGACCAGGGGGTGGCGGGTGGCGGCCATGTGCACGCGGATCTGGTGCGTGCGACCGGTCTCCAGGTGCACCTCGAGCAGGGTGGCGGCGCGGAAGGCCTCGAGGGTCTCGTAGTGGGTCACGCTCGGCTTGCCGTCGGCCGTGACGGCGAACTTCCAGTCGCTCGACGGGTGCCGGCCGATCGGGGCGTCCACCGTGCCGGACGTCGGGTCGGGGTGGCCCTGGGCGAGGGCGTGGTAGACCTTCTCGACCGTGCGCTCCTTGAACGCGCGCTTGAGGTGCGTGTACGCGACCTCGGTCTTCGCGACGACCATCAGGCCCGAGGTGCCGACGTCGAGGCGGTGCACGATCCCGGCACGCTCGGCGGCGCCGGACGTCGCGATGGTGAACCCGGCGGCCGCGAGGCCCCCGGGCACGGTCGGGCCGTCCCAGCCGGGCGAGGGGTGCGCGGCGACGCCGACGGGCTTGTCGACGACGACGATGTCCTCGTCGTCGTGGACGACCGTCATGCCGGGCACGACGGCGGGGACGATG
>NZ_MJGO01000023.1:336475-380677 GCF_001864895.1 Curtobacterium sp. MCBA15_009
TGGCGATGGCGGCGTCGACGCGCTCACCGGCGAGCCCGTCGGGGACGGGCAGGGAACGGCTCTCGGTCACGTGGCGTCGTGCCCCAGGGTGTCGCGTCGGTCGTGCTGCTCCGAGCGGGAGGCCCGGTCCGGCTCCGGCGCGTCGGCTGCCGTCGGCGCGGGTGCGAACGCGGCCCCGCCGTCGAGCGGCGCGGCCGGGTCGGTCCCCGCCGCGGCGGCACGCTTCGTCGACACCGTGCGGGTGCCGTCGAGGTTCACGCCGAGCACCACGAGGAGCACGAAGACCACCATGCTGATGCAGATGAACGAGTCGGCGACGTTGTAGATGGCCGGCATCATCCACGGCGTCGAGATGAAGTCGACGACGTGGCCGCGCGCGAAGCCCGGCTCACGGAACAGGCGGTCGACCAGGTTGCCGAGCGCGCCGCCGAGCAGCATGCCGAGCACGATGGCCCACCACATCGACCGGATGCGGCGGGCGAAGACGATGATGCCCACGACGACCGCGGCCGAGATGACCGAGAAGACCCAGGTCATGTTCACCGCGAACGAGAACGCGGCACCGGGGTTGCGGACGTAGAGGAACTGGAGTGCGCCGCCGAGGACGGGCACGGGTGTGCCGTACGGCAGGTGTGCGACGACGAGCGCCTTCGCGATCTGGTCGGCGGCCACCACCACGACAGCGGCGAAGGCCAGGCCCGCGATCGCGCGGGCACTGACCTTCGCCGGTGAGGTCGGACGGGACAACGTCAGTTGCCGAAGCCCTGCGCCGATGCCGGCGCGGGGGCGAGGCCCGAGGACTGCTCGCCCGAGGAGTCGAGCTCGGAGAGCTGCCCCTGGATGTAGCTCTTGAGCTGCGCACGGTAGTCGCGCTCGAAGGTGCGGAGCTCGTCGATCTTGCCCTCGAGCTGCGTGCGCTCCTGGTCGAGCACCGCGACGCGCTGACGGTTGGTGTTCTCGGTGTCGGCGATGATCTGACGCTGCTTCGCCTCGGCCTCGGAGACCAGGCGGGCGGCCTGCGCGGTGCCCTCGGCGATGAGCGCGTCGCGCTTCTCGATGCCCTCGCGGACATGCTCCTCGTGCAGACGACGAGCCAGCGTGAGCAGGTTCGTGGTGCCCTCGGTGTCCTCGTCGGCCGGGACCGTCGACACCGGAGCGGCGGCGGGGGCCGGAGCGGCGGCGACCGGAGCGGGCTCCGGTGCTGCCTCGACCGGGGCGGGCTCGGGCTCGGCGGCCGGAGCGGGCTGCTCGGACTTCTCGAGCGACGGCGCGGGGCTGGCCGACTCGGCAGCCTGCAGGCGCTGACGGAGCTCGTCGTTCTCCGCGGTCAGGCGACGGAGCTCGACGACGACCTCGTCGAGGAAGTCGTCGACCTCGTCCTGGTCGTAGCCCTCGCGGAACTTCGTCGGCTGGAACCGCTTGTTGACTACGTCTTCCGGCGTCAAAGCCATTGCCGTCACCTCAATAGAACTGCTGAACGTGTGGAACCACTTCGGGTCGGACCGAATGTACCAGTCGAACCGGGTGGCGCGGATGCCACGCGGACGCGGCATCGATCCCGACCACCGTACACCGACGGTGGGGCGGAACCGTGCCGCCCGCGCGGCGTGGCGCGTGTCGCGACGACCGCGGTCGTCAGACGACGGCGGCCAGGAAGGGCATGAGCCGCATGAGGATGATCGTCACGAGCATGACGATCGTCCAGCCGAAGTCGAGCGCGATCGGCCCGAGCCGGAGCGGCGGGAGCACCCGGCGGACCGCCCGGATCGGCGGGTCCGTGACCGTGTACACGAACTCGGACACCACGAGCAGGCCTCCGCGCGGACGCCAGGAGCGGTTGAAGCTCTGCACCAGGTCGAGCGCGAACCGGCCCCACATCACCAGGAAGTAGAGCAGCAGGACGTAGTACAGGAGCGTGAAGATCGCGGACACGGTGTGGCTCGCTCGTCTCGTGCGAGTGCCGTCCGGGGACGGCGCTCAGGGGCGGGTGCGCCTGGGACTCAGGGCTGGGCGAAGAAGTTCGCCTCGATGTCGGACTCTACCTCAGCAGGCTCACCGCTCACTGCGACGTGGGCGGGCGAGAGCAGGAAGACCTTGTTCGTGACGCGCTCGATCTTGCCGAACAGGCCGAGCGAGAGCCCGGAGGCGAAATCGATCATGCGGCGCGCGTCGCCCTCGGTCATCTGCGAGAGGTTGATGATGACGGGGATCCCGTCACGGAAGCTCTCGGCGATGGACTGCGCGTCCTTGTACTCGCGGGGGTGGACGGTGA
Source organism: Curtobacterium sp. MCBA15_009 (assembly GCF_001864895.1). Lineage (GTDB taxonomy): Bacteria > Actinomycetota > Actinomycetes > Actinomycetales > Microbacteriaceae > Curtobacterium. The sequence goes on from NZ_MJGO01000023.1 coordinate 338,748, forward strand.
GGATCTCGTTCATTTCCTGGACCGGGGTCGCCTTCTGTGCGGTCGTGTTCGCGCGGCGGAGCGGGGTGACCTGGGCGCCGCGCTGGTGGGTGTGCGTCTTCGTCGGGGCCGGCGCGGCGGCAGCCGGAGCTGCTGCGGGCGCGGCGGCCGGGGTCTCCGGAGCGGGAGCGGCGGCCGGGGCAGCAGCCGGAGCGGCCGCGGCCTGCTGGCGTGCGGGTGCCTGCTGCGGCTGCTCGTCCTCGTAGTCGAGTTCCTCGTCGGCGAGGCCGAGGTAGACCATCGTCTTCTTCAGCGGGTTGGCCATGGTTCCTCCGGAGGTGTCTGCTCGTGGATGCCCTGAGTCGAGGCTAGGGCGCGACCGGCCGGTTTCCCGTGATTGCGGTACCGATCCGCAGGTGTGTCGCGCCCTCGGCGACGGCGTCGGCGTAGTCGCCGCTCATGCCCGCCGAGATGTCGGTCGCCGTCGGCTCGAGCGACACCACGCGGTCGGAGACGGTGCGGAGCCGGGCGAAGGCGCGACGCGGTTCCTCGTCGAGCGGTGCGACCGCCATGACCCCGCGCAACCGGATCGTCCCCGTGGCGAGCACCCGGGCGACCATCGCCTCGACGTCGTCCGGCTGGACACCGCCACGGCCGGGGTCGTCCGTCAGGTTCACCTGCACGAACCCGTCGAGGATCCGCGGCGACGGCTCGGCTTCGGTCGGGGCGAAGGCGTCGACGACCGAGTCGCGGTCGAGCGACTGCACCACGTCGGCGTACCGGCGGACCTGACGGGCCTTCTTCGACTGCAGCTGCCCGACGAAGTGCCAGGTGAGCGGCAGGTCGGCGAGCTCCGCCGCCTTCGCCTGCGCCTCCTGGTGGCGGTTCTCCCCCACGTCCGTGACACCCAGTGCGGCGAGCTCGCGCACCAGCGAGGCCGGGTGGTACTTCGTGACGACGACGAGCGTCAGCTCGTCCACCGACCGCCCCGCGGCTCGCGCCGCGTCGGCGATGCCTGCCCTGACGGACGCAACACGCGCCTCCAGTCCGTCGTCGTGGGACGAGGCGGTCTGGAGGCGCGGTTCGGCTGCCAAGGAGACGGTTACTTCAGGAAGTCGGGGACGTCGAGCTCGTCGGCGTCGTCGTCGAAGGCCGGGTCGGCGGCGCGCTGCACCGGCGGCTGGTGCTCCTGGGAGGCCCAGGACGGGCTCGACGTGCTCGAGTCCTCGATCGCACCGGTCGACGCGGCGACGGGGACCGTCGCGCTCGACTCGGGGTCGACGTAGCTCGAGCGACGTTCCTTCTGCTGCGTGGTGGGCTCGCCACCGTCGAAGCCGGCGGCGATGACCGTCACGCGGACCTCGTCGCCGAGGGTGTCGTCGATGACGGCACCGAAGATGATGTTCGCCTCGGGGTGGACGGCTTCCTGCACGAGGCGGGCCGCGTCGTTGATCTCGAAGATGCCGAGGTTCGAGCCGCCCTGGATCGAGAGCAGCACGCCGTGCGCGCCGTCGATCGAGGCCTCGAGCAGCGGCGACGCCACCGCGAGCTCCGCGGCCTTGATGGCGCGGTCGGCGCCGCGCGACGAGCCGATGCCCATGAGCGCGGATCCCGCACCCTGCATGACGCTCTTCACGTCGGCGAAGTCGAGGTTGATGAGACCCGGGGTGGTGATGAGGTCGGTGATGCCCTGCACGCCGGCGAGGAGCACCTGGTCGGCGGTCGCGAAGGCCTCGACCATGGAGATGCCGCGGTCGCTGATCTCGAGCAGGCGGTCGTTCGGGACGACGATGAGCGTGTCGACCTCGTCCTTCAGCCCGGCGACGCCGTTCTCGGCCTGGGACTGGCGGCGCTTGCCCTCGAAGCTGAACGGCTTCGTGACGACACCGATGGTCAGCGCGCCGATCGACTTCGCGATGCGCGCGACGACGGGAGCACCACCCGTGCCGGTCCCGCCGCCCTCGCCGGCGGTGACGAAGACCATGTCGGCGCCCGCCAGGGCCTCCTCGATCTCCTCGGCGTGGTCCTCGGCGGCGCGACGGCCGACCTCGGGGTCCGCGCCGGCACCGAGGCCGCGGGTGATCTCGCGGCCGACGTCGAGCTTGACGTCGGCGTCGCTGAGGAGCAGCGCCTGGGCGTCGGTGTTGATCGCGATGAACTCGACCCCACGCAGGCCGAGCTCGATCATCCGGTTGACGGCGTTGACGCCGCCGCCGCCGACACCGACGACCTTGATGACGGCGAGGTAGTTGTGGTTCGTGGTCACGTCAGTCAGGCCTCCGGTCGAACCCTCAACCTCTACTTGAAGTTCAGGGGCAATGCTGGTAGTTGTGGTGCTGGCTCCGACGCTACGGGTGCGCTCGGCGCACTGTCGCCTCGCCACGCCGCGTGTCGCCGATCGCGCCCGGCATTTCTCCGCCGCTCACCGCTTCGCGCGGATGACGCCGTTGTCCGGGGCGGACACGTCGTACTCGACGACGACGCCGGGGTTCCTCGCCTCGTGGTCCTCGACGAGGGCGGCGAGCAGCGCGGCCTTCGCCCGCGGGTCGTCGGGACTCCCCCACACGACCGTCGACTTGTCGCGCAGCGTCAGCGTCACGTCGTCGGCCGTCGAGCCGGCGACCCGGGTGACCTGCGACCGCACCGAGGACGGCAGCGCGAGCACGACCTCGGTCATCGTGCGGAAGCTCATCGACCCGAGCTCCGCACGCGCGATGTCGGCGAGCGGCATCGTGTCCGGGCGCTTGGGCGACGACTGCACGACGATGCCCGCCGGGTCGACGAGGTCGAACGTGCTCCCCGACTTCACGGCGACGACCGGGGTGCGCTCGGTGACCGTGATGACGAGCGTGTGCGGCGGGGCTTCCTCGGTCACGTAGCTCTCGATGAGCGGGAACCCAGCGACGTCGCGCTTGATCGCGTCGAAGTCGAGTCTGGCGAGCGGCGTGCCCACCTGGTCCGACAGTGCCTGCCGCAGCGCGGACTCGTCGACGCGGTTCGTCCCCTTCACCTCGATCGTGCGGAGCGCCATGAGCGGCGAGTACACGGCGACCAGGATCGACGCGCCGAGCACGACGACGATGCCCGCCGCGGTGATCCACGCAGCACGACGGTGGCGGCTCCTGCGGGTGAACCGCCGGACCTCGGCGCGTTCGAGGAGCCGACGGCGGCGCTTCGCGATCCGTGCCTCGCGGGCGGTCTCGGCGGCGCGGACCCCGGTGCCGACGGGCGACGTGAGCACGTCGGTGACCTGGGAGTCGCCCGTCGCCGGTTCGACCCTGCGTGCGCCCTCGACCCGCGGATGCGACTCGTGGTCCTCGTCGGGCGTGTACTCGCGCAGCCGGTCGGCGACGGTGGACAGCCCGGCGCCGAAGCGGCGGCCGGCAGCACCCGCGATGGCGCCGACGCGGTCCCGCGCGGAACCGGCGGTGTCCTCGGGTGCCGGGGCGGACGTCGGGGCCGGGGCGTCGTCGGACGCGACGGCCGCGTCGGACGCCGGCCGGGCCTCCTGGCCGTCCGTCGAGCGGCCGCGGAACGGCAGCCGCGGCATCGAGGGGGCACGACGCTGCCGGAGCGCCGCGGCGTCCTCGGCCGGGGCGTCCGCGCGGGCGTCCCCCTCGTCGAATCCCTCGGGTCGCCTCACCGGGACAGCGCTCCCAACACCTGCGGGATGATCCGGTACACGTCGCCGCAGCTCAGCGTCATGATGATGTCGCCGTCCTCGGCGACCGCGGCCGCGCGGGCCGCCGCCTCGTCCCAGTCGGGCAGGAACTCGACGCGCGACTGGTCGGCGAAGCGCTCCTGCACGAGGGCGCCGGTGACGCCGGGCTCCGGGTCCTCGCGGGCGCCGTAGACGTCGAGGACGACCGTGTGGTCGGCGAGCTCCTCGTAGACCTTCGCGAAGTCCCCGGCCATCAGGCGGGTGCGTGAGTACAGGTGCGGCTGGTGGATCGCGATGATCCGGCCGTCGCCGACGACGTTGCGGGCGGCCTTGAGCGCCGCGGCGACCTCGGTCGGGTGGTGGGCGTAGTCGTCGTAGACCGAGACGCCGCGCTCGACCCCGTGCAGCTCGAAGCGGCGCTGGGTGCCGCCGAACGCCTCGAGCCCGCGGATCGCGTCGGCCGGGGCGACGCCGAGGCCGGTCAGGACCGCGAAGGCGCCGACGGCGTTGATCGCGTTGTGCCGGCCGGGCACGCGGAGGGTCAGGTGGTGCGCCTCGCCACCGGCACGGAAGTCGACCTCGACGCCGGCGGACTCGGTGATGCCCTCGATGCGGACGTCCGCGTCGACGGCCTCGCCGAAGGTGACGACCTCGGGGGCGTCCGGGCGCTGGCGGATGCCGGCCGTGACCGTCTTCGCGCCGGCGTCGTCGCTCGAGATGACGACGCGCTCGCTCGCCTTCGCGGCGAACTCGACGAAGGCCTCGGTGAACGCCTCCTCGCTGCCGTAGTGGTCCAGGTGGTCGGCGTCGACGTTCGTGACGAGCGCCACGGCGACGTCGTAGAGCAGGAACGAGCCGTCGGACTCGTCCGCCTCGACGACGAACAGGTCGCTCGAACCCGGGGCCGAGCTCGTGCCGAGGGACTGGATGACCCCGCCGTTCACGTAGCTGGGGTCGAGGCCGAGCTCGACCATCGCGGTGACGATCATGCCGGTCGAGGTGGTCTTGCCGTGCGCACCCGCGACCGCGACGAGGCGGCGCTCGGCGATGAGGGCGGCGAGGGCCTGCGACCGGTGCAGGACCGGCAGGCCGCGGCGCTGCGCTTCGAGGAGCTCGGGGTTGTCCGGCCAGAGGGCGCTCGTGACGACGACCGTGTCGGCGTCGGCGAGGTTGGCGGCGTCGTGCCCGATGTGCACCGTCGCGCCGAGGTCGCGCATCGCACCAGTGGTGTCGGTCTCACGGGCGTCGCTGCCGGACACCCGGTGGCCGGCCGCGAGGAACATCCGCGCGATGCCGCTCATGCCGGAGCCGCCGATGCCGACGAAGTGCACCGTGCCGAGGTCGTCCGGGATCGGCTGCGTCAGGTCCGGCTTGATGGTCATGCTTCCTCCGTGGTGCTGGCGGGGCGGGGCGCGTCCCCGGTCCCGTCGGGCGCGTGCCCGACTCCGTGCTGCGTGTGCTTCGCCGCGTCGAGGACGAGGTCGGTCATGCGGTCCGCTCCGTCGCGGTGGCCGACACTGCCCGCGCGGACCGTCATGTCCGCGATGCGGGAGCGGTCCTGCAGGATCGTCAGGAGCTGGAACGTCACCCAGTCCTGGTCGAATTCCCCGTCGGCGACGAGCACCGCGCCGCCGGCGTCGACGACGTCCTTCGCGTTGTGCCGCTGTTCGCCGTTGCCGACCGGGTACGGCACGAGCACGCTCGGCAGCCCCACGGCGGTGAGCTCGCAGACCATGCCGGCGCCGGAGCGCGACACCACGAAGTCGCTCGCCGCGTACGCCAGGTCCATGCGGTCGCAGTAGGGCAGCACGTGGTACCCGTCGAGGTCGCTCGGCCCGATGTCCGACTTCGCACCGACGACGTGCAGCACCTGCCAGCCGGCACCGACGATGGCCGCCGCCGACCGGTTGACGGTCCGGTTGATGCTCCGGGCGCCCGACGACCCACCGGTGACGAGCAGCACCGGGCGGTCCGGGTCGAGTCCGAACTCGGCGAGGCCCTCGGCCCGCGACGCTCGACGGTCGAGCGACTCGATCTCGCGGCGCAGCGGCATGCCGACGACCCGGCCGTGGCGCAGCCGCGTGTTCGAGAAGGTCAAGCCGACGTGCTCGGTGAGGAACGCCGCGAGTCGGTTCGCGAGCCCGGGCTTGGCGTTCTGCTCGTGCACGACGATCGGCGTGCCGGTCCGCCGGGCTGCGATGTAGGCGGGTGCGGCGGCGTAGCCGCCGACCCCGAGCACGACCTCGATCCGCTCGTCGCGGATGAGCTGTTCGGTCTGCCTGACCGCAGCGGCGAACCGCTGCGGGAACCGCAGGGCCGCACCGTTCAGGCGGCGCGGGAACGGCAGGCGCGGGATCGTCCGCAGCTCGTACCCGCGCATCGGCACGAGTCGGGACTCCAGGCCCTCGGCGGTGCCGAGCACGAGCACCTCGGCGTCCGGCACGCGGTCGGTCAGGCGGTCGGCGACCGCGAGCAGGGGGTTGACGTGGCCGGCGGTGCCGCCGCCGGCGAAGAGGTACTTGCTCACCGGAGTCGTCCGTTCGTGGTGGTGCCGTCGAGGGGTGCGGTCGTCGGCCGCGGGTCGTGCTTGCCGGGCAGGTCGCGCGCGAAGGACAGCACGACGCCGATCGCGACGAGCGTCATGATGAGCGCCGACCCACCGGCGGAGATGAGCGGGAGCGGGACGCCGAGCACGGGCAGCAGCCCGAGCACCACGGCGATGTTGACGAGCGCCTGGCCGATGATCCACGCCAGCACGCCGCCGGTGACGGTCTTCACGAAGGGGTCGCGCGACTGGCGGATGACCTTCATCATGCTGATGGCGAGCACCACGAACAGGGCGAGCACGACGATCGCACCGATCAGCCCGAGCTCCTCGCCGATGATCGCGAAGATGTAGTCGTTGTCGGCCTCGGGCAGCCACGACCACTTCGCCTTGGAGTTGCCGAGCCCGACGCCGAAGACGCCGCCTGATGCCAGCGCCCACATGCCGTGCACGGGCTGCCAGCAGAGGTCCTGGAACGCGTTCGAGTCGGTGCAGCCGGACAACCACGCGTCGATGCGCACCCGGCGGGAGCTCGACGCCATCGTGACGAACGGCAGCATCACCGCGAAGGCGAGGACCCCGACGAGCAGGTGCCGCGCGCGGGCACCGCCGACGTAGAGGGCGCCGAGGACCAGCAGGAGCATGATCATCGCGGTGCCCTGGTCGCCACCGAGGACGACGAGCCCGAGCGACACCATCGAGGCGATCCCGATCGGGATGAAGACCTCTTTCCAGTCGTCGAGCTTGTCCCGCTTGACGTACATGATCGCGCCGATGCCGAGCGCGAGTCCGAGCTTGACGACCTCGGACGGCTGCGCGGTGAAGGACTCCCCGATCTTGATCCAGTTCCGGTTGCCCTGGATGTCCAGACCGAGCGGCGTGAAGACGAGCAGCTGCAGCACGAGGGCTGCTCCGAGCAGTCGCATGGCCCACTTCCGCCACCAGCGTGCCGGCACGCGACTCGCGATGAGCATGAGCGGCACGCCGAGCACGGCGTACAGCCCCTGGCGCGATGCCGCCCCGAAGAAGTCGTGGGTGGCGGCGTACTGCTCGACGCTCGACGACGACAGGACCATGACGACCCCGAAGACGACGAGGAACAGGGTCACGCCGAGGATCGCGTAGAAGGTGCCGGACTCGGCGACGAAGACGTTCTTGACGGCGACGATCGCGCCGTTCGTCCGTCGGGACGTCCCCGTGGGCCGTGCGTTACGGCTGTTCGGGAGATCCGTCGGTGTGGTCGCCATCCGCGTCTCCTCCCAGGTGCTCGTGGACCGCCGCCGCGAAGCGCTGCCCCCGGTCGGCGTAGGAGCCGAACTGGTCGAACGACGCGGCCGCCGGGGCGAGGAGGACCGTGTCGCCCGGCCTCGCGACCGATGCGGCATGCCGGACCGCCTCGGGCATGACCTGATCAGTGTCCGTCGTCTCCACCTGGAGCACCGGCACCGTGGGCGCGTGTCGCGCGAATGCCTCGAGGACCGGCGTGCGGTCGGTCCCGATCACGACGACGGCGCGGACGTCGGGGCCGAAGCGGGCGACGAGCCCGTCGACGTCGACGCCCTTGAACAGGCCGCCGACGATCCACACGACCGTGTCGAAGGAGGCGAGCGACGCCGTCGCCGCATGCGGGTTCGTCGCCTTCGAGTCGTCGACCCAGGCGATCCCGCCCGACTCGGCGACGCGCTCGGTGCGGTGGTGGTCGGCTCGGAAGGCGCGCACGGCGCCCTGGATCGCGTTCGGCTGCACGGTGCCGGCCCGGGCGAGGGCCGCTGCGGCGAGCACGTTCATCGTCATGTGCGGGCTGGCGAGCCCGGCGACCTCGAGGTCGGCGAGGGTCGCGAGCTCGAAGGCGCTGTTCCGGCGGTCCTCGGTGAAGGCTCGGTCGCAGAGGACGTCCTCGACGATGCCGACGTCACCGGGTGCCGGCACACCGGGCGTGAAGCCGACGGCCCGGCAGCCCTCGACCACGTCGGCCTGCTCGACCATGTGCCGGGTGACCTCGTCGGTCGTGTTGTAGACGCACGCCATCACGGTGCGCTCGTAGACCTTGGCCTTGGCGGCGCGGTAGGCCTCGGCGGAGCCGTGCCACTCGAGGTGGTCGTCCGCGATGTTCAGGCAGGCGCTCGCGAGCGGCACGACCGCGCCGTCGCCGGAGGTCGCCATGTAGTGCAGCTGGTGGCTGGAGAGCTCGACGACGAGCACGTCGTAGCCGTCCGGGTCGCGGACGACGTCGAGCACCGGCACGCCGATGTTGCCGCAGGCCACCGCCCGCAGCCCGCCGGCCTCGTACATCGCCGTGGTGAGCTGCGTGGTCGTGGTCTTCCCGTTCGTGCCCGTGATCGTGATCCACGGCGCCGCGACCGGGCCGCGGACGACCTTGTCGCGCACGCGCCAGGCGAGCTCGATGTCGCCCCAGACGACGCTGTTCGCCACGGCCCACTGCACGGTCGGGTTGTGCGGGGGCAGGCCCGGCGACACGACGACGACGTCCGGCGCCTGCTGCACGAGGGCGTCCGGCACCGCGTCGAGCGGCGTCTGCACGAACCGCGCGCCGATGACGTCGAGGAGCTCGACGCTGTCCGACGGCGCGTCGGTCGAGTAGACCGTCACGGCGCTGCCGAGCTCGACGAGCGTGTCGGCCACCGAGAACCCGGTGGCACCGAGGCCGAGGACGGCGACGTCCAGTCCCTTCCACCCCTCGGCGTACCAGCTGTCGAGCGAGGCGAGACGGTCAGCCGACACGGGCGATCCATTCGAGGTAGAAGAGGCCGACACCGGCGGCGACGAAGAGGCCGGCGATGATCCAGAAGCGGACCACGACGGTCACCTCGGCCCACCCCTTCAGCTCGAAGTGGTGGTGCAGCGGGCTCATCAGGAAGATGCGCTTGCCGTGCGTGATCTTGAAGTACGCCCGCTGCAGGATGACCGAGCCGGTGACGATGAAGAACAGGCCACCGATGAGGACGAGCAGCAGCTCGGTGCGGCTGAGGATCGCGAGACCCGCCAGTGCTCCGCCGAGACCGAGCGAGCCGGTGTCACCGAGGAAGATCTGCGCTGGCGACGTGTTGTACCAGAGGAAGCCGATGAGCCCACCGCAGACCGCGGCGGCGACGACCGCCAGGTCGAGCGGGTTCGACACCGTGTAGCAGGCGTCGGCGGCCCGCTCGTCGAGACGCGCTCCGCCGCAGAGCTGGTTCGACTGCCAGAAGCCGATGATGACGTACGAGCCGATCGCCAGGGTGCTCGACCCGGTGGCGAGGCCGTCGAGGCCGTCCGCCACGTTCACGCCGTTCGACGTGGACACGGTGAGCAGCACGATCCAGGCGAGGAACAGCACGGTGCCGATGACGGTGCCGAGCGCCATGAAGTCGAGCCACGGGACGTCGCGGATCGCCGAGATCATCGTGGACGCCGGCGGCTTGCCGTTCGACGTCGGCACGACGAGGGCGATCGTGGCGAAGATCACGCCGACGATGACCTGGCCGAGGACCTTGGCCCAGCCGCCGAGGCCGAGACTGCGCTGCCGCCGGACCTTGAGGAAGTCGTCGATGAAGCCGACGAACCCGAGCCCGACCATGAGGAACAGGACGAGCAGGCCGGACAGCGTGACCGAGTCGCCCCCGACCAGGTGCCCGACGAAGTACCCGATGACCGCACCGATGATGAGCACGATGCCGCCCATCGTGGCGGTCCCGCGCTTGGTGTGGTGCGACTGCGGACCGTCGTCACGGATGAACTGTCCCCAGCCGAGGCGGTGGAACAGCTTGATGAAGAACGGGGTGAGCAGCAACGTGAACACCAGCGACACAGCGCCGGCGACGAGGAGCGCGATCATTTGGTGACACCTCCGAGGCGGTCGCCGAGGAATCGCAGTTCGGCAGACTTCGAGGACTTGACGAGGACCACGTCGCCGGGGCGGAGCATGTCCTGCAGGGTGTGGACGGCGTCGTCGACGTCCTCGATGTACACGGACTCGCCGTCCCACGATCCCTCGAGGGTGGCGGCCTGGTGGATGGGCATCGCGCCGCGGCCGACGACCACGAGCTGTCCGATGCCGAGGCGGACGACGAGCCGACCGATGCGGTCGTGCTCCTCGACGGAGTACTCCCCGAGCTCGGCCATCTCGCCGAGCACGGCGACGGTCCGCTCCCCCGGACGCACGATCTGCGCCAGGGTCCGCAGCGCCGCCGCGGTGGAGTCGGGCGACGCGTTGTACGCGTCGTTGATGACGGTCACGCCCTCGGGGCCGCCCTGGAGCAGCTCCATGCGCCAGCGCTCGGCACGCGTCATCGACGCGAGCGCCGCGGCGCCGTCGGCGAGCGGGACGCCCCACTGATGGGCGACCGTGAGCGCGGCGGACGCGTTCATGGCGTGGTGCTCACCCAGGATCGCGAGGCGCACGTCGACGTGATCCGGGCCTCCCGGTCGGCCGCCGTCTGCAGACGGGTCGTCCGCTGGTACGGGAGGCGCGGTGAGGGTGAAGCGGGTGCCGCTGCGGTCCGTCTCGATGCCGGTGATGCGGTAGTCGGCGTCCGCCGACGTGCCGAAGCCGACCACCTGGGCGGCCGTCAGGTCGCGCATCGACGCGACCCGGTCGTCGTCGACGTTGAGCAGGGCGGTGGCGGTCGCGGGCAGGTCGGTGACCATCTCGGACTTCGCGCGCTGCGTCGCCTCGATGCCGCCGAACTCGCCGGCGTGCGCCAGGCCCACCTTGAGCACGACACCGGTGTCCGGCTCGGCGATCGAGACGAGCTTGGCGATGTGGCCGACGCCGCTCGCCCCCATCTCGACCACGAGGTACCGGGTGTCGTACGTGACGCGGAGCATCGAGATCGGTGCGCCGACGTGGTTGTTGAACGACCCCTGCGGCGCGACGGTCTCGCCGTGCTGCTCGAGGATCGTGCGGAGCATGTTCTTCGTGCTCGTCTTGCCGTTGGAACCGGTGATGCCGACGACGCGCAGGGGCGCCGGGCGGCCCTCGGCGTCGACCCGGTCGGCGGAGGCCGTCCGGACGCGCGTGACGACCTCGTGCGCGAGCGCGGCGAGGGCGGCGTACCCGTCGGCGACGACGATCTGCGGCGCGGTCGTGTCGACGCGCTCGGGTGTGATCACCAGTGCTGCGCCGGCCTCGGTCGCGGCGGGCACGAAGCGACGTCCGTCGGTGACCTCGCCGGGCAGGGCGAAGAAGACGCTGCCGGGGCGGACCAGGCGCGAGTCGGTCTCGACCGAGCCGTCGACGACGAGGTCGCCGGGCTCGGCGACGTCGGTCGCCTGGGCACCGCCGATCAGCTCGCCGTCGACCGCGCGGGCGATCTCGGCGAGGGTCAGGGCGATCATCGGATGTCCTCCGCCGGGCCGGCGTTCGGCTCCCAGCCGGCCTCGCGCAGGGCCGCACGGGCCTCGTCGCGGGCGGAGTACGGCGTGCGGACGCCCTGGATGTCGCGGTAGTCCTGGTGGCCGGGACCGGCCCAGAGGATCGAGTCGCCCTCGCCGAGCAGGCTCACCGCCTTGCGGATCGCCGCCTCGGGCGGACTCACCTCGTACAGCTCGTGGTCCGGGTAGGCCTCGCGTGCGGCGTCGACCAGGGTCTTCCGGATCGACGCGGCGTCCTCGAAGCGGGGGTGGTGATCGGTGACGACGAGGACGTCGCTGCCGGCAGCTGCCACGCGCGCCATGTCGCCGCGCTTGGTCGTGTCGCGGTCGCCGTCGGCGCCGAACAGCATGAGGACCCGGCCGGCCGTGAACTGGCGGACCGCGGCGAGGGTGTTCTCGAAGGCGTCGGCGCTGTGGCCGAAGTCGACGTAGACGCTCGGGCCGTGCTCGCCGGACACCCGCTCGGTGCGACCGGGCAGGTAGCACTCGATCGCGGACACCGGACGGTCGTCGCCCTGGTCGGCGTACTGCCGGTGGTTCGTCTCGAGCGCCTGGGCGATCGCGCCGAGCTCGAAGCCGCCCTCGACGAGCATGACGATCGCCAGCGCGGCGTTCGCGGCCATGTGCCAGCCGATGAGCGGCACGCGGGTGGTCAGCTCGCGGCCCTCGGGACCGGTCAGGCGGAACTCGGTGTACGCGGCGTGCGCCTCGACGATGTCGACGTGCCACTCGGCCTCGACGTCCGGGTGCACGGTGATCGTGGTGACCGGGATGCGGGAGTCCTGCACCACGCGGTGGCCCCAGTCGGTGTCCAGCGAGACGACGCCGCGACGGGCGTGCTCGGGCTGGAACAGCGGGAGCTTCGCCTGGTAGTACTCCTCCATGTCGGCGTAGTCGTCGAGGTGGTCGTGCGACAGGTTCGTGAACGCCGCGACGTCGAAGACGATCCCGTCGACCCGGTGGCGGCTGAGGGCCTGCGCGCTGACCTCGACCGCGACCGCGCGCACCTCGCTCTCGCGCATCCGGGCGAGGAGCGCGTGCATCTCGCTGGCCTCGGGCGTGGTCAGGCGGCTCGTGACGCTGAGCGAACCGATGTGGCGCTCCGCGGTCGAGCTGAGGCCGGTGACCAGGCCGAGCTGCTTGAGGATCCCCTCGAGGATGTACGACGTGCTCGTCTTGCCGTTCGTGCCGGTGACGGCGAACAGCTGCGGCAGGTCGGTCGCCTCGTCCGGGTGCGTGCGGTAGACCCAGGCCGCGACGTCGCCGAGGGCGGCGCGCGGGTCGTCGACGACGAGCACCGGCAGGCCGGAGGGCTCGACGAGTGCGACGCCGTCCTGGTCGGTGAGGACCGCGACGGCACCGCGCTCGGCGGCCTCGGTCGCGAACTGCGCACCGTGGCGGTTGGCGCCGTGCACACCGACGAACAGGTCGCCCGGCTGCACCTCCGTGGCGCTCAGGGTGACACCGGTCGTCTCGACGGCGTCGACCGAGCCGACGACTCGCATGCCGAAGGCGTTGGCGAGTTCGGCGACGGCCCTCGGGGTCGGGTGTTCGGGTCGGAGGACCGGGGGGATCCGTGCGGACAAGTGTTCCTTCTTCCTCACCACGTCGACGGGTAGAGCTTCGCCGGCGTCGTGGAGGGGGCTACTCGGTACTTCTCGAGCACCTGGGACATGAGGGTTCGGAACGCCGGAGCCGCACCACTGGACCACTTGTTGGTCTGCGGCTTCGTGAACGTCACCGTGACAACATACTGGGGGTCCTCGGCGGGTGCCATTCCGGCCACCGACGTGATGCGCTGTCCGCCGTAGCCCTTCGAGCCCTCGGCGACCTCGGCCGTACCGGTCTTGGCGGCGATGTTGTAGCCGGAGATCCGCTCCATGCCGACGAGCGTGCCGCCCGTCACGACGCTCTGCAGCATCTGCGTGGTCTGCTCCGCGGCGGACGCCGACACGACGCGCTGCTTCTGCACGTCGGGCGCGTCGATCGTCGTGCCGTCGGCGGTGGTGCAGCCCGTGACGAAGTGCAGCGGGATGCGCACGCCGTCGTTGGCGATGGTCTGGAAGACGCTCGCGACCTGCACGGCCGTCGTCGAGATGCCCTGGCCGAACATCGAGTTGATGTTCGTCTGCTGGTCCCAGTCCGGCGTCGAGCCGTAGTCCATCGACGGCTGGCCCGGGTAGTCGATCGCGCTCTCCGGCTCGAACAGGCCGAACTTCTTCATGTAGTCGTAGCGCTGCTGGGGCGTCAGCCGCTCGCCGAGCTCCGTGATGCCGACGTTCGACGAGTTCTGCAGGATGCCGGTCAGGGTCAGGTTCTCGGTCTGGTGGAACTCCGAGTCCTGGATGCGGCCGCCCCAGGGGAACGTGCGGGAGTAGGGCACGACGGCCTGGTCGGTGGGGCTCGACTTGCCCTGGTCGAGCAGCGCCGCGGCGATGGCGGCCTTGATCGTGGAGCCCGGCTCGTACGAGGCCGTCAGCGCCCGCGAGCCGAAGGCACCCTTGTCCGTGGTGGCGTCGACGTCGTTGGGGTCGACGGTCGGCCAGTCGGCGACCGCCAGGATCTCGCCGGTCTTGACGCTCGTCACCGTCGCCGTCGCCGACTCCGCCTGCAGCTCCTTGCCGGCGGACGCGATCGTCTGCTGCGCCATGTACTGCAGGTCGCTGTCGATCGTGGTGTGGAGGGTGCCGCCGTCCTTGGCCTTCGTCTTCGTCACGGTGCTGCCGGGCAGCTGCACGCCGTCCTCGCCGCGCTCGTACGTCTCGGAACCGTTCGTGCCCGCGAGGCACCGGTTGTACGCGTACTCCAGGCCGGCCTGCGCGCCGTCGGTGCCCATGAAGCCGGTCAGGTTGCCGGTCGTCGCCCCAGCCGGGTAGACCCGGGCCGCCTGCTGCTCCTTGTAGACCCACGGGATCTCGAGCGCCCGCACCGCCTCGAAGTGCTTCACGTCGAGGCCCTTCACCAGGTACGCGAAGTTCGACCGCGGGTCCGCCGCGATGTTCTGCCGCATCGTCGCTGCGTCGCCCCCGGACGCCTTCGCGAGGGCCTGGAGCGCCGTGTCGACCGAGACCTGCTTCTTGCGCGTGCCGCCGAGCTTGCCCGTGAACTTCTTGACGAGCCGGGGCGCGGTGGTGATGTTGTAGCGCGTCACGCTGTCCGCCAGGGCGGTGCCGCTGCGGTCGACGATCGACCCGCGGGTGCCGTAGACGGTCACCGGGATGCTGCGCTTCGCCGCCGACTGCTTGTTCATCTCGGCCGCCTGCACCACCTGGATGTCGACGAGCCGCACCACGAAGACGCCCACCAGGGCGATCACGGCGAGCATCACGATGCTGTAGCGCAGTCGGCGGTTGCGGATCGTCCTGGTCACGCGTGCGGTCCTTCCCGGGGTGGTGCTGGGTGGGGCTGGAGGGGAGCGTCAGCCCCGTCGGTCACCGGGTCGAGGGCGCCTGGAGCTGGTTCGCGTCGGACTCTACGGAGGACTTCGACGAACCCCCGTCCGACGCGCTGGCGTCGGAGGTCTTCCCAGAGGGAGCGGCCTGGGCGGGCTGCTCCGTCGTCGCCGCCTCGTCCGTCTTGTCGGTCGTGTCCGTCGTGGTGGTCTTGTCCGTCTTGTCCGCCTTGGCGGTCTTGTCCGTGCCGGACGTCGTGCTGCCGGGCTTCGCGGCGAGCGGGACGTCGTCCAGCAGGGCGTTCGGTACCTGGTTGTCCGTCGACACCGTGGACTCGTCCGGCTTCGCCGGCGTCGGCGTGCCGTAGACGCGGCCGGTCTTCGGGTCGAGGTAGACCGGGGTCGAGTTGGCGATCATGCCGAGCCCCTGCGCGTTGCGCGCCAGGTTCTGCGGCGAGTCCAGCACCCGGAGCTCCTCGGACAACGACTGCTGCGTCCGGGACAGGTCGGTCCGCTCGGCGCTCAGCGAGTCGAGCGTGTACGCCCCCTGGCTGAGCACCATGCTGATGCCGAGCTGGGCGAGCAGCAGGATGCCGAGGGCCGCCACGGCGACCACGGCGTAGCCGATGCGCGGACGGGCCCGACGCTGCGCCTTCGACGGCGTGACCTCGACGAGCTCCGGGCGGTGCTGACGGTCCGGGCGCGGGGCCCGCGACGGGACGACGGCGGGGTCGACGAGTGCGAGGTTCGTGCTCATGTCACTTCCGGATCCGCTCGGCCGCGCGCAGGCGCACGGGGGTTGCTCGGGGGTTGGCGGCGCGCTCGGCCTCGTCGGCCAGCTCGGCGCCCTTGACGACCAGTTCGTACGTCGGCCGGTGCTCGGGCAGTTCGACCGGCAGCCCGGCGGGGGCGCTCGACTTCGTGCGCTCCACGAGGGCCCGCTTGACGATGCGGTCCTCGAGCGACTGGTACGACTCGACGACGATGCGTCCGCCGACCGCGATGGCGTCGAGCGCCGCCGGGATCGCACGTTCGAGCACGCTCAGCTCGGCGTTGACCTCGATGCGCAGCGCCTGGAACACGCGCTTGGCGGGGTGCCCCTGCCGCTGGACGGCGACCGGGGTGGCGTCGTGCAGCACCTGGACCAGGTCGCCGGACATCGTGAAGGGCTTGCTCGCGCGACGCTCGACGATCGCCCGGGCGTACCGACCGGCGAGCTTCTCCTCGCCGTAGCGCTGGAAGATCCGACGCAGCTCGCCCTCGTCGTAGGTGGCCAGCACGTCGGCGGCGGTCTGCCCCTCGGTCCGATCCATCCGCATGTCGAGCGGGGCGTCCTGGCTGTAGGCGAAGCCGCGCTCGGCACGGTCCAGCTGCAGCGAGCTCACGCCGAGGTCGAAGAGCACGCCGTCGACGGTCGTGAAGCCCTCGCCCTCGATCGCGTCGACGATGCCGTCGTACACGGTGTGCACCAGGCGGACCCGGTCGCCGAACCGGGCGAGCCGCTCCCCCGCGATGCCGAGCGCGTCGGTGTCGCGGTCGAGACCGATGAGCGTCAGCTCCGGGAAGCGCTCGAGCAGCCCCTCGGAGTGCCCGCCCATGCCGAGGGTGGCGTCGACGACGACCTTGCCCGGCCCCTCGAGGGTCGGCGTGAACAGGTCGACGATGCGCTCGAGCATCACCGGCGTGTGCGGGAACTTCGGAGTCTCGTCCTCGGCCATGTGCAGCCCCTCGTCTCCTGGGCCGCGGGTCCGGATCCCCATCCATGCGACCTGACATCGGGGAAGTGATGTCAGGGCTCCACGGCTGGGAGTCCCGATCCACGGATCAGAAGATCCCCGGGATCACCTCCTCGTCGTTGTCGGCGAACGCCTCTTCGGCTTCGGCGTAGTAGGCCTCCCACGCGGTGGTCGACCAGATCTCGGCACGGTCACCGCTGCCGATGACCGTCAGGTCCCGCTCGAGCCCCGCGTACTCGCGGAGGTTCTGCGGGATCGTGACGCGGTTCTGCTTGTCGGGCTGTTCCGCGCTCGCTCCCGACAGGAACAGGCGCATGTAGTCCCGGGTGCGCTTCGACGTCATCGGGGCGGTCCGGATGCGCTCGTGGAGTTCCTCGAACGTCCGGGCGCTGAAGACCACGACGCAGCGTTCCTGCCCACGGGTCATCACGAGTCCCCCGGACAGTTCGTCCCGGAACTTGGCGGGCAGGATGACGCGACCCTTCTCGTCGAGCTTCGGGGCATGGGTACCGAGCAGCACGTCGGGCCTCCCCTCCGCTCCACCGGACCGTTGCATGCCCCACTTTACTCCACTCCCCTCCCCCTGCCCAGGTTCCCGCTCCCTTTTCGGCCCGCGACACCCCTTCTGGGGGCGCTCCGGACGGCCACCGGGCCCACCGGCGGTCCGTCGAGGCCCGCAACCGCGCGGATCGGCGCTCGTGGGGCGTCGGTGGAGCGAAGTGGAGGACTTTCGCAGCCGGTGGAGCACGTCAGGGCGCGGCGAGGTCGCTGAGGTCGCACTCCGGACCGGATCCCGGTGGCCGAAGCGGGTCGGAGTGCGATCTCACCGGCGCCCGGAGGCCGAGGCGCGGACGCCGGGGTGCGGGCGGACGGTCTCGCCGGCGAGAGGTCACGACATGCCGCACAAAGTCCGCCGAGGTCGGTCGAACTGTCGCCCGCGCCGGCCTCGCGCGACAGTTCGTGCAACCTCGGCGCCAGCCGGAGGCGAAACGCCGGCACGCCGGGGCGCGGCGAGGTCGGTGAGATCGCGGTCCGGACCGGATCCCGGTGGCCGGAGCGGGTCGGAGTGCGACCTCACCGACGATCGGAGGCCGAGGCGCGCAGTCAGAGACGCTGGCGAGAGGTCACGACATGCCGCACGGACTCCGCCGAGGTCGCTCGGACCGTCGCTCGCGGGGGCCCCCAGCGACAGTTCGTGCGACCTCGGCGCCGACCGAGCCGGACCGACCGGACCGGACCGGACCGGCTCTGCCCTGCTCGGTCCGGTCCGGCCCGTGCGACACCGCCCCCCGGGAACACAGAACGGGGCCGGCCCGAAGGCCGACCCCGTGGAGGACTGTGGAGGGAGCGCTAGCTCTGGTCGTTCCGCTTGTCCCAACGCTCGTTCATGCGGTCCATGAAGGACCCGCCGCCGTTCGACGACCGCGACGACCCACCGGACCGGGCGGACCCGCCGCTGGAGGGGCGTCCGGACCGCGGCGCCTTCGCCTTCGGAGCGCCGAGACCGGGGCGCAGGGCGAACAGCACGCCGGCGAGCATCACGACGAAGCCGAGGATGCCGAGGAGCGGTGCCTTGATGGCGAGGCCGACGATGACGACGGCCACACCGGCGAGGGCGCCGAGCACCCCGAGCGTGATGGACGTGTACGTCGGACGGCCCTGTCGACGTGTGACACGCGCCACGAAGTCGGAATCGTTCTGGTAGAGGCTGCGCTCCATCTCTTCGAGAAGGCGCTGCTCCTGTTCCGAGAGCGGCATCTTGGTTCCCTCTGTTCCTGGGATCGACGCGGGGTTGGTGAACCGGGCTGGAAAACACTCGTCTTGAGTGGGCCGATCCTACGTCCGGACCACTCCACTAGGCTAGGCACCGTGGCTGAGAGTACGCGATTAGTGGACCTCGTATCGGCGCGTATCGACCGGGCACTCGACGAGCAGCGTGAGCGGCTCCTCGCGATCAGCCCCGACCTCGCGCCGTTCGACCAGTACGCCCGAGACCTGCTGTCCGGCGGCAAGCGCTTCCGGGCGCTGTTCTGCTACTGGGGTTGGCAGTCGGTCGCGGGGCGCTCCGGCTCGTTCGACCCCCTCGCCGAGGGTTCGCGACAGACCACCGCCGAGGCCGTCGTCACCGTCGCCGCCGCGCTCGAGGTCTTCCACGCCGCAGCCCTCGTGCACGACGACATCATGGACCGCTCGGACACCCGCCGTGGGCGACCGGCGGCGCACCGCCGCTTCGAGTCCCTGCACCAGGAGTCCGGGTTCACCGGTGACCGGGCGCAGTACGGCACGAACTCGGCCCTGCTGCTCGGCGACCTGCTGCTGTCCCTGAGTGACTCCGTCTTCGACGAGGGCCTGGCGCTGCTCGACCCGGTCCGGGCACGGATCGTCCGCCAGGAGTTCCACGCGATGCGCCTCGACGTCACCGCCGGGCAGTACCTCGACGTGCACGAGGAGACCGCCTGGCCCGTCATCGACGAGTCCGAGCACCTGCTCCGCGCCCAGCGCGTCATCGTCTTCAAGTCCGCCAAGTACTCGATCGAGGCCCCCCTCGTCATCGGCGCACTCGTCGCCGGCGCGAGCGATTCGCAGCTCGAGGGCCTGCGGTCCTTCGGTCTGCCGCTCGGGGTGGCGTACCAGTTGCGCGACGACATGCTCGGCGTCTTCGGCGACCCCGAGGTCACGGGCAAGCCCGCCGGCGACGACCTGCGCGAGGGCAAGCGCACCGTCCTCATCGCGTCCGCGCGCAAGGCGCTGCCGAGCGGCCCCCGGCAGCTGCTCGACGAGCTCCTCGGCGACCCGGACCTCGACGAGGCCCAGGTGCAGATGCTCCGCGCCACCCTCACCGAGTCCGGTGCGGTCGCCGCGGTGGAACGATCGATCGACCGGCACGTCGCGCGCGCCAAGGCCGCGCTCGAGTCCTCCCCGCTCACGCCGTCGGCGCGCGACCAGCTCGCGTCGCTGGCGGACACGGTCAGCCGCCGCTCCGCGTAGACGCGACCCCGGAACGGACGGGAGGCCCGTGGCGACACCGCCACGGGCCTCCCGTCCGTCCCGGGGCGGGTCTAGAGCAGCGACTGAGCCACGCGGCGCACCTCGGCCTTGCGACCGGCGCGCAGCGCCGCGATCGGCGTCGTGCCCATCGCGTCGTCGACGGTGAGCATCCAGCGGACCGCCTCGTCGTCGGTGAAGCCGTTGTCGCCGAGCACGATGAGCGTGCCGCGGAGCTCGGGCATCGGCTCGCCGTCCTCCAGGAACTCGACCGGCACCCGGAGGACTCCGCCGACGCGGGCGGCGAGCAGGGTCTTCTGCTCGAAGAGTCGGTGGATCCGGCCGGGGCTGGTGCTGAACATGTCCACGAGTTCGGGGACGGTCAGCCAGCGCTCGGAGAGGGTCAGGTCGTCTGCGGGTGCGGCACTCACACGCCCATGGTGCCAGAGCGCGCGCCGGTCCGGCGCGACCTCGTTCGTCACACCAGTCACACGCGTCACGTCCGACTCTCTGGTTGACTTGGAAACCACACCATGCCAGCGTGGGGCCACCTGTGAGTGCGCGCACGCACGAGCACGGCTCACCGAGGTCAGGAGAAACCCGTGGACAACGCCGCAGACGACGCCGCCCGGCGCGCGCGATCCGCCCGCTTCGCCACCGTCCCCATCGTCCTCGCGGGGACCATCGCGGTGACCGCCGGACTCACCGGCCCCGTCGCGCACGCCGAACCGCGGCACGACGACCAGGACGCGAACCACAAGCGCCACGTCGACCAGGACCGCACCGTCGGCGACCGCCCGGTGTTCAGCACCGCCGTCGCCCGGCCGGCGCAGACCGTCGTGACCACCGTCGCGGCGACCGCCTCGGTGCCGTCCTCGTACACGGTCCGCCAGGGCGACACCGTGTCCGGCATCGCCGCCCGCTTCGGCCTCTCCGCGCAGGAGGTCCTGGTGCGCAACGGCCTCGGCTGGAACACGATCATCCACCCGGGCCAGACCCTGCACCTCGCCTCGACGCCCGCGGTCACCACCGCGTCCACCCGCACGTCGGGGGCCGCGACGTCGGGCGCCACCGCGTCCACCGGGTCGAGCACCTCGAGCTACCACGTGAAGTCGGGCGACACGGTCTCCGGCATCGCGTCCCGCGTGGGCGTGTCCACGTCGGCGCTCCTGTCGGCGAACCGGCTCTCGCAGCGCAGCGTCATCTACCCGGGCCAGACCCTCCGGGTGCCGCACGGCGCCACGACGTCGGCGCCGTCCTCGACGGCGTCGTCCACGTCCGGCTCCGGCGGGTCGTCGGCGTCGCGTGCGTCCTCGGTGAAGATCGCCGCGGGCGACACCGTCGGCTCGATCGCCGCCGCGCACCACGTGTCGGTCGCGTCGCTCCTGTCCGCGAACGGCCTGAGCTACACGAGCACCATCTACGCGGGCGGCACCCTCGTCCTGCCCGGTGCCACGTCCACCGCCGTCGCCGCCGCGCCCTCCGGTGCCGCGGTCAGCTCCGCCGTCGGGCTGAGCGCCCAGCAGCGGCAGAACGCCGCGACGATCGTCGCCGTCGGACGCTCCCTCGGTGTGCCGGACCGGGGCATCGTCGTCGCCCTCGCCGCCGCGATGCAGGAGTCGAGCCTCCGCAACCTCGCGCACGGCGACCGTGACTCGGTCGGCCTGTTCCAGCAGCGTCCGAGCCAGGGCTGGGGCAGCGCCGCGGCCCTGCAGGACCCGACCCACGCCGCGAAGCTCTTCTACGGCGGCCGGTCGAACCCGAACGCCGGCACGACGCGCGGCCTGCTCGACGTGCCCGGATGGGCGTCGATGAGCATCACGGACGCGGCCCAGGCCGTGCAGCGTTCCGCCTACCCGAAGGCCTACGCCCACTGGGCGAGCGCCGCCGAGGGCTGGCTGGCCACGCTCTGAGTCTCATCCGCAAGATCGAGATTGCATCACGACCGGTGCGTCAGTGCGGCCGTGTGCAGTCTCGATTCGTAGAATGCCGCCGATGAGCACGAACGCCGCCACGGATCCGATGATCGGTCGCATGATCGATCAGCGGTACCGCGTCCGCTCCCGCATCGCGCGCGGGGGCATGGCGACCGTGTACCTCGCCACGGACGTCCGCCTCGAACGGCGCGTCGCGATCAAGATCATGCACGGGCACCTGGCGGACGACCAGGCGTTCCGGGAGCGCTTCATCCAGGAGGCCCGTTCCGCGGCCCGCCTGTCGCACCCGAACCTCGTCGGCGTCTACGACCAGGGCGCCGAGGACGACACCGCCTACATCGTCATGGAGTACATCCCCGGCATCACGCTGCGGGACCTGCTCCAGGAGCACCACGCCCTGACGCCGGAGCAGGCGACCGACATCCTGCGGGCCGTGCTCGCCGGACTCGCCTCGGCGCACCGCGCCGGCATCGTGCACCGCGACCTCAAGCCCGAGAACGTCCTGCTCGCCGACGACGGCCGGATCAAGCTCGGCGACTTCGGGCTCGCCCGTGCCACCACCGCGAACACCGCGACCGGTGCGGCGCTCCTCGGCACGATCGCGTACCTGTCCCCCGAGCTCGTCACCCGCGGCGCCGCGGACTCGCGCAGCGACATCTACGCGCTCGGCATCATGCTCTACGAGATGCTCACCGGCGAGCAGCCCTACAAGGGCGACCAGCCGATGCAGATCGCCTACCAGCACGCCAACGACACCGTGCCGCTGCCGAGCGCCGCGGTCGACGGCGTGCCGCCCGAGCTCGACGACCTCGTCGCCTGGGCGACCGCGCGCAACCCCGACGACCGCCCCCGCGACGCCCGCGAGATGCTCGACCACATGGCCGGCAACCAGCAGCGCGCCACCGGGCAGTACCGGACCGCGGTGCTCCGACCCGAGAACGCCACGGCGATCCTGCCCTCGGGCGGCGGCGGCGCCGGCTCCGGAGCGGGTGCCCCTGCTTCCCCGCCGGCCACCGACGCGACGGCCGTCATCCCGCGCGACCGCGCCACCGACCCCGGTCGTCCGGCGCGGGGCCGGAACGCGCCGCCCGGACCCCGGCGCACCGGTTCGCAGCCGGGAGCGCTCTCCCCCGCCGCGCAACGCCTGGCCGACTTGTCCGGCAAGCGGCGGAAGCGCGGCTGGGCCGCCCTGGCGATCGTCGTCGTGCTCGCCCTCGTCGCCGCCGGCATCGCCTTCTGGTTCGGGCCGGGCCCCGGTGGCAACGTGCGGATCCCGGCGGTCGCGGGCAAGTCGGTCTCACAGGCCCGGCAGCTGCTCGAAGCGCAGGGCCTGCACACGGCGTCGAAGACCGGGACACGGTTCGACGCCGTCGTCGCGAAGGGACAGGTGTCGGCCACGGAACCGGCCGCGGCGCGCGAGGTCCGGAAGGGCACCGCCGTCCGGATCGTCGTGTCGAACGGTCCGCGGATGATCGCGCTCCCGGCGATCGTCGGCCAGCCGCTGTCCACCGTCACCGCTGCCCTCGACGACGACTTCGAGCTGCAGGACGACCGCTACCAGTTCTCCGCCGACGCCCCGGAGGACACCGTCATCGCGGCCACCGGGCGCGGAGCTGACGGCGAACGCCTCGACCTGAGCACCGTGAAGGCCTACGGGGAGACCGGGCCGGTCACGCTCACGGTCTCCCTCGGTCCGGTCCCGGACCTCGCGGGCAAGACCGTCGAGCAGGCCACGGCAGCGCTCGACGACGTCGGCCTGGTGCTCGGCGCGCAGTCCGAGGAGTACGACGAGTCCGTACCGCAGGGGCAGATCGTGTCCGCCTCGGTGCAGGACTCCCCCGTCGTCCGCGGCAGCACCGTCGACGTCGTCGTGTCGAAGGGTCCGACGCCCATCGTCATCCCCGAGGACGGCGTCGTCGGGGCGACCATCAACGAGGCCACGGCGACCCTGCGCGGACTCGGGCTCCAGGTCTCGGTACCGGACTGCACGAACATCCTCTGCGGCTTCTACGACTGGAAGTCGAAGCTCCCGGTCACCGGCACGGACCCCGGCGTCGGTGCCACCGTGCACCGGGGCGACACCGTCACCCTCGCGTACGACCAGTAGCGGGGCGACTGACACGTCGAAGGCTTCGCGAAAGCGACAGTCTGGCGCCACACATCGGCGGCACACTGTCGCTTTCGCAGAACGGCACCGCCGGCACCGCCGGCGCCGCGCGCAGCGGGCAGCGGGCAGGGCGAGCGGGGCGAGCAGTCCGATCCGCCACGGCGACACACGTCCGCCTGGCCCCGCCGAAGGCTCCGCGAGGGCGACAGTCTGGCGCCGCACATCGGCGAGACAGTGTCGCTTCCGCGGGACGGGACGGGACGGCACGGCGGGCGGCCGCGTCGGACGCGCGCGGCTGGCACTGGGCGCGACCGGCACGACGGACGGGAGGCACGGTGCGGGCCTGCCACGGGCCTCCCGTCCGGTCCGCGGCAGCGACAGGACCCCGCGAACTGCTCGCGGGGTCCTGTCGCTCTGCCGGGACCGACCCGACCTGCGTCGCGCTAGGCGCGGACGTGCGGGTGCGCGCCGAGCTCCTCGGCCACCAGGAAGGCGAGCTCGAGCGACTGCATGTGGTTGAGCCGCGGGTCGCACAGCGACTCGTAACGGGTCGCGAGCGTGGCCTCGTCGATGTGCTCCGAGCCGCCGAGGCACTCGGTGACGTCGTCGCCGGTGAGCTCGACGTGCATGCCGCCCGGGTAGGTGCCGACCTGACGGTGCGCCTCGAAGAAGCCGAGCACCTCGTCGACGACGTCGTCGAAGCGCCGCGTCTTGTAGCCGGTGGGCGTGGTGAGGCCGTTGCCGTGCATCGGGTCGGTGACCCACAGCGGGTTCGCGTCCATGCCCTTGATCGCCTCGAGCAGCTTCGGCAGCTCGTCGCGGATCTTGCCGGCGCCCATGCGGGTGATGAAGGTCAGGCGACCGGGCTCGCGGTTCGGGTCGAGCTTCTCGACCAGGGCCTGCATGTCGTCGACGCTCGTCGTCGGGCCGAGCTTCACGCCGATCGGGTTCCGGACGCGGGACAGGAAGTCCACGTGGGCACCGTCGAGGTCACGCGTGCGCTCCCCGATCCAGATGAAGTGGCCCGAGGTGTCGTACGCCTGGCCGGACCGGGAGTCGATGCGGGTCATCGGCCGCTCGTAGTCCATGAGCAGGCCCTCGTGCGAGGCGTAGAACTCGACGTTCTTCAGGGCGTCGAAGTCGGCGCCGCAGGCCGCCATGAAGCGGATCGCGCGGTCGATCTCCTGCGCCAGGTGCTCGTACCGGGCGTTCGCCGGGTTCGACGCGAAGCCCTTGTTCCACGAGTGCACCTGGCGCAGGTCGGCGAACCCGCCCTGCGTGAAGGCGCGGACGAGGTTCAGGGTCGACGCGGCGGTGTGGTACCCCTGCACCAGGCGGCGCGGGTCGGCCTGCCGGCTCTCCGGGGTGAAGTCGTAGCCGTTCACGATGTCGCCGCGGTAGGCGGGCAGCGTGACGTCGCCGCGGGTCTCGAAGTCGCTCGAGCGCGGCTTGGCGAACTGGCCGGCCATGCGCCCCATCTTGATGACCGGCATCGAGGCACCGTACGTGAGCACGACGGCCATCTGCAGGATCGTCTTGACGCGGTCGCGGATGGAGTCGGCGGTGGCACCGGCGAAGGTCTCGGCGCAGTCGCCGCCCTGCAGCAGGAACGCCTTGCCCTGGGCGGCGGCGGCGAGCCGCTCGCGCAGCTTGTCGACCTCGCCGGCGAAGACGAGCGGCGGCAGCGTGGCGATCTCGGCCGAGGCGGCCTCGGCCGCGGCGGGGTCCGGCCAGGTCGGCTGCTGCTTGATCGGGAGGGTGCGCCAGTAGTCCAGGCCCTCGATCGCGTCCGGATCCTGCAGGGCGACGAAGTCGGTCGACTCGGACAAGGGCGGTACCTCGGTGTTCTGTGCGATCGGCGCGGCGTGCACATCGGCGACGCCGTGCGCCCCGGGCGGGTGCCGGGACCATCAGAGCCTAACGTGCGGGCGTGCTCCCGCGTTCCCGCATGACGGCCTCGCGCGCAGAGCTCGCGCGCTCCTTGACGCTCGTCGCGTAGACGTCGACGTACTCCTGGCGGCTCAGACCGGCGAGCTCGTGCATGACCTCGTCGGTGACGCTGCGCAGGATGAAGCGGTCGGTCTCGAACCCCTGGAAGCGCGAGAAGTCGAGCGGCTTGCCGAAGACGACGCCGACGCGCTTGATCTTCGGGAACTTCTGCCCGATCTGCTGGACCTCACGGGTGCCCACCATGGCGACCGGGACGACGAGCACGCGGCCCTCGAGGATCATCCGCGCGATGCCGGTGCGACCCCGGTACAGCTTGCCGTCGGGGCTGCGGGTGCCCTCGGGGTAGATGCCGAGCTGCTCGCCGCGGGCCAGGACCTGCAGCCCGGTGCGCAGGGACGCTTCGGACGCCTTGCCGCCGGAGCGGTCGATGGGCAGCTGGCCGATCGCGTTGAAGAACGTCTTCGTCGCCCAGCCCTTCAGGCCGCGCCCGGTGAAGTAGTCGCTCTTCGCCAGGAAGGACAACCGCCGGTCGAGCACCGCGGGCAGGATCACCGAGTCGATGAACGAGATGTGGTTCGACGCGAAGATGACCGGTCCGGTCGTCGGCACGTTCTCGCGGCCGATCACCCACGGGCGGAACAGGGTGAGGATGAGCGGGCCGAGCACGAAGTTCTTCAGCAGCCAGTAGGTCATCGACGACTCCAGGTGGTGGGTGGCCCGACCCTACGCCGTCCGGGCGTGGATCCGGGCGAGGTCGGCCGCGCCGACGACGCCCGCATCGTTCACGAGCTCGGCGATCACGAAGTCGGGCTCCGGGTGGTATCCCCGCGCCGGCAGGTTGTTGAGGTAGGCCTGCTTGATCGGGTCGAGCAGTCGGTCCCCCGCGCTCGCGACGCCGCCGCCGAACACGAACAGCTGCGGGTCGAGCACCGCGGACAGCGACGCGCAGGCCTCGCCGAGGTGCCGGCCCAGGCGGCGGAGCGCAGCGAGGGCGCCGGGGTCGTCGGCCAGGATGAGGTCGCCGACGATCCCGCCGTCGAGCTGCCCGCCGTTGTCGGCCCGGGCGTCGGCGAGGGCCGACCCGATACCGCCGGCGTCGGCGACGTCGTTCGCCATGCGCTGGAGCGCACGGCCGGAGCCGTACTGCTCGATGCAGCCGCGGGCGCCGCAGCCGCAGGGCAGGCCGTTCGGCACGATGCGCAGGTGCCCGATCTCGCCGCCGGTGCCGAAGCCGCCGCGGAACAGGCGGTCCTCGGTGACGATCGCGCCGCCGACCCCGGTGCCGATGGTGAGCATGGTCATGTCCGACACGAGTCGCCCGGCGCCGAACCGGAACTCGGCCCAGCCGGCGGCGTTCGCGTCGTTGTCGACGGTGATGTGCAGGTCGCCGAGGCGCTGCTGCAGCTTCTGCCGCAGGGGCTCGTTCCGCCACCGGATGTTCGGCGTGTAGTAGACGATCGACTGCGACGCGTCGATGAAGCCCGGTGCGGCGACGCCGACCGCTCCCACGTCGCTCGTCGCGCGGAGCCGCGAGACCATCGCGACCACGTCGTCCAGCATGGCGTCCGGGTCCGCAGCGTTGGTGGCCACGCGGTCCTCGGCGATGATCTCGCCCAGTTCCGTCACGACCGCCCCCGCGATCTTGGTGCCCCCGATGTCGATTCCGATGGCCTGCACGGAGAACGAGCCTACCCGTTCGTCCGGGACCCACGGAACGCCCGGTGACGCGTCCTATGCTGAGCGTGTCGTCTCGAGGACGAGTCGACACCGAATCGAACCGGCAGACAAGGGAGTCACCGTGAACGATCAGCGGCCCGCACCGCGCAGCACCCCGACCCCGGACCGCGCCCGGCCCGCCGCCGGCAGCAGCACCGGCACCGGTCCGGTCGCCCCCGACCACGGCTCCGCCGCCCGGCTGCTCGAGGCCCGGGCCGCCAGCACGCCGGACCGACCGGTCCTCGCGCAGCGCCACGGCGACTCGTGGAGCACCGTCACCGCCGCCGAGACGCTCGCGCGCGTCCGCGGCATCGCGAAGGGGTTCGTCGCCGCCGGCCTGGCGCCGGGTGCCCACGTGGCGATCCTCTCCCGCACCCGCATGGAGTGGACCCTCGTCGACTTCGCCCTGTGGCAGGCGGGCCTGGTGTCCGTCCCGGTCTACGAGACGAGCTCGCCCGACCAGGTCCGCTGGATCCTGTCCGACTCCGAGGCGGTCGCGATCGTCGTCGAGCAGGAGGAGCACGCGCGCCGCGTCGCCTCGATCGCGCCGGACCTGCCGCACCTCGGGCAGCACTGGACGATCGACGGCGGCGGGCTCGACGACCTGGTCCGGCTCGGCGAGCACGTCACCGACGACGAGCTCGACGCCAGGACCGCGGACGTGCACGGACACGACGACGCCACGATCATCTACACGTCGGGCACCACCGGTCGGCCGAAGGGCTGCGTGCTCCGGCACGACAACTTCACCGCCACCGTCGAGGGCGCGAGCGAGGCCATGCCCGAGGTGGTGGCCGACGGGTCCTCGACCCTGCTCTTCATCCCGATGGCCCACGTCTTCGCCCGGTTCATCGCGGTCATGTCGATCTCGACGGGCGTCCTGGTCGGCCACGAGCCGGACACGAAGGACCTCATGCGCGCGGTCTCGACGTTCCGCCCGACGTTCCTGCTCGCCGTGCCGCGCGTGTTCGAGAAGATCTACAACTCCGCCGAGCAGAAGGCCGACCTCGGCGGCCGCGGCCGGGTGTTCCGCGCGGCGGCGGCCACCGCGGTCGCGCACTCCGAGGCCGTCACGGCCGGCCGGGTGCCCCTCGGGCTCGCGCTGCGCTTCCGGCTGTTCGACAAGCTCGTCTACGCCAAGCTCCGCGACGCCCTCGGCGGCCGCACCCGGTACGCGGTCAGCGGCTCGGCGCCGCTCTCACCGCGGCTGTCGCACTTCTTCCGCTCGATCGGCGTGCTCATCCTCGAGGGCTACGGCCTCACCGAGACCACGGCGCCGGCGACGGTGAACCGCGCTGCCGACCTGCGCATCGGGTCGGTCGGCCCCGCCCTGCCCGGCGTCGAGGTCCGCATCGCCGACGACGGCGAGATCCTCATCCGCGGCGTCGACGTCTTCGACCGCTACTGGCACAACGAGGAGGCCACGGCGTCCGCCTTCGCCGACGGCTGGTTCCGCACCGGCGACCTCGGCCGTCTCGACGGCGACGGCGTGCTCACCGTCACCGGCCGGGCCAAGGAGCTCATCGTCACCGCGAGCGGCAAGAACGTCGCCCCCGCGCCCCTCGAGGACGGCATCCGCGAGCACCCGCTCGTCGGACAGGTCGTCGTCGTCGGCGAGGGCAAGCCGTTCGTCGCCGCGCTCGTCACCCTGGACCGCGACATGCTGCCCGGCTGGTGCGAGAGCCGGGGCATCTCGCCGGCGCTCGAGCCCGGCGCCGCGACCCGCGACGACCGGGTGCTGGCCGCCGTGCAGGAAGCCGTGGACGCCGCGAACGGACGGGTCTCGCGCGCCGAGTCGGTGCGGTCCTTCACGATCCTCGACGCGGACCTCACCGAGGCGTCGGGGCACCTCACTCCGAAGCTCACGATCAAGCGTGCGGTGGTCCTCCGCGACTTCGCCGCGGACGTCGAGCACATCTACTCGGGGTCGAAGGTGCAGACGACGGCGACGCCGGTCGTCGAGGGCCGCCGCCGTCGCGCGTAGGCGGCGGTTCCGCGGTGGGCGCTGTTCCGCGCGTAGGTGGTCGTTTCGCGCGTGGGAAGCGGAATCGCGCGTAGGAGGTCCGAACTTCTGGCCCCCTACGCGCGATTCGTCTTCCCATCTCGCGTGCAATGGGCAAGAACGTCCGTCGCGACGGCCTGGAGGCCCAGTGCCGGTCCATGGGATCGGCACCGGGCCTCCAGGCGGTCACGGTGTGCGCGGGGCGCGACGCGCCCTGCTGCGGTCAGCCCTGCGGGGGCATCTCCGCGGCGGGTGCGTCGAGCACGGCCGTCGACGACGTCGTCGAGGCGGCCGAGTCGGGTCGGAGGTTGGTACGGGTGCGGTGCGAGCTGAGCTCGTTGTCCTGAGCGGCCATGATGCTGTCCTGGGGGTGTGGGATACGTCGTCGGTGGGAAGCCGACGACGGTACGGTACCTCGTCGTCAGGACGAGACGACAATCCCGCTTCCGGGTGTCACCGGAACGGGCGTCGGATCAGTGGAACCAGTCCTGCGCGCGGATGTCGCGCAACGCCTGTCGCCTGACCTCGGGGTCGAGGGTCATCACGTAGACGGTGCCGTCCAGGTGGTCGACCTCGTGCTGGAGCGCCTCGGCCATGAGCCCGGTGCCCTCGAGCACGACCTCGTTCCCGTCGACGTCGACCCCGCGCACCTTGGCGTACGGGTGCCGACGGGTCGGGTAGCCGAGGCCGGGGACGGACAGGCAGCCTTCCTCCATGAGCTCGGGCTCGCCGGAGACCTCGACGACCTCGGGGTTCAGCACGTAGCCGACCTCGCCGTCGACGTTGTACGAGAAGGCCCGCAGGCCCACGCCGATCTGCGGCGCGGCCACGCCGGCGCGGCCGGGCTCGCGGACGGTGTCGACGAGGTCCTGCACGAGGTCACGGACCCCCTGGCTGCCGAGCGACTCGGGTCGGATCGGGTCCGCCGGGGAACGGAGGACGGGGTCGCCGAACAGGCGGATGGGACGGACGGTCAATTTACTGCAGCACCACCAACAGGTCGCCGGCGTCCACCTGCTGGGTCGCCGGGATCGCGAGACGGCCGACGGTGCCCGACACGGGCGCCGTGATGGCCGCTTCCATCTTCATCGCCTCGATGGTCGCCACGGGCGTGCCCGCCTCGACGACGTCACCGACGGCGACCTTGAGCGTCACCACGCCGGAGAACGGCGCGGCCACGTGCTTCGGGTCGGACGGGTCGGCCTTCTCGGCGGCCTTCGTCTCGACCTCGACCGACCGGTCGCGGACCGACACCGGGCGGAGCTGCCCGTTCATCGTCGCCATGACCGTGCGGATGCCCTTGTCGTCCACCTCGCCGATCGCCTCGAGCCCGACGAACAGGTCGACGCCCCGGCCGAGCGGGACGACGTGCTCCTGGCCGGGACGCAGCCCGTACAGGTAGTCGACCGTCGGCACGACGGACAGGTCGCCGTACTGCTCGCGGACACGGGCGAACTGCTGCGTGGGCTGCGGGAAGAGCAGGCGGTTGAGGGCCTGCTGCCGCTCGGGGCCGGGGGTCTCGAGGTGCGCACGCTCGGCGTCGGGCACGGCGGCGATCTCGAGTCGGACGTCGCGGCCGGCCAGGACCTTCGAGCGGAACGGCTCGGGCCAGCCGCCGGGCAGGTCGCCCAGCTCGCCGGCCATGAACCCGACCACGGAGTCCGGGATGTCGTACTTGTCCGGGTTCTGCTCGAAGTCGACCGGGTCGGCGCCGACGGCGGCGAGCTGCAGTGCGAGGTCGCCGACGACCTTCGACGAGGGCGTCACCTTGGTCGGACGGCCGAGGATCCGGTTCGCCGCGGCGTACCAGTCCTCGACCTGCTCGAAGCGGTCGCCGAGCCCGAGGGCGATCGCCTGCTGCCGGAGGTTCGACAGCTGGCCGCCCGGGATCTCGTGCTGGTAGACGCGACCCGTCGGCCCGGGCAGCCCGGACTCGAAGGGGGCGTAGGCGCGGCGGACGGCCTCCCAGTAGGGCTCGAGGTCACCGACCGCGCCGAGCGACAGACCGGTGTCGCGCTCGGTGTGCGCCAGGGCGGCGACGAGCGCGGACATGCTCGGCTGGCTCGTCGTGCCGGCCATCGGCGCGGACGCGACGTCGACGGCGTCGGCACCGGCCCGCGCGGCGGCGAGGAGCGTCGCGAGCTGCCCACCCGCGGTGTCGTGCGTGTGCACGTGCACCGGCTGGTCGAAGCGCTCGCGCAGTGCGCCGACGAGCTTCTCGGCCGCGCCGGCGCGGAGCAGGCCGGCCATGTCCTTGATCCCGATGACGTGGGCGCCCGCCTCGACCATCTGCTCCGCGAGCCGGAGGTAGTAGTCGAGCGTGTAGAGCTCCTCGGCCGGGTCGAGCAGGTCGGCGGTGTAGCAGAGCGCGGCCTCGGCGACGGCCGTACCGGTCGCGAGCACCGCCTCGAGCGCCGGTCGCATCTGACCGACGTCGTTCAGCGCGTCGAACACCCGGAACACGTCGACGCCGCTCCGTGCGGCCTCGTCGACGAAGGCGTCGGTGACCTCGGTCGGGTACGGCGTGTAGCCGACCGTGTTGCGACCGCGCAGCAGCATCTGCACCGGGATGTTCGGCATCGCCTGCCGCAGCGAGGCCAGGCGCTCCCAGGGGTCCTCGCCGAGGAACCGGAGAGCCACGTCGTACGTCGCGCCGCCCCACGCCTCGACGCTGAGCAGCTGCGGAGTGAGCCGCGCGACGTACGGCGCCACCGCGACGAGGTCCTTCGTGCGGACGCGGGTGGCCAGGAGCGACTGGTGCGCGTCGCGCATCGTCGTCTCGGTGACCGCCAGGGCCGTCTGCGCGCGGAGTTCCCGCGCCCACTCGGCCGGCCCCACCGCCAGCAGGCGGTCGCGCTGCCCCTCGGGCAGCGGGGTGCCCAGGTCGACGGCGGGCAGCTTGACGCCCGGGTCGACGACGAGCGGCGACCGTTCACCGTTCGGCTTGTTCACCGTGACTTCGGCGAGCCAGTTGAGCACCTTCGTGCCGCGGTCCTTCGAGACGTGGCCGCCGAGCAGCTGCGGACGCTCTTCGATGAACTTCGTCGACACGTCGCCGCGAGCGAAGTCCGGGTCCTCGAGCACGGCCTGCAGGAACGGGATGTTCGTGCTCACCCCACGGATGCGGAACTCGGCGAGGGCTCGCTTCGCGCGCGCCACCGCTGCGGGGAAGTCACGACCGCGGCACGTCATCTTGGCGAGCATCGAGTCGAAGTGCGGGCTGATCTGCGCGCCGGTGGCGACCGTGCCGCCGTCGAGGCGCACGCCCGCGCCGCCCGGGCTGCGGTAGGTGCTGATCCGGCCGGTGTCCGGGCGGAAGCCCTGCGTCGGGTCCTCCGTCGTGATGCGGGTCTGCAGCGCCGCACCGTGCACGCGGACGGTGTCCTGCGACAGGCCGAGGTCGGCGAGCGACTCGCCCGAGGCGATCCGCATCTGCGACTGCACGAGGTCGACGTCGGTGACCTCTTCGGTCACGGTGTGCTCGACCTGGATGCGCGGGTTCATCTCGATGAAGACGTGCTGGCCGGCGCGCTCGCCCTCGGTGTCGAGCAGGAACTCGACCGTGCCGGCGTTGACGTACCCGATCGACCGGGCGAACGCCACGGCGTCGCGGTGCAGCGCCTGCGCGATCGCGGGGTCGAGGTTCGGCGCCGGGGCGATCTCGACGACCTTCTGGTTGCGCCGCTGCACCGAGCAGTCGCGCTCGAACAGGTGGA
The DNA here is from genome assembly GCF_001864895.1 of Curtobacterium sp. MCBA15_009. Classification (GTDB taxonomy): domain Bacteria; phylum Actinomycetota; class Actinomycetes; order Actinomycetales; family Microbacteriaceae; genus Curtobacterium. The sequence goes on from NZ_MJGO01000023.1 coordinate 371,846, forward strand.
TCGTGCCGGCGTCGGTGCCGGTCGCGTCGGCGAGGATCTGGACCTCGATGTGCCGCGGCCGGATGACGGCCTGCTCGAGGAACATCGTCGGGTCGCCGAAGGCGCTGTCGGCCTCGCGCATCGCTGCCTCGAGGGCGTCGCGGAGCTCGGCCTTCGTCTCGACCCGGCGCATGCCGCGCCCGCCGCCACCGGCGACGGCCTTCGCGAACACCGGGAACCCGATGGCGTCGGCACCGGCCACGAGCTCGTCGACGTCGCGGCTCGCCGGCGTGCTCGCCAGGACCGGGACCCCGGCCGCGATGGCGTGCTCCTTCGCGGTGACCTTGTTGCCGGCCATCTCGAGGACGTGCTCCCCCGGACCGATGAACGTGATGCCCGCAGCCGCAGCGGCGGCCGCCAGCTCCGGGTTCTCGGACAGGAAGCCGTACCCGGGGTAGATCGCGTCGGCACCGGACTCCCGCGCCACGCGGACGATCTCGCTGACGTCGAGGTACGCGCGTACCGGGTGCCCCCGCTCACCGATGCGGTACGCCTCGTCGGCCTTCAGACGGTGCAGCGAGTTGCGGTCCTCGTAGGGGTAGACGGCGACCGTCCGTGCCCCGAGCTCGTACGCAGCGCGGAATGCTCGGATGGCGATCTCGCCACGGTTCGCGACCAGGATCTTGCTGAACACGAGGTCCCTTTCAGCCCGGGTTGAGGTGGGACAACCCTATCGGCGGTAACGTGGCTCACCGTGCATGTACTCAGCGTGAGCTCCCTCAAGGGTGGTGTCGGCAAGACGACGGTGACGCTCGGCCTGACTTCGGCCGCGTTCGCCAAGGGACTGCGCACGCTGGTGGTGGATCTCGACCCGCAGTCCGACGTCTCGACCGGCCTCGACATCAACATCGCCGGACACCTCAACGTGGCCGACGTGCTCGAGAACCCGAAGGAGAAGATCGTCCGCCAGGCGATCGCCCCGTCGGGCTGGACGAAGGGTTCCCAGGGCAAGATCGACGTCATGGTCGGGTCGCCCTCCGCCATCAACTTCGACGGCCCGCACCCCTCCATCCGCGACATCTGGAAGCTCGAGGAGGCCCTGGCCAACGTCGAGCAGGACTACGAGCTCGTGCTCATCGACTGCGCGCCGTCCCTGAACGCCCTCACGCGCACCGCGTGGGCCGCGTCGGACCGCGTCACCGTCGTCACCGAGCCCGGTCTGTTCTCCGTCGCCGCCGCCGACCGTGCCCTCCGGGCCATCGAGGAGATCCGCCGCGGCCTCTCCCCACGACTGCAGCCGCTCGGCATCATCGTGAACCGCGCCCGCGTGCAGTCGCTCGAGCACCAGTTCCGCATCAAGGAGCTCCGGGACATGTTCGGCCCCCTCGTGCTCTCCCCCCAGCTGCCCGAGCGCACCTCGCTCCAGCAGGCCCAGGGCGCCGCGAAGCCCCTGCACGTCTGGCCTGGCGAGTCCGCGCAGGAGATGGCGAAGAACTTCGACCAGCTGCTCGAGCGCATCATGCGCACGGGCAAGATCGGCCCGTACGCCGAGGGCGGCGCCGCCTAGGTCGTTGCGGTCAGGCGGTCACGACGTGCCGCTCACCGCCGCCGAGGGGTCACCACCTGTCGGTCGGCGACGACGCAGGCGACAGTTCATGACCATTCGGCGAGGTGCACACGGCGGTTCGTGACCACTCGGCGCCGGCCGGGAGGCTCAGGCGACTGCCGGGAGGCCCACCCCGGCCCCGGCAGACACGCCCGACTCCGGCTCGCCCAGCGGCTCGCTCAGCGGTCACGACATGCCGCTCACGTCCGCCGAGCGGCCGCCAACTGTCGGTCGGCAACGTCGCAGACGACAGTTCGTGACCTCTCGACGAGGTGCACACCGCGGTCCGTGACCACTCGGCGCCTGCCGGGAGGCCCACCCCGGCCCCGGCAGACACACGCGACTCCGGCTCGCCCAGCCGCTCACCCACCGGTCACGACATGTCGCTCGCCCAGCGGTCACGACATGCCACTCACGTCCGCCGAGGGGTCACCACTTGTCGGTCAGCAACGTCGCAGGCGACAGTTCTCGGCCACTCGGTGACACGCACACGGCGGTTCGTGACCACTCGGGCCGAGCCGCGGGGACGAGAACCTGGTCAGGAAGCGCGCGTCGCCCGGCGAGCGGCGAGCTCGTCGGCCGGGTCCGCCGCGGCGGTGGCGTCGAGCTCGACCAGGGAGCTCTCGACCTCGCGCAGGACCTTGCCGACCGCGATGCCGAAGACGCCCTGGCCGCGGGACACGAGGTCGATGACCTCGTCGTCGGAGGTGCAGAGGTAGACCGAGGCCCCGTCGGACATCAGGGTGGTCTGGGCGAGGTCCGACACGCCCGACTCGCGGAGCTGGTTCACGGCGGTGCGGATCTGCTGCAGGGAGATGCCGGTGTCGAGCAGGCGCTTGACGAGCTTGAGGACCAGGATGTCGCGGAAGCCGTACAGGCGCTGCGACCCGGAGCCGGCGGCCCCGCGGATCGTCGGCTGGACGAGTTCGGTGCGGGCCCAGTAGTCGAGCTGGCGGTAGGAGATACCGGCTGCACGGGCGGCGACGGTGCCGCGGTAGCCGTTCTGCTCGTCGTGCTCGGGCAGGCCGTCGGTGAAGAGCAGCCCGAGGTCGTACCGGGTCGTGTCCGACTCGGTGCCAGGGGTGTCGTTCCCACTCATGCGCTTGCCTTCCACGACGATCGAGCTCCCACCCGAACGTTCAATGACGGGTTGAGAGTTGTTCCGAGGTCCACGGTAGCGACTCCGACCGCTCCCACGCGGGACATCCGACCCGGCGCGTCCGGCGTGTCGAGGATACGCCCCACCCTCCGACACACAAGCCCCCGCGGAGCGCCCGACAGCGTCATGTGTCGAGGCGACCGATGGCGGCGCGGATGAGGTTCGAGCGGATGACCTCGAGGTGCCCCGCGATCTCGCGCGCGGCCTCGGCGGCCTTCGCCCGCGAGGTCGCGTCGCCCCGCCGCGACACCGGCATGAGCGCGGACTCGATGAGCCCGACCTCGCGCTCGGCGGTGCTGCGGAGCGTGCGGAGGTGACGCGGTTCGATGCCGGTGCGCTGCAGGTCGACGAGCGCCTTGAGCACCGACACGCTCGCCTCGTCGTAGGTCTCGGTCGCGGGCAGCAGCGACGCCGACACCGCGTCGGCGAGCAGCATCGGCGAAGCACCGGCGGCCCGGACGGTCTCGTCGCGGGTGTAGCGGCGCTCCCGACCGAGCATCGACGGCCGGGGAGCATCGCCGCCCCCGGGCAGGACCGGCTCGCGACCGGCGTCGAGGTCGGCCAGGTAGTCCTTGATGACCTTGAGCGGCAGGTAGTGGTCGCGCTGCAGGCCGAGCACGACGCGGAGGCGGTCCACGTCGGCCGGCGAGAACTTGCGGTAGCCACTCGCCGTGCGGATCGGGGTGACGAGCTCGCGTTCCTCGAGGAAACGGAGCTTCGAGCTCGACAGGTCCGGGAACTCGGGCTTGAGGCGCGCGAGGACCTGCCCGATGGTGAGCAGGTCCGGTGCCGCGTTCCCCGCCCGGGCCGCAGCGGACCGTGCGGCCACTACGCGTTCGCCAGGCGCGCCAGGTCGACCCGGGAGGCGTAGAACGTCAGGCGGAACTTGCCCACCTGGACCTCGGCACCGTCGGTGAGCGGCGCCTCGTCGATGCGCACGCCGTCGAAGTAGGTGCCGTTGAGGGAGCCGTTGTCCTTCACGGTGAAGGCCGTGCCGTGCCGCAGGAATTGCGCGTGCTTGCGGGAGACGGTGACGTCGTCGAGGAAGATGTCGGCGTCGGGGTGCCGGCCGGCCGTCGTGACATCGGAGTCGAGGAGGAACCGCGCGCCCACGTTCGGGCCGCGTCGCACCACGAGCAACGCCGAACCGGACGGCAGTGCGTTGACGGCGTCGCGTTCCTCGGTCGAGACTCCGGACTCGGCGGTGAGCGCCGCGCCCATGTCCATGCTGAAGGTCAGCGTGGTGTCGACCAGCCGCTGCTCCGGGGTCTTCTGACCGTCGGGCTGCGGGACCACTGGATCTGGCATCGGTGGACCTCCTCCTCTTGGCCCACAAGCGTATCGGAAAGAAGTGCCCGAACCACAGCCCCGAACGGGGCTGTGGACAGCGTCCGCGGTCCGCGAACGCCGGACGGCCCCCACAGGTCCCCCGACGTGCGGACGGGAGGCGCGGTGCGGGCCGGCACCGCGCCTCCCGTCCGGCGGGTGGTCCGGTCGCCTACCGGTCGTCGCCGGACAGGAGCCGCTGGATCTCCGAGTCCTTCAGCCGCACCCAGGGCGAGCCGTCCGGATCGCTCGTCGAGGCCTGCGGGCTGTCGCCCGTGTTCCACCACTTCGCCTGGTACGGGACACCCGCGAAGAGCACCCGGTCGCCGGTGTCGTACTGCTTCGTGCCGGTCCACGCCGGGTAGGTGCCGTCCGGCAGGGTGGGCTGCTCGACGGGCTTCTCCCCCGGCAGCACCGGGCCGATGAGCTGCCACGGCGTCTCGTACGCGCTGAGCACCGGGTCGTCCGGCAGGTCGCCCGAGGTCCACCACTTCGACTCGTAGACGTTGCGGTGCCAGACGATCTTCGTGCCCTCGAGGTACGACGCGTCGGCGTCCCAGACCGGGTACGGGCTCGTCTTCGGGTCGTCGGTCGGCTGGATCGTCGCCGACGGCTCCGCCTGCGTCACGTCGGAGGCCGCGGCGACGATCCCGCCGCCGAAGCCCTTGCCCAGGACGTCGGCGAACAGCCGCCCGCCCTGGTCGACCCCGGAGCACGAGTTCGACACGGTCGACAGGTTGACGTAGTTCGAGCCGCACGTCGTGTCGCGGTTCAGCGACCACATCGACATCCGGCCGAGCCCCTTGTCGCGGGCCCAGGCGTTCAGCTTCTCGGCGTCCGTGAGGGTGAAGACCTCGTCCTGCACGTCGTTCTGGCCGATCATCGGCGTCGCGCCGGTCTTCCGCCAGAGCGTCGCGGCGGTGAGCGGGGTGCCCGCGCGCTGGTAGAGCACGCCGAGCTGCCGGTGGACCTCCTGCAGGGTCTGGACCGATGCCGAGTACATGCTCTGGCTCGACCCCTTCGAGTCGCCGTAGTCCATCGTCATCGCGTTGACCCCGGCGAGGTCGACGCCGGCCGCGAGGAACTGCGCGACCGCGGTGGTGCCGTCGGCGGTGAGGCCTCCGGGAGCGGCGGGCAGCGTCAGCCAGACCGCGAGCGGGTGCCCGGCGGCCCGACGCTGCTCCTGCAGGGCGGCGACGGCCTCGGCGCGGCGCTTCCCGGCGGTGTGGTTCGTCAGGTCGTCGCCCTCGACGTCGTAGTCGACCGTGCTGACGTCGTAGCGCCGCACGACCGTGTCGTACGCGCGCAGCAGGTCGTCGCCGTTCCGACAGGTGGTGGCGAGCTCGTCGTTCGCGAGGCCGCCGAACGACACCCCGACCTCACCCTTCTGCTGCTGCAGTCGGGCGATGCGCCGGTCGAGGTCGAGGGAGTCCGACGCCCCCTGCAACGTGTAGGCGGAACCCCACGTCGGGGTGCACGCGGCGTCGTGGTCGGCGACGACGAAGGACAGCATGACGTCGCGGCCCTTGGCGGACTTGACGTCCTCGAAGGCGAACGTCGGCGTGACGGTGACGTCGGTGTACGCGGCGAACCACGGCTGCTCGGCTCCGTCGGCGTGGGCGGCCTGCCAGCGGCCGAGGCCGACGTACGCGGTGGCGGCGAGGGCCGCGGTGAGCACGACGGCGATGCCGACGCGGAGCGGGGAGAGTCGACGGGTCGTGGCCATCAGGCGGCGGTCCTGTTCGTGTCGGGGGTCGTGGTGCCCGTGGCGGTGGTGCCGGCGGTCCGGCCGTCGGCGTGGCGGCCGGAGGACACCGCCGGCACGACGGCCGTGGTCGGGCTCGTTGCGGACGGGATCGGTGCTGCGGTCGGGTGGGTCGTCGCGAGGGTGCCGGTGGTCCGGCGTCCGCGCGCCGCGCCGACGACGTCGGCGGAGTGGCGGACCGGCATGCGACCGCCGCGGTGCCCGAAGTACAGCGTGGCGCGCCAGTCCTCGGCGGGGAGTTCCTCGGGGAGGACCCCGCGGGCGGCGTCCTTCCGGGCAGCCCGCTCCGCACGATGTGCCGCCCGGGCGGCCGCCCGGGCCGAGGGGTCGTAGTACATCCACTTCGTCGCCCAGATCCAGACGTCGACGACCGAGTTCCAGATCCCGATGTAGGCGACGATCGCGTACATCGCCAGCAGGGCGTTGAACGCGGCGAACACCGCGTTGCCCCAGTTCTGTGCCTGGTAGTCGCGGGCGAAGGTGAAGACCGAGAAGACGACGATCGCGTAGGGCGCCAGGACGTAGAGCGCCGGCGACGCCGTGCGGTCCCGGACCTTCGGCGTGCGGGCGAACGGGATCTTCTTCGCGGTGAGCGCCTGCTGGATGCTCTTCAGCACACCGGCCACGTTCACGGGCATGAGGATGAGGTTGAAGCCGTAGATCCGGAACACGTCGGTGCGCTTGTAGCCGCAGTACTTGAGGTCGCTGCTGAGCAGCCAGAAGTAGGGCAGCGCCGCGAGCAACACCATCGGGCTGAGCAGCCGCGAGTCGTACGGGTACGCCAGCAGGAAGATGAGCCCGAACGACGCCCACGCGATCGACGCCATGTAGTTGACGCGGAGCGAGAACTCGACGATCCCGACGCGCTCACCGCGGGCGCGACGCTCGCGCACCTGGCGCAGGTACTTCGGCAGGATGAGCAGCCCGCCGTTCGCCCAACGCCGACGCTGGACGATGAGCGACCCGAAGTCCGGCGGCGTCGCGCTGTAGGACAGGCGCTCCGGGTAGTTGACGAGGGTCCAGCCGTGCATGCCGAGGTCGACGCTCGACTCGGTGTCCTCGATGACCGTGCGGTCCTGCACGTAGCGCTTCACCTCGAAGCCGCCGACCGTCTCGACCTCCTCGATGTCGCGGAGCGCCCGCGTGCGGATGACCGCGTTCGCACCGACCCAGAAGGTGGCGTCGTGGCGCGACATGCCCTGGTGCAGGATGTGCTGGATGTCCGTGGTGGCACCGGCGAGCCGCTCGATGCGGGTCGCGGCGCCGCGGAAGGACGAGTACGGGGTCTGCGTGACGGCGACCTTGGCGTTCTCCGGCTGCTCGAGGAAGTACACCAGGCGGAGGCAGTAGTCCCGCAGCAGCACCGAGTCGGCGTCGAGCGTCAGGACGTAGTCGGACGCGGGGACCACGAGGTCCGCCGCCGTCGGGTCCTCGACGGTGCGCAGGATCGTGCCGCTCGCCGTCTCCTCGAACGCGTACGAGCCACCGAGCAGCCCGATGTAGGCGTTCAGGTTCATCGCCTTGTTCGCCTCGTCGGACAGGTTCGCGAAGCGCTTCCGCTCGAAGGTGGTGATCTCGGCGGTGAACGTCCACGCCAGGCGGCGCTGGAGCTCGACCGCGCGGGCCGAGGTGATCTCCGTGAAGACAACGCCGTCCGTGCCGTCGGCCGCGGTGGTGGGCTCGGTCGCGCCGTCGGCCGCGCTGTCGAGCGCGTCGACGATGGCGGCTTCGAGCGCCTCGGAGGTCAGGCGGAACTCGTCGGCCAGCCCGACGAGCACCTGGTCGTGGAAGAACCGGTCGACGTGGTCGACGACGTCGTGCTCCCGTGCGTGCCGCCGCAGCCAGGCGTCGGCCCAGCGGTGGTGCTCGACCAGCGTGCGGAGGGCGTCGACGCTCGCGAAGGGCGCGTTCGCCGCCTCGACCTCGGCCGAGAACAGGGCCTCGCGGAACCGGTTCGACGGTGCCGCGAGCTGCGCCTGGATCGTCGCGGCGACGGCGCGGGTGCGCTCGAGCTTCGCCAGGGTCTCCGGGTCGGACGGGAACGGCGCGTCGTCGACGAGCAGCACCACGCGCAACGACGGGTACTCCTGCAGCGCAGCCGACCACAGCGTGGTGGCGACGACGTCGGGCTCCTCGGCGTAGCTCGGCACGAGGACCGTCATCGGCGACTCGTGGCCCTCGGCGAAGTGCCGGTCGAGTTCCGCACGCGGCACCCGGACGTGGCTCGCGAAGCGCTCCATCGCCCCCTGTCGGGCGACGAGGTGCATGAGCGCGGAGAAGGTCAGGAAGGTGACGACCACGAGGTACGAGATCGCCTCGGTCGTGAAGCGGAAGCTCTCGGTGCCGGAGTCCAGGAACTGCCGGATCACCGTGTAGACGACGTAGGCGGACCAGAACGCGATGGTCAGGATGATCGCGACCCGGCCGGAGACGAGCTTCCGGTCGGAGGGACGTTCGTGGAGGGTGTCGAGCGGACGGGTACGACGCTCGGATCCCCACTGTCGACGGCGCACGCTGGCGCCGTCACGCTGTTCGGGCATGACGGTCCTTCAGTCCTCGGGGGCAGCGTGCCTTCGGGTCGGCGTGCTGTCGGGACCCCCGCGGGTCCTCCGACCGTAGGGGGACGAACGGACCGGTACGGACACCCGGACGGGGGGTCTCCGGCATGGCGTGCGGCTTCCCGCAAGGCTGCGCGGAGGCCCGCACCGCCCGCGTGTCGCTGCCACCCGGAGCGCGTGCCGCGCGACGCGCCGCTCACGTCCGGCCGTGGGCGACTGGCGCGCCAGCAGACAGCGGGTGAGGTGGTGCGGTCCGGCGAATGACGGTTCCGGTGATCGAGCGCCGGGGCTTGCGAACCGGGTCCGTCAGGGGTCCGCGAGCTTGGTGCCCACAGCCCTGTCGACCATGGCCGGCTCGGAGCCTGCCCCCGCATCGGCAGCGGTCCTGGTACCGGTTCCGGTTCCGGTTCCGGTTCCGGTCCGGTTCCGGTTCCGGTTC
>NZ_MJGO01000023.1:381410-486001 GCF_001864895.1 Curtobacterium sp. MCBA15_009
GTTCCGGTTCCGGTTCCGGTACTGATTCCGGGTCCGGGTCCGATCCGGTTCCGGTCCGGTTCCGGTTCCGGTTCTGATTCCGGGTCCGGGTCCGGGTCCGGGTCCGATCCGGGTCCGGTCCGGTTCCGGTTCTGATTCCGGGTCCGGGTCCGGGTTCGATCCGGGTCCGGTCCGTTTCCGCTTCCGGGTCCGGTTTCGGAGGAGACCCGGAGGAAGCAGCGGTGGGTGATCGGCGACGGCGGTCAACGGTGCCGCGGGATGGGACGCGGGCGGGGCGGCGTGTCCGGCGCCGGCATTTGACGGTTCCGGTTCCCGACCTCCGCGGTTCGCGAACCGGGACCGTCACGCGTAGGTGGATGCATGCGCTCCCATCGGCGCGGAGACAAGGACCGCCGCGGGAAGGCAGGGACCTCGGTGGGGCGCGGAGGGAGGACACGGCCCGCGCCGGGATGACGGGAACCGCGACCGGAAGACAGAGACCACGGCGGGAAGACGGGAACCGCGCCCGTCACCCGAGGTCCGTCACCGCGACCGAGGATCGCGGTCGGAGACCGGTCTCGCGACGAGTGCGACGCCGTTCCCGGACGTGCCCGGGCAGCGCTCCCGCGGTCAGCGCGACCGGACGAGCAGCCAGAGCAGGTACGGGGCACCGACGACCCCGGTGACGACGCCGACGGGCAGCGCGTTGCCCGGGATCGCGAACTGTGCCACGAGGTCGCTGCCCAGGGTGACGACGGCGCCCACCGCGGCGACGGCTCCGAGGGCGACGCGGCCTCCGCCGACCAGGCGTCGGGCGATCGGGGCGGCCATGAGGGCGACGAAGGACACCGGCCCGGCGGTCGCGACGGCGGCGGCGGTGAGGCACACCGCGGTGAGCAGGAGCAGCACCTTCGCGCGGTCCGGCCGGAGTCCGAGGGCCGCGGCGACCTCGTCCCCGAGGCTCAGCACGGTCAGCCGCGGAGACTGCACGAGCGCGAGCACCATGAGCACCACGAAGGCGACGCCGAGCACGCCGACCAGAGTGCGGTCCACGGCGTTGAGGCTGCCGGACAGCCAGAGCAGCGCGGTGCCCGCCTGGGTCACCGTGCCGCTCGTCAGCATCCATCCCGTGATGCTCAGGCAGATGGCTGCCACCCCGATCCCGACGAGCACGACCCGGTTGCCCGTGATGCCCCGACGCCAGGCGAGCCCGGCGATGACGAGCGACACCACGACGGCGCCGGCGAGCACGACGGAGAACAGCGTGCCGCCGGAGGCGCCGAACAGGACGATCGCGGTGATGCCCGCGGCGCTCGCCCCCGAGGTGATGCCGATGACGTCCGGGCTCGCGATCGGGTTGCGCACAACGCTCTGCACGATGCCGCCGGCGACGCCGAGGCTCGCACCGACGAGCACGGCTGCGAGGACCCGGGGCCCGCGCAGCTGCCCGATGACGAAGTCCGAGATGCGGTCGCCGTGGCCGACGAGGGCGCCGACGACCTGGGCGGGTGTGAGCGGGATGGAGCCGACGCCCAGCCCGACGAGGACCAGGGTGACGAGGACGACGAGGACGGCCGCGAGCACGACGAACTCGCGGCGCAGCCCCACCGGGCGACGGCCGGCCCTCACAGTCCTCGCACCGCCTTCGACCGGACGAGTGCGATGAAGACGGGGGCGCCGATGAGCGCGGTGACGAGACCGACCTGCAGCTCCCCCGGGTACGCGACGACCCGGCCGACCACGTCGGCGACGAGCAGCAGCGCCGGGGCGACGAGCGCAGAGAGCAGGATCGTCCACCGGTGGTCCGGGCCGCTGAGTCGGCGGACGGCGTGCGGGACGGCGAGCCCGATGAAGGCGATCGGGCCGGCCGCGGCCACGGCGGACCCGGCGAGCAGCACGGTGACGAGGCCGCCGACGGCACGGACGAGCACGACCCGCTGTCCGAGCGACGCGGCGAGCTCGTCGCCGAGCGCCAGGGTGTTGAGCGAGCGGCCGAGGGCGAACGCGATGCCGAGGCCGACGAGCACCGGCACCGTGATGACGCCGGCGGTGCCGAGGTCCTTGCCCGCGAGCGCGCCGACCTGCCAGAACCGCAGTTGGTCGAGCAGGCTCTGGCTCGTCACGAGCACCGCCGTGGTGATCGACGACAGGGCGGCGGCGACGACGGCGCCGGAGAGCGCGAGGCCCACCGGCGAGAGTCCCCGGCGGGCGAGGGACGCGACCCCGTAGACGAGCAGGGCCGCGAGGGCGGCACCGACGAAGGCGAACGGCAGGTAGGCCGCGGTGCCGCTGACGCCGAAGACGGCGATGCCGGCGACGACCGCGAGCGCGGCCCCGGAGTTGATGCCGAGGACGCTCGGGTCGGCGAGCGGGTTGCGGGTGACGCCCTGCATCACGGCGCCGGCGACGCCGAGGGCCGCACCCGCGAGCAGCCCGACGACGGTCCGCGGGACACGGTTGCCGAGCACGATGAGGCCGATCTCGTCGGTCCGTCCGGGGTGCAGGACGGTGTCGAGCACCGTCGCGAGCGGGATCGGGCGGGACCCGAAGGCGATCGAGAGCGCGCACGCCACCGCGAGGACGACGACCGCCAGCACGGTCGCCCCGACGAGTCGGGGGACAGAGCTGGGAGCGGGGGGCGCGGGCGACGGGGAACGCATGAGAAGTAAGGCAACCCTAACGCGCTCCCGACGTACGGCGACTCCCGAGGGCACGGTGAGCGATCGCAGGGCCCGTTCATAGGCTCGTCATGGGGAACGGTCCTGTACTGGTCTCCATCGACGCCCGCCCGGGCAGCCGATGGACGACCGGAGAGCACCGATGAACGAGACCCCGAACCCCGCCGCCGCCGACCACGACGAGAACGGCACCGCCCGCACCGAGGCCGCGCAGCAGCAGGCGCACGGCCTCCGCTGGGACGCCCCGCACGCCGACCCGGCGACCCTCCGCTCGGCGTACGCCTTCGACGGTTCGGGCCCCTGGCTGTACGGCCCGGACGGCTCTGGCCCCTACGCCTACCGCCCCGACGGTCGCGGCCCCTTCCTGGTCGGCAGCCCGGCGCTCACCGGCTCGCAGCACGCCTGGGCGTCCTCGGCGGCCAGCGCGGACCACCCGGGCGGCTCGACGAAGCGCCCGCGGCGGCTCGGGCTGGTGATCGGCTCGGGCATCGCGGCCCTGGCGATCGTCGGCGCCGCCGGCGGCACCGCGCTCGGTCTGTCCACGCACGGCACCACCACGACGTCGAGCCAGTCGCAGGGCACCACGACCCTGCCCGGTACCGGCAGCGGCACGGGAACCGGGAACGGGACGGGCGGCACCGGCACCGGCACCTACGGCTTCACCGTGCCGGGGGACGGCACCGGCTCGAGCGACGGCAGCACCGGCACCGACGGCGGCACCGGCACCGGCACCCAGTCCCCCGCCACCGCCGCGTCCGCCGCGCAGAAGAAGGGCGTCGTGACGATCAACACGATCATCGGCTACGACGCCTCGTCGCAGGCTGCCGGCACCGGCATGGTGCTCAGCTCGGACGGCACCGTGCTGACGAACAACCACGTGGTCCAGGGCGCGACGAGCATCACCGTCACCGACGAGACCACGGGCAAGGAGTACCAGGCCGACGTCGTCGGCACCGACGCCACGCACGACGTCGCCGTCCTCAAGCTCGAGGGCGCCTCGGGCCTGTCGGCCGTCACGCTCGACGACGACGGCGAGCCGGCCACCGGCGACACCGTGACCGACGTCGGCAACGCGGAGGGCACCGGTGACCTCGTGGCCGCCGAGGGCACCGTCACCGCGACCGACCAGGACATCCAGGTGCAGAGCGAGTCCGGCTCCGGCACCGAGTCGCTGACCGGCATGATCGAGATCGCCGCGGACATCGTGTCCGGCGACTCGGGCGGCCCGGTCCTGGACAGCGAGGGCGAGGTCGTCGGCATGGCGACCGCAGCCTCGTCCGGGTCGGCCGACGTCACCGGCTTCGCCATCCCGATCACCACCGCGAAGACCATCGCCGAGAAGATCCTGGCGGGCGAGTCCTCGAGCACGATCACCATCGGGCTGCCGGCGTTCCTCGGGGTGCAGGTGAGCGACGCGTCGGGCACCACGGGCGGTGTCGCCGTCGCGGGCACGGTCGAGGGTTCCGGCGCCGCGCACGCCGGCCTGACCGAGGGCGACACGATCACGAGCGTCGACGGCACCGCGGTGACGAGCGCGGACCAGCTCACCCGGATCGTGCAGTCCCACGCGGTCGGCGACCGGGTGAGCGTCGACTACACCGACGGCACCGGCGCCGCGAAGACCGTCACGGTCACCCTGACCGCCGGTCCTGCCGCCTAGTCCGCTCAGCCGAGCAGCGCCCGCACCACCGAGCGGTACACGTTGGCCGGGGAGTCCGTCCCGAAGACGGTCTCCCCGGCCTCGCTGCGTCCGACGCGGGCGAAGCCCTGCCCGTCGGCGTGCACGACGGTGACGGGGTTCGGCTTGCCGGGGCGGCGCAGGAACGACACCGTCCAGGGCGCGGCCCAGAAGCGTGCGAGACGCGGGTCGGCCTCGACGAGGTCGGCCGGCAGGTCCGGCGCGTCGGCGCCGCCGGTGAGGCGGCGACCGAGCAGGTGCTCCGGCAGCGACCCCGTGCGGAACGGGAAGGTCCACGCCGGGCCGATGCCGAGCCTCCCGGCCATCAGTGCGACCAGCCGGTCCGGCGGGACGGCGGCGACCACCGCGCCCGTCTCGTCCGTCCCGTCGACGACGGTCTGCGACCAGGCCTGGAGGCGCGTCCCGCCCCCGTCCGGCAGGTGCTGTTCCAGCGTGACCGGTTCCACGTCGCCCGCCCAGGGCGCGAGCAGGGACTGCGTCGCGTCGGGCAGGGTGCCGAGCCGTCCGACGAGGCCGGCCTCGATGAGTTCGCGTCCGGCGGCGCTGCGCAGCAGGGTGGGGTTCCAGCGCCGGCCGGCCAGGCTCCGCAGGGTGCCGACGGCGTCCCTGCTGAGCCGGGGCCCGTCGAGGACGGGTGCCGGTGCGGCCGTCGGCAGGGATTCGAGGTCGCGCTCCGGGCGGACGGGTGTCGGCTCGGTGGCGCGGACGCTCTCGAGGACCGCGAGCACGAGGTCGTCGGTGTCGAGCAGCCGTCGGAGGGGGCGTTCGATCGTCAGGTCGACGCGGTGCCGACCGGTCACGAAGAGCAGGTGGGTGCCGGCGACGTCGCCGGCGTCGTCGGGGCGGACGTACTCGACCAGACGGGCGGGTGCCCCGACGGTCGTCCAGGGGTCGCACCCGACGAGCAGCAGCCCCTCGACCGACCCCGGCAGGCGGGCGAGCAACCCGGTGTTCTCGTCGCCGATCGCACGGTCGCTCGGTCGGGACCGCACGGTCAGCTCGACGTCGTCACCGGTCAGGCGGAGGTCTGCGCGGGGGCTGTCCTCGCGCCGCCAGTGGTCCGGGCGGCGGAGCGTCAGCCGCGCGGTGCGGTCCTCGGTGCCGAGCGCGACGGGGACTGCCATGCCACGAGGCTACGGTGCGTCGTGCGCGCCGGGCGGTGCGGCTCGCCGGTGACGCGCGGTCAGCGGCGGGGCGCGCGTGCGGGCGGGGGCGGCGGGACGGGCTTCGCGGCGACGACGTCGTCGAGCCGGACCTCGACCGGGCCGCGGCGGGTGGCGATCGTCACGGTGTCGGCGGTGCGGGCGAGCAGGTCCCCGAGGGCGTCCTGTGCGCCGTCGCCGTGGTGCGCCCGGACCACGAGCCGGTCCCCGACCGCGGCGTCGTGCAGCACCCCGAGCGCGCGGGCCCGGGCGATCGCTGCCTGTTCGTCCGCGCGCACCGTCCCAGGGTACGGGCCGCCTAGAGTGAGGGGATGGCCAAGGCTCGCGTGGACAGCTGGATCTGGGCCGTCCGGATCACGAAGACCCGGTCGGCCGCGACCGCCGCGTGCAAGGCCGGCCACGTCCGGGTGAACGGGGAGCGCGCGAAGCCGGCGCAGCCGATCGGCCCCGGTGACGAGGTCCGGGTGCGGCAGAACGGCTTCGACCGGATCGTCGTCGTGACCGGCATCATCCTCAAGCGGACGAGCGCCCCCGAGGCCGCGAAGCACTTCGAGGACAGGACCCCGCCGCGGCTGTCGAAGGAGGAAGCCGGGTTCGTGCCGATGCGCGACCGCGGTGCCGGACGCCCGAGCAAGCGGGAGCGCCGCGACCTCGAGAAGCTCCGCGGCTACTGAGCGCGCAGCGCCGACGCTCGCGTCGCTAGACGAACCGGACGGTCTGCTGCAGGCGGTCGCGGACCTCGAACACGTCGACCGACCCGGCGGGCGACCAGACGCCGTTGAGCACCTGGCCGAGGGCGCTCCGCCGGACGACGAGCGCGGTGGGCTTCTTCGGCGAGCCGACGAGCTGCACGTCCTCGTCGACGGCGGAGTCCGGCACGACGAGCAGCCGCCCGGTGAAGCGCACGCGCGTCTGCTTCTGCACGGCGCGTGCGGCGCGGACGAGGTCCTTGACGGGGCGCTCCCCCGGCAGCAGGGTCTCGCCGACGACCTCGCCGTGCTCGACCTGCACCGGACCGCCCCAGTCGATCGACTCCACGGCCCAGAGCCCGCTCGGGGTCAGGACGGCGTGGTCGAGCTTGCCCTCGGCGCCGGCGTCGAGGTCGTGCCAGACCGTGACGCCGATGCCCATGTCCGCGACGATCGCGGCGGTCGCCTCCTCGGCGAGCGCCTCGCCGAGCAGCCGTCGCACGTGCCGGGGTGCCGACCGCACGAGGGCGGGGTCGTACGGGTCCTCGATCGGGTCGCCGAGTCCGACCCACTCGCGCTCCGCCTGCAGGAACACCTCGCGCGACCGACCGCCGGGGTGTCCGTGGGAGCGGGCCCTTGGCCGTGTGTCGCGACGCGCCGCCGGGGGTGCGTAGGCGTCGCGACCGGAGTCGGGCCTCCACACCGAGCTTCCGGACGGACCGGGGCCGTCGCTGGCGGACGGGCCACGCGATCCCGCGTCGTAGGCGCGGCGGGCGGCGGGCGTGCCGATGCGTTCCCAGGCGAGCTGGACCCGGCGGAAGCGCTGCGCGTCGCCGCCGAGGTCGGGGTGGGACTCGCGTGCGGCGCGTCGGTACGCGCGGCGGAGGGCGTCGTCGTCGGCGGTCGCGGGGACGCCGAGGACTTCGTACGGTGTGGCGTCGGCCGGGCTGTCGGTCATGGCCCTGCGAGAGTACCGGAGGGTGGTTCCGAATCCGCCGCGTGGCCGCTGGGGAGCTGCTGGGCCGGTCCGGTGGTCCCGCCGTCGAAGCGGTCGGGAGGCGCGGCGCGGGTTCTCGACGCCCGCTGCGGTCCTCTGTCGGGTCGGTTCGGGTCAGCGGGCGGCGGATGCGACCGGCACGCCGAGGAACGTTCCGAAGCGGGTCGCCGCCGCGTCGAGTGCACGGGTCGCAGCCGCGTCGAGCGGTGTGAAGGGCGTCACCGTGACCGAGACCCCGGCTGCGCGCTCGGTGCGGCTCCACGTGCCGACGACGCGTCCGCGCACGACGGCCATCGGCAGGAACACGCCGTTGCCGCCCGGCACCACCCGGGCGGCGTGTTCGGGGTCGAGCTGGGCGGAGCGGTCGGCGTACCCGAGCAGGTACTCGTCGAACCCCGGCAGGAGGTGTCCGGCGGGCACGCCGCCGACGGCGGGACGGTCGGCGAGGGCGAGGAGTCCGTCGCCGAGGTCCTCCACGGCGGCACCGGCGGCGGCGCGGGCGCGGCGGACGTCGCCGAGCGGCAGCTTCGTCCACGCTGCTGCGTCGGTCGCCGGCGCCGGCCCCCGTCCACGCAGGTACCCGAGGAGCACGCGGCGCAGTGCCTCGTCCCGCTCGTCGGGTGTGGTGGCGCTCGGTGCCGTGGCGGGCGGAGCCCACTCGTCGAGGAGCACCAGTCGCTGCCCGACCCGGGCGGTGGGCCCCCAGGCGACGAGGCCCTCCTGTGCGAGGTGGAGCAGCAGGTGGGAGCCGCGGCCGCCACCGGGGTCGATGCCGGCGCGCCGCCAGACGGTGGACAGGTCGTCGCGGACCAGTCCGGGGCCGCCGGCGAGCGCCGACACCGTGACGTCGCGGGCCCGTGCGACCACTGCCGCGTCGATCCCGAGGGCGTCGGCGCGGCGGGCGGTGCTGCGCAGGGTGCGCCCGGCGGTCAGCGCGAGCAGCAGGCGCAGGTCGTCGGGGCGGACGACGTGCAGGGTGCCGCGCATCGGCCACGACCGCACCAGTGCGCCGCGGTCGAAGGCGTCACGGACGGTGGCCAGGGTCGCGCCGTGGGTCCGCACCCCGACGGCCCACAGCGCCTGCCCGAGGTCCTGCCCCTGCACGGCGAGCATCCGCCCGACCGCGGCCTCGGGGTCGGGCGCGGTGCCGCTGATCCCCTGCGCGGCGAACCGCATCGCGCGGAGGCGCGCAGGGGTCGGCGTCACGCGACGGCGGCTGCGATGTCGTCCGCGTGCTGCTCGATCCAGGCGACGTCGGCGCGGTACAGGTCCGCGTGTCCGTGCTCGAGGTCGCTGGTGAACTTCGGGTTGCCGGCGGCGGCCTCGGTCTCGATGGTGGTGACCATCGCGACGAGCGACGCGGTCATGGTCTGCACGAGGACGCCACGGGACCGGTCGTCGAGGCCGTAGGCGCGGCAGAACTCGGCGGCGCGGGCGAGCCGGTCCGCCAGGTGCGGTGCCGTCGCCCCCTCGACCTGGCCGGTCGTGAACGGCGCGAAGCGGTACACGGCGCTCGCGACGTCCCAGACCCGGGGGCCGGGGTGCGCGGTGTCGAAGTCGATGAGGCCCACCGCGGCGATACCGTCGTAGACGCAGTTGTACGGGGCGAAGTCGCCGTGCACGATCGTCTCGACGGGGGCGCGCTCCGCCTGGGACCACACGTCGGCGTCGGGGTCGCGCGGGTAGCTCGCCGCGGCGTCGTGGTACTGCCGGAGCAGGCGGGCGCTGGTGACGAGGGCGGCTTCGCCGGCGACGTCCTCGGTCCAGGGGTAATCGCCGGCGACGCCCGGGACGAACGAGACGGTCTCGAGGACGTCGCCGAGTGCGATGGGTTCCGGCGCGGCCACGAACCCCTGCTCGTGCAGGTGTGCGAGCAGGCGGTGGACGGTCGGCGTCCACGGCCCGGCCGGCCGGTGGACCCGGTCGTCGGTCCTGGTGATCCGCTCCATGGGGGAACCTCCTGTTGTGACGTCTCCGTTGACGTGGAGGCCACAGTACCGACCGTGGACGCGCCGTGTGACGTCGGCGGTGTAAACAGCGTGTGACGGTCGGCGGCGGCGCGCGGGGTCGGTCAGGAGCGGTCGCGGATCCAGGAGGGTCCGTGCACCACCGCGCCGATCGCTCCGACCCGCGCGCGGAGCTCGCGGTCCGCGGTGACCACGACGACGGGGCCGTCGCCGGCGCTGACGGCGGCCCGGGCGGCCTCGACGATCGCGTCGTCACCGGAGCCGGTGGCCCGCACGACCGCGAGTCGCGCGGGGTCCTCGGCGGTGGTGTCGCGGGCGGCACCCTCGAGCACGACCGTCCAGCGCGGCCACCACCGGGCGAACGGCAGGTCGAGCGCCTCGGCGGGCAGCCCGGCCGCGGCGAGCGCCGACACCGACGACAGCAGGCGCTCGGCCGCGCCGGGGCGGTCCCGCCACCAGCCGTCCGGGACGCTGCCGACGACGTTCGCCGCGTCCACGACCACGTGCGGGGTCGTGGTGATCACGGCGCGCAGCGCGGGCCACGACGCCCCGAAGCCGGGGTGCAGCGGCAGGTCCTCGACCTGGTCGACGGGGACCCAGTCCAGTGCGAGGCTCTCGCGGTCGGCGATGACCGGTTCGAACGGACGGGCGGCGCGCCCCACGACGGTCGTGTACGTCCAGAACCCCAGGTCGAGCAGCGCGGTGTGCCGCAGGTCGATGCCGTCCTCGGGGACGCCGGCCTCCTCCGCCGACTCCCGGAGTGCCGCGGTGACGGCGTCCTCGTCCTGGTGGCGTGCCCCGCCGGGGATGCCCCAGGTGCCCCCGTGGTGGCTCCACTCGACGCGGTGCTGCAGGAGCACCCGGCCGTCGCCGTCGTCGACGAGCAGTCCGGCGGCGCCGAAGCGTCCCCACGCCTTGGTGCCGTCGGGGCCGATCGACCAGGCGTCGCCGGGGTCGCGGGGGCCGGGCGGGGGCCCGGGAGGCGTTGCATCTGGCACGGTCCAAGCCTGGCACACGGTGCCCCGGACGGGCCTCGGAGTGGTCACCGGACGTCGTGTACGGTGTCGACCGAGACACGGGGTGCCGCATCCAGCGGCTGAGATCACACCCGTCGAACCTGCTCGAGCTCGTACTCGCGAAGGGATCGTCCATGGAGAACGCTGCGCCCTCCCCTGCCTGGGCCCACCGAACCGCCGAACTGCTCGAGGCCGTCCGTGCCCGGGCCCCGCTGGTGCAGTGCATCACGAACACCGTGGTGCAGAACGTCACGGCGAACGTGCTGCTCGCGCTCGGGGCCTCGCCCGCGATGGTCGACGTGGCGACCGAGGCCGGGCCGTTCGCCCGGGTCGCCGACGCCCTGCTGGTGAACACCGGCACCCCGCACGCGGAGCCCCGGGTCGCCGCACTCGAGGCGGTGCACGCCGCCCGTGACGCGGGCACCCCGTGGGTCCTCGACCCGGTGGCCGTCGGCTCGCTGCCGGTGCGGACCGACCTGGCGCGCGAGCTGCTCGCGCTGCACCCGACGGTGCTCCGCGGCAACGCCTCCGAGGTCCTCGCCCTGCTCGGCGACTCGGCCGGTGGCCGCGGGGTCGACAGCACCGTGGGCACGGAGGACGCCCGGGTCGCGTCCGTCGCTGCTTCGGACGGGAGGCTCGTGGCCGCGGTGGCTGTGTCGGGAGCGGTCGACCTGCTGGTCGCGCCCGGCATCGGTGTGGTCCGGGTCGCGAACGGCACCGACCTGCTGACGCGGATCACCGGTGGCGGGTGCGCGCTCGGCGCGGTCGTCGCCGCGTTCGCATCGGTGGTGCCGGACGAGCCGGGAGCGGCGGCCGTCGCCGCGACCGCGGTGCACACGATCGCCGCGGAGCTCGCCGCTCGCCAGGCCGGGGGTCCCGGAACCTTCCAGCCGCTGTTCCTCGACCGGCTGGCGTCGCTCACCCCGGAGGACGTCGTGCGGACGGCGCGGATCACGGTCGAGACGCCCGGGGTCGCGGCGTGACCGCCGCGACGGGCGTCGGCGTCTACCTGGTGACCGACGGCGCCCTGGCCGACCGGCACGGCACCGGCGTGCTCGGGGTCGTCCGCGCCGCGGTGCGCGCCGGGGTCCGGATCGTGCAGGTGCGGGACAAGGACGCCTCGGCGCGGGACCTGCTCGCCCTGACCGCCGCGGTGGCCGACGCCGTCGGGGACCGCGCGACCGTCGTCGTCGACGACCGGCTCGACGTCGCCCTCGCGGCCCGGCACGCGGGTCACCGGGTCGCGGGCGTGCACCTCGGCCAGTCGGACGTCCCCGTCACGGCCGCCCGTGCCCTGCTCGGAGCGGACGCCCACGTGGGCCTCACTGCGAACACGCTCGCGCACCTGGCTGCCGTCGAGCGACTCCCCCGCGGCACCGTGGACCTGCTGGGCGTCGGCGTCGTGCACCCCACGGCGACGAAGGCCGACCACCCGCCGGCCCTCGGCCACGACGGGTTCGCCCGGCTGGCTGCCGCCACCGACCTGCCGTGCGTGGCGATCGGTGGGGTGACCCTCGACGACGTCGCGCCGCTCCGGGCAGCCGGTGCCGCGGGTGTGGCAGTCGTCTCGGGGATCTGCGCCGCGGCCGACCCCGGGTCCGCCGCGGCGGCGTACGTGGCGGCATGGGGCGGTGCGTCCGGTCCGGGTCCCGACCACGCGGCGGGGGCGGGCCGGTCCGCGGGGGCCGTGTCGGGCCTCCCGTCCGACGCCACACGCCACGAGGCGGACGCATGAGCGTCCCCCGGGTGCTGAGCATCGCCGGGACCGACCCGACGGGCGGGGCCGGGATGCAGGCGGACCTCAAGGCGATCGCCGCGCACGACGGGTACGGCATGGGGGTCGTGACGGCGCTCGTCGCGCAGAACACGCACGGGGTGCGCTCGGTGCACGTGCCGGACGTCGGGTTCCTGCGGGAGCAGCTCGACGCGGTGTCGGACGACGTCGTGGTCGACGCGGTGAAGATCGGGATGCTCGGCACCGCCGACGTCGTGCGGGTCGTGACGGACTGGCTGCGGGAGCACCGGCCGCCGGTGGTCGTCGTCGACCCCGTGATGGTGGCGACGAGCGGGGACCGGCTGCTCGACGAGGACGCCGCGTCGGCCGTGGGGGCGTTGTTCGCGCTCGCCGACCTGGTGACGCCGAACCGGGCCGAGCTCGTCGTGCTGGCGGAGCTGGCCGGTGCGCCGGGGACGGCGTCGCCGGCGTCGTCGTCTTCGTCTTCGTCGTCGTCGTCGTCGTCTTCGTCGTCGCTGGCGGCGGCTCGTGCCGTGGCGGCGCGGTGGGACGTCCTGGTGCTGGCGAAGGGCGGGCACGACGAGGGGCCGACCTCGGACGACGTGCTCGTGGCACCGGACGGCAGCGCGCGGGTGTTCACCGGGCCGCGGGTCGCGACGACGAACACGCACGGCACGGGGTGCTCGCTGTCCAGCGCGATCGCGACGCTCGCCGCGCGGCACGGCGACTGGGAACTCGCGGTCGGGGTGGCGAAGGAGTGGCTCACGGCGGCGCTCCGCGGCGCCGACGCACTGGCGGTGGGGAGCGGCAACGGCCCGGTCGACCACGGCGCGCAGGCACGGGCGGCCCTGCCGACGCTGTCGTACACGGACGTGTGGTGGGCGGACGCGGCACCGGTGCTGCAGGAGACGATCGACTGCGCCTTCCTGGTGGGGCTCCGCGACGGCACGCTCGAGCCGGAGGTGTTCGCGGGCTACCTGGCGCAGGACGTCCACTACCTGCGGGCGTACGAGCGGCACCTGGCGGCGCTCGCTGCGGCGTCCGGTCCGGGTGACGGTGCCGCTGCGTTCTGGGCGGCGGCCGCGCAGGGGTGCGCCGACGAGGCCCGCGACCTGCACCACCGACGGCTCGCCGGCTCCCACGCCGACGACCCCGTTCACCCCACGTGCGCCGGGTACCTCGCACACCTGCAGCAGGCCGCCGACTCCGGGTCACCCGCGGTGCTCGCCGCCGCGGTGCTGCCGTGCTTCCGGGTCTACGCCTGGGTCGGGTCCCGGCTCGGGGCCGCTCCGGACGGGCACGCCTTCGCCGACTGGATCACGGCCTACGGGGACCCGGGGTTCGCCGCGGCGAGCGCCGAGGCGACCCGGCTCGTCGAGGACCTGGCGCGTGCGGCGACCCCCGACGAGCGGGGGCGGATGGCGCGGGCGTTCCGGCGATCGGTGGCGTGGGAGCTCGCGTTCTTCCGGATGCCGACCGCTGCTGCCGACGTCCCGGTCCCACGCTGACGGACGGAGCTCCGGGCCGGGCCGGGCCGGGCCGGGTCCGGACCGCGGCTAGCGGGCGGCCGGGGGCAGCCGCACCAGCTCGACGGACAGGTCGGCGCCGTCCACCGTGCCGCGCATCCACGTGTGGTCCGGCTGCCGACGGCGGTCGGTGGGCGAGCCGGGGTTGAGCAGCCGCAGGCCGCCGGGCGCCACGGTGTCCCAGGGGATGTGCGAGTGGCCGAAGACCAGCACGTCGACGTCCGGGTACGCCTCGGTCATCCGGCGTTCCCGGCCGGTCGACGCCCCCGTCTCGTGCACCAGGGCGAACCGCAGGTCCTCGACCGGGAACCACGCCACGAGCGGCAGCCGGTCGTCGAACTCCGGGCCGTCGTTGTTGCCGCGGACGCCCTCGAAGCGGCGCGACCGCCCCTGCACGGCGTCGAGGGTCGCGACGTCGACCCAGTCCCCCGCGTGCACGACGAGGTCGGCGGCGTCGATGTCGGCCCACAACCCCGCGGGCAGGTCCTTCGCCCGCTTCGGCAGGTGCGTGTCGGACAGCAGGACGAACGACGTGGTCACGAGTCGGTGCGCCCGGGCATCGGCAGGCCGGCCTCGTCGGCGGCGCCGAGCCGCTCGAGCAGGCCGGCGAGCAGCGCGATGTCGTCGTCGGACCAGTCGGCGAGGCGTTCCTCGAGCGCGTCGCGGTGCAGCTGCACGGACCGTTCGAGCGCGGCGCGGCCGTCGTCGGTCACCGCGAGCGGCTTCGCGTTGCCCGTCCCGCCGTCGAGCGTGCGGACGAGTCCCGCCGCGAGCAGCCCGGACAGCTGCCGCGAGATCGTCGACCGGTTCAGCCGCAGGTAGCGGGCGATGTCGATGGCCATGCAACCGGGGTGCTGCACGACGAAGTCGACGAGGGACTGGTCGACGACGCTCAGCACCAGTTCGGAGCCGCGTGCCCGGATGCTCGCGCGCCGCGTGATGCGGGCGAGTTCCGTGTAGGCGCGACCGATCTCGCTGTTGCGGACCTGGGAGCTCGGGTGGTCCATGGAGGGCTCCAGCCTGTCTGTGCCGGCACCGGCCGGCGGTGTTCTCTCCTGCAACGGTACCGGCGGGGTCACCGGTACCGGGTCAGCGCCCCGCGGCCGCCGCCTGCAGCGCCGGGATGTCCAGCTTCACCATCTCCTGCATCGCGCGGAAGACCCGGGCGTTCGCCTCGGGGTCGCCGGAGCCGGCCATCAGGTCGCCCATCATCGACGGGGTCACCTGCCAGGACAGCCCCCACCGGTCCACCAGCCACCCGCACGCGACCGGTCGGCCGCCGTCGGCGAGCAGGGCGTCCCACACCCGGTCGAGCTCGTCCTGCGTGTCGACGTCCACCTGGAACGACACCGCGTCGGAGTGCGGGTGGCCGGGTCCGCCGTCCATCGCCCGGTACGGCCGGCCGAGCAGCGTGAACTCGACGACGAGCGTCCGCCCCTCCGGTGTCGTGGCGATGCTGTCGATGCGGCTGTCGGGGAACAGGCCGACGTAGTACTCGGCGGCCTGGCGAGCCTGGTCGTCGAACCAGAGGAACGGGGTGATGGCGGGCACGGTGGCCCCCTTCTCGTGTCGGCTCAGTCCGCGGTGCCGCGGACGAGCAGGTGGGCCTTCTCGGGGTGGGCGTCGAACCACTCGCCGACGAACCAGCACATCGGCACGATGCGCTTCGTGGTGGTGGTCTCGACCTCGGCGACGGCGTGCTCCACGAGCGCCGCCGCGTAGCCGTGGCCCCGGTGCGCGGGAACCGTGTACGTGTGCGGGAACGCGATCGCGTCCCCGTTCTCGCGGTGGTCGAGGACGCTCACGAGTGCGCCGTCGACGTACATCGCCCAGCGCTGCCGGTCGGTCTCGTTGCGGAACTCGTGGGACATGCCGCCATCATGCTCCGGGGAATGCCGACCCGTCCGCCGTGTTGCACTCGGCATGACCACCATCGGCATCATCGGCGCAGGCAACATCGGATCCCAGCTCGCACGGCTCGCCGTGCGGAACGGCCACCAGGTCGTCATCGCGAACTCCCGCGGACCGGAGACGCTCTCCGACCTCGTGGGCGAGCTCGGCGACGGCGCACGTGCCGCCACCCGCGACGAGGCCGCAGCCGCGGGCGACATCGTCGTCGTGACGGTCCCCCTCGGCGCGATCGACACGATCCCGGCCGAGCCGCTCGCCGGCAAGGTCGTCATCGACACGAACAACTACTACCCGCAGCGCGACGGTCAGATCGCCGCCCTCGACGAGGGCCGCACGACGACCGCGCAGATGCTGCAGGACCGGCTGCCCGGCGCACGGGTCGTCAAGGCGTTCAACCACATCGGCGCCGCCGACCTCACCGGCCACGCCACGCCGGCCGGCACGCCCGACCGCCGCGCCCTCGTGGTCGCCGGCGACGACGCCGAGGCGAAGCAGGTCGTCACCGACCTCATCGACGCGTTCGGGTTCGACGTCGTCGACGCGGGTCCCCTGGCGGACAGCTGGCGCATCGAGCGGGACACCCCCGGCTACGGCCCCCGTCTGACGGCCGAGCAGCTCCGCGACGCCCTGGCAGCAGCCACGCGCTGACCCGACCGACGTCCGCCCCGGTCCGACCGTCGACGGCCGGGCCGGGGCGCACACGCGTCAGGCGCGGTCGAACAGGACCGTCATGTCGGCGATGTCGTCCTCGGAGGGGGTCCACGTCGTCCCCGCCTCGACGTTCTGCGTGATCTGCTCCGGCTTCGTCGCCCCGGCGATCACGCTCGACAGCCCCGGCTGCGCGAGCAACCACGCGAAGGTCGCCTGCAGCATCGTCACGCCACGCTCGTCGCAGAAGCGCTGGTAGTCCTCGAGGACCTCCCACGGCGCGTCCTCGAGGACCTGCGGCTTCGAGGTCGTCAGCCGCCCGTCCGACGGGCCGCCGGACCGCGTGTACTTGCCGGTGAGCAGGCCGTTGTACAGCGGGAAGTACGGCAGGAACCCGAGCGCGTAGGCACGGACCGCGGGCAGCACCTCGGCCTCGACCTGCCGCGCCAGCGGGCTGTACTCGTCCTGCGCCGACACGAACGGCGTCGTCCCGGCGATCGACGCGGTCAGTTCGGCCTCGGCGATCTGCCACCCGGCGAAGTTCGAGTGCCCGACGTAGCGGATCTTGCCCTCGCGCACCAGCTCGTCGAGGACGGACAGGGTCTCCTCGATCGGCGTCACGTCGTCGGGGCGGTGCATCTGGTACAGGTCGATCCAGTCGGTGCCGAGGCGTCGCAGCGAGGACTCGACGGCGAGCCGCACGTACCGGCGGGACCCCCGCACGCCCCAGTCCGGACCGTTCGCACCCTGCATGTCCATGCCGAACTTCGTCGCCAGGACGACCTCGTCGCGCCGCCCGGCGATCGACCGGCCGAGCATCTCCTCGGACATGCCCGGCGCCCCGCCGTAGACGTCCGCGGTGTCGAAGAGGGTGACCCCGGCGTCCAGGGCGGCCCGCACGACGGCGTCGGTCCCCTCCTGCGACTCCGACGCGGTCCCGCGCCTGCCGAAGTTGTTGCAGCCGAGGCCGACGGTGGAGACGACGAGTCCCGAGGGACCGAGCGGGCGGTGTTCGATTCCGGTCATCACCCGACCGTACCGGCGACCCCGGAACTGGGGCGGCGACTTTCCGAGGCAGCGCCGGTAGAACTGATCGTGGATCACTCGACGGAAAAGGGAGCACCGCTGTGGCATCGCACCGCATGCCGGACTCGGACCGGCCGCGCCGTCCGGTCCCGTCCTGGGTCACCGCGCCGCCCACCGACGCCGCCCCGGCCGCCGCCGGCCTGGAGGCACGCCCCACCCCCGCCACGTCGCACGCCGCCCAGGGGGCGCCGGGTCTCACCGCCGGCGCGCACGTCGCGACGACGGTCACGGCCCTCGCCGAGCAGGACGTCGTCGTGCCCGACTACCCGCCGCAGCAGGACCTGCTCCCGCCGGCGCCGACGTCGCCCACCGTGCACACCGTCCCGTTCCGCACCCCGACCGCACCCCCGGCTCCGGAGGCCGCCGTGCCCGTCGCGACCGCCCCGGTGACGCTGCCGGCGCCGTCGGCCGCGCCGGCACCGCCGGCCGTCGCTCCCGTGCCGTCCGCGGGCCAGCCGCGGTTCTCCGTGCCGGGCCTCGAGCACGTCGTCGTCGAGGGCACCGAGCCCGCCCCCGTCGGTCCGATCGGCTACCGCACGCCGCGCCGCTTCGCCGCCCAGCAGAGCGCCGCGGTCGCGCCGACCCCCGCTCCGGCGAACCCGTTCGACACCGTCGTCCAGGGAGCCGCCGCGGCGGCTCCCGCCGCACCCTCGGTGCTGCCCGCGCCGGTCGTGCCCGCGCCGGCCGACACGGTCGGCGGCACCACCGCGACGACCGTCCCCGCGACCGGCGCCGACGCTCCGACCGCCGCCCTGCCCGCGACCGCACCCGAGGGCGGGCCGGACGCCGTCGCCGGAGCCGAACCGGGCCTCCCGTCCGTCGCCGCCGCGACCCGATCGCGCCGCGCACTCGGCGCGACCCCCGGAGCCGTGCTCGGTGCGCTCACCGGCACCGCGACGCTCGGTCTCGCGGCGTGGTGGTTCACCGCTCCCGGCACGGTGCACGCCGTCGGCCTGGTGCTCGGGGCGCTCGCGCTCGTGCTCTCGATCGCGACGCTCCGGAACGCCGCCGCGACCTGGCAGCGTCCGGTCGCGCTGCTCGGCGCGGTGCTCGGCGGGGTGGGCACGCTCGTGCTGCTCTGGGCCGTGGCCGCCGCACTGCTGCCGCTCGCGGGGGTGACGCTGCCCGACCTCACCGGCAGCGGGACGACCCCGACGCTCGCGCCGTAGCCGTCAGACGGCGCGGACGACCCCTCGGGACGTGATGGCGTTCGTGAGGGCCTCGATCGGACCGCGCTGCACCGTCGGGTTCGCGATGAGGACGTAGTCGACCGCCGGCAGGTCCGGCAGGCCGAGCCGCTGCGAGACCTTCACCAGGTCCGCCGGGATGAGCGAGTGCGGGAACACCGCGACCCCGATGCCGGCGCGCACCGCGGCGAGCACGCCGTTGACGTCCCGGGTGTTGCAGGTGATCCGCCAGGTCCGGCCGGCGGCCTCGAGGGCGTCGATCGCCATCTGCCGGCTGATGCTCGGCGCCTGGTAGACGATGAGCGGCACCGGCTCGTCGCGTTCCACCGTGATGCCGTCCTGCGCCATCCACACCATCTGGTCGGTGGCGACCCGGGTGCCCTCGGCGGACTCCCCCGCGGTCTGCTTGATGAACACCAGGTCGAGCTGCCCGGCGTGCACGCGACGCAGGAGCGGCGCCGACTGGTTCACCGTCAGCTCGAGGTTGACCTGCGGGTGCAGCCGCCGGAAGTCGCGGAGGATCCGCGGCAGCTGCGTGATCGCCAGGTCGTCGGCGGCGCCGAACCGCAGCCGTCCCCGCGTCGCCGAGCCCGAGAAGTACGCATCGGCGGTGGCGTGCGCGGCCAGGATGGTCCGCGCGAAGCCCGCCATCGCGTCGCCGTTGTCGGTGAGCGCGACCCCGCGGGTGTCCCGGGCCACCAGGGTCCGCGCCACCGCGGTCTCGAGGCGCCGGACGTGCTGCGACACCGTCGGCTGGCTGATGCCGAGCCGGGTGCCGGCCTGCGTGAAGCTGCCGGTCTCGGCGACGGCCAGGAACGTCTGCAGCAGGACCGGGTCGAGCACGGTGGTCGCCTTCCGTCGGTGGCCCCCATTCGACATCGCAATGGAGTGATAGCCACCATACGGGTGGCGAATGACCCGCGGACCCGTAGTTTCGGTGGGGCAGACCCCGTGTTCCCGACGGGGTGCCCGTCCCACCACCACCACGTCCGGAGTACCCCGCACCGTGAGCGCGTCACCGACGACCCTCCCACCGCCCACCGAACCGCTGCCCGTCGTCGCCGAGCGTCCGCCGTGGCGGCACACCCTCATCGCCCTGTCGGTGCCGAACTTCCGGCTGTTCACCGCGACGAACCTCATCGCGATGACCGCCGGGTGGATGCAGCGCATCGCGCAGGACTGGCTCGTGCTCCAGCTGACCGGCTCCGTCGCGCAGGTCGGCATCACCGTCGCCTGCCAGTTCGCGCCGATGCTGCTCTTCGGGCTGCTGGGCGGCGTCCTCGTCGACCGGTTCTCGAAACGCGCCCTCATGATGATCACGCAGGGCGCCTTCGCGGTGCTGTCCGCACTGCTCGCCGTCCTGACGCTCACCGGCGTCGTCGAGGCCTGGCACATCTGGGTCATCGCGTTCCTGGTCGGCATGGTCACCGTCATCGACAACCCGGCTCGCCAGGTCTTCGTCACGGAGATCGTCGGCCACCAGCACCTGCGGAACGCGATCAGCGTCAACTCGTCGGTGTTCCAGCTCGGCGGCATGATCGGCCCGGCGCTGTCGGGCGCGCTGCTCGTCGCGGTCGGTGCCGGCTGGTCCTTCGGCGTGAACGCGGTCGCCTGCGTCGCCGTCGTCGTGACGCTCGGGTTCCTGCGCGTGTCCGAGCTGCACCGGACGCCACCGGCACCCCGCGGCAAGGGCCAGCTCGTCGAGGGCCTGCGCTACGCCCTGCACAAGCCGACGATCCTCGTGCCCGTGGTGCTCATGGCGTTCTTCTCGGTGTTCGCCCTGACGATGCCCGTGCTGCTGTCCGCCTTCGCGTCCGAGGTCTACGACGTCGGCGCCGCCGGCTACGGGGTGTTCAACTCCGCGGTCGCGGTCGGCGCGCTGGCCGGCGCACTGCTCTCCACCCGCCGGGCGGTCGTGCGGCTGCGGACGATCGTCGGCGGGGTGTTCTGGACGGGGGTACTGCTCGTGGTGTCGGGGACGATCCCCGTCATCGCGCCGTTCACCGTGGCGCTCGTCGTCGTCGGCATGTCCCAGCTGCTGTTCATGACCGCCTCGAACTCGCTCGTGCAGCTGTCGTCGAACGTGGCGATCCGGGGCCGGGTGATGTCGCTCTACGTCCTCGTGCTGCTCGGCGGCCAGGCGATCGGCGGGCCGGTCATGGGCCAGGTCGTCGACCGCTTCGGCGCCCACGTCGGGATGGTCGTCGCCGGCGGCGTGCCGGCCGTGGCCGCCGCGGTCATCGCGCTCGTGCTCGCCCGTCGGGGCGGCCTGCACCTGGCGGTGCGGATGCGCCACCACGTGCCGGTGCCGGCGATCGTCGCGCACTGAGGGCGCGGGCGCGGGCGCGAGGCGGAGCGGGCGCGGGCGCGGGGCGGAGCGGGCGCACGGCGCTTCGCGCCCCCGTACGGGCATCGCACCCCGACTCACACGGGCGCGATGCCCGCCAGGGGGCGCGGACGCAGGCCGCAGCGGACGCGAGGCACGAGACGGAGCCGACGAGGGCCTCCCCACCGGGGCGCGGACGCGCACCAGCGCGTCGCACCCCCGTGCGCGCATCGCGCCCCGACTCACACGGGCGCGACGCCCGCCACGGGGCGCAGACGCGGACCGCAGTGCAGCGCGTGCCCCGGTCGGGAGGCGAACCGGCTCAGTACGCGACGCCGAAGCGGGCGCGGTGGTGCGCCGGCGTCTCGATCTCGTCAACGAAGGCGATGGCGAAGTCGGCACCGGAGATGTCCGAGTTGCCCTCGGCGTCGGTGAGCAGGACCTCGTCGGTGGTGCGGTAGGTGCCGCGACGCTCGCCCGGGTTGTACCCGCCGAAGGCCGCGGCCGGACTCACGTAGAACCAGTCGACCTCGGTGTCCGACGCGCGGAGGGTCTCGAGGACCTGCGCGTGGCTCTTCGCCTCGCCCTTGAACGCGTCCGGGAAGCCCTCGGTGTCGAACAGGCGGGGGCCGTCCTCGGCGACCCGGAGCGATCCGGCCCCACCGACGATGCCGAGACGGGCGCCAGCGGCAGCGGCCGCGTCGACGAAGTGCTGGAACCTGTCCTTCAGCTCGCTGCCGTCGGCCTGCACGGCGTGCAGCGACACGACGATGACGTCCGCGCCCTTCGTGACCTCGGCGACGAAGTCCGCGTCGAAGGCGTCGCCCTGCGCGAGGGTGAGGCCGTCGGTCGGCTCGAGCTTGCTCGTGTCACGGGCGACCGCGGTGACGGCGATCCCGCGCGAGAGGGCCTCGGAGGTGATGGCGGAGCCGGCGTAGCCGGTGCCACCGAAGACGACGATGCTGGTCATGGGGTTCCTTTCGTGGACCTGGTGTTCCTCACCGTACAAGAGTTACTCTCTTTGAGTAAGTAGGCACCTCACGGTGCGTAAGGGAGGACGTCATGTCAGCACTCGAGTACACCCCCTACGCGGCCAACTGCCCCAGCCGGCAGCTGCTCGACCGCATCGGCGACCGGTGGAGCGTGCTGACGATCGGCAGCCTCGCCGACGGACCGGCACGCTACTCGGCCATCGCGAACCGGGTGCAGGGCGTCTCGCAGAAGATGCTCACGCAGACGCTGCGGGCGCTGGAACGGGACGGGCTGGTCACCCGCACGGTCTACCCGGAGATCCCGCCGCACGTCGAGTACGCACTGACGGACCGCGGGCGGTCGCTCCGGACGGTCCTCGAGCCCCTCGAGGACTGGGCGACCTCGCACATGGCGGACGTCGCGGAGTCGCGCGTGGCGTACGACGCGCGCTGACCCGGGGGCGCGGCTCGACGCTCGGAATCCACGACGGTCCCGAGTGGTTGCCTGGGGACATGCGATCGATCGTCTACACGAAGCCCGGTGACAGCAGCGTCCTCGAACTCGTCGAGCGGGACCTCCCCGAACCCGGCGCCGGCGAGGTCCGCGTCCGGGTCGTCGTCTCCGGTGTGAACCCCACCGACTGGAAGGCGCGCGCCGGCGGTACCTACGGCGACGGCCTGCCCTTCCCCGAGATCACCCCGAACCAGGACGGCTCCGGTGTCGTGGACGCCGTCGGCCCCGGCGTCGAGGGACTCGCCGTCGGCGACCGGGTCTGGCTCTTCATGGCCGCCGCGTCCCGTCCGACCGGCACCGCCCAGGAGTACACGGTCGTGCCCGCCGAGCGGGTGGTGCCGCTGCCCGAGCGGACCGGCTTCGACGTCGGCGCGTCGCTCGGTGTCCCGGCGATGACCGCGCACCGTGCGCTGACGGTCCACGAGGACGGTCCCGCGCGTCTCGGCCCCGGGGCCCTCGAGGGCACGACGGTCCTGGTGGCCGGCGGTGCCGGTGCCGTGGGCCACGCCGCCATCCAGCTCGCGCGGTGGGCCGGAGCGACCGTCATCTCGACGATCAGCTCGGACGAGAAGGCAGCCCTCGCGACGGCGGCCGGCGCCCACCACACGGTGAACTACCGCGACGACGACGCTGCGGACCAGATCCGCTCGATCGCCCCCGACGGCGTCGACGTCGTCGTCGAGGTGTCGATCCCGCAGAACGCGACGCTCGTCGCCGACGTCCTGGCGAACCACGGCGTCGTCTCAATCTACGCGAACAACGGCGGTGACGACGCGACCCTGCCGATCCGCCCGAACATGAGCGTGAACGCCCGGTACCAGTTCCTGCTGCTCTACACGATCGGCGACGAGGCCCTGGCCGCCGCGGCCGAGGACGTCACCGAGGCGCTCCACGACGGCGTGCTCGAGGTCGGTGCCGACGCCGGGCTCCCGCTGACCCGGTTCGGGCTGGAGCAGACCGCCGCCGCCCACGACGCGGTCGAGCAGGACACCGTCGGGAAGGTGCTCATCGACGTGGCGCCCGCCTCGTAGCGGAGCGCGCGCCGGCAGACAGGAACGGCACCCGTGCAGGAGCACGGGTGCCGTTCGTCGTGCGGTCGTCGGTCAGGACGGGTGACGAGGGATGGGTCAGCGACCCAGGCGAGCGGCGATGGCGGCGGCGACCCGGTCACGGGCTGCGGCGCGTTCGCGCTCGAGGTTGGCGGCGATGACGTCGAGGTCTTCGTAGTCGGCGTCGGTGGTGTCGTCGTTCCAGTTCGGTGAGGAGATCCGGGCGCGGCCGAACGACAGCGGGGCGGGGTTCACGGTCGTCATGAGGGGATCGTACGTCGAGCGTCCGACAGAGCGTGTGAGCATCACGGGCCTTTCCTTGCATTGCGGTCCCGATCCGGGAACGAGTAGGTCAACGAGAACGCCACCGCCATGAACGACGCCATCATCGCGATGGCCTTCGCGTCGAGCTCGGTGAACGCGTCGGGGGCCGGCGAGTCGACGGTGAGCATCCCGAAGGAGTACTCCTCGGACCGGATCACCACGGACACGTAGGACGTGTACCGCGGCTCGAAGCCGGGCACGTCGTCGTCGACGTCGACGTCGGCGGCCCGGTCGCCGACGACGCGCGGTGCTCCGCCGACGAGCACCCACTCGAGGTTGCGGTCGCCGTACGGCGTCCCCGCGCGGAACACCCCGGCGGTGTCACCGGCACCACCGTGCCCGATCGGTTCGAGCGCGCGGAGGTCCGCCGACAGCTGGTACACGTTGGCACGGACGTCGGGCACCTTGGGCAGCAGGTAGAAGGCGAGGGCCACGGCGACCCGGTCGGCGAAGACGGGCAGCTCACCGCGCCGCTCGCGCGTCGGGAGCTCGGTGAAGCGGACGAGCCGGGTGGCGATCTGGCCGAAGGCGTACCGCACGGCGGTGGACTGCTCGAGCTCGACCGCCGCCGCGTTGTCCTCCGCCGCACCCCGGGCAGCGTCGCTGTGCCGTGTGCGGACCACCTGCACGACGACGGCCGCAGCGAGCACGAGGAGTCCGAACACCACGAGCGACAGCCGCACCGCCGGCACGACGAACAGGTTCGGCAGTTGGAACGCAGCGGTCGGCGCGGCCGCCACCACGACCGGCCACGCCACCGTGCCGATGCGCCCCGGACGCGTCCGGCGTCGTCCCCGTTGTGCTCCCATGCCTCGACGCTAGGGCCGACCACCGACGGGGATCGAGTTGTCCACAGGTCGATCGTGCGGCACGGTGTCCACAGCGCGGCGTCGCGCTGCCCGGCCCGGACACCGGCGACTGGTAAGCAGGACCCATGACCGACGCCACGACGCCCCAGCCCGGAACCAGAGCCCTCGTCCTCGGCGGGGGTGGGATCGCCGGGATCGCCTGGGAGCTCGGGGTCCTCTCCGCCCTGCAGGACGCCGGCGTCGACCTCGGTGCCGCCGACCTCGTCGTCGGCTCGAGTGCCGGCAGCGTCGTCGGGACCTTCGTCCGGAACGGTGCCGTGCTGCAGGCGTACGACCAGCAGCACGCTCCCCTGCCGTCCACCTACGTGGAGCCCACGCAGGTGGAGCCCGGCTCGGTGCAGGAACGCGTGGGCGCAGCGCTCCAGGGCGCCTCTGACGACCAGGACGCCCGCGCCCGACTCGGCCGGGCCGCGCAGCAGGTGACCACCGGCCAGACCGACGACGAGCGGACCGCGACCTTCGTCGAGACCCTGCCCGGCACCGACTGGCCGGACGCCCCGCTCGCGGTGACGGCGATCGACGCCACCGACGGCACGTTCCGGGTGCTCACCGCAGCCGACGGCGTCCCCCTGCCGCGCGCGGTCGCCGCCAGCTGCTCCGTGCCGTTCGTCTGGTCGCCCGTCGCGATCCAGGGCCGCCCGTACATCGACGGCGGCATGCGCTCCGCCACCAACGCCGACGTCGCAGCCGGGCACGAGCGCGTGCTCGTCATCGCCTGCGGTCCCGAGGGGCCGTCCCCGCTCGGACCCTGGCTCGACGTCGCGGTGGAGTCGCTCCGGGCCGGCGGCAGCTCGGTCGAGGTCGTCATCGCCGACAGCACGTCGCAGCAGGCGTTCGGGACGAACTCGCTGGCGCTCTCGACGCAGGCACCCGCGGCGGACGCCGGTCGTGCACAGGGCACGGCGGTCGCCGAGCGGATCGCGGCCTTCTGGTCGGAGGACCTCGCTAGCGTGGACGCATGACGACGCCGTTCTCGGACCTCGACCAGTACACCGCGCTCCCCCGTGTCGACGGGATCGCGATCAGTCCGGACGGCCAGCGGGTCGCCCTGACGGTCAGCGCGCTCGACCCCGACCGGACCGCGTACCGGCGTTCCGTGTGGCAGGTCCCCGCCGACGCCGACGCCGACGGGGCGCGCGCGGCCGGACCGGTCCGGCTCACCCGTTCCGCGAAGGGCGAGGGCGGGGTCGCCTTCACCCGCACCGGGGACCTGTTGTTCGTGTCCGCCCGGCCCGACGCCGACGCGTCCGACCTCGACGCGGCGCAGCTCTGGGTCCTGCCGGCCGGGGGCGGCGAGGCCCGCCCGCTCACCCGGTTGACCGGCGGTGTCGGCGGCGTGCTCGCCACCGCCGCGGACGCCGACACCGTCGCCGTCACGGCCGACCTGCTGCCCGGCGCCGGGACCGACCCCGAGACGGTCATCGCCGCCGACGCCGAACTGCGGAAGGCCCGCTCGGACAAGAAGGTCCGGGCGATCCTGCACGAGACCTACCCGGTCCGGTACTGGGACCACGACCTCGGGCCGGACCAGACGCACGTCCTCACCCTCGAGATCGGTGCCGACGCGACGACGAGCGCCGAGGCCAGCACGAGCCCCGCCGGCAGCGAGGACAGCAGCAGCACCGACAGCGCCGAGGCCGCCGGCCTGCCCCGCCTGACCGACCGCACACCGGCTCCCGGTCGATCGCTCGACCACGTCGACGGCGCACTGACCCCGGACGGAACCGTGCTCATCGCCGCGGTGGGCGTGCGGGAAGCCCGCGGTGACCGCTCCACGATCGTGGCGCACGACCTGACCACCGGAACGCGCACCACCCTGTTCGGCGACGACGGTGTCGACCACGAGATGCCCGCCCTCAGCCACGACGGACGTACCGTCGCGTGGGTGCGGACGGTCCGCTCGACCCCGGCCGGCGCGAACCAGCAGGAGGTCTGGGTCGCCTCGATCGACGGGTCCGACGCACGACGCGTCGCCTCCGACTGGGACCGCTGGCCCGCACAGCTCGTCTTCGAGCACGGCGACCGGGCGCTGCTCGCCGTCGCCGACCAGGACGGCCGGGCGCCCGTGTTCCGCCTCCCGCTCGACGGCGGCGCCGTCGAGCAGCTGACGCACGACGACTGGGCGTACTCGAGCCTGTGCGTGGCGGAGGCGACGGGCACGGTCGTGGCGCTGCGGGCCTCCTGGGCGGCGCCGCTGCACCCCGTCCGCATCGACGGCGACGGCACGGTGACCCCGCTCGCGACGCCGGCGCCCCTGCCGGACGTCCCCGCCCACCTGGAAGAGGTCGAGACGACCGCGACCGACGGGGCGCGCGTGCGCGGCTGGCTCGTCGTGCCGGAGGGCGACGGGCCGCACCCGTTGCTGCTCTGGATCCACGGTGGCCCGCTCAACTCGTGGAACCAGTGGTCGTGGCGGTGGAACCCGATGCTGGCGGCGGCGCGCGGGTACGCGGTGCTGCTGCCGGACCCGGCGCTGTCGACGGGCTACGGCCTCGACTTCGTGAACCGCGGGTGGAACGCGTGGGGGCAGGCGCCGTACACCGACCTCATGGCGATCACCGACGCCGTGGAGGCCCGGGCGGACATCGACGCGACCCGAACGGCGGCGATGGGCGGATCGTTCGGCGGCTACATGGCGAACTGGGTCGCCGGGCACACCGACCGGTTCCGGGCTGTCGTCACCCACGCCAGCCTGTGGGCGCTCGACCAGTTCAACGGCACGACGGACTCGTCGCACTACTGGTCGTCGATCTTCGACGCGGACGGCATCGCGGCGAACGACCCGCACCGCTTCGTCGCGGACATCACGTCACCGATGCTCGTGATCCACGGGGACCGCGACTACCGGGTGCCGATCGGCGAGGGTCTGCGGCTGTGGTCGGAGCTCGCCGAGCACCACGCCGCAGCGGACGGCACGATGCCGCACCGGTTCCTCTACTTCCCGGACGAGAACCACTGGGTACTCAAGCCGCAGCACGCCGTGGTCTGGTACGAGACGGTGTTCGCGTTCCTCGGGCAGCACGTGCTCGGCGAGGACTGGCAGCGTCCGGAGCTGCTCGGGTAGCGGCGAGCTCGATCGACCCGGAACGACAGGATCGACGTCGCACGACGTCGAGAACGTCGTTCCGGGTCGGATCCGCCCGAGCCGCCCGAGCCACCCGAGCCGCCCGTCCCGCCCGGGCCGCCCGGGCCTAGACGAACGCGGCCTGCCCCGTGATCGCCCGCCCGACGATGAGCGTGTTGACCTCGCGCGTGCCCTCGTACGAGTAGATCGCCTCGGCGTCCGCGAAGAACCGGGCGACGCCCTTGTCGAGCACGATGCCGTTGCCGCCCTGCACCTCGCGGCACCAGGCGACGGTCTCGCGCATCTTCGCCGTGGCGAACGCCTTGGCCAGCGCCGAGTGCTCGTCGCCCCCGACGCCGGCGTCCTGCATGGCCGAGGCCTGCGTGCAGAGCGCGATCGACGCGGTGATGTTGCCGAGCGACTGCACGAGCCGGTCCTGCACGAGCTGGTGCGCCGCGATCGGCTTGCCGAACTGGATGCGCTCGCGCGCGTAGGACAGCGCGGCCTCGTACGCGCCGACGGCGATGCCGATGGCCTGCCAGGCCACCTCGGTGCGCGTGAGCCGGAGCACCTCGGCCGTCGTCCGGAACGAGTCGGCGCGCTGCAGGCGGCGCGACTCCGGCACCCGGACGCCCTGCATGACGATGTCGGCGTTCTGCACCCCGCGCAGGGCGATCTTGTCCTCGATCTTGGTGGCGGTGAAGCCGGGGGTGTCCGTCGTCACGAGGAAGCCCTTCACCTGCTCGTCCGCGACGTCCTTCGCCCAGATGACGACGACGTCGGCGAAGGTCGCGTTGCCGATCCAGCGCTTCTCGCCGTCGAGCACCCAGGTGTCGCCCTCACGCCGCGCGGTCGTGCGGAGTCCGCGTGCCGAGTCACTGCCGGACAGCGGCTCGGTCAGGCCGAACGCACCGATGAGCTCGCCCGCGGCCATGCGCGGCAGCCACTCGCGCTGCTGCTCCTCGCTCCCGCCGACCGCGATGGAGTTCATCGCGAGACCGGACTGCACGCCGATGAAGGTCGCCACGCTCGCGTCGACACGCCCGAGCTCGAGGGCGGCCCACCCGCGGTAGACCGCCGAGTTCTCGAAGTGGCGCACGAGCGGGATGCCCGGACCGTACATGCCGAGCTCGGCGAGCGGGGCGATCACCTGCATCGGGAACTCCGCCCGTGCCCAGTAGCCGTCGGCGATGGGCGCGACCTCTCGCTCGAGGTACTCGCGCAGCCGCCCGATCGACGCTCGTTCCGGCTCTG
Source organism: Curtobacterium sp. MCBA15_009 (assembly GCF_001864895.1). Lineage (GTDB taxonomy): Bacteria > Actinomycetota > Actinomycetes > Actinomycetales > Microbacteriaceae > Curtobacterium. The sequence continues at coordinate 410,063 of NZ_MJGO01000023.1, forward strand.
ACAGCTGCTGCTGGAAGCCGTAGAAGTCCGATTCGAGCAGGGTCCTCGGGAGCGCCGTCGTTGACATGGAACCAACGATGCATCATTCTCGAAAACGTTGCAAGGGAGACTCGCGTGTACACATCGGACTCTGCGCTGCGCGCCTTCCGGGAGGCCCGCCACACCTTCATCGCCGGCTCACGCATCGACATGGGGGCGTTGGCCGGCTCGCTCGGCGTGGACCGGACGTCGCTGTTCCGGTGGGTGGGCAACCGTGACCGGTTGCTGTCCGAGATCCTCTGGTCCCTGGCGGTCCCGACGCTCGACCGGGCGTCCCGCGCCGCCGACGAGGACCGGGCGACCGGAGCCGCCCGCATCGTCGACGTGCTCGACCGGTTCACCGCCGACCTCATCGAGGCGCCCTACTTCCGGGCGTTCCTGACCCGCGAGCCGGCACGGGCGCTCCGCCTGCTCACGACGCGGGACAGCGACGTGCAGAGCCGGTTCGTCGGCCGCGTCACGGCGCTCGTGGTCGAGGAGCAGTCGTCCGGCGACTTCGACCCCGCACCACTCTCCGCCGAGGAACTGGCACGCTTGCTCGTGCGGATCTCGGAGTCGTTCACCTACGCCGACCTCATCTCCGGCGAGACTCCCGACCCCGTCCGAGCGCGCGCCGCGTTCGAGTACGTCCTGCGACCGGGCCGCAACCCCAGCCCGGAGACACCACCGATCGGAGCACCATGACCATCGACGACTACCCCTTCGTCCGCGTCTACCCCACGCGCTGGAACGACAACGACATGTTCGGCCACGTCAACAACACGATCTACTACAGCGCCATGGACAACGCGTCGACCTACTGGTTCCGCGAGCAGGCCGGCCTCGACCCGTTCTCGTCGGAGTGGATCGCGGTGCTGGTCTCGTCGAGCTGCCGTTTCGTCGAGTCCGCCGTCTGGCCGGACGTCATCGAGGTCGGGATGCGCTCGAAGCACCTCGGCAACACGAGCCTGTCGTGGGAGTTCGGCCTGTTCCGTCAGTCCGACGGTGCGCTCCTCGCGACCGGCGAGTTCGTGCACGTGATCATCGACCGCGAGGGCGCCCGCCGACCGGTCCCCCTGCCGGCGTCGCTCCGCGAGCTCGTGACGAGCACGATGACCGCCGGGCAGCCCGCCGCAGCCGACTGAGCGCCGGCGGCGCACCGGCGCCCGTCGCCCGTTGCGCGCTGGCGCACAACCGAAGTGCTCCCGAACCACGCGATCGCGCGGTTCGGGAGCACCTTGGTTGTGCGGGCCGAAATCGAACCAGGTCGACCTCGCAGCAGGGCGACGCCGCACCGGACCGAGACCGGTCCGGTCCGGACGGCCCGGCCGACCGGCGCCCGGTCCGTCAGCCCGTGACGGCGGCGAGCTCGAGGTTGATGTCGTCCGGGTCCTGCACGGACAGGATCACCATGCCGGCATCGCCGAGGTCGGTCACCTCGCCGTGCTCGACCCCGGCGGCGTCGAGCCGCGCGGCGGCCTGGTGCAGTTCGTCCACGGACCCGACGACGAAGCTGACGTGGTCGAGGCCGACCGAGTCCGGGTTGAACGTCTGCCCCGCGGGGGCGACCGGCCGGAGCCCGAACACCTGGTCGCCGAGCCGGAACACCGCGCCGCCGTAGAACCGCTCGCGGTCCTCGCGGACACCGGGCTCGTCGACCTGGTCGCTGAAGTCGATGGCCGGATCGGTACCGAGCAGCTGCTGGTAGAACGCCTTGCTGCGGTGGATGTCGGTCACGGTCACCCGGACGTGGGCGAGCGCGGTCGGGCGGGCGAAGGGTTCGGTCATCGTGGTGCTCCTCAGGGATCGTCCGGCGGGACCGCCGGGTGCGCCGTGGTTGCGGCGCGGCTCCGAGGCAACGCGCCGTCCCTCCGAGCCACCCCAGGCCGTGCGGCGACCGGACAGCTCCGGCGCCGGACGACCGTGCGCCGTCAGCGCACGAGTGCGACGAGGATCCAGCCGAGGAGCGCCAGGAGCACGGCGACGTTCACCGGCGTGGCGATCACGGGCCGTCCGGTCGGCTCGAGCCGGCGGGCCTGCACGGCCGTCACCACCGTGCAGGCCACCAGACCGACGAGCACGACGGCCCAGGCGAGCCACCAGGCCCCGCCGTCGCGCAGGGCGAAGGCGAGCCAGCCGCCCTGTGCCGGCAGGAGCAGGGCGGCACCGACGAGGCGCAGGGATCGGCGCCGGGACAACCGGGCGTCGGGTGCGTGCGGGATCAGATCAGTCCGTCCGTCAGGTGGTTCGGCGTCCCGAAGCGGTGCGCCGTGATCGACACCGCCTGCTCCCGGACGAACGGCAGGATCTCGAGGCGCCCGGCCTCGGTCACCGGGCCACCGTAGACCGCGACGTCCGGACGGCCCTCGACGGCCGTGTACAGCGCCGAGGTGTCCCCGCCGATGAGCCGCACCCGGCTCGACGGGCCGGACGCCACCGAGCTCGCGAAGGCCTCGTCGGACACCGTCTGGGACAGCGAGCGGACGATCGGCAGCGCGCGGATCGCCGAGGCGACGGAGGACGGCAGCGTCGCCGCCGTCGAGACCTCGATCGTCGTGCCGGCCCGCAGTGCCGCGGCGACGACCCGGACGAGCTCGGGAACGGCGTCCTCGTCGACCGAGGCCAGCCGCACCTGCACCGACGGGAACGGCAGGTACCGGGCGATGTTCCGCTCGGCGGACAGCGCCGAGACGTCAGCCGCGGTGCCGAACAGCGTCGACCATGCCTGCTCGTCGGACGCGAGTGCACGGTCGAGCGACTCCGAGGTCACACCGGTGGCCCGGGCGAACGCCGAGACCGGTGCCGAGACGGCCGAGCCATCGGTCGCAACAGCCGGCGTCCACGACCCGAGCCCGAGCAGGTAGTTCAGCCCACCGGCCTTCGTCCCGGCACCGACGGCCGACTTCTTCCACCCGCCGAACGGCTGGCGGCGGACGATGGCGCCGGTGATGCCGCGGTTGACGTAGAGGTTGCCCGCCTCGATGCGCGACAGCCAGCGACCGATCTCGGCCGGGTCGAGCGAGTGCAGGCCCGAGGTCAGGCCGTAGTCGACCTCGTTGACGATGTCGATCGCCTCGTCGAGGGAATCGGCGGTCATCATGCCGAGGATCGGGCCGAAGTACTCGGTGCGGTGGAACGCCGAGCCACGGCGGACGCCCTGTCGGACGCCTGGGCTCCAGAGCTTGCCGGTCTCGTCGAGCTGCTGCGGCTCGACGGCCCAGGACTCCCCCGCGCCGAGCGTCGTCAGGCCCTCGAGCAGCTTGCCCGCGGCCGGCTCGATGACCGGGCCCATCTGCGTCGCGGCGTCGGTCGGGTAGCCCACGGTGAGCGAGGACACGGCGTCGAGCAGCTGGTTGCGGAAGCGCTTCGACTTCGCGACCGAGCCGACCATGACGACGAGCGACGCGGCCGAGCACTTCTGGCCGGCGTGCCCGAACGCCGACGCGACGACGTCCTTGACGGCGAGGTCGAGGTCGGACGACGGCGTGACGATGATCGCGTTCTTGCCCGAGGTCTCGGCGAGCAGCGGCAGGTCGGGGCGGAACGAGCGGAACAGCTCGGCCGTCTCGTACGCGCCGGTGAGGATGACCTGGTCGACCATGGGCGAGGCGATGAGCTGCTGCCCGAGGTCGTTCTCGGACACCTGCAGGAACGCGAGGACGTCGGCCGGGGCGCCGTGGGCGTCGAGCGCGGTCTCGATGATCGAGGCGAGCACGGCGCCGGAGCGCTCGGCGGGCGGTGCGGGCTTCAGCACGACGGCGGATCCCGCGGCCAGTGCGGCGAGCGTCGAGCCGGCGGGGATCGCGACCGGGAAGTTCCAGGGCGGTGCAACGAGGGTCAGCTCGGCCGGCGTGAAGGTGGCACCGTCGACGTCGTCCAGTGCGGACGCCAGCGTGCCGTAGAAGTGCGCGAAGTCGATCGCCTCGGACACCTCGGGGTCGGCCTGGTCGATCGTCTTGCCGGTCTCGGCGGCCATGACCTCGATGAGGGCGGCGCGGTTCGCCTCGAGCGCGTCGCCGACGGCGTGCAGCACGGCGCCGCGGGCGGCACCGGACCAGGTGCCCCAGACCGCACCGGCGGCCTTCGCGCGACCGAGCGCGGAGTCGAGCGACGCGGCGGAGTCGACCCGGGCCTCCTGGACGGCGCGGACACCGAGCGTCGACGAGGCGACCCGCGCGGTGATCGCGTCACCCCAGGCACGCACGGAGGCGACCGACGGGTCGCTGTCCGGGGTGTTCTCGAAGTGGCCGGGGCCGGGCCGACCGACGGCCGCGTAGCGGTCGGCGACGCGGTGGGATGCCGGCGCTTCGAGGCCCTCGGGCGTCGCGAGCGGCACGAGCGAGGCGCGGAAGCGTGCTTCTTCACGGGCGAACAGCGGCGGCGAGGACACCAGGGAGAACACGGCGGACATGAAGTTGTCCTGCGAGGCGCCCTCTTCGAGGCGGCGGATCAGGTAGGCGATCGCGACGTCGAACTCACCGGGGTGCACGACGGGCGTGTAGAGCAGCAGCGACCCGACGGTCTTCCGGACGGCCTCGGCCTGCCCCTGCGCCATGCCGAGCAGCATCTCGAACTCGATGCCGTCCCGCACCCCACGCTCCCCGGCGAGCAGCCAGGCGTGCGCGACGTCGAACAGGTTGTGCCCGGCGACGCCGACGCGGACGTTCTCGATGCGGTCGGGGGTGAGCGCCCAGTCGAGCACGCGCTTGTAGTTCGTGTCGGAGTCCTGCTTGGTGTGCCAGGTGGCGAGCGGCCAGCCGTGCACGGACGCCTCGACCTGCTCCATCGGCAGGTTCGCGCCCTTGACCAGGCGCACCTTGATGCCGGCGCCGCCGCGCGAGCGACGGGCTGCGGACCACTCCTGCAGCTCCTGCATCGCGGCGAGCGCGTCGGGCAGGTACGCCTGCAGCACGATGCCGGCCTCGAGGTGCAGGAACGCGGGCTCGTCGAGGAGCTTCGTGAAGACCGCGATGGTCAGGTCGAGGTCCTTGTACTCCTCCATGTCGAGGTTGATGAACTTCGCCGGGATCGCGGCGGCGGCGCGCTCGAACAGCGGGCGGAGCTGCTCGACGATGTCGTCGACCGCGTGGCCGAACGCCCACGGGGAGTGCGGGTGCACGGTCGAGGAGACCTTGATGGAGACGTAGTCGACGTCGTCGCGTGCCAGCAGCTTGTGCGTGCCCTCGAGGCGGCGGGCGGCCTCGCGCTCGCCCAGGACGGCCTCGCCGAGCAGGTTGACGTTGAGCTGGACGCCGTCGCGCTTGATCTTCGCGATGGCGGGGCCGAGCTTCGCGTCGGTGGCGTCGACGATGAGGTGCCCGACCATGTTCCGGAGCACGCGACGGGCGACGGGGACGACGACGTTCGGCAGCACCGGTGCCATCCCGCCGCCCAGCCGCACGAGGCCACGCATGGCGGCGGGCAGGAACCCGGGGGCGTCGGGGGCGATCTGGCGGAGCTTGCGCGCGGCGACGGTGAGGTCCTCGGGGCGGACGACGCCGTCGACGAAGCCGACCGCGAAGTCGAGCCCGGCGGGGTCGGCGAGGACACCGGCGAGCTGCTTCGCGGACCCGTCGACCGGGTACGACTCGGCGTCCGCCAGCCACTGCCGGACGAGGGCGACGGACTGGTCCGCCAGGGCGTCGTGGTCGGTGGCGGATTCCTCGTGCAACGTCGTCATGGGATCAGTGTGGCGGCCACCGATGCGGTAGCGGAAGCGATCTCTTCTGATGAGTACCGTGAAGCTGTACTACCGTGTCGACATGCTCGACGTCCGCCGCCTCGTGCTCCTGCGGGAGCTCTCCATCCGTGGCACGATCGCGGCCGTCGCCGAGGCGGTGAACTTCACGCCCTCGGCCGTGTCGCAGCAGCTCAGCGCCCTGGAGCGCGAGGCCGGTGTGCAGCTCCTCCGCAAGGCCGGGCGACGCCTGCAGCTCACCCCGCAGGCCGAGGTGCTCGTGTCAGCGGCCGGGCACGTGCTCGACGTGCTCGAGCAGGCGCAGGCGCAGGTCGAGGAGACCCTGCCGGCGGTGCAGGGCCGGGTCCGGGTGGCGGTGTTCCAGTCGGCGGCGCTCGCGCTCATGCCGAACGCCCTGCACGAGATGGCGACGGAGCACCCGGACGTGCGGGTCGAGATGGTGCAGCGCGAGCCGGAGACCGCCCTGAACGAGACGTGGGCGCGCGACTTCGACATGGTCATCGCCGAGCAGTACCCGGCGCACGCTGCGCCGCACCTGTCGGGGCTCGACCGCTCCGACCTGACGACGGACGCCGTCCGCCTGGCGCTCCCCCCGCTCGACACCGCGCTGCTGCCGGTGTCGTCGCTCGAGGACGCCGCGGCCATGCCCTGGGTCATGGAGCCGCGGGGCACCGCCTCACGGCACTTCGCCGAGCAGGTCTGCCGGCGCTGGGGGTTCGAGCCGGACGTCCGGTACGAGACCGCCGACCTGCAGACGCAGATCCGGCTGGTCGAGTCCGGCAACGCCGTCAGCCTGATGCCCGACCTGATGTGGACGGGCCGGACGACGACCTGCCGGCTGCTCGACCTGCCGGAGCGGCCGCGGCGCACGATCTTCACCGTCGTGCGGACCGCGGGGTCGTCCTCGCCGGCGGTCCGGGCGCTCCGCGCCGCGCTGGAACGGGCAGCCGCCGCCGTCGGCGACTGACCCGCCCACCCCGGTCTGCCCCTGACCGACGCCGTGACCGAACCGAGACCCGGGGGTCCGTCAGGATCGGTTCGCGCAGGACACCTCCTGGATGAGGGCACCAGCCGGTGCCCCGACCGGCATCCGAGGGGGATCCCGTGAACCAGCCCTGCACCTCCACCACGCGACGGGTCGCCGCCATCGGCGCGGCCGTCGCCATCGTTACCGCGTCGTCGGCGTTCGGCATCGGCGCCTCGACGGCCGTCGCGGCCGAGCCCACCGCCGCCACGAGCACGGCGAGCAGCCCGAGCACCGGTACGCCCGTCGCGCCCGTCACGACGGTCGACACCGACGACCGGCCGGGAGGCCCGTCCACCGACCCGACGTCGGCTCCCGCCCCCGAGACGGCGACACCGCAGCCCGCGGCACCCGAGCCCGCGGCACCCGGAACACCTGCGACGCCCGCAGCATCCGCGACGCCCGCAGCGCCCGCAGCAGCCGACGCACCCGCCGCGCCCGCGACGCCCGCCGACGAGCCGGCCGCGGCGGCCGAGGACGGCAGCGACCTCGCCTTCACGGAACCGTCGACCGCGGACGACCCGATCGAGCTCACCGCCACGAGCGGCACACCCTTCACGCACGCGTTCCCGACCACCGGCGGCGACGGCACCGTCGGGTACGCCATCCAGGACGCACCGTCCTCCGACTACTGGGTCAACGTCGACACCGGTGTGCTGAGCGGCGACCCGAAGGAGGCCGGGACCTTCCGGTTCCAGGTCGTCGCCCTGAGCGGCTCGACCGAGGTCACACAGTACGTCGAGCTCACGGTGGCGCCCGGTGACCCGGTGGGCGTCACGTTCGCCGTCGCCACCCCGGACCACGACGGCATGTGGCAGGTCGAGACCGACGGCACGATCTGGGAGCAGGCCGCCGGTCAGGGCCGCGTCCGCATCGTGCCGAACGTCCCCGTCGCCGAGGACACCCCGCTCACGCTCGCCGGGCTGGCGGTCGACGCGAACGGCAACCGGACCACGCCGGGCCCGGCCTACCCCCGGTCGACGGTCACGAGCACGGACGACTCCGACGCTGCGGTGTGGCACGACGGGGACTCCTCGAACACCGTGACCTTCGGCGGGCCCGGCACCCGGACCCTGACGGTCTCCGAAGGGGGCGTGTCCACCTCGTTCGAGGTCGTGGTGGGCGCCGAGGGCACCGACGGACCCGCCGCGTCGGACACCATCACGTTCACCGAGCCCTCGACGCCGGAGTCCCCGATCCGGATCGAGACGACGGCGGGCGAGGAGATCGAGCGCACCTTCACCGCGACGGGCTCGTCGAAGGAGCTGCACTACGTGCTGTTGAGCGGACCGACCGCGTTCCCCGTCCCGGACAACCAGTACCCGACCGCACCGCTCGGCATCTCGGTCGGTGACACGAGCGGAGTCCTGAGCGGCGCCCCGACGGTGGCCGGCGAGTACGACTTCCAGGTAACGGCGACGAACGGATCGCGCGCGGCCACGCAGTACGTCCACCTGTCCATCCGTCCGGCGGTCACCGCGGAGCTCAGCCTGCTCGTCGGCACCATCGGGTCCCCGAAGGCTTGGCTCCGCGACGGCGACGGCCTGCGCGAGGTGTTCGCCGAGAGTTCCGAGTCGATCCCCGTCGACGCTGTCCCGGTGGACCAGGGGGCGACGATGGCCATCCGGGTGACGGCCCTCGACGCGTTCGGGAACAGCACGCGCGAGTCGGACGGCGCGCAACCCGTCGTCACGAGCAGCGTCGCCAGCGACCAGGTGACGCTGCCCCACGGCGGATGGGAGCCCCGGGTCCGGTTCCCGCACGCCTCGCCGCACACCATCACGGTCGCCCTCGGCGGTGTCTCGACCACGTTCGACGTGGACGTGCGGCCCTCGGTCGCGACCGCCGGCGAGCCGGCCCCGACGGCCGGCGGCGGTGGGCACCTCGCATACACGGGTGCTGATGCCTCCGCGCCGCTCGCGTGGGCACTGGGCCTGCTCGCCGCCGGCGGCGGCCTCCTGGTGCACCGTCTGCGTCGCCGACGCGCCTGAGACGCGACCACGGACGGACGGGAGGCACGGGGCGGCGCCGCCCCGCGCCTCCCGTCCGTCGTCCCGCACGTGCGGACCAGCGCGCGGTGTCCCCAGCCCGGGTCACATTCGTGTCTCGGCGCCCGATCCGGCGTGATCGCCCCGCTACGATCCGAGAACGCCGACGAATTCTCGGCAGATGTACATGATCCGGCAAGCCGCCGGACCTGACCCCTGGGGGGAACCCGTGCACCGCAGCACCTCCGCCGTCCGTCGCGCCTGCGCCGTCGGCACCACCGTCGCGCTCGTCGGCCTGACCACCGGACTCGGCATCATGACCGCGACCGCCGCCAGCGCCGCCGAGCCGCTCGACACGACGCAGCCCGTCGTCACCGAGGAGACCCCGGCCCCGGCGCCCTCGGACGAGCCGACCCCGTCGGACAGCCCGGCGCCGGCGGACGAGACGCCCGCTCCGCAGGTCCCCGCCGACGAGCCGACCACCCCGGCCACCACCGAGCCGGCTGCGCCGGTGTCGCCCGCAGCGCCCGCACCCGAGGCGACCGCGAAGCCGGACGCCACCCCGACGCCGGACGTCACCGTGCAGGCCGAGGACGCGACCGTCACCATCACGGGGAAGCCGAAGGTCGGCTCGCTGCTCAGCGCCGTGACGACCGGGTTCGACAGCGACCTCGGCTACACGTACGCGTGGAAGGACGCCAACGGTCTCGTCCTGTCGAAGACCGCCACCTACCAGGTCGACCCGACCGACGTCCGCACCACCATCACGGTCGCCGTCACCGGCACCCTGCCCGGCGCGACGGAGACCACCACGGTGACCTCCGAGGCGACGGCCCCCGTCACCCAGGACCCGGCGTTCCTCGCCGCGGACGGGACCCCGACCACCGAGGGCACCAGCCGGAGGCACCCGCTGCAGCTGACGGCCACGGCCGGTGACGCGTTCTCGCACGTCTTCCGCGCCCAGGGCTCGCCCACGCCGACGTACGCGCTCGCCTGGTTCGACCCCGACGACGCCGAACTCGCCGAGGAGTACCCGGAGGACGACTGGTCCCCGGCGGACCAGCTGCCGGAGGGCCTCGCGTTCGACGCCTCGACCGGTGAGCTCAGCGGCACCGCGACCGACGCGTACGACTGGGAGTTCGCCGTCACCGCGACGAGCGGCACCGAGTCCGTCACGCAGTACGTCCAGCTGAACGTCGAGGCCGGCGCACCGGCGGGGATCATGGTCTACACGACCGACCGAGCGGGCCTGTTCGACGAGGACGAGGACTTCGACGACCGGAAGATCTGGATCGTCCAGCCCGACGGCAGCGTCATCACCCTCGGCGGGCCCGTGGGCTACGCCGAGGGCGGTCGCCCGACGATCAAGCAGGGCGGAACGCTCATCGTCGCCGGCGGCCTCGTGGACCGCTGGGGCAACTTGGCCGGCGACCTGGACGAGGACGCGCCCGTACTGCTGCCGACCGTCTCGTCGGACGTCGCGAGCGACGTCATCGCACCGGACGCGGAGTACGGAGACGCCGGCATCGTCAACGTCACCTTCCCGCACGCGTCGGTGCACCACCTGACCGTCTCGTCGGGCGACTTCAGCACCGCGTTCGCCGTCGACGTCCAGCCGACCGCGGTCGCGCCCGTCGTCGCCCCGAAGCCGGTCCCGGCGGCCGCGCCGGTCACCCCGGTGAACACCGGTGGCCAGCTCGCCTACACCGGTTCGGACGCCACCGGCGCCCTGCCCTGGGCCCTCGGCCTGCTCGTGGCCGGTGCCGGCCTGGTCGGTGCCCGCGCCCTGCGACGCCGCCACACCCAGCGCTGACGCACGGTCACGAACGGCCCCGCGGTCCCGTCCAGGGACCGCGGGGCCGTTCCGCGTCCGCGCCGGTAGCGTGGGCGGCATGCCCTCGCTGCTGCACATCGACTCCTCGGCCGACCGCTCGCACTCCCGATCACGTGCGCTGACCGCCGCGTTCGCCGACGCCTGGCGTGCCCGTGGCCCGGAGTACACGGTCGTCCGGCGCGACCTGCACGCCGACCAGCTGCCCCACCTGGAGACCGCCGCCCTGCACTGGGCCGCCGCGGACCGCACGGCCGACGAGACCGTGCCGCCCGAGGCCGAGGCGCTCCGCCAGCAGGTCATCGACGAGCTGCTCGCCGCCGACGTCGTCGTCATCGGCGCACCGCTGTACAACTACACGGTGCCGTCCACGCTCAAGGCCTGGATCGACCGCGTCCACGTGCCGGGCGTCCTCGCCGGGGACGTGCAGCCGCTGGCCGGACGACCGGTCGTGACCGTGGTGAGCCGCGGCGGGACCTACGACGTCGGCACCCCGACCGAGGACTGGGACCACGGCTCCCCCGTCCTGCACCTCATCCTCGGCAGCGCGCTCGGCATGCAGCACCACCCCGTCACCGTGAGCGCGACCCTCGCCGACCGGCTGCCCGACCTCGCACCGCTGGCCGACCACGCCGCCGCCGCGTTCGCCGACGCGGAGACCACCGTCCGACGACTGGCCGCCACGCTCGGCTGAGCGAGGGCGCGGCCGCGGACGCGCCGGAACGGTCAGGCGGGACGGATCTCGTCCGACCGCCCGAGCAGGCCGACGTGGAACGCGGTCTGCGTGACCGCACTCGCCAGCAGGAACCCGGTCATCGACCCGATGCCCCCGCTGAACGGCACCCGCGCCGCGACCTCGAACAGCGTCGGCCGGTCGAGCGCGTCGAGCGCCGCTGCGACGTGCCGTGACCGTTCCTCGCGGTGCCGCGCGAGCACCCGGGCGCGGGACACGACGTCGTGGAACCGGTACTCGTGCCCCGGGCACACCTCGAGGTCGGCGTACGGCTCGAGCAGCGCCAACGAGGCCAGGTAGTCGCCGAGCGGGTTCGTGACGGTCCGACCGCCGAGACCGATCCCCGAGTTGATCCGGGGCAGCACGTGGTCGCCGGTGAACAGCAGGCCGTCGGCCTCGTCGACGAAGCACACGTGCCCCGCCGTGTGCCCGGGGGTCCACAGCGTCCGGATCAACCGCCCGGGGATCGGTAGCTCGTCGGCGTCCGCCAGCAGCAGGTCGGCGAACGGCTCCTCGGCACTGCCGAGCCCGATCCGCCGCCCGCTCCCCCACGCCGCGACGACCCCGGCACGGAGGTCTCCCGGCAGGCCCCACGTCGCGATGTCGGCGTCGTTGGCCACTGCGTCCGACCGCTCGCGCCGGAGCCCCTCGACCTCCAGGCCGTGCATCGCGACCCGCGCCCCGGTCCGGCGCCGGATCGCGGCCGCCGCGCCGAGGTGGTCGGCGTGCAGGTGCGTCACCGCGACGAGCGACACCTCGTCGACCGAACGGCCGACCGCGGCGAGCGCCCCGTCGAGCGCGTCCAGGTCCCCGTCGGCCGACCAGCCGGGGTCGATGACGGCGAGCGAGCCGTCGGTCCCCTCGACCACGTACACCAGGGTGGCGTCGACGACCCCGGAGCGGAACGGGACGGCGAGCGTCCAGATGCCCGGCCGGACCTCCTCGACGGGTGGCAGCACACCCTCACGGAGTGCGGCGGCCTGCACGGGGCTGATCGGTTCCGGCGCCGGCGCTGCCGGTGGTGGCTCGGTCGTCACGCCGGCCACCCTACCGACGCTGGTCGCACGGCCGGGGTGATCCGGGCCTCCTGGCCGCACCTGGTGAGCAGAAGACGTCGGGTCGTCGCACCGGACCCGACGTCTTCTGCTCACGAAGTGCGCAGCGCACCCCGCCCGCCCCGCCTGCCGATGGTGAGCAGAAGATGTCGGGTCGTCGCACCTGACCCGACCATTCCTGCTCACCGAGCGCGACCGGCCGGGGCGACCCGCGCCTCCTGGGCGCCCCCGGCCCGTCCCGCCCGGCCCGCCTGCACATGGTGAGCAGAAGATGTCGGGTCGTCGCGCCGGACCCGACATCTTCTGCTCACGAAGCGCGCAGCGCCCCGCCCCGCGCCACCCCGCGCGCAGCGACGCGAGCGCGCGGCCGCACCCGAGTACACAGGACCCATGACGATCGCACCGATGCTCGCCAAGGCCGTCGCCGAGGTACCGGAACCCGACAGCGTGGCTGGCGGGCTGCGGTACGAGCCGAAGTGGGACGGCTTCCGCGGCATCGTCACGATCGACGGCGACGACGTCGAGATCGGCAGCCGCGGCGCGAAGCCCCTGACCCGGTACTTCCCCGAGCTCGTCGAGGCGCTCCGTGCCCAGTTCGGCGGCCGCGACCATCCGGTGGTGCTCGACGGCGAGGTGGTCCTGCGGTCCGGCGACGCGGGCGCCGAGCACCTGGACTGGGAGGCCCTGTCGCAGCGCATCCACCCGGCGGCCTCGCGGATCGCGAAGCTCAGCGCGGAGACGCCGGCGCAGTTCGTGGCGTTCGACCTGCTCGCCGTCGACGGCGAGGACCTGGTCGACCGGCCGTTCGACGAGCGCCGGGAGCGCCTCGAACAGCTCGCCGACGGCATGACGGACCCGCTGTTCGTCACCCGAACGACGCTCGACGTCGAGCAGGCACGTGGGTGGCTCACGACCTTCGAGGGCGCCGGACTCGACGGCGTCGTCGCCAAGCGTCGGGCGAAGCCGTACGAACCGGGCAAGCGGACGATGCTCAAGATCAAGCACCACCGCACCGCGGACGTCGTCGCGATCGGGTACCGCGTGCACAAGAGCGGCTCGGGGGTCGGGTCGCTGCTGGTCGGTCTGTACGGCGAGGACGGCGAGCTCCGGCAGGTCGGCGGCGTCTCCGCCTTCTCGGACAAGCGCCGACTCGCGTTGGTCGAGGAGCTCGACCCCGTCGTCCTGCGCGATGCGGACGGGAGGCCCGTCACCGGTGACGGGGAACGCTCGCGGTTCTCGTCGGGTCGCGACACGTCGTTCGTCCGGCTGGCGCCGGAACGGGTCCTGGAGGTCCGGTACGACCAGATGGAAGGTGACCGGTTCCGGCACACCGTGCAGTTCGAACGGTGGCGTCCCGACCGTGACGCCGCCTCGTGCGGGTTCGACCAGTTGGAGGTCCCCTCGGCCTACGACCTGCGGGACGTGCTGACGTAGGGAACGCGCGTTCTGTCCGTTTTTCGCTCAGCGTTCCAAGTAGTTAGGCGAACTAGTGAAGACGTGGCAGCATGGTGCCCAGCAGCACGCATCCACCCCGGATGCCACAGATCGGAGCGGTCGACATGAGCACCAGCACGCTGGTCCGCCAGTCACAGCGGAGTCCCTTCTCGGAAGTACGCGAGGCCCGTCGGCAGCGCACCCTGCAGCTGAGCGCACTCGTCAGCGGCATCGCCGGCGTGACGGCCACCGCGCTCGCCCTCATCACGATCGGGCTCGGCTCGTGATCGTCGACGGCATCAGCGACGCGAACCGCGGCACCTGGTCGCGCCTCACGCGCCTGCACACGGCGTCCGTCGGTCTGCCGATGCACACCACCCGCGTCGAGGCGACCGCCCCGACGCCGGACGTGCGCAACGCCGCCTGACCCGACTCAGGTCGTCTTCTTCGCCCGCGAGGGCTGCACGCGCGGCGGTTCGCCGGGCATCTTCGGGAAGTCCGGCGGGAACGGCAGCTCCCCCAGGCCGTCCGCCAGGTCGCGGTCCCACCACTCCAGCAGCGGTGCGATCGAGCCGGGGGTCTCGCCCATCGTCTGCCACGGGTCGCCCGTCGACCGCAGCCGCTCCGGCACGGTCCGGACCGTGAACGCCGTCGGGTCGACGTCGGGCAGCTCGTCCCAGGTGACGGGCGTGGACACCGACGCGTGCGGGAGCGCCCGCGGGCTGTAGGCACCGGCCATCGTCCGGTCCCGGTTCGCCTGGTTGAAGTCGACGAACACGCGCTGGCCGCGCTCCTCCTTCCACCACGCGGTCGTCACCCGGTCCGGCATGCGCCGTTCGAGTTCCCGTGCCGCGGCGATGACGGCGTGCCGCACGTCGAGGAACTCGTGCTCCGGGGTGATCGGCGCGAACACGTGCAGGCCGCGGTTGCCGCTCGTCTTGATCCACGTGGTCAGCCCGACCTCGTCGAGGACCTTCCGGAGCTCCTGCGCCACCGGCACGGTGTCCGAGAAGTCCGTGCCGGGCTGCGGGTCGAGGTCGATGCGGAGCTGGTCGGGGTGGTCGCTGTCCCCGGCTCGCGAGGCCCACGGGTGGAACACCACCGTGTTCATCTGCGCAGCCCACACCGCCACGGCCGGCTCGTCGACGACGAGCTGCGGGTGGGACCGGCCGCTCGCGTACGTCACCGTCACGGAGCGGACGTAGTCGGGAGCGCCCTTCGGCGGGTTCTTCGAGAAGAACTGCTCGCCGTCGATGCCGCCGGGGAACCGCTGCAACGA
The DNA here is from genome assembly GCF_001864895.1 of Curtobacterium sp. MCBA15_009. Taxonomy (GTDB): domain Bacteria; phylum Actinomycetota; class Actinomycetes; order Actinomycetales; family Microbacteriaceae; genus Curtobacterium. The sequence continues at coordinate 425,123 of NZ_MJGO01000023.1, forward strand.
GATCGGGCGGTCGCCGTTCGCCCGGACGAAGGCGTCGCCCACGTCGACGAGGTACTGTGCCAGGTCGCCCTTGGTGATGCCCGCCTCTGCCCAGAGCACCCGCGAGGGGCTGCTGATCCGGACCTCGCGGTCGCCCACGCGGACCGTCGTCGCTTCGCTCGCCATGCAGCGGACCGTACACGGGGCAGGATGGACGGGTGAGCGACTACCTCGGCGTGGACCTGGCGTGGGGGCTCGGCACCCCGGACCGCGCGCCGAACGAGACCGGCCTGGTCGCCATGGGGGCCGACGGCACCGTCATCGACGCCGGCTGGGCCCGCGGGGTCGACGCCGTCGCCGCGTGGATCACCGCACACGTCGGCCCGCGGACGCTCATCGCCGTCGACGCCTCACTCGTCGTGACGAACCCCACGGGCATCCGCGAGGCCGAACGGCAGGTCGGGCAACGCTACGGCCGGTGGAAGGTCGCGGCGAACCCGACGAACCTGGCGTCCGCGGCGAGCGCCGGCGCCCGGCTGCTCGACGTCCTCACGGCGCACGGCATCGGGTACGTGTCGTCGACGGCGGCCATGCGGGCGCGCACCGGACCGGTGGCGTTCGAGTGCTACCCGTACACGACCCTGGTCGGCGTCGAGGAGCTCGGCTACGACGTCGAGCGGCCGCGCTACAAGCGCCTCGACCTGCGCATCCCCGCCGCCGAGGCGCGGACCCGCCGCGCTGCCGCCTTCGACGAACTCGTCCGTCGGCTGCGGGAGACCCCGCTCGACCCGCCGCTGTCGCTCGACTCGCACCCGCTGACCGCCGGGCTCGCCGACCCGTCGGTGCTGCACGGTCCGACGCACAAGCACCGCGAGGACCTGCTCGACGGCGCCCTGTGCGCCTGGACCGCCGCGTTCTGGGAGCGGCACGGCGACGACCGCGTGCAGGTCCTGGGGGCCGAGCCGGGCCTCCCCACCGACCCGGCGGACGAGGCGGGCCGCCAGCCCGTCGTGGTGGCGCTGGCACGCCCGTCGCAGCGGGGGCCGCGCGGCTAGGCTGGCTCGGTGAGCACCACCACCGAACCCCTGCGCATCGGGCTGGTGTCGCTGCACACCTCCCCCGGCGACGAACCCGGCTCGGGCGAGGTCGGCGGGATGAACGTCGTCGTCCGACACCAGGCCGAGGCCCTGGCCGACCTCGGCCACCACGTCGACATCGTCACCCGCCGGTCCGCCCCGAGCCAGCCGGACTCGGTGTCGCTCGTGCCGGGCGTGTGCCTGCGGTTCGTGTCCGCCGGTCCCGCGCAGCCGGTGCCGAAGGGCGAGCACGACGCCTTCATCGAACCGTTCCGCCGCGAACTCGAACAGCTCGGCCCGTACGACGTGCTGCACTCGCACCACTGGTTCTCCGGCGCAGCGGCGTTGCCCGTCGCCCGGGAGCGCGGCGTGCCGCACGTGCAGTCCTTCCACTCGATCGCCGCCGACCCAGAGACCCCGCTGTCCGAGGGCGAGCGCCCCGAGTCCGCCGGGCGCATCGCCGGCGAGGAACTGCTCGCCCAGGGGTCCGACGCCGTCGTCGTGGTGTCCGAGGCCGAGGCCGCCACCGTCCGCACGCGACTCGGCGGCGACGACGCCCGCATCTGGATCGTGCCGCCGGGCGTCGACGGTTCCGTCTTCCGCCCCGCCGGATCGAGCGCGCGCCGTGCCGCCACGCCCTACGTCGTCGCGGCGGCACGCGTGCAGCCGCTCAAGGGACTGGACCTGGCGATCGAGGCGATCGCCGGCATCAGCCAGGAGGCCCGCCCCACCCTGGTCATCGCGGGCGACGCCTCGAGCGAGGCGGGCGACTACGTGGACGAACTGCGTCGGCTCGCCGCCGCGCACGGCATCGCCGACCAGGTCACCTTCATCGGGCCGCAGTCGCGCGCCGACCTGGCGTTCCTGTTCCGCGGCGCGGCCGCCGTGCTCGTGCCGTCGCACTCGGAGACGTACGGACTCGTCGCGCTCGAGGGCTCGGCGTCCGGGGTGCCGGTCGTCGCCGCCGCTGCCGGCGGGCTGCGCGAGGCCGTGGTCGACGGCGAGACGGGCGTCGTGCTCGAGTCCCGCGACCCGGCGGTGTGGGCGGCGGAGATCGAACGGATCCTGACCGACGAGCAGTACGCGTCCGGCCTGGCGTCGGCGGGTCGGGAGCACGCGGAGCGGCTCAGCTGGGAACGGTCGGCGTCCGGGCTCGAGGCCGTCTACCGCCGGGTGCTCGGACGCCCGTGATCGACCAGCGCTTCTGGGACGCCCTCGACGCCGTCCCGGTCGAGTCCGACGCCGAGGCGCTCTACGACGTCCGCTCCGCCGAGGGCCGCCTGCGCCGCGAGAACCTGTCCCGGTACCTCGACCGGCTCGCACCGACGGCGGACACCCTGCTCGTCGCCGAGGCCCCGGGCTGGCGCGGGATGACGAACACGGGGATCCCCTTCACGAGCATGCGGGAGCTGGGGCCGGGGTACCTCGTGCCGCCGGAGCCGACCGCGCCGTGGGAGGCGTCGTCGCGCGTCGTGCACGCCGCACTGGCGGGTCGGAGCGGCCCGCTCCCGGTCGCGTGGGCGATCTTCCCGCACCACCCCTTCGTGGCGCCGGACCGGCTGACGAACCGGACGCCGCGCCCTGCCGAGGTCCGTTCGGGCGCGCCGGTGGCCCTCGCCCTGCTCGAGGCCCTCGGCGGCGTCGACCGGGTCCGGGTCGTCGCGGTCGGGCGGAAGGCGCAGGGCGCGCTCGCACTGGCCGGCATCGACGCGGTCGCCGTCCGGCACCCCGCACAGGGCGGTGCCCGGCAGTTCACCGAGCAGGTACAGGCACTGCTGCGCTGAGGCCCGGCGTCAGGCGGAGCGGACCTCGACGCCCTTCGCCTGCAGCCGCTCGGCGACGTGCGCCGGCAGCGGTGCGGCGACGAAGACGGTGCTCAGCTCCGGCAGGTCCAGCACGTCGTCCCAGTTCTGCGGGTCGAAGCGGTCGTCCGAGCCGTCCCAGCCGGGGTGCACGTCCTGCAGGACCTCGAGGTCGGAGTCGACCGTCAGCTCGGTGACCAGGGCCAGCTGCGACGGCAGGAGGTCGAGGTCGTCGTAGTACTCGCGCGCCCGGTCGTCCTGCCCGTCGACGTCGACGTCCTCGCCGGTCTCGTCCTCGGCGTCGGGGTCGTACGGGTCGAGCACGTCGAGGTCGTAGCAGAGCACGTCGAGCACCAGCAGCTTCGCGTTGAAGTCGGCGAACTCGACGGGTTCCTCGGTGGTGTTCGAGTCGTGGTCCATGGCCCGGAGCGTATTCGCCGTCGGGTCACCGTGTTGCGATCTCGAGAAACCTTCCTGTGGGACTGGACAGGATGCCCTGCCCCGCGAAAGGGTGACGCATGGCCACCACCAACACGGACCGCCCGAAGCAGGAGCAGACCGAGCTCCGCAGGGTCATCGGTCCCAAGCTGCTGCTGCTCTTCATCGTCGGCGACATCCTCGGCACGGGTGTCTACGCACTGACCGGACAGGTCGCCGCAGAGGTCGGCGGAGCAGCGTGGCTGCCCTTCCTCATCGCGTTCGCGGTCGCGCTGCTGACGGCGTTCTCGTACCTGGAGCTCGTCACGAAGTACCCGCAGACCGCGGGTGCGGCGCTCTACGTGCACAAGGCGTTCGGCATCCACTTCCTGACCTTCATCGTCACGTTCATCGTCATGTGCTCCGGCATCACCTCGGCATCGACGGCCTCGCGGGCGTTCGCCGCGAACCTCGGCGCCGGGTTCGGCCTCGAGCTGCCGAACGCGGCCGTGATGCTCATCGGGATGGGCTTCATGCTCGCCGTGATGGCCGTCAACTTCCGCGGGGTGAGCGAGAGCGTCAAGACGAACGTCGTGCTCACCTTGGTCGAGCTCTCCGGTCTCGTGATGGTGATCCTCATCGGCTTCTGGGCGATCGCCGGCGGCAACGCGGACTTCTCGCGCGTGGTCATGTTCGAGACCCCCGAGGACAAGGGCCTGCTGCTCTCCGTCAGCACGGCGACCTCGCTGGCGTTCTTCGCCATGGTCGGCTTCGAGGACTCGGTCAACATGGCCGAGGAGACGAAGGACCCCTCGCGCATCTTCCCGAAGGTCATGCTCACCGGCCTCGGCATCACCGCCGTGATCTACGTGCTCGTGTCCATCTGCGCCGTCGCGGTCGTGCCGATCGGCGAACTGGCCGGCAACGAGACCCCGCTCGTGACGGTCGTGCAGACCGCGGCGCCGGACTTCCCGATCGCCGACCTGCTGCCGTTCATCTCGATGTTCGCCGTCGCGAACACCGCGCTGATCAACATGATGATGGCCTCCCGTCTGCTGTACGGCATGAGCAAGCAGGGCGTGCTGCCCGGCTTCCTGGCCCGCGTCTCCCCCACCCGCCGCACGCCGTCGACCGCGATCGTCTTCACGACGCTCATCTCGCTCGCGCTGATCGGCTGGGTGTCGCTCGACCCCGACTCGCCCATCGTGGTCGTCCTCGGCGGCACCACCTCGCTCCTGCTGCTCTCGGTCTTCGCGATCGTGAACGTCACCGTCCTGGTGCTCCGGCGGGACAAGGTCGACCACCGGCACTTCCGTGCCGGCGTCGTCATCCCCGCGATCGGCATCGTGACCTGCCTGTGGCTCGTCCTGCCGTTCTCGTCCGGCCGCGACCCGCAGCAGTACCAGATCGCCGGCGCCCTGCTGGCGCTGGGCGTCGTGCTGTGGCTCGTGACGTGGTTCACGCACGGGCGGAAGCAGGCCGAGAAGGCCCCGACCGGACTCGTCACGGAACCCACGAAGGTGCAGCGGCCGCCGCACGGCGACCGTGACTCGTGATGGACACCACGAACGTCATCTGGACCGTCGTGATCGCGGCGATCGCCGTCCTGTCGTTGTCCGCCGGAGGCTGGCGCCTCCGCCGAACGCGCCGTGACCACCACGACGACGGGCCCGCCGGGACCGACCGCTGAACGATCGCCGGCACACCACTGCCCGAGCGCGGACCGACCATTGACCGATCGCTGGCACACCACTGCCCGAGCGCGGACCGACCGTTGAGCGCAGACCGCAGACCGCTGACCGCTGACCGCTGACCGAGCCGCACCCGCGCGGGCGGGTCCCCCGATCGGGCGGGTGCGGTTCCCAGGCGGTGCCCGTACGCTCGTCGTGCTCTTCCTGCCCGGTCCCGCCCGTCGAGAGGTCCTGCCATGCGCCGAGTCGGCATCACCCTGGCGTCGGTGTTCGGCGCCGGCATCGTGGTGGTCGGCATCGGCGTGGTCGTGCTCGTGGTGATCGCGGTCAACTCGATCGCCGGGATCGCCGGGTCGAGCGCCGCCGAGTCGAAGCCGGCCTGCCCCCAGGTGGCATCGAAGACGGTCGGCGGGCTCGTCGTGCCGGCCGGTCCCATCGCGGGCTTCTGCCAGGACCGGCTCGTCAACGCCGCCGCGGTGATCCAGGCGGCGCGGACGCTCGGCATCGGGCCGCACACGCAGGCCGTGGGCGTGATGACCGCGATCGGCGAGTCGAGCCTGGTCAACCTCGACCACGGCGACGCGGCGGGGCCGGACAGCCGCGGCCTGTTCCAGCAGCGCGACAACGGCGCGTGGGGCACGTACGAGCAGCGGATGGACCCGTACACCGCGGCGTCGATGTTCTACGCGAAGCTCGTGAAGGTGCCGGGCTGGAAGACGATGACCCCGACGCAGATGGCGCACGCCGTGCAGGTCAACTCGGACCCGGAGCACTACGCGAAGTTCTGGCCGGAGGCGAAGGCCGTCGTCGAGGGGTTGACGGGCGAGACCGTGCCGGACACCGCGCCGACGTCCTGACCCGTCACGACGCCACCGCCTCGGGCCGGTCGAGGTCCTCGAGCTCGACCATCGCCGCGCCGAGCGCGTGCACGACGACCTGACCGCGCAGACGGACGCGGTGGTCCTCGAAGGAACAGGCGCAGGCGTCGACCCACTCCCAGTCGGCGGGGAACAGCCGGTCGGCGCCGGGGCGTTCCCAGACGAGGACGACCTCTGCCGCGCCGATCTGCTCGACGATGTCCCGCACGAGCGAGGCGAAGTCGTCCACGTGCTCGTCCGGTTCGTACGGCAGGTCGGCGATCGGGATGAGGAACGGGACGGGGACGGCTCGGTCGTCGAGGAACAGCACCCAGCACTGCCGGGTGACCGGACCGTCGACGACCGCGGCGACGAGCTGGACGACGTCGTCGTCGGTGCGGACGGGGGTACGGATGAGGCGGTCGAGCATGTCTCTCTCTGGCATGCCCCCAGCGTGTCCGCCACCAGTGCAGCAACCGGGGCCCGACGGCGCATCTGTGGACGACGGCGCCGCACTACCACCTGTGGAGGACCAGTCCCCCATCGACGGTGTCAGAAGCCGCGCGTCACCGAGCTGCCGACGAGCAGCTGCACCACGGCGAACACCGCGACCACGGCCACGATCGCGACGAGCGGCACCGGCCAGGCCCACCGCCGTCGCACCAGCCGGACCACGGTCACCACGATCGCCACGACGGCGACGAGTGCGACGAGCACCGGGCCGATGAAGACCGCCGTGCCGCCGAGCGCCTCGTTGCACGAGTTGCCCGGTGCCGCACACGAGCTGAACGCCAGGCGCATGAACACGATGCCCCAGGCCGCGACCAGCGAGCCCAGCGTGAGCACCGCGAGCAGCACCGTCGAGGCGACCACGTCGGCGACGCGACGGCCGCCGACCAGGGGGTGCCGGGTCTCCTGACCGGGTGCGGCCGGAGCCGACCCGACCGGGTCGGGCCCGGCCATCAGCGACGCCGACCGCGCGTCGACCAGAGCGCGGCGGCGATGAGCAGGGGCTGCCCGAACAGGCGGGCGATGCGCTTCTCGTCGCTGTCCAGTCCGAAGGCGTCGCGTCGGTTCACCCACTGCGACAGGTTGCCCGGGAAGATGACCGTGAAGAACAGGGCAGCGACCTTGCCGACCGTGCGGCGGGCACCCGCCGGGGCGAGCAGCAGCGCCGAACCGAGCCCGATCTCGGCGACGCCCGAGGCGAGCACCGTCGTGTCCTCGTCGAGGGGCACGAAGTCGGGCACCTGGGCCGTGAACTCCTTGCGGGCGAACGTCAGGTGGCTCGTCCCGGCGAACACGAGGGCCAGGCCGAGCAGGACACGGAGGAAGGAACGCATGGGTCCATCGTGCCCGCTCCCGACGGGCCGTGACCGCCGGACGCGCGCGAGCGGGCCCCGACTCGCTACATTCGGTTCCATGGGAGCCGTCGCCCCGGACCACGAGCCGCCAGCAGCCCCGGCGACCTTCGCCGTGCTGCTCGGCCCGGTGGCCTTCTACCTCGGGATCATCGTCCCCGCGCAGTCGACCATCCGCCACGTGCTGCTCGGTGCGGTGTTCGGGGTCCTCTGCCTGCTGTGCGGGTGGCGGGCGCTCCGCATCGCGGGCCGCAGGGTCGGCGTGCGCGTGTGGTCGTGGATCGGCATGGTCATCGGCGCGGCCGGACTGGTGATGCTCGTCTGGCAGGTCCTGGTCATCGTGACCGGCGGGGCGTTCCCGTCGCCGTTCTGGTCGCCGTACGCGAACCGCTGACGCGGAAGCGCACGCCGGCGCCGCGGGTCACCAGCCGAAGGTGCCCGCTCCGCCCTTGAACGGCCCGACGACGTCCTTCGTGATCCAGCCGCCGTAGAAGTCGCCCTCCTGCGCCTGGACGACCTCGCCGCCGACCTCGCAGGAGTCCATCGCCGAGGGGTAGATCGCCACCCGCTCGCGCAGGGACTCGTACCCGGGTTCCGGCGTCGGGTAGTTCCACGCCGCCCGGGGTGCGACCGCGTCGCCGCCGACGACGTCGAAGTACCGCGCCAGGCCCTTGAACTCGCACATGCTCGCGCCCTCGGCCGGCACGAGCGCGCCCGGTGCCAGGTCGGCGATCGGCAGGTAGTAGACCGGCGGGTGCGACGTCTCGAGCACCCGGACGGCAGCCGTGGTGTCCGCGACGACGACCCCGCCGAGCCGGACGACCACGCGGGCACTGACGGGGTCGACGGCAGGAGGCCGTGGGTAGTCCCAGACGGACTCCTGGCCGGGGGCGGGCTCGATCCGGTTCGGGTGGCGCATGGCTCCCGGTGTACGCCGCACGGCTGCGGGTCGGCCGGGCGCGGGACAGCGACTCCCGCAGGGTGCACCATGGGCGGGTGACGACGACGACACGCACCCTCTTCCGCCGGAAGCCCATCGAGACCATCGACGACGAGTCCGGTGGCGAGGGCGGCCTGAAACGGCACCTCGGCCTCTGGCAGCTCACCGCGATCGGCATCGGCGGGATCATCGGTGCGGGCATCTTCACCCTCGCCGGCACCGTCGCGCACGGCGTCGCCGGGCCGGCGGTCCTCATCAGCTTCCTCGTCGCCGGGGTGGCGAGCGCCGCCGCGGCCCTGTCCTACGCCGAGTTCGCCGGCCTCATCCCGAAGGCCGGCAGCGCCTACACGTACGGCTACGCGGTGCTCGGCGAGATCGTCGGGTGGTTCATCGGCTGGGACCTGCTGCTCGAGTACACGGCCATCGTCGCCGTGGTCGCGATCGGCATCTCCGGCTACGTCGGGTTCCTGGTCGGCCAGTTCGGCATCGACCTGCCCGCCTGGATGCTCGGCGCGCCAGGCACCGGCGACGGTCACGTCATCGACGTGTTCGCCGTCCTGCTGTGCCTGCTCACCGCGTTCGTGCTCACCCGCGGCATCCGGAGCGCCGCCCGGTTCGAGTTCGTCGCCGTCGGCATCAAGGTCGCGCTCGTCGTGCTCATCGTCGTGCTCGGGGTGTTCCACATCAACAGCGCGAACTACTCCCCGTACTTCCCGTTCGGCTTCGGCGGTGTGATGACCGGTGCGGCGACGGTGTTCTTCGCCGTGTTCGGCTACGACGCGATGTCCACCGCCGCCGAGGAGTCCACCGACGCCCGCAAGCACATGCCGAAGGCGATCCTGCTGTCCCTCGGCATCTCGATGGTCCTGTACGTGCTGGCGACGCTCGTGCTGACCGGGATGCAGCGGTACACCGACATCGACCCGGCGTCGGGCTTCTCGTCGGCGTTCGCGTCGGTCGGCCTCGGCGGCGTGGCGAACGTCATCGCGATCGGTGCCATCGTCGGCATCGTCACGGTGCTCGTCACGTTCATGCTCGGCGCGAGCCGCGTCTGGTTCTCGATGAGCCGCGACGGCCTCATGCCGAAGTGGTTCGCGAAGACCGACCCGAAGCGGCACGTCCCGACGCGGGTCACCTGGATCCTCGGCATCGCGTCCGCGGTCCTGGCGGGCGTCCTGCCGATCGGCGTGGTCGCGGAGCTCACGAACATCGGCATCCTGCTGGCGTTCGTGGTGGTCTGCTCGGCCGTGATCGTGCTCCGCTACCGGCAGCCCGACCTGGACCGCCAGTTCCGACTGCCGTTCATGCCGGTCATCCCGATCATCGGCGTCATCGCGTCGCTGTGGCTCGTGACGTTCCTGCAGTGGGAGACGTGGGTGCGGTTCGCGGTGTGGTTCGCCATCGGGCTCGGCGTGTACTTCGGCTACTCACGGAAGCACAGCAAGCTCGCGGAACGACAGGACGGCTAGCGGCCGGTCCAGCGCACCCAGCCCTGCACCTGTGCGGCAGCGCTCTCGAACGACGAGTGCGCCCCGACGAGCGAGTGGTCCGGCGAGTCGACGCAGAACTGGTCGGCACGGGTGACGTCGCAGACGATCTCGGAACCGAGGAGCACGTTCCAGTGGTCGTCGGAGTCGTGCACCCAGCGCAAGCGGTCCGGCATCGGCGTGTCCAATCAGGGCGGATGAGGAACGCACCACCGCGCTCGCTCTCCCCGAGACAGTAGCCCCGCACCTCGCTGACCCCTCAGGAACCGGGGTGCACGACGGCGTCGGTGGCAGCTGGCACGATGGTGCCGTGACAGCAGCCCCGATGATCGACGCCGTCGACGTCATCCGCTTCGTCGGGCCGCAGACCTTCGGTCGCGCCCGCGACGTCGTCCGCGCCGGTCTCGTCGACGACGCCGCCTGGCACGACGACACCGGCACCGTCACGGCGACGGTCAGCGGCACCGCCGACGACCCCTACGACGTCCGCGTCGACACCACCCCGGCACGCGGCGAGTTCGTCCGCCCGGTGCGCAGCAGCTGCACCTGTCCGCTCGGGGGCGACTGCAAGCACGTCGCGGCCGCGCTGCTCACCATCAACGCGCGTGCCCTCGCCGCGAACGCCGGCCCGCGTCCGGAAGCGCCGGCTCCGCCGCCCTCGGACTGGAGGCACGAGCTCGCCCGCCTCGCCGGCGACGACGAGCGGGCGGTCACCCCGCAGGGCACGCGGATGGGCCTGCAGTTCGAGTTGCGTGACGCGGTCCCCGTGAAGCTCGCCTCGCGCGCCCGCGCTGCCGGTCGCGCCCTGCCGGCGCCGTCGCGGAGCGTGCGGCTCGGCGTCCGTCCGGTCACCCGCAGCGACGCCGGCAACTGGGTGCGCGGGCAGCTCACCTGGGGCACGCTGCCCTACTCGCAGAACCGACTCGGCATCGGCGCCGAGCAGCACGCCTGGTTCCTGCAGCTCGCCGCCCTGCACCGCGCCGGGCAGCTCGCCGGGCTGCCGGGTGAGAGCGACTGGCTGCACCTCGACGACTTCCGCAGCCCCCTGCTCTGGCCGCTCCTGCAGCAGGCCGCGGCGCTCGACATCGCGTTCGTCACCGGCAAGCGCGAGGGCGGCGCGGTCCTCGGCACGCAGGCACAGGTCCTGCTCGACGTCGCCCGGCACGACGGCGCCGTGGTGATCGGCGCGAGCGCGGTCCTCGACGGCCGGCCGATCGTCGCCGGCGCCGCGCGGACGATCGGCGACCACGGCGTCTACGTCTTCCGCGACGGCCCCGAGTCCACGGTCGCGTTCGCCCCGACCCCGGCGCCCGTACCCGACGACCAGCGCCGCATGCTCGTCGAGGGCACCCGCATCACGGTGCCGGACGCCGAGGTCGACGAGTTCCTGGCGGACTGGTCGCCGCGGCTCCGCGGTGCGCTCGGCCTGGTCAGCTCCGACGGCTCGATCGAACTGCCGGAGCGCACCCCGCCCGAGCTCGTGCTCACCGCGACGTTCGAGCCGGCCCGCGCGCCACGGACCGACGACCGCGTGCACCTGCACTGGCGCTGGCACGTCGACGGCCGGAAGGACCCGGTGTCCCTGCACGGGCCGCTCCCCGACCTGTCCCGGCTCCGCGCCGCCGACGACCCGACCGACGTGCCGGACGCGGCCGGGCCGGTGACGGACGAGTCCGGGCCGGCAGCGTCGGCGGACGCGGCGGACGCGGCGGACGCGGCGGACGCAACGGGTGCGACGGGGCCGGCCACGGCACCGGGCCTGGCCACCCTGCGGCCGCCGGCCGACGACGCAGCGACGGCCGGGCCTCCCGTCCGCGCCGCCGGACCGGGTGGCGGACTGGACTGGTTCCAGGACGGCACCGTCGACGGGGCCGACGTCGCGGTGTTCGCGAACGAGTTCCTGCCCGAGCTGCCGTCGCTCGGCGTCCGCACGGTCGTGCAGGGCGAGCGCGTCGACTACGAGCGGCTGAGCGGCCGCCCGCACATCCGCGTGACGACGATGCCCTCGGACAAGCACGACTGGTTCGACCTCGGCATCATCGTGAGCGTCAACGGCAAGCAGATCCCGTTCACGCCGCTGCTCACCGCGCTCGCGAGCCGGCAGCGCCGCCTCAAGCTCGTCGACAACTCGTACCTGTCGCTCGCCGACCCCGCCTTCGACCGGCTGAAGGAGCTCATCGACGAGGCCCGCGACCTCGACGAGTGGGAGCCCGACCAGCCGATCACGGTCACGCCGCTGCAGGCCGGCCTCTGGTCGGAGTTCGACCTGCTCGCCGACGAGACCGCGCACGACGAACGCTGGCGGACGATCGTCGCGGGCCTGTCCGGCGCGACTCCCCCGGGTGCCGTCCCGGTGCCGGACACCGTGCACGCCGAGCTGCGGCCCTACCAGCACGCCGGGTACGCCTGGTTGTCGTTCCTGGCGTCGCACGGCATCGGCGGCGTGCTCGCCGACGACATGGGCCTCGGCAAGACGCTGCAGGTGCTCACGATGATCGCCGCCCGACGCGCGGCCGAACCCGACGCCCAGCCGTTCCTCGTAGTGGCGCCGACCTCGGTCGTCGGCAACTGGGCGGCCGAGGCGGCGACCTTCACCCCGTCGCTGCGCGTCGCGACGGTGACCTCGACGTCGCTGAAGGACCCGGGGCTCGTCGCCCGGACCGCGTCGCAGGCCGACGTCGTCGTGACGTCGTACGCGCTGCTGCGGCTCGACGCCCCCGCCTGGACCGACCTGCCGTGGTCGGCCCTCGTCCTCGACGAGGCGCAGTTCGTCAAGAACCCCGCATCCCAGACCCACCGGGTGGCCACGGAGCTCCGGGCGCCCGTGAAGTTCGCGATCACCGGCACCCCGCTCGAGAACGGGCTCACCGACCTGTGGGCGCTGTTCCACATCGTCGCCCCCGGACTGCTGTCCACGTGGACCCGGTTCGGCGACGACTTCGTGAAGCCGCTGGCCTCGCCCGACCTGCGCGGCGAGGCCCGGCAGGAACTCACCGCCCGGCTGCGGCGCCGGATCCGTCCACTCATGCTCCGCCGCACGAAGCAGGCCGTCGCCGCAGACCTGCCGCCGAAGCAGGAGCAGGTCGTCCGGGTCACGCTCGACCCCGCGCACCGGGCGCTCTACGAACGGACGCTCAACCGGGAGCGCCTCAAGGTGCTCGACCTCATCGACGACCTGGCGAAGAACCGGATGATCGTGTTCCGGTCGCTGACCCTGCTGCGGATGCTCGCCCTGTCCCCGGCGCTCGTCGACAGCGCGCCCGACCAGCCGATCCCGTCCGCGAAGCTCGACCTGCTGCTCGACGAACTCGAACAGCTCGCAGCCGAGGGGCGACGCGCCCTGGTGTTCAGCCAGTTCACCTCGTTCCTGCGGATGGTGTCCGACGCCCTCGACGCCCGCGGGATCGGCCACGAGTACCTCGACGGCTCGACCAGGAAGCGCCCGGAGGTCATCGAACGCTTCCGGCAGGGCACCGCCCCGGCGTTCCTCATCTCGCTGAAGGCGGGCGGCTTCGGCCTCACCCTGACCGAGGCGGACACGGTGTTCGTGCTCGACCCGTGGTGGAACCCCGCCGCCGAGTCGCAGGCCGTCGACCGGACGCACCGCATCGGGCAGACCCGTTCGGTGAGCGTCCAGCGGTTCATCGCCGAGGACACCATCGAGGAGAAGGTCCTGGCGCTGGCCGCCCGCAAGGCCGAGCTCTTCGCCACGATGATCGACGACGACGCCCTGTTCGCCGAGGACCTGACCGCCGACGACATCCGCTCGCTGCTCGACTGACCCGCTGCCGCACCACCGATCCGCCGCACCACCGCACCACTGGAGTCCCACCCGCATGACGTCCCGCCGACGCCGCCGTTCCCGCACCGCCCTCACCTCGTTCCTCGTCGTCCTCGCCCTCGCGGCGGGCGGGTGGGCGCTCGACGCCACCGGCGTCCTCGGGCCGGTCACCGACACTGCGGACCGGTCCACGGCCGTGGCGACGGCCCCGACGGCTCCGCCGGCGACGGGACCCGGCGTGGCGGAGCCGAGCCGGGCCTCCCGTCCGACCGTCGACACGGCGACCGACGGCGAGGTGACCAGGGCGCGCACGCTGCTCGCGGCACTGCCGGTCAAGGGCAAGGCCGCCGCGACCGGGTACGACCGCACCGGCGAGTTCGGCTCCGCCTGGCTCGACGTCGACCGCAACGGGTGCGACACGCGGAACGACGTGCTCGCCCGCGACCTCAACGACATCGTGCGCGACGGCCCCTGCACGGTCCTGACCGGCACGCTCGTGTCGCCGTACACGGGGGCGACGATCGACTTCGTGCGGGGCAACACGACCTCGACGCTCGTGCAGATCGACCACGTCGTCGCGCTCGAGAACGCCTGGCGCACCGGAGCGCAGCAGCTGTCCCAGGACGAACGCGAGGCCTTGGCCAACGACCCGCAGAACCTGTTCGCAGTCGACGGACGGTCGAACGCGCAGAAGGGCTCGGGCGACACCGCGACCTGGCTGCCGGCGGACCGGGCATTCCGCTGCACGTACGTCGCGCACCAGGTCGAGGTGAAGACGGCGTACCGGCTGTGGGTCGCACCGGCGGAGCACGACGCGATGGAGCGGGTCCTGCAGCGCTGCTGATCGCGGACGTTGGACAACAGGTGTAGTCTTACCTTATCGATGCGAACGCATCGTTCGGACTCGCTGCGCCGCGCCGCCGATCCCGCTGCGCGGACCCCGAGCCCTTCACCGTCGAAGACCTCAGGAGGCCATCCATGTCCACAGCTCGTTTCACCGACCGCGTCGTCCTCATCACCGGCGGCGGCTCCGGCCTCGGCCGCGCGACCGCCGTCCGCCTCGCCACCGAGGGCGCGGCGCTGTCGCTCGTCGACGTCTCCGCCGAGGGCCTCGAGGCCACGAAGACCGCCGTGCTCGACGCCGCTCCCGAGGCGCAGGTCCTCACCACCGTCGCCGACGTCTCCGACGAGGCCCAGGTCGACGCCTACGTCACCGCGACCACCGAGCGCTTCGGTCGCATCGACGGCTTCTTCAACAACGCCGGCATCGAGGGCAAGCAGAACCCGACCGAGTCCTTCACGGCAGCCGAGTTCGACAAGGTCGTCTCGATCAACCTCCGCGGTGTGTTCCTCGGCCTCGAGAAGGTCCTCGGCATCATGCGCGAGCAGGGCTCCGGCATGGTCGTCAACACCGCGAGCGTCGGTGGCATCCGCGGCATCGGCAACCAGTCCGGCTACGCCGCCGCCAAGCACGGGGTCGTCGGTCTGACCCGCAACTCCGCCGTCGAGTACGGCCGGTACGGCATCCGCATCAACGCCATCGCCCCCGGTGCCATCTGGACGCCGATGGTCGAGAACTCGATGAAGCAGCTCGACCCGGTGGACCCGCGCAAGGCTGCCGAGGAGTTCATCCAGGTCAACCCGTCGAAGCGCTACGGCGAGGCCCCCGAGATCGCCTCGGTCGTCGCGTTCCTGCTCTCCGACGACGCGTCCTACGTCAACGCGACCGTCGTCCCGATCGACGGCGGACAGTCCGCCGCCTACTGACGGACGACCCGTCCGTGTGACACCATGCCGACATGGCAGCGCAGCTCACCGTCCCCCAGGCGTTCGCACTCCTGCTCCTCCGCTCCGACGGCAGGTTCGGCATGGTGTCACAGGGGCTGACCGTCGGTCTGGGCGGCGCGGTGCTCGCGGACCTCGAGATCCGGCGCCTCGTCAGCTACGAGCACCCCCGCGTCCTGCCGCACAAGGCTCCCTTCACCGGCGACCCGGTGCTCGACCGCGTCTTCGACGACCTGCTGTCGGCGACGAAGCCGCGGCGGGCAGCCGCCTGGGTCGGCCGGTTCGGCACCAAGGCGCTGCGCGAGGGGGTGCTCGAGCAACTCGTGCAGGCCGGCATCCTCGGTCGCCAGGAGCGTCGGGTCCTCGGGCTCTTCCCCTCCGTCGCCTACCCGGAGCGCGACGGCGGCCCCGAGAAGCTCCTGCGGGGAGCGATCGCCGACGTCCTCGGCGGCGCGGTGCTGCCGACGCCGTTCACCGCGGCGCTCATCGGACTCCTCCACGCCACCGGCACCCTCAAGCCGCAGTTCGGCAAGGTCGACCGTCGACTCGTCGCCAGCATCACCGCCGGCGACTGGGTCGCCCCGGCGGTGAAGTCGGTGCTGCAGTCGCAGCAGACCGCGGGCGGCATCGCCGGCGCCGGCGCGGTGGCGTCCGCGACGAGCTAGGCGGCCCGACCACGGCGTCGCTCCGCCCGGCGACCGCGGGACTGGAGTGCCTCGTCCGAGCGGCCGACGGTTCCGGTGACCGATCCCCGGCCAGAGCGAACCACGACCGGCAGCACCTCCGCGCGGCACGACTGCCCCGCCCGACCGGCGCGCCCGTCCGACCGGCCGCCCCACCCAGTCCTGGATCGATCCGACCGGGGCCCACCGGGTCGTCCGCACCTCGCGGTGCCCGTTCCCGGTGCGGTCGGAGGCCCCGCCACCCCTGGTGACCGCCGGAGCAGTGACGTCCGCCGCCGGCTGACCGCGGGCGTGGCACACGTCCCGTCGCGCCTCAGCCGACCACCGGGGCCACCACCGCCGACGTGCCGAGTGCGACCATCCCCATCACGAGCGCCGTCACCAGCGCCACCGCCCACCCCCGCGGGCTCCGGTGGCGCACCCACCGAGCGGCGATCACCCCGCCGACGAACACGACCAGCAGCAGCACCCCCTCTCCGAGGCTCGGCGCCCAACCCACCCACGGGCGGCACACCCGCGTCGAGGTCTCCCAGTCGCAGCCGTACTGCGAGGCCGCGGCGATGGCCGCCTGCAGGAAGAACGCGACGCACGCCGCCACGGCGAGCAGCACGAAGAGCACGATCGTCACCGCGAGGTCGAGCTTCGACGACCGTGAGCGCCACGGCGACGGTCGGCTCGCCCACTCCTCCAGCACGCGTCCCCCTTCCGTCGGCCGTCAGCACCCTACCGGCACCGCGGCGGGGAGCGTATCCGCCGGCACCGACACCGGTGACCGGATTGCGCTGCTCGTCCTTCGGCGTCGGTGAGAAACACCCAGTTGTGGGGATCGACCCGTCGGGACCGCACCGGCAGGATCGTGAGGTCGGGTACGAGGGGACGGGACGACGATGCCGCTGGGTGGACCAGGACCACGTGATTGGACTCCTCCGGAGTACATGCGATCCGCTTCGCCCCGGGGCGGACGACGTGCCGGGCGCCTCGACGTCCCGCCACCGCTGCTCGCCGTGCGGCCGCGTCGCCGTACCCGGCCAGGCGTCTCCGCCGCGCTCTCCGTGCTGTTCGGTCTCGGGAGTGTGGTCCTGGCCGTGGCCGCTCCGCACGACGCAGGTGTCCAGACCGGCTTCATCGCCTCGTCGATCGGCATCACCGCGATCGTCACCGGCGGCCACGCGGTGAAGGTCGCGCCCTGGGGCGCAACGGGCACCCGCGCCTTCGGTCGCGGTGGCGCGATCCTCGGCGGGGTCGGGACGGCCCTCATGCTCTACGC
Organism: Curtobacterium sp. MCBA15_009; assembly: GCF_001864895.1. Classification (GTDB taxonomy): domain Bacteria; phylum Actinomycetota; class Actinomycetes; order Actinomycetales; family Microbacteriaceae; genus Curtobacterium. The sequence goes on from NZ_MJGO01000023.1 coordinate 442,249, forward strand.
ACTGATCGCGTTCGCCCTGCTCCCCTCCGGTGTGCGCCTGCCGGCTCTCGCGCTCCCCGCCGGGACCCCCGGTGACGCCGTCCTCGCCGGGCCGGCCCCGACCGCCACACCGATGCAACACGCCGCGACTCCGACGCCGGCCGAGACGACGCCGACCTCGCCGGAGTCAGCGTTCGACCGGGTCCCCGTGACCGTGGAACAGGAACGGTCCGCCGTGGTGCAGAGCGCCGGCACGCTCGCCTACGTCATGCAGCAGCGGTTCGGTGTCGGACCGTTCCCGGCGCAGGTCGCCGTGGACCGGACGACGCCCCAACGCGTCATGCTGCTGGACGGGACGTCACTGGCACCGATCCCGGTCGGCGCGCGTGTGCTGTACTCGGCGTCGCCGGACGGCTCGTCGTGGACGGTGACGGTCGTCGGCGGTCAGTTCGGCGCCGTCGCCACCTACAGTTCGGCGGTGGGAACGGTCCAGGCTGGCTGACGGTTCCGGTCGGTGACACCAGGCCTGCGCGAACCACGGCCGTCAGCCGCTCGACGGGAACGCCATCCACCTGGCTCGCGGCACGCGCCGCTGCTCGGCACGAGGGTCACGAGGCCAGGCTGCCGAGCACGCTCCAGGTGATCACGAACGCGAGCACCACCGCAGCGGCCGTCCCGAGCGCCACCGCCCAGCCGAGTGGTCGGGTCCGGCGCACCCGCGCGGCGAGCAGCGCGCCGGCGACGCAGATGCTGACGACCACCACGGCCTCGACGATCGCGGTCTGCGGGCCCGCCGCGTCGTTGCACGCCCGCGTCGAGGACTCCCAGCCGCAGCCGTACTGCGACACCGCTCCGACGAGGTAGCTGACGACAACGATGATCCCGCCCAGCAGGGCGGTCAGGACGAAGAGCACGACCGAGACGACGAGGTCGGCTGTGAAGCCACCGCCCGATCGGTGCGGCCCGCGCCGGTCCGGCACAGACGCCGAGGACTGCACCGTGCTCGGATCCGGTCCTGGCACTCCTGCTGACATGGTCGTCCCCCGTTCCCCGGCCCCCTCGGCCGCGCCCAGACTACCGCCCGGTCAGCGCGCGTCGACGAGCTCGATGAACCGCGACAGCAGCGACAGCCCGGCGATCGACGGCGGCAGCCCCGTGGTGAGGGCCGGCGAGTGCACCAGGTACGCCGCCCACTTCGCCCGAGAGATCGCCACGTTCAACCGGTTCGGCATGAGCAGGAAGTCGAGCCCGCGCGGGATGTCCGCCGCGCTCGACGCGCCGAGCGACACCACGGAGACGACCGCCTCGCGGCCCTGGAACAGGTCCACCGTGCCGACCTGGGTCCCGCCGAAGCCGGCGCGGTCGAGCTCCTGGCGGATGAGCGCCCCCTGCGCGTTGTACGGCGCGACGACGATGACGTCCTCGTCGGTGAGCCTCCGGGTCTCGTCGCCGTCGGTCCAGGTCCGGCCGACGACGTCGCCGACGAGCGCGACGACGCGGGCGGCTTCCTCCGGCGAGGACGTCGTGTTCCCCGCGTGCACCACCGGCTCCGGGTGCACCCCGGCCTCGATGCCGTCGAGGTGCCGGCCGGACGCCATCGAGGCGAGCTGCCCGTCGTACGACAGCGCCGAGACCGATGCGGTCAGCGCCGGCTCCATGCGCCGGGTGCGGGCGAGGAAGTAGCCGCACTCCGGCGGGAGCACGTGCTGCCCGTCCGCCAGCCAGCCGAGTGCGGACTCGTCGACCGGCTCCGGGTGCGACCCCTGCGACACCTGCGGCAGCTGCTGCGGGTCGCCGAGGAGCAGGAGCCGGGTGGCCGCGACCGACGAAGCGATCGTCGGTGCGAGGGAGAACTGCCCGGCCTCGTCGACGACGAGCAGGTCGAGGGACCGGCGTTCGATCGTCGCCTCGTTCGCGAAGGTCCACGCGGTGCCGCCGACGACACCGCCGGTGCCGGTCGACCCGCACGAGGACAGGAACGCGGCCACCGCGGCCCCGTTCTTCACCGGGGTCCAGGGGGCGGCGTCGAGCTCGTCTTCGCTCGCCCCGGCCTTCGGCACCTTCACCACCCGGTCGGACGGCACGCCGGCGGCGACGACCGCGGCCAGGAAGTTCTCCGAGGTGGCGTGCGACTGCCCGACGACCCCGACGCGCCAGCCGTGCTCCCGCACCAGGCGGGCGACGACGTTCGACCCGACGTAGGTCTTGCCCGTGCCGGGAGGGCCCTGGATCGCCAGGTACGAGCGGTCGAGTCCGAGCACGGTCGCGACGACGGCCGACACCGTGTCGTCGCCCTGCACGGGCACGATCGCGCCGCGCGGCGGGACCCGACGGAGCAGGTCGAGCGCGGGGTCGGGCAGCATCGACGGCAGCGCGTCGAGGACCTCCTGCCCCCACTCGGCGATCGCCTCGGGCTGCGGCTTCGCCCGCGGTGGGGCGGAGGGGGCGAGCGCGACCGGGAAGTCCCCGTGGGTCGGAGCGCCGACCGGCAGGTTCTCCTTCACGAGCACCTCGACGGCGTCGCCGTCGTCCTGCACGTCGAGCAGGACCGCGCGGGCCGACGCGCCCTTCGACCCGGGGCCCGGAGCGGCGACCGACGGCGGGAGCGGGTCGTCGTAGACGAGGTGGGGCGTGCCTCCCGGCCGGAGCCGTGAGCCGGGCGCGAGCGTCCCCGACAACCGGATCTCTCGCGACTGCGACCGGGCACGCGGCAGCGTGCCCCAGTCGCGCTCGACCGACGCGCGCTCGACGACGAGCACGTCACGCGTGTCGGCCCAGTCGTCGACGGGGTTGCGCAGGCGGTCGAAGTGGTCCTGCCAGAAGGTCTTCGCCTCGCGGCGGTGGTAGTCGATCGCTGCCGCGGCGAGCGCCAGCGCGGTCTGGTCGGGCGTGCGGTCGAGCGCGTCGACGTCGGCGAGCTCCGCCGCGAGCGCCGTGTACACGGGGTTCGGCTCGCGCTCGACGGGGATCGGCGGCAGCAGCTCGTCCGCCGGCGGCGCAGCGGGCGGCTCCGTGCGCAGCGAGAGCAGCCAGTCCCGCAGCCGCAGCGTCGAGCGGCAGTCGTACGCGTTGTAGTCGGCGACCTGGTCGAGCATGCGCTGGCCCGCGGCGGCGTCGCCGGTGCGGAGTTCCTCGATCGCGTCGACGTACGCGGTGATGCTGTCCACGGCGTTCGTGACGTCGCTCTCGCGCAGGTCCGACCCCATGTACAACGGCTCGAGCTTCTTGATCGAGTAGCTGCGGCTGCCGACGACCAGGGCCTTGCGGACGACCGGGTACAGGTCGACGAGCACGCCGGCGCGGAGCAGGTCGTCGACGGCTTCCTCCCCGACACCGTGGCGGGCGGCGAGGGACAGCAGGTGCGTCCGCTCGTACGCCGCGTAGTGGTAGACGTGCATGCCGGGGTACTGCTCGCGGCGGGCTGCGACGAACGCGAGGAAGTCGACCAGCGCCTGCCGCTCGTCGCGGATCGTGTGCGCCCAGAAGGCGGTGAACGCCGCCTGGTCGTCGACGAGTCCGAACAGGTAGTCGAGGCCCCAGTACACGCCGTCCTCGGTGTGCAGCGGGTCGCCCTCGAAGTCGAAGAACACGTCGCCCGCGTCCGGCGCGGGGATCGCGTCGAGCGCGCGCGGGTCCAGGACCTCGAAGCGCGGGACGGCGGCGGCGCCCGTCCGGCGCGCGTCGCGCGGCCCGTCCTCGCTGTCGACCTGGAGGCGCGCCTGACGCACCAGCCTGTCCTGCGTTCCGCGGGACAGACCGGGCACGGCCGTGGTGCGGTCCGCCAGGTCGTCGATCGTCCGCACCCCCTGCCGGATGAGCTTCGTGCGCTGGTCGAGTCGCATGCCGGCGACGAGCACGAGGTCGCGGTGCTCGGCCACCTGGGTGGTGCACACCGAGCAGCGGCCGCAGCTCGCGTACCGCGGGTCGCCCCACTGCAGCGGCTCCGACGCCGCGGTGCGCTCGGCGATCACCCGCTCGAGCTCGGCGCGCTGCGTCCGGTACACCGGGGCGATGTCGGCGAGCTCGTGCGTGGTGGTCGTCCGGTCCCCGAGCACGAGGTGGACCTGCTGTCCGGTGGGGATGCCGTGCGCCTGCATCTGCTCGGCGTAGGCGGCGAGCTGCAGCAGCGCGCTGATCTTCGCGTGCCGCGCGAGCTTCGTGTCGTAGACCTCGTACTCGCCGTGCTCGTTCCGGACGATGAAGTCGGCGAAGCCGATGAACCCCGGCCGCTCCGGGGTCGGCGCTTCGTGGAACGTCGGCTGGTAGAGCACGTCGGCGCCGTCGCGGAAGGCCTGTCGCGCCTCGGCCGCGGCGCGGGCGTAGTCGGGCGGTGCGGGCCGCTCGAACTCGACGACCTGCCGGGTCTCGCGCAGGACGTCGAGGTGGTCGAGCTCGTGCTGGTCCCCGAGGCGGGCCGTGCGCTCGAGCATGTCGTCGTGCTCGTCGGGCAGGGGCTCGCCGCGGCCGAGCTTGACGTCGAGGCGGCGCAGGAACGCCCACTCGCAGGCCGACCACGTGCTGAGGTCGCTCGGGCTGAGCAGGGCGCCCTCGGTGGTGATCTGCATGCGTTCCCCCTCGTGTTCCGGTGCGGGACGAGCCTAGGGGCGGCCGGTGACAGCGCGGTCGGCGTCGCTAGGCTGCCAACGGGGAGGTGGGGCCGGTGATCGGAAACGTCATCGAGGGAGCGCTCGGTCACCGAGCGCATGCCCGGCGCGTCGGCATGCCGCTCGTCGCCACCCTCGCGCTGCTCGCTGTGGGTGGGTGCGGACTGAGCGGCTGCGCACGGAGCGTTCCCGAGGGCCACCCCACGTCATCGCCCACAGCGAGCTCTGCTGCGGCGCGCGCGCAGGGAGACTCCGTACTGCGTCTCGTGCAGGCCGTCCCCGGTCCCGCTTGGCAACGGGCCGCCGAGCCCCAGTCGTCCCCGTGCACGATCGGCTCGGACGACGGTTCGCTGGTCCTGCAGTGGCGCGTCGAGGCGCCGCGTCTCCCCGACGGCGAGGAGTACGTCGCCCGTGTCCGGTCGACGCTGCGCGACCACGGCTGGAAGGTGACGACCCGTTCGACGACGCTCGAGGACTACGGCACCTCGTACCAGGTCGTCGGGTCGAAGGGCCTGGTGTCGGCCGTCGTCGTCGCTGTGAACGACAACCACACCTCGATCGACATGGAGTCCGTCTGCACGGCCGCTACCCAGCACGGTCCGACCGACGACCCTGACTGATCGGACCCCCAGCCGCTAAGCTGTCGACCGCAACACGGGGGAAGGGGAAGGTGGGGTCCGTGGACAAGATCGTTCTCGACAAGGGTGCAGTCCGTTCCGTCGCGAGCAGCATCGACAAGGACGCAGCTGCACTCGGCTCGATCAGCACCAAGGGCGCGGGTGGGGCGTTCGGGTCCGCTGACGTCGAGGCCGCCTTCGCGACGGCGACCCGCGTGCAGGGCGCGATGATCGACGGCGTCCAGGCGAACACCGCCGCCCTCGCGGAACGAGCACGCGCTGCGATCACCGCCTACGAGGAGTGGGACGCGGCGAACGCAGCGAAGGCGGGCAAGTGACCGCCGATCCGACCGCTGGCAGCCCCGCGGGCATCCGCTCGCTCGCCACCGCGCTGCAGCAGGACGCGACGGCCATCCGTTCGGCGTCGTCCCGGACGAGCGCCGAAGCCGGCTCGGTCTCCGACGCGGACTGGACCGGCGCGGCCAAGGGCTCGTTCGTCTCGACCGCCGGAGACGTCGCGGCGAGCGCCGAACGCACGGCGACGCACGTGGACAACGCGGTGTCGGCGCTCCTCGCCTACGCGACCCGCATCGAGCAGATCCAGCGCGACGCCGCGGTCATCGCTGCACAGCAGCAGCACACCGCCGACCAGCTCTCCCTGAACGCGAAGCGCGCCGACAAGCTGGCCGGCTCGGACGACGTCACGGACGCCGTCCAACTCGGTGCCCTCGCCGGGCAGCAGGCGGTCCTGCAGACCACCAAGGCTGCCCTCGAACGCTCCTGGGACGACCTGGTCTCGCAGCGGAAGGCAGCCGATGCGCAGGCCGTGTCGGCCCTCGGCACCACCGACGTCGTCGGTGTCATCCCGCCCTCGACCGCCGCGGTCAACGCGATGAGCGGTCCTGAACTCCTCGCCTACCTCAAGGGCCTGCACCCCGAGGAGCTCGCCGCCCTCGCCGGCAACACCGCGATCGCCGACAAGCTCGCTGCGCTGGACGACCCGGATGCGGTCGCGAAGTGGTGGTCGGACCTCGGTGGCGAACAGGGCAAGGGCTCCTACGACGATCACTCCGCGGCGCAGGACGCGCTGCTCGCGGCGTTCCCCGCCGCGATGGGGAACCTGAACGGCGTGGCCTACTGGGCGCGCGACACCGCGAACCGCACGGAACTGCAGCGACAGAAGGCGGCCTCCGACAAGCGCCTCGCCGACCTCGAAGCCGCCGTGGCGGACGCCGTCGCGAAGAACCTGCGCCCGTACGACCTCGCGTCGAAGCTCGAGGACGAACGACAGCTCAACAAGCAGCTCGAGAACTTCGCCAGCGCCGCCCGGGGCAGCCAGCTGCCGAACGGGCCGGAGTGGCAGAACGTCCGCGTGCAGGTGGTGTCCTTCACCGCGGGGAAGCCGCCGCTCGGAGCGATCTCGCTGGGCAACCTCGACACCGTCGACAACGTGAGCTACGTCGTCCCCGGCATGGGGACGACGATGGGCGACTCGACGGTCCTGCAACGCGCAGCGCGGAACATCAAGGAAGTGCAGGACGGGATCACCGGCGACCCGTCGGAGACCGCGGTCGTCGCCTGGGTGAACTACGACACCCCGGTCATGGCCACTGTCGACCCGTTCGAGGTCTTGTCGAACAAGAAGGCCGAAGCGGGAGCGGAGCGACTCGTCGACGACCTCAGCGGGTTCCGGGCCAGTCGAGGCGACAGCCCGGTGCTCAACGTGGTCGGACACTCCTACGGCACGACCACTGCGTCGATCGCCCTGTCTGAGGACGCCGACCTGCACGTGCAGAGCTTCGTCAGCCTGGGCTCCGCAGGCATTCCGACGTCGATCCACTCGGCGGACGACATCCACGCCGAGCACGTCTACGCGGGGACCGGCGACGAGAGTGTCGCACCGCTCGGTCGGTGGGGTAGCCGCCGGACCGACCCGAGCGACGCGGACTTCGGAGCAGAGCCGCTCGGCACGGGCAGCGACGACGTGAACGTGCCAGGGCTCGGATCGTCGGGGTCCGAGAAGGGCGTCACCGTGCACGATCCGCTCAAGCACGTCGACGCCGGGGACCCGTACGGTTACCTCGACCGCAAGACGTCGTCCGTGTTCAACACGGGCGTCGCGACCCTGGCTCCGTGGTGATGATGATGCGCAAGAGATCGACCGTGACCGCCGCCCTCCTGACCGCCTGCCTGGCAGGGATGATCACGGGGTGCGCAGCGGATCAGAAGCAGGAGGACCCCGTGCAGAGCGACCAGGGCAAGCAGCAGGCCGAGCAGGCACTCGCGACCGTGTTCGGGATCGAGGGCTCGACGTGGTCCTCGGCGAGCCGGGAGCAGGAGCCGGCGCACGCCGAGTGCACCATCGACGGCGACCCGCACGCCGGTCGGCAGTACCACTGGAACGCCGCCGGCTCGGCGCCGGCCGACCCGGCGCGCTGGATCGGGACGGTGGTGCAGACGCTCCGCGGGCAGGACCGCACGGTGTCCGTCCGCTCCGCCGACGTCGGAGAGTACGGCACGCTGCACCAGGCGACCGCCGACGACGACGGGCAGCCCCTGGTCGTCGTCACCGCCAACAGCCGGACGACCACCGTCACCGTCGAGTCGATCTGCGTCGCAGCACCCGACGCCGACGCCGACTGAGTGATCAGTCGCCCTCGACCCGCACGAACCGCGGCCCGTCGTATCCGTCGCGCACCACGTGCGCCGTGAAGTCCGCGAGCGACCGCACCCAGTGCCCGTGCTCCCCGTACAGCGCCTGGTAGACGACCACCGGCTCCTCGGTCTCGACGTCCCGCGCGACGAGCACGACCCGGTAGTCGTTCCCCTTGAAGTGTCGGTAGCGGCCTGGCGTCACGGTGTCGGTCACGTCCCGATCGTAGGGTGGACCACATGGGGGAACCACAGGACATCGCCGCCCGCGCCCGCCGCCGGACCGTCCCGATCGTGATCGTCGCGCTCGTCGTCGGTGCCGTGGTCGGGGTGCTGGTCACGGACGACGCGTCGGCACTCGAACGGGTCCTGACCGTCCTCGGCTTCGCCCTCGCCCTCGGCGGGCTGAGCGGTGCCGTCTCACTCCTGCCCGCCACGTTCCGGCTCGCCCCGTCGATGCAGCTGCCGGTGCGCGACCTCGACGCAGCCGATCGTCGCGCCGTCCAGCGAGCCGTGTACGCCGGCCGGCCGATCGAGCCGTCCGACTCGGACCTCGCCGACCGAGCTGCTGAGTGGGCCCGCGGCGCCGCGGCCTCGCTGCCGCATGCCCGAGCCCAGTTCCTGCTCCTCTTCGCCGGCATCGGCGGCCCGCAGATGCCGAACGTGATCCGCGACGACGCGTGGAGCGCCGGCTTCAGCCGCGTGTTCGTCACCGCACTCGTCGTGGTCGGCATCGCCGCTGCGATCTCCTCCGGCCGCAACGTCCGCGGCACGCGGCGGTACCTCGCCGCCACCGCGGAGCGCTGAACGGTGCCCAGCAGGGTCGGCAGCACGGGAGACCTCGAGGACACCGCACGACGTGCCTGGCGTCGGACCGCCTGGATCGCCGCGGCCGGCGTCGCCGTGGGCGCGATCGTCGGCCTGGCCGCCGTCGGACTCGGATCGGACGCCGACGGCGCCAGCCATGTCCTCGCCGTGATCGGGTCAGCGCTGACGTTCGGTGGGCTCAGCGGAGCGGCCTCCCTCATCGCCGCCACCCTCGCACTCATGCCTGCCACGCAGGACCCGGTCCGTGGACTCGACCCGGCCGGACGGCGGACGATCCGCCGGGCCGTCTTCTCCGCCCGACCGATCCAACCGCCGGACTCCGCGCTCGCACACCGAGCCGTCGACTGGGCACGTGGCACGTCGATCGCGTTGCCGATCGCACTCGGGCAGTTCCTGTTCCTCTCCGCGAGCGTCGCAGGCAGCCAGGCATCGTCGCTGCTGCACGGCAACGACTGGTACCCCGGCTTCGCGCGGGTCTTCCTCGTCGCGATCCTGGTGGTCGCGGTCGTCATGACCGTCTTCATGCGCCACCGGATCCGCAACGTCCGCCGCTACGTCGCCACCGCCCGGCACGAGTGACGGCTCCGTCTCGCCGGAGGCGATCGAGCGAGCGGGTGTCACACCCGACGTGGTCGCCGGACCGGCCGGGAGGCTCGGATCACCTCCGCCACGGACGGCCGGTGCCGGAGAGTCCCCCCACAGCACCCTCCGACACCGGCCGCCCCGCCAGCCTGCGGCGTTCGCGCGGTCAGACCGCCGCTGCGCGGACGGCGAGCGCCTGCTCGCTCAGCGCCTGCTCACTCAGCGCGACCAGGTCGTCCGCGCGGAGGGCCGGCCACCCGTGCAGCAGCTCCCGCCACTCCGTCGGCAGCGCACCCGCCCCGTACAGCGCCCCCGCCAGGCCGCCCGCGATCGCCGCGACCGTGTCCGTGTCGTTGCCGGTCCGGACCGCTCGGACGAGGGCGTCCTCGAGGCTCGAACTCTGCCTGACCGCCGCGTATGCCGCCTGGAACGCCGACACCACCCAGCCGTTCGAGTCCGTGAAGTCGACCGGTTCCGAGTGCTCCGCCGTCACGATGCGGTCCACCCACACCCGCCGCTTGTCGAGGTCGAGCAGGTCGAGCCCCGCCATGACGTCGAGCTCGCCCGTCAGGACCGCCTTCCGGATCGCCACGCACCACAGCACGCACGCATCCCCCGCGTCCGACTCGTAGTGCGTCAGGTCGCTGATCGCCCGCGCCGCCTCGGCCAGCCGGAGCTCCTCGTCGACCGCACCCGTCAGGTACCCGAGCACCAGCGGCGCCGTCCGCATGAGCGAGCCGTTCCCGGCCGACTGCCCCTTGTAGTCGTGCTCCTGCCGGGCCGCGGCGCGCGCTGCGGAGGCGACCCGTGCCTCCAGACCGGTCAAGACGTTGCGTGTCTGGATGCCGACGTCGGGCGCAGTACGTGCCCAGTCCGCCCAGGCCGCCACCAGGCCGTCGAGGGCAGACCCGCCGGCGGGGTCGCCACCACGGGCGAGGGTGCGGAGGATCGGGACGGCCATGCTCGTGTCGTCCGTCCACTCCCCCGGCGCCCAGCCGAAGGAGCCGCCGCCGGCCATCCGGATCGGAGTCGGTTCCGGCACCGCCGGGCGGAACTCGTAGCCGGCGCCCAGGGCGTCGCCCGCGGCGGAGCCGAGGACGGCACCGATCGCCCGGTCGGTCTGTTCGGTGGTCAGCATGGCCGCCTCCTTCGGTTTGCGCAGAATCGCGTAAACCCGAGTCTGCACGCTCCGCACAGTTTGCGCAAGTGTGCGTAAACTCGCCGTCATGGTGAACGAGTACCGCGACGCGAGCGGCAAGCGGCTGGTCGACTACCCGCGGCCCTCGGTCGCCGTCGACACCGCGGTGCTCACCGTGCCTCCCGGCGGCCCCCTGTCCGTCGTGCAGGTGCGCGACGCCGAAGCCGGCGACTGGCGGCTGCCCGGGACCTTCGTGCACGAGGGCGAGCGGCTCGCCGCCGCCGTCCTGCGCTCGCTGTCCGAGAAGGCCGGCGTCGCGGGGCTGGCACCGACGCAGCTGCACGTGTTCGACGAGCCCTCGCGGGACAGCCGCGGGTGGGTGCTGTCGGTGGCGCACCTCGACGTCGTGCCGTTCGCGGCCCTGGCGCCGGGGCTCGAGCGCGCTGGGGCGCAGCTCGTGCCGGTCGATGACGCCACCGGGATGGTCCACGGGCACGACGACATCCTGGCGTTCGCCGTCGCACGGTTGCGGACGACCTACGCGGGCGCGCCGGACCCGCACGGACTGCTCGCGCAACCGTTCACGATCTCCGAGCTGCGGGCCGTGCACGAGGCGGTGCTCGGCGAGCGGCTGCTGCCGGACTCGTTCCGGAGGGCGATGGTGCCGATGCTCGTCGACACCGGGGAACGCGCCGCGTCGGGGCCGGGGAAGCCGGCGGCGCGGTACCGGCGGGTGTGAGCGCGGGCGCTCGTGCGCGCCTGTTCCTCCACACCCGGACGGGCCCGGCGTTCCTCCCCCGACACGCAGGGCGGACCTGCCCGGATGCAGCACCTGCGCGACCATCGCCGGATGGAACGGTGGGAAGCCGATGATGCGCGACGCCGGCACATGGCCCGGTTCAGGAGCCGGGACACGGCGCCCGAACTCGCGCTCCGCCGCGAGCTGCACCGGCGCGGACGGCGGTTCTTCGTCGACCGGGCAGTCAGCCGCCGATGCCGGGTGCGTCCGGACCTCGTCTTCCCACGGGCCAGGGTCGCGGTGTTCGTGGACGGCTGCTTCTGGCACTACTGCGACGAGCACGCGCACCTGCCGAAGGCCAACGCCGAGCTGTGGCGGACGAAGCTCCAGGGGAACCGGCGACGAGACCTGCGGAACGAGGCGGTCCTGGTGTCCGAGGGCTGGCGGGTGCTGCGCTTCTGGGAGCACGAGGACATGGCCGGCGTGGCGGACCGGGTCGAGGTGGAGCTCGATCGGTGGGGTGCGATCGCCGGTCGGTCAGCAGCAGGTCGAGCTGCCCGGAGCGCCTCCGTTCGGTGAGGGATGGGCGGTGCCGAGCGTGACCTCCGCCCGGCGCAGATGGCTGCGTGAGCCAGATCGCGGACGGCGGCGGCTTCCGTCGTCGCCGCCAGTCTGGAGGCGCGGCGCTGGTCCGCCCTCGTCGGCGAGCCGGGCTACGGCGGATCGGTGGGACGCGGGTTCATCGGTGTTCCGAACTTCGGCACATCGCCTGGCACGCAGTGTCCGCACACGAGGAGGCTGGCGAAGTCCGTACCGGACTGGAACTCCACGCCGAAACCCGTCCGCCGCGGTCCCACAGTTGGAGCCGTTGAGGTACGAGACGACCGTCCGCGGTGGACGCAGGGTGTTGTCGTGCTGCACCGGGACACCGTCCAGCTCGACGTCGGTCTCCAACGCCTTCGCGACACCTCGAGTGACCTCGTCAGGTGCTGCAGGTAGCGGATGCTTCCGGATGGCGGTCAACGTGAACTGAGCACCGTCGCCGTTGGATGAACAGTCGTTCCGCCCCGACACTGTCCCTCGTCCCAGCCGTCCGCTCCCACGACGGACTGCACCGATCGAAAGATCTTCATCACGTTCTCGTGGGACTGTTCGGGCGTCATCGAGGAGTCCTTCACGGCAGGAGCCTGCGCACAAGTGCCGGAGCACCGCGGCGGCGATCGATACGGCCACCTGCGTGATGCGTCTGCAGCGTTCCTTCCAGGCTGATCCCCTCATCTCGTCCGCCCTGGCGAACCTACGGCGCGGTTACGCTGGAGGTGTCGAGCACCCGTGATGTGGCGCCTGCAACGTCACCGCCTTGCGGGCGGCCCGTGGGTCATCCCGACGGCTCACCGCGGGGAGCTGCGCTAAGGACCATCCGTGGGTTCCGGGTTCAGCGGGGTCCCGAGCTTCGGCGGCTCACCAGGGACGCAGTGACCGGAGATGATCGTGGCGGCGTAGTCCGTGCCGGACTGGAACTGGATGCCGAACCCGTCGTCCGCAGTGCCGCCGTTGTAGCCGTTCGGATACCCGATCACGGTCCGCGGTGGCTGCAACGTGTCGTCGTGCTGAACCCGCACCTTCTCGTAGCCAGCGGCCTCGAGCGCTGCGGCGATCCGCTTCGTCAGCGTATCCGGCGATTCGCTCAGTGGTAGACGACGGGCTGCGTACAAGCTGAACTGGGAGGCGCCCGACGCCGACGGGCAGGAATCCCACGACGACTCGAAGTCGTCGTTCCATCCGTCCTCACCCACCACGCTCTTGATCGCGTCGAACACGTCGATCACGTCCTGACGGGCCTGTTCCGGGGGCATCCTCGCGTCCTTGGTTGCTCCATCCGAGGGGCTCGCGCCCGCACAGCCGGTCACAGCAAGCGCGGCCGAGATCGCGATGGCGATCCCGAGCGCGCCCCGCCGAGCGTGCCGGATCACCGATGCGTCCCGTCCGTCAGCGCTGCGTACGTTGGTCGGGGCCGCTGAGAGGTTGGAGGAGTGATCACCGGCGTCTCCTCGATCGTTTCCGGTTCTCAATTGCTTCACCGCTCCGACGATTCAGAGGGGCGCGGGTTCAACGGCGTGCCGAGCTCGGGCGGTTCTCCGGCCACGCAGTGCCCGTAAATGATGACGCCGACGAAGCCGGGGTCGGTCTGGAACTGCAAGCCGTAGCCGTCGGCGGCGGTGCCGCCGTTGTAGCCGTTCGGGTAACCGACGACCGTCCGGCGAGGCGACAACGTCTCGTCGTGCTGCACACGGAGGCCCTCCATACCCAGCTTCGACTCGAGCGCATTTGCGACCCGCTTCGTCACGTCATCCGGCGTGCCGGCGAGAGGCTGGTTCCGGATCGCAGCGAGCATGAACTGCGCGCCCGCTTCGCCGTGCGAGTCGCAGCCGTTCCATTCCGACTCCGTCCCCGCAGCCCATCCGTCCTCCCCGACGACGGACGTGATTGCGGTGAACGTGTCGAGCACGTCCTGACGTGACTCCTGCAGCGTCATGGTTGCATCCTTGGTCGCTGGCGCGTGAGGTCCGGTGTCCGAGCAGCCGGATACGAGGGACGCCGCGAGTGCACACAACGCACCCGCGGTGACCCATCGGTCACAGCGTCGCATCACCGGTCGATCTTGTCTGCCACTCGAACATGAACCAATCGTGCTTCGTCTGCTGCCGCTTCCGACCGAGGGGGACCTGGCTTCCCCTCACGCTCTTGATCGTGTCGAGCACGTCCATGCTGTCCCGATGAGCCAGAGCAGGGGTCGTCTTCGACTCCGCAATCCCTGCGTTGGAGGAATCCGATCCGGCACAGCCGATCATCACCAAAGCGAGAGGGCCGCGTAGCGAATGACAGCTCACCGGTGCCTCGCGTCTGCAGACGTCCAGAACGCTGGTCCTGTCCGTCCGCGGAGCGCTTGCGGCGGCGAGCCGCACTACGACAGATCGGTGGGGCGCGGGTTCAAGGAGGTGCCGAGCTTCGGCACCTCCCCGGGCACGCAATGTCCGTAGACCGAGAGGTCAGCGTATCCGTCGTTCACCTGGAACTGGATACCGAACTTGTCCGGTGCGGTACCACCGTTGTACCCGTTCGGATACCCGATCACCGTACGTTTCGGCGTCAGCGTCGTGTCGTGCTGCACACGCGCTCCTTCGTATCCGATCGCGTCGAGTGCTTGCGCGACCTTCCCTGCGACGTCGTCTGGAGAACCAGGCAGAGGGAGCTTGCGCGTGGTCGCGTACGAGTACTGCGCGGCGGCGTTCCCGCCGCTGCTGCAGATGTTCCAGCCTGCATCGTCGTCGCCCCACCCGTCCGTGCCGACGACGCTCTGCACCGCAGCGACGATGTCGAGGACGTCTTGATGGGCTTGCTCGATGTTCATCGTTGCGTCCTCACCATCGGGATCGTGCGGGCTGGCCGCACTACATGCTGCGACAACCGTGATGACGACGACTGAGACGACGATCGCGCCGAGGCGTCGGCTACAACGTCGGATCACCGGTCAGTCCTGTCTGCCATTCGAACATGAACCAATTGTCCTTCGTCTGCTGCCGCATCCGATCGAACGGGCCGTCGTCTTCAGGGATCGTGTTGCCCAGTCCCATCGCAGCTTTGGCGGAGTTGTACTGCGCGGTCGTGCCGTTGTCGAAGTACGAGTACCGACCATCGTTGTTGCCCGCTTGACCGTCGTAGGGGCCGTGATGCGTGACACCGTGCAGCTTGTCGGCACCAGTCCCTTGCGTTTCGGAACTGAAGTCGTGGGCGCCCCAGGACGATTCGGTCGGGTCCTTCCGGCCGAACAGGTTCTGCCCGGTGACCGCCCACCCGTCCTTCGCGCCCTGGCTCGCGAACACCTCACCGATCGGCACAGGTGATCGTTGGTGCACGCACGATGACAGCGTGGCGTTCAGCAGCGGACGGCCCACACAACGCCCTGACCCTCGCGAGCGCCCTCGGCCCGAAGGACGTCCTCGTCATCACGAGCCACTCGGGCACCACCGTCGAGGCGCTCGAGGTCGCCGCCGTCGCGCACGAAAGCGGCGCCACCGTCGTCGCGATCACCGGATACGCCACCTCTCCGCTGACCCGCCACGCCGACCACGTGCTGCTGGGTGTAGTCGGCGCCGAGAACGACCTCCGCCCCGCCGCCATGGGCAGCCGCATGAGCCAACTGGCCATCGTCGACGCCCTGTTCATCGTCGTCGCGCAGCGCACCGACGAGCGGTCCCAGCCGCTCCTCGCCCGCAGCCGCGACGCCGTCCGCACCCATCACCGGAACTGAGCACCACCATGAACCAGACGCACGAAACCCACGACGCCCTCCGCGACGAACTCGCGGCCCTCACCACCGAGGCGACCGACCACTCACTGGACGACATCGACACGATCTCCACGCTGGAAGCCGCCCAGCGCATGAACGCCGGAGACCGCAGCGTGCCTGCGGCACTGGAGCCGTGCCTCCCGGCCATCGCCCTGGCGGCAGACTCGATCGCCGCGGCGTTCGCGCGAGGCGGCCGACTCGTCTACGTCGGCGCCGGCACGCCGGGCCGGCTCGGCGTCCTCGACGCCAGCGAGTGCCCGCCCACCTTCGGTACTGACCCGAGCCAGGTGGTCGGCGTGATCGCCGGCGGCGACCCCGCCCTGACCACCGCGGTGGAGGGCGCGGAGGACGACGAAGCCGCCGCCGTCCGCGACCTCGACGCGCTCGGCCTGACGGCCGACGACGTGGTCGTCGGGATCAGCGCGTCCGGCAGGACGCCTTACGTGATCGCAGCCATCCTGGAGGCCCGGCGCCGCTCCGCCCTGTCGGTCGCCGTCGCGTGCAACCCGGACTCGGCCGCGGGGCGGGAGGCGGACATCGCCATCGACGTCGTCGTCGGTCCCGAGTGCATCGCCGGCTCGACCCGCCTGAAGGCAGGGACCGCGCAGAAGCTCGTGCTCAACATGCTCACCACGCTCGCGATGGTGCGCAGCCACAAGACCTACGGCAACCGCATGGTCGACGTGCGGGCCACGAACGCGAAGCTCGTCGCCCGGGCGTTCTCGCTCGTGCAGGACGTCACCGGCGCTCCCGACTCGATCGTTTCGTCCGCGTTGTCCGAAGCCGATGGCGAGGTGAAGACCGCCATCGCGGTGATCCTGACCGGTGCCTCCGCGAGCGACGTGCGTTCGCGTCTCGATGCTGCATCCGGCTCGTTGCGCGCCGTGCTGTAGACCCCGCTCTCCCCTTGTCCACTTTCCTTCCGCTCGATTCCTTCCCCCGAGGAGCACAGCAATGCCCGATGCACAGCAACTCGCCCAGCAGATCCTCGACTCCGTCGGAGGCTCCGCGAACATCGCCGACGTCGAGAACTGCATGACCCGACTCCGGGTCGAGGTTTCGTCTCCCGCGTCGGTCGACCTGCCGGCGCTCCAGGCCACCGACGGCGTCATGGCCGCCATCGCGGCTGGCTCGAACCTGCAGATCGTGCTCGGCCCGGGTCTCGTCGACCGCGTGGCCGACGACGTGGAGGCCCTGCGCGCGGCCGCCCCGTCTGCTGCGGCTGGTGGGCCCGGTGCGTCGCCCGAGGAGCTCGCCGCTCGCGGCGCGTCGATCAAGGCCTCCGCGCGGTCCCGCTCCGACGGCCGCACCATGCGCGCGATCCGGAAGATCTCCGCGATCTTCATCCCGCTCATCCCCGCACTGATCGCCTGCGGGCTGATCGCCGGGATCAACGGCATCCTGACGAACCTGGGATGGGTGCCCGGTGTGACGCCGTTCCTCGGGGTGCTCTCGTCCGGGTTCCTGTCGCTGCTCGCCGTGTTCGTCGGGATGAACGCCGCGAAGGAGTTCGGCGGCACGCCCATCCTCGGCGGTGCGGTGGGCGGCATCATCGTCGCGGCCAGCGTCGCGAACGTCACGGTGTTCGGCGAGACCCTGGCTCCCGGGCAGGGCGGCGTGCTCGGGGCGTTGGCCGGCGGCATCCTTGCCGCCTACGTCGAACGCTTCATGCGGCGCGTGACTCCGGACGTCATCGCGCTCATCGTCGTCCCGACCGTCACCGTCCTCGTCGCCGGCTCGGTGACGCTGGGATCCTGATGTCCGTCGCCGGAGTCGTCTCCGTCGCGATCGGGGCCGCGGCGACCTGGCTTCTCGCGAACGGTGGGGCCTTCGCCGGGTTCGTGCTCGGAGGCCTCTTCCTGCCGCTCGTCATGACCGGCATGCACCAAGGGCTCATCCCGATCCACACCACCCTGATCGACCGGACCGGGTGGACCGTGCTGTTGCCCGTGCTGGCGATGGGTGGTGCCGGGCAGATCGGTACGTGCATCGCGCTGTGGGTGCGGTTCCGGTCGAACGCTTCGCTGGTGCGGACCATCCGTGGTGCGCTGCCAGCAGGGTTCCTTGGGGTCGGCGAGCCTCTGATCTACGGCGTGACCCTCCCCCTGGGTCGGCCGTTCATCACCGCGTGCATCGGTGGCGCGTTCGGTGGCGGTGTCGTGGGACTGTTCGACCAGCTCGGGCACTCCGTCGGGGCGATCGCCATCGGGGCCTCGGACCTGTCGCTCATTCCGCTGTTGAACGGCTTGTCAGGGTACGGGTGGGCGTTGCTCGGGTACGGGTCGGGGCTCGTGGTGGCGTACGTCGTGGGGTTCGTGGCGACGCTGTTGTTCGGGGTGTCCGCGTCGGTGAAGGCCGATCTCGAGGAGCAGTCGTCGGCACCGGCTGGCCATCCCGTTGCTCCGAGGTTGCCGCTGAAGTCGCGGGAAGCGTCGACGTCCGTTTTGCAGTAGCTTCCGTGGCGACGTCAGAAGGATGCCTCAGGTATATCTCGCGCTGGTGATCGTCGTCTCACTGTCGGAGCTCATAGTGGGAACGCGGGAGCCGCTGCGGATACGGAAGGTGCAAAATACCTACGTCACCACTCCCTCGCGACTTGTCAGAGACCGGCGCGCAGTCTTACACCACCCGAGAGCAAAGCAGCCAGACATCCTGGCTCTCTCCGACGTTTGACCACTGGCCCGGGCCCGTTGCCAACTCGACCTCCTCGCCGCGAGGCACCTCAAAGTCGCCGCCTCAACAGCAAGCTCGCTGGCCACCCAGCTATTGCCGACGGCCACTTTCGCTATTGCCGACGGCCACTTTCGCTATGGCCGGGCGTCGGAGTGCCACACGGGGGTGCCAGCGGTGGGTGCCCACGCGGAATCGCTGCGCGGTGCCCGTTCAAGAGCGGCCCGAGGCTCACACGGCGCCACGCAGATATTGGTAGATCGACTCGGCTATCTTGCGCCCGAGCGGGATGGGCACGGCGTTGCCGATCTGCTTCGCAATCTCGAGCTTGGATCCGTACCACTTGAAGTCGTCCGGGAACCCTTGAAGCCTCGCCGCCTCGAAGTGAGTGATCGGCCGGTCCTCGGTTGGGTGAAGATATCGCCCCTTCTCAGGCTTGAAAAACTCTGTCCGGACGGTCACCGCAGGCGCACCACTCCGAAGTCGGCCCATGACGTCGCCAGAGCCGGTGTCATGCAAATCCCACGCCACGGTGGAGAGGTACTCGACGATAGCATTCCGATGTACGTCGCCCTCACTTAGAACAACGTGGAACATTTCTGACTTGCTGCGGCTGCCACCCGATCTCTTGTCATCTGTAACGGAAAGAGCGGAGCGTACGGAGACTTGGCGCTCCGTAACGGCGCCTCCAACGACAACGTTGTGCGCACCAAGAACCTTCAGCCCGCCGCCGTCGTACCTGTAGTCACCCACCTTTTCAAGGATAAGATCGCTTCCGTCATCGAAGCGGCAAACATACCGACCGCGAAGATTTTTTCGATTCCCACCTCTCGGGATCGCTTTGTAGCGCCACATCGAGATCGGCTCTGGTCTCCTTCCGATGTGAAGATCCGTTGTCAAGAACGGGCCGACGAAGTTGCCTTTCATTCCAGGGATTCGCGACCTTGGCGCGGCTGGCAGGTCGCCTCCGATGGTTTTTTGCGCACTTTCTTCGAACAACTGGTCCACGGTTACCCATGCGCTCTGTGCGGCAAGCGAGCCGGGTGAACCGTCGGGGTCCCCCAGTGTCCACGCTCCGCCGCCGAGTTTCCGGGAGTGCGTGGGCTTGGGATAACGCAGCGCGGTTGCAGGGAGACCAGCGTCGGTGCGGACCCCGATCACGATCGCACGTCGACGGGCTTGCGCAGCACCGTAGTTCGCTGCGTTCAGCAGATAGCGCTTGTCACGGTCAAGCTCTGTCTCACCCGGCTTTGAGCCGGGGTCGACAAGACGATAGTTGGTTAGGTCCGCTCCGCCGATCCGATTTTTGAGATCCACGAACTCCGCGGACCGGAGAAACCTGTCGACGTTCTCGATCACGAACACCTTCGGTTGAAGAGCGACCACCACTCGAATAAACTCCTCCCAGAGCATATTTCGCTCTGGACCCACCTTCTGGCGGTTCAGCCCGGAGAACCCTTGGCACGGCGGTCCCCCAACCACAACATCAATCTCGCCTGGCTTCCATTGTGGCTCCCAACCGACAATGGTTCGGCAGACGATCTCCGGTGCTTCATGATCACCAAGCCGAGACGATCCAGCGCCGAAGTTCGCTGCGTAAGAGGCGGCGGCCGCTGGCTCCCACTCGACCGCGCCGACGCTCCGGAACACCGGGTTCGCGACGCCCTCAGGACGGTACTGGTGAAACCCCTCGGTCAGACCGCCACATCCTGCGAACAGATCTAGAACAGTGATGTGGGCGCGGCGGTGTCCCTCAGATGTCACCCGGTAATACTAGCCGGCGCTACGTGGGCGCCGGCGCGCGAGGGCCGTGGAGCGATGCCATAGTCCGGCCAGCACTTCACGTCTGGGGACGGCCTCCGACAAGGCCACACGCCGGTTCGTCTGACTTGAAGTACTGGCGGATCAGCGACGGCGAGGCCACAAGAGTGTCGACTCGAGCTACTGTGGCTCCCACGCCCCTCGCCGGTCCTCATCCAGGGATCTCGAGCCTGGCAGTGAGCCAACGCATGGGTTCTGCGCGTCGGCTCAGACACGAAGCCGGAAGCTGACGCGCGTTGGTCTCACGCGATCGCGGTCTTCGCTACCGCGTCGTGTGCGCGGTGCCTGGAATCGCAAGGCGAAGCATCGCCCTCCCTGATGCAAAGGTAGCGGTCTTCATGGACGGGTGCTTCTTGCAGGGGTGGCCCGAGCATGCCACGCAGCCGCTCGCGGACTCCGACTGGTGGGCCGCCAAGCTCCAACGCAACAAAGTGCGAGATGAGGAGACCAACGACGTGCTGAGGTCCGCCGGTTGCACGTTCTGCGATTCGGGGAGCACGAGGACCAGCAGCTGGTCACCGACCGCATCTAGTCAGTCGTCAAAGCCCCGGCCAAACCTCATTCCGCTGCTGGTAAGCAGCTAGGGCACGCTGAGCGAACGAACCTCGTTGAGTACGCCCTCCAACAACCCTGGCGTGTCGCGACCGCCGAGAACCATTTGACGGTCCAGAAGTCGGTTTGCGGTCTCGCATGATGTCTCGCTCACGAGGGAGCATCCATGGCACGCCGACAAGTTGAGGCTCGAGGCACCCTGTTTGTCGCTCTCAATGCAAACTGGGTCGTTAGAGCAGACATCGGCGTCGTCGATTGCTGCGAGAAGCATCGGAACGAGCCTATCTGGGTCACCGAGCCGCACGAGGCCACCTAAGGTGCCCTGCGCGTCGCCCGCTGCTGTGTAAATCAACACACCAGCCATGCGGTCGGGACGGGAGGAGCTCGCGTAGATCCTTTCCTGAAGCGAAGCAGACGAGTATCCGGACGCATGAGCAAGTCGGCGAATCAGGAGATGAGCGATGGTGTGGAGGGCGACGAACCGGGCCTCGGGGAGGTCCAGCCGATTCGCCCATTGCGTCTTTGCCCGTCGGTCCAATAGAATTCGGGCCCGCGCGCGAACCGCGGCATGCTGCTCCCATTCTGTGAGAAACTGCTCGCTGAACTGGAGGAAAATGCCTTCCCCGTACATTTCGACGGCTGGAAGAGTTGGCTTCCGCTTGCCCTTCAGCGACAAGTCGGCTGAGATCATCTCCGCCTCAGCGGAGTACCGGCGAAAGCCCTTGAGAGCCCGAACCTCGCGCACTCGCCGCACCTGGCCGACCGCGGTCAGACGTTGTGCCAGCGTCGCAGGAATTCCTGCAAGCTCCGAGGTCTGCCACGAGTCGACTACGAAGTCGCCCTCGCTGTGGTCACGTCCGGACGTTGCCAGCTTCTTCAAGAAAGCTGCCCACTCGCCATCCTTGAGGTCTGCGAGTACTTCGTCCTGCTGCAACTCGCCCGCTGCAGCCAGATCTAGCACGTCGTCAACCGTGGCACCGACCTCGTCGGCGATCCACCCCGCAATCAACGACGCCTTGGGCCCGCCGTTGTCGTCGACCACTCGACCGAAATCAGCGTGTGCTCGGATGACGTCCCTAAGCGAAACCGTCGGCGGTTTCTCTTCGGGGATGTCCAGAGCGGAGATCCGTTCCGCTATGTAGTTTCCCGTTGCGCCCCGCTGGACGGCGACAAGTCCATGCTCACAAGCCCCATCCTGCCGTGGATCCTGCCACGGCTGGGTGCCCTTGCACCGGAGACCGTCGCGACCGAGAGCGTCCTTGCTAAGAAGGTCCGACATCGGGCGGGACCGCTTGCAGCCGCCACATTCCACCCGAAGAGACTTCAGGCCCTCACCGTGCTTGGCCGAACGAACGAGCCGAAGTTCCTTATAGGCTCGGCAGTGTCGCACGGACTCTGTCACGCCAGCGTCATGTCCGCGGTGAGCCCACATGAACCAAGGGACATCTTGGAGATGACTACCCTTTTTACAAACCGCGACATATCTCATAGGCACGAGCATGCCGCCGCATTCACACTTATTGACCCACTTGCCCCGGTCTTTACCAGTTCTCTGGGAGAGCCTGGAGCATCGCTCGCAGAATCTCCAAGCCGGGAACCGCCAGTACAGCAAAGTCGCGTTGTCCTTGCCGATTCGTCCTGAGTGGGTGGGCGCTTCTCGCAGCACGCTGGGTCCGAGCCGCTCGACGAGCCGCTCGCAATGAACTTCCGGCGAATAGCGCTCATCCCACCACGAAGTGTCGGGGGCGATCAGCGATTCCCCTCGAATGTCGATGACGGACCCGACGCCGAAGGGTGACACTGTCTCCGACAGTCTCAGGTCATGCTTGATCCGTTGCAATGGACCCCTCCTCAAATGGCTCGCGTACCTCGACCGCAACGTTGGGTTCGACCGAACGCATCGAGTCGGCAACCAGCCAACCTTCGCCAGCTTGCCCGAACCTCTTGAACAATGCGGAGTCGTCCGCCGTCGCGCGATCGTATAGAAGGCGCTCACCAGCCTCGCGAGCGGCTCGTGCTCGACGGTCCCACTCGTTGAGCAGCGTGACGATTCGCTCGCGCGTGTCCGACGTCTCGACCGAGTCCGCACTTGCTACCCGCTCGAGAAGCCCGCTGACCAGCCGGTCGACCAAGTTCCGCTGGCCAGCATCGGCTAGGTCGAGGTCCTTGGCTGCATCATTGGAGGACAGCCCTGGTCCGAGGTGACGAACCAGCGCTACTAGAGCACCGGCGAGCGAGCGCTCGCGCGACGCTAACGACCATGGAGTGACGCTCGTCGGCTCGACGCTTCGGTAGAGAGCCTCGTGGTAGCCGCGAAACGTCTCGAAGTGGGAACGGTCCCTCGCCCGGTTCGAACGGAACAGCGTGACGACGACGCCATGAACCTTGCCTCGTCCGACCCGACTCGTTGCCTGAATGTACTCGGAGGTGGTTTTGGGCTGGCCGACCATCAGCATCAGTGCCAGTCGCGGGATGTCAATACCGACAGAAAGCATGTTCGACGAGAGGACAATGTCGACCGCCTGGTCGGAGTCGTCGGCACTTCGACGCAGTTCACGTAGGTCGTTCGGCAGTTCCTCTGGTCCGCGTCGGCTTGTCAGCTCCAGCACCCGGCCGGCTCGAACCGTGCGAAGTTCATGCCCCATGCGCTCGGCGCGAGGCTCCAGGCGGGCGTTCACGTCGTCGATCATCAGGGTTCCGGTGCGCCCCAGCTCCCGAAGGCTGTTGTGGTACATCACCGCGGTCCAATATGCGTCGAGGCTCGTCCCTGCGTCCGGGTGTCGCCGAAGAACTTCTGGGATCTCCACCAAGGGGGCTGACGCCGAAACTGTCGCTGACATCTGCGAAAGGGCCTGGGGCATCAGCCCGAGGTACAGGCGACCCTCGCCACTCGTAACCGGTCGGGAAAAGAACGTCGTATCGTCATCGAGACCGGACGGCGGGTACAGCGCGACCGGCCTGCCATACAGCCCCTGCACCTGCTCATCCGAGGCCCGAATTGTAGCGGTCGACGCGACGATCTTGGGCGTCGAGCCATTCGCGTTGAGCAGCATCTGGATCACAGCGTCGAACACCGCAACCGTCGTGCCAAGTGGCCCAGAAAGCAAATGGAGCTCGTCTTGGATGATTATTGACGGCTGGCGGAACGCCGTGTTCAGACCGAGCAAACGACCGGCCTCAGGGCGAAACTGCAGACGTGCGAATTTGTCGACCGTAGCAAGCAGGATGGTAGGGGGCTCCTCATAGAGCATCTCGTCGACCACGCGCACCGGGATATCATCGGCGAACTCGCAAGCCGAGTTCACGCAGTGGATGACGATGTCACGACCCACCATCTTGACTCCATAGTCATCCGGGCGGGGAGACCGGAAGCGGGGAAGAAGTGGCGTTGCGCACCAGGGGCAACTCTCTACCTGGAACTGATTTGCTTCTTCAGGCCGGGCGGCCTTCCGAAGCCGCTCCAAAGCGGACTTCGCGTCCTTGCGCGACCCCGGAGTTACTTCGTTGCCCACCCACAGTCCGATCGAGAACGGTGCCATGTGGGTTGCGCGCGGGTCACCAATCTTGTCCGCGCGACGCAGCAGCTCCATGGCACATACGAGCGAGGCAGCTCGCTGGAACTGCTGAGAGGTAAGCAGTCGCAGCGTGTAACGAGTCAAGACCGCAGTGCCACCACCTGCCGGGCCGTCCGAGAGGCGTCTACGGAAGATCTCAATCGCCGCTAGCCCGAGGTAAGCCTCGGTTTTCCCGCCGCCGGTTGGGAACCAGATCAGGTCGACGAGCCCTCGCTCCTCGTGTGTGTCATCCACCGTTGATGCGAGGGCGACGAGGAGGAAGCCCAGCTGGAAGGGACGCCAGCGTGGCTCGGACCGAACGCCGTCGCGGGCGAAGACTGCTTGCCGCATCTGTAACCGCATCGCGGCCATGGCGAGGGAGAACGCTTCCCGAAGGGTGCCGTTGCCCGCCAGCCCTAGCAGGTCGACAGACTTGCTCATTCGCACGAACGCTTCTCTTGACCGGCTGACGATTCGACCGGCAACCTCGCGGTCCGGGCCGAACGACCCAATCCGCCCTTCCTGCTCCTCGACCCACGTCCCAAACCTACGGACGAATGCCCGCAGCGACTCGAGAACTTGATCGGCGTTATTGTCCAGCGTCGATAGGTGCTCGAGACGCAAGGCGTCCGCTTCAAGGGTTTCATCCTCGAAGGCAGTTGTCTCGACGTCGGGGACCACGAAATGCGGAACCGGCTCCAGGCGCACCTCGGTGCACACGCCGTCGGAAACGGTCCAATCCGCAGCCATACCGTGTCCGACGGCGTATATCTTACGACGCCTGAACCTCAGACGCAGCTCGGCGGACTCGTCGTCGGCGTCGAAGGCGCGCCGAGTGTCGTAATCACGGATCATTCCACCACCGGCGGGGGACACGACGAGCGCGACTTGGTACAGCATGTTGGTGGCGTCAATGCGGTCGTCGCCGGTTGACGAAGCCAGAACACGTAGGTGCACGGTCACCAGTTGCACATCGCCGAAGCGCCTCCAACGACTGCCAATTTCGATGGGTACGCCGCCAACGGAATGCTCGTGTACCCGACGGTCCGGCGCAAGGAACAATCTCGGGATCGTAAAGGGCGTCCGGCGCCAGCTCGGCGGACCGTCGCCTTCGACGACGGCGTAGGTTGCGCCGGCAACAGTGCACGCTACGGTATCGCTGTCGGTGACGAAGGAGATCGCGGCCGATGACGGCCTCCAGTCCTCGGCGATTGGGACCGCGGCTCCCTGCTCCTCTACCTCACCGTCGAACTCACTCATCAGGTCGTTGTCCACGTCGCAACTCTCGGGCGGGACGACACCAAGGTCGGACTCAGGCGCTCCGTCTCGCGGGAACAACATTCCGACGGCGTACTGCCTGTTCGGCGGGTTGTAGATCACCTCCCTGTCGCCGCTGTCCGGCCCGACGTAGGCCGATCGCATGTGCGAAAGCACGATCGCCTGAGCATGAGTAAATGTCATCGAGTCGATATCCCTTGCCCTAGTGTTTGCTCAAGTCGGCTCCTGTCTTGCCTGGAGAGCACCACGTGCAGGGAGACACGAGCGCGGGTCACCGCGACGTAAAAGGCTGCAGTCCCGAAGTCGTCCAGAGCCTCAGGAACCCCGCACACGACGACGTGCTCAGCCTCCAACCCCTTCGCGAAGCGAGGGCTCGTCACCACGATGCCATCGACAGTAGTGGGCGCCGCTACGGACCGCGGGTCAATCACCCAGATGTCAGACTTCCGAGCTCCATCCGCCGCGAGTTCGCGCGCAATCTTCAGGCCATCGCCGACTGTAACCACCTCATTCCTGGTCAGCCACTGCACGCGCTCGCCGTGCACGATCCCCGGATCGCCGACGTCAGCACCCAGGTACTCCTGAACAACATGCACAATCGCACGCGTGTTGCGAACGTTCAACGATAGGTCTACGAGGATCGCCTCGGCGGCGATCAGGTCCGCCACATCCGGGTCGTAGTCGCCGTCGACGTGTGCCTGGTTATTGGGGTCCAGAAACATCCGCCACCGACCGGACGCTCGCCCACCGACAAGAACACCATCGAGGCGGTCCATCGCATCCGCGGTCATCATGTCCTGTGCCTCGTCGATGAGCACGACATCGTAGGGACCCGAACTCTCGACGTCCGCGAAAGGAATCACGTCGACGTTGCGATTACCGAGATGCGGCGCGAAGTACCGCAAGAGCGAGGGGGAGCGGAACGTCACGAGCACGGACCTCCCTTGCTCCTCTTCCTGTTTCGCAGCCTCGACAAGTATCAAGGACTTCCCAGTGCCTGCTCCCCCACAGACGAGCACACGCTGATTTCGCGCCAGGGCTGCGAGAACCCGCGCCTGGCCGACCGTGGCACGGTTCTGCTCCTCGATCACCGCACCGCGTTGTGCGTCTACTACCGGCATCCGAGTGAACTCACCGAAGAGACGCTCCCGCAGGTCCCCCAGCCGCGCGAGCTTTTCTCCGTGCGGCGCCCTCCTTGCATCCCGTACCACCATGTCAAGCGCCATAGATAGCTCTGTCGCTGTCATTGAGTCACGAGCCAGCCAGTGCGAGGGCTTCCAGTCAACCGAGTTTGGTGGAGCGTCGATGTCTGGGGTAATTACGACAGCCTCGTGGGCGTACCAGCCGAGCCTTTGCGCACCGAGGATGTCACGGAGCGCGTACGCCGCCGATCGTGCTTGCTCCATCGGGGACGTGCCGAGCTTATGCCAGTCTCCACGGCGATCAATGCTGTACCAGATACCGTCGTGCTTTCGCACGCCACCGCCCTTGACCTCAACGACAACGACGGTTCCCCGCCACAGGATGACGAAATCAGCTTCTGCCTGCTGTTTGTACGCGTGCGAGCGGAGACCGACAGAATAAAAGGCAACTGCGTCGGCGTCAGCCTCGACATCACGAAGGAGTCGGGCGACTCGCCGCTCGGCTTCACTGCGGGACGCTGTCTCGATATCGGTCAGCGAAGGAACAAGGATCATCCGCGCTGCTCCGCCCAGAGGGCCTCGTAGTCGTGGTATCCGAGGAAGTCGTTCATGGCACCCCAATTATCGGCTACATCGACGATGAGACATTCGTCTTTTCCGCCATTCTCGGTTCCCCGAAGGCCGCGGCCTGCCATTTGGATATAAGCGCCTGGGCTGAAGGTCGGGCGCGCGATGTAAAGCGCTCGAACACCCGGGGCGTCAAAACCCTGAACGAGGAGGTCACAATTGGCGAGAACCTGAATCTCATTGTTCTGGAACTGCTTAATCACCTTTCGACGCTGTTGCTTGCTCGTCTGTCCGCTGACAGATTCAGCGGCGATCCCTCGATAGCGCAGAGATGCGGAGAGGACCTGGGCCGAGAGCACGCTCGGGGTGAAGACCAGTACGGGCCATTCTGGGTGCGCTTCGAGCGTCTGGAGAATGTGTTCGACAAGGATCCGCATGCGTTGTTCGTTGCGGCCAATGCGCTCGTAGAGGTTTCGGTCGATCAGTTTGTTGGACCGAGGATCACCAGAAGGGGCGCTACTCAGTTCAAAGTCGAGTCCGGTCGGCAATACCTCATGCCTCACACTTGCAAGTACACCAAGCTTCACGAGCTCTTTGTACGGTTCTGGGTAAGGCAGTGCCAGCTTGGTGCCGAATCTCGCCTTTAGTTCCTTGGTCCCGCTGTCATCACCCGCTCGTCCTTTGAACGGGGTTGCGGATAGTCCGACTAGTGGCCTCTCCCAGCGGCGTCCATCGACGCCAAGCCACCGGAGGATCTTGGTGTATTCCGACGAGCCCGCTCGATGAGCCTCGTCGATGAAGACTGCCGCCGGCTTGCTGAGCCACTCATAGTCGCCCCGTCCGATGAGCTGGGCGAGCTGCGCGTCGGTCGCGACAACTACAGACAGTTCGGTTCCTGGTTCTTGAACGGTGTTCGAGCCCCACAAACGCCCAATCGTCAGGGGTCGTTCATCGCCGAGATGGCGCCAGACGGCTTGGAAGGTCTGAACGGCTTGTTCACAGAGCTCCTCCGACTGTGCAATCCAAAGGATCGTCCCCGAGAGCACCTCGTCGACGAACAGCCTGAGGACGGTCTCGGAGGCGACACGGGTCTTGCCCGCGCCCGTCGGCAGTTCGACCATGGCCTTCTGCGCAGGACCTTGAGCTGACGGTTGCGTCAGGACGGTACGTAGATCCTCGCTGATCTTCTTCTGGTAGGTGTGCAGACGGTTCAGCACCACCGCGCCAGGGACGACGAACTCCGGGGGCTGCTTTTGGTTCCGCTGACCCGCGTACTCTGCGCTAAACCCCATCTTCCGTACCCAGGACACAGCAGGTCCCGTGCTGCCCCAGGCCTCCGGAACGTCCGAATACCCGAGGTCTCGGAACCTGTCCGCCAGGATGCGGAGGGCGTCCGAGCCGTAGACCATCAGGAATAGTTCCGCGACGGGAGTCCCGTCGTTGACCAGGCCCTGCGCCTCAAGCGCGCTCCAAAGCCCTGTCGGAAGCGCTTCCCTCAAGTCGTCGGGGCCGACGTAGTGGTCGAGACGTTCGACATCGCTCCCAATGGCCTGCGCCTCCTGACGAAGGAGCTCAAGCTTATTGTCCAAACCCGCCTGAAGGATCTCAGCGAGCCGGATGTTGTCGAGGCGAAGATCGAAGGCGTTGTTGATGTAATCGAGGATTCTCCGGTCGTCTGCATCGCTCCTGACGATCAGGTCCTGACCATCAAGGTGCCAGTCTCGCGGCTGGTCCTCCGCACCATCCTCGGTGACCACCCGCTTTGCGATGAGCAGGGCGCGAGAGACTTTCGCCGAAGCGAGCGCGGCCCCGTAAGCCGAACGAAGCCCGGTGTAGACGTCAAGAACTCGCTGGGCGTCCTGCTGGCCTTCTACAACCATTGCGAACGAGAAGCTGTCAGCGAACCGACGGCATCCGACTAGGTCGACGAACTCGTCAACCAGCTCCGGGTCAACCCTCAGGAACGGTCGCTGCCGGCTCCGAAGGAACTGTTCTTCCTCCTCCGTGGACGCAAGGAACACTGTCGAGGGCGCATGCGGCTCGACGAGCCGCCTAACCCTAGCCGGGATTGTCGACGGCTGCTCACCGGCGTACGCGGCCTTCGTGGCTGCGAGGACGAACTCGGTCAGGACTGAGTCGTTAACGGACGGGAAGAGATCATCCTCGAGCATTTCCCGAAGCAGGTGTGCCGGCACTGCGTCAAGCTCGTTTGGCAGGTCAAGGGCAACCTGGACCTGGTGGGAGCCTTTGAAAAGCGGCAGGAGCGCACCGAAGCGCACGAGCGAAGGTGCGACAACGTCGCTCGGCACCCGAAACCCTCGCGATGTCGGGAGAAGACCTGCCTGTTGGACCGCCCATCGAGACGGAGGCAATATTCCGTGAGTGCGTCCGGTGTCGAGATCCTCGACGAACCATTCATGCTCGGGAAGCTCCAGGAGCAAAGTCGTCCACGACGCGCGCAGCTGTTCCGCTGCCTCAGCGTCCCGCAACATGAGCAACACAGAAAATGGTCCAGGCCCTGACCCCGGACTAACCTCCACTCGTTCGATGGCTCGCTCACCAGGCCCCCGCTGATTGTTGAGCGCGGCCACGGTAGCGGTGAGGTAAGCCTGGTACTCCGCCTCGTCCTCAAGGGAGAAGTCTTTCATCGGGCTCCGAGCGACCCCGAGCTTGTATGCGACCTCAGCCGTTGATCGACTCCGGTCGAGCATTCGCGAGGCGAAGCGCTCGGGCAGCGTCGCATCCACGTCGACTACCTGTTGTGGCCATGCCCAGCCTCCGTCCCGCGTCGGGACCTTGATCGACGCGTTTGAGACCTTCATCGACTTGATGGCCGTGCCCAGGCTGACGGAGAGGACCGCGTCCCAGAGCCTCTCGAGGTCCTCGCTGGAGGGTTCGGTGGGCAGCGTCGCCAACCGTGCGTCGAGGATCGCTTCTGGATCTAGGTCCCGGAAGCCACGGCTGCGAAGGAGCGCCTCGACCCCGCCCTCCGCCAGGAACGCAGGGTCTACGAACACTGCGCCGTCGACAACCAGTCCTTCCTCCTGATGAAGGAACACGACACTTCGGTCATCGAGTGATTTCATGCCATCGCTTGTGGGAATGACCTTGGCAGACGTAATTCCTTCAAGCGAGATGTGTCCGATGACCGTCTTGAGAGCGTTTCCAGACGAGACGGGGTCATCACCCTCAGCCCACTCACGGAGCCAGCTCAGGAGGCCGCGCCTGGGCATACGATCCATCGCTGCACGGACGTCGCGGGCGCTGGGGTCGAGGTCCGGCTCTTGGGCGATCAAAAGAAGATCCCGAAGGCGCGTAGCTCTCTGTGAAGACCTGTAACAGTGCCAGTGAGGTACATCGACACCAGTGTGGGGCGACGCCATCCACCCCTGGTGGACGATGGCTTCGAAGCGAATCGACGGGTCCAGCGGACGGAGCTCCGACCCGTTTCGAAGGTGACCAGCCTTGTCCGGAATGTACTGGCCCGTGCCGGCCAAACTCAGGATGTGTGTTCGGAGGGCGTCTCCGGCGAATCCACGGCTCTCTTGGTCACGCTCGCGAGCGGGCAGGTAATCCAGGTGTCCTGCGGGGTCGTCAAGGGTCCGCAACCTAGGGAGCAACGGCGTAAAGAGCCCGGCGAGAGTCCTGATGATCTCGCGGTTGTATCGATTCTCGAGCAGATTTGTGCGGTCGTCGTTCACGCTCCACGGTGCGTTGAGCAGCGCTCCTACCGAGGTTTTGTCCTGAAGCGGGAAGTATGACCAGAACTGCCCTGGACCAAGTTGACTGCGTTGAATCGGGATGGCAACTGTGACCTTCACCTTTTCACGTGACACTGCCTCGCCAACTTCGTGTCGTGCCTCCGGCGATGGCTTGTGCATGTCGCTTTGAACGATCCATTCGTCTCCACTGCCATCTGGGCGCTCGATCCTGAACCTCTTGTCCCCCAAATCGAGGGACACGTGGCTTGTCTCGAACGGCTCGTCTCCGATCACACGCAACCGAACTTCCCGAACCGCGTCGACGAACAGCAGGAACTCGGAGGTGAACCCTCGTATCTCATCGCGTAGACGCTCGAGGTGTGTCGCCGCGGGGAGTTTGACGATCGTCGTGGCCCACGACCCGAGTTCCGCGAGCACGGGATCTCGCTCGAGCTCAGTTGCTGCGTCCAGAACTGTGGCGGTCCGGAGGATTGGATACCTCTTGGCCTTCGTGACCTCTGCCATCTCGGTTCGAGCTTGCGGAGAGTTGAACTCGAACGAGATGGATCGGCTCAACACCTGCGGCGCCTGCGAGACCGCGAGAACTGACTTGAATCCGAGACCGAAGCGTCCAATTTCGTCGCCGCGCTTCTCGCTCAGATAGGCCATCGTGACGGCCGTCAGCCCGCTCTTGGAGAACGGCCTTCCCGCATTCGCGCAATACAGCACGCCGCGGGTTGTGTCAAGGACTATCTCGACCCGTCCCGAGTGGTCCCTGCTAGTTTCGGCACCACCTGCCAGAGCATCGGCCGCGTTCTGAATGAGCTCGAGAAGCGTGCGGTTTGCGTAGCCCCCGGTACGGATCGACTCTTCGTGGTTGGCATGCTCGGAGACCAGGTGCGGATGGACCCGGTAGGACTCGATAGTCCGACTGAACTGGTCCACGACCTCGCGCACGAGCGACGCGTCCGGCTCCCACGATTTGAGGTCCAACGTCGCACCTGAATGTAAGCCCAAGACCGTGCCCCTTCAACGGTTTCTCCGCGAGACGCAGTTACAGCGTCACGAAAGTTCTTCGACGAGCGAGAAGCTCGACTGTTGTCCGTGGAGCGTACTGCAAAGAACACAGATCTCGCGTGACGATGACTCTACGTAGACTGAAGCCTCGCGTCACGTGCCCTATCCGGGGGGCCTGAGAGCTCGCGGCAGTGCGGCCCGCCCTTTCACAATGCGTCGAGGACCATGCCACACCGCTGGCCGCCTCTGCTTCACCACCTAAGCCCGCCCTCTACACGGATCTCCAGCCACCCCAGGAGGAGAGGCATCCATCCTCCGAGCCGCCAGCAACCCCAGGGCGAACGTGGCAGCATCATCGTGCGCTGTGTGCAATCGCTTGAGATATCAGTTTGCGCCCGTCTAGCCATAATCAGTTGATGCACGATCTACACTTAGCTAACGCTCGCCATCCAAAATGTGCGTATCGCCGAAAACAGATGATCCGCTGATCCAGGTCCGCTACAACGCGTTCCACTGGTGTGCGAGTCAAGGCGCAACGTGGGGCCGCTTAAAGGCGTCAGCGGACGATGAGTAAGTCAGTCAAGAATCGTTGGATCCGAGAAGAATTTCTGCAGCTCGACCCTCAAGGGACCATCGCAAACGTAGAGATAGGCGCCGCGAACTCCTCGCGACAGAAGGACAGAGTAGATGTTTGAAACAAAATTCAGTAAATCGGATTCCTCATAAACAATTCCCAACCGTAAGTTATTTTCCATACCTTTTTTGTCGAAGTAGTGCGACCTATCGAAACCGATGCGCTGAGATCCGGGGTCGAACCGTAAGTCCGGCCCGACGATCACGCCGACATAGTTGAGGTCGTATCCCTGCACGGTGTGGATCGAGCCGACCTGATCAACGGCACCAGGGGAGTTGATCCAGTCCGTCTGTGTCTGGTTCCACTGCAGCTCGCGACCGTCGATCTCGATGTCGATGGCGCTCTTGTCATGCTTGCTCTTCCACTCCCACGCGTACCCGGCGACGAGCCTTGAGAGGCCCACTTCGTCGTCGCGCGCCCGGATGGCATCATGCATCTCCCCCAGGTCGTCGAACATACGGAACTCGTAGTCGCCAAATGTCCGTGGCTCCGGCGACTCTCCTCGCATGACAGCGCGGACGTAGGAGACGTAGTCGGCCCCGCCTTGCACGCGCATCTGGGTGAAGAGCCGGTAGTACCGATCGTGCTGCCTCGCCTCTCTCACGAGGCCCGCCTGCAGTTCCTGCGGCAGATCCGCTGGGCGTACGCTCTGCTCTGAGTCAAGGAGGAAGATCTGGTGTCTGCTCCGGTCTCGGATCCAGTCGAGCTGGGTGTAGTGGTCAGCATCAGCGCCGAAGAGCTGCTCATTGATCTCGCCGAAGCTCTTATTCTGCGGCCCCGACGCTTGGTTCGCGCGGTGGTTCAGACGGTGCGACTCGTCAACAACCAGCAGGTCCCACTTCTCAGCACTCTTCCCCACCTCGAACGGGGTGAGCACCATGGTCTTCTCGAGGCCAGGGGTCTTGCGGAACACGCGCTTCAGAGAAGCGCGGAGCGCCTGCTGCGGGATGACTAGGCCGACGCGGAAGTCAGTCAGGCGCTCACGGTTCTCCTCGGTGAAGTAGTCCGAGAACATCGAGTCCCCGTCCACCTCGTCGATCCCGACGCCGTTCGCGATGTCGCGGAGCAACTTGAGCAGGTAGACGGCCACGATCGTCTTGCCTGTCCCCGGGTCGCCCTGCACGACGATCGTGCTGCCGGCGCCCGTTGATAGGTCGTCGAACAACCCCTCGAGGATGTCCTCCATCACGACGGCCTGATCACGGTTGAGCGCCTTGAATGGGGAGAGTTTGAACAGCTCGCTGTTCTCGATTTCGGCGATGCTGCGTGTGAAGAGCTTCTGCTCGCGCAGCGCTTCGAAGATCTCCTCGAAGGTCTCTCGGTACCGCGCACGGTCGTAGTAGTCCGCATTGACGACACCCTTGTTGCTGTTGAGGACGGTGTACTTGTCGTCTCCAGCGAACAGTCCGATCAGCTGCGACTCCAGGTCCAGGCACACGGACTTGTTGAAGGTGCTGTCGAGTACTAGGCGCACGGCCTTCAACGACCGTCGTTCTGCGGAATCGAGGTGCTGCCGCATGCGTGAGGCAATGTTGAGCGTCTCGCCGACGTAGACACGCTTGCCGTCGTCGAGGATGTACACGACGGGCCAGTTCAGGAACCGAGGGTCCTCTTCGCGCCACAGCCGCAGATGCCGCTCGTTGAACGGGAGCTGTGCGATGTCAAAGCTGGTCATACTTCGTGCTTCGTCCTCGGGCCTGATCGATTGGGTACTTGTCCCGAGTGAGGGCGAGTTTCTCGCGAATGATCTCTGCGGGATCGGAGCCGAGTCGATCGGCGAGTAGGTGGCAGTAGGTGAGGACGTCGGCGAGTTCGAGACGGACGCGCGCCACATCGGCCTCAGACGTCCACTGGAAACACTCGAGCAGTTCCCCTGCCTCGATCGAGATGCTCTTCGCCAGGTTCTCCGGCGAGTGGAATTGAGCCCAGTCGCGGTCCGCCACGAACTCACGGAGTTCCTCGCGTAGCCCTTCATCCGCCATGTCCGCACGCTAGCAGGCCAGCGA
This sequence comes from Curtobacterium sp. MCBA15_009, assembly GCF_001864895.1. Taxonomy (GTDB): domain Bacteria; phylum Actinomycetota; class Actinomycetes; order Actinomycetales; family Microbacteriaceae; genus Curtobacterium. The sequence goes on from NZ_MJGO01000023.1 coordinate 476,681, forward strand.
AGATTGCCCCGAACCAAGTCCCACTGACGCGATGTGAACCGGGCTCCGTGGGCGGCAAGCGTCCGCCGAGAGCACGGAGTCAAGCAAGAGTTTCGCAAGGTCCGCGGTTCATGCGACGATGTCGACCAACACCGCGTACCCGAGCGCGGCTCACGCAAGAGGACAACCGAACATGACCGAACCCGACGCTGCCGACGTGACCCTCGAAGCCGAGGTCCCCGAGGAAGACGTGACTCGGAACATCGCGAAGGCCGTGACCGGCCGTCGTGCCCTCGCCCGGCAGTACATGAAGTGGCTCCGCCGTCGAAACCCTTCGGCCACCCCCGCCGACATCGTTCAGATGCTCGAACGCCACTACACGACCTCGATCACGACGGCAGGGGCCGCGATCACGGTGGGATAGATCGCGGCGGACATCGCGATTGCCTCGATTCCTGTTGCGGGCCCGGCCGTCGCCGGAGCGAAGAGCGCGGGCGCGCAGGCCGCGAAGGCCGGCACGAAGGGCGCGATGAAGGTGGCCGCGAAGAACCTCGCAAAGAACGCCGCTCAGACCGGCGCGCAGCCGTACGACTACTTCCGGCCGGAGACCAGCAGCTGCAGTTCGAGATCACGGCAGTCTTCGGTCTCGCGCTTGCCGACCTCCACGCCATGGACCTCGATGAGGACCAGGCGCAGGCGCTGATCCTCGGCCTCACCAACGAGCGAGTGAGTCAGCAGCAGATTGCTGCGATGGCGAATGACGTCGCTGAGGTCTCAGCGGGCGGCACGGTGGGCACCGGTCAGGCGATCGCTGCAGGTCGAGACGATTGGTCCCACTGGGCCTCGACGCTGTCCAACGCGTTGCCGGGTGGCGCCGCCCAGAGCCTCGTCCGCACGATCCAGACCGGCGAGCTCGACCCGATCCGCGAGGGGATGACCGGCAAGCAGCGCGCGACAGTCGAGTACGGCGTCGGCGCGGTGACAGGCGGAGTAGCCCGTTTCGTGTTCGGCCGCGACGTCGTGAAGTCATCCCGCGCCGCTTTCCCCGAAGCGCCGGAGACGTTCCCGGAGCACCTCACGATCTCGGCCGATACCGACTCCGAAGAAGCGGCTTCCGAGAATCGTGCTCTGGCGGCGTTGGAAGATGCTGCCCGGTCGACCGGTAGTTGGGTGAGCGGGGCTGCTGGAGCAGTCGGTACCGATGTTTCCGGTGCGGCGCGCACCGCCACGCGAGTCTTCCGGCGAGTCGATCTAGACGGCGACGGGGTGCCCGATGAAGCGCAGGCACTCACTGCGGCGAAGCAGGTCGGCGGCCGGGTGGCCGGAGCTGCCGATGCGGTGGGCGGCAAGGTCGTTGACCTCTTCCGCTCGCGCAAGTCCTCGACTCCCGGCGAGTGAGCCCTTGAAAGAACTCCCGACAGGAGCCGAGCAGTAGCAGCGGCCGACTGACGGACGAGAGGCGCGGCACCACCCGGCACCGCGCCTCCCGTCCATGACCACGTCAGCAACTCACCAAGTGAGCACAAACCGCCCCCGCGTCCCGCCAGCCTCCAACCGCTCATGCGCCTCCACAGCCCGAGCAGCTGGCAGCACCTCGGCGACCCGCGGCGTCACCGTCCCGCTCTCGACCGCGTGCCGCAGGTGCTCGAGCTTGTCGAACGACCGGTACTCCGAGAACACCATCACCTGCACGAACTCGATCCCCCGAGCTCCGTTGCCCTCCCAGCCCCGCACGTCGAAGAACACGCCGCCGTCGCGAACAGCGTCTACCACCGAGTCCCGCTGCACCGCAGCATCGGCGAGCGCATCGACCCCGTCCGGCACGAGCTCGCGCACCGCGGCAGCGAACCCGTCACCGCGAGGCACGATGTGGTCCGGCCCGAGCGACCGGACCAGCGCCTCGTCCTTCTCAGCTGCGTCCGCGATCACGGTCAGCCCGGCGGCCTTCGCCAGCTGTACCACGTAGTTCCCGAGCAGCCCCGCGGCTCCGGTCACGGCGAGCGTCTGCCCCGGCGCGAGCGAGGCGTGCGACAGGATCTGCAGCGCCGTCAGCCCGTTCATCGGCACCGTCGCCGCTTCCTCCACCGAGGTCCCCCGCGGGATGCGCGTGAACGACCCCACCGGCGCCACGAGCTCCTGCACGTAGGCCCCGCCGTGCGCACTGAGCGGCAACGCCATCGCCATGACCTCGTCGCCGATCTCCCACCCGGACACGTCGGGCCCGACCTCGTCGATGACGCCGGCGGCGTCCATGCCCGGCACGTACGGCGGCGAGGCCTCGGAACTGTCGCGCTGGCCCGCCCGCACTGCGGTGTCGGTCGGGTTCACAGCGAACGCCTGCACCCGGATCCGCACGGATCCGGCTCCAGCGTGCGGCTCCGGCACCTCGTGGGCGGCGAGGGCCTCCGGCCCTCCGAACGTTTCGACTCCGATGACCTGCATCCTCCCGGTCTACGCGCCGGTTGCTTGACGCAACCTGACGCGACCACCCCCACGGCCTGGAGGCCATGCACCACCCCGCCCCGCGCCTCCCGCCCGTCAGGGGGTGCGGTCCACGGCACGTGGTGCGCCATGTTGCTCCGAGTGTCCCGACGAGCTCCTCACCCGGTCCGACGGTCCGGGGATTCGCCGAGGAGCTGACCGCTCTCCGCCGACCCGCTCGCGACGTCCTCGAGGGCACCCGCCAGGAGCCATGGCAGGACTTCAGGCAGTTCCGCATCGACATCGACGAGGCCGCCCAGACCTGAACGCTCGTCCGCCCGCATGCCGAGCCGGCCTCCTGACGCGACGGCGTGCTGCATGATCCCGACGACGGTCCGGGATGCGGCCGCAGTACTGAGACGTTGACGGTTCCGGTTCACGATCCCCGACGATCGCGAACCAGAACCGTCACCGGCCGAAAACCGAACCACCTCCCCCGCCAGCACCATCCCCCGATCGGACGATGCAGAGACCACCGCCCCGGTCGATCCCCCACGGCCGCCCCGCCGCGAAGCTTGACCCATGCCCGACTCCCCCGCCATCGAGGTCCACCACCTCGGCAAGCAGTACCCCACCGGCAAGCAGGCCGTGGACGACGTCTCCTTCACGGTCCAGCCCGGTGAGACCTTCGCGCTCCTCGGCCCGAACGGCGCCGGCAAGTCCACGACGGTCGAGATCCTCGAAGGCCACCGTTCCCGCACCGCCGGCGAGGTCCGCGTCCTCGGCCACGACCCCGCTCGGACCAGCCGCAGCCACAACGCACGCATCGGCATCGTCCTGCAGACCAGCGCCGAGTCCCCGAACGTCACCGTCGCCGAGCAGCTGCACCACTTCGCGGGGCTGTACCCGGAGCACCGCGACGTGGACGACCTCATCGCAGCGGTCGGGCTCACGGAGCAGCGCACCACCCGCATCAGCCGGCTGTCCGGCGGCCAGCGGCGCCGCGTCGACGTCGCCCTCGGGATCGTCGGCCGCCCCGAGGTCCTGTTCCTCGACGAACCGACCACGGGCTTCGACCCGGAGTCCCGCCGCCGGTTCTGGGACCTACTGCGTCAGGTGCAGGCCGAGGGCACGACGATCCTGCTCACCACGCACTACCTCGACGAAGCCGCACACCTCGCCGACCGCGCCGCGGTGATCGCCGACGGCACGCTGCTCGACGTCGCTCCGATCGACGACATCGGAGGCACCGCGGCCCGCACGCCCCGGGTGCGCTGGCGCGACGACGCCGGCGCGCACCACGACGAGCGCACGACGGATCCGACGGCCTTCATCCGCAGCAGTACCGCGGTCATGCACGACCTCGAGGTCGTCCGCCCGTCCCTCGAGGACGTCTACCTCGACATGGTGGGCACGAAGTGAGGACAGCGACCAGCCGCATCGCGTACGAGCTCCGTTCCTCGTTCCGCTCCCCCGACGCGGTCTTCTTCACGTTCCTGTTCCCGGTCGTCATGCTGGCGCTGTTCTCGGTGGCCTTCGCCGACGCCGACCCGATCCGCGCCGTCGCGACGGACGGCCGCCCGGTCGACGTCGACTACGCCACCTACTACCTGCCCGGACTCGTCGCGACGGCGATCCTGCTCTCGGGCACGCAGGCCCTGGGCGTCGACATCGCGACGGAGCGCAGCGACGGCACGCTCAAGCGTCTCGGCGGCACTCCCCTGCCAGTCCTCAGCTACTTCGTCGGCAAGGTCGGCATGGTCGTCGTCTCGACGGTCGCGCAGATCGTCCTGCTGCTCGGCGTCGCGAGCCTGGTGTTCGGCGTCGCGCTGCCGACCGACGCGGGCGACTGGGGCGTCTTCGCCGGCGTGGTGCTCCTCGGCATCGCCACGAGCTGTGTCCTCGGCGTCGCGATCTCGGCGCTCCCCCGCGAGGGTCGCCGCGCCACCGCCACGATCGTCCCCGTCGTCCTCGTGCTCCAGTTCATCTCCGGTGTCTACCTCCCCTTCCAACAACTGCCCGCCTGGCTGCAGGACGTCGCGTCCGTCTTCCCCCTGCGGTGGATGGCATCCGGCATGCGGTCCGTCTTCCTGCCGTCGGGGTTCGCGTCGGCCGAGCCGGGAGGCGCGTGGCACCTCGGCACGGGAACGCTCGTCCTGGCAGTGTGGCTGGTCCTGGGCACGGTGGCCTGCCTGCTCACGTTCCGGTGGAATCGCAGGGACGCGTGACGGCCCCTGTGGAGAACCCGCTGCGCGGCTCCGGAGGATGGGATGCTGGGGTCATGGACCCGATCACCGCGCACCGGAACCGGGGTCTGCACGTCGCCGTCGGTGTCACGATCGGGGTCGTCGCGGCGATCGCGGCCTTCGCCTGGTCCCCGTGGCCGACGCGGTTGCCCGCGTTCGCGATGCTCGCCGTCCTCGTCCTCGCGTACGGTGCGTTCGGCTGGCGTGGCTACGACGTCCGCCGTGCCGCGGCCGGGTTCCTCCCGCTGCTGGTCCTGTCGGCGCTCGTGCTGCCCGCGGTGGTGCCGAGCGCGGCGTTCGTCCAGTGCGTCCTCTTCCCCGTCGCGTGGAGCCAGGTCGAGCGGGTGCGGACCGCGGTCGCCCTCTCCCTCGCGATCGGCGTCGCGGCTGCGGTCGGCCTGCAGATCGCGTCGGGGCCCAGTGCCCTCGGCAGCACCCTGCTCATCGAGGGCATCAGCGTCGCCGGTGCGTGCGCCCTCGGCCTCTGGATCACGCGCATCGCACGGCTCTCCGACGACCGACGCCGACTCATCGAGGAACTCCGGACGGCGCAGGACTCCCTCGCCGAGGCCCACCGCGCCGCCGGTGTCACGAGCGAGCGGGAGCGCCTCGCCCGCGAGCTCCACGACACGGTCGCGCAGGACCTCGCCGGGATCGTCATGCTCACCGAACGGGCCCGTGGCGACCTCGCCGCCGGGCACCTCGACCGGCTCGGCGAACGGCTCACGGTCCTCGAGGAGTCCGCCCGCCTCGCGCTCGAGGGATCGCGGACCCTGGTCGCGGCCGGAGCGGCCGGCATCGTGAGCGACGGACTGGCTGCCGCCCTCCACCGGCTCGGCGAGCGGTTCACCCGTGAGACCAACGTCTCGGTCGTCGTGGACGCCGTCGACGATCCGCTCGGTCGCGACGCGCAGGTGGTGCTGCTCCGTACCGCGCAAGAGGCACTCGCCAACGTCCGGTCGCACGCCCGCGCGACGTCGGCGCGGGTGACCCTGCGCGTCACCGCGGACGACGCTCGACTGACGGTCGCCGATGACGGCGTCGGCTTCGATCCCTCGGTGCCGAGCGCTGGTCACGGTCTCCGCGGTCTGCGCGAGCGGCTCGCCCTCGCCGACGGCACCTGCACGGTCACGAGCGAGCCCGGGCGGGGCACGGTCCTCGAGGTCACACTGCCCGTCGCTCGGACCGGCACGGACTCTGCGCACCCGGTGGCGCTCGCCTTGGCAGGGGTGCTGCGGTGATCCGCGTCGTCGTCGCGGACGACCACCCGATCGTCCGTGCCGGCATCGTCGCGCTGCTGCAGACCGCCGCCGACGTCGAGGTCGTCGGCCAGGCGTCGGACGGGCACGCCGCCGTGTCGCTCAGTCTCGCGAAACGGCCCGACGTCGTCCTCATGGACCTCCGCATGCCTGGCCTGAACGGCGACCAGGCCACGGCGCAGATCCTCGCCCGCGAGCCGCAGGTGCGGGTCCTCATCCTCACCACCTACGAGACCGACGACCAGATCCTCGCGGCAATCGAGGCCGGTGCTGCCGGGTACCTGCTCAAGGCCGCCCCCGAATCGGAGATCCTGGCGGGCCTCCGCGCCACCGCGCAGGGCGGCACGGCGCTGGCCCCCGCGGCGGCCGCGGCCCTCGTCCGTCGGACCGCCGGCAAGCCCGCTCCCGGCCCGTCGCTGTCTCCCCGCGAGCTCGACGTCCTGCAACTCGTCGCGCAGGGCAACTCGAACCCGCAGATCGGTCGCACGCTGTTCCTCAGCGAGACCACGGTGAAGACGCACCTGGGACACGTGTTCGAGAAGCTCGGGGTGAACGACCGGACCCGCGCGGTGACCCGCGCGATGGAACTCGGCCTCCTCCGCTGATCCGTCGCGCGGCGTCGCCCGACTACACCGCGGGCGCGAGCGCGAGCTGTTCCCGAGCCACCAGGGCGTCGGCGGCGGGAGGCCGTCCGTACGCCTCCCGGTAGTCGCGCGAGAAGTGCGAGGCACTGCGGTACCCGACGGCGGCCGCGGCACGCGCAGCGGTTTCGGCGTGCAGGACCATGCGGCGCCGCGCTTCCCCGAGCCGCGTGCGCTTGAGGTACTGCGCGGGCGACATCCCGGTGGCCTGCTTGAAGCGGGCGAACAGGGTGCTCTCGCTGACCCGGAGTTCCCGGGCCAGACGCTCCATCGACCACGGCTCGGCCATCCGGTCGGTGAGCAGTGCCGTCGCGCCGGCGACGACCGAGGTGCCGATGCCGTCGAGTGCTGCCGTGATCCGCGGCGCCTGCGCGGTCTGCAGCAGGCGGAGGACGACCTCGCGCGACACGAGGGGGAACAGCACGGGGATGTCCTCGGGCGCGTCGAGCAGGGCGAGGAGCCGGGCGACGGCATCGGCGAGGGGCGCCGTCCACGTGGCGAGCCGCGGCAACTCCTCGGTGGTGCGGACCGCCGACGAGGACATGGACGCGACGACCTCGCTCACGACCAGTGGGTCGAGCCGCCAGATCGCGGAGACGAAGCCCTCGTCCCCGGCGGTGTCGACGACCCCGGCGACGACCGGCAGGTCCACCGGCGTGATGATGAACCGCTCGCGTCCCCACACCTGGTCGTCGTCCCCGACGATCGAGCGCTTCCGCCCACGCAGGACCATCGACAGTGACGGCACGTACCGGCGGTCGAACAGCCCGGTGGACTCGTGGACGCGCGACATCGTCAGCCCGAGCGCCGCAGCCCGGTGCACCGACGCCGGTCGGGCGACGACCTCGACCGTCGACGCACGCTCGAGGACCGCTGCGTGCCGCGAGGCGATCGCAGCAGCCCGGTCGAGGTGTTGCGCCGTCACGTCGTCCACGAGCCCACGCTACGCGCCCGCGCGGTGCGCCAGCGGCCCGCACGCGATCCGGCAACCTTCTCGCCGGATCCGGCAAGGCCGCCGACGGTATGCGGACCGAGCATCGAAGCATGACCACTGCACCGAACGAACCCACCACTCCCCGTACCGCCCTCGTCACCGGCGCCTCGAGCGGCATCGGCGAGGCCGTCGCCCACGAGCTCGCCGCCGCCGGTCTGTCCGTCGTCGTGCACGGACGCGACGCGTCCCGTACCCGCGCCGTCGCGGAGGCCATCGAGCACCGCGGTGGAAGAGCCGTCCCCGTCGTCGCGGACCTCGCCGCGTCCGCCGCTGATGTCCGAGCCTTCGCCGCGCACGCAAGCGATCTGGCCGGCGGCCGCATCGACGTCCTCGTCAACAACGCCGGCGTGTACCCGGGCGGCCCGACCGAGTCGCTGTCCGACGACACCGTCGACGCGCTCCTGGCGACGAACATCCGTGCACCGCACGCCCTCGTCGCAGCACTTGCACCTGCGATGGCCGAGCGCGGCACGGGCGCCGTGGTCAACATCGGCTCATGGATGGCCCGGGTCGGCGTCCCGTTCATGGGGCTCTACCCCGCGACGAAGGCCGCGCTCGAGCAGCTCACCCGAGCCTGGTCGGCGGAGTACGGCCCCCGCGGCGTCCGCGTCGTCACGGTCGCTCCCGGAGCGACAGCGACGCCCGGCAACGCCGATGCCGCCGACGCCCTGGCGGCGATGACCCAGGGCACGCCGGCGGGCGTGCCGGTACGACCCGTCGAGATCGCCCGCGCGGTGCGGTGGGTCGTCTCCGACGAAGCTGCCTTCGTGCACGGTGGCACCATCGACGTCGACGGTGGGATCGCCTCGACGCGTCTGCGCTGACGCGGCTCGTATCAGGACGGCCCGGACGGGTCGAACGGGATGCAGTCGCTCTGGACCAACAGCACGCCGTCGGCGCTCCCACGTGATCGACGCATCGGCCGAGTACACGGCCAGCTCGAGGTACTGCGGACGCTCGGTGAAGCTCGTACCCGACCCCTCGCTGCTCCAGGCGGACCGCAGCGCCGACACCGCCTGCTCCCGCTCGACCCGTCCGCCGAGTGTGAAGCGCTCGTGGAACACCCGACAGGGGTTGCCGGCCGCACTCGTGCTCTCGGTGAACCACCGCCGGCCCCGAACGTCGCTCGGACCGACGTGCAGCTGTGCGAGCGCGTCGTCGACCCGCGGTCCGATCGCTTCCCGCGCCTCAGCCGCCGACGCGGGGCCGTCGCCGTACTCGATGCCGTCCAGCTCGTCGAGCCGTTGCTGCTCCCGGTACGCGCGTTCATCGCCGGCGGCACGGGGCAGCACGTCGATCGCCGGCACGACGACGAGCAGCACCACCGCCAGCAGTCCGAGCCCCGACACGACGGTGGTTCCCCACGCCACCTCGACGGACCGACGAGCACGGAGCGCGCGGATCCCCGCCACGAAGGCCGGCACCGTCGCAGCGAGCCCGAGTACCAGCGCCATGACCTGCGGTACCGCCGCTCCTCCACCGTCGTTCGTGCTCCGCCATGCGGTACCGATCTGCGCCACGAACTCGAGCACGAGCGCCACCAGCACCCCGACCGGCGCCACCACGATGCCGAAGACCAGACGGTTCCGCCGGAGCCGCGCGCCGTCGTCGTTGTCCGAGCTGACGGTCCCGGCCGACTCCCTCGTCCTTGTTCGATCGTTCATGCGTTCCTCCCCCGGCGCAGACGCTAGCAGTGTGATGCACGAACGCCCCGGGAACGCAGAAAACCCCTGACCATGAATGGTCAGGGGTTCCCTGGTGTTACTGAGTTAAGTCCGGCG
>NZ_MJGO01000024.1 GCF_001864895.1 Curtobacterium sp. MCBA15_009
ATTTTGGCTGATCACTAACGTATTGTCATACACTCAGGCTTTTATTTTGTTACCCCTGGGTTATCCTTGGGCTAATCACAAGCCCAGTTACCGGACACGAATTAACGGAAGGACGCCAAAATCATGAAAGCTGTTCGCTATGTGGCTCTTGCCATCGTTGGCCTGCTCATTCTTGCCGTTGCCGCCGTCGCTATCGCGGTCGCCGTTATTGACCCAAACACCTACAAGCCACAGATTGAGAAAGTGGTCGAGAGTAAGACCAACCTGGACC
>NZ_MJGO01000025.1 GCF_001864895.1 Curtobacterium sp. MCBA15_009
ATCCACACCCAGACTGGTCAGCATATCGAGAACCGCGCGGGTTTCAACCCGTGAAGCAATCACTTCCCGTTTCATGTAGTGCGCCATATCCACCATGGACTTCACCATGGCCTGATCGGTTTCACTGGTGTCCAGTTGGCTGGTGAAGGCGCTGTCCAGCTTGATCATGTCCACCGGCAGGCTGCGCATGAACTGGAACGACGTTGGCCCACTGCCAAAATCCCCCAGGCAGAAACGGCATCCCAGCTCCTTCATTTCCTCAATGAATTCTGAAATGCCCTGAATGTCGTTGATCGCGGAGGCCTCGGTTATTTCGAACCACAGTCGTTCAATGGGTGCGTCCTTCTGGCTCAGCTTGTCGTAAATAAACTCCATCAACTGCTGATCATTCAACG
>NZ_MJGO01000026.1 GCF_001864895.1 Curtobacterium sp. MCBA15_009
AGGTATGGGGATGGCCTGCAGGCTTTCTTCCCTCTGTTTTGATGTCGCGACATTCGCGAGATCGACCAATTTTGATTGCTGGCGCTCAAGTTCGCGGACAACCCGGCCTTGGGCCATCTCCGGGGTGCGAGTGATTCGATACGAACCGTATTCCGGTGTCTTGTCGAAGGCGAGGGCAACCAGGGCACGTATGGGTGGGCTGTCGTAATTGCGGTACCACAGGCGATATTCCCTTGCCTGTGCTTCTCCAGACAGATATTCCGAAGACACACCGGTTCCCGGGCAAACCAGAAACAATGCCAGGGCCGTCAGCCAGCCACGCGCACGCCTCACTTTCATTGAAGAC
>NZ_MJGO01000027.1 GCF_001864895.1 Curtobacterium sp. MCBA15_009
GACCAGTTGGGCGGCAGCCGTTTCGGTGTCGCCCCAGAAGGCGGCAGAGCAGCCAATACGGACGGTTTGTGGCCTGGAGATGTCGGAATCTGGCATGTCTTCACCTTGTTGACGGAAGCCGCAAAGTGCTTTCAGAGACCCTTACAGGGTCGCTTTTAGCGGAGATTGTCTATCATGCGGTTGACGATACCAAGCAAGCGCTTGGTTTGTAAACAGGCAAATTCGGGATAGAATGGGCGCTCTTC
>NZ_MJGO01000028.1 GCF_001864895.1 Curtobacterium sp. MCBA15_009
GTAGAACACCGTATTGGACAGCCGAAGCACCTGGGAAGTGAGCTGGGCGTCGTTGAGAATAACGTTTGCAAGCTCGTTAACCGTGCTGTTACTGCTGTCAGTCAGTTCACCAATTCTGCGAAGAGTGTTTGCCAGTACCGGCAGTTCCACTTTGCTGAGGTAGGTCACCCATGCCTGGGTCGAGTTCATCCTTGAGGGCGGAGTCTCGGTTTTTGTGGTCAAAATTGCGCGCGCCTCGGGATTGTTAGTCATGTTCTTGTAATGAATCAGTCTAGTTCAGTCGTGGTCTTCGTGTCAGGTGGCAAATGGTGTAAGGGGATTTACCAAGGTGGCGGATTCGGGTTTGCCATCGGTTTGGTTTATAATCGCGCGTTTTACC
>NZ_MJGO01000029.1 GCF_001864895.1 Curtobacterium sp. MCBA15_009
GCGAGAAGCCGGTGCGGACCTGCCATGGCAGTACGTCATCCTGGCATCATCGCTACTTGCGCTATTTGGCGCCGTTCTTATCCATCTGCTTGGAGATGGCCCTCATTTACCAGGTGCAGGCCAGAAAAAACAATCATCGGGCACCGCCTCCGAGCGACCGCTGACGGTCTTTGACGCCTTCAAGGTCAATCGATTTCGTGCTGCAGCCCTGGGCTATTTCGGGCATATGTGGGAGCTTTACGCGTTCTGGACGGTCGTACCACTGCTTGTGGCCAATACGGCACTCATCAGTGAATACTCGGCCGTCGGATTATCCGGTATGGCGTTCAGTATCATTG
>NZ_MJGO01000030.1 GCF_001864895.1 Curtobacterium sp. MCBA15_009
CGCCACAATTTGGAGAACGCGCCTGGATTGATCCCAGTGCAGTGGTTATCGGGGATGTCCAGACCGGGGATGACGTCTCTATCTGGCCGATGACCGTGGTGCGCGGCGACATGCACAAGATTCGCATCGGCAACCGCTGCAGCATTCAGGATGGGTCGGTGCTGCACATCACTCATGCCAGTGATTATAACCCCGGTGGCTATCCACTTCAGATCGGGGATGACGTGACCGTTGGCCACAAGGCGCTGCTGCACGGCTGCACCATTGGTAACCGGGTGCTGGTAGGTATGGGTTGCATCATCATGGACGGCGCCGTGGTGGAGGACGAAGTGATTGTCGCCGCAGGCTGCCTGGTGCCGCCGGGCAAAACCCTGGAGTCC
>NZ_MJGO01000031.1 GCF_001864895.1 Curtobacterium sp. MCBA15_009
GGCCAGTTGCAGCAGGAAGCGCAGCAGCACGATCGTCAGGTAGAACGTCGAGGCAATGAGCAGAATGGTGATCAGAATGTCAGCCAGCATGAAGCCGTGTCTCCCGTTATTGGTTACTGTTTATTGGCGAGTTCTTTGGCCATTTCCCCGGAGCGCTTGTAAGCGGCTGAGTAGGCCTTCTTGACCAGATCTCTCATGCCACCTTCTTCAAAGGTCTGGATGGCCTGTTCTGTGGTGCCACCGGGAGACATGACATTGCGTTTGAGCTGGCCGGGGTCGTGTTCACTGCGT
>NZ_MJGO01000032.1 GCF_001864895.1 Curtobacterium sp. MCBA15_009
CACTCGATCAATGCATCAACCTTTACCGCACGCGTGGTTACTTCAACCGAGGCTGACCTGACATCATCAATTGTTGCTGCCATAAGCGCATTGCTTGGGCCACTCCATGGAGGGGCGCCCTCTAAGGTAGACACTTTGCTTGACGAGATTGGCTCTGTTGAGAATGCCGAAGCTGTAATCAGAAATAAGGTGGAACGCGGTGAGCGCATAATGGGGTTTGGCCATCGCGTCTACAAAACCCATGATCCTCGCGGTGCCGCAT
>NZ_MJGO01000033.1 GCF_001864895.1 Curtobacterium sp. MCBA15_009
AGCTGGGGCAGTCTGCCAGTTTAAGACTCCCGTGGGGTAACACCCGGGATGTTGTTCCTCCAAGCTTTCTGTCCGATCACTCGCCTAAGACATTACGTAAGCTGGAGAAGCGGGAGGACTTGGCAACCAAAATTGGACTTCAGTCCGAGAACAACCATGAGTGCTTTCGCTACGCGCCAATGGCTTTCCGGGCAAATTTTTTTAATATGATGAGTATATTTGGAAAGCTCTGGGTTTTCCTGGTCACTCCCGTATATTTGCTAATCTTTCTAATGTTGTCTCCATTAATACGGAACGAT
>NZ_MJGO01000034.1 GCF_001864895.1 Curtobacterium sp. MCBA15_009
CACGTTCCTTCCCATCGCGCCCGGCGTGGGAAGCCTTTTCGCGCGTGGGAGGTCTTTGTTTCCGGCTGCCGACGCGCGATTCTGCTTCCGACGCGCGGTTCCGCCTCCCACGCGCGGAACTGCGCCGGGCCCGCGTCAGCCCTTGAGGCCGGAGCCGGTCACGCCCTCCACGATCTGCCGCTGGAAGATCAGGTAGAGGACGATCAGCGGCAGCGCGGCGAGGATGGCACCCGCCTGGATGTCGGCGTAGCGCTGGCCGAAGCTGCCCTGGACCGTGGCGAGCCCGACCGGGATCGTCATCAGGTCGGGGTTCGACAGCACGAACAGCGGCAGCAGCAGGTTGTTCCACACACCGACGAAGGTCAGGATCGTCACCGCTGCGATGACCGGACGGGACAGCGGCAGGATGACCGACCAGTAGACCTTCCAGATGCTCGCGCCGTCGATGCGCGCTGCCTCCTCCAGCTCCTTCGGGATGCCGTCGAAGAACTGCTTGAAGATGAACACCGCGATCACGGCGGGCACCTGCGGGAAGATCACCGACCAGTAGGTGTTGAGCAGCCCGACGGCGTTGAGCTCCTGGAAGATCGGGATGATCAGCACCTGGGTCGGGATCATGATGCCGAGGATGATCAGCAGGAACGCGACGTTCCGCCCGCGGAACACCAGTCGGGACAGCGCGAAGGCCGCCATCGAGGCGAACAGCACGGTGAGCACCGCGGTCACGATGCTCGTGATGGCGCTGGCGAGGTACCAGTTCCAGATGTCGCCGGCCTGGAACAGCGACGCGTACGAGTGCAGCGTCGGGTTCCAGTTCGACAGGATCGCGTTCGCGCCGAGTGCGGCGACGCCGTTGTCGGACAACGACGTCTTCAGGGCGAACACGCTCGGGATCAGCCAGATGATCGCGAAGACCGTCAGGACGATGCCCGAGGCGATCGAGAAGCCGCGGCCGCTGACGCCGATCTTCGCGGCGCTCGTCGGCGCGGCGGAGGAGACGCCGGTGCGGAGCTTCCGGCCTGTGGTGATGCTCTCGGTGGCGGTCATGTCAGGCCCCGATCTCTCGCTTGGCGGCAGCGCGCTCGACGAGCTGCCGGATGACCGCGATCGCCACGATCACGATGAACAGGAGGACCGACGCGGCCGACGCGGCACCGAGTCGGTTGTCGGTGAAGCCGACGCCGGTGATGAGCTGCAGCGAGACCTGGGTGGAGATGCCCGGCCCGCCGTTCGTCATCAGGTAGACCTGGTCGAAGATCTTCAGGCTCGCGATGATCTGCAGCAGGATGACCAGGGTCGTCGTGCGGCCGAGCAGCGGCAGGGTGATCGACTTGATCTGCTGCCAGTTCGACGCACCGTCCACGGCCGCCGCCTCGTACAGCTCGCGCGGGATCTCCTGCAGGCCGGCCAGGTAGAGCACGAAGTTGAACCCGAGGGTCCACCAGATGGTCGCGATCGCGACGCCGATCATCGCGGTGTTCGGGCTCGACAGCATGCCCGAGCCGGGCGTCATGCCGATCGCCGACTGCAGGCTCGCCCACAGACCGGTCGCCGGCGTGAAGATGAACACCCAGATGAGCGAGATCGTCGCGGACGGCAGGATGAACGGCAGGAAGAACGCCAGGCGGAAGAACCACTGGCCGCGGTTCATCCGGTTCGTCAGCACGGCGAACACGAACGCCAGGACGACGAGCGGCGGGGTCGTGTACAGCGTGAACTGCAGGGTGTGCCAGAGCGACGACCAGAAGTCGCTGCGACCGAGCATCTCGGCGTAGTTCGCCAGCCCGGCGAAGCTGCCGAGCCCGGTGCGGACGGTCGAGGTGTTGAAGAAGCTCGTGACGATCATCCAGATCGTCGGGCCGAGCAGGAAGGCCACGTAGAACAGGCCGAACGGGGCGAGGAACAGCCAGCCGCTGCGGCCCTGGCCGCGGTTCACGCTGGAGCCGTAGGTGCGGTTCCGACGGGGACGGGGCGCGGTGGTCGCGTCCGTCGGCCGGTCGAGGACAGGTGCTGTGGTCACGTCATCGTGCCTTTCGCGCGGTGTTCACGGCGTTCACGTGCCCGGTCACAGCGGGCTCGGGGTGTTGAGGTAGGTCGCGAGCTGCGACTTGATGGCCCGGAGGGCCTGGGCGGGCGACGAGCTGCCCTGCTGCACGAGTGCGAGCTGTGCGCCGACGGTGCCCTCGAACGTCGAGCCGGACCCGCCGTACCAGGCGGGGTCGTCGAACACGGCGGTCTCGGCGGCCGCCGCGTAGTTCGACTGCGGCTTGAGCTCCTTGTAGGCGGTGCTGTCGAAGGTCGGGATGTAGGCGGGGACGTGCCCGCCCTCCGCCCACGTCAGGCTCTGCTCGAGCATCTGCTTGATGAAGAGCATGTGCTGCTTGCGCTGCTCGGGCGTGCGCGCCTTCTTCGGCAGCACGAAGGTGTGCGAGTCGGCCTGGGTCGCCGGCTTGTCGTAGAGCTGGGGGATCGGCACCATGCCGAACTGCAGGCCCTTGATCGACTGTGCGGTGCTGATCTCCCACTCGCCCTGCATGAAGAAGCCGGCCTTGCCGTCGAACATGAGCGACTGCGCGGTGGCGTAGTCGAGGGCCTTGTTGAGCCAGCCCTCCTTCACCCACTTCTGGGTGCGGCTCGTGACCTCGTTGTACGCGTCCTCGTTGACGGTGAGCTTCCCGCCGCCGTCGCTGATGAACGGGGTCGCGCCCTCGATCTGGTTGTACATCGTCCAGAAGAACCGCCACGGGGTGGCCGTCTCGGGCACGACGTTCGCGACGTTGAGCGCCGTCCCGCCGGTGACCTTCGCGACCGCGGCGAGGGCCTTCTCGAAGTTCTCCATGCCGTTCAGGTCGACGAGGTTCCCGTCGCCGTCGATGAGGCCCGCCTTCTTGCAGACGTCGACGTTGTAGAAGAGCACGAACGGGTGCGTGTCGAGCGGGATCGCGATGTTCTTGCCGTCGGTCTTCTGCGCCGTCCAGGCCTTCTGGTTGAAGTCGGCCGCGCTCAGCCCGACGCTCGCCAGGTCGTCCGAGGTGATCGGGTCGAGCAGGTCGCCGTCCCAGAGCGGCTTCGCCCGGGTCAGGTGGGCGACCGCGACGTCCGGCGGCTTGTTCCCGACGGTCGCCAGTGTCAGCTTCGAGTAGTACGGGTTGCCCCACGCGAACGTGGTGGCCTGCAGGGCGCTCGACCCGCCGTGCTGCTCGGCGTAGCCGTCCTCCATCGACTGCATGCGGACGCCGTCGCCGCCGCCGAACAGGTTCCAGAAGACGAGCGTCTCCGGGTTCAGTGCGCTGCCGGCGAGACCGGCGGCGAGGGGGCTCGAACAGGCGGCGAGCGGCAGCACGGTGGCGGCTGCTGCTCCGGCGGCGAGGAACCCGCGACGCGACAGGCGCGACGCGGGGGTTGCGGATGGGTTCGGCATGGCATCACTCCAGCGGGACGGGCCGATCCGGGGGCGAGGGGTGACGCTCCCGGCGGAGCAACGCTGCTCCGTGAGCGCTCACATTACTCATCAGCGGCGATGACCACCACCCCTTCCGCGGGGCCGTCGGACCCGGTAGCGTTTCCGACAGGTGAGCGCTCACTTTCGTGACGCACCGTCTCGCAATCCCGTGCTCGCCGCACCACGCACCACCGGCACGACCCGCCACACGATCAAAGGAGATCCATGCCCCGCACACACCTCGTCCTGGACGCAGCGTTCACCGTGGGGCCGGTGCGACGTCGCCTCTTCGGCGGCTTCGTCGAGCACCTCGGCCGGCACGTCTACGACGGCATCCACGAGCCCGCGCACGAGACCGCCGACGACCAGGGCTTCCGCAAGGACGTCGTCGAGCTCGTCAAGGAGCTCGGCGTCTCGACCATCCGCTACCCCGGCGGCAACTTCGTCTCCGGCTACAAGTGGGAGGACGGCGTCGGCCCGGTCGAGCAGCGGCCGAAGCGCCTCGACCTCGCGTGGCACTCGACCGAGACGAACGAGGTCGGTCTCCACGAGTTCCAGCACTGGCTCGACCTGGTCGGCTCGGAGCTCATGCTCGCGGTCAACCTCGGTACCCGCGGCACGCAGGAGGCGATCGAGCTCCTCGAGTACGCGAACATCGACGCCGGCACGGCACTGTCCGAGTACCGCCGGTCGAACGGCCGGACCGAGCCCTTCGGCATCTCGATGTGGTGCCTCGGCAACGAGATGGACGGCCCGTGGCAGCTCGGCCACAAGAACGCCGAGGACTACGGCAAGCTCGCCGCCATGACCGCCAAGGCCATGCGGCAGATCCAGCCCGACCTCGAGCTCGTCGCCTGCGGTTCCTCCGGAGCGTCGATGCCGACGTTCGGCGAGTGGGAGCGCACCGTCCTCGAGCACACCTACGACGACGTGGACTACATCTCGGCGCACGCCTACTACGAGGAGGGCGACGACCTGCCCTCGTTCCTGGCCTCCGGCGTCAACATGGACCACTTCATCAAGACGGTCACCACCGCGGCCGACCACGTGCAGGCGCAGAAGAAGTCCGACAAGCGCATCGACATCTCGTTCGACGAGTGGAACGTCTGGTCGATCACGAAGTGGGAGGCCAAGGCCAAGACCTTCACGCTCGACGAGTGGCCGGTCGCCCCCCGCCTGCTCGAGGACGTCTACACCGTCGCCGACGCCGTCGTGGTCGGCGGGCTGCTCATCTCGCTGCTCCGGCACGCGGACCGGGTGGCCTCGGCCTCGCTCGCGCAGCTCGTCAACGTCATCGGGCCGATCATGACCGAGCCCGGCGGACCGGCGTGGCGCCAGACGACGTTCTTCCCGTTCTCGCTGACCTCGCGGCTCGCCCACGGCACGTCGCTGCAGGTGAAGACCTCCGGTGACACCGTCGACGGCGGCAAGTACGGCGAGGTCCCGGTCGTGGACTCGGCCGCCACCCTGTCCGAGGACGGCGCCGCGGTGTTCCTGGTGAACCGCCACCCGTCCGAGTCGACCACCGTCACGATCGACCTCGCCGGGCTCGGCGTCCAGGGCGACGTGCGGGCGGAGGGCGTCTGGGACGACGACATCCACGCCGTGAACGACCTGCAGGACACCTCGCGCGTCGGTCTCCGCACGAACGAGACCGTCCGCCGCGAGGGCGACACCGTGACGATCGAGCTGCCGCCGGTCTCCTGGACCGCCGTGTCGATCGGCTGAGACGCCTCGGCGCACGCTGCGGCGGGCGTCGAGTGAGCACAGGGGACGTCGGGCGCGCTGCGCTCGGCGTCCCTTGCTCGTGCGGGTGCGGTGCGTCGACGGGGACCGCGGCCGTGGGGCCGCCGACCTCGTGGGTCCTCGCCCCCTACGATGAGCGCAGGACGAAGGGGGAAGCGTGTTCGCACAGCTGAGTGGAGGGCACGTCGTCGTGTCCCTCGTGTTCCTGCTGCTCGAGGCGGCGACGCTCGTGCTGCTCTGGCGCGACCGCACCCGGTCACGGCTCGCGAAGACGGTGTGGACCGTCGTGGTGCTCGCGATCCCCGGCATCGGGATGCTGGGCTTCCTGGTCAACTGGGCGCTGGGCCGTCTCGTCGCCCGCCTCGACCGGTCCGGCGACGCCGCCTGACCTGCCGGCGGACCCGGGGCCCTCGTCGTCGGCTGTGCCGTCACGAGGGACCAGCACGGGCCGCCCGACCGGCGCCGCTCATCGGGCAGCCCCGTCCGACGTGGCTAGGCCGGCGGTGGCGCCGTGCTCGACCGCTCGACCAACCGCACCGGCACCAGGTCGGGGGCGGCGGACCCGGACGCACCGTCGATCTGGCCGAGCAGGTTGGCGACGGCCCGGCGGCCGACCTCGTCGAAGGACTGGTGCACCGTGGTGAGCGGCGGCCAGAATGAGTCGGACTCGGGGGAGTCGTCGAACCCCACCACGCTGAGCGACGAGGGGACGGGGCGACCGACCTCGTGCGCGGCGCGGAGCACGCCGAGCGCCGTCTGGTCGTTCGCGGCGAACACGGCGGTGATCTCCGGACGTGCGGCGATCTCGCGGCCGGCCACGTACCCGTGGTCGGCCGTCCAGTCGCCGTGGAAGACCGGCGGGACGACCCGGCCGGCGCGCGACAGCGTGTCCTGCCACGCGGCGAGTCGTCGGGCGGCGGAGTAGGACGAGGTCGGTCCGGCGAGGTGCCAGACGGTCTCGTGGCCGAGGTCGAGCAGGTGCTGCGTCGCCTGGCGGGCGCCGTCGGCCTGGTCGGTGTCGATCGCTGGGCGGTCGGTGCTGCCCGTGGAGTCGACGACCACCATGGGCACGCCGTCGGGCAGGACGACCTCGGCGGTGTCGATGATGTGCGACTCGATGATGATCACGACGCCGTCGACGGCTTGTTCGTGCAGGCGTGAGAAGGCGGAGCGGACGCCCTCTTCCGTGCGCGATGCCATCGGCAGCAGCGTGATGGTGAAGTCCGCGGCGCCGGCGGCGTCGGCGATGGCCTCGAGGGTGCGCATGTTGCCGAAGGACGCGAGCGTGAACATGATCACGCCGATCGTGCGGAACCGGCCGGAGCGCAGGGCCCTGGCAGCGCGGTTCGGGCGGTAGCCCAGGTCGTCCATCACCCGCTGCACGCGGTCACGGGTGTCCGGGCTGACGTTGTCGAAGCCGCGGGCGACGCGGGACACGGTCTGCATGGAGACCCCGGCGGCGTCGGCGACGGCGGCCATCGAGGGGGCGCGCCGGGTGCCGGCAGGGGTCTCGGTGGTCACGGTCGCAGTCCTTCGGGAGCGGGGCGGTGGTGCGTGGTCTCCCCGGACGCTAGCGCATGTTGACGTTGCCATGCTATCGTCGCGACGGTCGATGTTGACGTCAACATCCGGAGGGTGCCCGCGCGGTCCGCGCGACCCCGACGTGACGTCGACCACCAGCACGCAGCAGACGAAGGAGTCACATGAGCACGCTCGCAGCGCGCCCCGGCGGAGCAGCCGCAGCGCAGCCGGCAGCGCCCCGGCCCACCCGCCGGCGCCCCAGGCCGCGGGGACGGTTCACCGGTTGGCTGTTCGTCGGCCCCTTCGTCGTCGTCCTCGTCCTCATGCTCATCGTCCCGATCGGGTACGCGCTCTGGCTCAGCCTGTTCCGCGACCAGCTCATCGGCGGCAACCAGTTCGTCTGGTTCGCCAACTACGTGCAGCTCTTCCAGGACGCCAAGTTCTGGTCCGGCTTCGGTCGGGTCGCGATCTTCCTGGTCGTCCAGGTGCCGATCATGCTCGGCCTCGCGCTCGTCGCCGCCCTCGCGCTCGACAGCGCACGGCTCTGGGGCACGTCGTTCTTCCGCATCGCGGTCTTCCTGCCCTACGCCGTCCCCGGTGTCGTCGCGGCCCTCATCTGGGGCTTCATCTACGGCAACCAGTTCGGTCTGACCGGCGCCGCGAACGACGCGCTCGGCATCGACCTGCTGCAGCCGTTCAGCCCGAGCTGGGTCCTGACGTCGATCGGCAACGTCGTCACGTGGGAGTTCCTCGGCTACAACATGCTGATCTTCTACGCGGCCCTCCGCACGGTCCCCGGCGAGCTGTACGAAGCGGCCGAGCTCGACGGCGCCGGCCCCCTGCGCACGGTGTTCTCGATCAAGCTCCCCGCGCTCCGCGGCCCGATGGTCATCGCCACGATCTTCTCGATCATCGGCAGCTTCCAGCTCTTCAACGAGCCGAACCTGCTCAAGACGCTCGCCCCGAACGTCATCGGCAGCGCCTTCACCCCGAACATGTACGCCTACTCGCTGTCCTTCAGCGGCCAGCAGTTCAACTACTCCGCCACGGTCGCGATCGTGATGGGCGTGATCACCGCCGTGATCGCCTACGTCGTCCAGGTCCGCGGAACCCGCCAGGAGAACCGATGAGCACCATCCAGCACCCCGCGACCGGCGCCGCCGGACCGGCCACGGTCACCGAGGCGACCACGACGCAGCGCGACCCGCGCACCCGCTCGACCCGCGCCTCCCGGAAGGCCGAGCGGAAGGCCGAGCTGCACGTCGACGGACGCAAGCCGAAGCGTTCCGGCCTGCTGACCGCGGTCATGGTCGTCTTCGTCGTGTACTCGTTCGCGCCGCTGTTCTACCTGCTCGTCAACAGCACGAAGACGCAGGCGTCGCTGCTCTCGACGTTCGGCCTCTGGTTCGGCGGGGACTTCAACCTCTGGCAGAACATCGTCGACACGCTGACGTACAACGACGGCATCTTCCTGCAGTGGTTCGGCAACACGCTGCTGTACGTCGTGGTCGGCGCCGGCGGGGCCACCCTGCTCGCCACCGTCGCCGGCTACGGCATGGCGAAGTTCCAGTTCCCCGGTCGCCGCGCGGTCTTCGCCGTCGTCCTCGGTGCCATCGCGGTCCCCGGCACGGCCCTGGCGGTCCCGACGTTCCTGCTGTTCTCGCAGGTCGGCCTGACCAACACCCCGTGGGCGATCATCCTGCCCTCGCTCATCAGCCCGTTCGGCATGTACCTGATCTGGACGTACGCGGTCGACGCGATCCCCGCCGAACTGCTCGAGGCCGCCCGCATGGACGGCGCCGGCGAGTTCCGGATCTTCTTCACCATCGCGCTCCGGCTTCTCGCGCCCGGTGTCGTCACCGTCCTGCTGTTCGCGGTCGTCGCCACCTGGAACAACTACTTCCTGCCGCTCATCATGCTGAGCGACCCGAAGTGGTACCCGCTGACGGTCGGTCTGAACCAGTGGAACGCGCAGGCCACCGGCTCCGGTGCGCAGCCGATCTACAACCTCGTCGTCACGGGATCGCTCCTCACGATCATCCCGATCGTGGTCGCGTTCCTCTTCCTCCAGCGCTTCTGGCAGTCCGGCCTCGCGGCCGGCTCCGTCAAGGCCTGATCCGTCGGACGGGAGGCCCGGGGCGACCCCGCCACGCGCCTCCCGACCCGGCACACAGCAGCTCCACCCCCTCTCCACGAAGAAGTGAAAGGCACCCCATGAACAAGCGTCTCCGGCGCGGGCTCAGCGCCCTCGCCATCGGCGTCACCGCCGCCATCGCCCTGTCCGCGTGCGCGTCGGGCGGCTCCGGCTCCGGCGGCTCGGCCGACGACATCGACAAGGCCCTGCAGGACGGTGGCACCCTGACCTACTGGTCGTGGACCCCGTCCGCCAAGGCCCAGGTCGCGGCCTTCGAGGACCAGTACCCCAAGGTGAAGGTCAAGCTCGTCAACGCCGGCACCGGCGCCGACCAGTACACGAAGCTGCAGAACACGATCAAGGCCGGCTCGGGTGCCCCCGACGTCGCCCAGGTCGAGTACTACGCCCTGCCGCAGTTCGCCCTGTCCGAGTCGCTGCTCGACCTCGAGCCCTATGGGTTCGACTCGCTGGAGAAGGACTTCGCCAAGAGCACCTGGAGCTCGGTCACGGTCGACGACAAGGTCTACGGCTTGCCGCAGGACTCCGGCCCCATGGCGCTGTTCTACAACAAGAAGGTCTTCGACGAGTACGACCTCGCCGTGCCGAAGACGTGGGACGAGTACGTCACCGCGGCGAAGAAGCTCCACGAGGCCGACCCGAACGCCTACATCGCGGCGGACTCCGGCGACGCCGGCTTCACCACGAGCATGATCGCCCAGGCCGGCGGCACCCCGTTCACCACCGACGGCGACAAGGTCACGATCAACCTGCAGGACGAGGGCTCGAAGAAGTGGACGAGCACCTGGAACGAGCTCGTCGAGCAGGGCCTGCTCTCGCAGACGGTCGGCTGGACCGACGACTGGTACAAGCAGCTCGGCAACGGTGAGATCGCCACGATGATCACCGGCGCGTGGATGCCCGGCAACCTGGAGTCCGGCGTCGCCCAGGCCTCGGGCGACTGGCGCGTCGCCCCGATGCCGACCTACGACGGCGGCACCGCCCAGACCGCGAACAACGGCGGCAGCGCCGAGGTCGTCATGAAGCAGTCGAAGAACCCGGCCCTCGCCGCGGGCTTCCTCAAGTGGCTCAACTCGTCGAAGGAATCGACGAAGGTCTTCATGGAGTCCGGCGGCTTCCCGTCGACCACCGCCGACCTCGACTCGACCGCGTTCCTGGACGAGAAGCCGGAGTACTTCGGCGGCCAGCAGATCAACAAGGTGCTCGTCGACGCGTCGAAGTCCTCGGACAACGACTTCACGTACCTGCCGTACCAGGTGTACGCGAACAGCGTCTACGCCGACACCGTCGGCCAGGCGTACCAGAACGGCACCTCGCTCGACGCCGGCCTCGAGGCCTGGCAGAAGGCCCTCGCGAAGTACGGCGAGGACCAGGGCTTCACGGTCTCGACCAAGTAGTCCCCGGTACCCCCGCGGGGCCGTGCGGATACCTCCGCACGGCCCCGCTCCACGCCTGGCCCCCGGCCGGCAACGAGAAGGTCACACCATGCGCTTCGCCATCGGCGACACCGACTTCCTGCTCGACGGCGAGCCGCACCGGATCCTGTCCGGCGCGATCCACTACTTCCGCGTGCACCCCGACCTGTGGGCCGACCGCATCCGCAAGGCGAAGCTGATGGGCCTCAACACCATCGAGACGTACGTCGCCTGGAACGCGCACGCACCGTCGCCGGACGTCTTCGACCTGAGCGGCGGGCTGGACCTCGGCCGCTTCCTCGACCTCGTCGCCGCCGAGGGCATGCACGCCATCGTGCGCCCCGGGCCCTACATCTGCGCCGAGTGGTCGAACGGCGGCCTGCCGTACTGGTTGTTCGCGGACGGCTCCGTGGGCGTCCGGCGCAACGAGCCCGGGTTCCTCGCAGCGGTCGAGACGTACCTGCAGCACCTGGCCCCCGTGCTGGTCCCGCGGCAGATCGACAACGGCGGACCCATCGTCCTGGTGCAGGTCGAGAACGAGTACGGCGCCTACGGGTCCGACCCCGCGTACCTGCGCGCGCTCGAGCAGATGCACCGCGACATCGGGCTCACCGTCCCCTTCACGAGCGTCGACCAGCCGATGGGCACGATGCTCGAGGACGGCTCCCTGCCCTCGCTGCACAAGACCGGCTCGTTCGGGTCGCGCTCCACCGAACGCCTCGCCCGCCTGCGCCAGGCGCAGCCGACCGGCCCGCTCATGTGCTCGGAGTTCTGGGACGGCTGGTTCGACAGCTGGGGCGAGCACCACCACACCACGCCGGCGGCTGCCTCGGCGTCGGACCTCGACGACCTGCTCGCCGCCGGGGGCTCGGTGAACATCTACATGTTCCACGGCGGCACGAACTTCGGCTTCACGAACGGCGCGAACGACAAGGGCGTGTACCGCCCGATCGCGACGTCGTACGACTACGACGCGCCGCTCGACGAGGCCGGTCGCCCGACGGAGAAGTTCCACGCGTTCCGCTCGGTGATCGAGCGCTACGCGCCGGTGCCGCCGCTGCCAGCGTCGATGCAGCCGGGTGGATCCGGACGCCTCGAGCAGTCCGACGCACCGGCGCCGTCCGCGCCCGGCGCGGCGATCGCCGTCCGACTGGACCGCGTCGCGTCGCTCCGGTCCCTGCTGCCCGCGCTCGCGTCGTGGTCCGCGCACGACGAGCCACCGACCTTCGACGCCCTCGGTGCCGCGAGCGGCTTCGTCGTGTACCGCGCCGAGGTGGACCTGCCCACCGGCGGCGTGCTCACCGTCGGCACCGAGGTGCGCGACCGTGCGGTCGTCTCCGTCGACGGTGTGGTCGTCGGCGTGCTGGAGCGGGAGTACCACGACCGCGCGATCGTCCTGCCGGCGGTCACCGGCACGCTCGAACTGCTCGTCGAGGACCAGGGCCGCGTCGACTACGGCCCGCGCATCGGCGAGCCGAAGGGCCTCGTCGGGGGAGTGGCCGTCGACGGCGTCCCGCTCGCCCGTTGGACCGCTGCGCCGCTCGCCCTCGACCCGATCGCACCCGCCGCGCTCGCGGCACTGGCGGAGACCGCCCCGACCGGTGGCGACGTGCTCGCCGGCCCGACGTTCGCCGCCGGGTCGTTCGACCTCGACGGCGTGGACGACCGCTACCTGTCGCTGGACGGCTTCCGCAAGGGAGTCGCCTGGGTCAACGGGTTCTGCCTCGGCCGGTACTGGTCGCGCGGGCCGCAGCAGACCCTGGCGATCCCCGGCCCGGTTCTGCGCCAGGGCCGGAACGAGCTCGTCGTGCTCGAGCTGCACGCCGCCGCGTCCCGCACCGCGTGCCTGCTGCCCGAGCCGGCCCTCGGCCACACCGAGGCGTAGCGGCCCCGCGTGGCGCCGGTGCCACGCGGGGCCGGTGCCGGGCGCCGAGTGAGCAGAAGACGTCGAGTGCGCCCCACCCACCCGACGTCTTCTGCTCACTCGGTGTGGTGCGGCGCGGTGTGGTGCGGCGCTGACGTCGAGACCCCGTCGAGGGCGTCGAGCTCGGCGACCGCACGCTCGGCGTCCGCGATCCGGTCGGCCTCGGGGCGGGTCCACCACTCGGGGCCGCGCTCGCCGAGCCCGTGCTTCGCGAGCCCGTTCCGGTGCCGGGCCGCCGCCAGGGCCTCGTCGTCGCCCGCACGCTTCGCGGTCTTCACGGCGTTCCGCCCGCGCCCCAGGTGGGAGCGGAGCGCGGCGGCGAGCTCCTCGGGCAGGGCCGGGTCGGTCCGGCGCCAGCGCCGGCCGTCCACGACGAAGAAGTGGTCGTCGGGTTCGGCGGTCATGCTCCCGAGTCTGCACCGTCGGTGGTCCCCGGTAGACAGGTGTCGATGAGCAACGCACGCGTCCGCCCGATGCTCGACATCCGTCGCATCTACGCCGAGCCCGCTGCCCTCGACCTGCAGCGCGGGCAGGAGATCGTCGGGCAGTGGCCGGACGCCGAGGTGGTGCCGGTCGAGTCGCACTGGAACATCCCCGAGGTGCACGGCGACGAGCGCAACGTGCAGCGCTGGGTGCGCATCAAGACCGAGGCCCTCGTGCTCGGGGTGAAGAAGTCGCTCGTCACCCGGCCGAACGGGCGCTCAGCCGACTTCATCGCCCCGTCCACCGCGAACGGCTGCGCGATGGCCTGCGCCTACTGCTACGTGCCGCGGCGCAAGGGGTACAGCAACCCGGTCACCGTGTTCGCGAACATCGACCAGATCACGAAGCACGTCGCCCGGAACGTCGCGAAGCAGGGGCCGAAGACCGAGCCGAACCAGTGCGATCCAGAGGCCTGGGTCTACGACATCGGGGAGAACAGCGACTGCTCGGTCGACGCGATGATCAGCGACAACGTGCGCGACCTCTGCGACCTGTTCCGGATGACCCCGACGGCGAAGGCGTCGTTCGCGACGAAGTACGTCAACCGCGACCTGCTCGACTGGGACCCGATGGGGCGCACGCGCATCCGGTTCTCGCTCATGCCGCACGAGACGGCGAAGGTCACCGACATCCGCACCAGCCCGATCGCCGAACGGATCACCGCCGTCAACGACTTCGTCGACGCCGGGTACGAGGTCCACCTCAACTTCTCACCGGTCATCCTCACGCCGACGTGGGAGTCCGACTGGGCCGAACTGCTGCGCCAGGTGGACGACGTGCTGTCCCCGGCGGCCAAGGCGCAGCTCGCGGCCGAGGTGATCTTCCTGACGCACAACCAGCCCCTGCACGAGGTCAACCTCGGCTGGCACCCGAAGGCAGAGGACCTGCTGTGGCGCCCAGACCTGCAGGAGCAGAAGGTGTCGCAGAACGGCGCGGTGAACGTCCGCTACCGGTCCGGCATGAAGGGGCAGCTCGTCGAGCGCTTCCGCGAGCTCGTCGCCGAGCACCTGCCGTCCTGCCGCATCCGGTACGCGTTCTGACGCTGCACACCCCGGCGCGTCCCCGCGACGCGGAACGGCCCCGGCGCGTGTGTCGCGTCGGGGCCGTTCCTGCAGGTCGACCTACTTGCCGTCGAGGGCGTCCTTCGCCTTCTCCTTGTCGAGGCGCCCCTCGCCCATGACCTGGTCCTTCTGGCCCTGGTGCTTGAGCTCCGCGTCGTCCGTGTGCTTGCCGACGGCCTCTTCGGCCTTGCCGGCGACCTTCTGCGTGAGGTCCTTGGCCTTGTCTCCGAGCGACATGATCGCTCCTTTCGTCCGGGTCCCGCCGAGGGTCCCCGGCGCGTCTGTCCCCGACTGAACCACGCGCTCACCCTCCGCTCACGGAGGAACCCGAGGTCCGTGTACCCCGCGGCGCCACCACGGGGTACATCGGCGTGTAGGACACGCCGCTGATCAGGGTATGAGACGGTCCTCGCGGTACCGGGCGAACAGGTCCGCGAAGGCCTGCTCGGTCCGACGGAACGCCGTGAAGCCGGCAGCCCGGCTCTTGCCCATGTCCGTGACGACCTCCATCGCCCGACCGAGGTCGGCGTCGGTGTGCCACCACGACGCGAGCCGGGTGACGTCCGACTCGACCAGGCCGTGCCGCTCGGCGATGCCGGCCCACTCGGCCTCGTACGGGGCCATCTGCACCTCGAGCGGGCGGGGTGCGTCCTGGTACCCGACGACGCGCGCCGGGTCGACACCGAGGTGCGCCGCCAGGCGCGGCCACATCCAGCGCCAGCGGAAGACGTCACCGTTCACGATGTTGAACGGCTCGTCGGCGCCCTCGGGCGAGGTCGACGCCCACACCATGTGCTCGGCGAGGATGCCCGCGTCGGTCATGTCGGTCAGGCCGTTCCACTGCGCCTCGCTGCCCGGGAACACGAAGTCGAGCCCGAGCTCCTTCGCCAGGGTCGCCTGCACGGCGATCGTCAGGCCCATGTTCATGGCGTTGCCGACGGCGTGGCCGATGACGGTGTGCGAGCGGTGCACGGACCAGGTGAAGCCCTGGCGCTCGGCGGCGGCGAAGAGCTCGTCCTCCTGCGCGTAGTAGAAGTTCGGGGTGTCGAGCCGCGGCTCCTCCTCGTGGAAGGGCGTGTCGGGCATCTCGCCCGCTGCGTACGCCTCGAACGGGCCGAGGTAGTGCTTCAGCCCGGTGACGAGCGCGACGTGCGCCAACGGTGCGTGCGTCAACGCCGCCAGGAGGTCGCGGACCATCCCGCCGTTGACGCGGATGTTCTCGGCCTCGGTCTCCTGCCGCTGCCACGCGGTGAAGAACACGTGGGTGGGCTGCTCGTCCGCCAGTGCGGCGGACAGGCTCTCGGGGTCGCGGAGGTCCGCGGCGACGGTCCGGACGCCGTCGCGGCCGATCGGTCGGCGGGACAGCGCCGTGACCTCCCAGCCGTCGTCGAGCAGGTGGCTCACCAGGGCGGAGCCGGTGATGCCGCTCGCCCCCACGACGAGGGCTCGGGGCTGGACAGGGGTCGGTTCGGTCGATCCGGTTGCAGTCATCCCTGCATGCAACCGACGATGGAAGACACGTGTTCCCTCAGCGCGGGCGACGGATGCGGATCGGGCCCTTCGCCGTCGACGGGTCGACCACGGCACCGCCCTGCGTGATCTCGACCTCGCCCCGTGCCACCATGCGACGGGCGGCCCGGCGGGCGGGTTCCATCAACGGACGCCAGTCGTCGGGGTCGAGCGACCGGGCGACCTCGGACGGGCAGATGCTCGAGGTCCGTGCGCGCGCGGCGAGCAGTTCGTCGATGCGCTGTTCGAGGGCACGGTCGGTGGCGTTCACTCCGTGCTTCCGGCACGCTGCGGAGCAGTACCGCGCTTCCGGCGCCGCCGACGAGGGCATGGTGCGACCGCACGACGCGCACGTGCGCTCGGCGTGCTCCGCCTCGTTCGCCGCAGCGTCCGCTTCCGTCCTGATCGCGCGTCCCATGCCTGCATCTTCGTCCTGCTGCTCCTGTCCGTTCCCAGCACGAGCGCACCCGGCGCAGGTCCGGCTGGCAGCATCGGACCGGTGAGCACCGACACCGCACCCACCCGTCACCCCGAACCCGCCTGGGTCGAGCACGTCATGTGGTGGCACGTGTACCCGCTCGGCTTCGTCGGCGCCGACGTCCGACCCGGGTCCGCCGTCGAGGACCGCCCGGTCGAGCACCGCCTCGGTCGGATCGAGCCGTGGCTCGACCACGTCGTGGACCTCGGCCTGAACGGCCTGCTGCTCGGACCGGTGTTCGCGAGTTCGACGCACGGCTACGACACCGTGGACCACTTCCGCATCGACCCGCGCCTCGGTGACGACGACGACCTCGACCGTCTGGTGGCCGCCGCGCACGAGCGGGGGATCCGGGTCCTGCTCGACGGTGTCTTCAACCACGTCGGCCGCGAGCACCCGGCGTTCCGGGCGCTCGAGGAGCACGGCCCCGACGCCGAGACGGCCGACTTGTTCGCGATCGACTGGACGGGGTGGACGCCGGGGCAGCCGGTACCGGTCGGACTGTTCGAGGGACACGACATCCTGGTGGCGCTCGACCACGACACCCGGGCGACCGAGGACCTCGTGGTGCAGATCATGGCGCACTGGCTCGAGCGGGGGATCGACGGCTGGCGGCTCGACGCGGCCTACGCGGTGCCGCCGTCCTTCTGGGCACGGGTGCTGCCGCGGGTGCGCGAGCGGTTCCCGGATGCGTGGTTCAGCGGCGAGGTGATCCACGGGGACGCCGCGGCGATCGCCCGGGAGTCGACGATGGACTCGCTGACGCAGTACGAGCTGTGGCAGGGCGTCTGGCACGGCATCGCGGACCGCAACGGCCACGAGCTGGCGCACGCGATCGAGCGGCACGACGCCCTGCTCGAGACGTTCGCCCCGACGACCTTCGTCGGCAACCACGACGTCACCCGCATCGCGAGCGCGGTGGGGGAGCCGTTCGCCGGGCACGCGGCCGCGGTGCTGTTCACCGTCGCCGGCACCGCGATCGTCTACGCGGGTGACGAGTACGGCTGGACCGGGGTGAAGGAGGAACGCGAGGGCGGCGACGACGCGGTACGCCCGGAATTCCCGGACACGCCACCCGCAGCGGGCGACCTGACGCACGCGTACGAGGCGCTCGTCGCCCTGCGCCGCCGCAACCCGTGGCTGCACCGGGCCCACACCGACGTCGTGCACCTGACGAACACGGCCGTGGTCCTGCGGACCGCCACGGCGGACGCGGCCGTGGTGACCGCCCTGAACCTGTCGGACGACCCCGTCGAGGTTCCCGCGGCCGACGCGACGCAGGTGGAGGCGGGCGGTGCCGATCTCGGGGACGGGACCCTGCGCCTTCCGGCCCGGGGGTGGGCGGTCCTCACCCGCTGACGCACGAAAGCGACAGAAGTGCGCGGATGTTCCGCAGCACTCTGTCGCTTTCGCGGGGGTGACCCCGGACGCACGCCCTACTTGCGCGCAGCGGCGGCCCGGCGCTTGTTGAACACGTCGAACGCGACGGCGGCGAGCAGCACCAGGCCCTTGATCAGGGACTGGTACTCGGTGCCGACGCCGAGGATCGACATGCCGTTGTTGAGCAGGCCGATGATGAGACCACCGACGATGGCGCCCGGGACCGTGCCGATGCCGCCCGTGACCGCCGCGCCGCCGATGAACACCGCGGCGATGGCGTCGAGCTCGAAGCCGTTGCCCGCACCGGGTGCCGCCAGGTTGAGCTGGCCGGTGAAGACCACGCCGGCCAGTGCCGAGATGACACCCATGTTCACGAAGAGCATGAACGTGACCCGCTTGGTCTTCACGCCGGACAGCTGCGCGGCCAGGGCGTTGCCGCCGATGGCGTAGACGTGTCGGCCGAACACCGCGCTCCGCATGATGACCGAGTAGACCACCACGAGTGCGCCGAGGATGACGAGCACGATCGGGGTGCCGTTGTAGCTCGCCAGCAGCAGGGCCACGTAGATGACGAGGGCGACGCCGAACGCGAGCTTCACGATGAACCAGGCGAACGGTTCGCTCTCGAGCTGGTACTTGCGGCGGGTGGCTCGGCCGCGGAACGCGGTGACCGCCATGACGGCCGCGGCGGCGAAGCCGAGGATCATCGTGAGCGGCTCGTACCCGGTGGTGCCGAACGACGGCAGGAAGCCGGACCCGAGGGCACGGAAGCCGTCCGGGAACGGGGAGATCTGCTGGTTGTGCAGCACGATCTGCGCCGCACCGCGGAAGGCGAGCATGCCGGCCAGGGTGACGATGAACGCCGGGATCCCGAAGTAGGCGATCCAGAACCCCTGCCAGGCGCCGACGAGCGCGCCGACGACCAGGCAGAGCACGACGGCGATCGGCCACGGGACGTGCCACTGCGTGATCATCACACCGGCCATCGCACCCGTGAAGGCGACGACCGACCCGACCGACAGGTCGATGTGCCCGGCGATGATCACCATCACCATGCCGATGGCGAGGATGAGGATGTAGCTGTTCTGGACGATCAGGTTCGAGAC
Organism: Curtobacterium sp. MCBA15_009; assembly: GCF_001864895.1. Taxonomy (GTDB): domain Bacteria; phylum Actinomycetota; class Actinomycetes; order Actinomycetales; family Microbacteriaceae; genus Curtobacterium. The sequence goes on from NZ_MJGO01000034.1 coordinate 18,218, forward strand.
GTTGATCGGGGCCAGGGTGATGCCGCTCGTCGTCACCTGGAAGAAGACGACGATGACGATCAGCGCGATGAACAGGCCGATCTGTCGGAGCTGCCCGGTGAGGTAGCCGGCGGCGGACTTAAGCGCGTTCATTGACAGGGGTCTCCCGTTCCTGGGTCATGTACTGCATGAGGACCTCTGGGGTGGCCTCGGAGCGGGGCACGTCAGCGGTGATCGTGCCCTCGGAGAGCGTGTAGATGCGGTCGCAGATGCCGAGGAGCTCCGGGAGCTCCGAGGAGATCACGATGACCCCCTTGCCCTGGTCCGCGAGGCTGTTGATGATCGTGTAGATCTCGTACTTCGCACCGACGTCGATGCCGCGGGTCGGCTCGTCGAGGATGAGCACGTCGGGGTCGGTGTACATCCACTTCGACAGGACGACCTTCTGCTGGTTGCCGCCGGAGAGCTTCCCGGTGACGACGTCGACGTTCGGTGCCTTGATGTTGAGGTTCTTCAGGAACCGTCCGGCGACCGTGGTCTCCTCCGACGCGTTGACGAAGCCCCAGTTCGCGAGCTTGCCGAGCGCCGACCCGGAGATGTTCCGCTTGATGTCGTCGATCAGGTTGAGGCCGTAGCGCTTGCGGTCCTCGGTGACGTACGCGATGCCGTGGTCGATCGCCTGCGACACCGTGTGCGTCTTGATCGGGGTGCCGCGCTTGTAGACCGTCCCGCTGATGCCGGATCCGTAGGACCTGCCGAACACGCTCATCGCGAGTTCGGTCCGTCCGGCCCCCATGAGCCCGGCGATGCCGACGATCTCACCGGCGCGCACGTTCAGGTTGACCTGGTGGATGATCTCGCGCGACCCGTCGAGCGGGTGGTGGACCGTCCAGTCCTCGATCCGCAGGAGCTCCTCGCCGATCTGCGGGTCGTGCTCGGGGTACCGGTTCGACAGGTCCCGGCCGACCATGCCGCGGATGATCCGGTCCTCGGACACGTCGTCGGCGTGCATGTCGAGCGTCTCGATGGTCTGGCCGTCACGGATGATCGTGACCTTGTCCGCGATCGCCTTGATCTCGTTGAGCTTGTGGCTGATGATGATCGCCGTCATGCCCTCGGCCTGCAGCGAGCGGATGAGCTCGAGCAGGTGCGCGGAGTCGTCGTCGTTCAGCGCGGCGGTCGGCTCGTCGAGGATGAGGAGCTTCACGTCCTTCGAGAGCGCCTTGGCGATCTCGACGAGCTGCTGCTTGCCGACGCCGATGTCCACGATCTTCGTGACCGGGTTGTCCTTGAGGCCGACGCGCTGCAGGAGCTCGGCGGCGGCCAGGTTCGTCTTGTTCCAGTCGATGAACCCGCCCGTCGACCGTTCGTTGCCGAGGAAGATGTTCTCGGCGATCGACAGGAACGGGCTGAGCGCGAGCTCCTGGTGGATGATGACGACGCCCGAGGCCTCGGAGTCGTTGATGTCCGCGAACGAGACCGGAGCGCCGTCGAGCAGGATCTGCCCCTCGAAGGAGCCGTGCGGGTACACGCCCGACAGCACCTTCATGAGGGTCGACTTGCCGGCGCCGTTCTCGCCGCAGATGGCGTGGACCTGGCCGCGCTCGACCTCGATCGAGACGCCCTGCAGGGCCTTCACGCCGGGGAACGTCTTGGTGATGTCACGCATCTCGAGGATCGTGTCCGTCACGTCGACCGCCTTCCGTGGTGCGCGCCGTGGCGCGCGGATGGGGCGGACGGGAGGCACGGGGCGGGGTCGACCCGTGCCTCCTGTCCGACAGGTGGGTTGCGACTACTTCAGGTCGGCTTCGGTGTAGTAGCCCGAGTCGACGAGGACTTCCTTGTAGTTGTCCTTCGTGACGACGGTCGGCTGGAACAGGAAGGTCGGGACGACCTTGACCTTGTTGTCGTAGCTCTTCGTGTCGTTGACCTCGGGCTCCTTGCCGGTGAGCAGGTCCTCGGCCATGGTCACCGACTGCTTGGCGAGCTTGCGGGTGTCCTTGTAGATGGTCGAGTACTGCTGACCGGCGATGATCGACTTGACCGAGGCCGCCTCGGCGTCCTGGCCCGTGACGGTCGGCAGCGGGCGGTCGCTGGTGCCGTAGCCGGCACCCTGCAGCGCCGAGATGATGCCGATCGAGATGCCGTCGTACGGCGAGAGCACGCCGTCCAGCGTGGTGCCGCCCGAGTACGACTTCGCGACGAGGTTCTGCATGCGGGCCTTGGCGGTCGCCGGGTCCCACTGCTGCGTGGCGGCCTGCGAGAGCTGGTCCTGACCCGACTGGATCTTCAGCGTGCCGTCGTCGAGGTACGGCTTGAGGGTCTTCATGGCGCCGTTGAAGAAGAAGCTCGCGTTGTTGTCGTCGAGCGAGCCGGCGAAGACCTCGATGTTGAACGGGCCCTTCTCGCCGGTCTTCTCGCCCTTCTCGTCGAGGACGCCGAGGCCGGTGAGCAGGCTGGTCGCCTGGTCGACGCCGACCTTCTCGTTGTCGAACGACACGTAGTAGTCGACGTTCTTGTTGCCCGTCAGCAGGCGGTCGTACGAGATCACCTTGATGCCGGCCTTGGCGGCGGCGTCGAGCTGGTCGGAGAGGGCCCCGCCGTCGATGGACGCGATGATGAGGACCTTCGCGCCCTTCGTGATCATGTTGCTGACCTGCTGGGCCTGCTGCTGGACCTTGTTGTCGCCGTACTCGAGGTCGACCTTGTAGCCGGCCTTCTCGAGGTCGCTCTTGACGGCGTCGCCGTCCTTGATCCAGCGTTCCGAGACCTTGGTCGGCATGGCGACGCCGACGAGGGCGCCCTTGTTGTCGGTGCCGCTGCCGCCGCCGTCGGTGGCCGCACGGCCTCCGGCGGAGCAGCCGGCGAGTGCGATCGCGATGCCGAGGGCTGCGACGCCCGCGATGATCCTGCGCTTCGTCATCGAAGTACCTCTGTTCCTCTCACGTCGTCGTCGACGCGCTCAGGGTGCCGGGGCTGCTGTGCCCCGGGGGATGCGCTCGTGTGAGCGCTCACATCTTGTGGGTTCCGTAACGGGGTGTCAACTCATCGTGACCGTTTCGCGACCTTGCCGCGTCGCGCGGACCGAGCGGTACGGTGTGCACGTGACGACGACTCCGGCCCGTGGGGGCAAGGCCCGCAAGGCGCCGACGATCTTCGACGTGGCCGAACGCGCCGGCGTCTCGCACCAGACGGTGTCCCGGGTGATCAACGGCGACCCCACCGTGCGGGAGCAGTTCCGGACGCAGGTCACCGACGCCGTGACCGCCCTCGGCTACCGTCCCCGCGCCGCGGCCCGGGCGCTCGCCGGGGGCCGCAGCCGCGCGCTCGGCATCATCACCGCGGGCGACGCCCTGTACGGGCCGTCGAGCACCGCCATCGGCTTCGAGCGGGCGGCCCGGTCCGCCGGGTACCACGTGCTGCTCTCGACCCTGCCCGAGGACCCGCGCCCCGTCGACCTGTCCGGCGCGCTCACGACGCTCCTCGCGCAGGACGTCGCCGCGATCGTCCTCGTCGCCGCGGACAACCGTGTGCTCGACGCACTCGCCTCGCTCACCGTGCCGGTCACCGTGCCCGTCGTCGTCGCGAACGCCGTGCAGCGCGACGCCGCCCGTGCACCGTCGGCACCGAGCGTCGCCGCGGTCGCCATCGACCAGGCGGCGGGCACCGCGCTCGTCATGCAGCACCTGTTCGACCGCGGACACCGGCGGATCGTGCACATCGCGGGACCGCACGTGTCCCAGGAGTCCGAGGTGCGCCGCGCGTCCTACCTGCGGATCATGACGGACGCCGGTCTCGAGCCCGTCGTGCTCGAGGGCGACTGGACCCCCGCGAGCGGCTTCGAGGCCGCGCGGCACATCGACGTCCACACCGTCGACGCGGTGTTCGCCGGCAACGACCAGATGGCGCTCGGCGTGCTGCACGCCTTCGCCGACGAGGGGCTGCGCGTGCCCGACGACATCGCCGTCGTCGGGTTCGACGACATCCCCGAGGCGGCCCACTTCACGCCGCCGCTCACCACCGTGCGGCAGGACTTCCGGGCGATGGGCGAGCGGGTGCTCGAGAGCGTCCGGTCCCTGATCGAGGGCGAGCCGCGCGACGAGACGCTGCTCGCGCCCGAGCTCGTGGTGCGCCGGAGCGCCTGAACCGCACGGTCGGCGTCAGGGCAGGAGACCCGACCGGTACGCCCAGACCACGGTCTGCAGGCGGTCACGCGTGCCGATCTTCGTCATCACCCGGGTCAGGTGCGACTTCACGGTGCTCGTCTCGACGACCAGGCGCGCACCGATCTCGTCGTTCGACAGGCCCTCGCCGAGCAGCCGGACGATCTCGTTCTCGCGCGCGGTCAACACGTCCGGCAGCGGCTGCACCGAGGCGGTCCGACGACGTCGGACGAACTCGGCGACGACCCGTCGCGTGGTGGTGCCGTCGATCGCCGACCGGCCGGCTGCGAGCGCGCGGACCGCGCCGACGAACTCGTCCGGTTCGACGTCCTTCAGCACGAAGCCCTGCGCCCCCGCCTCGAGGGCGCCGAACACGTACTCGTCGAGGTCGAACGTCGTGGCGACGAGCACCGCAGGGGACGCCGGCGACGCGCGGCGCGCGTCCGGGTCGGCCGTCGGCGCGTCTGGTGCGTCCGGGGCGTCCGGTCCGACGATGGCCCGCGTGGCCTCGATCCCGTCGCCGCCCGGCATCCGGACGTCCATCACGACCACGTCCGGCCGGACGCGTCGGACCAGCCCGACGGCCTCGCGACCACCGGCGGCCTCGCCGACCACCTCGATGCCGCCGGCCGTCTCGAGCACGATGCGGAACCCGGCGCGGACGATGGACTGGTCGTCGACCAGGACGACGCGGATCACGTGGTGCTCCTCGTGTCCAGGTCGAGCCGGACCCGCCAGCGGCCGCCCGCGACCGGACCCGCTCGCAGCCGGCCGCCGACGAGCGTCGCGCGCTCCCGCATGCCGACCAGGCCGTGTCCGGGTGGGCCCGCGGGAGCCTCGGACGGGCCGAGGTCGTTCTCGACGGTGATCGTGACCCGGTCGGCATCGGCGGACACGCCCAGCAGGGCGGGTGCTCCGGCGGCGTGCCGGCGGGCGTTCACCAGGGCTTCCTGCACGGTGCGGTACGCCGTGACGTCGGCGAGCGGAGCGAGGTCGGGGAGCGTCCCGTCGATCCGCGTGACGACCACCTGGCCGGAGGCGCGGGCTGCGTCGACGAGGTCGCCGACGTCCGCGAGTCCCGGTACCGGGGCGGTCCCGGTGGCGTCGTCCCCGGTCTCGCGCAGGATCCCGACGATCGCACGGAGGGCCTGCAGGGTCTCGCGGCCCTGCTCCCGGATGCTGCGCACCGAGTCCTTCGCCCGCTCCGGATCGACGTCGACCAGGCGTTCGGCGGCCCCGGCCTGCACCACCAGCCCGGTCAGGTGGTGCGCCGCGACGTCGTGGAGTTCGCGGGCCATGCGGGTGCGCTCGGCGGCGACGGCCGCCCGGGTGCGGGTCGCCTGGTGCTCGACGGCCTCTGCTGCGCGTTCCTCGGCAGCACGCGCGTGGGCACGCCGCAGCGCGGTCCACGAGCCGACCGCGGCGCTCGCGCCGTTCACGACGACGGCGGTGAGGACGACGGCGACCGCACCGAGGACGACGGTCAGGGTGTCCGACCGCGGTGCTGCACCGAGCAGCGCGGTGACCGTACCGGTCGCACCGACGACGGCGCCCACGGCCGCGATGCCGACGGCGGCGACGATCGCTCGGACCGCCGCCGCGGGCGGCCGCGCCGCGCCGACGGTGGCCGCGGCGACGACCGGGGCCACGCCCCACAGCGCGACGCCGGTCGGGACGGCCGCGAGCAGGGCCGCCTGCACGACCGCGACGGTCAGCAGCGTGGCCACGGGCCGTCGGCGACGCACCACGAGTGGTGCGCACTGCACCACCGCGAGGACGACCACCGCGGCGACCTGCGTGTCCGTGCCGGTGCGGGCGGTCCCGAGCAACAGGTCGGCAGCCCGCAGGAGGCCGAGCAGCGCGACGGTGACGACGGCCGACGCGACCGCGAGTGCGACGTCGCGGCTGTCAGCGGTCCGCGCACCGACACGGGCCAGGACACGGCGGACCCCTGCGGTCGCGGTACGGGACGACCCGGCCGACCCGGAGTCGGTCGGCGCCGGGGTGCTCTGACGGTCTGCCACCGTTCGAGCATGCCAGGTGGCGCTGACCGAGCAGCGCGGCGCGTGCCCTGACCCGGCCATCAGTACGTCACGCTCGGAGCGAGCAGGTGGAACGCGACGGCGATCCCGGCGACCACCACCAGGGCCGCCACCACGAGCACCCTGCCGGTGACGGACGCCCAACCGCGGTGCGTGCGGACCGCTCGCCACGCAGCGAGTGCAGCGGGCACGACCGCGAGCACACCGACGAGCTGCAGCACCTGCAGGACCCGCAGCGTGACGGTGCTGACGTCCTGGAACGCCAACGCCTGCACGGCGACCGAGGCCCAGCCGAACAGGGCCACCAGGGCCGAGACCTGGCCGATCCGCGACAGCAGGAGGATCCGATCCCGGCTCCGGCTCCGGCTCCGGCCTCGACCGATCGCGGTGAGGGCCGTGACGGGCCAGCCGACCACCGACACCAGGAGCACGGCGAGGGCGGCGACCAACGACGGCAGGACGAGCGAGGCGACCTGCCAGGGTGCGGCCCGCAGCATCGTGAACGCCCCGCCCCACGCGATGGTCGTCACGGTGCCGTCGTCGTCACCGGCGGTGCGGGTCGCGAGCAGGGCATCACCGCCGACCTCACGCCACAGGTGCGGGCCGATCGGCTCGTAGACGGCCGTCGTCGTGCCCAGCGGCTTCGGCGTCACCGCGACGGTGCCGTCCGCCCGGGCCGTGACGGTGGTCTGGCCGGCGAGGGCCAGGAGCGCGCCCGGGTTCGTGGCGGGGGAGCGCGACGTCACGAAGGTGCCGGCGAGGTCCGCCGCCGCTGCCCGCGCGGAGGCGGTGCTCATCCGGGATGTCCCGCCTGCGCTGTCGGTCGTCGTCGCGTCGCCCCGCAGGTACCGGTCGGCGAAGCCGCGCACGACCGCGTCCCGGAGCTCGATCGCGTCGGTGGCGGTGCGTCCGCTGCCGTTCATGGTGATGAAGATGCCCGCGTGCTCGTCGGGGAAGAGCCGCATGGCGCTGTGGAACACGATCGTGTCACCGTCGTGACCGGAGGCCGGCAGGCCGGGGGTGGACTCGTCGAAGAACCCGAGGTCCATCCGCTGACCCGCTGCGAGCGTGCCGAGGTCGTCGCTGCCGAGCGCCGGACGGTGCATCGACGCGAGGGTGTCCGGCTGCACGAGCGCCTGGTCGGTGGGCACGTCGCCGAGCTGCGCGAGCATGAAGCGTGCCATGTCGGTGACCGTGGACGACATCGCCCCGGCAGGAGCACCGTGCACGACCTCGGTCGGCCGCGCCGGTCCCGAGTCGTCGAGGTACCCGCGCGCGAGGCGTGCGTCGAGGGCTTCGGGCAGCGGCTGCGCGAACGACGAGGACGACATGCCGAGGGGTGTGAACACGCGCCGCTGCAGCAGCGATTCGAAGGGTTCGCCGCTCACGCGCTGGGCGATGTACCCGGCGAGCGCTCCACCGTAGTTCGAGTACGCGGGTGTCGTGCCGGGCGTGAAGACCTGCGCCGGCGGGGCGTCGACGACGGCCGCTCGGAGCGACTCCTCGCTGCCGGGCGTGCCGATCAGACCACCGATGACCTCCTCGAAGCCGGCGGTGTGCGTCAGCAGGTTCCGCATCGTGACGGGGCCCTTCGGGGTGTCCAGGTCGAAGTCCAGGTACTGCTGCACGTCGGCGTCCAGGTCGATCTTGCCGTCCTCGACGAGTTGCATGACCGCGGTCGCGGTGGCCGTCTTCGAGACCGAGCCGACACGGAACAGGGTGCGGTCCGGGTCCACCCGCTCGGCGCGGGTCGAACCGGTCCCGGTGTCCGCCATGCCGTACCCCGCAGTGGTGAGGACGCGGCCGTCCGCGACGACGGACACGGCGGCGCCGGGGATGCCGGTGGCGGGGAGGGCTGCGCCGACGGCTCCGTCCAGCCAGGCGTGGACGTCGTCCTCGGTCAGGGTGTGCCCTCCCGGCTGGTGGACCGGAGGGGCCGGGGTCGCGGTGACCGGGGCGGCGGTCGCACCCGGGGTGGAGGCCGCCGCGGAGGCTGCGACGCCGGTGCCGAGGGCCAGCGAGGTGCCGAGTGCGACGGCAGCGGCGATCCGTCGGGCCCGTGGGATGCGCCCGGTGGGGGGAGTCGGGACGTGGTGAGGTGTCATGACTCCACGTTCGCCGGTCCCGCGGCGCAGCACAGGCGGCACGGGTCGGGACCTCGTTGCGACCTGGGTCGCAACTTCGCGCCCTCCCTGCGCCGCAGGACCCGCGCGGCGGCTCCCCGCGTCAGCGTGTCAGCGGCAGCCAGACGCGCATCGGCGCCGCACCCCGGTTGGCCCAGGCGTAGTACGGCACGGCGACCGCCGTCACCGCCGTCACACCCGGATCCGAGCCGGCCACGTCGTCGACGCCGGTCGTGTCGGCGGGGTGCGCCGCGCCTCCCGGTCGGTCCATCCGTCGGTACGGCCACGCGGACTGCTCGTGTGCGGCCGGGGCGGACCCCGGCACGCGCAGCGTGACGACGCCGTCGAGCAGGTCGTCGCGGTGCTCCTCGGTGATCGGCGCGTCCGCGTCGACCGTCAGGTCGTCGACGGTGAAGCCCTGCTGGTCCGCCTGCTCGACGGCGTAGACGAGCGGGCCGCGCTCGATCGCGACCTGCCCACGGGCGGCGTCGATGCGGGCGTCGGCGACCCAGCGGTGCGGGGTCGTGTCGAAGACGAGCTCGACGGTGTCGCCCGCGGTCCACGTGCGTTCGACCACGTGCAGCGTGCCCGCGGCGGGGTGGTCCCGGCCGTCCGGACCCGTCACGGTCGTGGTGTCGGACCAGGCGGGGATCCGCAGGCCCAGGGCGAGCGGGCCGTCCTCGGTGACCGTCACGCGGACACGGCCGTCGTGCGGGTAGCCGGTCTCGACGCGCACCGGGCCGAGGTCGGCGGTGGCGTACTGGTGGACCTGCAGGCCACCGTCGGTCACGGTCGCCAGCGAGCCGTCGAGGCTCGCGAAGGTGCGCATGATGTTCGGCGGGCAGCAGGCGCAGTCGAACCAGCCGCGGCGCCCGTGCGCGGGGGAGCGGTTCTCGTCCCGGTGCGCGTGGTCCCGCTGCTGCAGCGGGTTGACGTAGAAGTACTCGGTGCCGGCCAGGCTCACCCCGGCGAGGAACGCGTTGTACAGCAGGCGCTCGATCGCGTCGGCGTACACCGGCTTGCCGGTGGCGAGCAGCAGCCGCCAGGCCCACTGGACCCCACCGATCGCGGCGCAGGTCTCCGCGTAGCCGCGGTCCGTCGGCAGCTCGTACGGGTCGCCGAACGCCTCCCAGTCCCAGCGCGCCCCGAGGCCGCCGGTGATGAACGCCTTCGTCGCCGTCATGTCCGCGAACTGGCGCTCGCTCGCGGCGAGGAGCTCGGTGTCACCGGTCTCCACCGCGACGTCGACCGCGCCCGCCGCCAGGTACACGGCACGGACCGCGTGGCCCTCGACGGTCGTGGCCTGCCGCACCGGCACCCGGTCCGAGAAGTACGTCGGCTCGCCGCCGGCGCGCTCGATGATGCCGTGCCCGCGGGCGTCGACGAACCAGTGCGCCAGGTCGAGGTAGTCGCGGGTGCCGGTCTCGCGGTACAGCTCGACCAGGCCCATCTCGACGACGGGGTGCCCGTCGACGTCGGCTGTCCTGCCGGGGCCGTCGCCGAACGTGCGCACCAGGTGGTCCGCGTTCTTGATCGCGACCTCGAGCAAGGCGGTGTCGCCCGTCGCGCGGTGCTGGGCCACGGCGGCCTGGTACAGGTGCCCGGCGCAGTACAGCTCGTGGCTCCACTTGAGGTCGGTGTAGCGCTCGCCGCCGCTCCGCACCTGCTGCACGGAGTCGACGTAGCCGTCCTCGGCCTGCGCCCGTGCGTACAGGGCGGTGACCTCGCGCTGCAGCTCGAGCAGGTCGTCGGCGGGGGCGCGGCCGTACTCCCACGCGACGGCCTCGAGCCACTTCGTCACGTCGGAGTCCATGAACACCGGGCCGACGGCCTCGCCCTGCTCGAGCCCCGCGGCGATGCGCAGGTTGCGGAAGTTGCCGGCCGCCTCGAGCTGTCGGTGGCCGCTCCGCACCGCGTCGCGGCCGTTGCGTTCCTGGCGGAGCGCCCAGAAGCCGCCGGTGATCCGGGCGTCGCCGGCGGGCAGCGGGCGGAGCACGGCCCGCGCGTCGGCGGTCGGGAGGACCGGGGTCGCGGTGCGCGCACGGCGGTCGGTCGCGAGCGTGGTGGTCATGTCGCCTCCTTGCGATGTGACGAGCGGCGCCGGCGCCGGTGCCGGTGCCGGAAAACGCTTTCTGTCGCCGACGGTACGACACGCAGCAGGAGGCGCGCAAGGGCTCGTCCCCGCCGGTTCCGTATGATCGTGGGCACCACCCGACCGCCGGAAAGGGGTTTGCCGTGACCGTGGAGCGCATCGTGCGGCCCGTCCGGATCACCGACGTCGCCGCGCTCGCCGGGGTCTCGATCGGCACCGCGTCGAAGGCCCTGAACGGCACCGGGCAGCTGCGGGAGTCCACCCGGCAGCGGGTGCGGGACGCGGCCGACGCGCTCGGCTTCGTCGGGGACGCCCGGGCCCGTGCGCTGTCCTCCGGTCGGACCTACACGGTCGGCATGATTACCACGGACTCGTTCGGCCGGTTCTCGATCCCGGTGCTGCTCGGTGCCGAGGACGCCCTGTCCGCCGGGCAGATGGCCGTGCTGCTCTGCGACACCCGCGACGACCACGTGCGCGAGGCCCACTACCTGCGCTCCCTGGCGGCCCGCGGCGTCGACGGCATCATCGTGACCGGCCGCTCCGCCGACGCCCGACCGCCCATCGACGTCGCCATCCCCGTCGTCTACGCGTTCACGCCGTCGACCGACGCCGCCGACGTCTCGGTCACGCTCGACGACGCAGCCGGATCGTCGGCGGTGGCGTCGCACGTCCTGTCGCTCGGACGGTCCCGGGTCGCCGTCGTCACCGGGCCGTCCCGCGCGCGGTCCGCGGTCCGCCGGGTCGAGGGTGCGTCGGCGGCGCTCGGGACACACCTGGTCGCCGAGCCGATGTTCGGCGAGTGGTCGGAGCGCTGGGGGCGACAGGCCGTGGACCTGCTCGCACGGCAGTCGCCCGACGTCGACGCGATCCTGTGCGGCAGCGACCAGATCGCGCGGGGCGTGTGCGATCGGCTTCGGGAGCTCGGCCGGTCCGTGCCGGGCGACGTCGCGGTCACCGGCTTCGACGACTGGGACGTGATGGCCCTGGCGTCGCGCCCGCCGCTGACCACCGTGGACCTGCGGCTCGAGGAACTCGGTCGCGTCGCCGGCCAGGCCCTGCTCGCCCTGATCGACGGCGGGACGGCCTCGTCGGCGTCCGTGACCCCGTCGCTCGTCATCCGCGAGAGCACCGTCGGCGCGTAGCCCGCGGGGGTGGCGGTCCGGTGCCGGTGCCGGTGCCGGCGGTCGCTCCCGACCGGTCACGACACCCCGTCACCCGTGGCCGAGCGGTCACGACTCGTCGCTCGGCGCGTACTGAGCCGACCCGTCGTGACCGCTCGACGGCGAGCCAGCGGGTTGTCGTGACCGGCACGCGCGCCGTCGTCGGGCCTGTCGCGGTACGGCGGATCGGGACTCGCGCGGGCGTGGGCTGTCGGGTGGTCCCGACTCGCGCGGTCTGGGCTGTCGAGTGGTCGGACCTGCGCGGGTGCGGGGCGCTCGGCGGTCGCACGACGTCGTCACGCTCTTCCGTCGAGCGGTCACGACCTACCGTGGGTGAGGCGTCGAGTGGTCGGGAACGGTCGGCTGCGGATGCGCCGGACGACGATCCGTGACCGGTCGGCGGAACTGAGCGGGGTGTTCCGACCGCTGGGGGGAGGCGGGCGGACGAGTGCAACTGGCAGCTCCGCGCGGCGCGCCGGGCGTTGCACGGGTGAGCGCTCACGTGCCAGGATGTGAGCGCTCACGGAGAACGACGAGGTTCTGGGAGGAACGCATGGGCGACGACCGTCGACACCAGGTCGAGCACGGCCGGACGACGTTGGGGATCGAGCTCGGCTCCACCCGCATCAAGGCGTGCCTCGTCGACGAGGACCTCGTGCCGATCGCCGCCGGGTCCCACGAGTGGGAGAACGCGTTCGTCGACGGCCGCTGGACCTACTCGCTCGAAGCCGTCGAGACCGGTCTCCGCGCCGCCTACGCCGCCCTCGTCGCGGACGTCGAGGCGCAGTACGGCGTCCGCCCGACCACCTTCCGCGCCGTCGGGGTGAGCGCGATGATGCACGGCTACCTGGCGTTCGACGGCGACGGCGACCTGCTCGTGCCGTTCCGCACCTGGCGCAACACCTCGACCGGCCCGGCTGCCGAGCGGCTGAGCGAGGCGCTGTCCTTCAACGTCCCGCTCCGGTGGTCGATCGCGCACCTGTACCAGGCGGTCCTCGACGACGAGCCGCACGTGCCGTCGATCGCCGGCGTCACGACGCTCGCCGGGTACGTGCACCGCCGCCTGACCGGGCGGAACGTGCTCGGGGTCGGCGACGCGTCCGGCGTGTTCCCGATCGAGGGCGGCCCCGTCGACAGCGGCCCGGGGGAGCCCGGAGCCCGCGACTGGGACGCCGCGATGCTCGCCACGACGCAGGAGCTGCTCGGCGACCGGGTGCCCGACCTGCGCGCGCTGCTGCCCGAGGTCCTCGTCGCCGGCGAGGACGCGGGCGCGCTCACCCCCGAGGGCGCCGCCTGGCTCGACCCGACCGGGACGCTCGAGGCCGGCGTGCCGCTCTGCCCGCCGGAGGGCGACGCCGGCACCGGCATGGTGGCGACGAACGCGGTCGCACCCCGGACCGGCAACGTCAGCGTCGGAACGAGCATCTTCGCGATGGTCGTGCTCGAACAGCCGCTCAGCACGCCGCACGAGGAGCTCGACGTCGTCACGACGCCGTCGGGCGACGCCGTCGCGATGGTGCACTGCAACAACGGTGCGAGCGAGATCGCGGCGTGGGCGCGGGTGTTCGGCCGCTTCGCCGAGGCCGCGGGCGAGCGGTCCGGCAGCACGCCGCCGGACCTCGACACCGTCTACGCCACCCTGCTGGCCGAGGCGGAGCACGCCGACCCGGACGCCGGCGGCCTGCTGTCGTTCAACTACCTGGCCGGCGAACCCGTCACGCACGTCGAGGACGGCCGCCCCCTGCTGCTGCGCACCCCCGGCGCCCGGTTCACCCTCGGCAACCTCGTGCGTTCCGAGGTGCACGGCGCCTTCGCGACGCTGGCGATCGGAATGGACGTGCTGCACGGCGAGCACGTCCGGGTCGACCGGATGACCGCGCACGGCGGGCTCTTCCGCACGCCGGGCACCCCGCAGCGGTTGCTCGCCGCGGCGCTCCGCGTGCCGGTCGCCCTCGAGGAGACCGCCGGCGAGGGCGGCGCGTGGGGCATCGCCGTCCTCGCCGCCTACCTCGAGCACACCGACCAGCAGCTCGCCGACTACCTGTCCGGCACGGTCTTCGGCGGTGACGCCGTGCACGTCGCCGAGCCGGACCCCGCCGACGTCGACGGCTTCCAGACCTACCTGGGCCGCTACCGGGCCGCGCTGCCCGTGCAGGACGTCGCCGCGGCGGCGACCCGCACCAGCGCGACCACGCGCCCGGTCGAGCAGACCGACGGCGCCGACCCGCGCCTCCCGGCAGAGCAGGAAGTGACCCGATGACCGACACCGACACGACCGACGCGACCACCCGGCGGGCCGTCGCCGAGGCCCGCGAACGCGTCGCCCGCCTGCACGGCGAACTCGTGCGCTACGGCCTGGTGATCTGGACCGGCGGCAACGTGTCTGAACGCGTGCCCGGCACCGATCTGTTCGTCATCAAGCCGAGCGGGGTGTCGAGCGACGACCTCACCCCGGAGAACCAGGTCGTCTGCACCCTCGACGGCGTGCCGGCCGAGGGCTGGGGCAACGCGCACGGACCGTCCAGCGACACCGCGGCACACGCCCACGTGTACCGGAACATGCCCGAGGTCGGCGGTGTCGTGCACACCCACTCGACGTACGCGACGGCCTGGGCCGCCCGCGCTGAGGCGATCCCGTGCGTCATCACCGCGATGGCGGACGAGTTCGGCGGCCCGATCCCGGTCGGTCCGTTCGCGATCATCGGCGACGACTCGATCGGCCGCGGCATCGTCGACACGCTGAGCGGGCACCGCAGTCGCGCGGTGCTCATGCAGAACCACGGCGTGTTCACGATCGGTCGCGACGCGAAGGACGCCGTGAAGGCCGCCGTGATGTGCGAGGACGTCGCGCGGACGGTGCACATCGCCAAGCAGGGCGGCGAGGTCGTGCCCATCGACCAGGAGAACATCGATCGACTCTTCGATCGCTACCAGAACGTCTACGGACAGAACCCCGAAGGAGCGCTCTCATGACGCACGTCGTCGACCCCGCCGAAACGTTGGCGGGCTACGAGGTCTGGTTCCTCACCGGATCCCAGGGGCTCTACGGCGAGGAGACCCTGCGCCAGGTCGAGGAGCAGTCACGTGCGGTCCACGCGCAGCTCGAGGGCGCGCTCCCGGTCAAGCTCGTCTGGAAGCCCGTGCTCAAGGACGCCGACGGCATCCGCCGGGCGCTCATCGAGGCGAGCGCCGACGACAAGGTCATCGGCGTGACGACCTGGATGCACACGTTCAGCCCGGCGAAGATGTGGATCGGCGGGCTGCAGGCCCTCACGAAGCCGCTGCTGCACCTGCACACGCAGGCGAACGTCACGCTGCCGTGGGCGGACATCGACTTCGACTTCATGAACCTCAACCAGGCTGCGCACGGCGACCGCGAGTTCGGCTACGCCCTCGCCCGCCTCGGCGTCCGGCACGCCACGGCCGTCGGGCACGTCTCCGACCCGCGCGTCGTCTCGCGGGTGGAGAACTGGACGCGCGCCGCAGCCGGTGCGGCCGCGGTCCGTGAGCTCAAGCTCACGCGCTTCGGCGACAACATGCGCTACGTCGCCGTCACCGAGGGCGACAAGACCGAGGCCGAGATCGAGCTCGGCGTGCAGGTCAACACGTGGGCGGTGAACGAGCTCGCGGCTGCGGTGGACGCCGCCGCTGCCGACACGGCCGCCGTGGACGAACTCGTCGCCGTCTACGAGCGCGACTACGACGTCGACCCCTCGCTGCGCAGCGACGGCGGCGACCGTCACGCCGCGCTCCGCGACGGCGCCGCCATCGAGCTCGGTCTCCGTGCCCTGCTCGCGCAGAACGGCAGTGCTGCGTTCACCACGAACTTCGAGGACCTCGGCACGCTCAAGCAGCTGCCCGGCCTCGCCGTGCAGCGCCTGATGGCCGACGGCTACGGCTTCGGCGCCGAGGGCGACTGGAAGACGGCGGTGCTGGTCCGCGCGATGAACGTCGCCGGCGCGGGCCTGCCCGGTGGTGCGAGCCTGATGGAGGACTACACCTACGACCTCACCCCGGGCGCCGAGAAGATCCTCGGTGCGCACATGCTCGAGGTGTCGCCGACGCTCACCACCACGACGCCGACGCTCGAGATCCACCCGCTCGGCATCGGCGGCAAGGACGACCCGGTGCGCCTGGTCTTCACCGCCGACGCGGGCGAGGCCGTCGTCGTCGCGCTGTCCGACACCCGCGACGGGTTCCGCCTCACCGCGAACGTCGTCGACGTGGTGCCCCCGACCGCGGCCCTGCCGAACCTGCCCGTCGGCCGCGCCGTCTGGGAGCCCCGCCCCTCGTTCCCGGTCGCCGCCGAGGCCTGGCTCACCGCCGGTGCCGCCCACCACACCGTCATGACGACCGCCGTCGGCCTGCAGGTCGTCGAGGACCTGGCGACCATGGTCGGCACCGAGTTCCTGGTCATCGACGAGCACACCACCGCCCGCGGGTTCCGCGACGAGCTGCGCCTGCAGCAGACGTGGCACCGTCTCGACCGGGGGTTCTAGACCGTGGCGGCGCGCACGAACTGGGCCGGCAACGTCGTCTACCGGGCGTCGGCGCTGGCCCGGCCGAGCACGGTCGACGAGCTCCAGCAGCTCGTCGCGACGACCCCGCGCCTGACGGCGCTCGGGTCGCGGCACTCGTTCAGCACGATCGCCGACACCGACGCCGACCAGGTGACGCTCAGCGACCTGCCGCCGCTGTTCGAGATCGACACCGACCGCCGGGTCGTGCGCGTGGCCGCCGGTTCGACGCACAGCCAGGTGGCGGCCGGTCTGGAGGCCCGTGGCTGGGCACTCGGGAACCTCGCCTCCCTGCCGCACATCTCCACGGCCGGGGCCGTCGCCACCGGCACGCACGGCTCCGGCACCCGGAACCCGTCCCTCGCGCAGGCGGTGGTCGGCCTCGACGTGGTCCGTGCCGACGGCTCGCTCGCACGCGTGGACGCCGCGACCCCGGACGACGCCCTCGACGTGCACCGTGTGGCGCTCGGCGCGCTCGGCGTCGTCACCGCGGTCGAGCTCGCGATCGAACCGACGTTCCACGTCGCCACGACCGTCTCGCTCGACCTGCCGTGGGACGCGGTGCTCGAGCACTTCGACGTCGTCGTCGCCGACGGCTACTCGGTGTCGCTGTTCACCTCGTTCGACGACCGCGGCGCCCGGCAGGTCTGGGTGAAGCACCGCCTGGGCGAGACCGCGCCGACGGTCGACCTCGTCGCCCTCGGTGCGCGCCCGGCCGACGGTCCGGTGCACCCGGGCGAGAACGACCCGGCCGGCGTCACCGAGCAGGGCGGCGTGCCCGGCCCGTGGTCCGAGCGCCTGCCGCACTTCCGGTCCTCGTTCACACCGTCGACGGGGGCGGAGATCCAGGCGGAGTACCTGGTCCCCGCGGGCTCGGCGGTCGCGGCGCTGCAGGCGCTCCGGCCGCTGCGGTCGGTGTTCGAGCCGATCCTCATCGCGGCGGAGGTCCGCACCATCGCGCCCGACACGGCCTGGCTCGCGCCGTCGTCCGGCCGGCAGTCGGTCGGGCTGCACTTCACCTTCCGCCGGGACGCCGACGCGGTAGCGGCAGCGGTCGAGCGGATCGAGGACGTGCTCGCGCCCTTCGACCCGCGGCCGCACTGGGGCAAGGTCGCCGCGATGGACCCGGAACGGCTGCACGCGGCCTACCCGCGCCTGTCGGACTTCGCGGCGGTCGCGCGGGACCTCGACCCGACGGGACGCTTCCGCAACGCCTACCTGGCGCGTGTCCTGGCCTGAACCCGGTCGACCGGCGCTGCTCACAGGCGCTTCGGATGGCTTGCCGGGCTGATCCACCGGGGCGTTGCTGAGCGTTCACATGTGCGAACGCAAAGGTCGGTGCATGGCGAACCTCAACCGCATCATCGGCATGGCCGGCAAGGTCATCGACAAGCAGCTGCAGAAGCGCGGGAACGGCGGGCACGGCGCACCCGGCGCCGGCTCGGGGCGTGGGGGGACCGACTGGCGCGACGTCGTCCGGAGCGCCGCGGACCGGCTGACCGGCGACGAGCGCGACCGGCAGGCGCAGCGGCCGGCGGACCCGTTCGGGCAGCAGCAGCACGGGCAGCAGCAGTCCGGGCAGCGGCCGGTCGCGCAGCCGCGGCGGGGACCGGCCGACCCGGACGCCGTCGCGATCGCCAAGTACGACTACCTGCTCCGCACCGCCCCGCCGGAGCAGCTCGAGCAGGTCCACCACGACGCCTTCGCGCGGCTGACCCCCGCGCAGCGGCAGCAGATCCGGGACCGGCTGAACTCCGAGCTCCCGCCGCACGAGCACCTGCGTGACGACTCCGCCGGTGGCATGGCCCGGGCGATGACCCGCGGCGAGGTCGCCCAGCCGGGGTTGGTCCGCCGTGTCCTCGGTGGCGGATCGGCCGGGGGCGGCCGCGGCGGCCGCGGCGGCGCGTTCGTCGGCGGCGCGGCGGTCGGCGCCGGGGCGATGGCGCTCGGTGGCCTCGGGGCCGCCGTAGCGGGCGGTGCCGTGCTGAGCGCTGCAGCGAGGCCGGTGCTCGCCCAAGCCGCGGACCTCGGCGTCGACTTCGACGGCATCGCGTCCGGCCTCGGCGACCTCGGTGCCGCGGACCTCGGTGCCGCGGACCTCGGTGGCGCGTTCGAGGGGGTCGCCGGCGAGGGCGAGCAGCTCCTCGGCGGGTTCGGCGAGCAGGCGTCGGACCTCGGCAACGACTTCCTCGGCGGCCTGTTCGACCGCTGAGCGAGCCGCACCGGTCGTCCGGACCACGGCCGGGGCCGCGCGTCGTGGCACCACCACGGGGGCGTGTGCGCCGACCGGTCGCCCCCGTAGTGTCGTCGACGGCAACGGAGGGGGAGCACAGTGACGCTGCCGATCGCCGGGTGGTACCCGGACCCGCAGGACCCGCAGCGCACGCGGTGGTGGGACGGTACCCGTTGGGGTGCCCAGGCGCCCGCGCCGGTCGTCCCGGTCCCGCCGCCGACCCCGGTGGTGACCGCACCCGCCCCGGCCTGGACCCCCGCGCCCGTGTGGGAGCAGGCACCGCGGCCGCCGGCGCCGTCCGCGTACCGGTCCGTCCCGATCGCTGCGGCCGCACCGGTCCTCACCGGGCGCAAGGCCCGGATCGCGAAGGACCGCGCGACCCGTGCGATCAACCCGTACGGCTACGCCGGCCTCGTCCTCGCGCTCCTCGCCTTCATCGTGAACGTGTTCGCGATCCCCGGGATCCTCGGCCTCGTCTTCGGCGCGATCGGCCTGGCCCGTGCCGGCCAGCTCACCGGTCAGCGGATCACCGGCTTCGGGGTCTCACTCGCCGCGATCATCCTCGGGCTCGTGGCGTCGGTGTTCTTCGCCGTCCGCATGGCGCAGGTGGCCGCGCTGCTGTGACGGGCGGGAGCGGCGCAGGACACCCGCGTCGGTCTCACTCTCGGGCGCTCATCGCGTCGCCGACCGTGCTCCGGTAGTACAGCACCGCGCGCCCGTAGCGCGTCCGGTTGAGCAGGCCACCCCGTTCCATCACGCGCAGGTGCTGGTTGACGGCCGAGGTCGACACCCCGAAGCGCACCGCGAGGTCGGTCGACGACGCCGGTTCGCCCAGGGCGTCGAGCAGCGCCGCCCGGGTCGCACCGAGCAGGTCGCGGACGGCGCCGGCGTCCGGGTGCGGGGACGTCGACCACATCGCGCCCTGTCCCCGCGCCGGGTACATCACGGTCGGGGGCTGGTCGTCGTCGATCGGCACCGACGCCCGGACGACGAAGACCGACGGCACGAGCGTGAGCCCCTCGCCGGCGACCGGTCGGTCCCGCGCGATCGGACTGCTCAGGCGGACGTCGAGCAGCCGGCCGTCGTACCGGACGGCGTCGGACAACCCGCCGAGCACCGCCCCGATGCCGGCGTGTGCGGCGGTCCGGGCCCGGTGCGTGATGTCGGACTGCATGACGGCGCGCATGCGCGGCCAGTACGGGGCGAAGCAGAGCTCCCACGTCGTCGCGAGCGCCTGCTGCAGGCGGCCGACCACGGCATCGTGCCGACCGGTGAACACCGCCGGCACCGTCCCGTGCACGCGTTCCAAGTCGGCGTGCAGGCGCCCGCGGGTGATCCGGCCGAGCGCCGCGAGCTCGTCGTCGATCGAGGTCAGGGCCGACGCCGGACGAGGGTTGACGAAGTCCGCGACCCAGCGCCGGTCGTCGACCAGGCCGAGCAGGACCTCGTGGTCGAGCAGGGGCCGCACGGCGGCGATCCGGTCGAGCCACGGACGTTGCAGCGGGTACCGGTCCGGCGCACGGAAGGCACGGAGCCCGAGCCCGAGCTCGGACAACGGCGAGATGCCGAACCGGATCGACGAGACGTCGGCGGGTTCCAGGCGGTACCGGATCATGAAGCCCCACGCTACATCGGTTGTCGCGGGTCGACGGGTGCTGGGAGAACTGGACCGTGAGCAGCGCCACCGAACCACTCGTCCCGATCCGCACCCTGGTCCGGCAGGATGCCACCCTGCGACGGCTGCTCATCGTGACGCTCGTCGACACCCTCGGCCGCGGCGCCTTCTTCACCCTCACAACGCTCTACCTGACGACCGTCGTGGGGATCGCGCCGGTCGCGGTCGGCCTCGGACTGACGGTCGCCGGAGCGGTCGGGGTGGCCGCCTCGCTCGTCTTCGGGCACCTGGCCGACCGGTTCAGCTCGCGGCGGATGCTCGTGTGGCTGCACCTCGTGCAGGGCCTCGCACTCGTCGGCTACGTCCTCGTGCACGACCTGCCGACCCTGGTGCTCACCGCCTCGATCGCCCTGTTCGCACAGCAGGGCGGCAGCTCGGTCCGGTCGGCGGCGGTCGGCCGGGCCTTCCCGGGTGCGGAGCGCGTCCGGGTGCGCGCGACGATGCGCACCGTGACGAACATCGGCATCGGCGTCGGCACGGCGGTGGCGGCGATCCCGTTGGCGATCGGCACGGGTGAGGCGTACCGGGTGTCGATGGTCGCCGCGGGCGTGCTCTTCGTCACGTCGGCGTTCCTGGTGCTCGGCCTGCCCGCGTCCCGGACGGACGCGGCACCCGCCGGCCGCACCGACACGGGCACGATCGTGGTGCAGCCGCTCGACGGACGCAGCCCCTACCGCGACGTGCGCTTCCTGGTCGTCACCGCCCTGACCGGGGTGTTCGGCATCCAGTTCGGCCTGTTCGAGGTCGCCGTCCCGCTCTGGGTCGTCCAGCACACCGTCGCACCGGACGTGCTCGTGTCGCCGCTGCTGCTCGTGAACACCGTCGCGGTCGTGCTCCTGCAGGTCCGGATGAGCCGTGGGACGGACAGCGTCGCCGGGGCCGGTCGTGTGATGCGTCACGCCGGGTGGCTGATGGCGCTCGCCTGCCTGCTCTGGGCGGCGGCCGGGTGGGTGCACGGCGACGACTGGCGGCCGGTCGCGATCGCAGCGGGTGTCCTCGTGCTCGCGGCGGTCGTGCACTCGCTGGCCGAGATCACGTCGAGCGCCGCCGGGTGGGCGCTGAGCTTCGAGCTCGCGCCCGCCGACCGCGTCGGTGCGTACCAGGGCGTCTACGGCACGGGCTACGCGCTCGGGGCGATGGTCGCCCCGACGGTCGTCACGGTCACGGCGATCGACCTCGGGACGCCGGGGTGGGCGGTGCTCGCGGTCGGCTTCCTCGCCGCGGCGCTCGGCATCACCGCGGTCGCGCGGCGCGCAGCTCGTGCCGACGCTGTCCACGTCGACCCCGTCGGCTGAGCGGGAGAGGCCTCAGCGACGCTCCTGAGCCGGGCGGGACCCGGCCTGCACGAGCCGGTAGGACGCACCGTCGGCGGTCCGCTCGAGCACACCGAGGTCGACGGCGTCGCGGCGGACGAGTGCGACGTCCTCGGCGACCATCGCGATCGCGGCGTTCAGCACCGGCTCCGGCACGGCGCGTGCGGGTCCGAGTCGGGCGAACACGAGCTCGACGATCCGGATCGACAGCGAGTGCCGCTCGTCGGCCCGCAGCGGCATCCGGCCGATCCGGTCGAACTCGAGCAGCGCCGCAGGCCCCTGCAGGTCGCGCAGGTCCTGCGCCGTCCGGCCGAGCGCGGCACCGTCCGGGCCGTCCTCGCCCAACCAGTCGAAGGCCGCGATCGCGGCGCGGGTCCGGTCGTCGAGTTCCGCGCCCCCGACCACCGCGGCGCGCAGCGTCGGGCTCGCCAGGACCGCGACGGCCTGCCGGGCCCGGGCGAGCGACCCGGCGGCGTCCATCAGAAGTACGTGATCCCGTGCGGCGTGCGCGGCGGGGTGAGCATCGCGCGGAGCAACTGGACCGCCGCGGGGTCGGCGGCCTGCACGAGACCGGCGGCCGCGAGCGTGACGGGGGAGACCGACCCGATGAGCAGCGCGCCGAGCTCGGCGACGTCGAGCCGGACGTCGGCCGCGGCCACGTCGACGTCGTCGGCCAGGCGCGTGACGGATCCCGTGCCCGACGTCACGTCGAGGCGGTACGTGCCGGTGGTGAAGCCGAGCGCGTCGCTGACCCCGAGGGTGAGCGAGCCGTCGACGGCGAACGGTCGCGACGCGAGCACCGCCGCCACGTCGAGCACGCGGAGCCAGACGTGGTCCTCCTCGTGGTCGACGTCGTACGCGCGGTTGTCCCCGAGGGCGGCGACGATCGGGTCGTCGAGGCGCGACCGGTTGTACCGGACGACGTCGTTCAGGTCGACGGAGAGCAGGAACTCCCACAGCGCGGTGTACGCCCGGTCGTCCGTGTACACGAGGTCGACGACCTCGACCGTGGTGTCGGCGCCGCGTTCCTCCTTCACGCGCCAGGTGACGTAGCCGTCGAGCTCGTCGGAGCCCTCGGCCCGGTGCACCGCGGCCCGGACGTCGTGCACCGGCTTGCCGTCCTGCCCGCGCAGCCCGAACACGATCGGCCAGGTGCTGCGGTTGCGGACCATCGAGCCCGGCGTGCGCGCGTGGAAGCGGTCGAACAGCTCGCGGCCGGGGCCGTCGGCGAGCCACTCGGGCGTGACGACGGCGACGGAGCCGGTCGCGGGGACGAGCAGGGGCAGGGCGCGCTCGCGGCGGACGTGCACGGCGCGCTCGCGGATCGCACTGCCGAAGCCGAAGCGGCGGTAGATGGTGCCCTCGGACGCGGTGAGGGACGCCACCGCGTAGCCCTCGGCGGCGCCGCGCTCGAGCGCGTGCGTCATCATCCGGCGCAGGATGCCGCGGCGGCGCTCGGTCGGGCGGACGGTCACGGCGGAGATCGCCTGCGTCTCGACCGACGAGCCGTCGCCCCAGCTCAGGGCCTTGGGGAACCACGTGAAGGTGCCGGCCGGCCAGGTCTCGTCCACGGAGCCGGGGAAGGGCTCGCGCACGTACACGCCGAGGAAGGTCTCCCCGTCGGCGATGAAGTCCGCTGCCATGCGCGCCGCGCCCTCGGCGTCGGGGTGCGCTTCGTGGAAGCCGAGCCCGACGGCGCGCATCCACGCTTCCGTCTCGGCGGTCGGCGCCCCCTGGTCGTCGGTGCTCGGCGCGAACTCGCGCAGGTCGTAGCGGTCGTCGAATGCGTCGTTGCTGGCCACGACCCGACCCTACCGGGGTTGACGGCGCGGATGGGTGGTCGTACTGTAATGGTGTACATACACAGTTGTCAGGGAGGAACGTGCGGATCATCCTGTCGAGCACCAGTTCGGTGCCGATGTACGAACAGATCAAGACCCAGGTCCGCAACGCCGTGCACGCGGGGGAGCTCACCGAGGGGGCGCTGCTCCCGTCGCTCCGCCAGCTCGCCCTGGAACTGCGGGTCAGCGTCATCACCGTGACCCGCGCCTACAACGACCTCGTGGCCGAAGGGCTCGTCCGCAACGAACACGGACGCGGCTTCGTCGTCCGCGCGGTCGACGCCGACCAGGCCGACAGCGCCCTGGCGGCACGACTCGACACCGCCACCGCGGAACTCGTGTCCGCGGCCCGGGCGGCCCGCCTCACCATCGACGACATCCGACGGAAGGTCGAAGACGCATGGAAGCAGCACTGAACGACGACGCCATCAGCATCCGGGGCGTCCGCAAGCAGCAGGGGACATTCGCACTGCGCGACGTCGACGTCACCGTCCCGACGGGCTTCGTCACCGGCCTCGTCGGCCAGAACGGCGCCGGCAAGACGACCCTGGTCAAGTCCGTGCTCGGACTCGTCGGCGTCGACGCGGGGACGATCACCCTGTTCGGCGACGCCGACCCGCTCGACGCCGCCGTCCGGGACCGCATCGGCGTCGTGCTCGACCAGGTGACCGCAGCGCCGGAGTGGCGGGTCGGATCCGTCGGCAAGCGCGTCGGGCTCCTGTACCGCCGGTGGGACGAGCGCCTGTTCCGCGACCTGCTCGACCGGTACGACGTCCCCGTCGGCAACCGCGTCGGCGGGCTCTCCCGCGGTCAGACCGTCAAGCTCTCGCTCGCGATGGCGCTCGCGCACCACCCGGACCTGCTCGTGCTCGACGAGCCATCGAGCGGACTCGACCCCGTGGCCCGTCGGCACCTCGCCGACACCGTCCGCGAGTTCGTGCTCGACCCCGGGCACACGGTGCTCTTCTCCACCCACATCACGGCGGAGCTCGACGACCTCGCCGACCACGTCGTCGTGCTCGACCACGGCGAGGTCGCCTACTCCGGCGCGCTCGACGACCTGCACGAGCGCTTCGCCGTGGTCCGCGGCGCCGGCGCCTTCCCGGAGGCGGCCCGCCCCGCGACCATCGGGCTCCGGAACGAGCCGAGCGGCCGGTGGGAGGGGCTCATCCGGGTCGACGACACGGTCGCGTTCGGACCCGAGGTCGTCATCGACCGCGCGACCACCGACGACGTCGTCGTCCACTTCGCCGAGCACCGCGAACCGACCCGGAAGGAGCTCGCAGCATGAGCACCGCACTGGCCCGCTTCACCCGTTTCGACCTCACGACGATCGCCCGCACGCAGCCGCTCCGCGTGCTCCTGCCGCTCGGGTTCATCATCGTCTTCTCGGTGGTCTTCCCCGTCCCCGGCACGGGCATCGTCATGGGAGCCGCGATCGCCGCCGTCTCGGCGTCCATCCCGTTCCAGGGCGACGAGCGCGGTCGGCTCGACACCCTCTACGGCATCGCCCCCGTCGGCCGCACGGCGGTCGTGCTCGGGCGGTACGTCTCGATGGTCGTCTTCGCCGTCGTCGCCCTCGGCGTCGGGGTCGCAGCGACCCTGGCCGTCGCCGCCGTCCGACAGCAGGACGTGGCCTGGCCGTTCCTCGCGACCATGCTGCTCGTCGGCGCTGGCGCCGTCTTCGTCGCCGTCGCCGTGCAGCTGCCGTGGTTCTTCGCCCTCGGCTACACCCGGGGACGGCCGATGGTCTACATCCCGATCGCGGTGATCGCCGTCGGCGCCTTCCTGGTCGGTCAGACCGGTCTGATCGGGTCCTCCGGCAGCCCGGCGGACTTCGCGGCCCCGTCCGGGGCGGTCGCCGTCATCGTGCTCGGGGTCGGCGTGGTGCTGCTCGCCGCCTCGGCGGCCCTCGCGGTGCGGCTCTACCGGCGCCGCCAGCTCTGACCGGCACGACCCGCGGCCGTCCGCGCACCGGCGGCAGCCGGGACACGTTCCGTCCCCGTCCGCGCGCCGGCGGCAGTCGGGACACGTTCCGTCCCCGTCCGCGCACCGGTGGCAGTCGGGACACATTCCGTGCCCGTCCGCGCACCGGTGGCAGTCGCGACGCAGCCCGGGATGCAGCCCGGGACACGCCTCTGGACGCCCCCCGGGCAGGGGGACCCAGCCCCGTCGCGGGCGGGAGCCGTCAGGGCCGGGTGCGCCGGGCCTCCTGGGCGACCACCGCGTCGAGGTCCGGCAGCCGGCGCATCTGCTGCAGCGGCCGGACCATCCGGGGGTTGTCCCGCAGCGCGTCCTCGGCGCGCGCCAGGAAGGCCCAGTACCCGGCGGTGAACGGGCAGGCGTCCGCGCCGACCCGCACGGTCGGGTCGAAGCGGCACCCGCCGCAGTGGTCGGACATGCGGTCGATGTAGCGGCCGCCCGACGCGTACGGCTTCGTCGCGACCATGCCGCCGTCGGCGTGCTGGGACATCCCGATGATGTTCGCCGGCATCACCCAGTCGGTGCCGTCGACGAAGACGTCGGTGAACCACTCCGTCAGGTGCACCGGGTCGTAGCCACGCTGCAGCGCCCAGTTGCCGAGCACCATGAGCCGCTGGATGTGGTGCAGCCAGCCGTGGTCGTGCAGGCCCTGCACGGCGGTGCCGAGGCAGGCTGCGTCGATCGCGGAGGCGTCGAGCTCCTGCCACCAGTCGGGCAGCGGCTCGTGTGCGCCGAGGGCGTTCTCCGAGGCACCGTACTCGTCGCCGAACCACCAGTAGAGGTGCCAGACGTAGTCGCGCCAACCGGCGACCTGCCGCACGAACCCCTCGACACTCGCGAGCGGCGCTGCCCCGGTGCGGTGTGCCTCGAGCGCCGCACCGACCACCTCGACCGGGTCGAGCACGCCGAGGTTCATCGGCACGCTGAGCAGCGAGTGCGCCATCGTCCAGTCGTTCGTCAGGGTGGCGTCCTCGAACGGACCGAAGTCCCCGAGCCGCACCGCGACGAAGTCCTCGAGCGCGAGCCGGGCCTCGTCCGCGGTGACCGCGAACCGGCGTCGGTCGTCGCGGCCGACGAACCGGACGAGGCCGTCCCGCTCCCACCGGTCCAGGTCGTGCCGGACCTGCTCGTCGACGTCGTCCTCGTCCGGCCACCACGGGTCGGGCAGCCCGAGGGTCGTCGCGCCCCGCGGCGGCGGCTCGCGGTTCTCGTCGTCCAGGCTGAAGCGCCCGCCGACCGGCCGGTCGCCGTCCATGAGCCAGCCCTCGCGGCGGCGGACCCGCTCGTAGTGGGCCTCCATCCGGAAGCGCCCCGTGCCCTGCGCCGCCCACTCGGCGAACTCGGCCTCGTCGGTGACGAAGCCGCGGCTCGGCAGGATCTCGGTGTCGTGCCCCCAGTGCCGCACCTCGGCGCGCATCGTGCGCGAGGGCGGGTCGACCACCTGCAGGCCGCTCCGCCCGGCGAGGGCCTGACGCAGGGTGTCGACCTGCACGTGCTCGGCGCGGTCGCCGAGCTCCCGGACGCGGTGCCGCAGCGCGCTCAACCACAGGTGTGCCTTCGCACGGTGGACGGGTCGGGCCGCGAAGAACTCCCGGGCCTCGACGACGAGCGCGGGGCCGCCGTCGTCGAACAGGGGACCGTACTGGCCGGGCAGGACCAGGCGGCGGCGCGCTTCGGGCATGTCAGGACGCTACCGACGACCGCTGACGGTCGCGCCTGCACCCGACCGATCGACGGACGGGAGGCCCGGGGCGGCGCCGCCACGCGCCTCCCGTCCGTCGTCGCGGTGCGACCAGGTCGCCTGCCACGGCCGTCCTGCCGGTACCGGTCGGCGACCGGAAACGGGACCGGGACCGAAACCGAAACCGAAACCGGGACCGGGACCGGGACCGCGCGGCGTCCGCCGTCAGGCCTCGCGACCGACTGGTCGCCGGACGGAGCACCACGCGGCCGCGGCCAGGGCGAGGACGGCCGCGGTGCCCCAGCCGGCGGCCGGGCTCGCGGCGGTCGTGACGAGGACGACCACCGACGTCCCCACGGCCGTCCCGAGCTGGGCGCCGGTGTTGACGATGCCTGCGGCGCTGCCCGCCAGGGTGCCACCGACCGAGGTGCCGAGCCCGGTCGCGCTGACCGAGGCCGCGGCGAGCCCGAGGCCCAGGACGGCGACCCCGCACCCGATGCCGAGCCAGGACCCGCCGGCGACCACGAGGACGACGTTGCCGGTGCCGACGACCAGCAGCCCGCCGGCTCCGAGCCGGTCCGGACCGAGGCGGTCCGCCAGGCGCCCCGTGACCGTCGACCCGAGCACCACCGCCAGGCTGAAGGCCATGAGCGTCAGTCCGGAGAGCAGCGCCGGGATGCCGAGCCGGTCCTGCAGCACCAGGGTCGCGACGACGGACGACGAACTGGTGGTCGCGGTGTTCACGAACGACTGGGCGGTACCGCGACGGAGCGGACGGGCGGCGAATGCTGCTCGGGGCACCAACGGCGACCGCGCGGTGCGGAGTCGCCACACCAGCGCCGCCGCGACCAGCACACCGACCAGGAGCAGCCCGGCACCGGCCGCACGGCTGGTCGACCGTTCGAGCAGCGCCGTACCGGCGACCACGGGCATGACCGCGGCGACCAGCAGCACCGCGCCGAGCACGTCGAGCGGAGCGCGGTCGCGATCGCCGGGTTCGTCGTGCACCACCAGGAGCACCCCGGCGGCGAGTGCCGCGGCGACGGGCGCGTTGACCCAGAACACCGCGGGCCAGCCGAGCGCCGAGGTGAGGACCCCGCCGACCAGGAACCCGGTGGCGCCCGCCGCCGCCCCGACCGCGCTCCACGCGGCGAGGGCGCGCGACCGTGCCGACGGTGCCGGGGTCGCGTGCAGGAGCAGGCGCAGGGCCGACGGGGCCGAGACCGCGGCGGCGGCTCCCTGCACCGCCCGGGCGACCAACACCTGCGGCAGGGTGTCCGCCGTCCCGCCCACCACGGACACGGCGCCGAAGGCCGCGATGCCGACGAGCAGCACCCGACGGTGTCCGTACCGGTCGCCGAGGCGGGCACCGAGGACGAGCACCGCGCCGAAGAACATCGCGTACGTCGTGGCGACCGGACCGGCTGCCCCGGCGTCCGCGCCGACCCCCTCGAGGATCGCGGGCACGGCCGTCACCACGCTCGTGACGCCGAGGACGTCCACGAACTGCACCAGGCACAGGACGGTCACGACGGCGGGACGCATGCCTGCACCGTACGTGACGTCGGCTCACTGTGTCGCTCGGGGACGGCCAGTCGTCAGCGACGTCCGCTCGGCGCGGCCCGTCGGGTGCCCCGACCGCGCTGGTGCCGGGGAAGTGCCGCACCGTGCAGGCGGCGCCCGGGGCCGGAACGGCGGGCGGTCCCGACGTGACGCCGCCGGTCGGTGCTGCCGGTGCTGTCTGTGCTGTCTGTGCTTTCTGTGCTGCTGCGCCGTCGTCCGTGCCCGCGCTGCCCGGACGAGCGCCGGACCGCGGCCGTGACACCCCTCGTGACCAGGACCGCGCCCCAGGCGATGAGCGCCACGGCGACGGTCGGCACGAGCCAGCCGCGCGCGCCGTTCACGGCCTGGTTCACGTACCCGACCACCGGGACGCTGTACCAGACGACGCCACGCACCTGGGCGGAGGACACCGGAGCGTCCGCCTCGGCGTTGGCGTCGCCCTTCGTCGTGAACGTGGACGCGCCGTCGGAGGACCGCGCGACGGCGACCACCCGGTGGCTGACGAGCGCCTGTTCGCCGGACACCGCCTGGTAGGTGACGACGTCGCCCACGGCGATGTCATCCGGCGGGGTCGGCCGGACCACCAGGAGCGTCCCGGGTGGCAGGGTCGGTTCCATGGACTCGGTGAGGACGGTCAGCGGCACGGACCCGGTCGCCTTCGGCACGACGACGAGCACCGCGGCGAGTCCGGCAAGCAGCAGGAGCAGGCCGACACCGAGACCGCCGGCGACGGCGCGTGCGACGGGCCACCACGCGCTGCGGCGGACGTCGGCACCGCGGGCGGTCACGCGCCGCACCGGATGGTCGTCCCGTCGGGGTCCGCGGAGCGTGTGACCGGACCCTCGCCGGCGACGGTCGTGGTCGGACGCCCGGCGTCGTCGAGGACCTGCACGACCACGGTCTGCGTGCCGTCGGCGGGCAGGTCGTCGGCGCGGACGGTGAGCTGCCCCGGGCCTGTGCCCGTCGGCGACCCGACGGCCGTGCCCCCGACGAACGCGCCGTACGGGGTCGTGTCCGGTCGCGTCGACGTGGGCCACGTGATGTCGACGGCGGTGCCGTCGCGCTCCGTGCAGGTGATCGCGGGTGCGGTGTTCAGGTAGAACCCGCTCCGGGACGCGTCGGACCGCCACGTCCCCGTCGTGCTCACCGCGCTGACGACGATGTTCGCGCTCGACTCGGCCGGCGTCCCGGCCTTCGGGGTGCTCCGCGTGCACCAGACCGCGCTCCCGCCCACCGCGAGCGGTGTCGTCAGGCTCGGCAACGCGGCCCACGTGCCCGAGACCGAGCCGGAACCGACCGGGGCGTCGTCGGTGCAGGCGCCGACCGACGGCACGCGCCACGCGACCACGTCGATCCAGGACGCGAGCGGTTCGGGCGTGCCGCTCGGGGACGACACGGTGGTCGTCGTCGTGCCCGCGATGTTCCCGGGGTTCCGCAGCGTGACGGCCTTGGTCACCGAGGGGGCCAGGGAGGAGAACGTCGAGGACGTCGCGCCGCTCGTGGCGAGCGAGGTCGCCGGCTTGCCCATCGTCGTGCTCGACCCCGTGTCGCGGCTGGTCGACCAGAGCGCCCAGGCCGTGCCGGACCCGCTCGCGAGGAGGACCGAGCAGACCAGGACGGCGAGCAGCAGGCGCAGCCGGCCGCTCACGGTGCCACCTGCGTGCCGCTGACGGTCAGGGTGAAGTCGGTGACGGCACCGGACACCGACTGCGGGGCGTCCGTCGACAGGGCGACCTCGATGCAGGCGGTCCCGGTGGCTCCGACGGGGAGTGTGTAGTACCCGCTGCCGGTGTCGAACGAGGCGAGCGGTCCGCGGGCACCGCCGAGTCCCGGTCGGCACGACGACGCGGAACCGACGCTCGACAGGTGCAGCGTCTGGGAGCCGAGGACCTGCGCGTCGGTGGCGTTGCCCCAGGTGACCTCGGTCGACGACGTCACGACCCGGATGGACAGCGGGACCGTGCCGGAGTTCCGGACGGTGAACGTGCCGGTCGTGCTGGTGCCCGGGCCGAGGGCGGGTGTCCGTGTGGTCGAGAGCGCACTGACCGACAGCGCGGCCGTGCCCGACCGGATGGTCGCGCCCTGCGTGGTCGCCGAGGCGTTCCACAGCGCGTACGTCCCGCCGGACCCGAGCAGGGCGACGAGCACCCCGGCGGTCAGGGCGGCCGCCGTCGTCCAGACCCAGCGGTGACGCCGGGGCGCGCGGTGCCGCCCGGTCGGACGGGCCCTGCCGGTCATGCTCGTGGCCTCCGTGTGGTGTGACGGTCGACGATGGGGTGGGTGCGGCCGGCGCCGGACGTGCCGGCCGCCGCGGACGTCAGGAGCCGATCGTGCGCTGCTGCAGCGTGAAGGTCAGGCCGCTGACATCGACGGTGCCGTCCTGGCCGGTCTCGGCGGACTCCGGCAGGGCGATGGTGAAGAGGACCTCGACGGTCGTCGTGGCGTCCGACGGCGCGACGTCGAAGGTGTTCGAGCCCGGGTCGGACTGCGTCACGGCACCGCTGTCAGAGGTGACCGACAGCGTCCGTTCGGTCGCGTCGACGAGGGCAGGGTCACCGGTGATGCTCTGCGGCTGGTAGGTCAGGGCCGCGGACATGTCGTCGCCGGTCGCCTCGACCTGGAGCGTCTGCCGGAACCGGTAGGTGTTGCCCGGCACCATGCGCACGTCCGCCGGCCGGATGACCGCGGAGCGCCCGTTCGTGACGTCGGTCCACCGACCGTCGTCGACCGCGTGCAAGGACAGCGTGCCGGAGGCCACGGTGCCGGCCTGGGTGGACGCCTCCGCGTTCCAGAGGGCGAAGGTGCCGGCGCCGCCGAGGAGCAGGGCGATGCCGGTGGTACCGGCGATGGCGCCGGTGACGATCTTGTGCACGAGGGTTCCGTTCCTGCGCAGCGCACTGCGCTTCCGGGCAGCACTGTGGTTCGGGTCGGCGTGCTGCGGTGACGGTGTCTCCGGTCCAGGGGGACCGCCGGCTGACCGGTGCCGGTGCGGATCCGCGGGCCCCGGTTCGATGACACGGAACGGGCCCGGATCGCGCTTGAAGACGACCGTACGCCCGCCCACGAGCGCGGGCACCGCGAATCATGCGCTTGCATGCACCCAGAACAGGGGTGATTTTTGTCCGCCCTTGTGCGGACCGGCTTGTACCCCGATTTCACCGGGAGATCTGGGCGCGCCCGTGATCACCTCGAGCACGCGTCACGCGGTCTCGGCACGATCGGCGCACGGTCACACCGCGAGGTCGAGGCAGTACGCCATCACGGCCTGCTGCACGGGCAGCAGCGCCGCCTTGAAGCCGTGCCCGACGAAGGCGCGGTGCTCGAGCGCATCGGCGGTCGCCTCACGCCCGCGGATGAACGGCGGGCACGGAGCGAACCGCACGCCCGCCGGCGCGTGGTCCAACAGCTCGGCGGTGACACGGTAGGGCGCCAGCTGGTCGCCGTGCGCCCCCGGACCGTCCGTCAGCACCACGTCGGCGGAGCGGATCGCGGCGTCGAGGTCCTCGTCGAGACGGACGCCCGCCATCGCGAGCGCCGCGGGGCAGCTCTGCACCAGGTCGAGGCCGAGGACCTGCGCCGCCTCGCGCCAGGCCCGGCCGATGTTGCCGTCGGCGCCGACGAACAGGAACCGCAGGGACCGCGGATCGACGCCCTCGGCACGCAGCGCGAAGAGGTCGGACAGCACCTCGCAGGGGTGGTCGACGTCGGTCATCGCGTTCACGACCGGCAGGACCCCGGCCGCCGCCAGCGCCTCGGCGACGCGGACGTCGCGGTGCCGCACCACGACGAGGTCGGCCCAGGACGACAGGTACGCGGCGACGTCCGACAGGTCCTCCGGCTTGTCGAGCGTCTGTTCCGGGAACAGGATCGGCTGCAGCCCGAGCAGGGTCGCCCCGCGCTCGAACGACACCCGGGTCCGCAGGCTCGTGGCGGGGAAGAACAGCACCGCGCAAACCGTCCGTCACCGGCCCGCGACCTGCGCGGTAGGCGTCCGCGAGCGCGAACACCTCGTCGACGTCGGAGGCGGACCAGTCATCGAGTCGGACGAGCGAGCGCATCCGACCACCGTACGGGGCCGCCCGGTCGTCGCCCTGGTGGCCCGTCGTCCGCACCGTCCGGCGGCCGTCACGGTGACCGGCGTCCGGACGGGAGGCGCGGGGCGGCCCCGCACCGCGCCTCCCGTCCGTCGACCGGTCGCGACCCGCGCGCCGGACGGGCGCCGCCCCGCCACCACCACAGGTGCCGGGGCGCACACGGTGCGCCATCCTGGTACCGGTGGGAAGGGGACGGGACGTGGCGGACGCAGCACCTCCGGGCATCGCCGCGGCGATCGCGGTCGCGTCAGTCGGGGGTCCGCTCGCGGCTGAGCGCGACCGCGAGCGCCAGCCGTGCCGACGCGAGCAGATCCGGATCGCCGTCCAGCCGCAGCTCGACCACCCTGCGGAAGTCATCGACGGCGCGGTCCGCCCGGCCGGCGGCGAGCAGGGCCTTCCCGCGGTGCTGGCGCATGACGGCCTCGTGCCCGGTGCCGACGCACTCGGACACCAGGGCGTCGTACTCGGCGACCGCGGCATCCGTCTCACCGAGGTCGCGCAGGCAGTCGGCCCGCAGCGCGCGCACCCGGCGCGACGGCTCGTGACCGTCGAGCAGGTCGATCGCGGCCGCCGCACCGCCGCTCCACAGGAGCTCGAGCGGCTCCGCCAGCGGGTCGCCGGTCAGACCGAGACGGAAGGCGCGGAGGTCGGTGATCTCCGGGCGCAGGTCGTCCGCTCGGATCACCCAGCCCGGCCCACCGACGACGTGCGCGGTCACGGCCGGGTCCGGAACGGCCAGTCGGCCGGGTGGGTGAAGGGCGTGGCGACCACCTGGACGGGGTCCTCGTGGACGACGTGTCCCGGTGTCCGCGTCCGGAGCTCGACCCATGCGACGCCGTACCGGTCGAGGAGCGCGAGGTACGGCTCGCACAGCTGCAGGCAGGACGCGGCACCGTCCCGGAACCAGGACCGCGCTCCGGGGTGCAGCACCGGGTCGTAGCAGTCGGGTGCGACGGTGGTCGGGTCCGCGTAGTGCTCCTCGGCCCGCGCGTTCGCGCGCGCGAGCCAGTCGCGGTCGGCGTCCTCCAGCATCCCGTCGTGGCGCAGGCCGTTGGCCAGGGCGAACACCCCGGGGTGCCGCCAGTGCCGGTTCGGCACCGCGCTCTGGTACCGGACGAACCCGGTCACGCGTCGAGCCCGTCGTCGAACGTGCGTCGTGCGTCCTCGATCGCCGGCATGTGTCGGGACGCCCACGCCAGGATCACTTCGACCGGTGGCCGCAGGGTCTTGCCGAGCGGCGTGATGCGGTACTCGATCGCGACCGGCCGGGTCGCCAGCACGACACGCTCGACGATGCCGTTCCGCTCGAGGCGGCGGAGCGTCGCGGTGAGTGACTTCTGCGTGACGGCGGGGATGCGGCGTCGGAGTTCGCTGAAGCGTGCGGGGCGCTCGCACAGTTCGTTCAGCACCTCGAGCGACCACTTGTCGAGTACCTGGTCGAGGAGTTCGCGGTGCGGAGCGCTGATCGCGAAGCGGGAAGCAGTGTCGTGGGCGGTGTCCGTCACGAAACCCAGTCTCGTTGAAGTGACCGCCGGACACCAGGTACCCATTGGATACCGATCAGAAGGAGTACCACCGTGCACGTCGAACTCAGCTCACCCGCGGGCCTCATGCAGCCCGTGCCCTACCACCACGTCGCCGTCGCCACCGGCACGCGCCACGTCCACGTGTCCGGTCAGATCGCCCGGACCGCCGACGGCGCACCGGTCGCGCCCGGCGACCTCGGCGGACAGGTGGCGCAGGCCCTCCGGAACACGCACGTCGGTCTGGCGAGCGCCGGGGCGGGGTTCTCCGACGTCGTCCGGCTCACCTTCTTCGTCACCGGCTGGGCCCCCGAGCAGATCGGGGCCTTCATGCACGGCGTGGACGCGGTCGCCGAGGAGCTCGGTCTGCCGACGCCGATGCCGCCGGCGTCGCTCATCGGCGTCGACTACCTGTTCGAGCCGGACGTGCTCGTCGAGGTCGAGGCGACCGCCGTGCTCGCCTGACCCCACCGCGGTCGGACGGGG
Organism: Curtobacterium sp. MCBA15_009; assembly: GCF_001864895.1. GTDB lineage: Bacteria > Actinomycetota > Actinomycetes > Actinomycetales > Microbacteriaceae > Curtobacterium. Next base: position 52,686 of record NZ_MJGO01000034.1, read on the forward strand.
TGCATCGCTGCCGCCGGTCCGGTCGCCACAGGTCGCCCGCGACCGTCGCGCGGCCGTGTGGGGACCGGCTGCCGGACGGGAGGCGCGGGCCGGGCCCGACCCGCGCCTCCCGTCCGGTGGGTGTGCTCGATCGCTCCCGGCCGTCGGGTCAGCAGGACTCGTAGTGGTACCGGCTGTTGCCCTTCGGGACGACGTCGCGGTCGCGGAGGATGACGGAGATGTTCCTGCCCTGGGCAGCACATGCCGTCCCGTAGGCGGTCTTGCCGTTGTCCGTGTACTCGATCTCGATGACGTTGTTGCCGTACACGCTCGTGTAGTCGGCGCACTCCGTGTTCACCTGGCACTCCTCGGCGATGGCGAAGTCGAACTTCGCCGTGTCCTTGCCCGCGGAACCGAGATCGGTCGTGTTCTTCTGGGCGATCGCGAGTCCTGCGGCGTGGGCCCGGGCCGCGAGGAGGGTGCCGTAGGCGATGGCGTTCGCCTTCGTCAGCTTGTTCCCGACACCATCTCGCGTCCAGGAGTCGAGGTTGTCCGGCTCCACAGCCTGGAAGCCGCTCGTGCCGCACGCGTCGATCCAGCCTCCGACGATCGACGCGATGCTGCTGCGCTTCGCCGCGGTCGAGATGTCGAGGATGCGCTCGTCGGGCCAGTCCGGGTCGATGACCTCGGAGCCGTTGCTGTTCTTCAGGATGAGGTCGGGGTGCTCCGTGTGCCAGAACGACAGCTCGTCCGGCTGCGTCTGGAACGCATTCACGTAACAGATGTTGTACCTGCCCGCCACGGGTGCCGCGGAGCGGTCCCGGTCGACGATCGACACCGTCGACGACGGCGTGTACGCCCCGCCGATCTGGTAGTCGAACTGGCCGTTCACCGGGGGGAGGGTCACCGCCGCGGCGTTCGCGGACGACGAGCCGGCGACCGCGGTGACGACCACCGCGACTGCGGCCGCGAGCAGAGCGACCGAACGTGAGAACCTGCGCATGGACTTCCCGATCTTCGGGTACCCCGCCTCGAGCTCATCTCTGGCGTGTGGTGCCGGCCCGCCGTCGCCGGCGTCCGGCTGGGCTCCCCGAGACGGGATCACCGTACGTGCGCCGGACGTCGTCGGCCACGGTGCCCCGAGAAGCGCGCAGCGATCTTGCGCGTTTCCGGACCCTCGGTTCGCCCTCGAGCCGCGTGGAGACCTCACCCCCACACGAAGAACGCCACGACCCCGCCGACGACGACCGCGGCGACGGGGACGAGGAGGACCCAGTCGTGCCGGATCGGTCCCCTCCCCGGCTGGTGGTCGCGCTGGAAGGGCGCGACCGGGTTCCCGCTCACTCCCGGCAGGAAGTCGGTGGAGTGCTGCCGAGCCGGTCGGTCGGGACGGTGGTCGGTCATGTCTTCCCCCGGTGGTCGTTCCGGGCGTGACGTCACCCGGTGTGCCCGATCCTGCCGGATCGACCGGGCGGTGGTCGCTGTTCGACGGAGTGTGACGCTGCCGGAGGGCTTCAGCGATCCTCCGGAACGAGGTCCACACGGTCGTGGGGCACGGCCGCGAAGCGCTGGCCGGGGTAGCGCAGCCCGCTGAAGTACATGTTCGTGTGGGCGATGACCTGTGCTCCGGTGATCGCGACCCCGTCGTGTTCGGCGTCGGTGGTCGTGTGCGCGTCCGACACCAGCGTGACGTCGAACCCTCGTGCCGCCGCGGCCTGCGTCGTGGTGCGGATGCAGTGGTCGCTCTGGGCGCCGGCGACCACGAGGTGCCGGGTGCCGAGACCGTCGAGGACCGCGGCGAGGTCGGTGTCGGCGAAGGCGTCGCGGTAGGTCTTGCGCACCAGGGGTTCGTCCGCGGCGCGACGGAGCGGCGGCTGCAGCTCCCACTCCGGGCTGCCCTCGACGAAGTCGTCGTGGTCCTGCACCCAGACGACCGGCACGCCCTCGGCCCTGGCCCGGTCGATGAGGGCAGCGGTCCGGGCGACGACCCCGTCGGCGTCGGTGCAGCCGGGCAAGACCCCGACCTGCAGGTCGATGACGAGGAGGACAGTCGTTCCGCGCATGGTGTGATCCTGTCAGCACCGCCGTGCGGGCGGGCGGCGCACCACCGCGGGCGGCGCACGGCCCGGTCAGTCCGTCGCACCCCGGGGCGGATCGACGAGCAGCCCGACCCGGTCGGCCAGGTAGTCCTCGAGCGGTACCGCGGCGCCGGCCGTGGGCGACCAGCGGACGAGCGGCGCGTCGCCGTCGACGAAGAGCACCCCGTCGGAGCCGCGCAGCGAGTCGTCCAGGGGGAGCGGCACGGCGTCGTGGTTGACGGTGTCCCCGTCGCGGAAGTGGCCCTTCGCCGCCGCCGCCCGGTACGCGCGGCGGACCTCGGCGGACACCGACACGAACTGCGACCTGCCGGGGTCGGTCACGCGGGTGATCCGGCCGGTCGCCCAGACGCGGCCCGAGGTCTCCGACGACGAGCCGAGCAGCATGGCCCCGACGCGCCAGACCCGGCCGAGCGGGCGCATCACGGGTTCACGACGGATGCCGAGCACCGCCTTCGGGCGCACGTACTCGCCGAGCGCCTCGTCCGGCACCCGCGCGGCCTGCAACCGTGCGGCGGCTGCGTCGAGCAGCTCCCGCGTCCGCCGTACCCCGTCCGTCACGGTGCACGAGCGTAGTCCGCACACCGTCACGCGGCGCCGCACGGCGGCCGGAATGCCGAGCACCCCCGTACCGTTGGACCGGTCGAATCCGAGGAGGGCCCATGGGCATCGTGCGTTGGCTGTTCGACGCGCAGATCGTCATCGGTGACCAGACGGTGCTCTGGCGCGAGGTGATCGGCAACGTCTTCGGCCTGCTCAGCGCCCTCGGCGGCATGCGCCGCAAGGTGTGGGCGTGGCCGGTCGGGCTGGTGGGCAACGCCCTGCTCTTCACCGTCTTCATGGGTGCCCTGTTCGACACCCCGAACCCCGTCAACCTGCTCGGCCAGGCCGGTCGCCAGGTCATGTTCATCATCGTGAGCGTCTACGGCTGGTACCGGTGGACGCACCGCCCGGAGCAGGCAACGACCTCGATCGACCCGCACTGGGCGACGTGGCGCACGCGGGCGCTGCTCGTCGTCGGTATGGTCGGCGGCACCGCGCTGCTCACCCCCGTGTTCCGGGCACTCGGGTCGTACGAGCCGGTGTGGAGCGACGCCTGGATCTTCGTCGGGTCGCTGCTCGCCACCTACGGCATGGCGAAGGGCTGGGTCGAGTTCTGGCTCATCTGGGTCGCCGTCGACCTGGTGGGCGTGCCGCTGTTGTTCTCGGCGGGGTACTACGCCTCCGGCCTGATGTACGTCTTCTACGGGGTGTTCACCCTGACCGGCTTCTTCGTCTGGAACCGTCAAAGGCGTGTGCGAATCCCGCACCCCGAGACTGTGGGGGCCTAGGCGTTAGCTACCACTTCGGGCGCGAGTGTGGGTAGCGGACCACACAAAACCCTGGTCAGGGCGGCGAGGCGACACGCCGAAGCGCGTGATTCCACACATGTGGAAACTGAGGGGATGTTTTCCTCAGGTTCTTGGGGATAACCCTTCGGATCCGCACCAGCAAGCGGATCCGTTGTCCACAGGTGTTGCGACACGCTGTGGACGAATGACAACGGTGTAACACTTTCTCTTGTGCTCGCTCGCCCGGAAAGCCACTAGATGTAGTGTTGAAGCAGTCGGGAAGCCTTCCCGGCATGCAAAAGCCCCGACCTCGGCCGGGGCTGATGCTTGTGCAAGCCAGTGTGGCGGTCAAGCCCTAGGAAAGTTTCGGCCGTCACGCTGGCTTCGTCCCTACTCAGGAGCGAGTAATGAACGACTCACGTGACTATATCAGAACTGAAGCAGATGACTACGGATGGAACCGCGCGAGCCGTACGGCTTGGACGTATGTCGGGACTGTACTGAAGGCCACTACGATCTTCGCTACGTCGATCCAGACCGGACAGACGCTGTACGAAGCGTTCCAGTGGCTGTGGACCACCGGACTGGTCTGGTAGGTCCGAACCGTTGGAAGCGACGCCCCTGCCGGAAGGTGGGGGCGTCGCCTACCTGTGCTTCATCCTCGCGAAGGGTCACGCCGTCCGACTCATACCCGTAACGCCTCTTCCCGGGTACCGGCTTGCCCTGGGACACCCGGTGTGCGTTCGCGCGCTTCTGCCGTTCGCTCTTCCGCAGGTCCTCGAAGCGGGCGATGGCAGCGGTCATGGTGGCGCGGAACTCGCCGTCCGCTGTCCCCAGGTCAAGCTCGCCGTCAACCGTGACCACCCGTGCGCCGGTTTCAATGAGCGCCAGAAGGTCAGCCTGTCCCCGTAGCAGTCGGTCGAGGTCCACGGCGACCACATACCGGAACGTCCCCGCCTTCGCTCCGGCGAGCATCCGCCCCCACCCGGTTGCAGGACCGCGCTGCTTGAACGCGGACGCGCCGTTGTCCTCGAATACCTCCGCGACCATCCAACCACGGCCTTCCGCAAGTGCGCGGGTGCGGGCGAGCTGACGGTCTACACCTTCCGCGTTCTCCACCGACTGGCGGACATACAAAGCTGCTAGCTCGCTCATGCGGTCAATCTACGGTTCCGGGTCTGGATGCGCCAGCGCACCAGGCCCTCTGCCGCCCCCGTCACCGTCGGCTGAGCGCGTCCGGGCGCAGCGCCGGGGCACGCCCCCCGGTCGGGGTCACGACAACGGCCCGCCGATGCGGTGGAATGAGCAGATGGTGACCCTGCACGACGCGCGCGCGGAGGACGACCAGTCCCTCGCGGAGCGCACCGTCCGCGGCGCGATCCGCGCCTACCGTCTGCACTCGTTCAACGAGGTCGACGCCGCCGTGGTCGCCGAGGTGTCGTGCGTCCCGCTCGAGACCGTCGAGCGGCTGTTCCCCGCGTGGGACGCCCTGCTGCTCGTCACCTACGACCGGTGGACGCAGCTGCGGGGGACCCGGCGGCAGGCACCGCCCGCGTGCACCATCGACCACGTGCGGATGACCCTGGCCGAGGACGTCGCCGACCCGGGCCTCGTGCGCCTGCTCGCCGGGGTCGTCACCATCGCGAGCTCGGAGTCCCGGTTCGCGGACCTGTTCCGGAAACGCTTCGAGGAGTACGTCGAGGAGCTCGCCTGCGGCCTGCAGGGGGACTTCGACCGCGGGACGGAGGAGTCGGCGATCCCGGCGCACCAGGCGGCGACGCAGCTGCTCGCCGTCTACGAGGGGATGCAGATCCAGATGCTCGTCCGCCCGTACGTGGACGTCCTCGTCGAGTTCGACCGGGCGGTGCACACCCTGCGGCAGGGCTGGCGGCAGCGTGAGGTGCACTCGTGGGAGATCGAGGCGATCACCGCGGGCGTCTGACCCGCCGCCAGGACAGGACCTGCCGCACGGTCACCTTCGAGCCGTACTGGGCGACCGAGTGCCGGAACAGGTACTGCGCGAACCACAGGAACAGCCCCGCCACGACGAAGACCTCGGCGACGCAGACGATCGACTCGACCACCGTCAGCGAACCGACGGCGTTCCGCACCATCGCGGTGACGGGGGTGAACGTCGGGAAGTACGTGAAGAACGTCGCGACCGGTGACGACGGTGTGGTCATCACGAAGAAGGCCGCGTAGATCGGGATGATGAGCGCGAAGATCGCCGCCGACTGCAGCGCCGAGGCGTCCTTGATGGACGGGACGGCGGCGCCGACGGCGACGAACAGCCCGGACGCGAGCAGCACGCCGCCGACGAGCAGCAGCGCCCCGACGAGCATCCGCCACGGGTCGACGACCACACCGCCGAGCCGCGACGCGACGAGCGGCAGCAGGGCGGCCGTCCCGACGAGGCCGGGCACGACGAACACCGCGACCTGCACGAAGCCGACGAGCAGCATCGCGATGACCTTGCCGCGGATGAGGTCGCCGGCGGTCACGGTGGTGAGGATCATCTCGGAGATGCGGTTCTCCTTCTCCTCGACCACGACCGTCACCATGCGCGAGGCGAGCAGGATCACGAGCCCGAAGAACGCCGCGACGTAGAGCAGCGGCGGCACGATCGACAGCCAGCCGGGAGCCACGGCGCCGTCGGCGTACGTCGTCAGGTCGGTGTCCGGCGGGTTCCGGAGCAGGTCGACCGTCTCGGGGTCGTCGACGGCGGTCGCGACGCTCTGCTCGAGCACGCGCTCGGCCAGGGTCGAGTAGCCGCCGTTCACGAAGAGCCCGCGGTCGGCGCCGTCGATGCGCACCGGCTGCGACGACGGCGACGCGGGGTACTCGATGAGCAGGTCGAGCGTGCCGTCGCGCACCCGGTCGCGGTCCGCCCCGACGTCGTCCGAGGGGGAGCCGCCCCACCGCGCGGCGATCCGTTCCGACACCAGTCCGGAGTGGTCGACGTAGTGGAACGGGGTCTTCGTGGCGGACGTCCCGCTCACCACCGAGGACGTCCCCGCGGCCTGGCCGATGCCGACGAGCAGGGAGACGACGACGATGACGACCGGCAGCGCGAGCGTGCCGATCCAGAACGCGGGCTTCTTGACCGCCCGCACGAACTCGAACCGGACGACGGTGCCGAGACGGCTCACGCGCGGGCCCCCGCACCGGCGGCCTCGGCGGTCAGCGCGTCGTGGCCGTACACCTGCACGAAGATCTCGTCGAGCGGGATCCGGCGCATCGCGAACGCGGTGACGTGCACACCGGCGGCGACGAGCGACGCCAGGATGTCCGCGCCGTCGGCGGCTGCGGCCGGGGTCGGCACCAGGTAGGCGACGTGCCCCTCGTGCCGCGCGAGCCGGTACAGGTCGGACGGCGGGACCGTGCCGTCGACCCCGACGCGCGCGACGGCGCCGCCGAAGGCGTCCTGCACGTCCGGGATGGTGCCGTACGCGGCGGCGGTGCCGTCCTTGAGCAGCAGGATGCGGTCGCAGAGCCGTTCGACCTCGTCCATGTGGTGCGTGACGAGGATCACGGTGGCGCCGTCGGCCTTGCGCTCGGCGACCAGGTCGAGGAGCAGCCGTCGGTTGACCGGGTCGAGGCCCTTCGTCGGTTCGTCGAGGATGAGCAGACGCGGCCGGTCCATGATCGTGATGCCGAGCTGCACCTTCTGCTGCTGGCCGCCGGAGAGCTTGTCGACGCGGGCCTTCGCACGGTCCGCCAGGCCGACGCGGGCCAGGTAGTCCATGCTCCAGGCCGTGGCGTCCGTGCCGCGCAGCCCCCGCAGCCGACCGAAGTACGACATCACGTCGATGACGGACTCCTTGCGGTACAGCCCGCGCTCCTCGGGCAGGTAGCCGATCCCGCCGGTCGCGGGTCGGTACGGTTCGCCGTCGATCGTCAGGGTGCCCTCGGTCGGGGCGGTGATGCCGAGCAGGGCCCGGATCGTGGTGGTCTTGCCGGAGCCGTTGCTGCCGAGCAGCCCGAACGTCTCGCCGGGGGCGATGTCGAACGACAGGCGGTCGACGACGGTGCGGTCGCCGAACCGCATCACGAAGTCCCGCACGTCGATGCTCGCCCCGCTCATGCCGCGACCCTACCGGGACCGGCTGACGGACCGGGACGGTGACGACGGACGGACGGGAGGCCCGTGGCGGCGCCGCCACGGGCCTCCCGTCCGTCACCCGGTCGCGTGCGTGACGCGTGCCCGGTCAGGAACGCAACCAGGCCGTCCCGACACCGGCCAGCGTGCCGTCGGCCACCGGAGCCGAGGCGAGCAGCAGCTCGCCCGACGGCAGGGCGAAGGGCTCGTCGCCGAACACCGTCACGCTCGTCCAGCCGTTCGGACGACGGAAGGCGAGCACGTCGTCGCGGCCGGTCTCGAGCCACTCGAGCCGCTCCTCGGACTGCAGCTGCCCGCGCAGGGCGAGGGCCTTCCGGTACAGGTTGAGCGTCGAGTCCGGGTCGGCGTCCTCGGCCTCGACGCTCGACTCGGCGAACCAGGCCGGCTGCGGCAGGTGCGAGCCGCCCGGACCGAAGCCGTACGACGGGCCGGAGCGGGTCCACGGGATCGGGACACGGCAGCCGTCGCGGCCGACGTCGACACCGGGGTTCCGGAAGAACGCAGGGTCCTGGCGGTCGGCGTCCGGGATGTCGCCGACCTCGTGCAGGCCGAGCTCCTCGCCCTGGTACAGGTACGCGGAGCCGGGCAGGGCGAGCTCGAGGAGCGTCGCCGCCTGCGCGCGGCGGAGTCCGAGGGCACGGTCGAGGTCGTCGCGGGAGCCGCCGGCGAGCAGCCAGGCACTGCCCTGCTTGTCGGGTGAGCCGTTCCGCGGCGGCAGCGCGTAGCGGGTCGGGTGGCGGACGACGTCGTGGTTCGAGAACACCCACGTGGTCGACGACCCCGACTGCTCGGCGAGCCCGAGGTTGAACTCGATGATCTCCTTGAACGTGCCGGCGTCGAAGTCGGCCTCGAGCAGGTCGAAGTTGAACGCCTGGCCGAGCCCGTCGGCGCTCGCGTAGCGCGCGCGGCGGTCGGCCGCGACCCAGGCCTCGGCGACCGCGGTGCGGGCCGGCGTGTACTCGTCGAACACCTTCCGCCACTCGGCGTAGATCTCGTGCACGTCGTCGCGGTCCCAGAGGATGTGCGAGCCGTCCTTCGGCGCCGCGAGGACCTCGTCCCACGTCGGCAGCTCGCCCTCGGGCAGGTCCTTCGCCAGCCCGTGGGCGACGTCGATCCGGAAGCCGTCGACCCCGCGGTCGGACCAGAAGCGCAGCGTGTGCAGGAAGTCGTCGCGGACCTCGCGGTTCGCCCAGTTCAGGTCGGGCTGCTCCTTCGCGAAGTTGTGCAGGTACCACTGGCCGTCGCCGACGGGGGACCAGGCCGGGCCGCCGAAGATCGACACCCAGTCGGCCGGCGGCTCCTGGCCGTCCGGGCCGGTGCCGTCGCGGAAGACGTAGCGGTCGCGGGCCGCCGAGCCCTTCTCCGACGCCAGGGCCTCGCGGAACCACACGTGGCGGTCGCTCGTGTGGTTCGGGACCACGTCGACGATGACCCGGATGCCGGCGCCGTGCAGGGCCTCGACCAGGCGGTCGAAGTCGTCGAGGGTGCCGAGCCGCGGGTCGACGTCACGGTAGTCGTCGACGTCGTAGCCGCCGTCGGCGAGGGCGGACGGGTAGAACGGGCTGAGCCAGACGGCCTCGATGCCGAGCGAGGCCAGGTAGGGCACGCGCTCGGTGATGCCGGGCAGGTCGCCGATGCCGTCGCCGTTCGCGTCGGCGAACGAGCGCGGGTAGATCTGGTAGACGCTCGCCTGGCGCCACCAGGTCTCGTCGGTGGCTGCCGTTCCCGTCGTGGGCAGGACGTCGGTCATCGCGGTGCTTCCTTCGTTGTGGTGGTCGTGCCGGTCCCTGCACTCTTCTCCGGTCCCGCCGGGTCCGGCCGGAGGAACGCGGGAGTCTCCCAGCTCCGGTCGGGCGGCGCGCGGGGCGCTCTGGGCTCGGGTCGGGGTGGTCGGTGGGGCGCGCTCGGCGCCGGTCGGGCGGTCCGCGGGGCGCTCTCGGCGCCGGTCAGGTGGTCGGCGGACAGCTCTCTGCGCCGGTCGCGGCGGTGGGCTGAGTGCTCTCGGCTCGGCTCGGCTCGGCTCGGCGCCGGTCAGACGGTCGGCGGCAGTGGGACGACGCGGTCGGCGTCCCACGGCTCGGTCCAGCCGAGCCGGTCGAACAGCGCGTCGAGCAGTCCGGCGGTGAACCCCCACACCAGGTGCGGTCCGTGCGCCGACTCCACGGTGAACGCGGGGCCGCGCCACTCCCGCCCGCCGTCCCGCAGGACGGTGACGCCGCGTCGGGCCGGGTCGAGCAGGTCCGCCACGGGCACCCGGAACACCGCGGCCGACTCGCGTTCGTCGACCACCCGGATCGGTGACGGCTCCCGCCACCAGCCCAGCACCGGACGGACCAGGTGGTTCGAGTGCTCCAGCGGCACCGCGGGCAGCGTCCCGAGCACCTCGACGCCGGCGGTGTCGATGCCGGTCTCCTCACGGGCCTCGCGCAGGGCAGCGGCGGTGGCGTCGCGGTCCCCGGGGTCGATGCGGCCGCCCGGGAAGGCGACCTCGCCGGGGTGCGAGCGGAGGGTCGCCGCACGGGCCAGGAGCAGGACGTCGAGGTCGCGGCCGACCGCCGGGGCACCGGTGGGGTGGTCGCCCGGCGTGCGGGTGCTCGGGACGTCGTCGAGCACGCCGAAGAGCATCAGGACGGCAGCTCGTCGTGGGCCGGTCGGGGACCGCCTGTCGACCGACCTGCCCGCGGCGGGGCGGTCCGATTCGACGACGCCGGCGAGCGCGGCCCGTGCTGCGACTGCTGTCTCCGGCCGGTCGATCGTCACCGGTCCAGCCTAGGCGGCGCGCTCAGCGCTCTCCCGGCCGGGTCCGCCACGGTGGACCAGGAACGGGTCATTCGAACGTCTGGGGAACAACGATGGACCGCATGCGTGCACTGCCGCTGCCAGCACTGCTGCCGCTGATCTTCGCGCTGCTCTTCGCGGCGTGGTTCGCCCTCGGGGTGCTCGTCGAGGGCGGCGACTTCGCGCCGCTCCAGCGGGCGGTCGGCGCGTTCGTCTACGCGGGCGTCGCGACGGTGTGCTTCGGGTTCGTCATCCGCAACCGCCGTCGGCGTCTCGGTGGCGCGCAGGCCTCGGTCGCGGTGCAGCGCGCGGTCCGGACGGGCGTCCTGCCCGAGGACGAGCGGGTCGACACGACCGTGTGGCGCCCCGAACTCGAGCTGCTGCGGAGCCGGTACCGCTCCACGCTGGTGATCGTCCCGGTGATGGCAGTGCTCGGCGTCGGGTTCTCGGTCTGGGCCGCGTTCACGATCACGCCGCTGTGGTGGGGGTTCCTCGTGGTCTTCGTCGTGCTGTCCGCCTGGGGGTACCGGGACGCCCGACGGTCGGTGCGCTCGATCGACGGACTGCTCCCCGCCCTTGAACTGCTCCCCGCCCTGCCCGGGTCGTCGAGCGTCGCCCCGGTCCGGGATCCGGCCTGACGACACGGACCCCGGACCGGATGGCCGCCCCGTCACGGTCGTCGCGCCCCGGTGAGCTCGGGCGCGACGACCGCAGCGGGGCGCGATCGCGCAGGCCCCCTCGGGCCCGCACCGCTCACTCGGTGGTGGACACCCAGTCGATGAGCAGGTGTCCGGACGCGCCCCAGTTGCCGACCTGGAACATGAATCGGTGCGGCGTCGTCGGGACGTCCTTCGTCACGGTGTGGAGCACCTGTCCGTCGACGCTGTATGTGACCGACCGACCCGGGTCCCAGTCCACCGTGTAGGTGTGCCAGTCGCGCCACGAGACGCCGCTCGGCACCTGGACCCGCTCGGCTTCGCGGCCCGGGGTCATCGAGTGCTGGAACGCGGACGGGCTCGCCTCGAAGTTGCCCTCGGGGAAGTCGATCTCGCCGTCGGCCCACCGGTTCGACGTCGGCCAGAGCATGAAGGCCGCCCCGTTGCCGTCGCCGCCGGTCGCCCGTGCACGCACGGAGAACGAGCCGCCGACGTGGTCCCAGGCGCCGGCCTTCGTGCCGAAGGTGCCCGCAGCACCCGCGCCGGTGCCGAGCGCGACGTCGAGGACGCCGTCGTGCGCCGTGACCGTGCGACTCGGCGCGTAGATGCCCGAGGTGCCGTCCGGGTACGGCTGCCACGACTGCGCGTACGCCGACGCGACCTGGCCGAGCGCGGCACCCGCCGAGAACTGCTCGACGAACGACGAGTCCGGCGGGGACGCTGCCGTGGCGGCCTCGTCGACCGGGGCGGTGGCAGGCTCGGGCGTGGGGCTCGCGGTCGGTTCGTCGGTGGGGGCGGGAGCCGGGTCCGGCGTCTCCGTGGGCTGCGGGTCCGTCGTGTCAGACGGTTCCGGGGCAGACGTCTCCGAGGGTGCCGGGGTCGGAGTGTCCTCGCCGGTGGGTCCCGGCGTGGGCGGCGCCGTCGGCGGGGCGTGGTGGTGGTGCCCACCCCAGCCCCACCAGGTGGTGGCGGAAGCGGCGGTCGGGACACCGATCACGAGCGCACCGGTCGTGGCGGCGGCGATCAGGGCGCGGCGGTTCACCGCGTGCTCCGGTCGGTGGTGGTCAGGTGGTCACTGGTGCGCCGGGGACGGCGCAGGGTTCGGGTTGCGATGTCGGGCTCCTCGGTGAGGTGGGGCTCTGGCATGGACGGGGCCCATCGTGGGGCGCCCGGGACATCATGCACGATGCTGCCCCCCGTTCGGGGGTAATGACCGTAATCTGCACCCCCGGCGGTTCCTTCGCCTCCTGTTCACCGCCCCGCCCCGCCGCGCCGAGGCCGTCGAGCCGCCGGTTCCCGCGGCCGTCGGGTCGTCGGGGCCGTCGGGTCGCCGGAACGCCGGATCGCCGGATCGCCGGATCGTCGAGCCGCCGTGATCGTCAGGTCGCCGCGTCGCCGCACTGCCGGGCCGCGCGTGCCACGGCCGTCGGCTGGGGGCGGAGTAGCCGTCGCGCGCCGTGACGGTCGTGGTTCGCGATCCCCGGACTGCACGAACCAGGACCGTCAGCGATCAGGAGAGAGGACGGGTCCTGGCCCGTGCTCCGTGCTCCGTGCCCCGGGCCCCGGCGCGGGCTCCGGACCCCGGTCGCGGTGCCCGGCGCGGACCCGGGCACGAGGTGCGGCGCGGTGCGGTGCGGCGCGGTGCGGCGCGGTGCCCGGTCGCGGTGCCTGGCGCGGTGCGGTGCGCGGCGCGGACCTCGGGCGTGGTGTGCGGCGCGGTGCCCGGCGCGAGGCCCGGCGCCGGCGCCGATGCGGTGCCCGGTCGCCGCGGCACTCGGCGGACGCCGGTGGCCCACGCAACGCCGCCAGCGGCAGCGGGCACGCTCGCTCCTGGTCGTCCTCGTCCACCCACCGCCGAATGAGCCGACGGTTCCCGCGCACAGGGCGGGCCGAGGTCGCGGACAGTCCCCGAGCCCGTGTCAGCGGGGGAGCGTCCGCAGCACCTCCGCCGCCCGCACGGCGTCCTCCTGGCTGACGTCGAGGTGCGTCACGAGCCGGACCCGGCGCGGCCCGAGCTGCATGAGCCGCACCCCGTCGGCGGCCGCGGCCTCGACGAAGGCCGCCGGGTCGGCGACCTCGGCGAAGACGATGTTCGTGTCGACGTGGGACGGGTCGACGTCGAGGGCCTCGGCCAGCAGCCGGGCGTTCGCGTGGTCCTCGGCGAGCCGGTCGACGTGGTGGGCCAGGGCGTACCGGCCGGCCGCGGCGAGGAAGCCCGTCTGCCGCATGCCCCCGCCGTACCGCTTCCGCCAGATCCGCGCCGCGGCGATGCGCTCCGCCGAGCCGACGAGCACCGACCCGACCGGGGCGCCGAGTCCCTTCGACAGGCAGACCGAGACGGTGTCGAAGCCGTCCGCGAGCTCGTGCAGGGGCGTGCCCGACGCGACGTGCGCGTTCCACAGCCGGGCGCCGTCCAGGTGTACGGCGACGTCGTGCGCCCGGGCGTACGCCTGCACCGCGCGGACCTCGTCCTGCGGCTGCACGGTCCCGCCGCCGAAGTTGTGGGTGTTCTCGATCGCGATCGCGGTGGTCGACACCGAGTAGGCGCCGGCGTTCGGTTCGGCCAGCTCGCGCACGGCGTCGGCGACGAGCCGACCGCGGTCCGACGGCCACGTCCTGGTCGTGATGCCGGAAAACACCGCGGCGGCACCGAGCTCGGCCCGCACCACGTGCGCCTGTTGGTCGGCGACGAGCTCCGCTCCCGGGGCGACGAGCAACCGCAGCCCGAGCTGGTTCGCCATCGAGCCCGTCGGGGTGAACAGGCCGGCCTCGTGCCCGAGCAGTGCGGCGACCTCGTGCTCGAGCGCCGTGGTCTCCGGGTCCTCGCCGAAGACGTCGTCGCCGACCTCGGCGTCGAGCATCGCGGCGCGCATCGCCGCGGTCGGACGGGTGACGGTGTCGGAGCGGAGGTCGATGAGCGCGTCGGTCACCAGGCAACGCTAACCCGCCCGCCAGCCGCCGGACCACCGGCGCAGGTACCGTGGCGGGCATGCAGCCGCCGGCACCGGGAACCCTCCGCATCCTCCACCTGTCCGACACCCACCTGACGGGCGACGGCGCCCTGCACCAGGGGTCCGTCGACACCGCCGCCGCGCTCGACCGCGTGCTCGCCCACGCCGACGGCGTCCCCGGGGTCGGGCTCGTCGTGGTCTCCGGGGACGTCTCCGAGGACGGCAGCCGCGCGTCGTACGCCGCCGTGCTCGACCGCGTCGGCGGGTGGGCCGAACGGCACGGAGCGGCCCTCGTCGCCGTGCCCGGCAACCACGACCTGCGCGAGGGCTTCCGCCAGGTGCTCGTGAACGGACACGTGCTCGGCGAGGGCGGCGTCCGGCTCGCACACACGATGGAGTACCACCCGCCGACGGTCCCGGTCGCCGGGCAGTCGATCGTCGCCGGCCGGCGCATCGTCACCGTGGACACGAGCGTGCCGGGAGCCGGGTACGGCGAGGTGTCCGAGGCCGCGCTCGACAAGCTCCGCACCGCGCTCGCCGGCGACGACGCGCCGCACGGCAGCGTCGTCGTCCTGCACCACCCGCCGTTGCCCGCGCCGACCGCACTGCACGACGCCCTCCGCCTGCAGAACCCCGGCGACCTGGCCGGGGCGATCGGCGGCTCCGACGTCCACGTCGTGCTCGGCGGCCACTACCACCACCACTTCGCCGGGTCGCTGGCGGGCGTCCCGGTCCTCGTCGCCCCGGGCGTCGCGAACGACACCGACGTGACCGGCGCGTACGACGAGGAGTCGGCGCACGTCGGCAGCGGGGCGCTCGTCGTCGACGTCGCCGAGGACGGCTCGATCTGGTCGACGCCGTTCCGCGTCCCCGACCCCGACGCCGATCCGATCGCCTTCCACCTCGACGCCGACGCGGTGGCGTCGGTCATCGCGCAGGCCGGCAGGCACTGACGACGCGCGCGGTGGACGCGCGTCGGGACGGACGGGAGGCCCGTGGCGGATCCGCCACGGGCCTCCCGTCCGTCGCCTGGTCGCGTCCGCACGCCGGTACCCCGCCTGTTCGGGCTGCACGCGGGAACACCGAGTAGGCCGGAGCCACCACGCAGCGAAGGAGCAGCCATGCGACACGGCAGTGCAGTCCAGTTCGACCGGTACGGTGACTTCGACGTCGTCGAGCTCGTCCCGCAGGAGAAGCCGACGGCCGGACCCGGTGAGATCGTCGTCGAGATCGTCGCGGCCGGCCTCAACCACATCGAGCGGTTCCTGCGCGAGGGCAAGCTCCGCGACCACGTGGACCTCGAGTTCCCCGCGCACCAGGGCGTCGACTTCGCCGGCATCGTCCGCGCACGCGGCGACGGCGTGAAGGACCTGCGCGTCGGTGACGAGGTCATGGGCCACGCACCCACGGGCGGTGCCCACGCGACCTGGATCGCGGTGCCGCGCGGTGCGGTCATCAAGAAGCCGGAACACGTCGGGTGGGAGGTCGCCGGCGGCCTGTACCTGGCCGGCTGCACGGCCGTCTCCGTGGTGCGGTCGCTCCGCCTCGGCCCGGACGACACCGTGGTGATCACCGCGGCCGCCGGCGGCGTCGGGCACATCGAGTGCCAGCTCGCGCACGACTCCGGTGCGACCGTCATCGCGCTCGGCAGCCCCCGCAACCACGACTACCTGCGGCAGATCGGCACGCTGCCCGTCGCCTACGGCGAGGGCGAGGAGGACCGGATCCGCGACATCGCGGACGGCCGCCCGATCACCGCCTTCATCGACAACCACGGCGAGAGCAACGCCGAACTGCTGGCGGAGCGACTCGGTGTCAGCGACGAGCGGTTCGTGTCGTCCGAGGAGCGGCGGGACATCGAGGTGCGGTTCCTGCGCGCCCCCGCCGAGGACGAGGAGACCCGCGAACTCCTCACCCTGCTCGCGAAGGCCGTGCAGGACCGCCGGGTGCAGGTCCTCATCTCGGGGTTCTACCCCTTCGAGTACATCGTCGAGGCGTACGAGGACCTGGCCGAGATGAAGTCGCGCGGCAAGGTCGTGATCGGCATGCAGACCGTCGAGACGGGTGCGCGACTCGACTGGTACCGCTCAGAGAAGGCCCGCGACCTGCGCGACCGGTACGCCGAGGCGCGCACCACCGAGGACCCGCAGGGCACCGAGCCGAGCATGGCCGGCGGGTCGATCACCCCCGCCG
The DNA here is from genome assembly GCF_001864895.1 of Curtobacterium sp. MCBA15_009. Classification (GTDB taxonomy): domain Bacteria; phylum Actinomycetota; class Actinomycetes; order Actinomycetales; family Microbacteriaceae; genus Curtobacterium. The sequence continues at coordinate 68,790 of NZ_MJGO01000034.1, forward strand.
ACTGACCGGCGGGCCGCCGGCCGGCCACCAGCCGGCCGCAGGAGGGGACGTGCCCGGCCGGCGGCCGGGTGCCCGGCTGACCGGCCGGATCGACGTGCTCAGGCCAGGACGTCCTTCGTGGCGAACCGGCTGTACGCCAGGGCACCGAAGACGACGACGTAGCCGAGTTGCAGCACCGCGTTCGACCCGAACGAGTCGAACGAGATCGGGTCGCGGAGCAGGTCGCCGAACCCGAGCCACTGGTGCGAGAACAGGAACGGGTGCAGCCACTCGAGCTGCGGCAGCTGGTCGAGCACCTGCGACGCCCCGGCGAGCACGACCGTCGCCGCCATCGCGCCGACCGGCACGTTCGTCAGGGTGGACGCGAACAGCCCGATCGCGGACAGGCCGAGCATCGACAGCGTCACGTACAGCGCGAGGAGCAGGGCGCGGCCCGCGTAGGACCACCCGCCGACCTGCGTGCCGGACAGCAGCGTCACGGGCCCGATCGGGAACAGCACGGCACCGATGGCCGCGCCGACGAGCACCACGAGCAGCGTCGCGGCGAGGCAGAACGCGACCGCGCCGACGTACTTCACCAGGACGAAGCGCAACCGGCCGGTCGGGGCCACGAGCAAGTACCGGATCGTGCCGTGGCTGGCCTCGCCCGCGACCGTGTCGCCGGCGACGACCCCCACGGTCAGCGGCAGGAACAGGGGGATCGAGACCGTCAGCGCGGTGAACGCGACGAACAGGCCGTTGTTCGTGATGTCGCCGAGGAACGCCGGGCCGCCGTCGTCACCGGACGTCGCGACCCGCACTGCGACGGCGATGAGGATCGGCACGAGCGCCAGGGCCCCGAGCATCGCCCAGGTGCGACGACGACGGAACACCAGCGCGAGCTCCGAGCCGAGCAGTGCGAAGGTCCGCTGTCGACGGACGACGGCGTCAGGCTGCGACATCGAACCCCTCTCCGGTGAGCGCCACGAACAGGTCCTCGAGGGTGCCCCCGCCGACGCTCAGCCCGCGGACGCGGACGTCCGCACGGACGAGCTCGGCCGTGATCGTCTCCGGGGGTACCTCCTGCGGCAGGTCCGCGACGAGGACGTCCGCGCCGCCCTCGTGCCGCGGCGCCAGGCCGAGCGCGGTCAGGACGGTGGCGGCCTGCCCGACGTCCGGCGTGCGGACCGTGACGGTGCGGGCACCGGCGGAGCGGAGGTCGTCGAGGGTGCCCTGCGCGACGAGCTTGCCGGCGCGCATCACCGCGGCGTGCGTGCAGACCTGCTCGATCTCGGCGAGCAGGTGGCTCGACACGAACACCGTGGTGCCGTCGTCGGCGAGGGACCGGATGAGGTTGCGGACCTCGCGTGTCCCCTGCGGATCGAGGCCGTTCGTCGGTTCGTCGAGCACGAGCAGGTCACGCGGCGCGAGCAGGGCGTTCGCGAGGCCGAGGCGCTGCTTCATGCCGAGCGAGTACGCGTGCGCCTTCTTGTCGGCGGCGTGCGACAGCCCCACGCGGTCGAGGGCGCGCGCCACGCGCTCCCGACGGGTGCGCGGGTCCGACGTCGGGTCGGCGGCGTCGAAGCGCTGCAGGTTCGCCCGACCGGACAGGTAGGGGTAGGCGGCCGGACCCTCGACGAGTGCGCCGACGCGGGGGAGCACCCGGTGCAGCGCCGACGGCATCGGTTGCCCGAGGACCTCGATCGAGCCGCCGGTCGCGCTCGAGAGCCCGAGCAGCATGCGGATCGTCGTCGTCTTGCCGGAGCCGTTCGGCCCGAGGAACCCGAACACCGCGCCGCGCGGCACCGCCAGGTCGATGCCGTCGACGGCACGCTGCCGCCGGAACACCTTCTGCAGGTCCGTGGTGCGGATCGCGAGGTCGGTGTCGGTGCCGATGGACGGCGTCGATGGCGTGGTCGGTCCCGCGCCGGGTGGTTCCGTCGTGCTCACTTCGCGGCGGCGACCAGCGACGACACCGGGACGGCACCGGCGAGGACCCGGCCGTCGTCGGTCAGGTAGACCGAGACGAGGGACGTCTGCACCGCACGACCGCCGTCGACGGGCGTCGTCAGCTGGTCGAGCAGCCCGGAGGCCTGCTCACCGAGGGACGACTGGTCGACCGTGCCGGCGGGGAGCTCCGCGATGGTGTCCCAGCCCGTACCGGTGACCGCCGGGCCGGCCGGCCGATCGCCCCGGGCGTGGTCGCGGGCGTGCTGGCGGACGTCGGAGAGGTCCTTCTCGGTGACCGTCGCGTTCGCGGGCGCCGTGAAGTCGAACAGCCGCGCAGCGGGTGCGCCGTAGGACAGGCTGGTGAAGCCGACCTGCACGGCCGGGTCGTCCTGGCCCGCTGCCGTGACGGCGGCGCGCAGCGGCAGCCCGGTCTGCTGGTCGACCGCCAGCTGCACCGAACCGACGAGGGTGTCCGACGACTTCGGGGTCAGCGTGATCTGCCAGGCGTCGTGCCCGGCGACGCTGACGCGGGTCGGCTTCGACACCGTCGTGGTCGGCGTGATGGCGTCGACGGCCTGCCGGGCGATGTCCGCCGGGGTCGCCGTGCCGTCCCGCAGGTGGTCTCCTGCGGAACCGCTCGGCAGCGTCACGTGGGTGGCGGTGCGGTCCTCCGAGTCCCAGGTCCAGACGTCGGACCCGTTCCGGACGACGTCCTGCTCGGCGAGCTGCTGCGTCAGCTGGAACCGCTGCTTGTCCTCGCCGTCCACGTAGACCCGCGCGGTGTGCGACGAGGTGAGGAGCCCGAGCACGTCGGAGGCGTCGCCCTCGAGCGAGGACCCGCCCGACCCGGTCGGCAGCTCGGGGAGCCCGAGGTCGCTCGTCTGGGCGAGCTTGCCCGAGTAGGCCGCGTCGGACGAGTGCGCGATGCTCGCGATGACGTCCGCGGCGCTCGGCTGCGTGCCGGCGATCGGTTCCTGTGCCGCGCTCGCGATCATCGGGGCGGCGACGGCGACGGCGCCGGCCACGACGACCGGCGCGATGACTGCTGGCAGCCAGGCTGACTTCTTCATCGGGATCCCCTCGTGGAGCGTTCGAGACGTGGGTACCGTACGTCCGACCCCCGACAGCCCGCTGTGCGTTCCGGGGGGAGTGCGTCCTCCGACCCACCGGGCGCCGAGGGCGTCCCGCTACGATCGCCCCATGTCCGCCGAGCTCCCCGCCGCCGAGGGTTCCCGGACCCGCTTCCCGCTCGACACCGTCTACCAGGCGGCGCGGATGTACTACCTCGAGGACGCCACCCAGGCCGAGATCGCCTCGCGGCTCGGGGTCTCCCGCCCCACCGTGTCACGCCTGGTGAGCGAGGCCCGCCGCGCCGGACTCGTCCGCATCGAGGTCGTCGACCCGTTCCAGGACGAGACCGTGGCGCTCGCCGAACGCCTGCAGGTCGTGCTCGGCCTCGGCGCCGTGCACCTGGCGGCGGTCACCCACACGGCGACGCTCGGCGTCGACCTGGCCGGCCCGATCGCCGCCGCCGTCGAGGGCATGAACCTCGCGCCGGGCGACGCCGTCCTCATGTCGTCCGGCAGCACCGTCTACGACGTCGCGCACACCGCCGTGCCGCCGATGCCCGGCGTCCAGCTCGTGCCGACGGTGGGTGGCCAGGCGGACCCGACGCCGTGGTTCCAGACGAACGAGATCACCCGGGCCGCCGCCGAACGCTCCGGTGCGATCCCGGCGTTCCTGTTCGCGCAGGCCCTGCCGTCCGCGGCGATGCGCGCGACGCTCGACGAGGACCCGGCGTTCCAGCACGTCGTCGGGCTGTGGGGACGGGCGAAGGGCGCGATCCTCGGCATCGGGGCACCGGCGCCGACCCGGGACTCCTCGGCGCGGGGCGTGCCCGTCGACGACGCCGTCTTCGACCGTGCCGCGGGCGACGTCTGCCTCAACTTCTACGACACCGACGGCGCCGCCATCGAGTTCCCCGGCAGCGACCGGATGGTGCGGACCTCTCGCGAGGTCCTCGCCGCCGTCCCGCACGCCGTCGGGGTCGCCGTCGGCAGCGCCAAGGTCACGAGCATCCTCGGCGCGGTGCGCGGCGGTCTCGTCAACGAGCTCGTCACCGACGCCGCGACGGCGCGGGCGGTGCTCGACGCACTCGCCTGACGTCGGGCGGCGTCGGCGGCGTCGGTGCACGCGCATCGAGCGACGACCCACGCGTCGATCGTCTCGTGGTCCGTCGCAGGATGCACGCGCACCCGATGCGGGCGCATGTTCCGACTGCCCACGCGTCGATCGAGTCGTGGACGGTCGGAGGGAGCGCGAACACGCACGCCGCAGGCGCTCCCGCTGCCGGGCGCGGCGCCGCCGTCAGTCGTGCCGGTGCTCGGATGCGGGGTCGACCGCGGGCCAGACCGGGAACGGGTCCGCCCAGCCGCGCCAGACGTCCGGGCCGGCGAGCAGCTCGTCCGGCGTCAGGAGCGCACCGTCCAGGGCCCGCTCGATCGCCCGGACGTCGAGTCGCTCACCGACGAACCACAGTGCCTGCCCGACGGGGGCGTCCGCGTCCCACGACGGGTTCGCGGTGGGGTCGAGGGCGAGCATCGCGCCGACGCTCGACCACGAGCCGACGTGGTCCGGGCGCGAGGCCAGCCGGAAGAAGCCCTTCGACCGCAGAACCCGGCCGTTCACCCCCGCCGCCAGGTCCTGCTCGATGACGGCGGCCAGGCGTCCGGGGTGGAACGGCAGCGGCTCGCGGTAGCGCATCGACACGAGGTCGTCGCGGACCTCCCGCCCGGTGTCCGCGCCGCTCGACAGCGCCCGCATCCAACCGGCCCCGGTCGCGAGCACGCGCGCCGCGCCGCCGTTCGACGCCGGCAGGTCCGCGGCGCTCCGGATCGTCGGCAGAGCGACGATGACGGCCTGGGGTGCCAGCCGGTGCAGCAGGGCCACGAGTGCCCGCCGCCGGACCCCGGACAACGGTTCGACACGGTCGAGGGCGATGACCGTCGCGTACTCGACGAGCGCGGCGACCCGGTCGGCCTCGACGAAGGCGTCGTCGACGTCCGACCACAGCAGGTGCGCGAGGTCGTCCGCCCGCAGCACACCCACGATGTGCCGCAGGACGCGATCGTCGCCGGTCTCGGCCCTGGCGGCGTTCGCGAGCAGCATGCCGACCGCGCGGGCGTCGGTCCCCGGGTGCAGCGTGACGACGAGTCCGTGCTCCGCCGAAGGTCCGCACACCAGGTCGAGCTGGTCAGTTCGATCGGCGATCGCACGCGCGGCGGCGAGGGCGCGCTCCGCGACGTGCATCCGGTGGCCGGAGCTGATCCGAGCAGCGACGCGGTCCGCGTCCTCCTGGTGGAGGGCCGTGACGAGGGTGATGACGGGAGACATGTCGGCTACCCTAACTGAAAAGAATTATCAACAAGGAGGCACGCATGAAGGTCCGCAACTCGCTCAAGGCGCTCAAGAAGATCCCCGGCTCGCAGGTGGTGCGCCGCCGCGGCCGCGTCTACGTCATCAACAAGAAGGACCCACGCTGGAACACCCGCCAGGGCTGACGTCGGCGGCCGTCCGTAGGGTGGCTCCATGCGACTGCTGCTCATCCGCCACGGCCAGACCCCCGCGAACGTGCACGGCATCCTCGACGCCGAGGTGCCCGGCCCCGGCCTGACCGAGCTCGGCCAGCGGCAGGCCGACGCCCTGCCCGCGGCGCTCGCCGACCGCGGCATCGAGCGGCTCTTCGTCTCGTCGATGGTCCGGACGCAGCACACCGCGGCACCCCTGGCGGCATCGCTCGGGCTCGAGCCGGTGGTGCTGCCGGGCCTCCGCGAGATCGCGGCGGGGGACACCCAGGGCAAGCGCGACGCGACCTCGGTCCAGATCTACATCTCGACCGTGCACGGGTGGTCCGGCGGCGACCGCAGCACGCGGATGCCCGGCGGCGAGAGCGGCGACGAGTTCTTCGCGCGCTACGACGACGCGGTGCGGCAGATCGAGGCGAGCGGGGTCGCGGTGGCGGCCGCGGTCAGCCACGGCGCGGCGATCCGCACGTGGGCGAGCGCCGCGGCGCAGAACACCCCGGACCACTTCGGCACGAAGCGGAACCTCGAGAACACCGGCATCGTCGAGCTCGAGGGGTCGTCGGACGACGGCTGGCGGCTGGTGGACTGGGAGGGCGAGCCGATCGGCGGCGAGCAGCTCATCGACCGCACGGCCCAGGACCCGACCGGCGAACGCTCCTGACGCGACCAGCGGCCCACGAACGCGACCAGCGGCCCGCGAACGCGACCAGCGGCCCGCGGCCCGCGAACGCGACCAGCGGACGGACAGGAGGCCCGGTACCAGCTGGTACCGGGCCTCCTGTCCGTGGGGGACGAGCGCTACGCGAGCTGCGACGCCGACGTGAGCGGCACGATCACGCGGTGCGACTCGCGCAGGACGTCGAGGGTGCGCTGGACCTCGTCCGCGCGCTCCTCGGTCGTCCAGCCGAGCGCCTCGGCGAGCACGTCGGCCAGCTCGTCGAGCAGGTCGATCGTGACGCCGCCGACGAACGCCAGGTTCGTGCGGCGCAGGACGACGTCGACCAGGTGCACGGCCTGCTCGTGGCGGGCGAAGTACGCGACCTCGGCGCGGGTGAGCGACGGGTCCGACTCGAGGGCGTCGACCGGGCCGTCGACCAGGACGTCCACGACCTCGGCCGCGCGGGTGCCGTAGCGCTCGAGCAGGCCCTCGACCAGGGACTCGTCGAGCCCGTGGCCGTGCGCGGTGACCCACAGGGCGCGCTGCGCATCGGTGGTCGGGAACTCCTTGCCACCGCCGATCGGCATGCCGGTCGTGTCGACCGTGCGGGTGACGCCGAGCTTGGTCGTCGCCTCGGTGGACAGGTGCGCCGCGAGGGCGCGGAACGTCGTCCACTTGCCGCCGACGAGCGACAGCACGGTCGACCCGGGCAGCCCGGCGATGGGGGTGTCCACGATCCGGTAGTCGCGGGACACGAAGCCGGGGGCGGTGTCCTCGTGGCGGGGGAGCGGACGGATGCCGGAGTAGCTGTAGACGATGTGGTCGCGGGTGACCTCGATCTGCGGGAACACGTGCTTCACCAGCCCGAAGAAGTAGTCGATCTCCTCGTCGGTGGTGACGACCGGCTTCGACGGGTCGGCGTCGATGTCGGTCGTGCCGATGAGCACCCGGCCCTTGAGCGGGTAGATGAGGACGATGCGGCCGTCGTCGTTCTCGAAGAACAGCTCGCGGCCCTTGGTGGCCTCGAGCAGCTCGTCGTTGTGGACGACGATGTGCGAGCCCTTCGTGCCGCCCATGAACTTCGTCTCGCCGCCGAAGGCCTCGTTCGTCAGGTCGGTCCACGGGCCGGAGGCGTTGATCACGACGTCGGCGGTGAAGACGAACTCGTCGCCGGTCTCGCGGTCGCGGAGCAGGACGCCGCCGTCGCGGGTACCGGCTGCCTCGACGTAGTTGACCGCGCGGGCGCGGTCGGCGCCGGCGGACAGGCCGTCCTTGAGGACGTCGAGGGCCAGGCGCTCGGGCTCGTGCACGCTCGCGTCGTAGTAGGTGCCCGTGTACTTCAGGTCCTTGTTGAGGGCCGGCATGTCCTCGAGCGCGGCCTTCTTCGTGCGGAAGACGTGCTTCGGGACGGAGCCGCCGTCACGCGAGAAGGAGTCGTAGATCGTCATGCCGATCTTGATGAGCATGGCGCCGCGCTCCTTGGTGGAACGCTGCTTGTGCGTCAGCATCCGCAGCGGGGCGTTCATGATGCCGGAGAACGTCGAGAAGATCGGCATCGTCGTCTGCAGCGGCTTCACGTAGTGCGGGGCGATGCGGATGAGGCCGTTGCGCTCCTGCACGCTCTCGCGCACCAGGCGGAACTCGCCGTTCTCCAGGTAGCGGATGCCGCCGTGGATCATGTGGCTCGACGCTGCCGAGGCGCCGCCGGCGTAGTCGCCGCGCTCGACCAGGGCGACGTCGACGCCCTGCATCGCGAGGTCGCGGAAGGTGGCGATGCCGTTGATGCCACCACCGACGATGAGGACCTGCGCGTTCGGGCGCTCGGTGAGGGCGGTCACCGTCTTCCTGGGCTGTGTCGTCTTCGACATGGTTCGTCGCTTCCTTCGTCTGTTCGTGGGGTCACCAACGATCGTGCGCTCCGGCGAGAGAGCGGGCAACTCACGTGCACGAACGTGCAGCACACCTGTCGCGCACCAGGATCGAGCAGCCGGGAGGCGCGACCAGGGTTGCAGAGGCCGTGCACGTCCGTGCATGGTTGCGTTCGACAGATCGGAGCACCATGAGCGATGCGGCTCAGCCCATGCGCACGCAGCAGGCGCTGCGCGCCGCGCACCTCTACTACCTGCAGGACCTGACGATGGACGCGATCGCGGACGAGCTCGGGACCTCGCGGTCGTCGGTGTCGCGCCTGCTGAAGTACGCCAGGGACACCGGGCTCGTGGACATCCAGATCCGCTCGCCCCTCGACCAGGCCGCCGCGCTCAGCCGTTCGATCCGGTCGCGGTTCGGGGTGCACGCGCACGTCGTCCCGGTGCCGGACCACACGAGCGACGTCGACCGGCTCGAGCGGGTCGCGCTGTCGGCCGCGCGCATCCTGACGCAGTACGTCGAGTCGAACATGGTCATCGGGATCTCGTGGGGCTCGACCGTGAGCGCGGTCAGCCGCTACCTCGTGCCGAAGACGACCCACGGCTCGACGATCGTCCAGATCAACGGCGCCGCGAACACCCGGACCACCGGCATCGTCTACGCGTCCGAGATCCTCCGCCGCTTCGGCGAGGCGTACGGCGCGTTCGTGCAGCAGTTCCCGGTGCCGGCGTTCTTCGACGACCCCGACACGAAGGAGGCGCTGTTCCGGGAACGCTCGATCCGTCGCGTGCTCGACCTGCACGAGCGGATGGACCTCGTCGTGTTCGGCGTCGGCGCCCCGCAGGCCCCGGTGCCGTCGCACGTGTACTCCGGCGGCTACCTCGACCCGGCCGACCGCGACGAGCTGTCGACGGCCGAGGTGGTCGGCGACGTCTCGACGGTCTTCTACCGCGCCGACGGCTCGTGGCGGGACATCGGGGTGAACGCCCGCGCGGGCGGCCCGGACCTCGACACGATCAAGCGGGCGCCGCGCCGGGTCTGCGTCGTCGCCGGGCGCGGGAAGGCCGCCTCGCTGCGCGGTGCCCTGGCAGCGGGGCTCGTGACGGACCTCATCCTGGACGAGAGCGTCGGACAGGCGATCCTGCAGCCGTGACGCACGGTGTCGAGCGGCCGCGGACGTCGAATGTCGGTGGCTGCTCGTACGTTCTGGTGCATGGTGCTTTCCATCGATCGACACCCCGGCCGGTACTTCCGGCGGCTCGTCGGCAGTGACTTCGACGAGGCCCTCGCCTTCTTCGGGAGCGACTACGACTTCCGCGCTCCGATCGTCCGGCGCACCCGTCCGCAGTCCCACTGGGACTTCGCCGACGTGGGAGACGGCCGCCTGTCCCTGCGCTCGTCGCGCTTCATGGCGGACCTGCGCACCGAGAGCCGCGTCGACGACGAGTTCGTCGTCGCCTGGCTGCGCAGCGGTGCCGGACGGCTCACCTCGGGCAGCGACACGCACGTCTTCGAGCCGGGGGTGCCGGTCGTCGTGCCCTTCGCCGAGGTCTACTCCCTGCACCACCGCGACATCGGCCTGAACCTCGTGCACCTCGACCGCGACTTCGTCCGGTCCGTCGCGGGCGACGACGACTTCGCGTTCGACACCCTGCAGCGCCCGACGGCGCAGGGGGCCGCCACCTGGCAGGCCGTCGTGCGGGCACACTCGTCGACCTGGCTCGACGTCGACCACCGCCTCGACGCGTCGGGCGAGCGCACCATCGCCGAGGCGTTCGTCACGGCGGCGCTGCAGGCGTTCCCGCAGCGCAGCCGGTGGCGCTCCTCCGTGGCCGGCACCGGTCCGGAGCACGGTCGGCTGCGTCGCGCCCTCGAGTACGTGCACGCCCACGCACGCGAGCCGATCGGCACGCCCGAGATCGCGGTCGCGGCGGGGCTCAGCCCGCGCGGCCTGCAGCAGTCGCTCCGGCGGCACCTGGACCAGACACCGGGCGAGCTGCTGCGCGGCGTGCGGCTCGACGGCGCCCGCGCCGACCTGCTCGACGGCGACCGCGAGGAGACCTCGGTGGCCGACATCGCGCGCTCGTGGGGCTTCGGGCACCTCGGGCGGTTCTCGTCGACCTACCGCGCACGATTCGGCGAGCTGCCGAGCGAGTCGCTCCGCGCGCGCTGACGATCCGGCCGAATCCGATCGCACGAATGGCGCCGAAGTCATCCGGATGTTCGGCTGTAACGTCGCTGCAACGAATCCGGCGCTGAATGGTGGGACGACCGCACCACCCACGAAGGAGTCAGCGATGCGCATCGGCGTCCCCACCGAGATCAAGAACAACGAGTACCGCGTCGCGGCGACCCCGGCGGGCGTCGCCGAGCTGGCGTTGCACGGGCACGAGGTCCTCGTGCAGTCGGGAGCGGGCACCGGCTCGGCGTTCACCGACGACGAGTACCGCGTGGCGGGAGCGTCGATCGTCGACACCGCCGCCGAGGTCTGGGCGCAGGCCGAGATGATCCTCAAGGTGAAGGAGCCGGTTGCTGCCGAGTACCCGCTCATCCGCCCGGGGCAGGTCCTGTTCACCTACCTGCACCTGGCCGCCGACCGTCCCCTCACCGACGCGCTCGTCGCGTCCGGCGCCACGGCGATCGCCTACGAGACCGTGCAGCTGCCCGACCGCTCGCTGCCGCTCCTCTCGCCGATGTCCGAGGTCGCCGGGCGGCTCTCGGCCCAGGTCGGCGCGTTCCACCTCATGCGCACGAACGGCGGCCGCGGGCTGCTGCTCGGTGGTGTCCCCGGCACGCCGAAGGGCCGCGTCGTCGTCATCGGCGGCGGCGTCGCGGGGGAGCACGCCGCGACCATGGCACTCGGCATGGGCGCGGACGTCACCGTGTTCGACATCAGCCTGCCGCGGCTCCGCGCCCTCGACGCCCGGTTCGACGGCCGCGTCACCACGCTCCGGTCATCGGCCCACGCGATCGCCGAGGCGCTGCGCGACGCCGACCTGGTGATCGGCTCCGTCCTCATCCCCGGGGCGTCGGCGCCGAAGCTCGTCACCGACGCGATGGTCGCGGACATGCGCCCGGGATCGGTCCTCGTCGACATCGCCATCGACCAGGGCGGCTGCTTCGAGGGCTCGCACCCGACCACCCACGACGACCCGACCTTCGCCGTGCACGACGCCGTGTACTACTGCGTGGCGAACATGCCCGGCGCCGTCCCGCGCACGAGCACGATCTCGCTGACGAACGCCACGTTGCCCTACGCCGTGGCGATCGCCGACCGGGGTTGGGAGCAGGCCACCGCGGCCGACCCGGCACTGGCCCTCGGCGTGAACGTGCACGCCGGCGAGGTCACGAACGCCGCGGTCGCCGCCGCCCACGGGCTGGTCGCAGCCGCGCGCTGACGTCGGGCCGGATCGCGAAAGCGACACTTCCCC
>NZ_MJGO01000035.1 GCF_001864895.1 Curtobacterium sp. MCBA15_009
GTCGATCTCTTGCGAGGCGTCTTTTGCACGAACGGCGGTTGAAAGACTGAAGGCCGCGACGAGCGCCACCATACACAGGGTGGCGAACAGGGAGCGTTGCCGCGAGCGGGATTCCAGAGGTTCTGACATAAAACTGACGTCTCCTGTAACGATTCAGGGATCATACACCGGATGACCAATGCCTGACATGACCGGCAAGACAGACTTGCACAAAGATAGTTCCGTAACCTCAGAGAGTTCCGTAACCCCACGGCAAACCCTCCGCATCAGCGAACTCGCTTTTCGCTGGGACCGGACCCAGCCGGGCATCCGCTATCCTGACGTA
>NZ_MJGO01000036.1 GCF_001864895.1 Curtobacterium sp. MCBA15_009
CTTCCAGGCCGAGCTTGCTGAAATCGTAGCCCAGTGCCAGATCCACCAGGGTGTAGTCCGGCACCTTTTTGGTGTTGGCATCATCGGCGTATATGTCCGCGTTGTGACGGACACCCAATCCCGCGTTTGCCCCGTTAAGGACTCCCTGCGTGAACCGGTAACCGGCCCACAGGGTCAGCTGGTGTTCCGGCACCTGGCTGGCGGCATTGCCCTCGCGATAGGCCTCGGAC